>JAFLTW010000009.1 GCA_022509085.1 Muribaculaceae bacterium | reverse complement strand
CCCGCTCTCTTTTCTCCTGGTGGAATATTAAAGTCGGAGGGGAAGTTTTCTACAGCATAGCAAAATCCAATGTAAAGGATTTCAAAATTGACGAAGACAAAGGCTGGAGCGGAAAGATAGAAGCAAATACTTCCTGGATGCTCAACAGACAGAAGACCTTAATCTTCAATGTCAATTTCACCCATTATTTCCCATACCGGGAACGCATGGTAAATTATGAAGCATTTTCTTTGTTCGGATGCGACCTCCGATACTCCCTGCTCGACAACCGCCTTAATTTGACTTTGTCTGTAAGGGAACCGTTCGGTTGGAATATCACCAAGAGCAAAACGTTCTATCAGGATTACATCCTATATAGCCGTAACAACGTCCATTCTCATTCGGTGTCGCTCCGAATATCATATTCTTTCGGAGGCAATAAAGTGAACAACGTCTATCGAGACACTAAAGAACGTGAATCTTCACGTACCTACTGAAAACAGATGTAATTCATGCAAGAAGGGAACCCTGGCAGTGATTGTCGGGGTTCTTTTGATTTTTTCTTCCTCCTGTTTATACCTTGTCGATAACCATTTCCGTATGATTGTCCAACATCATTGATTGAACTACGGGAATGTGCTAGTTTATTCAGAAGATTGTCCACCTCCTTTCCTCGTTCTTTGCTTTCGCAATTCAATTAAGATTTAAAGTTGTTGAGTTTTATACTGTTTTAATTTTTATAAAGGTGGAAATTTTGATATTTTTGCACAAAAATCATTTTTATTTCTTGATATGGAATATAAGATATTAAACAATGGGATTACGATGACCATGGTGGGAATTGGAGTATATAACATCTCCAACCATGAGACAAGGACGGTAGTTGAAAACGCTTTAAGTATAGGCTATCGAAGCATCGATACCGCAGCCATATTACAATGAGAAAGCTGTAGGAGAGGCTGTTAGACGTTCCGATATTCCCCGAGATGAAATTTTTGTCACAACCAAGATTTGCGATCCTTGTTATACTCGTGAAGAAACATTAAGGACTGTAGACCATTCAATGAGATTGTTGGGCCTTGATTATGTTGACCTGATGTTGATTCATTGGCCTGTAGGCAACCCTGTTATAATGTGGAAAACGCTTGAGGAACTTTATCATAAGGGTCTTTTTAGAGCCATTGGTGTCTCAAATTTTTATCCCCATACTTTCTCAAAGATTGTAGAAAACGCGGAAGTAATGCCAGTGCTCAACCAATGCGAAACCCACGTCTTCTATCAGCAGGTAAAGATGTTGGAATACCTGAAACCCTACAATGTTGCGCTCGAGGCATGGAGCCCGTTGGCCGAAGGGAAGCATGGTATATTCCGCAATAAGGTCTTGACAGCCATTGGAGAGAAATATGGGAAAACGGCTGCACAGATTGCCTTAAAGTTTCTCGTTCAGAAAGGTATTATTGTCATACCCAAGACAACCCATGTCGAGCGGATGAAAGAGAATATCGATATTTTTGATTTCGACCTTTCAGAAGAAGACCTGCGAGAAATTCAGAAAATCGACACAGGACATAATGTAACCGGTTGGCCTTCCGACGCCCTCGTTTACAATCCATAATCTTCCTACAATGGTCATCCGATAAAGAAATAGCCGAGAACTGTAAGAGTCCTCGGCTATTTTTCAGATTATGCGTGTAATGCTTATTTAAGATATTCTGTTAAGAAAGTCTCTATCGCATCAAAAGGAATCTTATCTTTTTGGTCGTAAGGGTCTGTATGGCTTGCGCCCGGTATAACCATAAAAAGCTTATTGTTGTCTTTCCCGGGTGTTACCGTCAGTTTCTTGTAGGCGTCACTGCCAAAATAATTTCTTGCTTCTGGACTATTTGCGCTGTCGTGTCAGACTTTGAGCGAATGTATTCTCCTTCGAAGACGCACCTACTCACAGCAATTTGAGGAAGGAGTGAAATCTTTTTCATGACTGACGAAACTTGGCTGAAGATTGCAATAAGACAACGGACTTGTCTCGCAGCTGCACGCCATCTTTGACTTTTTGTTTCAGTCATATATCCCGATATGCTCCTGAAACTGCAGCCCCAAATCTGAGGCACTCTTGTGGCCATGCAGTAACAATTTTCATTATTGCGGCCTCAGTAGAGGGAGGTCCGCCAACATCTTTTTAAGTCTGATGGCAATCCTTGGCATCGGCTCTGCAACAGTCATGGAGGCCAAAAATAGTGTTTGGCCCTGGCTTTTAAAATCTCACGGTTTTTATATAAATTTGCAGTTGAAAAGATTGGAAAGAAAATATGGAACAAGATAATAAAATAATCATCTACCAGAATGAGGCTGGAGACACACGTATAGAAGTGAAACATGCTGATGAAACAGTATGGCTTTCTCAGCAACAGATGGCGGATCTTTATCAGTCTTCTCGAACAAATATAGTAGAACATATTCAAAATATTTATTCAGAAGGAGAACTGGATGAAATTTCAACCTGTCGGAAATTCCGACAGGTTCGCCAAGAGGGGGCGAGACAGGTATCACGTGAAATCCCTTTTTACAACCTTGACATGATTATATCGGTAGGTTATAGAATCCGGTTAGCTTGAAGTAATTTCGCGTAATTAAAAAATCGCGCGTGAGCTTGAAGTGAACGTCGGCCGCAGGCAGGTGCACGGTGGCGAAGCCATCAAGACTCACCGCAAATAATTTACGCCATGTCTAAAACCGCATACCATCTCCAACTGAAAGTCGTCATCGGCGGTGCCGAATTCAACGGCTCCAACAACGAAGACCTAATCCTCGCCATTCAGACCCAGGGCAGCCGAGGACGCAACGGTTTTAAGAAAGACAAGAGCGGTGAGAAACTTGCGGAGTCCGAGGAAGATTTGCTCGAACACCGCACAGACGGCACCGACGCTTTCGATACGCTCTATATCGGATGTGAGAAATTCCCGTACCGGGATAGTTTCTCCTTACCTATGTCCGGTGTAATATAATAGGAAGTACGACTCACGCCGGACTCCCTATAAAGGCATTTATCATAAATGCCTAGAGTCCTATCTCTTTTTTCCAGGCTTCGAGGGTTGTCTCTGTCGCTCCGTTGAGCAATTTGCCCTCCTGCCAATCGATATTAGGATATTGTTTTTTCAATGCATCTACACATGGGGCAATCGGTGAACCGCCCGATGTGGCGAAACAATACACTTTCTTGCCGTCAAGATTGTTTTCATCAATGAAGGTATTGATAATTGTCGGTGCGATATACCACCAGATGGGATAGCCAATAAATACGACATCATATTGTGCCATATCTTCAACCTTGTCTTTCACACCGGGACGTGAATTCGGGTCATGCATTTCAACCGAGCTACGGCTGTTGTCGTCTCGCCAGTCAAGGTCTGCGGACGTATATTTTTCGGTCGGTTCTATCTCAAAGAGGGTGGCATCCATAACCTTTGCCAAATCTTCGGCAACAGCTTTTGTTGTTCCCGTAGCAGAGAAATAAGCCACCAATACTTTCTTTCCTTTATCCATATTTTCAGATTTTGATTCTTTACTTTGTTGTGTTTGGGCGCAGGAGGATGTTGTCATTAATAGTCCTACAAATGCCAATAAAATTGTTTTAAGTTTCATTTCTTTCTTTTTTAATGATTAATTAAATATCGGAGCCATATAACTCCATTGGGGAAAGTCGAAACTTCCTTAAATTTCAGTTTCAAAGGAATAAATCCTTCTTTATTTTCAATACCGTCAAATAAAGCCGGCTGTCCACATCTTCCATCTATTCCGGGTGCTATCAATAGACTTAATTCATCTACAATTCCTGCCGAGAGAAATCCTCCGTTGATTTTCCCGCCACCAAGCACTCCAAGTCGTTTCACTCCAAATTTATTATAAAGTATCTCAACCGTTCTTTTGAGATCTATTGAGCCTTTCCCGGATGCTATGTAAGATATTCCGAGGTTGCGGAGATAATCAAGATATTCCGTCGATGCATCTTCGCTTACAATGCATAGACGGCCATTATTCTCTGTTTTGTCCCAAAGCAATGTACCTTTTGTGTCAACCGAAATCTCATATCCTTTAGCCTCCGCTGCCTTAAAGAAAACTTCTTTTCCGATTGGCGCATAGTTTTTCGGTTTGAATTCTTCGAAACCACAATGATGAAGCTGATAGGAATATTTACCTTCTACCTGTGAAGTACATTCCAAGGAATTTAAAGCAGTGTAATATTCATCACCGCTTATTTTATCCACCATGTCGCAATCGATTCTTCCATCAACCGACTCAACCATGTGGCATATTATGTAAGGCCTCATAACTATTTGATACAATTTTAGTTGTTGGGTTTAAGGGGCCCATAGAAATAGGATGCGGTAGCTCCGCCATCAATCAGGAAGTCGGCTCCCGTGATGAAAGCTCCTTGAGGGCGCATCAGTAACTCGGCTACATTGGCAACCTCGTCTGCCGTACCCGGTCGTCCTGCCGGACACTTGGCAAACATATTCTTGTAAAAATCCCCTCTTGGTCCGTTAAATTCATCAATCGCAAGCGGAGTTACTATGATGCCGGGAGAAATCGAATTGATTCTTGCGCCTCTCTCTCCCCATTTCACCGCCTCTGCCATTACTCGTTTCACGTTACAACGCTTGGCCATCTGATAGGCATGCAAGGTATCGCGTATAGCCGATGGCTGTAGTATATCGAGTTTCAACAATTCTTCAGTTGGAGTTGTAGCCAACAGTTCATCCTCGTGCGGAGTAAGTGCGGGCATTCGATGTCCCGACTGACTGGATATTGTTACAGCCGTTCCTCCTTCTGAGATTACTTTACCTACTTCTTCAAGCAAAACTGCGGTACCATATAGGTCGACTTTCAATATTGCTTCTATTGGAGCCTGACTCGGTGAGACACCTGCAGCATTCACCAGCATTTTTATTTCACCAAAACTCTTTGCTACATTAATAATATTGAGTATGGAATCCCTGGAAGAAATGTCGGTTTCGACCGCTTCACAATCAAAACCGGCTTCATTCATTATCTTTGCGATAGTCTGTGCGTTATCAAGATTTTTGTCACCGATAACGATTTTCATTCCATAGCCCATTCTGCGGGCAATCGCCATACCTATCTGACCGGCTCCGGTCAATATCATTACTTCTTTTTTCATTCTGGTTGAGTTATTTATAGCCTAAACCTGTCAGCCAGTTGTCAACTGATTTTTTTGCGGAAGTTCGGTTTTCCTGAGCAACCTTCCCCTGCACGGCAAGACCTTTGCCGACAAGTGTGTTGGATCCGGCTGTAGCCTTTGCTATCTTGCTGTCTGTGCCACCCATTCCGCTGCCTTCGTGAGTGATGAAAGGAATGACGGTCTTACCGTTCCAGTCGTGTTTCTCGATGAATGTATAGACGCACATCGGCAACTCTCCCCACCAATTGGGATAGCCAAGGAAAATTACGTCATAATCCTCTATAGCAATATCGCCCTTAATTTCCGGACGGGCGTTGGCACGTTTCTCTTGCTGCGCGATTTCGATACATTCCTCATAGCTGTCTTGGGGATAGGGTTTTTCAGGAACTATCTCGAATTTATCCGCCCCCGTAGCTTCCGCAATCATATCGGCGATGATGGCTGTGTTACCTTCCTCGATATATCCTACATTGTAGTTCTCCCCGGTATGAGAGAAATAAACCACTAATTTCTTTCCGTCCATATTAACTTCTTTTGTTGTTTGGTTTGCCGTTTCCTTGTTTTCCTGCTTTGCGTTAGAGGCACAAGCCGTAAGACTTGACACTGTGCAAAGTCCTACACAAAGGAAACTGAATAATTTTTTAATCATCTTTAAAATTAGTTTAAGGAACTCGGACTTTTATTGGTCCAAGTTCCTTTATGAAGAAAAGGTATTACTTAGAACAGCATGTAAGGAACACCGTTCGTATAGGCCTCAGCCACCGGGTGGGGCTGATAAGGAGCCTCGAGAGCCTGTATCTGTTCCTGTGTCAGTTTGATGTCAAGAGCGCGTACCGCTTCTTCCACATGTTCAACGCTTGTTGTACCTACGATGGGAGCCGTGATGTAAGGCTTGCTCAACATCCATGCAAGGGCTGTTTCGGCCATTGTATAACCCCATTCCTTGGCACATTTTTCAAGGTTTTCAATCACTGGGATATCAAGATTGTTCGTGCGGTCCCAAACCATCGGAGATACGGTGTCAATCTTATTGCGGTCGGTCACTGTACCCCAGGGATGAGTAAGACGGCCACCGGCGAGAGGACTCCAGGGTATGATTCCAACCTTAGTGTATTCGCAATAAGGTATCATCTCGCGTTCCTCCTCACGATACATGAGGTTGTACTGATCTTGCATAGTTACGAACTGAGTCCAGTTATGTTCCTTTGCAATGTTCTGAAGCATTTGGAACTGCCAAGCGAACATGGTGGAGGCACCGATGTAGCGAGCCTTGCCACTCTTAACCACATCATGGAGTGCTTCCATGATTTCCTCCATCGGTGTGCCGGGGTCGAGACGGTGGATCTGATAAAGGTCCACGTAGTCGAGCTGAAGACGTTTCAGGGACTTGTCGATTTCACTGAGGATTTCCTTACGTGAGAGACCGCCTCCGTTGGGACGTCCGGGACGCATTTCCATATCTACTTTTGTGGCAACCACGATGTCGTCTCGGTTAAGGCCAAACTCCTTGATAAGTTTGCCGGTAACTTCTTCCGACGTACCCATCTGATATACGTTGGCCGTATCAAAATAATTGATGCCAAGGTCGATGGCCTTCTTGAAAATCGGTTTTGCTTCCTCGAAATCTTTAGCCCAGGGGAAAAGACCGTTTTCGGGACCGGGAGCACCGAAGCTCATCATGCCGAGACAGATGCGTGAAACGTCAACGCCTGTGTGTCCTAATTTTACGTACTGCATAGTTTTATGATTTTAAGATTAATATTTAATATGTGCTTGCTTTGATTTTAGTTATTTTCCATTCATTGCCTTTTTCAACTAAGTCAATATCGAGTTGTAAAGGCCATGTTCTGCGGCCACCTCCGAAAACAGCTGCGTTAACTCGGCTTTTCCCGATGACGTGCATTTTATTCTCGCTATCGCTTTCTCTATTCTTTTCAAGAACGGTATTCTCACAAGAATAATAATTCAGTGTTCCGTTTTCAATGGCTCTTAAATATTCTTGTTTTGATTGTATCATTCCGGTCATGTGAATAAGCATGAAATCTTCATCAAGCAGTTGCTCGAGAACTTCTGTATCTTTAGCTATCATGGCTTGATACATCTCGTTGTATATTTCTTTGAGCTTATCCACGTTGCAAAATTACATTCAAAATCTTCTCTTTATGTTTTCAATTTTTCGCCGAAGTTTTTACATTTTGCGGGAAAATTATAATTTTGCCGTGAGTAATTTTGCCTTTGGCAACGCGAACCGGCTTTTAGCCGACTTTCTTTGGGCTTGTTTATTTTAGCGGTCCAAAGCGTCCTAAAGGCCGAGAGCGCTAAATTCTCACTCGCGATTTATAATTGCACTCAATATGAAAACCAATAAGGCAGAAATAATTTATTCAGAAGAGATAAATCTGATAAATTCACCTCACTTTACCGACTGGGGTGTGCATCTCATTTGCAACGAAGGAGATGCCATGTTTCTTTTTAACAGCAAACCTGTAACCATAAAGAAGAATGATGCTGCAGTTATAAATCATCCTGAGCTTGTTACCTATATCAATGCTTCAGATGATTTGGAAATACGCTTTATAGCAGCCCCTTTCAAGTTCCTTTATAATCTTCTCCCGGCCAATCATTATGGTATAGGAGGGCATATAAGTCTTTTTGAAAATCCGGTTATTCCATTGAGTGAAGAAGACGCACGGCGTTTCAATAATGACATCGAGCAGCTTCGATTGAGAAGCGCAGACAATCACCATCTTTTCTATGACGAGCTTGTCGGCAGTCTTGCTTTGACAATGATTTACGACCTCTTTGATTTCCATGCAAAGCTTCACTGTGAAACCTCACCGACTGAGCGAACAACCAATGTTGTAAAACGCCTTTTGGCTCTTTTGGAAAATGGTCGTGCCAAACGGTATCGGGAAGTTGCTTACTATGCCAACGAACTGAACGTGTCGCCTAAATATCTTTCGGAAACCGTAAAGAGAATAACAGGAAACAGCGTGATGAACTTGATGGACAAATATGCCGTGCCGATTCTTATTGATTTCCTGAAAAATTCCGAACTTACCTTCACACAGATAAGCGAAGAAATGAACTTTTCTTCACTTTCATATTTCAGCAGGTATGCACAAAAACATCTCGGAATGTCCCCTACTGCCTATCGAGTGGCAAACTCTACGTATAAAAACAAACTATAGTCGGAATAATTTTCCCTCGAAGGGGTACTAAAAAAAATCTTTAGGGTTGGTACATGGCAAAATAGGGTTCCTCATGATTTAGGTTGCTATAATCCATACTATAAAGCGAGCTGCATTCTTCAATCGTTGATGAAACCCTATTACTATTTTACGAAAGATTCTTTTTATTTCAGTAGAGGGAGGTCTGCCAACATCTTTTTAAGTCTGATGGCAATCCTCGGCATCGGCTCTGCAACCGTCAAGGAAACCAGATTAAACTCATTGGCAATCTCATTGATAATCCTTACCACTTCCCGAAGTTTCAAAACTCCGGCAGTGGTGTCGGCAACGGCAGCAACAATGTCAGTCGGATCAAGTACATCCATATCGAAATGGACAAGGACTTTATTCTTCCCGGTGCTCTTTATCCAGTTTAGCAACTGCGTGGAATCTTCAGAAACTTCCTTGTCGGTAAATCTTGCCAAGCCAAGTTCCTTTACTCTTTCCTCTATGTATGGGAATTCGTAATCTCTGATTCCGGCAAGACATACATTTTTGGAAGGAATCTTTGACGGCAACAATCCTATAATATCCTTGTCGCCCATTCCCATACAGGCAGTAAGGGCCATTGCGTGATACCCGGTATATTCATCAGTAGGCAATGTAACATCCGGATGTTGGTCAAACCATACAACGGCTACATCATCAGCATGCTTCTTGTTTAACCATGTGAAGACGGGCACACTTACTGAACACTCACCACCGAGAGTGACAATCCTATCCGCATCCGCTATATCGAGAATATCCAGTGCAGCTTTAGTCTGCTTTATTATAAATTCCTTATCGATTATGCCGTCAGTAACTTTTCTTTCGTTATACTCGGTTGAAACGGGAACTGTAAATGTTCTCATTTCCGTTTCGGGAGCAAGAAAGTCAAGGAGCATTGCTCCGAGGTAATAACCGCGGGAAGAATCCTCCGCAGGGATTTTAGGGATCCAAGATGCAATGTTACCTCCTTGCCATTGGGGATATATAAGTCTGATAGTTTTATTCATAGTTTCTTCTTGTTTTACAGAAAATCCATATGTCATAATGCTCGCGTTAAAGTAACAAAATTACACAATTTTCACCAAATTTCAGGTGTAGGATGAATCAAATTAAGAACATTCTTAATCTATGATATTTTTGTGGATTCGAAATTATTTATAACTTTGCACTAACAATATTGTTAGTCAATATTGTCGGTATAAAATTTAATATTATATGGATCAGGAAAACGCAATCCAAAATATTGAGCAAAACACTGAGCAGAAGATAATTGAAGCGGCACAGGAGGAATTCATGCTGAAAGGTTTTGCCGGTGCTCGCACAACTGCAATCGCTGAAAAAGCGGGTGTGACCCATGCAATGTTTCACTATTATTTCCGCACGAAAGAGAAAATTTTTGAGAAAATTATCTCTCAGAAATTGGAATTACTTGCATCCCTAATAAAAGATACAATCATCGCCGAAGATTATCCTTTAGAGGAGAAACTCCGACATATCATTGACCGTCACATAGACTTCATTTCAGAGAATCCGGAATTGCCGGGTTTTCTCGTTCGCGAGATTTTCAGCAACCACGAACGTCTTGCATTGGTACGTTCCAAAATTGAAAGTTTTGCTCCTGTATTGGTGGCTAATCTACAATCAGAACTTGACAAAGGATATACCGAGGGCAAGTATAGAAAGATTGACGCCCGGATGTTGCTAATCGATATCATCTCGCTGAATGTGTTTGCTTTCATGGCCGCACCACTCGTCAATGTGGTTCTTTCCGGCTTCATGGACGACAAAGAGACTTTCCGTGAACTTCGGAAAAAAGAAAACTTCGATACTATAATGAGAAAAATTAAGATATGAAGCATCTTGTCTTAACCCTTTTTGCCCTCCTGTTAGCTGCTTTCAATATCTGCGCTCAGTTGACATTGGAACGCTGTCAGCAGTTGGCACAGGAGAATTATCCTGCCATCAAGAAATATGGTCTGATTGACAAATCTCTCGAAATCGAACTAAGCGACATCAACAAGTCGTGGCTTCCCTCGGTAACTGCCTATGGCCAGGGAACCATTCAAAACGTGGTGCCGGCCTTTCCGGCAGCCCTCGAGGATATATTGGCTCAAATGGGGCGCGAAGTTCGCGGCATCGGTAAGTTTCAATACAAGATAGGTGTCGATGTGTCGCAGACCATCTGGGATGGAGGAGCATCCAAAACCAGACGTGAGATAATCCGCAGTCAGGAGGCTGTGGAAATTTCGGGTTTGGAGGTAGAGTTATACACTCTTCGTCAGAAGGTCGAGAACATATATTTCGCCATACTTCTTACCGAGGAACAAATAAAGCAGTCAAACCAGACCTTGGAATTGTTGGATGCCAACCTTGAACTTCTACGGTCTATGCTGAAGAACGGAACAGCCATGCGAAGTGACGTCGATATGGTGCAGGCGCAGGCGCTTACCCTAAAACAATCAATCACACAGGCAGAAAGCACCGTGAAAAGTTACCGGACTCTCTTAAGTATCTATGTTGGGGAAGATGTGTCCGCTCAACGACTTGTCTTGCCGAGCGCCGAACTCCCTTCTTCATTGACATCCGACCGTCCCGAACTGAAGCTGTTCGACAGCCGTCAGAATGCACTGGAAAAGTCGCAACTGATGACAAATGTTTCCCTCATGCCGAAAATCGGATTCTTCGCCCAAGCCTATTACGGTTATCCCGGATTTGACTATTTCAAAAGCATGATGAATCGCGACCTCTCGTTCAACATCATGGCCGGGGTGCGAGTGTCGTGGAATATCGACTCATTCTATACCAGGAGAAATAAATTGGCTAAAACGGCTCTTGATATCGACAATCTCAATATTGAACGAGAAACTTTCCTCTTCAACTCGAGGCTTCAGACGGAAAGCCAGCTTGAAACTTTGGAAGGGCTGAGAAACATGATGCTTGACGATACACAAATCATTGAGCTGAGAGGCAACGTCAGAAAAGCGGCCGAGTCACAACTACGCAACGGTATAATCGACGCCACAGCCCTGCTTTCAAAAATTACCGACGAGAACATTGCCCGGCTCACGGCCAAGTTTCACGAAATTCAATATATCCAGGAAGTCTATAAAATCAAAAATACACTCAACCGATGAAAAAGATAATATATTTCGCAATCCTTTCGTGCATCCTTTTTTCCTGCAAGAAGAAAGAGGAATACAACGCCACCGGCATTTTCGAGGCGACCACCGTTACAGTTTCGGCCGAGACCGCGGGAAACATCGTTTCGATGCCTCTTATCGAAGGCGACAGTGTGATTCTTGGCCAAAACTTGGCTATGATCGACACCACGATGTTTGCCATTCAGATAAAACAACTGCAAAGCCAACGGAACTCAGCTGAGAGTTCCACGCCGAATATCTCAGCGCAGGCAGCCGCTTTACGCGCTCAAATTGCCCATCAGCAACAGGAGTGCGAACGTTTCGGAAGACTGCTCGAAGACGGTGCCACTACTCAGAAAACCTACGACGATGCCGTCGCTTACCTGAATACCCTTAAAGGTCAGCTCGAGGCATTGCTCTCAACATTGAGCAACAACACGAAGACTATAAGCGACAATTCGGAAGCGATTACATATCAGGCAGACCAGATACGTGAGCAGATTGAAAAGTGCAACATTATCTCCCCCTTGTCAGGCACCATTCTTACGAAATATGCCGAACCGGGCGAATACGCAACTCCCGGTAAACCGCTTTACAAAATTGCCGACCTGGACAATATTTATCTTCGTTGCTACTTCACAGCCTCACAGCTTGCTGATATTAAAATCGGACAGAAGGTAACAGTTATTGCTGATTTTGGGGGAGACGAGCAATATGAATACGCAGGCACCATCACATGGATAGCGGAGGAGAGCGAGTTTACACCTAAATCCATTCAGACCAACGATTCTCGGGCCAATCTGGTCTATGCAGCGAAGGTAGCTGTGAAAAATGACGGCAGACTCAAGATAGGTCAATATGGCGAAGTGCGCCTATGAACAATACGATTGAAATAAACAATCTTTCGAAAAGCTACGGCAAACTCGTAGCCCTGGACGACATCTCGCTTTCTATCAAAAGCGGAGAGCTGTTCGGATTGCTCGGGCCCGACGGAGCAGGGAAAACCACACTTTTCAAGATCCTGTCAACTTTGATGGTTCCCGACAAAGGCTCGGCCTCAATGTGCGGTCTTGACGTTGTGAAAGACTATAGGCAGATAAGGCTCCGCATAGGCTATATGCCGGAGAAATTCTCCCTTTATCAGGATATGACCGTAATGGAAAACCTCCGTTTTTATGCCTCGCTTTTCGGTGTATCCATAAAGGATAATTTCGACTTAATCGCACCCATATTCGGGCAACTTGAAAAATTCCCCAACCGCTTCGCCGGGAACCTCTCGGGCGGCATGAAACAGAAACTCGCCCTAAGCTGCGCCTTGATTCATCGTCCCGATATTCTGTTGCTCGATGAACCCACAACTGGAGTCGATGCGGTCTCGCGCGACGAGTTCTGGCAAATGCTCGGCGGTCTGAAAGAAAAGGGAATAACAATTCTTGTCTCCACTTCATATATGGACGAAGCCACACGTTGCGAACGGCTCGCCATGATCAACTCCGGGCACATCCTTAAGATAGGTACACCTACGGAATTAGTGGCAGAACTGGATGAAAACCTCTACAATGCCGTAGCTAAAGATATGTTCAAACTTCTCACCCTTCTTCAGAAAATGCCCGAGGTGCTAAACTGCTATACATTCGGGGCAACACTTCATGTTGTGGGAAGCAATGATTTCAATCCCCGGAAAGTGACCGCACAGCTTGTCTCGGAAGGAATTCCTGACGCTAAGATATATCCGGCCAAAGGCGATATCGAAGACTTGTTTATCAAACTGATGGAAAATACTGCCAATGAATAAGGCTACGACTGAAATATACAAACCCGACCCTGACATTGTCATTTCGGCGAAAGACCTGACTAAATGTTTCGGCTCCTTCACCGCGGTAGATCATATCACGTTCGAGGTTAAGAAGGGGGAGATTTTCGGTTTTTTAGGTGCTAATGGAGCAGGAAAGACTACTGCTATCCGTATGCTTTGCGGACTCAGCAAACCCACTGCCGGTGAAGCGTGGGTGGCAGGTTATAATGTCGAAACCGATCCCGAACAGGTCAAGTCCCGAATAGGGTATATGAGCCAGTCTTTCTCCCTCTATGAAGTGCTCACCGTAAGTCAGAACATCGAACTTTTCGCAACTATCTACGGTATGACACCACAAGCGATAAAGCAGGGAATGGACCAGATTTTTCAGGCACTTGATATGGTGAAAGAGAAGAACACCGTGGTCAAGTCGATGCCGATAGGGTGGAAACAGAAAGTGGCTTTTGCCGCTGCCACAATCCACAATCCCGAGATTGTTTTTCTCGACGAACCTACCGGGGGCGTAGACCCCGTGACCCGTAGGAAGTTTTGGGAACAGATTTACCGTGTTTCCTCCGAAGGTATGACGGTTTTCGTCACCACCCACTACCTTGACGAGGCGGAATACTGCAACCGTGTTTCGATTATGGTGGACGGGAAAATAGCAGCTCTCGACACACCCGCGGGGTTGAAGAAAGATTATGATTGTCAAACTATGGATGAGGTGTTCCGAAAGATAGCCCTTACCGCAAAACGCACGGATTGATGGGAATTTTCAGGTCTTTGGTCATTAAGGAAACCCTCCATGTGGTTCGCGACAAGCGCACGGTGCTTATCACTTTGCTCATGCCGCTTGTGCTGCTTGTGCTTTTCGGTTTCGCCATCTCTACAGAGGTAAACAATATCCGTGTCGTGGCCATAGTAGACAGGCATACGCAGGAAACCCGACAGATGCTTCAGCAGCTGATTGTCAATGAATATCTGACTTTCGAAGGATTGACGGTCCATTCCGAAGTGGAACAACTGTTGAAAACCGGAAAGGCAGACGCCGCAGTTTACCTCCATGACGATAACGGCAAAATCAGTTCGCAGATAGTGGTAGATGCCTCCAATCCGAATCTTGCGCAGACGTATGCCGTTTATATTCAGGGCGCAATGGCGGGAAACCTTGACGGTCCCGTATTGACTCATACGCTGTATAACCCGCAACTCAAAAGTGCCTATAACTTTGTGCCGGGTGTGATGGGAATGATTTTCATTCTCGTCTGCGCTATCATGACTTCGGTTTCCATTGTCAGCGAAAAGCAGTCGGGCACAATGTCCCTCCTTATAGTATCGCCAATCAAGCCGCGCACAATCATATTCGGCAAACTGGTGCCGTATTTTATTTTGTCCTGCATCCTTCTTGCAATCATGCTGACAATGTCTTACACACTATTGGACTTGCCGTTCTCTGCCAACTTCCTAAATGTAGTCTTAATTACCCTGGTCTACATTATTCTTGCGCTGTCGATTGGTCTGCTTGTATCCACGCTTGTGGACACACAGGTTTCAGCGTTGCTCGTTTCGGCTGTAATTTTCATGCTCCCGGTAATATTGCTTTCAGGGATGATATTTCCTATCGACAATATGCCCCGTGTTTTGCAATGGTTCTCATGCATCATCCCTGCGAGATGGTATATCGAGGCAATGCGAAAACTGATGGTGCAAGATCTCGCTTTGAGTTATGTGTGGTCGGAGCTTGTGATACTCGCGGGTATGACTGGGGGCGTTCTCGGTATCGCCGTCAAAAAGTTTAACAATATCAGATAATTGCAGTTATGAAGCTACGGATATTAAGAGCACTGCTCAAAAAGGAGCTGATTCTGATGCGGAAAAATCCTTTTATTCCGCGCATCATAATCGCAATGCCTATCGTGATAATGTCGGTCATCCCTCTCGTGGCAACCCTTGAAGTGAAAGATGTAAGAGTCGTAGTAATCGATAATGACCGCTCCCAACTTTCGAACGAGATAATAACGGATCTTGCCTCCACCGGATTCCTGAAAATTGAAGCTGTCGCAGGGAATCAGAACCAGGCAATGGAGTATGTCGAAAATGGTAAAGCCGACGTGATTCTTACCATTCCGGAAGACTATTCAAAGAGTCTCGGGAAAGTAAACATAGATGCCAACGGTGTTAACGCCACAAAAGGAATGCTCGGCGCAAACTATGTGGCGCAGTCGTTGATGAATACTCTGTCTCAGTATCAAAGAGCTAATGGTATTGAATTTCCACAGGCGTCAACAAGCGTTGTCAATCGCTTCAATCCTACTCTTGATTTCAAAAATTATATGATTCCGGCATTAATTGTCGTGCTTCTGATTATAATCTGCGGTTTTCTCCCGACACTCAATATCGTAAGCGAAAAGGAGGAAGGCACTCTCGATGCGATGAATGTAACGCCCGTAAGCAAATTCACTTTCGTAATATCCAAACTGATTCCATACTGGGTCGCTGGCGTGATTGTGGTGACAATAGGAATGATTGTCGGCTGGGTTATCTATGGCCTTGCCCCCATGGGAAATATCCTGCTTATATATCTCGCCACCATTATTTTCAGTCTGGTGATGTCGAGTCTTGGTGTTTGGATAGCAAACCAGTCCTCGACGATGCTTCAAAGCATTTTCGTAATGTTTGCCTTTATTATGGTATTCCAACTTATGGGAGGTCTGTTCACACCCATTCAGTCAATGCCTGATTGGGCGCAATACATAACCTATGCTATCCCACCGCGTTATTTCATTGAGATTATGAGGTCGGTATATCTCAAAGGCACCTCTCTCCACGGCCTTTGGCTACAGTTCGGCGCCTTGGCTGCCTTCGCATTCGCACTCTCGCTAATAGCCGCATTGTCTTATAAAAAGCAAAGCTAATATGAAAATCATAGTCGCCATTGATGGGTTTGCCGCCTCGGGTAAAAGTACGATAGCCCAGGATTTGGCAGAAAGAACGGGTTATACACACATTGACAGCGGTGCTATGTATCGAGCCGTCACTCTTTTCGGGATGCAAAATGGATTGGTGACATCATCGACCGACATAAACTCCAAGAAACTGATAGAACTTCTTCCGACCATAGATATTTCTTTTGACAGGACTCCAGACAGTTATTCTACTATTCTGAATGGGAAAAATGTTGAGAAAGAAATTCGGAGCCTAGAGGTAAGCAATCTCACTCCCCATGTGGCAAAAATTGCCCAGGTTCGCAATTTTTTAACCGCACGGTTGAGAGAGATGGGAAAGAATAAAGGTGTAGTAATGGAAGGTCGTGATATCGGCACGGTAGTTTTCCCTGATGCCAAAATGAAAGTGTTCGTTACTGCTCCCTTGAATATCAGTGTGGAAAGACGTCTTAAAGAACTGAAAACGCAAGGAAATCCGGCAACCTATCAATCTGTGAAAGCTGATATTCTCGAACGTGATAAAATTGATGCCGCCTGGACTCATCCGGCCGAAGACGCCATCAGAATTGAGAACGGCGCGGAACCATTATCCGATATAGTACAATACCTACTTTCAATTTTCTACAATTTGACCGAAAATTAAGATTGGCTATCGTTATATGGCTAACTAATTCAGAGGAATGTTCGCTTAGTGTGCGTTACGTTCTAATAAATTTAAACGAGGTTGCATGGTAATCGGAATTTATTGGTAATTTTGCAAAGTAATTAAAAACCAACCTAAAATCTCACATGAAGACTGAATGGGACAAAATGCAGGCACATGAAATCTATGATGATTTCGATGCCGATCTCTTCGACCGTAGAGTCGAGGCCAAGAAACTTTTCAAGGAATTTAACGCCACTACCGACGAGGAGACGGAGAAACGTCAGGAAATCATGAAAAAGCTCTTCAAGAAAGTCGGCGAGCGTGTATTCATGGAGCCCAACTTCACTTGTGAGTTCGGAAAGAACATCACGCTCGGGAATGACCTCTACATCAATTTCGGCTGTACACTTCTTGACTGCGGACAGATCATAATCGGTAACAATACCCTTCTCGGCCCCAACGTAAGCATGTATTCCGCCAACCATTCCTTAGACGCTCAGGAACGTATCGAGGGTGCCCTCATTCCGGAGCCCATCATAATCGGCAACCGGGTATGGATTGGCGGTGGAAGCACCATCTTGAGTGGCGTTACCATCGGTGATGACACCGTAATCGGTGCAGGAAGTGTGGTTACAAAAGACATTCCGGCAGGCGTTGTCGCAGCGGGCAATCCGTGCAAGGTGATTCGCAAAATTACTGAAAAAGACAAAGTTGGCTTTGTGAAAGCAAAGTGATTTGGCCTCTCCAGGCTTAAGATAAGTTTGTGGAGGACAGCCCAGAAAAGAGAGCTGTGTCAAAATGAGGAATTTTGACGCAGCCCTTTAAGGTGCGTTAAAACGCGTAATTGCCCTCTGATGTGCCTATTGAAGAGTACTGGTAGAACGCTGCAAATATTTTTTTCAATGAAATGATTCAAGTTTCAAGTCACCCAAATAATCTTTCCAAGCCCCACGCAGCATAAGGAGGAAAATTTTCTCCGATTTCTTAAAAAATTATAATTTTATTTAAAATTTTCGCCAAAACTAAAAAATCTTTATAATTTTGCCCCCGATTCCAAAATACTTTTCTATTGCCCTGATATTGTTTGTACAATAGAAGGGTCCCTGAAGAGGATCTGTCGGTTTGAGAAAGCCGGAACCTCGGGAAGCTATAATAACAACATAAACGATTTTAAAATAGAATGAGAACTGTATTTTTTTATTAATTTAATTTAATTTTAGATGAACAAATTTTTTAAGGTATTAGGAATCGGTGCCGTTACGGTGGCACTTGGAACGCTGGCTTCATGTACCAATGATGAGCCCAATTCCGGACTCGTTCCCGGGAACGGCAGTCTTTTCGTGAAGGCTCCCACAATCACCGCATGGTCTGGCAACGAAGTCTTCAGCCCCAATGGCTCCACAAGAGCTGAAGCCTCAGAACCTGAAGCTCCCGCAAGCGTTACCGCTGAGGAGGTTGCAGCCGCAAAAGCTTATTTTGATGCCAAGGATGAATGGAGAAATCCCGCAAACGGACAGGAACGCTTCATTGAAGACCTCTCGGGATGGAAGAGCTATTTTGTGCAGGATGTTGTAAACGGAAACAGATTCCCGAGCGACAAGGCCATGATGTGGGGTGACACCAACTCCGAACAAGTAAGCAACGTGGCCGTCTGGAACATGGATGCAGACGATGTTATGAAAATTCTTAACACAGACGCATACCTGGATAATGACGCCAAAGTGGAGGTAGACCTTTCCGCCACCAGCCTTGTGGCAAACCATCCTCTCAAAGACATCAGTTTCGAAACAGTGGGCTACGACTCATGGAACACCAAATATGAGACAAAGAGTTCGGGCCATGCATACCAGTACGATTTTGCCCCCAACTATAAACTGGTAAGTTTCGACAACGATGAAGAAGTATATGTGGCTCTCTATGGTTACACCCACCAAAACAACGGCGCCTGGGACCGCATCATCAGGATAACCAAAACCGAAGTAGATACTCCCGAAGGCGTTGTTGATGACGAAGAGGCAGGAGAAGAGGGCGACGTAATTTTCACTGAAGACTACAGGCACAACAACGAAGTGGAAGTAAACCTCTCGGTTCTCGACCTTCATGACGCATACTCCGTGGAAGATCTCGCCACCAAGCTCTCTATCCACGTGCGCTATCCCAAAGACGTGAGAGTCCGCATCCCGGTTCCCACGGAATTAATTGTTCCCGCCGATGACCTCAATATCGTGCTTTCACACGCCGAAAGACTCGAACAATACGGTATGGAAAGCAAAGCCACATACGAAATCAACGGCCAGGTGGTAGAGGTAGCTGTAGAATTCGGTCCTTGTGTAGACTGCTCCGGCCATGAAAAAGGCACCGAGATCGTAGTAACCACAAAGGGTATCAACAAGGAAGTGATGGATTACCTCATCAAGAACAACGGTGACGGCATCAACTTCGAAATCTGGAACTACTATCAGTGGAATGTAGGTGAGGGTGAAAACGTTACAAGACAGAAACCCACGACAGAAGACGTCAACTTCTTACGTTGGAACTGGCTTGACCTCACAACCGTAGAGTTCGGATACGACAACGGGACATGGAATGCCTATACCAACAATGCAGACCTCCCCTATTATTTCATCAACGCCATCAACAACGACCGAGACAGGGAAAATGCCACCGGCGCAATGAATGAGATGGATTGCTATGTGAACGTGATTATAAATCAGGCCGTTTACGACAACTTCTATGAAGGCACTCACCTCAACGGCTCGATTTACAACCGCATCTTCATCCGCGACGACATCTACGGCACTGCCAAGCATGACCTCGGCCATACGGATCCCAATCCCCAGAAACCGGGCAGTTCCCCCGAACCTCCCGCACCGGGCGATACGGATGCCGAATAAAGACTGAAAACCTAAATCCCCTCTCAAATCCTCCCTCCAAGGGGAGGAAGAGAGTTTGGGAATACTGAATTAACCCCGGACCTCCTCAGGAGTTGTCCGGGGTATCTTGTTCTATGGCTCAATTATGAGTCTGGCTAAGTTTTTGCGATTATATGATAGGAAAGTTATAAAAATTTTATAACTTTACGTAGAAATTAAGGACAGTTTTAATTAATTGAAACTGAGTGACTGCCTAACTTGCTGATTTGAAATTAAATGAACCGACTTTATCTTATCTTGTTTGTGGCATTGTGCATCCTGCCCATGAAAGCAAACTCCCTTGAGTTTGTCGACAGGCATCCGATGGCCCTGAAGGGTGCAGCAGAAGCCTCACCTACGAAAAAAGCCAACATCCAAAAAGTAACTGAAGAAGCGAGGTGGATCGTTATGAATTCACCGGCTGTGGCCTCCGAAGAGCCTGCCGGGCTTTCCATGGAGGGAGACTGGCATTTCAAAATGGAGGGCCTGATGTATGATGACCTTACCGAGTCTGATTGGTATGGCATGCTAGTAGGCAAAACATTCCTGCTCGAATCTACCGCCAGAACGGCATATCCCATCATTGGTGAATTTGACGCTGCAACCAACCAACTTAAAATCTCCAAAAAATACGTGGGAAGAGACTGGAGAGGACGTTACTTTTTCATAGAGCCCTATACGGTGCAAAACAGTAAACTCGTTTCCGCTCCCATTACCGCCCAATTTGATCCCAAGACGGGTGAACTTGAATTCAAAGCCGGAGATTATTTGGCCTGGATAGACTATGAAGATCCGGAAGGCACCAGGAATTCCTACGACGAAGGAGCCTGGTATATCGTGGAATCAGCCAGAAGATCCGGCGACTTGGCAAAAGAAAACCCCGACAATTGGACTTTAGTCGGCACAGCTACGATTATCGACGGATGGGTAAGCCCCCGTTTCGGCCTGGAACAAAACCTAAAGGAAAACTGGTTGAATGCAGAGCTATACAGATATAACAGGAACGACAATCTGTATCGCTTGAAAAACCCGTTTGCAGGCCTCCAAATAGATGATTATGAAATGATCACCAAGACCGGTTATATCGAGTTTGACGTTTCCGATCCGGAGCATGTGGTGTTCAATCGCATAGACTCTGGGTGGACTTGTCCGGGAATCGGCATCAATAAATTCTACTGTTACAATATTCTGGGATTCTATATGGAAGAATTCAGAATGGCCGGAGATAACCAAACAGTGGAGGATTTCGTACGTTTCACCAACCCTTTCATACCTTATACCACGTTTAAAGACGATATTGTGGATCTGACCGGGTTCCTGTATGGTGGCGAGATTACATACGATGCCAATTTCGGAGATGCCAATTATCCTACGGGAGGCAACATCTGGATTGGTTTCAACATGAGAAGCCGGATCTATTTCCCCGGAGTGGAAGTAAAGGAACCGTGGATTGACTTTGACGGCAAACCCACAGTTGACTTTGATTCCAAAAATAAATCTGCCGAAATCAATTTGGATTTCACTTATAGAAACAAGCCCGAAAACGGTACTGTATTCGTGATGGTCTTCGACAAGGTGAGCGGTCAGTTGAAAGCCCGTAAATATGTAAATGAGTCCAGGTATCAAGACAATCATTATTCATTCACGCTCGAAGGTTTGGATGCGGAGGGGACGGATAAGTTTGCCATGAGAATCCAGATGGAGGGTGGATTAAGCGAGATACTTGCCAAATCCCAACCCATAGACCTTAACTTTACTTCTGACTCCAAGGATTTGCGTGCAGCCGGAGTTGAGGGGATTGGCAACGACACAGGGACTCCTGTCTATTACAATCTTCAGGGAGTAAGAATCGAAAACCCCGCAAAAGGAGAAATCTTCATTAAAGTTACAGGCGAGAAAGCTGTCAAAGTAATTTTTTAATCCAAACCTAACTGATTGAAATATCTCATGAAACATATATTTTGCCTTATCTCGTCTTTGTGCCTCAGCATTCCGGGCATATACGCCGTGGTGGCGAAACCGGGCTTTATCGACGTGCGTCAGCCTGACGGCACAATGATTACAATCCGCATGGATGGCGGCCCGAGAGGCCACAACATATACAATACCGACGACCAGATAATGAGAATCGACGAAAAAGGATTTTATGTGGTTGCGGATGAGGATTTCAAACGGAATGTGACTCAAAAGCGTAATTCAAGGCTTGATGCAAAGCGCAATGCCAACGGTTTGATGTCTGATCCGTTCCCCTCGACCGGACAGCAGAAAGCACTCGTGATTCTTGTTGAATTCCCGGACGTGCAGTTCACGCTGGAGAACCCTAAGGAATACTATGAGGGAATGCTCAATGGGGAAGATTTCAGAGAGTATCTTTCCACCGGAAGCGCAAGACAATATTTTTTGGAAAATTCAGGAAGGAAATTTGACATCACTTTCGACATAATCGGCCCGATAACCCTGGAAAAATCAGCCGCCTATTACGGAGAGAACGACTACTGGGGAGAAGACCGAAGACCATATGAAATGATTGTAGACGCCTGCGACATATTGTATGAAAACGGGATGGTGAATTTTGCCGATTATGATAAGAATAACGACGGCCAGATTGACAATGTGTACGTTTTCTATGCAGGATATGGCGAAGCCGACGGCGGTGGGCCCGATACTATCTGGCCCCATTCGTGGGATATGACCGATGCGGGCGTCAACAAAACATATGACGGTTTTAAGTTGAATCATTACGCCTGCTCCAATGAGCTGCAGTATCATTCGGAAAACAAAATGATGCCGGACGGGATAGGCACTTTCTGCCATGAGTTTTGCCATGTGTTGGGGCTTCCTGACTTTTACTCCACTATCGGCGGAGGCGCTTTCACTCCCGAGAATTGGACATTGCTCGACTCCGGATCATACAACAACATGAGTCGGACTCCTCCCTTTCTCTCCGCCTACGAAAGATACGTATTCGGCTGGCTTGATCCTGTAGACATCAACACAACCGACTTTGTAAGATTACAGCCGATAGGAGACTGTAATGAAGCCTATATTATCCGCACTGAAAACAAAAACGAATATTTTATTTTAGAGAACCGTCAGCAAAAAGACTGGGACCGATACATACCTCATCATGGAATGCTTGTATGGCATATCGATTTCAATCAGAGGGTATGGGACAATAACACTGTAAACGTAAATCCCAGGCATCAATATGTTGACTTGGTTGAGGCAGACGGTATTCCTTCCAACTGGACTCGTGACGGCGATGCGTTTCCCGGGCTTTATGAAAAGACGGAGTTGTCTGCCTCAACGACTCCTGCCTTGATTTCCTGGAGTGGAAAGCCCATCGACGTTACGATTAGAAACATCCATGAAGATGAAAACGGCAACATCAACTTTATTGTGGGAGATGATGATATACCTACCGGAGTGGATATCGTTAATTGTCAGGAAGAAAATCTCCCGCGATATTTCAACCTGGAGGGAATCGAGATTTTGAATCCTGCCAGTGGACAAATACTGATTGAGAAAAAAGGCACTTCAGTACGTAAAGTGATATTTTAATATACCAGCATCATGAAAAGACTAATCTCAATTTTATTAATATTTCTTTCTTTTGAAGGTTTCTTAAATGTTTATGCATCAGAAATTTCAGGCTTGCAAATGACCGATGCAGAAAAGAAAGCTGAAATCGCAAATGCTTCCGTATACCAGAATTATCTGGCAAATCTTTTTACCGACTTTTCCTGCTCGGTATTGAAAGAGGGCATTACGGCTGATAATCTGTCGTCGAATTCTGCTTACTTGCAGTTGTCGCCCTCGCTTCAAAAGATGGTGGATAAGATTGCGAGGAAGGACTGGTCGGAAGATTATTCCGACAAAAATTTGAAATCGACTTATCCAAACTTATATGAAGATTTCTGGGCGCATGAATATGCGGTTAAGTATAGAGTGCAGGAATACGAACCATATTCCGAAAGCGTTGCTTCCGAACTGGTGGGAGTGTCAAGATACACCAACATGAATAATCCCACAGGTATTGTTGGCGACAAAGGGGATCTAATATACATCATGGTGAAGGATGCAGTGCCCACAGGTGCTACTCTTTATATAAATGAAGTTTCGGACCCGGCCTTGATGTATAATACTGCAACAGCCGGCACTCAACTTAAACAAGGGCTAAATATAATCGAATGTAAAAACAACAACTCCCATTTCTTTATTTACTATTGCGTCCAGACGGTTAAACAAACGAATGGAAAATATGTAGCGGACGAGAGCCACAATCTTAAGAATTACAATTCTATCACAATTCACATAGAAGGAGGACGACTAAACGGCTTTTTCAATTATGTAGGCGACTCCAGATATTTTGGTGACACGCAAAAGGATTTTGAGTACACTGTGCAACGTGCTACACATCCCATGTACAACCTGATTGGTAAATACGTCATCCTTCATTTTCACCTTGAAGACTCTCCGGCGGTAGTGGGAGAGGAAAAACTTTATCCTTGCGTTAAAACTGTCTTGTTCAAAAATAAAGGCGCAGATCCGACTCGTGAATACGATCCCGTAAAGATTCTGTCGGCATGGGATAAGATGTGTCTCACAGAAAGAATTCTTATGGGACTTCAAAGTGACGCCGAAGTTAGAGACGAGTATAACCAAGGGCTTTATGAGCCCAATTCCGAACCCCATGAGATTACGGCTGGAGGCAAAACTTATAAAGCTTCCCCGGGATTTCAGTATAATGAATATTTCAACAATAAGCTTTTCGGAATGTCGCGACAGGCGGAAGGTCTGTTTATGAGTGCGGGCGACTGGCGTACCTCCTACAATGTTTATACGATTGAAGCAGTCCTTACCCAATTTACGCAGGGTGATATTTGGGGTCCTGCACATGAATACGGCCACATGAACCAGCGTCTGATTAACCTTGCCGGCACCACTGAAGAATCCAATAATATATTCTCAAACGTGGTGGTGTATTATCAAGGGAAAAACACTTCGCGCAGCGACTTTATTTCCAATCAGTTTAAAATATTTCAAGAGGGGAAACCATTCCTTGAACATGGAACTTGGGGGACCACAAGAATGTTTTGGCAGCTCTGGTGTTATTATCACGCTACCGGTCATAACAAAAAGTTTTATCCGAGGCTGTTTGAACTTTTGCGAAACTATCCAATACAGAAGACAATACGCCCCGGGAAACACAATGAACTATATGACAAACTTCAGTTTGTAAGAATGTGTTGCATTGCAGCCGAGGAAGACCTTACTGATTTCTTTACAGCCTGGGGATTTTTCGTGCCTCTTGAGTTATATTCTTTTGCAGATTACAACACTTATGACACATACCTCACGGAAGCGGACATCCAGGCAGTGAAAGATGAAATAAAGAGTTATGGATTCGAAAAAAACGACGCCATAATTTTTATAGACGACCGCATTAATTCTCCACGCGTTTCCTATGATGGATTCAAAAAAGAGGATGCCGGCGACTTCGGCGGTTTTGACGCGTTCAGTACCGACCGGGCTCCTTCAGGCTCCTTTGGATATTCCGTAGACATAAACACCGTAACAATAACCACCGACGGTGACCCGGGAGCCGGTTTCATCATAAAAGACAAGGATGGCAACCTGCTCGGATTTTCAAACAGCAAGACATTTCAAGTCTCCGAAGAGCTTGCTGACAAACTCCGTTCGGGAGAGGCTATTATGCAGGCAGTGGGAGCGGACAAATCCACTGAAACCGTATCCAATCTTATAATGGATGGGGGGATAAATGATAAAAAAGCCATTTTGCAGAGATTGGTGGTATCTGCTAAAAACCTTTTGAATTACGTTGATGAATCGGAAACGAAAGTGGGGTATTTGAAGAAAAACAGTGTGTTGGATCTCGTTTCTCTTCTCAGCAAGATTGATGCGGCTCTGAGCGACGAAAATACTGATTCAAAAACTTTTTCCACGTTGATAGTAAATCTTACCGACGAGTTCAACAAAATCACTAACGACAACGAATCGTTTATTCCTTTAGAGATGGGCAATCTCTATATGTTGTCAAATTTTGCAAGAAACACCGGTCAAGCATTGACCTTCAATTCCAATGGTATATGCTCCACGGCTGCAAAGCCTAAAGATCCGGGAGCGGCAGCGGCAGTTAACTTCCAGTGGAATTTTATGCCGGCTATGGAAGAAGGCACATATTATATCCAGAATTGGGGTAATAAAGCATATATATGGAAAGCGGAAGGTTCATCTCAGACTCTTCAGTTGAAATATAGCGGAGGGTATCAATATAATGTGAGATCTGCAAGAGAAAAAGATTCCAGAATAGGACTTTTTGTAATGACGCCTATAGATAACACGAATCTTGCGATTCACATCGGGGGCAACGGCAGCGTTGTGGGTTGGAGTTCTGACGCCGATGCAAGCAAATGGTATATTACAAAAGTTGTGGATTCTTCAAATGTAGACATGACCAATAACTACAAAAACCTGCTTGAAGGATTGATTGGCCAATATAAAGAATATAAAGTAAATATAGATCCCGAAGGGGTAACCGTTGGTTATCTAAAACCTGAAGCCTCTGAAATGTTTGACGCCCATTGCAAGATAATATCCGATATGCTTGAAAAGGATAATTACGAAAACGAAGAATTGGGCGCCTTCTATAATACTCAACTTCAGATATTCAAGAATCTAACGAAATCCGTTGAACTGACGATTGGAATAGAGCCGGGTGCGGGATATGTTTTACAAAATGTATTTACAGATAAGGACAATCCACTTCGTTACCTTTCAGGAGAAGGGGATTACGTTGCAACCAATCCTGTAGCGTCTGCTGAAACTTTTGCGCGTCAGTGGGTTTTTGAAGGTACAGATGATCCTGAAATTTTTGCCTTGCGCAATATGAATCCCTCGGGCAACGGTAAATACGTAGGTAATTCGCTTGACGGGAAACAGAGGTTGCCGATGTCGGCAGCTCCCGTTTATTTCAAATTGAATCCTGTCGAAGACAAAATAGGCGAATTTGGTTTATCCATTAACGGTGATATTTCCCATTCATTAATCACCCTAATGCTGGAAGCCCCAAATGAAACCAACGTGGTCACCAGAATGGCCTCGCTATCATTTATGACCGGAGACGAAGGGAAATGGAAAATCAAAAAGGTTCATGACAGGGAGTATGTGGAATTAAGAGACCGTCTTGAAATTTTAATTAATCAGGCAACAGAGCTTACACAAAATGTCGACTACTGGAAATATGATGAATGGTGGGATACTTATATGCTGATTTACAATGTAACCGGCAACGGCAGTCCCTATAGCAATCCTGCGACTACATTGGAAGAGTATAAAGATTGGGTGGAAAAATTTGAAGGTAACCTTGCTATTGCCGACGCACTCATGGGAGGAGATGAAATTATTTATATAAACAGCATGGGAGGAGCCAATGATTGTGTTGACAACAATGAGACTCTATCTCAGGAAATAATTCGTCATGCATTTAACATATCATCATCAATCTCTTTCCCCGGACTGTTTTCTATTGAAGGATTAGAGGATCCTTCTGTAATCTCTGTTGAGATCACCCCTTCCTCCTCCGGACAATGGGTAAACTCCCAAGCTGAAGACAAAGACGCTTTGATGAAGGAATATCAAAACATTTTTGCGCGTACTGCACCAGGCTCTGGCCTGTATCAGCAACTCCAGTCGCTTGAATGCGACTTTGTCGACGGCTTTTATACCGGGGTGTCAGCGAAACTTATCCAAGACACCGATTCCGAAGGCTTTACTTTGGTTGTCAATGCACCCTGTTCAGGCCTATATGAGGTTGTATTAAAGGGGAAAGAGGGGTATGCGATTTTCACAGCTGACAAGAAAATACCCTCCTATACGGTAGAGATTTATCCTAATCTTAATGGTATATTTAATAAAGATAAAGGATTTAATATCAATGGGTATACCTTTGCTGAAGATGAAGAGCATGAGAAGACTATAAATTTACCGAAAGAGTATGTGCTTAACGCAGATTTAGCAAACACCATCGTTTATATTCCCGGTCTTTATTTTGTGGATGAATTCACTGCCTCATTAGATTCCAAGTCTTATAAAGAAGGATTTATGGGGATGCAGGAAAGAAGGGTTGCCTCGGCAGCTTCTAATCCCGGCGCTTCAAAGTATTTTGCAACGGTCGACCTGTCAAGTCTGACAGATATGAATGAACATAGTTCTCCGAAAAAACTGACCGTTTCCGTTTCGAAAAATGGTGCTACCTCTACCTATACCTTCTATGTTGGAGTAGGCCAAAACGATAATGTGTCAACAGACGTTGAATCCATAGAAACAACTGAGGGAGCGGAACCGGAATACTACACTCTGCAAGGTCTACGTGTCATCAATCCCCAGCATGGAATTTACATAAGACGAATCGGCAATAAGACAGAAAAAGTAATTATTTAATTCTGTTAAGAACAATGAATGTAAAGATCAGGGTGTATGATTAAAATCACCCTGGTCTTTACATTATTAATAACTGTATTATTTAGGCCGGAGGAGCGGGACGATGCTATGTATATCGAACGTGAACTCTAATGTTTGTCAAAATGTTATACTTCCATACAATCTATTCTTTTTTTAATACTATGGACTTATCAAAGTTTGAAAATATTAACGGCTTTTATTACAATGATGAAATGATTGAGAGCTGGGACGGAACCAAGCTCAACCTTGTACGCCAATTTATTAGTGACACCCCCAAGGCAATCCTTATAATCCTTCATGGGCTTGCAAATAATCTCGGGCTTTACGACGACTTTGTAAAACCTTTTATCCAAGCTAATATCGGTGTTTACCGCTATGATGCGAGAGGTCACGGCAAGTCCGAAGGCAAGCGAGGATATGTGAAGAGTTATTGGGAAATGGTGGATGACCTCAAAGTCATTGTAGGTCTTGCCAAACAAGAAAATCCCGATGTGCCGGTATTCGTGCTCGGCCACAGTATGGGAGGTCATGTGGCTGCTCTTTTCGGCACCAAATATCCCGATGCAGTGAGAGGAATAATCCTTGCTTCAGGTGTGCTCCGCTACAATCTTACTAATTTCGGTTATCTGCCGAGACCGGAGGCTCCCGACAGCAGAATCAACACTATCGATGCTGCATACGGAACCCTTCATCTTCCTGAATGGAAGACAATGAAGGAATTTTCAAAACCAGGTGACAAAAGCACTCTTTCAGAGATATATCCAGCTATCCTCAACGCTTTCAAGGAAGGCATTGCATATCTGAAAACTCACCGCGATACTTTCTGCAACTCTGTAATGATTCTTAACGGCAACGGCGACGATTCCGTTTCGCCTAAAGATGCTATCGAGTTTTATGAGCAGACCGTAGCAAAAGACAAGAGTCTTTTTATCTATGCGGGAGTAAATCACTTCCTGATGGTTGACCCCAAGGGACATATGATAGCCGGTGACGTTCTTAACTGGATTGAAGATCGGCTCGGAAATACAGTGTATGAGGAATTTGAATTTTAATAATGTTATAAACTATATTGACTATGGAGGAAAGAAAAATTAAAGTTTTGTTGGTAAACGGCTCACCGCGACCGAACCACAATACCGGCAAAGCTCTTAAAGCAGCCATGGAGGGCGCTAAGGATGCAGGAGCCGATGTTGAGCTACTCAACCTTTATACCGTAAAAAACCTTAAAGGCTGCTACAGTTGTTTCCAATGTCAGAGGAAAGGGTTCAGCAAGGTTGACCCGGTGTGTTGCATTAAGGACGAAACCTGGCCATGGCTTGACAAGGCACGCGAGGCCGATGTTGTTATTTTCGGTTCACCCGTGTATTTCAGCTATCCGACAGGACTTCTCCGTGCCTTTATCGAGCGCTTTCTTTTCCCGAAGCATTCCTACGACTCAAAGGTAAAACTCGTGAATCCAAAGAACACGGCCTGTATCTTCACAATGAACTGTCCGCGTGATTATATGGACCATATGAACTATCCCGTTTTGCTTGGTTATACCACAGATGGGTGCAAACACGTATATGGCTTTGGAGAATCGCTTTATATCTGCAACACTTACCAGTTTGACGACTATTCGCAGATGCAGTTCGATTTATTCCGTGAGGAAGATAAACACGCCTACCGTGACGCACACTTCCAGGAAGACCTTGACCGCGCGAAAGATTTAGGTAGCAGATTGGTGGAAGAAGCCAAGAAACGCCTAGATCTATAAAGAGCCAAATGTTCTGCAGGTATTGCCTCCCCTATCGCCTCTCTCCTCGTTAGCTTTCTCGAAAGAGAAGGCTTTAATTCTTGTCAATTATTATCCAGCGGCCACCGTTGGCTGCACCTTCTCGGATTAATAATTGCATTGTTTGCAGCTTGGCTAAATCCCTTTCAATCGTTCGGTCTGTAACGGAAAGCTTTTCCGAAAGTTGTACAGCAGTAATAAAGGGATTCTCTTTTATTAATTTTTTTATCGCATTATATCTTGCTGCAGCTTTTTCTCCGACATTTTCTCCGACATTTTCTCCGACATTTTCTCCGACATTTCTCCGACCAACGAGATTAAGTTTCAGAAATTCTGTGCGTTCAATAACGACTTGTGTCCCGTTGAAAAAATCATGGACTTTAGGAACCGGAAGACCATTTTTCTCAAAGCCTTCAGATATTTTCTTATACCCACGGCCCCATGTATCGATAAACCCTGCCATGAACATTGCCTTGGCAATATTGGGATTCCTTGGTATTGATGGATGGCTGCCATATAGAATTTCTTCGTTGAACCCTTCGGGAAGATTGCCATCGTTCCATATCTCTATTTTATCGTCATAGACGTGCATCTGTATAGCCGGGCCCATATAATTCTTGTGGGCTATCGCGTTGTATAAAATCTCACGCAATGCCTCCCTGGGAATTTCAAGGGTTTCATAGCGTTGCATACCCTTAAAACTTACGGGCGACACTAAATATTTAGCCATCAAAACATCCAGCACCCTATCGCCCATCTGAATGAGATTACTTTCTATTATATCCTGTATAATAAGGTCGGCCTCGTTCTTACCAAATCGTCCAATCTTAAATTCAACGCTGTGAAAATATTTTAAGGGGTTCTTTCCAAAAAGTAGAATTGCGGCTGTCTTAATATGATTTTCTTCATCTATAAGTTGAAGCGAGCGCAAGACTTCTTCAGTCGAAGCAGTTGCCATACTATTGGGAATACGTTGCGATTCTATTCCTTTTTTTAGGAAATATTCAATCGAAACTCTATCAATATCCTCTAACGTGGCATTTTCAACAGCCACGTCGTCCCATGTTTTCCCTAATTTCTTCAGCAAAAAGTTCTGCAATGCAGACCCTTTTAATTCTTGTTTGGTACTACCGCTACGATAATGGTAGGTTCCTTTACACGCAATAGGAACATTACTCGGTTTAACAACAATTTCGATATAATCCTGACCATCCTCATTTAATAAATTTACATCAGCCATTATGCCAAGATTTGTTACAATCTTGTTTGGCAAATCTTCCAAAAGCCGTTTGCTATTGCCAATTCCTACAATTTCATGAGAACCGTCTTCTACCCCTATATAAATTCGGCCTCCCTGTGCATTGGCGAAACCACATATCCATTTTAGATACTCGTCTCTCCAACTTTCTTTACATTCTATATTTTGATTTTCAGGAAAATGAAGTCTTGCCATATTTAATCTTGAGTAAGCGGTTTCAGTTACAAAATTAGCACTTTTTACTGAAATAAGTTATCTTTTAGTTTCCTTATTTAGCGGTCATGAGTGTCCACTAAAAGTGTTAACTTAAAAACTCAATAAATTCGGTTCACTTGAGCCAGAGAGTACATTGACATTTTTGAAATTCGATTTGTCTAAAGGATCGCACTTCCAGCCTTTCTCTATTGTTTTTTCGGCGTAATACAAAACGGCTTCGTCATTTTCGCCGAACTTTGTTGTCAAATGATTCCATACTCTACCATTTGGCATATGGAATGCATGTTTTGCTCCATGTAACCCGCTATCCTGTACCGACTGCACCGGCTTGAAGGGATAGTGGAAAACCTGAAAGATTTTCTTCCAGTTTCACCCAAATTTATTATTTTTGCAGTTGAAAATATCAAGAGCGTAGCCCGAAGAAATTACTCTCTGCAAGGTCTACGTGTCATCAATCTCCAGCATGGAATTTATATAAGACGAATCGGCTATAAGACAGAAAAAGTAATTATTTAAAAAACACTACTATGAGCGAAGTAAAGGTACTCAACAAAGGCGATAAATTCGCCCATGCTTCCGTTGGCAGTCTCAAGGCTTTCGAAGGCAAGCAGTTTGTAAAGGACGCCACTGGCGCTACATCATGTGAAATCTCCTTCGGTACACTTTCCACCGGCGTGGAAGTTCCCTTCTACCACAGCCACCGTGAAAACGAGGAAAATTACATCATCCTTTCCGGCGCTGGCCGTTTTCAGGTAGGGGATGAGGCATTTGATATCGCCGAAGGTTCCGTAATCCGTGTAGCCACTAATTGCGACCGCAACCTCAAATGCACATCCGCAGAGCCCATGACTTACGTCTGTATTCAGGCCAAAGAAGGCTCACTCGGCAAATATACAGCAGAGGACGCAGACATCACAACCCACGAAAACAAAATGTAGGCAACCCTGTCTATAATGGGGCCGTGTCAACCTGTTCATCGACGATTACCAAATGGGGTCAACCGGTCACATATTCCGCAGGTATTGCCTCCCCTATCGTCTCTCTCCTCGTTAGCATTCTCGAAAGGGAAGGCTTTTTCATTTGTATGAAAACTTTATTGCAATTTTATTGGTTATTATTTTGTGCATAGAGAAAATATTATTATCTTTGCACAATTAAAAATACCCTTCGTAACTGAACGGCTACGTGAAAAGTGCGTAGCCCACAAGTGTAGGTTACGCGGGTTATTTTTTTGCCCTTTTGGTTCGTGAAGTATCGCGTGTATGATACTTCGGAATGAAACTCCAATGACGATAAACTTGTGTCCAACTATCTGATTTCTCTCGTATTGGAGTCGTTATACCTATATTGAAATTAGGATAAATCTCACGTATACGTTGATTTATATGTCGGTATAATTTTAATTTCAACAGGGTGCGTTTCCCAACTTTATTTTCTCCCTCTGTCTTTAATTTATCTTTCTCATTGAGCTTAAAACATATCGCTCCCAGAATAACATCCATAAATTGTAGAGGTAAATGATTTTTAGAATTAACTTCTATAATTCCGTCATTCGGAATATTCAATCCCTTTTTCTTCAATATCGGATCATTAGCCAATGCCCTGATATGTGAAATAAATTCATCTCTTTCACTTCTTCTCAAAGGGATTTCATCTATATATAGTATCATAGAGTCCAAATCAGTTTTATCAGCATATGGAAGCCCAAAGGCGTATTTGATAAACTGATAATAAAGCATGGGATAGTCCGCTTTCCTTTCTTCCGGAGTTATCCTATTAGGACTATACTGATTATGTCTAAAGAAAATTCTAATTTTTAATTTATCTTCTAAAGCAAGGTCAAAAAGTTCATCAACTACGAGTTTATATTTTTCAAAATGATACTCATTTACTTTCTGCCATTTGATTTCATCATTTATATTGGCTTTTGCAACAACGCCACGCATACGCGCTAAAACCTCAGGATAATATCGTGAGGGAACTAAAATGCCACCATAGAAATTTGAATAAAATTCTCCGTGACGGTCGCTTTCGTCGAGCCAAATGTGTATCATCGTTCTGTTTTTAGTTTTACAAAGTTACGAATTTTTCTTCGGTTTTCTTGTCTTTTATCCTCCTTATTTATCGATGTAATTTTGTGGCATTGACTATCTCTGAAAAAGGCTTACACTTTTAGGTAGATTAACTGATCCTTTTTTACACTATCACTGTTTCGCTTTACACGACTTTTTGATTAACTAAATTTCTTTACATAATTTATCATCGTGAACTGCTTTGCTTTAGAGAATCAGAGATTGTCTAATATTCCGCGTAAATGACTGTGAAATTTTCCTTTTAATTTTTCGTTGAGTAATCAGATAGTATTAGAAGTGGTTTCAACAATTCACTTCAATTAAAAATAGAATCTTTTCTTATTTGAACTATACTTGTTTGGCTTAGATGACTCATGATTAAAGAATTCAATACATATCTGGAAAAAATAGACTCTGAATTTTGGAGTCGGCTGTGTCATGAAGAGGGCTTGCTCCGAACTTACAGGAGAGGAGATGAATTCATAACGATAGGTGAGGTGGCTAAATATTTTGGTTTAATAAAATCTGGCTCAGCAAAATACGTAGCTTATACGGCAGATTACGAGGAAAGAATTGTAGGATTGGAAACAGTGGGCGGATATGCAGCGAGTTGGCCTTTCTTTCTTCATCACAAACCTTCCGTGGTAACAATTGTGGCTAATTCTGATTTGGAAATATATTGCCTTTCGGCAACGAAGATTAAGGAATTGGCAAAAACAGATATCGAAGTTGAACGCCAAATAGCACAAGCAAACGAGCAATTATTCTATACGGCCTACGAAAGGCTGATAAGCTTTTACATACAGTCTCCAAAAGAAAGATACGAAACGCTGTTGAGAAAATGTCCGAGAATATTTGAAATTTTTGATTTAAAGGATATAGCGTCCTATCTTAACATTACCCCGCAACACCTCTGTAGGCTCCGAAAAAAATAAATTGTCATTTTATTTTTATTATATCGCTCCCAATTAACAAATGTTCAATTGGAAGCGATTATTTTTCCCCAACTTTGCGCCATCTAAACTTTACTTCAAAAATGATGATGACCAAAAGGAAAAACAAAATATCCCTGCTGACATTGGTATTGTTTTCTTTTACAGCCAACGCACAGGAAGAAGCATCCGACAGCATCGGAACCAATATGCTCGATGAAATCGTTGTCGAGGCACCAAAGGTGATCCGAAAACCGGATATGGATGTCTATTATCCTTCGAAAAGCGCGGTCGACAATTCCAAAAACGGAATTCAACTGCTCAATAACCTGATGATTCCATCGATGTTTGTCAATGATGCCTTAGGTTCAGTTACAGCTGCCGGACAATCTGTGCAGGTCCGTATAAACGGACGGCAGGCAACCATCGACCAAGTCAGGGCTCTTCTGCCTGAAACGATCAAGCGAGTTGAGTGGATAGAAAATCCAAGCCTAATATACAACGGTGCCAATTACGTATTGAACGTTATTGTGGCCAATCCGACTTTGGGTGGCTCCCTTATGCTTCGCGCCATGCCTTCGCTTAACGCCAATTTCGGAAACTATAACGGCAATATAAAACTCAACAACGGCCGCTCGCAGTGGGAAATCGGGCTGCGCTATAATCCAATGTACAATGTAAAGATTCACAGGGATTATTATGAACTTTTCAATTATCCTGACGGGAAATCCATCACCAGAACAGAGAAACCGACCGGAGGACATTTAGATGATTCCACCGGAGGTGCCAATGTATCCTATAACTATGTGAAGCCGGATACGACAATTTTTGTAGCCGAGTTCAACTTCCATCACGTTTTTCCCAGTGCGCAGGAATATAACGGTCTGCTTTCGGTAAGCGACCGACCCGAGACGATTCGACTTAAGGATGCCACCGGCACTGAAGGCAGCACTCCTTCGCTGTCTCTTTATCTGCAACAGAATTTCAATAGAAACCAGACTCTCGTTGTGGATTTCAAGGCTTCCTATTATTCGGGAAGATCATGGTCGGAATATATCGAGACACCATACGAAGAAAATCTGCCCGGGGAAACCATGAATGACATTTATACAAATATTAAAGACCGTAACCAACTATATTCGGTTGAAGCGGATTATATCAAGAAATGGGGAAACGGCAGATTTAGTACGGGAGTATCGTACACCGCCAACCGCAACCGCTCACAATATGAAAATCTTGACGACATGATTTTCCATCAGCGACAGGATAAGGTTTATTTCTTCGCCGAATATTTCCATAGATTCGGCAATTGGACGGCCACTGCCGGAATGGGCGTGCAGTATACCGACTTTCTTTTTAAGGAAACAAATCAAGGCAACAATTCCTGGAGCCCGAGACCGCAGGCTTCATTGACATATTCATTGAGTCAGAATCATAATTTCCGACTGAATTTCACCTCCTGGCAGTCGGCTCCCTCTCTGGCCGAAACCAACATCGTTCCCCAACAGATTGACGGACTCCAATGGAGAGTTGGAAATCAAAATCTCAAGACCTCGAGTTCCTATATGTTGACTTTCATATATGGGTTCAATCTTGCGAGGGTGACAGGCACATTCGGTATTCGCGCCTACACTTCGCCGAATGCAATTACACCGCTCTTATACTGGGATAATGACAAGCTTATAACAACGTACGAAAACAGTACCGGAGGCCTGCAGAACCTATCGTTTTTTCTTGCTCCGAGAGTGGAAATCATAAAAGACGGGCTCATGCTCAGCGCCTATATACAGTACAGGATGGAGCATATGCGGGGCACCGGATATGATCTGCGACACAATGCGTGGAGCGGACAGGGTATGGTAGCGCTCCAGCATTGGGGTTTCGTTCTCAGTGCCCAATATCGTTATGCCCAACGAGACCTTTGGGGAGAAAAGATCTCCTGGGGCGAGGATTTCAATATTATCGAACTCTCCTATAATTGGAAGAAATGGCAATTTGCCGTCGGTTGCATAATGCCATTCGGGAAATATGACCGCGGGAGCAAATCGCTTAGCAAGTGGTATAAAAACGAGCAGCACACACGAATGGACATGCGTATGCCATACCTCCAGATAAGCTACAATCTCCAATGGGGACACCAAAAGCGAGGAGTGCAGAAACTTATTAACTCCGATTCAAGCGTAGATAAATCAACTACCGGCGGCAGATAATATAATTCAAATTATATGAACGATTCAATAATGGGGCTGTGTCAAAATTCCTCATTTTGAACGCTGCCCCTTAAGGTGCGTTAAAATGCGTTCATTTTTATACACCGCCATTAGTTATTCCGTTTGTAACTGTATAAATATTTCCAGTTATCAGGTGCTTCAGGGACATCTGTTTCTTTGAAAAATTCGCCTTTATGACCGTTGAATTTTTCGGACTCATTAAAATGACACATGCCTATACCGCAATCGAGGACGGACACCGGGCTTTTGGGTTTATAATAAAATAAGACGCGGTCATCCTTTACAAGACACCTCCAGGGTTGTGAATTGGTGGAAGACGGAGCCAGTCTCAACATTTTCAGTGACTCCGCAAATGTATTGTCTTCAGGAAGAGGCTTCTTAAAATCATCCGTGAAGAACAGCTCGCCAAACGGTTTACGATTATGACTGCCGACCAAGGTCCGCATCATCTTCTCCAAAAAACTTTTCTTTTCAGCCGGGACTCCTACCGGACTAATGATTTTAAGGCGCTCCCCTTCCGGCCATTTCTGGCCACGGTCAAACTGCGAGCCTTTGAATGTGGCTGCTATCCAACAGGTGCCTAACCCCATTTCCCATGCTTTCAGCACTACCTGTTCAAACCGGAAACCGGCACTCAATGCCGATACCTCATCTTCCCCGATTCCAAGGAGAAAATAATCGGTGGCGCCCTTTATTACTCCATAGGTGCTGGGGCGGTATTCTTCCCCGTTGCCAAATCTGGCAATACGAATTGTCACTTTTCCTCCAAAAGGAGAATAGGCATGCCTGATGGCTTCTTCGAGCTTCCCAATTATTTCGTCAGAAAGAAGCTCTCCATTGTAATTTCTCACAGACCTGCGCTGTAATATCGCTTCTATCGTATTCATAGCATTAAATTTTTTATTTTATAACATATCCGCAAATTTAAAAGTTTGGAATTGGCAAGTTAATAGATAATTTATCTAAATTTGCACTACGCTTCATTGCGAAACAATCCCGAAAAATTTCCGGAAGTATTCCCAAGGTCTACAGTCGAGACCTGTTAATCGATGATTACCAGATGGGCTCAAACGGTCACGATTTCCGCAGGTATTGACCCCTCAATCGCCTCTCCTCCGAGCTTTCCCCCAAGGCGAAGGCTTTTTATGTGCAAGTATAAAAGGCGAGGTCGTGAAGACATAGCTCACGACCTCTTTTTCCCTTTTTAAGTGTTGGTATAGAGACTTAGCCTATACGAGCACTATTATGTTGCAAAGGTACTTCTTTTTTCTTATTCAACAAAATTTTCGATAAAAAAGTTGATTTATGTTGATTTAAGATGTCTCTTTACACGTTAAATCCACTTGTTTCTCTAAGCACAGTTTTGATTGCAGGAGAGACACCATACTTTAAAATCAAATCTTCAATTTCCTTTCGATAATCTTTAGCCCTATTGATTGAAACTCTTGATAACAGGTATTCTATCACTTTTAACGCCCCACAAAGTTTTTTACGTTCATCTCCAACTACATTAGCCGGTCCACGTCTAATAAGAGGATGTAGATTTATATCATAAAGTAATCCTCCGTGAGCACAAGTATTTCTCACACATCTTACAACATCCAAATAATTCTCAAATATGTTGGTATAGGTAATGCCATAATTATTGGCAATTAACTTCTTATCATCCAAATTCAACAATGACTTATACAATGCAATGTTACTCCCCAATGTCATAAATTCAAGGGTTTTCCACGCTGGAGCGTACCTATCATTTATATGTTTCCTATGATGGGATGCAATAAACTTATTACGTTTGAATTTGTCAGTATAAACTTCGCGGTCAAAACTTGTAATATAATCACGTTCCACTACCCGAGGCGAAACAAACCATGTCGGTTGCTCATCATATTTATTGGAGATAAAATATACAAGACTTGTTCTGAAATTAACCTCTATCCTTGTGATATACTTTTGTAGGATGCTTCTAAGTGAATTATCAAAGTAATACAGCTTTACAGCATCGTCAAAAGTCGTGCCGGGCAAAAATTCATGACAACGTTCACGATTTCGATCACTTTCCCTCTCAAATGGAAACCAATAGAATCCCAATCGATAGTATCCTACATCCAGGAGGACTTCTTTAGCCTTACTGACATCATTTATTTTCATCCCTCTGCTTTCAAGCAGTTGTATTTGTTCGTCTAATGTTATGGCTTTTCTACCCATAGTTGCAAATATTTATTTTTACAAAATTACGAAAACAAATCGGCTTTGTAATTATATTTAAAAATAAAATCACTTTTAATTCCTATCTTTTACCCTGCTTATTTAGCGGTATACTTTCATGGCAAAACTGGATTGTTGTCGGTCAACCGCGTGACAGGCGTCTCAATGTTGTGAAATCCTTCTACATCAAGTTTGAGAGGAAGATACCGGCCCTTGTCGATGTCTTCTGCCGTTACTATGCGGAGCATCGTCATAAGACTGTAGTCTATTATTACGATGCCATCGCCCTCGGCTCGACCTATGCCGTCAACGACCAGGACTTCCGTTGGGTCGTTATCCATGAATTTGAAAAACATGGTTGGGCTGTAGAGTCGGTGTATCTCGGGAATCCGATGCCACACCATAAGAAATACCTTCTCATCAACCAGGGTTTTTCAGGCAAGCAGCGTCTGATGCACTTCTTCAACCGCTCCAACAACGAAGACCTAATCTTCGCCATTCAGACCGCAGGGGTCAGCCGAGGACGCAACGGATGCAAGAAAGACAAGAGCGGTGAAAAACTCGAAGAGTCTGAAGAAGACTTGTTCGAACACCTCACCTACGGCTCCGACGCTTTCGAGACGCTTATACATCGGCTATGAAAAATTCCCATATCGGGATTCTTTCTCCTTGCCTATGAGTGGAGTTATATGAAAATTGATTAAATTTGCAATATGTTTATAACAGAGGCGAGATACCCAAAAATAAACCCTAAGATACTTGCAAAGTCATTAATCTGGTTCGTAAAAATAGCCGGACTTATTATTTTCGCGACTATGCTTTGTATGGGTGTTGTGGATAGAAATATTCTCGCTTTTACCTCATTCGGTCTGTTTGCAATTTCAATAATTGCATATCTTCTTTTCAAGAAGCATCCAAATGATATATTCTGCCTTCTTTCTATTCTCCCTATAATCATTGGCTTTATTTTGGCTATAATCGTATTGAGTCAAGTTCCTACGCCACCATCTGATTACACTCCAACGGAATATTCCTATTCCTGGTAAAATCCAAAATATAATTTTTATTTTTAATCGGTAATGATTTTGCCGATTAAATCACTAACTTTGCATCAAGTCTGATGTTAAACCCATTAAAAACGAAAAATAATGTATTACGCTGTTAAAGATGGGAAGGTTAACCGCCACGAATTCACATCCTCTTTCAGAACCGTTTATAGTTCGTCACCAAAGGCAGTCAAGGCAGTTTTGAGTCCGGATGAAAAGAATGTTCTAATTCTTCGTGCAGATGGTACGGTGATAGCAATGAACACCAACACCCATGGCTCCAAGACGTCTATAATGAGAAGAATGCTCTTGCGGCAAAAGACATTGCATGGGATGGGAATAAATCTTTTCAGGTTCAAGCTAACGGAAAATGGACGAAGAAATCAATTTAATCCGATTCTTTGAGGAAGGTGCAAAGATATTGAAAGAGTCAAAACTCTCTTTCAACATCTTTGAAATGCTCGGTCAGTCTTCAAGAGAGATGACTCATTCCGCTTTCATTGCAGGGTTATTGAATCCAAAATGCAATCATGGAATAGGCACTAAGTTTCTTGATCTTTTCTTAGAAAGGTTCAACATCCACAATTTCGATTCGGCTTCTACAGAAGTGATTGTTGAAAAAGATTGTGGAATAGAACGGGAGGAAAACGGGAAGCATCTTGGAGGCAGAATTGATATTTTTGTTCAAGATAAAAATGACAATATAATTGTCATTGAGAATAAAATCTATGCCAATGATCAGGATTATCAATTAGAGAGATACTGGAACTCAACCGACCGCAAGGCCACTATATTTTATCTAACTCTTGATGGCCATGAGCCAAGCAAGAACAGTTGCGGTAATATACCAAAAGCATGTTATACGTGCATTTCTTATTCAGAAATACAGCAATGGTTAGCGGACTGCAAGGCATCGAAAGAATGTAATCCGGATATTTCATTTGCAATAACACATTATATGAACAACTTAGATTCTCTTATCTCTGACTTTGAATTGGAAAAACTCATTACTCAATCTTTTCAGAACCTCCGTTTCGCCTTGGCTGTTGGCAAACAAGCTGATACCATTAGAGAAAAAATTCGCGAACATTTCATGGATTGGTTTGCTGAATATATAAAGGAAATGTTGGAACAAACTGACGCTCCCAATGTTTACTCCGAAAAAAAAGAGAAGATATTTACCGTAGAATATGAAAGTCTAAAGTTAGATTTCTGTCTTGATCATAATATCTATGTGAGACTTTACAAGACAGTTAGTGAAGATAAAGGTATAATTCTCAATAACCATTGGCATCCATACAGTGCACAGGGAAGTCCTTATATAGCGTGGAAATATTTAGAAATAAACGGTGGCACCATTAATTTCTACGAATTCAACCACAATGCTTATCTATGGCTTGATAATGAGTCAAAATTTAGAGAAGAACTTGGTGAAGCTTTAAAGGAGCTTTTCGCCGAAATCAAAGTCTGATGGATATTCTTTTCAAAAGATATATTTGGCTGATTGAGCTTTTGAATCGTTTCGGAGAACTCACATTCAACGAAATTGCCGAAAGGTGGGACACTGCTTCATTCAACGACACCGGCAGTGCACTTACCAAACGCACTTTTTATAATCACTGTCAAGCCATTGCATTAAACTTCGGCATTGACATTGTTTGTCGTCGAGGTCGCGGAAACAATGTATATTATATTGAAAATCCCGATTCAATAGATTCCAGTAGTCTCGTCAAATGGACGATTGACAGCCTTTCGGTCAGCGAGATGATATACGAGAATAAATCCATTGCCGACAAAATACTTCTTGAAGAAGTGCCGGCAGGAATTGAATGGTTAGATATCATACTTAAAACCCTACGTGAAAACCTTATTATCAAACTCGACTATAAGAACTTTATCGGCAGAACTTTTCAAAGCAATGTCGCTCCGCTTTGCCTCAAACTTTTCAAGCGCAGATGGTATTTTGTCGCACAAATTCCATCAGGAGAGAAATATATATTTGCACTTGACAGAGTTAAAAATATAGAATTGACCGAGCAATCTTTTGAATATCCAAAAGATTTCAAACCGACTGACTTCTTCAAGCATACTTTCGGTATTGCAACAAGTACCGGCGAGAAACCCGAAGATATTATTATCCGCACGTATGCTGAATTGCCGGGGTATCTTCGTTCTCTGCCTTTGCATCATTCGCAGAAAGAGATTTATTCTAATAACGAATATACTGACTTCTCACTGCGAGTGATACCGACATTTGATTTTATCCAAGAAATTCTTTCACATAGAGAGCAGCTTGAAGTTATTTCACCCTTGAATTTCCGAATCCAAATTTCGGAAATATTAAAATCAATGAGCAAACGCTATGAGTAGAAGTCGGAAGAAGAATCCCGTTGTTACTTACGCTAAATATATTTCAATAAGACCTATAGAAAATAGAAATGGCCCGTGTACCACGAATAGAATTTCGGAACAGAATAGTTGACCCTATTACTACAGCTCCGGGGCAACATCATTATTATGACTTTTTGGATTATTGGAGAGTCTGTTATTCTACAGAGAATAAATGCCGGTTTCCAACTATTGAGGAAGCGAAAGAATATATCCGGCTATCAACACAAAAAAGTGAACTAAAAAGCCAAAACTCATTTGAAGCTCGAAAAAATTTAGTATGCCTACGGAATTACGAAACCAAGTATGACTGGAGGCCACAACTTAAAGGCACCGAAGGTGCATATGGACTTTATACTCCGGATGGAAGACAGATGTTATCTGCCATCTATCATGATATTTTCCGTCAGTTCGATGCTTATTCAACCCAACTTCCTTATTTTATCCCCGTTTTTAACGGAACTCATTGGGGTATGGTTTCTCTATCTGATAAACCGGAAATAGTTCTCGATTTCAAATATTCAAAAATTATAGTTGAAAGATGGGACTACAGATATTATTTTGTTCAAGATGCCACCACAAAAAAATGGGGAGCATATCATACAGTATTTGAACTTCAGCAGTCAAATGCGGCTAACAGAAAACAGAATAGAATTCCTGTATTAGAGCAATATCTGGATTGTATTGTAGATGAAATATATGAAGATGAATTATTGGCTGATGAAGCACCAATAACATTCTTCATGCTTACCAAAGGAGACAGAATCGGTATTATGAACGATTTCGGTATAACCGAAATAGATTATGATTATTACGAAACTGATGATGAAAATTTTCTCATAAAACTCCACTCGGGAAGCAATTGTAAAATAATTGATTTTAATAACCCTTGTTGTGCTCCAGCCAATATAATAAATGAGAAATAAAGACTTACTTATAGATCTAACGATAGAAGATTTTAAGCGGTATGCCTATAGGGAACCATCCTTAGAGGGCAATTGGCTTTATCGTCTATGTCAGGCAAAGCTGGATAAACCAATGAAGATTCCTTATCCTAAATTTGACCTTGATTGTATGGAGGAGAGAGTTTTCGCTTCATTTGATGACGCGGTTGAATTTATCAATTCTCACAAAGATGATACCGTATATTGCAGTTGGATTATCCAAATGCCTGTCGGTGGATTTATGTGGGAACACGGTGCGAAATGGCTTATTGACAAGAACGGCCAAATTCTCGACTATACCACCTGTCAATCTTTTGGTGACGGTATTGAGTTTAACTTTTTTGGACGCCCCGAAGAAAGGCGTAGATTTAAACCCGGAGATATAGTTGAAGTTGTTACCGGCGAAGAGGTTCATTTGGCTGTTGTACATCATAACATGCCTTCAATAGAAGAATGTTACCGTATCTATATGAGAGGGCAAAAAATGGGTTTAAAAGGTATAGGTTCCGACTTTACGGATGAGTCCGAGACTGTTATTGACGGCCCCTCGTATTATTGTCACGACCATGTTTCACCACTTTCTTTAATGAAACCACGTTTCCCCATTCCACCTGAATTGGAGGCATATATGAAAACATGGCTTGAAACTGCCAATAATGAACATTATGATTTCAAACAAACTGAATATACCAAAGAACGTCAGTTAGAAAAGGGAAACTATATCAATGACTTCTACTCCATTGACGTGTTACTATATTACGATTATGATAATGCTATCCCTCTGTTGCATGTAAATGATTATTATGGATTAAAGGCTTGTTTGAGAATTGACAAAGCAGAGTATCTCGACCACGACGACTATACAGGCAGGCTTACAGAGGTCCAAATTAAGGCACTTCAATCATGCCTTGAAATGCCTGAAGACGGTAAAAGTCGGTGGTGGTACTTTTTAAGAGATTGGAATGAGGACTCCGACAAGCCTAAGATTCCGATAGACACCCCCCTTCCCGATTATACTAATCTGATAAAACCAACTTAATGAACAATCTTATTTTTCTCCGTAAATTTGACCTTATCAATCCTACGATGGATGAAAAGAATGATTTCATGATTGCCGAAATTAACGACGAATTGGAGTGTGGAGATATCGGTAATATATATACTAATGATGTTTTGTTTGAACACGACCTTGTTAAATTCATACCCGAGGAAGTGGCGAAACATCATCCCTTATGGGTTATAGCCGTCGGTAACTCTGCCACCGTTGCTCAACGGCTAAAACGTCAGCGCAAAATCCTCATAAATCCTAAGGTTGAGTTCAATGATCTAAATAATATTTCCGAATTCGACCGTTGCTATACTTATGGCTTTTTCGACAAGAACCACGAAGAAGATTATAATCGCTTTCAGTCGGTTTATCCCAATTCCGCCTGGTACTGCACATCTAACTGCATTTTCCTTTTTACAATAAAGGATATCGTAAAAGCTATTATAACTGAAGATGAATAGTGAATATGAAGTTCATCCGATTTAAAGAAAACATAATTTTAATGACTCTAAAATTTGAATAAAATGGAAAATCCCTGGAAAAATATAAACTGGAACCAACTTTATGCCAAATGTGATGAAGAAATTCTTAACAGCACCAGGTTTCAGGATAAAATTCAAATAAATACTCTACCGGAACCATTTGCCGGCAATGTAAATAGCAGTGTGATTTGTTTGAATGGTAATCCGGGGAGAATAGATTCAAATTTTACGAAGGAGAATAAGGAAAAGGATAGTGTTTTTATACCTAAAGAATATAAAGACCTGTTTTATAATGAACTTATAGAAAATTTGAATCTTCGATATAAGGAATTCTTTTGGTTATCTGAAAAAATAGCTCCAACCAAACATGATGGTATAGGTTGGTGGCAAAAAATGACAAAGTCTTTACAAAAAGAACTGGGACACAAACCTCAACTTTTTGTGCTTGAATTTTTCCCCTATCATTCTTCTAAAATGTTTGCCTTCCCATCTCTCCCTTCAGACGAGTTTAGGAACCATCTATTACGCAAGGCTATGGACTAGAATAAACTTATTATAATAATGCGTGCTCAAAGTAAATGGGAGGGGATTAAAGAGAATGGTTTAGGCGAAGACTTAAAAAATTATGCAAACAAAATTATTCTTCATAATCCTCAACGTGTTTATCTAACCAAAAATAATATGGGGGAAGAGAATTGGGAAAAATTCTTGTCAGCCTTGTCTAAATGAAGTCATTCCATCTCCCCACGATACTTCAATAATACTGTTTGCTTTCAGTTTGGCGTCAAACCAAGAAAGGTACCCTTCCACCCATTCAGGAGTATTGATGGCAATAATCAAAAATGTTTTCATCATTCACTCAGTTTGATATTTGCAAGGTTACATACCGAATGTATCAAACGTAAGACATTAAAATTTCTTTCCAAATATTTAACTCGTATTATAAAATGAAACATCCGAATTTGTAATTTTGTAGATACTCCATCTTTAAGATACCCACTGGGCGCGTCATCACCTCCACAACCTTCCCGAAGCTGACATTGTCGTTCATTCAGGAGACTTTACCATGACCTGATCTGAACCCGAGGCAATCGACTTCCTTAATTGGTTTTGCGAATTATCGCACAAGTATAAAATCTTCATCTGTGGAAACCCTGATGCATGTCTCTATGGAGCCCATATTGATGGACTCGACCCCAACTTTCATTACCTATGCAACTCCGGAATAAAGATTGATGGTGTCAAATTCTATGGGATGCCTATGTTTATGGAAGATGTGTTACGGGCCGTCAGACGAAATTCTATGAGAAAATTCCATCTGACACCAACGTCCTCATAACCCATTCTCCGGCCTATGGTTTTTAGATTTTGATGATAACATCATTTATGGCTCGGAAGAACTACTCGGCAAATTGCCTTCGCTCTATCTTAAAGTCCATCTTTTCGTACATACCCTCGCACAGCACGGGACCCTCAATCAAAACGATATAATTTTCTACAACGGAGCCATAATGAACGCAGATTATTCTAATCTTCAAGCACCTAACATTATACAAATTGAACCTTAAATATTAAAAATATCATAAATTTTTGACGCTCAAGTTTTAAGTTTAAGTACAAAATTGGTAAATTTGCAGAAACTTATAAATAATATAACCTTGACACCGATGAAATCGCATTAGTCGAGTCAATAATAAACCCAATGTAACATTTTTTTTCATGTCAAGTATATACCTAAGAAATCTAAGCTCCGAAGACTATAAAAATCTTTCGATAAAGCTTCATAATATCCAAAAAGGTTGTTGCTACATTTGTCAACAACCAATTGATTTAGATATTCATTCAACTAATATTGATCACATTGTTCCCCTTAATACGGGCGGTAAAGATCATGAAAGCAATTTTGCTATAACTCATGAATCATGTAATAAATCAAAGCAAGATGCCCATCTGAGCGTTGCAAGAGCTCTCCATCGTCTGAAAGTTATTCAGGACAGAGTTTCTAAAAGCGAGAACAGAGCAGCTTCATTAAAGGATTTATTATTGAAAGAGGATGGTTCTAAGTACGACTTTCAATACAAGGTTGAGGGAAACGAAATAAAGTATACTTTCGATAAATTAGGAAATTCTCAAGTAAATAAGTCTAAAATTTATACTGACTTTCAATCGGGAGCTAAAAGTGCTTTTATTGAAGTACCAATTGAATATTTGTATCACGATGAATTAATTAATCCCCGAGGCATAAATAGTAGCATTAATCTTTTGGTTAAGGAATTTTACAAGAAAAATCCTCAACTACATCTGACATTAGCTCGGATAGATGAAAATAAGATTAAAGTGTTTGATGGTCAACATAAGGCGGTAGCCCAAATATTACTTGGTGCGAGAAGTATTTTAGTACGCCTGTTTATTGATGTTGACGTTAGGGTCTTAACGGAAACCAATGCTAATGCTGGAAGTAAATTAAGACAGATTGCTTTTGATAAAGCTATAATGCGACAACTGAACAACACTCAGTACAATGAGAAAGTCAAAGAATATCAAACTGCTCACAAATTGAGTGAAGATGATTTTAGTTTCTCTGAAACCGCCCTCTGTGATTATTTCAAAGGGGTAAAAATGAAGACTTATATTCTCGATGCCATAAGAAGTTCTATTACGACATCTCGAGACAATAAAATGAAGGACTATATTGATTTCGAAGGTAAAGGTAAATCCCTACCTCTCTCTCATAGTACATATGACAAAATCTTTCTTGCAAAGTTCCTCGACTCTAAACAGATTTTATCTACTCCTATGGATTTCAAAACAGAGGATGGAATGAATCCGAGAGAATTGGAAATAAGTCAGATATGTAAATTGCTTTCAATAATAACAGAGGAATTATATATTGGTAAATTCAATCAAGAAATTGGCTTGAATAGAATTGAAAATAGAATAATCGCCCAAAAAGATTCCGACATTACGGATGATCACCTTGTAGCATATAGGATGAGCAAAGAAGAAGTCATGTATGCTTGGACTCCCTATTTGCTTGATATTATCAAAATGTTTTTCCACATGACAGGTAAGCGGTTTAATCAAACTAGCGTTTTTCAAAATCAATTTCCAGATCAATTATGGATTAATTTGAGAAACTTCATTAGAGCCATTTCTCAATTATCTATATGGAAAGACAGAGGGTTAGCTTCATCTATTTTTTCAGGCAAAAAGGACCAGAGTTACTGGAGAAACATTTTCGACACTGGTAAAACACCCGACGGTGTTCAAGTTCTTACTGAAGGGATAGATTATGCTAAAATGATTCATGAATAGTAATGGACGACCTCGATGACCTCGCTACATATAACGGCGATACCGAACACAATATGTGGGTGGATTTCACCGATCATGAATATACCGGTGAACTCGGAGAATATTTCGACGACTCCGACGTAGATAACTTTGTAGATAATCTAAACGACTGGGACTAAAACTTAAACTATGGCAATACTTAATGAATATGTAGAGATTGTGGAGCTCTATAAGGACAAGCCCACAAAAATATATCTTCCCAATGTGAAAGATATATATGTAATTGACAATACTGACCTTGACGGCACAGATGAAGTGACGGCTGAATATTGCAAGATTGACACCAAGGACGGCAAGAGTTACATCTTTGAAAGTTCTCTTTCTCTCGCCCTTTGTCTTTATAAAGACATTATGCGTTTCAAAATGGCCAATCTCCTCGATGTCAGAACAAATAAAATTTTCGTCTATTAAGAATCCATTTATGAATATTAATAAGCCGGCAATTTCATTTAAGCGCCCTCTTCATAAAGACAAGTACTTTATGTACGGCGACTTTGACTTTCCACATCATATTAAAGCCTATGTCGATAGTTTTTCATCGGAATATCAATCTTTATCTGATGAAGAACGGTTACTTGATTTAGGCTTTATGTTGCTTAGAGGCTATGATTTCAAGAAAGCAATCCGTAATTGGCTTAAGCACCATCCGGAGATTTCAGAAGACTCCATTGTTAACAATATCGGTTGGCTTATGATTAAGTTCCATGATATAGATGAAGCTGAAATTCTCAATAACATGAAGTCTATGAACCTATCTCAAATGATAGATTACTTCAAGCCTGTTCTCCTTAACTGCTATAGTGAAGACGATAATTCTCAGATGTTTGACGATGGTGACATTGCAACCAGTACCAGAAGCATAAAAGGTGTTTTAGGCGGTCATTATCTCGGTGAAATACACCCTAACGGCAAGTGGCAGTGGACTGAATATAAACCTAATAAATTTGATTGGAGAGCAATCAAATAAATCCTTTATATTTAATTATGCAATGACATCAATACATATGCGGGATCCGCGATATTGGGAGCCTCATTTTGAATATCAATCCGTGTTCTTCAAGGAGTGTGCCGTTGCAGGAACATGCTTCCACATCGAAGCTGACGACGATATTTGGAATGAGCTTGAAGAAGGAACGGAAATAGCTTTAGTACGAGATAGAAACAATAAACACGACTCGAATGCCGTAGCTGTTGTTTTGGCTGATGATTACGATGGAGACTCGGACGATTTCGATTTCGATTTTATTCTCGGCTACATACCTCGAAACCAAAACGAGGAACTTGCCCGTATGCTCGATGCCGGTTTTGGCGAAAAGATTTCAGCCAAAATCACTACCTATAAGAATTACGGCAATGTTAACAAGCGCTTACGAATTACAATTTATCTCCAAAGCAACAAACCGTTAATTGTTATGCCTGATTTCCTCCGCGCAACCACACTCGACCTCCGAGAGTTTCGAGACATGGTAGAAGAATTAAACCGCAAGGGCACTTGCTATATGCGCTTCGGTGGATTTTATGACGAGCCTAAGATTAAGCCTATCGAGGGAGAAAAGGTTGTTGCCTTTTATCAAGATAACAACCGTGATTATATCATGTATATGTTGCGGGTCTTCGTAACCGGGGATAAATGTGTAGAATATCTTGACAACCCCGAGGATATTCACATGATTGATGATTGCTGTCCCTATATTCTTACAAATGTCTGCGGCCCAGTATTCGTAAAACCGGATGACGTTGTTTACGATGAAATTGGGCATCTCTGCTCTGATGAGCTTAATCCCATGGAATATCTAAACGAAGTGATGTCGTTCAGACTGAACCATATCTTTGAAAAGGTTCTCCTATGGCCACTCAACCGCAACAACATTGACATGGACCCGTCGATTGACGACCCCAAAGACGCCGAATAACTATGATTGGAGCTAAAGTCTTAATTTCAATTCCGTTGAGAACGAGGCCGGCATTGAAGCCCGTGCTACGTTCTCGCTCAACTCTGCAACTGTCATCAAGGAAGACGCAGACATCACAACACACGAAAACAAGATGTAGTAGACACAGTCAATAATATGAAAGCGGCCCTTTGGGTCAGTTTCATATTATATATTACGTTTGTAACTATAAAGATACTTCCAGTTATCATAAACTATCCCAACCACACTTGTGGTCCCACTTGGGCTTGAACCAAGGGCTCCCTGATTATGAGAGGGGAAACCAAGCTTACCACATTGTCTTCCAATACTTTAAATCTCTCTTTTTTCAACTTGCAAGTCTTTTTGCACGTCAGAATTCGTCTTTAATTGTGAAGGTCAGAAAGTAATGTGATCATCGATGCCTCTCTTGGCAGTTGCAAAATTAAGAATCTTCATATAAGATCCAGTTAAACGAATAAAAATTTTATCATAGTTGCTATATTTTTCGCGATAATTTATTAACTTCGCATTGTCAATCTCCGGATTGACAGAGACATATTGAAAAAAGCGTTTATCGACGCTCATTTGACACATGGAAATCTGGAAAATTTCAATCGGAGTCAAATGAAGCAGTGATGGATGCCTTTCGGGTGTGAATACATTGAATATCTCCGCGAGGGGATGGTATATCACATAACCGCGTGAGGCTCTAACTGCTCGTTTCATTCCGAAAGGCAATCCAGAGCCTCCATGTGTGAGACGAGTAGAGATACAGACTCTCACGCTTTCTTTTTGTATAATTTTAACGCCAACGAGGAGAGGCCTGCGGCAACCAAAATGTTATTAAGAATACCTATATTGAAAGCGTCCTCTATGCAACTATCGTGCAAGACGTGTGTGATAACGGTCTGTAGCTACGCTTCAATATGATATTGGAATTGTGTTTTTAAGTGGGTTGCATGTGAAGTTAAAACCAGAAAATTTGCCTAAAAATTTTAAAAAAGTAATTATTAATGGAACTCTGGAGCAACGTCTATTTCGCAATATCTAGAGGGAGTTCCCGAAAATTACAAGTTATCTAGTGCCGATAACTGGCAGTTATTTTCGTAACTTTGCGGCTGTAAAATCATAAAAACAAATTATATGAAAGAAGAATTTAATGTTAATGATTATTTAGAAAGCTTTTCGGAAGATGAGCTTTTCGATGGAGTTCTCATTATTCCTTATATGGAAGATGAATTTAAAAGATGGCTCATTGAAAATCGCCAAATAACAGAAGAAAGTGCTAGCAGATATATAAATCACTATATGTCTGCCTATGAAAGACTATTTGAAGTTGTAGGGCTTGATCTCTATGATTTACTGCGCAAATTCATTGAGGAAATACCAGCCAAAACCGGCAATACCTTGACAAAGGAGGGCGCAGTGGATTTGGCAATATGTTATGTCGAGGCTATTCAAGAGGAATTAGACCGTGATAATGATTCTTATACTAAAGAAGAATTGCGTGCCATCTTGGCTTATCGAGACTTTATCGCATTCATCGCTGGAGAGGACTCAATGACCGAATACAAGACAATCAATCTTCCTTTCGGTGATGAATTTATTGATTGGCTTTGTGATGAATTGGGTATGGATTACGAAAATGCAAAAAAAGAAGCATCGGCTGCCAGGACTGTTGGTTCCCTTCTGAACCACTTGGTTGACCGGGATGGTAATCTTATTGAATTTGCTTCAACTTTAAAAAATAAAGACAACAGAGAAGAGATTTTAGCCAACCTAATTGATGCAAGAGGGCTCCATAATGGAGAAGATAAAGCCACCAAGACTCTCCAGAATGGCATTTCATCTCTAAAGAAATATTTTCTCTTTTTAAATGATAAAAATAAATAATAACCATTTTTGATCTCCACAAATTCTTAATATTTGTAATATGATTACCAAAATTTCAACTGAAATGTTTCCACTCTCTGAATTGAGAGAAAAATTTAGGAAAAATATTCGTTCTGCCGGTTTTACCTCTGGTACGAAGCCGTCGGTTATTGTAAACTTTCATCTTTTCAATCTATTATCTAATAGACTGTCTGATTCGCTTTCAAAGAACTTTTCAAAAGTTATTGAAAAAGCCTTACAAAATCTTTCATTTTATACTACCGGAGGACGGTTTGCCTTAAATGAGGTTGACTATATCTTTATAGACGAAGAGAACCGTCTTGTGGTGGTCCTTCAGTCCGGGGAAGATTATGTGATGCTTACTCCACCTGTAGAATTTATTCAAACTCAAATAAGGGAGGTTTCTCCACTCAAGCTAATTGTTTCGACCTACGCTTTAAAAGAATATTTTACTGAAAACATCTACAAATATCCTTCTTTGAAGACTTTCTCAAATTTATGTGACAAAAATATTCCCCTACGCTCTATGATTACTTCTGAAATCAAAAAAAGCGTGGACTTTATGGTAAATCTTCCGTCGATAACTGAAATTGTAGATTCCTGTATAAAAGAACTGAATGATTTATTAGACCATGCATCCTTTATATTATGTGAGGAGAAAAAGAAATAATCTCCAAATCCTAATATCGTTTAGAAATAAATTACGACAAAGCGCATCAAAGAAATGACGAAAGCGAAATGAATCTCAATGAACTAAACAACGCTCGCTCCGGCTTCCGTCTTTATGCAAAATTCATCAAAAGTATTTTAACCGAAAACGTGTAGTGGCATGCAGAAAATTAATAATATAATAGACTATATAGACGAGCATAACGCTAAATGTTATGACCCCAAGGATTTGATTAGGATTGCAATCCGTCGGTTACAATCTAAACCCGTTGTAAGTGATGGCATTTTATTTCATGCTCCTTTCTTTAAAAGATTTTTTACAGCAGACCGTGTGGGAGACGAACTTCAAAAAGAATTCACTGATTTAATAAAGTCCAAGGCGGAGAAAATTCAGTTCGCCACCCCAATCGGAACCCTCTTAGTTGAAGATATTCGGGTCCTTATAATAATTCCTGAAAAGAAGTCTGTTGAACTATGGACAACAAATAACACTCTGGTACCCGTTGTCAAACCATTCAATCAATCGTCAAGAGTCAAAGTAGGGAATATTAGTAAATTAGAAATTGCTTTTTCAGAGCAGGCGAAACAAGTTATTTATAATAATAAGGCTAATTTTAAGGCTCTCTCAGATTTAATTATAGTCTTATCCCATTTATGTCCAGAAGTAATACTAAACACTTCTAAAGACAATACTAATTTAATCTTTGATAAAATCAAAGAACTACCTGACAGCGACGAAGACCTTATTCTTCTAAATAAAATGGTTCCGGATATTATAGAGGACGTACGACTAATCTATGATAATTTAAACTTATATTGGGGAAGTTAGAAAATTTTGGTTGAAGGATCGATTGCGACAAATCGTTACTCGTTGAAAGCCGGGAGCAAACAGGGACAACAGATTATAAATCTTCTCAAAGGTAATAATCAAGAGGTTACCGATGATTTGATTTATAGTCGTTGTCGCTATGAGGAAAGGTCAAGATATAGACGAGCAAATCCGATGAGTGAAGCGGAGCAAACCGTTAGGGCTTTTCTCAAAGGGTCAAAGGAAAATTTGTTTGCAACTTTCTTCTTTGTGGTCCCACTTGGGCTTGAGCCAAGGAGCTGCCTCGATTTTATTCTGCGATTTTGAATTGGAGGAGGCCGTTAGAGCGGGCCGAGAAGGTAGCTCCTATTTTAATGACTTTCTTGCCGGAGTCCTGCCATGGGAGGGCATAGCCCTTCTCTTCAATCTGCTCAAGAGCCTTCTTGGCTGTGCTGCCAAGCTTGAACTCTATGATGTAGATATAATCCTTGGTTTCAATCACGAGGTCCGAACGTCCCGCCGAGTTGCTGTATTCCAGATGTAGCCTGTTGAAATCGCAAACCTGCGAGAATATGGCGTAAGTGACAAACTGAAAATCCTTCTCTGCCTGTTTCTTATCTTCTCTAAGACGCATTTTAGTCTCGTAGGAAACCTTGCTGAAGAACGTCTGAAGCCATTTCATCATATCCTCAGCCTGCCCTGTTCTCATCAGTAGTGCCAATTCAGAAAGTTTTCCTTGCTTAAGTTCAAGGTCTTTGCCAAGATAATGCGGTATGATGACTTCGTAAAGCGACTGGCGCACTTCTTGATTGGGAATTCCGAGGGTATACTCCAAAGTATCGGAGTCATATCCTTTAATGGTAAGATATCCTGTCTGATAGAAGAGAGTCGTGGGTGAAAGAAATTCGGCCTCCACACCAAGGAGCACCGATGCATTAACCTTGATATTGTCTATTTGCGTGAGGTCCCAATTGCGGTTGCGGATGAGATGGAAAAGTGATTTTGTCATTCCCGTGGCAATCCACATCGAACGTAGTTCTTTTTCGGCAAAACACGACAAAATGGAATAGGGGTTATAAATATCTTCCGATTTACGTGAGAAATGATAGCCATCATAATAATTTTTCAGATACAGAAAAGTTTTTTCTTTTCCCCAATTATTATATTCTGACAATTCTTCAATACCTTGCTCAAAATTATCAATCAATTCCTTTTGACTAATTCCGCAAATAGCTGAAAACTCAGGATTAATGGATATATCGGTAATGTTGTTTAACCCGGAAAATATATTTAGATGACCGAATCTGGTTATCCCTGTGAGAAACAGAAACCTGATGTTGGGTGAATTATCTTTCAAGACCGAATAAAAATCGGCCAGTTCAGAACGATAACTTTCAAAGTGGCCGGTATGCATTGAATCCAACAGTGGCTTTTCATACTCGTCAACAAGAATTACAACATCTCTGTCGAATTTCTTTTTAAGATTCCAAATAATACTGTTAAATTTGGCTCTCGGAGTTTCGCCCTCTATATCAACACCATATTCTTCGCTACATCTTTTTAATATTTCGTTGAGCCTCTGCTCAAGGCCGAAAACCTTTGAAAAATCGCCATTGCTTAAATCAAATCGTATTATGGGATACTCCACCCAATCCCAATCAAACAACTCTACTGCCAACCCTTTGAAAAGTTCTCGGTCCCCTTTAAAGAAATAATATAAAGTGGATAGAAACAGACTTTTCCCAAAACGGCGAGGACGACTCAGAAAATAAAAACGTTGGGCCAACAGTTTGGGTATAAACTGCGTTTTGTCAACGTACTGTGCTCCGTCCTCTTTAATCGTTTTAAAGTCTTGCAGGCCGAGAGGATATAGAGGGGTCATCATAGGGCTACTTAAAGGAGGTTAATAAAAAAATCGGGAGCCGGAAATTAATCCGCTCCCGGCTTTTTAGTCGATAATTAATTTGTGGTCCCACTTGGGCTTGAACCAAGGACTCCCTGCCTAATGTAGACACGGTGAGTCAGGTGCTCTAACCCAACCGGATAATTGTTCTCTTTTGTGGTCCCACTTGGGCTTGAACCAAGGACTCCCTGATTATGAGTCAGGTGCTCTAACCAACTGAGCTATGGGACCGGCTTTTGCCTTTTCGGACTGCAAATTTAATACAAAATTTCATTTTGTGCAAATTTTTTCCTAATTTCGCCCCGAGCTCTTTAAACAAAGTCCTCCCTGACATGCCACTAACTCCCAATCCCAATTCCGACTCCAATTCAGGCCTCACTCCGGATGCCCTCCGAAATCCTGACGCTACTCTCGGAGAGTTGCGGGGTGCCATCCGCGAGGCTCTCGCCCCCAAGTATGGAGAGCGGGAGGCCACGGCTATGGCCCGCGTCATACTCACCACCCTAAAAGGCTGGGAACTACCCCTCCTCCTGGCCAACGAGCAGCGAACAGCCGGCCAGGCCATCACTGCCCGCTGTGCCGACATCGTAGGGCAACTGCTCCGCGATGTGCCACTCCAATATGCTTTAGGCCAGACCACATTCTACGGTCTCAAACTGAAGGTGGGACCCGGCGTGCTCATACCCCGACCGGAAACCGAAGAGCTCGTTGACCTTATAGTGAAGGAGAATCTACAGCCTGACCTCCGAGTGCTCGACCTCTGTACGGGCAGCGGCGCAATCGCCGTCGCCCTGGCCCGCAACCTCCCCTTCTCCAAAGTCACGGCTGTCGATGTCTCCCCCAGCGCTATCGCATATGCCCGCGAGAATGCCGCAACGCTGAAAACCTCTGTGGAATTGAAGGAAGCCGACGTATTCAGTCTCTCACTGCCCCCTGAAGAATTCGACATTATTGTCTCCAATCCTCCATATGTCTGCGAGTCGGAGAAGAGCGGCATGGATCCCAACGTACTCTCTTACGAACCCTCCCTGGCCCTCTTCGTGCCCGACGATGACCCCCTGCGGTTCTACCATCGCATCGCCACTATGGCAGCTGACGCCCTGAAAACCGGCGGCCGACTGTATTTCGAGATCAACCCGCTTCACGCCACGGAGCTCCGATCGATGCTCGAAGCCGAGGGATTCGGAGAGGTGGAGCTCATAAAAGACGTCCACGGGAAGCAGCGTTTTGCCAAGGCAGTGAAGAGATGATGAGAGCCCGCAAACCCGCCGACCCCGAGGCTCTGCTAAAGCGTATGGCAGGGCTCTGCGCCAAGAGCGAGCAATGCTCGTTCGACATTTCCACCAAGCTCTACCGTGCAGGTCTCCCCCGCGAGAAACAGGAGGAAATAATGGAATATCTCATCGCCAACAGATATGTAGACGACGCGCGCTTTGCCCGCTCGTTTACCAATTACAAGGTGCGTTTCGCTGCCTGGGGGCGCCGCAAGATCCGTGCCGCCCTCGCCGCCAAGAGAATACCCTCCTCTCTCGTGGCTGCCGCCCTCGAGAGCATCGACCCGGAGGAGTACGCCGCCGCGCTCTCGCGCGCTCTGGCGGCCGCCTCAGCCGGCCTTAACCCCGCAGTTTACGACGACCGGGCCAAAATCTACCGCCGGCTGCTTGCCCGCGGTTTCGAGCCCGGCCTTATCTCGAATGCCCTGTCGGAGTCATGAATCCCTTCGGCGCGCTTCTCGACCTCTTCATACCCCGCGTATGCCACGTGTGCGGCTGCAAGCTCGTGGCTCAAGAAGAGTTTATCTGCACAGACTGCATCGCCAAACTCCCGGTGACGGGTTATCAGCGATACTGGCTCAACACCTCCTCCCCCAATTCCGACCTCAACCCCATGGAGCAGCGCTTCGCCGGCCAGTTGCCCCTCCTGCGCGCCTGCTCTCCCTACTTCTATTCGAGAGACTCTGTGGTGTCGCATCTGGTTCACGATTTCAAATACCGCGGTTTCTCGCGTCTGGCCGAACGCATGGGATATCTGGGGGCGCTGACCCTAAAAGACTCGACGCTGTTTGACGGCGTCGACCTCCTGCTCCCGGTGCCTCTCCATTGGCGCAAAAAGCTCCGGCGCGGTTACAACCAGAGCGAGATGATAGCCCGAGGCATCTCCCTGGCTACGGGTATACCGCTGGGCACCAACCTGGTAGCCTGCCGTTCCCACCGTACCCAGACTTCCCTGAGCGCCGCCCAGCGCATCGCCAACACCCGCGGGGTGTTTGTCCTCAGGCACCCCGAAACGCTACGGGGCAAAAATGTGATGCTCGTAGACGACATATGCACTACGGGAGCGACGCTGCTCTCTGCCGGGGAGGCAGTGGCAGCGTCGCAGCCCGATATCCGTATTTCTATCTTTACCTTAGGTGTAGTTTGAGCGTCGCAGTCTCGCCGCTCTCGCCGCGCGCCACGGCTACATAGATGCCGGCGCCCAGAGTCTCGAGGTTGAGTTCGGGGCTTTCTCCGGCAGCCTCTGCCACACACGCTCCCTTAACGTCATATACCTTCAGCGATACGAAACCTTCCGCATCGGTCCATACCCTGCGGCCGTCGCTGTGCAGTGCGGGAGCGGCGTCGCTTTCCGTCACGGCTCCCAGTCCTGCGTAGCTTGGAGCCATCAGCAGGTTGTCGACGGTGGTGCGTGCGCCCTTGAGGTCGTAGGCCACGATGAGCGAATAGAGCTCGCCCTTGTTGTCCATAAGTTTCACCTGTTTGGTGTAGGTCTCCACTCCGCTTGTTATGTCGACGGGCTGGTCGAAGGTGTCTTCATACACCTTCTTCACGTTGCTGAGGGTCGTGGGGTTCACTTCATATATGGTTACGTAGAGAGGCGATGCAATTCTGCCGCCCGTCACCCTCACGGTTGCGCTCAGCTGTATGTCGTAGTAGTTGGCGATGCGGTAGGTATAGCCCCAGCCTTTCACGTTGCCGGAGTCGGATGCGGCGTTCTCTATCTTTATCCCTTCGGAGGTGAGTCGGCCCTGTGGAGGCATGATTCCCACTACGATGTCCTGGTCTATATTGTAACCGTTGAGGTGGCCGCCCGTGCCTATCTCCACCGGGTTGAGGGCATTGAGCAGGTAGTAGCCGTCGCTGAGGCCGCCCCAGCCCCAGTTGATGTGGAAGCGTCCGTTGCCGTCGTAGCCGTCGCATACGAAGCAGTGGGCGCCGTCCATCGAACGCCCCGTATAGATCACCGGACCCGTCGTGATGAGTTCCTTATACACCACCTCATTCCATATAGAGCTGCCGAATTCGTTGTTTTTGCGGTTCGTCACACCCTGGTCGTATCCGAAATATTTTATCATGGCGGCCGCGATGTCTTTTGAATAGGCACCCGACTCCCAGGGGGTATACTGCATCATCACGCTATGGCCGGCTGCCAGCATCAGTGTGGATACGGCCTTTGCCTCCTTGTCTGAGTAGTTGCCGCCGGTGTATTTGTCGAGCATGTTGTCCCAGTCGAACTCCACTGTGGAGAAGTCCATGGAGAGCTGCTGACCGATCTCCTGCGACAGATACGAGATTTGGTCTTGTCCACGCTCCGGGAATTTCCAGTAGTTCATCACCTGAGCCATGGCCGTTGCCACACAGCCGGTCACGCATCGGCGTGCGCCATACATGGGGCAGTCGTCGTAGTAGGGTGCCGTCTGGTCCCAGTTGGACTTGACCAGCGGACCTACAGGCGCCATCTCGTCGGCTCTGGTGGTAGGCGCCTCATAGCGCGGAAGTCCTCGCGAGGCCTTTATCTGCTCGGCGTAGCTGTCGAGCCAGGAGGCCACGCTGGTTGCGCTGCCGTCTAAGGCGAAACTGTTGGTCTCCGAATATCCCAGCAGTGCCGGAGTGGCGTCGTCGGCCGACAGGAGCATGAAGCCGCGGTCGCCGGCGTAGGTGTAGATGTATATGGCGGGGTTGCCGTCAGCGTCGTTGTAAGTGGCGAGCTGCCGCGGACTCTCCTGGGCCGAGGCCCTGCGGTGGTCGTTCTCTCCAAGTCGGGCCAGGGCCTCTGCGGGTGTCAGAGGGGCGGCGTAGGCACTCATGATGGCCATCCCCATCATGGCAAACAGTATCTTTTTCATATATAGAGGTTTGTTTTCCTGCATTGCAAAATTAATATTTATTCCTTAATTTTGCAAATCGATTTAACAAGACCAACCAACCCTCACCTCCAATGTCTACACCCCTCATTCCCTCTTCCATTCAGGCCGAAACGAGGCTTCATGTCGAAAAGATACAGGCTCAGATGCCGGAAGATTCGGCGCTTCTTGTGGCCGCCAACGTGAACGTGTTCTACTCTACCGGCAGGTTTTTCCGCGGCTATGTGTGGATCCCGCGCCACGGCAGGCCTCTCTATTTCGTGGTGAAACCCCAGACGTTTGAACCCTCCCCAGATGTTGTCTGCATCCGTAAGCCGGAGCAGATCCCCGGGGAGATGGACCGTCTCGGGGTGGAGACTCCCAGGTTGATAGGCCTTGAGGAAGACGTTCTCTCCTACAATGACGTTTCGAGGCTTATGAAGGTGTTTCCGCAGGCGGAGTTCTTCAACTCCACCCCATGTCTGCGGGCAGCGAGGATGACGAAGACTGCGCACGAGCTCGAGCTGATGCGCTACGACGGGCAGCGCCAGGTAGCCGTCTACTCCCGCATCGCCTCCCTTTACCGCCCGGGGATGACCGACATCGGGCTTCAGATTGCCATCGAGGGTGAGCTGCGCCGCGAGGGTTGCCTGGGGTTCCCGCGCGTGGCGGGCAACCTTATGGAGATAAATATGGGGAGTGTCCTGGCAGGCGACAATGCCGACAACCCGTCGCCCTATGAGTTTGCTATGGGTGGCGCGGGTGCCGACCCGTCGCTGCCCGGAGGAGCCGACGGCCGGGAAATCCGCCCCGGAGAGTCGGTGATGGTGGATATGAACGGTTCATTCAATGCATACCAGACCGATATGACACGCGTTTGGTCGCTCGGGGGTCTGCCGGAGATTGCCTATAAGGCCCACGACTGCTCGCGCAGCATTCTGCGCGCTCTTGAACGCGAGGCGCTGCCGGGTGTGGAGGTCTGCGACCTCTACTTCCGGGCCGTGCGGATGGCCGAGGAGGCCGGTCTCAAGGATTTCTTTATGGGCCACTCCCAGCAGAGCGCCTTTATCGGTCACGGTGTGGGTATTGAGCTCAACGAGCAACCACCCGTAGCGCCACGCTGCAAGGTGAGCCTTCAGCAGGATATGACCCTGGCTCTGGAGCCGAAGTTTGTCATACCCGGTGTGGGGGCCGTGGGGGTTGAAAACACGTATGCCGTAAGGGGCGACGGCCTCGAGTGCCTCACCCCCTTCGAAGAGGAGATTATCCTCTTTAATCAGGAGTAGTGGATCTTGGCCTTGCGTTCCACTCTCCAGGCTCCGTCGCTGAACACGGCTTTGCCGGGGGTCTCGGTATGCACCTCGCTCCGTCCCTCGGTGTCGAAGATATCTTTGGCAAAGCAGCCGCCGGCGAGCCATTTGCCGGGGTCTTCGAGCAGTTGCTCCTCTATAAGCGGATTCTTTATCACTGTGAAGCTGCCGGTGGTGCCGTTGGGGGTAGTGAGCTTGTAGACGCTCTGCCCGTCTACGGCGTGGCGGTCGGCCCTCACGAATATGCCGCGTGAGTTCACCCGTCCGAGGTACACCTCACGGTGCTCGCCTGAAGTCTGGGGCGAGGCCGCGGCGCCCTGAGGCTGCTGGTGCCGGGGCTGATACTGCCGGTGGTCGGCGTGGCGTGTCTCGTCGTTTCTCAGTCGCTCCACCTCGGCCTTGAGCCTGCGGTTTTCGTCTTTGAGGTCGGCGGCGAGTGCCTCCATGTCTTGCAGCTGGCGCGTCAGCGAGCGGATCTCCTCCGATTTTCCGGCAAGGATCTCGGCATATTTCTCGCGCATCTTCACGTCGCCGGCAATGGGGGCTGCCTGCACAGCCGCCTTCCGGGGTTCTTCAACAATTTCCGTTTCCTCCGCTTCGCGGGTCTCTTTTTCGTGGCGCTTCCTGTCGTCGCCGTCCGTCTGGCTTTTCATGGTGCGTGAGGCGAAGATCACGAGTCCTACCACCACCACTACCAGGATACCCAGGATCATTATGTAGACCCACGTGCCGCTGCTTTCCCGGTTGTGTTCGGGTGCCTCCTTCGCCTCTTCCTCGGCCTGTAATGCCTCTGCCTGCTGCAGGGCCACTTCGTTTTCAGCTTCGGCTATTTCAGCTTCGGCGGCTGCGGCTTCCTCGGCTGTAGCCGTGGCGGGTCCGGTTTCCGCTGCAGGAGCCGGTTCGGCGGTAGCCGCTGCCGGCGCGACCACCTTCATGGCCTCCACGCCCTGCTTTATCTGCTTTTTGCAGAGTCCGTTTTGCGCTCCCTTGGCATCGAGCTTCGAGCCGTTGTCGGCAAAGAAGGTTGAGCTCCAATATTCCGCGAGTTTTCCCTTGTCCCAGCCGGCATAGTCGCCGGGCTGCCCCGCGGCCTTGAAGGCCTTGAAGTTCTGTCGGTCGGTGTTGTTGGCCAGCTTCTTCTCGAGTTCGGCCATCGAGGCGGGAGTCCAGTTGTCGAGATAGCCTGCGCCGTCGTTTACGTATCTGATGTAATACTTGGCTGCGATAGCACGCGCCTGGTCCATCTCGCCGTCGGTGACGGCCCTGACCTCGCTTGCGGTGCATAAGGCCACGGCTGCCGTAAGCAGGGCTGCGGCCGCCTTCTTTAATGTCCGGGTAATGCGGAGTTTTTGATAGCTCATCTTTCTTTATGGATTGTTCTTTTATTCTCTTCTATTCTCTCAGTTATTTTTCAGTGCAGAAGGGGAATTTTCCTCCTACGGAATGCAAAATTAGTAATTTTTATGAAATTTCTTTGCAATCAATCCTCTCTATTGCCTGATTTTTTTGTTAACTTTGCAAGTCTATATCCCACGACCCTATGGAAAGCAACAACAAGATAGCGAAAGCTGACGCAACTGCGGGTTTGCAGGAGGCCCGCAAGGCCATGATGAGATATTCCATCATCGGCAATTCCCCCGAGCTCCTCAATGCCATAGAGAGGGCCGTCATCGTGGCCCCCTACGACCTCTCCGTGCTCGTTACGGGCGAGAGCGGATCGGGCAAGGAGGTGTTCCCAAAAATCATCCACAACTACGGCTCACGCCGCCATAAGAAATACATCGCCGTCAACTGCGGCGCCATCCCCGAAGGCACCATCGACAGCGAACTCTTCGGCCATGAGAAGGGCGCCTTCACCGGCGCCATCTCCGCCCGCAAGGGATATTTCGAGGAGGCCAACGGCGGCACAATCTTCCTCGACGAGGTGGCCGAACTCCCCCTTACCACACAGGCGCGTCTGCTCCGTGTGCTCGAAACGGGCGAGTTTATCAAGGTGGGTGCCTCAACCGTGCAGACCACCGACATACGCATCGTGGCCGCAACCAATGTCAACCTCCTCGACCGTATCGCTAAGGGCACCTTCCGCGAAGACCTCTTCTACAGGCTTTCCACCGTGCAGATTCACGTGCCCCCGCTCCACGACCGCGGCGACGACATCGTGCTTCTGGCCAAGAAATTCGCATCCGACTTCGCCCATAAATACCTCACTGCGCCCGTCTCCTTCAGCCCCGAGGCCGAGCGTGCCCTGCTCATCTACCGCTGGCCGGGCAACGTAAGGCAGCTCAAGAACGTGGTGGAGCAGCTCGCGCTGTTCCATGCAGGCCAGGAAATCTCGCGTGCCGATATCTTCGACTATCTGCCCCTCTCCACCAAGAACGGCCCGGAAGCCTCCATGCCGGCTCGCCCCGCCAACTCCTACGATGCCGAACGCGAGTTTCTCTGGCAGTCTATCTTCGCCCTCAGGGCCGAGGTGGCCTCACTCCGTGCCCGGATCGACGGAACCCCCGACGAAGAATCCGAAGAGAAGCTTGGCGAGTTTCTCAAGAAGAACACACCCCTTACACTCCGTGCCGACTGATATGCGCAGATGGCTGAACTCCCTTGCATGGCTCGTGGGGCTGACGCTCTGCGCCGGGATTTTCCAGTCCTGCATCCCGTCATATAAGTTCAACGGTTCGGCCCTCAACTACGATATCTATAAGACCATCAACATCACGGAGTTTCCCATTCGTGCGGCCCTCGTCTATCCTCCCCTGCAGCAGACGTTTGAAAACAAGCTCATGGACGCCATCACCCGCCAGACACGCCTGCAGGAGGTAGACGGCAACTCCGACCTCGAGATGACAGGCGAGATCACCGGCTACTCCCTTTCGCCCCAGGCCGTAGGCGAGAACGCCTACGCCGCCGAGACGCGCCTCACCATCACGGTGAAGGTGCGCTACACCGACAACAAGAACCCCGCCAACAACGTGGACCAGACATTCTCGGCCTATCGTCAGTTTGATGCCTCACTCATGCTCACCGACGTCCAGGACGACCTTTGCGAGGAAATCTCCACCGAACTGGTCGACCTCATATTCAACGCCACCCTCGGCAACTGGTAACCCCCTCTTCCCTCCCACCCTTAAAGATGCAACATCCCTATTTCGTCTATCCGCTACTTAAGGAGCTCAGAGAGAGCGCCGACCCGGCCCGCAAGGAGCGCCTGAGGCTTCTCATCGCCGCAAACGTCTCCGACCGCGACGCGCTGCTCGGCATCCTTGGCCATCTCCCAGAAGGCCTCAGGGAGTTTTGCGACTCGGAGTCGCCAAAAGCCGACGCAACGGATGCCACAATCGACGCCTTTATCAGCAAGTTTGGCGGCGCCAGTCTCCAGCCCCCCGCCCCGCTCCTCGCAGAGCCGGCCCCCGAGCCCTCTCCAATGCCTGAATCCAAGTCCGCGCCCATACCTGTGCCCTCGCACGAGGCCGGGTCCGAACCCGAACCCTCGCCCGAGGAGCTCCGCACGCGCGTGGCGACCCTGATAAAAAATCGCGAATATGAGCAGGCTCTCGAAATTATGGAGGCGTTTTATTTGAATAATCCAAAAAAAAGTGTTTACTTTGCAGACCAAATTCGCTTCCTCAACACCCTGATGGCGAATGTGGGTCAGAAACCGAAAGATTGAAGACCCGTAAACTATTAAAATTCACTTGTTTAAGTTATGTATATTTTCTTAGCTATTCTGATCGTTATCGCCTGTGTGCTTCTCATCGGCGTTGTTCTCATTCAGAAATCTAAAGGTGGCGGCCTCGCCTCCGACTATGCAAGCGGCAACCAGTATCTGGGTTATCGCAAAACCACCGACTTCGTGGAGAAGGCTACGTGGAGCCTCGCTATCTTCATCTGCGTGATCAGCATCTTCGCTTCCTTCGCCATCCGCGGCAACCACTACAACCGCTCCGCCATCGCTCCGTCGGCACCGCAGCAAACTACGGCTCCCGCAGCCGAGAATCCCGCTGCTCCCGAAGCTCCCATCGGCGACCTCCCCATCCCCGGCGCCAACTAAGCAGCCTCCCGCGCCTCTTACAGCCCGTGGGTAAGACCTTCATTCTGTCGCTTGCCCTCCTCGCCGCCTCGACGGCTATGGCCGGGCATAGGGATAACGGCTCGAATACCGTCGCGAACCCCCCTCAAAAAGAGATTCGCGATTTGTCGTATGCCATAAAAGGCGCATCCTCCTACCGAGCAGACATGAGGCGCCAGCTCGACACCCTCGAAGACTCGCTCCAAAACGCCACCACCGACGAGCAGCGTTGCCGCCTGGCCATCGAGCTATCACTCGAGTTCCGCCCCACCAACACCGACTCCGCTCTCTTCTATGCCTACCGGGCCCGCGCCCTGGCCACCGACCTCGACGTCTCCCTGCGCCAACGCTCGGCAATAGCCGTGGTAGACGCCCTCTCTACCGCCGGACTCTTCACGGAGGCCACGGAACTCTTCAACGGGCTCGGGCGCCAGACCATGACACCCGAGGTGCGCCTCGACTACTGGCTCGCGGGTCGGCGCCTCAACGGCTATATGAAAGGCTACGCCCTGGGCAACAGGGAATGCTATTCCAAATATGACGCTCGCTACCAGCAGTTTGACGACTCCCTGCTGCGCCACCTCCCGGCACGCTCAGAGCTGCGCAGCTTCCTGGAGTGTGAGCGACTGGTTACGGAAGGTCGCTACCACGACGCCGAGAAACGCCTCACGGACCTCCTGAAGTCGCTCCCCCAGGAGAGCAACCTCTACGGCATGGCCGCCTTCCAGATGGCCGAGGTGTGGCGAAACCTTGGCGACGAGTCGCGATATGCCGCCATGCTCGCCCTCTCCGCCCTGAGCGACGTGAAGGGCTGCGTCACGGAAGGTATGGCGCTTCCCACCCTCGCCGACTGGCTCTACCGCCAGGGAGAATTCAACGATGCCTACAACTTCATCAATTTCGCCCTCGAGGAGGCCAGCGCCGGCAACGCCCGTATGCGCGCCGTTTCAATTGCGCGGTTCGTGCCGCTGATCGACGACGCCTACCGCGACAAGATCAATTCCTCGCGCGATGAGCTCATGATCTATCTCATCCTCGTGGCGGCCCTCTTCGTGGCCACAATTGCCCTCATCGTTATCCTCTTCAAACAGGTGCGCAAATCGAAAGAAAACGCCCGCAAACTCGCATTCACCTCCCGCCGCCAGGAGTCGTATATCGGCAACTTCATCGGTCTCTACTCGAGCTATGCTGATCGCCTCAACCATCTCACCAAACTCGTGAGCACGAAGCTGGCCTCCGGCCAGGTGACGGAACTCAAGAAGCTTATAGAGTCCGGAAGATTTACCGACCAGGACAACGACGACATCCACAAGATTTTCGACTCGGCGTTTCTCGACATCTATCCCGACTTCGTGAGCCGTCTCAACTCGCTGCTGAGGCCTGAGGAGGCCATCGAGATAAAGACCCCGGCCACGCTTACGCCCGAGCTCCGTATCTACGCTTTCGTGAAGCTCGGCATCGACGAGAGCACACGGATCGCCCAGATTCTCCACTACTCCATCAACACCGTCTACACCTACCGCAACAAGATGCGCAACAAGGCCATCCGCCGCGACTCCTTCGACAACGACGTCAAGGATCTCTGAGACCCCGTACAGAGACCCGAAGAGATAAGTTGTGGCGCGGGGATTGGTATGCCCATAAATCAAAAACAGACCTCTTTCACAAGAGATCTGTTGCATTGCGAATCAAATTATTTCTACAAACCTAACATAAACGATCAATCTTACTTTTATGCTACCAATCTTTATTACCTTTCACTAAACCTTGAATCTTTCTTGCCTTTTTGAGAAATGAGAAATTATATTCCGTATAGAATGAGTAAACTGTCTTGTGGCTTGGGGAAAGGGTCGACTTCGCTCAGCCTTACCTCCTTGTTTCCCTTTACGGATGCAAAATTACTTTCTTCGCGCGCCTCGGGCAAACAATATAACCCCAATATCAATCATGATATAACAATATAATTTATAATAGCCTGAATTTCAACATCAATTTTATTAACAATATAAGTTCAAAATCTTAATGATAAAAACCGGCTCCAAAAGAATTAGAGCCGGTTTTCTATAGTTTTCGCAATTTTAAAGCTGTTTTTTGCCCGTCATTTTGCCGGGGTAAGCCTTACGGCAGCGCCACCGCCTCGGGCCAGGTTGAGCTTGAGTTTAGACTTGGAATTCACCTTTACGGTCTTTATCTCATAGGCCTGCGGGTTGGTTTCCCAGTCGGCGTCCGAGGCGTCGGCATAGATGGTGGCCACATATTCGCGGCCCTTAGGCAGGAACGTCAGGGGTACGGTGGCCTGGCGTGCGCCGTCGGTGATGGCGCCGATATACCAGTCTTCGGAGTTCTTGTCCTGACGGGCCACGGTGATATAGCGCGCAGGCTCTGCCTCGATATATTTTGAGTCTCTCCATTCTACGGGTACATCCTTGATAAACTGGAAAGCATCGGGAAACCGCTCATAGTTTTGCGGCAGGTCGGCGGCCATCTGTATTGGCGAAGGCATCGTGAGGTAGAGGGCCAGCTGGCGAGCGATGGTCGTCATGGCCTGGTCGGTTTTCCCCTCGCCGTAGGTGGCGAGACGCGTCTCAAAGAGACCGGGCGTGTAGTCCATCGGGCCGCCCTTCAGGCGGGTGAAGGGGAGGATGGCGGTGTGCGACGGCGGGTTTCCGCCCATCGACTCGAATTCCCCTCCGCGCGCCGACTCCTGGGCAAGCCAGTTGGGATACGTGCGGATAAGTCCGGTAGGACGCGGCGCCTCGTGGCTGTCTACCATTATCTGATATTCGGCAGCCTTCTCTATCACGTGCTGCACGTGGTCTACCATCCATTGCGATGTGTGGTGTTCCGAGCGCGGGATGATGGCTCCTACGTAGCCGGTCTTTACGGCGTCATACCCGTTGTCTTTCATGAAGCGGAAGGCGTCGTCGAGCTGCCGCTCGTAGTCCATGGCGTTGGCTGCCGTCTCATGATGCATTATCAGTTTAACACCCTTCTCCTTGGCATAGTCGCGCAGGTAAGGCAGGTCGAAGTCGGGATAGGGCTCCGTGAAGAGGAACGACCGGTTTTTGCGGTAACCTCCCCAATCTTCCCAACCCTGGTTCCAACCCTCCACGAGCACTCCGTCGATGCCGTGTTCGGCGGCGAAATCGATATATCGTTTCACGTTTTCGGTGTTGGCGGGATGCCTGCCGTTCGGCTTGAGTTGGGAATAGTCGGTCTCGCCGGGTCGGGCGCGGAAGTCGTCGGAGTAGGCCCAGGTTTTCTGTCGGCCTGTAAACATCTCCCACCACACTCCGATGAATTTCATCGGCTTGATCCAGCTTGTGTCTTCAATCTTGCTGGGCTCGTTGAGGTTGAGTATTAGCTGCGAGGCAAGAATCTCTGTGGGGTCGTCGCTCACTATCACCGTGCGCCAGGGTGTGGCGAATGGGAGCTGCAGGTAGGCGCGTATTCCGAGTTTATCGGGCACGAGGTGCGAGCTCAGCGTATGGGTGGCCGTGTCGGTGTCGAGCAGCATGGCGGGATAGTTGAGCAGTGCCGCCTCGTGGATATTGATGTAGAGCGGGGTTTTGTCGGCTGTCTTTATCAGCAGCGGTGTCTGGATGGTGTTTTCGCCGTCGAGCACTCTCTGGCTCTCCGTATGCACGCCCTGATATTTCTTAAGGCCCTCACCTACACCGGAAACGGGCCCTTCGGTGAAGAGAAATTCATCGGTGTCATAATCGCCGGGGATGTAAAACATCGTGTGGTCGCCCGTAAGATTGAATTCGGTGTTCTCTCCAAGCAGGGCGAGGTAGTTGATGTTGTCTTGAGCCGGAAGCTCATACCTGAAACCGAGTCCGTCGTCGAAAAGCCGGAACCTCACTGTCATCAGCTGACCCTTGGCGTCGGCGAAGTTTACGGCGAGTTCGTTGTGGTGGTCGCGGATCTCCGCAAACTCACCCCACACGGGCTCCCATGTCTCGTCGAATGTGGAGGTCTGGCTACCGGTGATTGTGAATCCTTCGGTGAGGGAGGCCTCCTGGCCATAGAGTCCGAGGCGGCTTTTCTCCATCACGGGCGTTCCCTTATAGTCGAGGGTATAGAAGGGCGTCCCGGCCTCGTCTACGTCCACGTTAAGTATCAGCTGGCCGTCGGGTGAGCTGAGCGTCAGTCCCTGTGCCTGTGCACCCGTCGCGGCCGTCGCCATGAGCATCGCGGCCGTCGCGGCCTTCATCATCCATATTCTCTTCATCATTTATCTTTATTTATCCTGTGTATCCTTATTTTTTATAGGTATAGTCTATGGTAGGTTTTTCGCGCTTATACTGCGGCATCACCATGCCGGTACGAGAACCAATATAGGTGGGGTCGGAAATATAAAACTGTTTCCCCTCAAATTCATAGGCCGTTCCCTCAATAGGGGTGTCGGTAGCCACTGTTGCCGCCTCATGCCCGGGATATGATATAAGCTGTGCCTCCTTTCCCAGCACATTCCACAACATATATGTATAGAATATGGCTCGGTCTTCGCAGTCGTTCTTCGGATAATAGAGTGTTTCTTCCAGGAAGTACGGCTTTTCAAACCCGTGGAAGTCCTCATCGGTGGCATACTCGAAGGCCTTCTGTGTGAAGGAGAGCAGGGAGTTTACGGCCTCCTCCTCTTCCATACCCTCCACCTGATCTTTCAGCTGCTTCACAAGCTTCTGCCTGAGACCCGGTTCGAGTTCAGATGCGGCAAATCCCTCCACACCCATCTGGGGGTAGTGGTACAGGATAGGAATGAGGTTCTGATTCATCTCCCCGCTAAGGGTCAGGTTGCCCCCCTTCAGTTCGAATTTATAGGGCGAATAGGGTATGTTGAGCTCTCCCAGAATCAGGTCGAATTTCCTGCCGTGGTCCATATTTTCGGGGAGTTTGCAGGTGAGGATTCTTTTTGAGATCAACTTGCCGATGTCTACGCTGTCGGGGCCGTAGAGGTAATATTTGTCGTTGTCCACGAGCATATAGGAACGGCCGTAAACCATACGGTCGAATGGCAACAGGAGCAAGGGTATGCCGTCGGCCGTTGTGGCAATCCTCACGTTGTAGCCCATGTTGGCCAGAAGGTAATGGATAAGCGAGAAGCGCGAGCTGTCTTCCTTGCCGGGGAAGAGCGACTCGGCATAGGCCTTCACAAGGTGAAACCTCAGGTAGTCGTTAAGCCCCATTTCGTCGGCAATGGCTGTAAGGACCGGCACCACTCCGGCTGCCACGCCACCCTCGGCCAGCAGCTTCCATTGCCGGGCGTAGTCGTGGGTTGTCTCGAGGCTCTGCATTATGTTGTAGTCTACCTTTGGCACCTGCAGGGGAATCTGATAAAACGTTATCTCGCTTTTCCCTTTTTCCGGGCCGTGGGGAGCTGCTCCCGACGTCGGAGGAGCCGGCTGCGGGATTGCCGGGCGTTCCGTCACGGCCGGTTCTTTTTTCCTGTTGCCGGGCTGTGGGTTTGTGGAGGGTTCCACGCTGGGAGCCAGGTCGGGTTTGGGAGTCTTGTAGCGTTTCTCTCCGTTGAGGCTCTCATACTCGTGCCATTCTCCGTTCAGGAAGTCGGCATAGTTCTCCAGCAGGGTGTTGCGGAATTCCTTATAGTTGCCTAATATTCCTTTCCGGAATTCCTGGAATCCCTGGTTTTGGCCTTGAGCCACGGCGCCCCCCGACATTATTATCAATGCCGTAGCCGCCGCGACTCTAATCCTTGTTTTTGACATATAAATCCCTTGGGATTGAAGCGTGTTTTGGAATTATTCGAATCCTTTGCTTACAAAGCCGGAAATCTTGTCGGCATATTTCTGTGCGGCCTCGCTGTCTTTGAGAGCCTGGTCAAGGGCACGCTGGCGTGCCTTGGCGGCTGCACTTTCGGCCACGATGAAATAGCTGCGTATCTCGAAGGTGCCGTCAGGGTTGGAGCGGATTATGGTGTAGGAGGGTTCGAGCTCCGACTTTATTTCCTTCTCCACGAGGCGCTCGTAGGCCGCATAGAAGTTTTCAAACTCGCCGGCGGCGTCGGCGCCGTTGGCGTTGATGTCGGAGATTACCCTACCCTGCAGGGTGCTTCCGGCCTCCTGTGCATACGTGATGGCGGCGTTGTTGATGGCCATCTGCTTGCCGGTGTTTTTCGATTTGGTGGAACTGGCTATACCCTCCACCTCGTGGCCGTCGGGGCCCAGCTGGTTAAGGCGGTCGAAGTGGCTGGCGAGAGCAACCTCGAGGGTATGGCTCCCCAACACTTCCCATTTGGCCTTTTTGTATTCCTTGAGTTTCTGCTTGTATTCTTTCTTACGCGCTTTCTCAAGGTCTTTGTTGCGGGTCTCGGCATAAGCGGGCACGAGCATGAGCATGGCCAGCATGAGGGTTACGATCTTTTTCATCTTTTCTATGTTTTATGTGTTTTAGTTTATTCAGTCGGTAATATCTCGAGGTTTACCACGTGCACTCCCATGGCCGGGTCGTTGCGCCGGGTCTTGAGCAGCCATTTGGTGAAGTCGGCCGAAGGGAGTGATGGTATGTAGCCATCTTTTTTCATCACCGGGGCCGAGAAGGGCCTGCTTGAATACATCACGTACAGCTTGTTGTATTCGGGATAGTCTTCGGCGGTGAGTATGAGTTCCTCTTCCTGGCCGAATTCTCCCCGGCCTTTTTCGGGGCTGAAGAATGTGTATTCCTGCTGTTTCTTTACCTTCACCTCTCCCTTTGTAGAGTTGGGGTACGGAAGCAGGCAGTAGACGTTTCTGCTCTCGTCTTCGAGGAAGGCCATCACGTAGCCGTCGGCCGCTCCCAGGAAGTATAGATACATCTGGTCGCCGTTGCGGAAGAGTGTGGTCTCGTTGGTGCGGAAGAATCCGTTGTTGAGCACGGCTGTCTCGAAAGGGGGAGCCTCATTTGATATGGCCCTTGCCCTGCCTCTGATGCGGCAAGTTACGATGAGATTCTGGTCTTTGTCGTGTTCGAAAGTGTATTTGGGCTCACCGATGTCGCCGAGCCATTCACCTTTCACCTCTGTCATTGAAGTGGCGATGAAGTCGCTCGACTCCTTGCCGTGGCGCACTCTTTCGGTCTGGATTATGTCTTGTGTCACCACCGTTCCGAACTCCCGTGCCAGAGCGTTTACCCTTGCCTGCTCGGCGGCCAGGGCCATGCAGTCGAGTCGGGAGTGGCGCCCGTCGTCATAATATGTCGCCTCTCCTTCCACTTCCCTGTCGCCTGCGGCCCGCGCAAGGGCCGGGAGCGCAAGGAGCATCAGCAGAATCAGTTTCCAGTTTTTCATCTATGGCCTGAGCTTTTTCGAGTTCCATTCCTGCTGCAGACGCCCCGACACCTTCACCGAGGGTGTCTGGCTCTTCCTGTTTACGGAGATGGAGTTGCGTTTCACCTGGTCTACCACATAGTCGCTCAGCTCCTTGAGGGTCACGTTTCCTTTGCTGTCCTGGAGTTTTTTAAGCAGGAAGTAGGTAAACATTCCGTGGTTTTTCTCCTTGTAGGGCATGGCCGTCTCGTCACCGCTGGCTGCCGAGAGTATCATCATGCTCCCTTCCGGGGCGGCCTCGCGTGGCTTGAGGGCCACTCCACGCGCTTCCACCACCATGCCGTCGCCGCGCGTCGCACCGCTGAAGCAGGCATCGAGAAACACCATCACATTGCCTGCGCCCGACTCGGCCAGTCCATTGTAGAGGCGCTTGAGGGAATACATGGTTTCGGTGTTGCTCCCTACGCCGTCGGTGGGTATCAGGAAGGCATCTTTGGTTTTCTCGTCGGGTATGCCGTGGCCTGCGTAATAGAATATAAGGTCTACACCGTCTCCCAAAGCATCGATATGTTTCTTAAGGGTGGATATCGAGTTCACCATCTGCGCGTAGGTGGCGTCGGTGGTGAGGTAAACCTGACTTGCGGGGATTCCGAGGGTCTTGGTGCAGTATTCGGCGAAGGCCTCGCCGTCGTTGAGCGCGCTGGGCACTCCGGTCACGTTGCTGTAGTTTTCGTTGGCCCAAATCACGGCGATTGCATTGTTGTTTTGCCGTGAGGTCACCGGTATGTCGCGGTCCACGTCACTCTTGGCCCTTATCACCTTTTCCGAGCCGCTCTTTCCCTGCTGACGGTTTTGGGCGGCGGAGGCTGTGTTGCGACCCTGGGCAAGGAAGGAGGCAACGTCTACCTTCACTTCGGTGAAGTCATAGTTGGTGGCGTTTTCCGCGTTGTAGGAGTATGTCTTTCCGCCGGGTGTCACGAGGTCGACGGAGGCTATAGCGGGCTGGTTGTCCTTGATATAAAAGCGCAGGTTGCGCAGCTGGATTCCGCTCCAGCCCGACTTGAAGGTCTCGGCTTCCTTACCTTTCAGGGGCACGTGCACCACGATGGGTCCGAGATCCGAGTTGATCAGATAGCTTTCGTTGTCGATGTCGTAAGGTTCGAGCGTAAGGTCGCTCACCCTTATGTGGCCTGAATATTTCTTCAGGTAGTCTTGCTCGGCCTCACGGCACAGTCTTTCGTATTCGGCCTCCACGTTAGCCTGCGTCATGCGTTTCTGGAAGTCGTCCATTTTCTCAAATTCCTTCCTTTTCGACCATTCGGCGAGGTTGCTCTCCACGTATCTGCGGGCGAATTCCTGATAGTCGGGTATCTGCGAGGGGCTTGCCTTTGCTTTAGCCTGCTCCGAGAACGCCACGGCCTCCGGCATACCGTTTACGTTTACCGGTTTTTCGCCCAAGGCGCTCAGCCTGGTGTTGACGTCCTGAAGTTTCTCTGTCTCCCCCAGGCAGGCATATGCCATTGCGAGGGCCTTTATGTATTTGGCATCTGAGGGGTCATTGTCTACCACGGCTCCGAGTTTGGAGACGGCGCTGCCGAAGTAGGCTTTCGACTGGCGCATGAGTCGCTTGGCAATCTTCTCGTCGGTCTCCATCACGGACTTGTTGTAGTATTCCGACCCGAGGTTATAGTAGCAGAGTGCGATATGGCGGTTCACCGACATCGAGGTGGGATGCATCTCATATAGGCGCGTATAGATGTCGAGTGCGGCGGAATAGTTGCCCTCGTCTTCATAGAGGCTTGCCTGGAGGTTCAGCAGCTGCTCGTCGTCGGGATGCCCTGACAGAGCCTTCTCCACCAGCGGCTTCATCCTTGTGAAATCTCCGGCGTCGAGGCAGTTCTGGAGGGTGATCATGAGCAGGTTGTAGTTGGCCGGATAGATGGCTGTCGCGGCCACGAGATAGTCCAGGCCTCTCTGCGGAGTCTTGTTGTAGACACATGCCTGCCCCAGAAACTGCGCTATCTGCTCGCGATAGGCGTTGTCGTTCGTGCCGAGGTATTCCTGGAAGTAGTCTATTGCCTTGTCGTAGTCTCCCGTGTTGTAGGCGTCGGAAGCGGCGCAGTAGATTATGGAGGGATACACCTCGGCCGTACTCACTGAAAACGGGTAGGCTCCCATGTCAGACCTCATGCGTGTGTCTACACACGCCCGGGCGAAGCGGTTCATCTCCTCGCGATTGTCTTCGGTCGAGTAATAGATGGCGCCCTGTATCAGCAGGGGGTCGAGGTCGAGCAGGATGCTCCGTAGCCTGGTCTGCTCGGAGTCGGTGAGTGAGGGGTCGGCCAATGCGTCGGTCACCTCCTGATGCACTCTGAGCACCATGGGAAACAGCTCGCTTTCGGCCACCCCGTCATACTGGGTTTTCTTGAGGACCCTGTAGGCGTCGGCAGCCTCGTTGGCCTTCTCCACGGCAATCGCCGCATAATCCGTCGTTTCCTCGTAGGTCTCCTCTCCGTAGGGTTCCTGCGCTCCGGCGGGAAGACCCATAAGGGTGGCCGCTATTATAATGTATCCTATTTTTCTTTTCATCAGAATGCGTCTACAAATGTGAATTCGGTCACTACCCTTCTGAACTCGCTGCCCTTCTCCTTGCTGACGCTTACCTCATACCGATAGTCTCGGTTCTTGCCGTCGAAGCCGGCAACGTTTTTCTCAAGGTAGTCTTTCACTCCCAGTGCCCTCACGAAGGCGAGCTGCGGATTTTCCTTTATAAGTTCCTTGTTTTTCACCGTCAGGCCTGTAAGCTGACCATCTACGTATACGGGTTCCTCCTCATAGTCGCCATATACTCCGTCGTAGGGCAGCTTGGAGACGATGGGTGTGGCGTCTGCCGTCCCCATAATCTTCACGTTGAGGCGCTTGCTGCGGTCGAGATACTGCTTGAGGTCTCCCTCGAAAGCCTCTTTGGCTATCTTCAGCATGGATGATGCGGAGCCCGACTCCTCTATATGGTACTTGCCGGGGCCGTAGTCTTCCTGAGCCGAAAAACCGGGCGAGACGTCGTAGGTGAAAGTGACGATGTAGTTCAGTATCTGGTTGCCGTCGGCGTCATATTCAGGCTGGAGCCTGGAATCGACGGTGATGTTGGTGTGGTCGGAGATTATGTTTTGCTGCTTGGCCTCCCGCATCACCTGCTCCCGGAGCTCCTTGAGCTTGAGCTCGGCCATCTGCTGTTGTTGCAGCACCTCGAGCGAGATCACGTCGTCGGCCTTCATATAGTTCATCTTGGCCCGCGCGCGGTTGTCGAACACGTAGTCGAGTCCATTGTGGTTGTTGGTCACCTCGGCGTATACTATCTCGAAGTCGTCTTCGGGAGTGATGCCAAACAACACCTCCTTGAGCGTTAGGTCGTCGCCGCTGGTGAAGGCGGTGATGTCGGTTTCGGGCACGTGCAGATAGATTGTGGGCATTGTCTCCACCATCACCTCAAGCACTTCGTTGGCCCTGTCGTATGCTCCGAGCCTCAGTGACTTTCCGGCCAGGATATTTCCGGCCAGGCGCGTCGACACCTCAAACTCGAACATGCTGCGCTGCTTTTCGCGGCCTTCGGCCGTAACGCGTTGCCGATACTGCTCCATGGTCTCGCCGGGCATCATCTTCAGCCATTCGTCCATCAGGGATGCCACCTCCTCGTCGATGAGCCGGTTGTAGTAGGGTCTCAGGTGAGGAAGCAGGCGCGCGCCGAGGGCATTGTTGAGCGTATAGGTCATTATGGTGTTGCTTGCGGCATCGGGAATCATCACCACGTCCGTAATGCCTCCCTCCTCGAGGGTGAAGTGTTCGCGGTCGCTGTCCTGGAGCGTGTTGACCACCACGATATGTCCGTCGTCTTCCACCACGGCAATGTATTTCCCGTCAAGGTTGTAGCTCAATGCCCTACCCTCTCCGAGCTCGTCGATCATCTTGCGCATCTCGTAGGTCTTGGTGCTGTAGAGGCTCACCACTCCGTCGGCGGTAAGCACGGCCAGGTCGGAGTTGTCGGGAGAGAATGCGATGTCCGTAATCTCCTCCCCGGCGTTGAGAGTGGTGCGGAGCCGGCGTTCCTGAAGGTTATAGACGGCCATGTTCTCGCCGTCGGCAATCACGAGGAAAAATCCGTTGGGGCTCACGGCCATCTGTCCGGGCTTTAGTGGGTAGTCCCTGAAAGAGGCTATAGGCATGAGGTCTCGGCTCCCCACCTCGTAGAGCTTCTCGTTGGTGGCCACTATAAGGGTACGACCCTCGGGAGTATAGATGGTTGCGAGGGGGTTGCCAAGCTTTTTATGGTTGAAGTCGAGCACCTTCTCGTCTTGGTTTACCAATGAATAGACGGCGGCCTTGTTGCCGGGCTTTTTACCTTTTTCTACCGTGATGAAGGAGTTGCCCATCGGGCTCACCTCAAACCCTATAATGGTGTCTTTAGAGGCATCTCTCAGGAGGTCGCCCCTTACGGTGCGCATCGTGTGGCGCGAGGAGCTGAAGGCGGTGCTGGAATAGGGACTGATTCGCAGCGGCGTGTCACTCCTTTTGAAGTAAAACACCTCTTTGCGCGGTGCATCCTGCGCAAGGGCTACCGTTGAGGCTGCCCCAAGCAGGAGGGTCAGCAATATCGGTTTCAAGACGAGTCTCGGTTTCATGGCTTATAATCTTTATAGTCTTTTGTTTTTCATTTTATTCTCACCACGCATACGGCTGCTTCCTCGGCGGCCTCTATGGCCTCCGGATTCCTCACGAGAGTGTTCACCTGCTCTATCACGGCGTCAAGGTCAAACTGGCATGGCGTCACCACCACCACGTGGCTCTCTCCGGCAGGCAGCGTGTCGAAATGCTCGCGCCGAATTGCCTGCCTCGGAAGCACCACATACGTTCCGTTGGGCTGGCCGAGCGGTGAGATCTCCACCTCGTTTCCTTCTACGGCAGCAATTTTCAGCACGTTGAAATATACTGGGTAGTCGAGTGTGTTGTGCAGGTTGAAGAAGAGCCCTCCGTCGCCCTTTTCCCCATAGGCGAGATCGACGGGTACGCCGTCATATTTTCTGTTGAGCACTTTTCCGGCAATGTAAGCGGCCAGGACTCCCGGGGCCATCTCTATGCCGTCGCCCTCGGGGTCGTAGGCGGTCAGTGAACGGTTCACCATTCCTCTCTCCTTATACACTCGGCTGCCGCCCACAGCTCCGCCGTCGCCAAACCGGGATTTCATCCCCGACAGCATGCTCTCTCCTTTGCTTGCGGCCTTACGCGAGGCCTCGATCTTGAGTTTGGTTACGGAAATCTTGCCGGTTGAGACCGATGTGAAGATGTCGCCGCTATTCTTGTCGTGCACCGAGACGCTGCCGTTGGCAGGAATCACGAGCATGTCGTTGGGCTTGAGCGGCATGCCGTCGGTGGCGTCCACGGTCTTTCCGCCGCTTTCCACCTTCACACCCTTTGTGTGGGAGTATATGCTGTAGGTCTGCGCCTGTAGTGTCAGGCCTATGAGCAGTGTCAACATCAGGAGTATCTTTTTCATATCTGGCTCTGTAGGTTGTTGTCGGGGTTGTTCTTTCTCCTTCGGACCTCCTTGCGCTCGGAAGACCATGCCACGAGGTCGGCTATCCAGTTCCAGAAGTCGAGCACGAAGAGTCCGATGCCCACCACGAAGAAGGTGTAGGAGAGGTCGATGATTGTTCTGCGGTCGAGGAAGAGTGTGTAGCCTAGCCATATCGTGAATACCAGCAGGAAGAGCTGAAGGGCGCGCAGGGAGAGGTCTTTCCCTTTGCCCTGTATCGAGTCAGAGGCGAATACGAGCAGGAAGCACAGTATGCCGGCTGCCACGTAGTCTACCACGTCAGGCACATTCACGAAGTAGTCACCCTCGAGCATTGTGGACAGGGCTTTTGCGTGTACCATTATTCCGGGCTGATAGGAGTTGATTGGGGTGGCGTGCATGTCGTTGGCGTCGGTCATCGACCCTACGAGCACGTATTTGTCGGTAAGCTCCTCGGCCCTGTCAAGCAGCATGTCGATGGGGATTACGGTGTATTCCCTCGAGGCATAGTCGATGGTTTCGCGTATGTTGCCCCTTGCTTTCAGTTTCTCATATGCGGCGGGGTTGCCCAGCTTTCCCATCTCAACGATATAGGAGGGGAGTTCCCGTCCGTCGGCCAGAGGAAAGCCCGTCTCGAACTCCCTGATGGAGGCTTTTGAATTCTTTGCTGGGAGGTTGGCCACTCCGTAATGCAGGTTGGGGCTTTGGAGAGTCTCGTAGAAGAAGGGGGCCTCTGTAATCTCAAACGTGTCGCCCTCTTTCTCGAGCCCCAGCGGCAAGACTACCTGCGGCTGGGCCACTATGTTTTCTATAAGCAGAGAGTCGCCATCGCCTTTGGGGAGGGCGAAGTTAACGTCGAGACCTACCACTTTCGGTTCGGCCACGGCGATGATTTCGAGGGCGTCGGAGATTTCCCCACGGCCGGCATACCCGAGGTCTACCACCACCACGCTGTCGTCTAGATGCCTCACAGGCCGGGAGTCGGCAAACTGCATGAACATGTCAGACATGGTGAAGTCGGTGGTTTCGGGAGCCGAGAAGAGTTTTGAGAATAGGGAGTCAGACAGGGGCACGACTATAAAGAAGGCGCATACGCCGGCCAGGACAGTGACGCATATGGCTTTCAACACCCTCCTGCCTAATCTTTTCCTTCTCTTCAGCTGCCTACTTTCGGCTTCTTCGCTCATCGTTTAGTGATATGGCCACCCTCTTCAGAAAATGGTTTTGTGTTTTCATTGCAAAGGTATCAAATTATTGTGACTTATCCAAATACATCCAAATATCTTCCCCCAAAGGTTATCTTGTATTCAGTCTTCAATCAGATGGCCGCGGAGGGTGGCGGAGGAGGCGTCGGTGATACGCACGGGCACGAACGTGGCGGGCAGGGCGTTGCCTTTGGGGAACACTACCATCTTGTTCTGGGACGTTCGGCCGCAGTATTCGTCGGCGCTGCGCTTGGAGCGGCCCTCCACGAGCACCTCGAATTCCTTGCCGATGTCGCGGCGGTTGCTCTCGAGCGAGAGACGGTTCTGAAGCTCAATCATCCTGTTGAGGCGGTTTATCTTCACCTCCTCCGGCACGTCGTCGGCCATATTCTTGGCGGCGAATGTGCCGGGGCGCTCCGAGTAACGGAACATGAAGGCGGCGTCATAGCCCACCTCCTCCATCAGGCTCAGGGTCTGGAGGAAGTCCTCTTCCGTCTCGCCGCAGAAACCTGTGAAGAGGTCGGAGGTGATGGCCAGGTCGGGGCAAACCTCCCTGAGGGCTTTCACCCTGTCGAGATACCACTCGCGGGTGTATTTCCGGTTCATTCGTTTCAAGACGTCGTTGCTGCCGCTCTGCACGGGGAGATGGATATGGCGCGCCACATTGGGATATTCCGTCATTACCCTTGCCACGTCCTCGCTCATATCCTTGGGGTGGGAGGTGGTGAAGCGGATGCGCATGTCGGGGGCAGCGGCGGCCACCATCCTGAGCAGCCGCGGGAAGTCTACCGTCGCGCCGTCGGGACCGGCATAGGAGTATGAGTTGACGTTCTGCCCGAGCAGAGTCACCTCGCGGAAGCCGCGCTTGCGCAGGTCGGCGAGCTCGGAGAGGATACTCTGTGGCTCGCGGGAGCGCTCGCGGCCACGGGTATAGGGGACGATGCAGTAGGTGCAGAAGTTGTTGCAGCCGCGGGTTATGGAGATGAAGCCGCTTATCGAGCCGGCGCCGGAGCGCATGGGCATCACGTCGCGGTAGGTTTCGGTAGTGCTCAGCTCTATGTTTACGGCGCGCTCCCCTTTCTCGGCTGCGGCGACGAGCGCCGGGAGGTCCATATACGAGTCGGGGCCGGCCACGAGGTTGGCCCCATGACGGTCAATCAGTTCGTCGCGCAGGCGCTCGGCCATGCAGCCGGCCACGGCAATCACGCGCGGCTTGCCCGTGCGGCGCCGGATGGCGTTCCAGTATTCGAGGCGCCCGTAGATTTTCTGCTCGGCTGCCTCGCGCACGGAGCACGTGTTGAGCACCACGGCGTCGGGCACGTCGCCGCGCTCTTTTTCAGCCTCTGTCTGGCGGCTGTAGCCCGCTAGGGCCAGCATCGATGCAATCACCTCACTGTCTGCCACATTCATCTGGCATCCGTAAGTTTCGATGCACATTTTTTTATCTGAAGTGCAATTTTTATCCTGTTTCGGTAAAAAAAATGGCTCCATATAGTGGTAATATGGGATTAAAATTGTAATTTTGTGCAAAATTACCTATAAAATCTAAAAATACCTAAAAACCTACCACATAATACTTAAATCTAATCGTTACAAATGAATATCCCTTTTATTACGGCTGAAGAAGCTGCTGCCTGCATTAAGAATGGAGACAATGTGGGCTTTTCGGGTTTCACGGCTTCGGGAACTCCGAAGATTGTAACTCTCGCGCTCGCCAAGCGGGCCGAGGAACTGCACGCCAAGGGAGAGGAATTCAAGATCAACCTCTTCACGGGCGCATCGACCAACGACTACGTAGACGGCGCGCTTGCCCGCGCCCATGCGATAAACATCCGTACGCCCTACCAGGGCCATAAGGATGCGCGTGCCCTGAGCAACAACGGAGGCATGCACTATTTCGACTGCCACCTGAGCCACCTGAGCCAGGACCTCCGCTACGGATTCTACGGCGACATCGACGTGGCAGTGATCGAGGTGACGGAGATGAGCCCCAACGGCGACGTGGTGCTCGGCGCCGGCCTGGGCATGACCCCCACCATCGCCATGCTCGCAAAGAAGGTGATTCTGGAGTACTCTTCCTACTATCAGACCTCCTTCCGCGGCTTCCACGACAACTTCGTACTCGCCGATCCTCCCCACCGCCGCGAGATCCCCATCTACAAGCCCTCCGACAGGATCGGCTCCACCGTGCTCCACATCGATCCCGAGAAGATAGTCGGCATCGTTCCTTCCAACGAGAGCGAGGTGATCAAGCCCTTTACGGAGGCCGACGAGGTGACCCAGAAGATTGGCGACAATGTCTGCAACTTCCTTGCCGCCCAGCTTAAGGCCGGCAAGCTCCCCAAGGAGTTCCTTCCCATCCAGAGCGGTGTGGGCAACGTTGCCAACGCCGTGCTCTACGGTCTGGGCGCCAACCCGGAAATTCCCCGGTTTGAGATGTACACCGAGGTGATCCAGGACGCCGTGCTTCATCTTATGGAAGAGGGTCGCTGCAGCTTCGCGTCTACCTGTGCTCTCACCTTCTCGGAAGACACGATGCTCCACTTCATGGACAACATCGACTTCTTCCGCGACAAGATCCTGATGCGCCCCGGCGAGATTTCCAACCACCCGGAGGTGGTGCGCCGTCTGGGCCTCATCGCCATGAATACCGCCCTTGAGATGGACATCTACGGCAACGTCAACTCCACCCACGTAATGGGCACCAAGATGATGAACGGCATCGGCGGTTCCGGCGACTTCTGCCGCAACGCCTACCTCTCCATCTTCTCCTGCCCCTCCATCCAGAAGGGAGGCCAGATTTCCGCTATCGTGCCCATGGTAAGCCATGTAGACCATAGCGAACACTCCGTCAAGATCCTCGTTACGGAGCAGGGTGTGGCCGACCTCCGCGGTCTCGATCCCATCCAGAGGGCCGAGGTAGTAATCGAGAACTGCGCTCATCCGATGTATCGTGAGCTCCTCTTCGATTATCTCAAGCTGGCGAAGAAGAACGGCGGCCACACGCCTCACAACCTCTCCGCAGCCTTCGCTCTGCACCAGGCATTCATCGACAAGGGCGACATGCTCCAGGCCGACTTCTCACAACATTGCTGACCCAAAAACTTTAAAAGTTTCAATAAACAAAGCTTCTAAAACCTTTAAACGCCCGGCGATTCGTCTCCGGGCGTTTTCAGAAAAAGCTATCTTATCTTATTAACGTGTTAAGACAAAACGGTTTAGGAAAAATGAAAAACATCTGCTCTCTCATAGCCATAAGCCTTCTGCTCGCCGCAGGGGCTTGCACCCGCCCGGCCACCAAAGCCTCGGCCGACACGGACGCCGACACCATGGCCGAATCCCCAGTCGCCGCTGCCGCCGCCGACACAGCCCTCACCCCCAACATCCCCTTCGAATACCGCGAGTTTGAGAAAGAGAAGGGAAACTACAAGCTCGAGGTGGCCTACCCCACAGCCGGCAATCCCGAACTTGTGACGGCCGTGCGCACCTGGATCAACGAGCAGCTCACGGGCACCTATAAAGGTTCGCTCGACGACCCCGAGGCCTTCTTCCGCCACTACTCGGCCAACCTCGGCGAGGATCCCGACCTCAACGAATATGGCGGCTATACAATCGACGAATTCGAGCCCGAGTGGGTGAACGATTTCGTGGTGACCTACGACCACACCTCCTATATATATGAGGGAGGAGCCCACGGCTCGGGCGGCTCCTACGGCACCACCTTCCTGCAGGCCGACGGCACCATCTTCACCAAAAACTGCTTCACCTCATATAAGCCACTCCACAAACTCTTCGTCGAGGGCCTGAAGCGCTACTTCAAGGTAGGCACCGATGCCGAACTCATGGAGCAGCTCCTCGGGGTGAAGACACTGGCCAAGCTCGCTCCCCCGGCCATCAACCCCTGGATAGTGGAGGATGGCGTGGTGTTCTCCTACACCCCCTACGAGATAGCCCCCTACTCGGCCGGCTCGCCCCACTTCACCATTCCCTTCGCCGACCTCGAGCCTTACCTCACGGCCGACGGCAAACGCTTCTTCGGAATCTGACATCTGATAATAGGTGATTGGTAATTGTTAAAAAGTCAGCGCTTTTTAAACATATGAGAGTCATTTTGTGTTGATAATAAAGAACTGAATCCACACTTATGGCTTTCGAAATCAAGACGGGTAAAGGCAGCGTCTCGCTGATGGTGGTGATAGCGATATGGTCGCTCTCGCTCGCCGTAGACCTTCCCGGCCTTGCCGTGACCCCCATCGAGGGTCGCCTGCACCAGATTTTTTCCGACGTCACGGATTTCAAGATCCAGCTTCTCACGGTGCTCCCCAATCTGGTAATCATCCCGTTCGTGCTTCTCTCCGGCAAACTATCGGAGACACGCCATAAGCTGGCCATCATCGTTACGGGCATCATCCTCTACGCCCTCTCCGGGCTGCTATCCATCTTCTCCGGCTCGCTCACCATCCTCATCTGGTTGAGCTGTCTGCTGGGAGCCGGATGCGGCCTCATCCTCCCCTTCTCTACGGGTCTTATAGCCGACGTCTTCACCGGACCCTACCGCACAAAGCAGATGGGCGTAGTCTCGGCCATAGGCAACATCGCCCTCGTAGGGGCTACATTCGCTGTGGGGTTTCTCGCCGCAAAGAGCTGGCATCTCCCCTTCATCGTCTACATGATTCCGCTCATCTCCTTGCTGCTCATACCCTGGCTCAAGAAGATTCCTAAGAGCGACCTCGTAGATCCGGCACAGCTTGCAGCCCAAAAGGCTGCAGCGCCCACGGCGACAGTACAAACCACAGCTGCAGCGCCCGCAGAGGCCGCTCCCACAACAACGCCGGCAGCCGATCCCGCGGCCACAGTAGCTGCTGCCACTGTTGCGACTGCTCCCGCCTCGCAGATTGATGTCGACGGATTTTCGTTTGCCAACCAGAAGCTGGTGGGCCCGTTCTATCTCGGACGCACCATCTGGCTAATGATAGCCTATTGCTTCTTTGAGTTTGCGTGCACGCTGCAGACCTATTATCTGCCCAACCTCATGCCCACTCTCAACATGAGTGTGGAAGACGTGTCGATGGTGACTTCGGTCTACTATTTCCTGATGTTCGTGATTGGCATCTTCGTTACGGCGGTGTTGAAACTGTTTAAGAAATACACCTTCATCGTCTCCACGGCCTTCATCGTCATTGGGTTTATAATCTACCTGGTGTTCAAAGACCTCCCGATGTTTATCGTTGCGGCTTGTCTGGTAGGTCTCGGCAACGGACAGACGCAGCCCATCTTCTATACCAAGGCCACGGAGCTCGTAAACGACCCCGCCAAGTCCACCCTGGCGTTGGCCTTCCTGCAGGCTGCCAACTACGTGGGTATCTCCATCGTGCCGGTGATTGTCAACCTCTTCGTCTTCATCTTCAACAACCACACGGTGATTTTCCCCTTCATCGTGGGCACAGGCCTGATGGTAATCGCGTTGGTGATCATCATCATCCGCAGCCGCCACTTCGTCTTCGGCATCCATCCGCAATACTTCGAGAACCCCTCCTGACGCCCGTGAATTGCAGTAAGTTGCCGATGACATAGAGATGGAGAACCAAAAAGTAGATATTCAAGAGAATGATATTCTGGCGATGTCGCCGGAATTGCTCAACACGCTGCTTAAGGACCACACGTTGAGCACGGAGAATAAGCAGGTGAATATCTTCTGGGGCACCGACAACTATGCCGACAGAGGCCCGGGGTTTCAATATTCAGACCCATCACTATTGAAGCTATAACAGGCGATATACGCAAGCATAACGGAACCTACGCTCTAATCAAAGACTGGGGAGCCACGAAAGACAAACAGAAAATCCGTTTCATTGACCTAATGAAATAAACCATATGGCAAAAGAAATTAAAAACCCTCCAAAATTTGTTGACCGCTCCCCTTCCGTTGCAGGACAAGATTATTCACGACTGCTTTATGA
>JAFLTW010000008.1 GCA_022509085.1 Muribaculaceae bacterium | reverse complement strand
GGGAGGCAGCGCCTCGGCCCAAGGTTCTTACACGGTTTACTCGCTCGATGGCGTATTGAGGCTTCAGACCGACAATAGGGACGATATCCAGCGCCTGCCGGCCGGCATCTACATCGTAAGCGGCGACGGCACCACCGAGAAAGTAGTGGTGAAGTAAGACCCTCTCCAGTCAATATTAAAGTCCGCCTGTCGGGGCGGACTTTTTTGTAGATGGCGCTTTGTGCCTCCTACCGAGGGAACCGGCTGCTTACTTGCGAATACCGAGTTCCTTCTTGGCGATGATGGCGCGGTAGCGGTTGATGTCCTTGCGGATCAGATAGTCGAGAAGACGACGACGACGACCTACAAGAGCCTTAAGGGCGCGGGCGGTGGCGTAGTCTTTGTGGTTCGACTTCAGATGCTCGGTGAGGTGCTTGATGCGTACCGAAAACAGTGCAATCTGGCTTTCGGGGCTTCCCGTGTCAGCTGCGTTCTCGCCATACTTTGCGAAGATTTCCTTCTTTTCTTCTGCTGAAAGATGCATTGCTTGAGAGTTTTAATTTATTGTTGATGAATTGTTTGGGCGCTTTTCTGCAAAAGGTTGCCGGAGGGCCGGTCTCTCTACCGGAGGCTCCACCTTTGTTCAAAAAGCACGCAAAGTTAAGCATTTTTCGCGAAAAAATTATTAACTTTGCCACATAAATCGAAAAAATTTAACAAAATAAAGCATCCTAAACATTATGATGAACGCTCAGGACATCAAGAACGGAACCTGCATCCGCCTCGACGGACGCCTCTACTTCTGCGTAGAGTTCCTCCACGTTAAGCCCGGCAAAGGCAATACATTCATGCGCACCAAACTGAAAGACGTTGTTGACGGCCGCGTGATAGAGCGCCGCTTCAACATCGGCGAAAAGCTCGAAGACGTGCGTGTGGAACGCCGCCCCTTCCAGTATCTCTACGCCGACGGCGACGACGACATCTTCATGAACAACGAGACCTTCGACCAGGTGCCCATCAGCAAGGAACTCGTTACGGGCTCCGAATTCATGAAAGAGGGCGACACAGTGGAGGTGGTCAGCGACGCCAGCACCAACACAGTGCTCTTCGCCGAGATGCCCGTGAAGACTGTCCTGAAGGTGACATACACCGAACCCGGACTAAAAGGCGACACCGCCACCAACACCCTCAAGCCCGCCACCGTAGAGACAGGCGCAACCGTAAAGGTGCCCCTCTTCGTCAACACCGGCGAACTCATCGAGGTAGACACCCGCGACGGCAGCTATATCGGTAGGGTCAAGGCGTGAAGTTTTCCCTGATTGTGCCGGTCTTTAACCGGGCGGACGAGGTGCAGGCCCTCCTGGAGAGCCTCGACGCGCAGACCGACCGGGGGTTTGAATGCATCATCGTAGAAGACGGTTCATCCCTCCCCTGCCGCAAACAGTGTGACAACTTCAGCGGACACTTCCCGCTGAAATACTTCCATAAAGACAACGAAGGGCGCTCCATAGCGCGCAACTACGGCATCGACAGAGCCGACGGAGACTACCTGGTCTTCGTCGACTCTGACTGCATTCTGCCCCCCGACTATTTCGCCTCTCTGCGCCGGGCCCTCGAGGCCACCGGCGCCGACTGCTTCGGCGGACCAGACGCCGCCCACGACTCCTTCACACCACTGCAGAAGGCCATCAACTTCGCGATGACCTCCTTCCTGACCACCGGAGGCATCCGCGGCGGCAAGGTGCAGCTCGAAAAGTTCGTGCCCCGCACCTTCAACATGGGTTTCTCGCGCGAGGTATACAACCGCGTGGGTGGCTTCCGCGAGATGTTTAGCGAAGACATCGACATGAGCACCCGCATACGCCGCGCCGGCTACGCCCCGGTGTTGCTGCGCGACGTCAGGGTCTACCATAAGAGGCGCGTCTCGCTGCGCAAGTTCTGGCGCCAGGTGCACGTCTTCGGCATGTCGCGCATCACGCTGCAGCTGCTCTACCCGGGCTCGATGAAACTCGTCCACTGGCTCCCGGCCCTCTTCGTGGTGGGTTCGGCGGCTCTCATCGTGGGCTCCATATTCTTCGTCCTGGCAATCGTGCCCCTGCTGCTCTACCTGCTGCTCATATTCATCACGGCCTCCATCTCCATGAAGAGCCTCCGGCTCGGAGCTATGGCAGTGGTGACCTCCGTGATCCAGCTCTGGGGATATGGCACAGGATTCCTTCGCGCCTACTTCCTTAAGATCATATTGCGCCGCGGACGAAACATCCAGGAAGAAATCGAGATAAGAAAGGGTAAATAACGCTCCGGCTCCAAATTCCAATAAACATATACCCCCACTTACCGCTCCGAAGCCATGTTTCAGTCTGACCAGCTGCCGCCCATCGAGAAAGCCGAAAAATACGGCATCAAGTCCCTTACTCCCTCCGAGCTGCTCGCCATAATCCTGCGCATCGGGCAACCGGGTATGCCCATCACCGAACTCACCGCCGAGATCATGAAACGCAACGACGGGAAACTCAAGGTGCTCGAAAGGCGCACGCGTGAGGAGCTTATGACCATCCCCGGCATCGGCCGGGTGAAGGCCTTCCAGATCGAGGCCGTGCTCGAGATCATGAGGCGATACAACATGGAGAAGCTGGGCGACAGGGTCGTGATACGGAGCGCCGCCGACATCTTTCTCTACATGCAACCCGAGGCCGCGCCACTCACCACCGAACACATCTGGATCCTTCTGCTCAACCGCAAGAATGCCGTGATAGAGCGCCGTGTCGTCTCCTCCGGAGGAACGACGGCCACCGTCTTCGACCTCAAGAACATTCTGCGCCAGGTGCTCATCACCCCAGGTGTGGAAAGCGTCATTATGGTGCACAACCATCCCTCGGGCAACATTCTACCAAGCCCCCAGGACGACCAGATTACCCGCCAGCTGGCCGACGGCTGCAAATACATCGGCCTCAAGATGCTCGACCACGTGATCGTGACCCAGGAGAGCTATTACTCATACTCCGACCAGGGAAAACTCCAACAACCCTGAAAAGCTCAATAAACCTAAACCAAAAACCCGAACTCTCACCCAAGAATACCCAATTGCATTACTTAATATGATACACTTCCCAAAAATTTCTTCCCTCCGCGTGGCAGCAGCCATAATGATGGCCGCCATCCTCCTCCCCGCGAAGGCTCAGACCATATCTCCGGCCAACAACGCCCAAATAAAGGAGATATCCACCATTACCATCACCTTCAGCTCCAATGTGACCCTCAACAACATCGACGGGATCTACATTACCCTCGGCAACAAGGTGTACCCCATAAGTGAAACCCAAAGGGGATTTACAGTCACCACTTCCGGCAGGGTAGCCACCATCACGCTCGACCGCCCCTTCGTAAATCTCTATGGCTTCGAGCAGTGGGGCTATATTATTTGCGAGGCCGGTACATTCCGCACGGGCAATACCGATTCCCGCGAGATTTCGGCAAACTGGACATTCCCGGGCACAGAGGCATCAGTGCCCGACGACCCCGTTCTCTCCCCCCGTCGCGGCTCCACCAACATCACCCTCAGTGAAGTGTCGATAGAATGGCCCGGGTGTGGAGTGGAAATAGCCGGTCAGGATTACAATCTCGAGGATGTGAAGTTCGGTGTCCGCGGCTCCAATTTCAGCCATGCCAACATCGCCTCCATCGAGACGGGAGGAGAGAAGACTGCCCTGGGAGACAGCAAACTCATCATCAGGGTGCAGAATTCGCAGAATGGCAACCAACCCTTCAATACCCCGGGCGAATACATTCTGGCTCTGGCTGAAGACGTGGTGAGAATCAATACCCCGGAAGGCAGCGTAATGTTCCCGGGCGACGACTTCACCTTCTTCATCTCCAACTATACCCTTTCCCCCCAGCCAAACGAAGAGCTGACCGAATGGCTGGGCATCACCTTTGCCGGGAAAAACATCAGCATCGTCAACCCGAAAGGAATCCAGCTCTATTACAAATACTTCGACATTCAGGCTGTTCCCGACCCTGCGGAGGGCGAACTGCCGTTCGGATATGGCGACACTACGACTTCCACCACATTTGAAGGCTCGGATGCCGTTCACCTCTCCTTCAAGCTCGACCATGAGGTCTATAACGGACCGCACACGGTAATAGTGCCGGCAGGAGCCATACTCGTAGACGGCAAACCCATCAACGACAACCTTCCTCTCTACCTCAACTACATGGTTATAGACAATCTCATGCCTCTCCCCGTTATGGTATGCGACCCGGCAGAAGGGCAAGTACCCTATCTTGACCAATGCAACGTGGTGTGGGGCATCAGGGAGACAGACCCCCATGCACTTTATGATTTCTACGGCGAGATGATAACCGTAACGTATGGAGGAGGTCTGAACGTGGCGCTCACACTGCCCGACGGAAAGACGGAGCAGCTTCTCTGCGGGGTGATAACCGTGACTGACGACAATGAAGACATCGACCAGGTGCGGACACTCGGTTCTTTCCTGAAGATTCAGTTCGACCGGGCATATACCGCCGAAGGGGAATATGTGATAACAATCCCGGGAGACAGAATGACGGTAGATTTCAACACCTACAACATCATCCCTGTGCCGGAGACAAAAATCCGCTACACCATCGGCGACGTCTTGAACTCCGTAGGCTCCCCGGCCGCTGAGAATGAGACCGTTGACGTCTACAACATGCTCGGAGTCAAGCTCCTTTCCGGCGCCTCCAGGGCCGACCTTGAGAAGCTGCCTCGGGGCATCTATGTGGTCAACGGCGTAAAAACCGTTGCAGGCAACTGATTTTTCACGAATTTTTCTTAACTTTGTGTCTTGATTTGAGGTAAGCCAACATATGGAGAGGTTCAGAAAACTCATCGCGAAGATACCCACAGGGTTGATTTCGGGCCTCACCATAGCTCTCATCCTCTGGCTTACCCTCGCCCCGCATCCCGCCGGCGACATCCAGCTGCCGCTCATACCCGGCGCCGACAAGGTGATCCATATGGTTATGTTCGGTTTCCTTACGTTTGTGGTGTTGCTGGAATGGATGAAACACAGGCGATGGGCAATGCTCCCCCTCCCTCTGGTGGGAGCCGTCTCCATAGCCTGCGCCCTCTTCGGCCTCGGCGACGAACTCGTGCAGCGGGCCATGGGGCTCGGCCGGGAGTTCGAGACTCTCGACATCCTGGCCGACACCGCCGGCGCCATTGCCGCCGGCGGAATCTGGGCGATGGTGCAGAAACTCTTCGCCGACAACTCTGACGCCTCAGCGTGATGGACGACAACGACGACAGCAAACAGCCGGCTCCGGCTCCGCAAACGCCACCCGCTCCGGGAGGCTCCGACCTGCGCCCCGAGAGCCAGCAGGAGCAGACGCCACAGGCGCCTGCCGCCGGCGTCGCGTCCTCTCCCCAGCCGCAGCCCTGCAAGGGAGGCAAGGTTCCCAAGCACCATCTGATCAGGCCAACATGGCTCAGGCGAACGCTAAAGACCCTGTTCGGCATCATCATCTTCGTGATTATCCTCCCCTTCCTTCTCTACATCCCACCGGTGCAAAACCTTGTGGTGAAGATTGCTGAAAATGAAGTGAGGAAGTCTACGGGCATGGACATCTCTATCGGTAAGTTCCGCCTCAAGTTCCCCCTCGACCTCTCCCTGCAAGACCTCTCGATCGTTGAAGCCTCTGGCGACACCATGGTGAGCGCCCGCGAGGCCATCGTCGACGTGAAGCTCCTCCCCCTGTTCAAACTCGATGTAGACGTTGACCGCCTCATGCTCAAGGACGCCTACTACCGTCTCGCCTCCCCCGACACTTCCATGATAATGACAATCAGGGCCGGCTTCCTCGAGGTAGACGACAAAAGCTCCGTGAGCATCAAGGAGAGCGACATCGACCTCAACAAGGCCACCATATGCGACGCCGACATCCAGATGTATCTCGATGTCTGGAAGAAGAAACCCACCCCGCAAGACACCACCTCCACTCCCTTCAAGATACGCATCGGCGAGCTCGACGGCACCCGTATCCGCTTCGGAATGTCGTCGCTCCCCACCATCGACACCCTGGCCATCTTTGCCGACAACCTGCGCCTCACCAACGGCCTGATCAACCTCGAGACATCCCGCATCACTGCCGACGAGCTGCTGGCCAACGGAGGTGACTTCAAGTTTCTTACCCCCACCCCGGAATACATCGCCGCCCATCCAGCGCCCGTCGACACCACCTCAGTGGAGTCGCCGCCCATGGTGATAGAGGGCAAGACGGTGAGCATCAGCAATTTCAGCGGCCTCTACGGCATAGCCGGCGCAACGCCCCAGCCGGGCTTTGACGCCAACTATCTCCAGCTCTCGGGCATCAACGTGGCCATCGACAACTTCTACAACGAGGCCGCTACCCTCCGCCTCCCCATAACACGCCTCGAGGCCCGCGAGCGCTGCGGACTCCAGATCACGGAAGGCCATGGCACCGTGGCCCTCGACTCGGCCGGCATCTCTCTCGACTCGCTCAGAGTATTCACCCCCTACTCGCGCCTCGACGTCACTGCCGGAATCCCCTTCGCCCTGATGGAGCTCAAGCCGGATGCGCCGGTCGACATCTCCGCCAACCTCAACATCGGGCTTCCGGACGTGGTAGCCTTCATGCCGGCTCTGGGCCAGTATACCCGTCTGCTCCCCAACAGGCCCATCCATCTGCTCATCGACGCACACGGACGCCTCTCGGACGTCGACCTCTCGACGTTCGACCTCGCAGTGCCATCCGCGCTTAGCCTCCGCGCATCGGGTTATGCCCGCAATCCCCTCGACATCAAAAACCTCGTGGCCCACCTCAATATCGACGGCGAGCTCACCGACCCCTCGCTCGTGGAGCACTTCACAGGCGACCTCGGATTCAAAGTGCCCTCCCTCTCCATCGAGGGCGAGGCCGGTGCCGACCGCGGCGCCTACAACGCCGACCTGGCGCTGCTCACCCCCCAGGGCGACATTGCCGCCAAGGGACGCGTAAACCTCAACTCCGAGGCCTATAACGCCAACCTCGACATCCACGACCTCAACGTTGCCTATTTCCTCCCGGACCTCGGCATTGGCAATGTAGACGCAACCCTACAGGCCACAGGCGACGGCTTCAACCCCACATCGCCAAAGGCCGCCACCGACATCAACCTCGCTCTCCACGAACTTCAATACAAGGGGCAATCGCTGCGCGACATTTCACTGGCAGCCACCCTGGCCAACCATGCCTACGACGTGACCCTCACCTCTCCCAACAGCGTGGCCGACCTCAGCCTTGACCTTAAAGGCGACATCTACCCCGACAACTATTCCGCCACGGGCTCCCTCCACTGCCGTCATCTCGACCTCCAGGCCCTCGGCCTCGACTCGCTGCCCAACAAAGGCTCGTTTGACGTCTACCTCGACGGCACGGCTCAGCCCGAGAAATGGCTCTACGACGTAGACCTCACCGTCAACAACCTCGACTGGAACCTGCCCGACCAGATCATCCACATGCCGAAGGGCGTGGAAGCCAAGCTGCTGGCAACGGAAGAGACCGTATCGCTCGACGTGGACTGCCAGGACACACGACTGGCCTTCAACAGCCCTGAAAACCTCCGCCAAGTGGTGGAGAAATTCACCGGTGCGGCCGACGTGGCCGTGAGACAGATAGACCGTCGCGAACTTATGGTAGACTCCATACAGCAACTGCTGCCTAAGTTTGACCTCAGCGTAAACGCCCCCGGAAGAGGACTGCTCGAACAGGTGCTCTCACCCTCGGGAATCGCCCTCGACTCCGTGGCTCTCGACCTGCGCAACGACTCCATAATAACCGGATATGCCGACGTGCTCGGCCTGCAGACGGCCTCCGTCAACATCGACACGATAACCCTCGGCCTCAAACAGCGCAACTATCTGCTCGACTACCGGCTCCACATAGGCAACCAGCCCGGCACACTCGACGAATTCGCAGACGTCAACCTCAACGGATACGTGGGCTCCAACCGCGTCTCGGCCTACCTCAACCAGTATAACCTCAAGGGAGAGAACGGCTACCGCCTCGGACTTACCGCCGCCATGACCGACAGCATCGTCACAGTCCACTTCACACCTCTCAACGCCATGATAGGCTACAGGCCCTGGACCCTCAACCCCGACAACTACGTGGACCTCAACCTCAAGAACTATCACGTGGAAGCCGACCTCGAGGCCCAGAGCAACGAGAGCGCGATACTGCTCGAGACGCGAACAGGCGCCGACGATCTCCAAGAGCTCCACGTCAAGCTCACTAACATCCACCTCCAGGAATTCCTGCAGATGTCGGTGACGGCCCCGCCCCTCACGGCCACCATCAACTCCGACATCCGTGCCCGCTACGACGGCAAGGAGATCGTAGGCGTAGGGCGGCTCGGCATCTCCGACTTCACCTACAACAAGACAAAGGTAGACGACCTCAACCTCTCCCTCCAGGCCTCCATGGACCTCGACGGCACCTACGACCTGGCAGTATCCCTGGCCGTAGACCACCGCAAGGCCCTCACCGTATCGAGCAAACTCATCACCGGCGAGCAGGGGCTCGAGCCCGAATACGTGAAACTCAATCTTGACAAGTTCCCACTCGCGGCCGCCAACCCCTTCCTGGGCAACGACGTCGCATCGTTGCAGGGCACCGTCTCCGGCGACATGGACCTCTCCGGAGGCTTCACCAAGCCGATACTCAACGGCAGCATCGCCTGCGACTCCGTAGCCGTCTATCTCCCGATAATGGGATCTACGCTCAAGTTTGACAGCGAACCCCTCACCGTAACCAACAACGTGGTGCGGTTCAACAACTTCGACATCTGGGGAGCCAACTCCAACCCCCTCACCATCGACGGCACCATCGACGCCTCATCCCTCACCGACATTCAGCTCGACATCAACGCCAACGCAAACAACTTCCAGCTCATCGGCAACGACCGCCGCGCCGGAAGCGACATCTACGGCAAACTCTTCCTCAACCTCACGGCCTCCGCAAAAGGCCCCATGACCCACTTCACCGCCAACGCCAACCTCAACATCCTTGGCTCAACCGACGTAACATACGCCATCCCCGACGCCAACACCGCAATCCAGGGCGAGAAGAACACCGACGTGGTGAAATTCGTCAATTTCTCCGACACCACCACATTCAAGCCCGAAGTGCCCCAGGAGGTGTTCATGCGGGTGCAGGCCACCGTGGGCATCACTCCCGGAGCAATGGTGACCGTGCTGCTCTCAAACAACGGCACCGACCGCGTGCAACTGTCGCCCTCCGGCAGCGTAAACCTTTACCGCAACTTCATGGGCGACATAACACTCAACGGACAGATCAACACCGGCAACGGCTTCGCACGCTACAACGTGCCCGTAATCGGCGAGAAGGAATTCGTGTTCGACCCCTCGAGCTACGTACTCTTCAACGGACCTATGATGAATCCCGTGCTCAACATCAAGGCCACGGACACCATGAAGGTGAGCGTGTCGCAAGACGGAGGCAACTCCCGCCTGGTAAACTTCCTTGTCAAACTCAGCATCTCGGGCACTCTCAATGCCCCGAACCTTATGTTTGACCTGGGTACCGACGACGACATGACAATCGAAAACCAGCTTCAGGGCATGAGCGCCGACCAGCGCAACTCCGCCGCGATGAACCTTCTCATCACCGGCCAGTACTCCGCAGGAGGCATCTCCACCAATGCCGGGCCGCTCACCGGGAATGTCTATAACTTCCTTACCGCGCAACTCAATTCTTGGGCTGCCAAGAATATTCGCGGCGTAGACCTCTCGTTTGGCGTCAACCAGTATGACCTCACCAACGACGGCCAGCAATCCACGGCCACAAGCTACAGCTACCAGCTCTCCAAGTCACTCTTCAACAACCGCTTCAAGATTTCCGTTGGAGGCAACTATTCCACCGATGCCTCGGCCGACGACAACCTGACCCAAAACCTCATCAGCGACATCTCCTTCGAATACATTCTGCGCCAGACACAGAGCCAGACAATGCTGCTAAAGCTCTTCCGCCACAACGGCTACGAGAGCATCCTCGAGGGCGAGATCACCGAGATGGGCGCCGGTTTCGTCTACAAACGCAAGATAGGCGACTTCAAGAGCTTCTTCAAAAACCGCCGACGCAAAAAGGCCCCTGTAGTGACCCTCCCGCCTGATACGGCCGCCTCCGACTCTCTCATCCCTAAAGAACTCTAATCCCGCCACACGACAAGCTTTTAACCACCCCCACACCAAAGCATATGCACCGCAAGTCGCCTCTCATAGCCCTGGCAGCACTCCTGCTCCTCATCCTGGCAGCAGGCTGCTCCACCACACGCCGCCTCACCGACGGCGAGGTGCTCTACACCGGGGTGAAAAAGGTGACGATCAACCCCTCTGAAGGCGAGAAACTCCCCGACGCACTCGTAGGCGAGCTGAAGAGCACAATCGACGTCAAGCCCAACAACCCGATGCCCTTCATGTCGCCATACGTCCGCACCCCGTTCCCCATCGGCCTTTGGGTCTACAACAACTGGGACCCCGACGCCAAGGGTCTCAAGGGCTGGCTCTACCGTAACCTCGTGGCTCAGCCCGTGCTCATCAGCGACGTGCGTCCGCAGGTGCGCACAGACATGATGGAGAAAATCCTGGCCGACAACGGGTATTTCGGCTCAACGGCACATTACGAGCTCATCTACGACAAGAAAAACCCCAAGAAGGCCCGCATCGACTACACCGTCAACGTATCAGAGCCGTACCCCATCGACTCCATAATCTACATAGACCGGCCCGACGACCCCATAACCCACTTCATAGACTCCCTTGCCATGAGGAACCCCTACCTGCAGAAGGGCAGCATCTTCTGTGTAGACTCCCTCAGCGACGTGAGAATCAACATCACCAACCGCCTGCGCAACCGAGGCTACTACTACTTCCGCCCGGAATACATACAGTTTTACGCCGACAGCCTCATCACACCCCATCACATCGCCATAAAGATGGACCTCGACCCCACAGTGCCGGCCGTGGCTCTCAGGCAGTATAAGGTGGGCAACGTCTACACTACTGTGGAGCGCCGCAGCAAGCGTCATCCCGGCATTCCGGACACCATCCAGACCAAGCGCGGCGAACTCATTGTATACAGGCCGGCCCATCTGCGCAAAAACCTCGTGCCGGGCTGCATCACTTTCCGCGAGGGTCGACTCTTCTCCGTGCGCGACATGGACCGCACTCAGGAGCGCCTCTCGCGCCTCGGCATATTCCAGTCGGTGGAGATTCAGCCTTTCCCCGCCGACACCTCGGCCACCAATCCCACGATGGACGTCTTCATCACCTGCCGCTTCGACCGCCCCATGGAGGCCTCGATAGAGGTGAACGCCACGTCAAAATCCAACAGCTACCTCGGCCCGGGAGTCATCTTCGGCCTCACACACAACAACCTCTTCGGAGGCGCCGAGCGCTTCAGCCTCAAGCTCAACGCAAGCTATGAATGGCAGACAGGCTCCGGAGCCAACCGCTCCATCTTCAACTCCTACGAGTTCGGCCTCACCGCCTCCGTGGCCTTCCCGCGCCTGCTCGCCCCCAACTTCATCCGGCGCCGGCAGCGCGACCTCAACTGGACCACGGTCTCCCTCGGCGCCGACCTACTCAACCGGCCCCACTACTTCAAGATGGCCGAATTCAACGCCGGAATCATCTACGACTGGAAACCCACACGCAACACCTCCAGTTCGCTGACACTCTTCAAGCTGACCTACAACAAACTGATGAGCACCACCACCGAGTTCGACTCCATAATGAACCTCAACCCCTCCGTGGCGCTCAGCTTCCAGAGCCAGTTTATCCCACAGCTCAGCTACACCTATACAATCGACAAATTCCTGGAAAGGGAAAAGATAAACGGCATCACCTTCACCGGCACATTCACCGAGGCGGGCAACCTCTTCGACGGCATATGGTCGCTGGCAGGCGTGAAAGGGCAGAAGAAACTCTTCGGCACACCCTTCTCGCAGTTTGTGAAGGGACAGGCACAACTCGTCTACAGCCGTCGCCTCTTCCCAAAGAGCGACCAGTGGATTGTGAGCCGCGTGCTCATCGGTGCCGAACACGCCTACGGCAACTCGTCGGAGGTGCCCTATTCCGAACAGTTCTATATCGGAGGCGCCAACTCCATACGCGCCTTCACTGTACGCTCCATCGGCCCCGGCAGCTACAGGCCTCCGGTAGGCGAGCGCGACAGCTATTTCGACCAGACGGGTACGTTCAAACTCGAGATGAACGTGGAATACCGCTTCCCAATCGTCGGCATTCTCCATGGGGCCGTCTTCGTAGACGCCGGCAACATCTGGTTGCTGAAGAAAGACCCCCTGCGGCCCGGCGGTCTGCTCGAGGGCAAGACCTTCCTGCGCGACATAGCCTTGGGCACGGGTGTGGGCCTGCGTGTCGACATCGGTGTGATGGTGATACGCGGCGACCTTGGCTACGGACTCCATACTCCATGGTATGACGCCGGACCCCACTACTTCAACATCCCCTTCAAGAAGGCCTTCGCGTTCCATCTGGCAATTGGATACCCCTTCTGACAAATGCGTATAAGCCTATGAACTGCCCCCGTCCCTTTGCCGCACCCCGCCGAGAGCGCCCCACCCTCACCCTGAGGGGGCGCCTCGTGGAGTTCTCGCGTACATGGGTGATGGGGATTCTCAACCTTACGCCCGACTCTTTCTTTGCCGGGAGTCGCACGCTCAGTGCCGACGACGCCCTGCTGCGCGTGCGTGCAATGCTCGGCCAGGGCGCCGACATAATCGACATCGGAGCCTGCAGCACACGTCCCGGTTCAGCGCCGGCATCGGCCGACGAGGAACTGAGCCGCCTCTCCGAGCCGCTCGAGGCGATCCGCAAGGCCTTCCCCGAGGCCATCATATCGGTAGACACCTTCCGCACCCACGTGGCCCGCGAATGCCTTGAGAAATGGAAGGTAGACATCATCAACGACATCAGCGGCGGAGAAGACGACGGGATGCTTGAGGCCGTGGCACGCGCCGGCGCGGGATACGTGATGATGCACATGCGCGGCACTCCTGCCACCATGGACTCCCTCTGCCATTACGAGGCCGACGTGACCACGGAGGTGGTAAGGGAGCTTGCTTTCAGGCTCGACAACGCCCGAAGAGCCGGCGTAGCCAACGTGATTGTCGACCCCGGGTTCGGCTTTGCCAAGACCCCCGAGCAGGGCTACGAACTGCTTAGTCGACTCGACAGGCTCAAAGTGTTGGGCTGCCCGATCCTCGCCGGGCTCAGCCGCAAACGGATGGTGAGGGAGGCGGCCGGCTGCGACCTCGCCGACGCCCTTATCCCAACCGTGGCCATGAACGCCGCAGCCATCCTCAAGGGCGCAGACATAATCCGCGTTCACGACGTCTCCGAGGCCGTCCTGACCGCTAAATCCATCGACATGCTATGCTTGGAATAGGAATAAAGGATATCATCGACATTCTGCTGGTGGCCCTGCTGCTCTTCTATGTCTACCGGCTAATGCGCCGTAGCGGCACCATCAGTCTCTTCTACGGCGTGCTGGCATTCATCGTGATCTGGGTGCTGGCCTCCGAGATTTTCGACATGCGCCTCACAGGCACCATCCTCGACAAGTTTATGAGCATCGGCCTCATCGTGCTCGTAATCCTTTTTCAAGACCAGATCAAGCGTTTCCTGATAGACATCGGTTCGCGAAGCCGCTGGAAGAATCTACGCAAGCTGCTGCTCCATGGCCGCGGCGAAGACACGGAGGAGTATCATGAGTCGGTGATGGCCATCGTGAGGGCCTGTATGGCCATGAGCCGCACCAAGACCGGGGCCCTCATCGTAATCCAGCGCAAGGTGCCCCTCTCGGATTATGAGAAGACGGGCGAGATTCTCAACGCCCCTGTCAACGCGCGACTGCTCGAGAGCATCTTCTTCAAGAACTCGCCGCTCCACGACGGAGCCGTGATCATCGCCGACGGCATCATCAAGGCCGCGGGCTGCATCCTCCCCGTGAGCCATGACATGGACATCCCCAAAGAGCTCGGACTGCGCCACCGCTCGGCCCTGGGCATGAGCCAGGCCACCGACGCCCTCTGCGTCATTGTCAGCGAAGAGACCGGCAACATATCCGTGGCCTCCGCCGGCAAGTTCCAGCTCAAGGTGTCGGGTCCTGAGCTGGAGTCTATTCTCCGCGCACGCTGACCCCCGCGAACGCAGCCGCCCACCCACATCTCCGCCTTTTGATTTTACCAATTGGCAGAGATTTTGTAATTTTGCACCGTAATTATGCAAGACATCAGAAATATAGCAATAATCGCCCATGTAGACCATGGGAAGACGACACTCGTAGACAAGATGTTGCTGGCGGGCAACCTCTTCAGAGACAACCAGAACGCCGGCGAACTCATACTCGACAACAACGACCTTGAGCGCGAACGCGGCATCACCATCCTCTCGAAGAATGTCTCGATCAACTACCGCGGCACCAAGATAAACATCATCGACACCCCGGGCCACGCCGACTTCGGCGGCGAGGTGGAGCGTGTGCTCAACATGGCCGACGGCTGCCTGCTGCTCGTAGACGCCTTCGAGGGTCCCATGCCCCAGACGCGCTTCGTGCTCCAGAAGGCCATCCAGATGGGTCTGAAGCCCGTCGTGGTGGTCAACAAGGTAGACAAGCCCAACTGCCGCCCAGACGAGGTGAACGAGATGGTGTTCGACCTCATGTTCAACCTCAATGCCACCGAGGAGCAGCTCGACTTCACCACCATCTACGGCTCATCGAAACAGAACTGGATGGGCCACGACTGGAAGACACCTACGGGCGACATCACGGCCCTTCTCGACACCATCATCGCCGACATCCCGGCGCCCGAGCAGGTGGAGGGCGACCCTCAGATGCTCATCACAAGCCTCGACTTCAGCAGCTATGTGGGCCGCATCGCAATAGGTCGCGTGGCCCGAGGCACACTCCGCGAGGGTATGGAGGTCGGCCTCTCGAAGAAAGACGGCTCCGTAGTGAAACAGAAAATCAAGGAACTTTACACGTTTGAGGGCATGGGCCGAAAGAAGGTGGCAGAGGTATCCAGCGGCGACATCTGCGCCATCGTGGGTCTCGACAACTTCGAGATAGGCGACACCATCACCCTCTACGACAATCCCGACCCGCTGCCCCGCATAGCCATCGACGAACCCACCATGTCGATGACCTTCACCATCAACGACTCCCCCTTCTTCGGCAAAGACGGCAAATACGTCACATCGCGCCACATCGGCGACCGCCTTGCGCGCGAGCTCGACCGCAACCTGGCCCTGAGGGTGGAGAAGGGCGAGACTGAAGACAAATGGACCGTCTTCGGACGCGGTGTGCTCCATCTGTCCATCCTCATCGAGACGATGCGCCGCGAAGGCTATGAGCTCCAGGTAGGCCAGCCGCAGGTAATCATCAAGAATATCGACGGCCGCAAGTGCGAGCCCATCGAGACGCTCACCATCAACGTGCCCGAGGAATATTCGTCGAAGGTGATTGACCTTGTGACGCGCCGCAAGGGTGAGATCGTGAGCATGGAGACCCAGAACGACCGTATCAACATCGAGTTCCACATCCCGTCGCGCGGCATCATAGGCCTGCGCAACAATATCCTCACGGCCACTGCCGGAGAGGCAATCATGGCCCACCGCTTCCTTGAATACCAACCATGGAAAGGCGACATAGAAAGGCGCGTCAACGGTTCGCTGATCGCCCTCGAACCCGGCACGGCCTACGCCTATGCCATCGACAAGCTTCAAGACCGCGGGCGCTTCTTCATCTTCCCCCAAGAGGAGGTGTATGCCGGACAGGTGGTGGGTGAGAATGCCAAAGACAACGACATCATCGTGAACGTCACCAAGTCAAAGAAGCTCACCAACATGCGTGCATCCGGAGCCGACGACAAGGCGCGCATCGTGCCTCCGGTGGTCTTCTCGCTCGAAGAGGCTCTTGAATATATCAAGGAGGATGAGTATGTGGAGGTGACGCCCAACCATCTGCGCCTGCGCAAGATTATTCTCGACGAGACGGAGCGCAAACGCGCTGCCAACCGTGCCGCTTCGGCCAAGGCCGACTGACGGGCGCACGGATTAAGTGGTTCAGAGCCTGACTATTCTACAGGAATAGTATCACCGAAGGGATTCCGGCGGGGCGCCGGAGTCTCTTTTGCTTTCCTGGCCTTACCCTTCCCGGTTTTCTTCTTCCCCCCTCCTCCCTTTGCCTTTTTCTTGCTCCCCGCGGAAGCCTCATTTCTCTCGGAATGAGACACGGAATCGATCACTTCAATGTTTAGCGGCTGCGGCTTCGGGGCCGTGGGGTTTTCGCTGCAGGCTCGCATAAAGAACGCCACCAGCGTAATCGCGACGATAACGAGGGCGAGCAGTATCAGCCCCGTGAGTTCGGTGCGGCTGAATCGTTTACCCATCAGAATGCCTTCCGGTATTTCTCCCCCTCCTCAATCTCCTCCAGGATGTTGAGGTAGGAGTTGTAGCGGCTTTGGGCTATGTAATGGTTTTCCACATGCTCCCTGACGGCGCATCCGGGTTCGCCGATGTGGCGGCAGTCGCCGTAACGGCAGCCGGCCGAGGCCTTGAATATCTCGGGGAAGTAGTGAGACACCTCCTCTTTCGTGAAGTCGATCATGCCGAAGCCTTTCACTCCGGGAATGTCGATGAGCTCCCCGCCATATGGGAGGGTCACCATCTCGGAGAAGGTGGTGGTGTGCATACCGGTCTGGTGTATGTCGGAGATCTTGCCCGTGCGCAGGTTTGCTCCGGGAGCCAGGATATTGATGAGCGATGATTTCCCCACGCCGCTGTTGCCGGCCATGAGCGAGAGTCGGTCTTTGGTCATATCCCTGAGCTGCTCGAGGCCCTCGCCAGTGGTGGCGGAGGTGGTGAGGAAGCCGTAGCCGAGGCTTTCGTAGAGTATTTTCATTCCCTGAGCCAGCTCGCGGTCGTCGGCGTCGAAGAGGTCAGCCTTGTTCACCACGAGCACGGCCTTTACGTTGTAGGCCTCGCAGGTGGCCAGGAAGCGGTCGATGAAGACGATGGGAGTCTGCGGCTGGCTGAGGGTGGCCACGAGTATGGCCTGGTCGATGTTGGCGGCCAGGATGTGCGACTCCTTGCTGAGGTTGGAGGCCCGGCGTATTATGTAGTTGCTGCGCGGCTCAATCTCAGTGATGTAGCTCACTCCGCCGAAAGCGGGGGTGACGGTTACCCTGTCGCCTACGGCCACGGGATTGGTGGTGCGGATCCCTTTGAGTCGGAATTTCCCTTTCACCTTGCATTCCTGAGGCTCGCCGCCCCCTTCGGGACGCACCCAGCTGCTGCCACCTGCGGTTCTTACCACGGTGCCCTGCCAGTTTTCGGCAGATTTCAGCCCTGTGCTCTCCGCTTTCTTTCCTTTTTTTGCCATTCAGATGCTATTTTTGGGAAAATCTATAGGAATTTTTACTCAATTATATAACAAAACGTTGATTTAATTTGTTAAGATATAAAGAAACCTAAAAAAATGAATGTTATGAACATTGAATCAATCGGCACTTGGGCTGGAGAAGTATACAAGGCTCTTGAAGTAGCAGAGCCCCGAGTACTCGGTCTGAAGGCCCTCAAGAAAGCCACTAAACTCAAGAAAGACGAAATTATGGCAGCTCTCGGTTGGCTTGGCCGCGAAGGCAAAATCTCAATCGCAGAAGACGACCAGGAAATCGTAGTGACTCTCGTATAGAGTCGTCCATACCTTGATCCAATCAAAAGATGGTGCATTCCACAGGGGATACACCATCTTTTATTTTGTGTTTTTAAGGCCGCATCCTATCTTTTGACGCTGCCTTGAATATTATCTCTTATTTTCTGAAGCGGACGCTTCTCACCACCCTTACGGGCACGGGCACACCGTTGATTCTGCCTGGCTCCCAGTCGGGCATGCTGTTGAAGATGCGGATTGCCTCCTCGTTGAGCAGCTCGTTGACGCTGCGCAGAAGGCTGACGTTGCTCACGCTGCCGTCGGTATTGACGATAAACCAGCATGTCACCCTCCCCTGGATACCTTTTTCGTATGCCTCTGTGGGGTAATGGCGGTTCTGGTTGATGAATTCCATGAGTTTCGACTCTCCGCCGGGGAAGCAGGGCTTCTCGGGCACACAGTCATATTCGAACACTTCCATATAACTGCTCACTCCGGAGTTGTCGGTGCCGGCGAATACTCTTACGGTCTGCCCCTGCGCCGGCTTGGCGAAGGCAAGAAGAGATGCGAGGGTTGCGATTACGCAAAGGGTTTTTACTGTCATTGGGTCAGTAGAAAAAAGTGTCTTTTTTCCTTTGGGTCCGAAGGCCTGTCAGGGCTGTTTTGGTATTGCAAATTTATATTGCTTTATTGATTCTACCAACAATAGGAGCCTCAATTTAACCCAATTTCACTTTTTTTAACCCTTCTTCTCCACAATGCTTCTTTATATTAGAGGAGTCGTGGCCAAAAGGGCAAAAAAAAACCGCTTTTTAAAAGCGGAATTTCTTACTTGCTTGCCAGATGGTCGCTTACCGTAAGTGATGCACGACCTTTCGCGCGACGGCGTGCCAAAACTTTGCGGCCATTCTTGGTAGACATTCTCTCGCGGAAGCCATGCTTGTTGACTCTGCGACGGTTGGAGGGTTGAAATGTACGTTTCATCGGTTTATAAAGCTTTATTTTTCTTCTTTCAAATGCCTGTGGCGGAGCTCCGCGCAAAAGCAACCGCAAAATTACAACATTTTTTTTAATTGTGCAAATATCAATTTAATTGAGCAATTAGCAATAGGTTGTTTTTCCCTACGTTATTTCTATGATGAAGCTTAGTTTCTGGCGTAAGGTAATGTCGCTGGGCGCCGCTTTGGCGTTGTCGGCCTCGCCTCTCTATGCGGAGGGTGGCGGCTCGTCGGCCTACGACTTCCTGACCATCCCCACCTCGGCCCACGCTTTCGCGCTCGGTGGGCATGCCCCGGCTCTGATCGACGACGACGTGACACTCGCTGACCAGAATCCGGCTCTGCTCGGTCCGGAAATCGACAGACAGGTGGCCTTCAACTACATGATGTATATGCAGAGCGGCAACTTTGCCGGAGTGCGCTACGGTATGGAGGCCGGCGAGCACGGTGCATGGGCCGTGGGCATGCGATATCTCAACTATGGGGCCATTACTCGCTACGACCAGGACGGCTTCTCCGACGGCTCCACATTTTCTCCCCAAGACCTCGTGATAGAGGGCACCTATTCCCACGACTTCACCGACCGCCTTCGCGGCGGCATCAATTTCAAGATGGCCTACAGCAACTACGACGGCCATTCGGCCTTTGCGCTGGCGGCCGACCTGGGCATCAACTACTACGACCCTGACAAAGACCTCTCGCTCTCGGCCGTGCTGAAGAATGCCGGCGGCCAGCTTAAGCGCTTCTACGACTCCTACGACCGCCTGCCCATCGACCTCGAATTCGGCTACATGCAGGGTCTCGGTTCGTCGCCCGTAAGCCTGGCCATCACGGCCACCAACCTTACCCGCTGGCGCTTGCCCTACTATGCGCATTCCAACGACGAAGGGGGCGCGCTCGAGCTGAAGTCGGGTTTCTTCTCCAACTTCTTCCGCCACCTGATTTTCGGACTCCAGATTGCACCCTCCGACAAATTCTACGCGGCCCTGGCCTACAACTACAAGACGCGCACCGACATGAGCACCTACCAGCGCAACTTTCTCTCCGGATTCTCGCTGGGTCTGGGAATCCGCACACGCACCTTCGGCGTCCAGGTGGCATACGCCATGCCCCACAAGGCCGGCTCCTCGCTGCTGATCAACCTCAACCTGGCCATAGGCGAGCTCCTAAACTAAGGGCACTCCCCTCTCCTCCTTAATCAAGGCCACTCCCATTACGGCATTTCCCCTCACCCCCATTCTTTTTAAGCATACACAACAGCACAAAAAAAGCCTCGAGTGCCAGAGGCTTGTCGAGGCTTTCCCGGTCTTCTTTCTTTGTAATTTCGGCCCTTTTATAGGACCATGAATGGCCGGTTTTATTTTCGTTGTTCTGCTCTATACCATCAGTTTCAGGTTGTCGAGCTGCTGCATTATCAAAGATCCGTTCTCGTCGCCCGCTACGTCGAAGGCAATCACGTAGGTGAAAAGGAACCAAAGCAGGATCACTATCAGAATCAATACTCCCAGCCACAACCACAGCTTGTTGATGTTTCGGGTGCTGTTCCTTTGGTTGTTCTTGCCTTCAGCGCGGAGCTTGTCGGCTATTACATCGGAGGTTACGTCGTCGTGGCGATGTGCCTCGTTTTCCCTTATATGTCTTTCTTTCTCATCCATAAACCTTGATTTTTGTTTGTTTATATTTAAAACACACAAACCTCAAAAAGGGTTTGATGAATTTTAATTTTTTTTGCGATTTTTTTCTTAACTTTGCCTCACTATCATAAACAGATATATTTCTCGATATGCACAGCCGTTCCCATCTCTTTTCTCTCCTTCTCATAATGCTCCTCGCGCTGCCTGCGGGCGCCGCGGGCGTAGTGCTGCTCCACACCAACGACACCCATTCCCAGCTCGACTCCGACGCCTCGGGAGCCGGCGGTGTATTGCAGCGTAAGGCTCTGATCGACAGCATCCGCGCCGCGGAAGACGACGTGATTCTCATTGATGCCGGCGATGTGGTGCAGGGCTCGCTTTTCTTCAAGTTCTTCCGGGGCGAGGTGGAGTATCCCCTTATGGATATGATGGGCTACGACATCCGCATCCTGGGCAACCATGAGTTTGACAACGGCATTTCCGACATTGCCAAATATTACCGGAAGACATCCGGCACGCCGCTCTCGGCCAACTATGACTTCAGCGGCACGGAGCTCGACGGCATCTTTTCCCCATACACTATTCGCGAGGTGAAGGGTAAGCGCATAGGCTTTTTCGGCATCAATGTCGACCCCGAGAGTCTTATCGACCGCGCGAATACCGGCGGACTGAAGTTTCGAGAGATTATTCCGGTGGCCAACGAGACCGCGGCCTTCCTGAAGAACGAGCTCCACTGCGACCTGGTGGTGGCCGTGACCCATATCGGGGTGGTGAAGCAGAACGAGAAGCCTACCGACTATGAGCTTGCAGCCGCAAGCCACGACATCGACATCATCATCGGTGGCCACTCCCATACGGTGATAACGCCGGGCGAGGATGGCTCCACCCCCTCCATCGTCTTGAATGCTGACGGCAATCCGGTGCTTGTGGCCCAGACGGGGAAGTATGGAAAGAATTTAGGCTATATCAAGATCGACCTCGACAACCCGGCAGACGCGCGCAGCTTCGATTACCGCCTCCTGCCCGTCACCGACCGCTTCGCTCCCGAGCAGCTCGACAAGGACATTATGGCGTTCCTGAGCCCCTACAGGGCTCGTGTGGACTCCATCAACAGCCGGGTGGTGGCCTATGCTGACCGGACTATGGACAACACCGACCGCGCCGGCAGCCTGGCAAACTTTACGGCCGACCTGGCTTATGCATACGGCTCGCACAAGGCCGACAGCCTGCGCATACTCGACCCTGCATTCCCGACACTCGACTTCGCCCTTATGAATGTGGGAGGCATCCGCATGGTGATGAACGAGGGAGCCGTGACCGAAGGACAGATCCTCAACACCTATCCCTTCTCCAACCACCTCGCGCTGGCCTCCGTGAAGGGGTCCGACCTGCTCGAGGCGCTGAAGGTTGCCGCCCGCAAGGGTGGCGAGTCAGTGAGCTCGCAAATCACAGTGCTGGCCGACACTGACGGTCAGCTGAGGGAAGTGCTGATAAACGGCTATCCTCTCGACCCTGACAAAACTTATGAATACGCCACCATCGACTACGTGCTCGGCGGCAACGACGACCTCGTTTCACTTGCCAATTCGCAGCTCCTCTGGCGCGACGACGTGGAGGTGGCTGCCCCGATTCTGGGCTACGTGGAGCAGATGGGACGCCGCGGACTTGTAATCAATCCGGACCCCAGGCCGAGGTTCATTTACCTTTCAGAATAAAAAGTAAGGGGGCCGTTTGGCCCCCTTACTTTTACTATTATCTTACATCAATTAATCAGGTTTACTCCCGTCATGTCAGCCGGCTGGGGAAGACCCATGATGTGCAGGATGGAGGGGGCCACGTCGGCCAGGCGTCCGTTGGCAACCTTGGCGTTCCTGTCGTCCGTGTTCACGTAGATGAAGGGAACGGGGTTGAGCGAATGGGCCGTGTTGGGCGAGCCGTCGGGATTCTTGGCATTGTCGGCGTTGCCGTGGTCGGCAATGATTATCACGCCGTAGCCATGCTCCTTGGCTGCTTCCACCACTCTCTTTACCATCTCGTCGAGTGTGGCGATGGCTTTCTGGATGGCGGGGTAGACGCCCGTATGACCCACCATGTCGCCATTTGCGAAGTTGACAACGATGAAGTCATATTTGTCGGCCTTGATCTGGTCCACGAGTTTCTCGGTGACCTCCGGTGCACTCATCTCAGGTTGGAGGTCATAAGTGGCAACCTTTGGCGAGGGCACCAGTATGCGGTCCTCACCCTTGAAGGGTTCCTCGCGGCCGCCGTTGAAGAAGAACGTAACGTGGGCATACTTCTCGGTCTCGGCTATGTGAAGCTGCCTCAAGCCCTTCGACGAGAGATATTCCGCCAGTGTATCGGCCACATTCACCTTATCGAAGATGATGTGCACGTTTTTGAACGAGTCGTCATAGGGGGTCATGCAGTAATACTGCAGGTCGGCTATGGGTGTCATGCCGTCTTCGGGATGCTGGGTGAGCACGGTGGTGAGTTCCTTGGCGCGGTCGTTGCGGTAGTTGAAGAATATCACCACGTGTCCGGCTCCGATGCGGCCGTCGATGGTTTCGTTGACTATCGGTTTGATGAATTCGTCGGTGACTCCCTCGGCATACGATTCCTCGACGGCCTTCACCATGTCTTCAGCCTTCTTCCCCTCGCCGTATACGAGAAGGTTGTAGGCTTCCTTTACGCGTTCCCAACGTTTGTCACGGTCCATTGCGTAGTAACGGCCAACGATGGATGCGATCTTTCCGGCAGATTTCTCCGTATAGTCGGTGAGCTGGCGTATGAAGCCGGCACCGCTTTCGGGGTCCGTGTCACGGCCATCCATGAAGCAGTGGATGTAGACCTGGTTCAGGCCGTAGGCCTTTGCCGTGTCGCAGAGGGCGTAGAGGTGGGCAAGCGAGGAGTGCACGCCGCCGTTGGAGGTGAGGCCCATGAAGTGGATGGGCATGTTTTTCTCCTTGGCGTAGGTGAAGGCGCTCTTTATCTCGGGATTCTCCATGAAGGTGCCGTCGGCTATGGCGCGGTTGATCTTCACCAGGTCCTGATATACGATGCGGCCGGCTCCGATATTGAGGTGTCCCACTTCCGAGTTGCCCATCTGGCCGTCGGGAAGTCCCACGTCTTCGCCGCTGGCGTCGAGGCGAGAGTTGGGATAGTCGGCCATCAGGGAGTCGATGTAGGGAGTTGGGGTGTTGTAGATAGCGTCGCCCTCGGAGTGGTCGCCCAGTCCGAAGCCGTCAAGTATCATAAGTAAAGCTTTCTTCTGTTGCATTTTCTATGTCTTTTAAATCAATGCCTTTCCTGGCAGGCGCTTTAAACTATATGCTTCTATCAGGCGCCTTTAAATATAAATGCGCCTGCGGTGTATTAACAACCAGGCGCAAATAAAAGTTTGGTCTGTGAGAAAGGACGGGCGTTGGGTCAGTCTTTGTTTTTCTTGACGTAACGCTCTTTGATGCGGGCCTTCTTGCCGGTGAGGTTGCGCAGGTAGTAAAGCTTGGCGCGACGCACCTTACCATACTTGTTCACCTTGATAGCCTCGATGAAGGGAGACTCGATGGGGAAAATCCTCTCCACGCCGATTCCGTCTGAAATCTTGCGAACGGTGAAGCGCTTCTTGTCTTCGTTGCCGCTGATGCGGATCACGACGCCGCGATACTGCTGGATACGCTCCTTGTTACCCTCCTTGATGCGATACGATACCGTGATGGTGTCGCCGGGGCCGAATTCATCAAATTCTTTCTTGGGAGTTGCAAACGACTCCTCTACAACTTTAATTAAGTCCATTGTGTTTGAGTTATTTAGTTATGACTTGCAATATTCACGGGCTACATCGCTTCCCGCCAGAGATTACAAATCCGGCTGCAAAATTACTAATTTTTCTTCAACCCACCAAATCTTTTGATTAACTTTGCGGTATGAATTTATCCCCGCATGCTTTGGATAATGTTTTTTAATAAGTAAATGCGTAAATGAACGATATGAAAGATACCCCGGTTTATAAGGAAATGATGCGCCGCAACGAGGAGTTTGTGAAGAGCGGCGAATACCGCGACTATGAGACATCAAAATTTCCGGCGCTGAAGACAGCCGTCGTGGCCTGCATGGACACGCGCCTGCTCACGCTTTTGCCCGCTGCCCTGGGCCTGCACAACGGCGACGTGAAGATGATTAAGAACGCGGGAGGCCTCGTCACCGACCCATACGGTGATTCGATGAGGTCGTTGCTCGTGGCTATCTACGAACTGGGCGTGGAGCATGTGATGATTGTGGCCCACACCAACTGCGGCGTTGAAGGGATGAATGGGCGGCATTTCATCGAGGTGATGAAGGACCGGGGCATCTCTGCGGAGACCATCGAGACCCTGAAGTCCGAGGGACACGACCTGGAGACATGGCTTTCCGGTTTTTCCGACACTGACGATGCCGTGCGTCGCAGCGTCGAGCTGGTGCGTTCCCATCCGCTCCTCCCGAACGGCATAACCGTCGACGGCTTCGTCATCGACACCCTCTCCGGCTCCCTCCGCCCTGTCTGACTCCCTACACATCACGTCTTATTTTAGTTTTCCAACTTAAAAAAATAAACTATATTTGCGGTACATTATTTGCTATAATAGCTACGAACAGAGAAAAACACAATTCAAACACGGTTTATCCTAATCTTAACATGAAATATAAAGCACTCGTTTTTTCTATGACTGCTCTTGCTCTGACTGCAGTCGGTGGTGCCTCCTCACAGGCCCGCAGCACGTATGACGAACAGTTCGTTTCCTACCCCACCTATTCCGGCGACGACCTGGAGCTCACCGTCTCCGACGCCGGCACCGCCTTCCGCCTCTGGAGCCCCAAAGCCCAGGATGCCCGCGTAAAGATCTACGCCCAGGGCCGCGGCGGAAATCCCCTGACAGTCCTCCCAATGCAGTTTCACGCCGACAACGGAACCTGGACCGCTTCCGTACCCGAGAAACTCTACGGGAAGTTCTACACCTTCCAGATTCTCCACGACGGGAAATGGCTCGACGAGACCCCCGGCGTGTGGGCAAAGGCCGTTGGCCTCAACGGCGAACGTGCAGCAATCATCGACCTCACATCAACCAACCCAGAGGGATGGGCTGAAGACAAGGGTCCGAAGGTTGACAATTTCACAGATGTAATAGTATACGAGATGCACCACCGCGACATGTCGATGCATCCCTCCTCAGGCATTGCCAACAAAGGGAAGTTCCTCGCCCTCACCGAGCCGGGAACGCTCTCTCCCGACAGCCTCGCCACCGGCATCGACCACCTCAAGGAACTCGGCATCACCCATGTGCATATCCTCCCCAGCTACGACTATAACTCCGTAGACGAGGCAAACCTCCAGCTCAACACCTACAACTGGGGTTACGACCCCCTTAACTATAATGCTCCGGAAGGCTCCTACTCCACCAATCCCTCCGACCCCGCCACCCGTATCCGCGAGATGAAGGAGATGATCAAGGCCCTCCATGATGCCGGAATCGGGGTGATTATGGACGTGGTATACAACCATACTGCCGGCAACGATGACTCCAACTTCGAGCTTACCGCTCCCGGCTACTACCACCGCCACCGCAACGACGGCTCATACAGCGACGCCTCAGGTTGCGGCAACGAGACAGCCTCCGACCTCCTCCAGATGCAGGACTACATCGTGAACTCCACAAAATACTGGGCTGACGAATACCACATCGACGGCTTCCGCTTCGACCTCATGGCCATCCACGACATCGAGACGATGAACCGTGTGGCCGCAGAGCTCAAGGAGATCAACCCCTCCATCTTCGTATACGGCGAGGGCTGGACTGCCGGCGACTCTCCCCTGCCCGTCGACAAACGCGCACTCAAGGAGAATGTGGCCAAGATGACCGACATCGCCGTCTTCTCCGACGACCTCCGCGACGCCGTAAAGGGTCACTACACCGATGCCTCCGACCGCGGCTTCGCCACCGGAAAACCCGGACTCGAGGAGACCGTCAAGATTGGTATCGTGGCTGCAACGGCCCACCCGCAGGTAGACTACTCTAAAGGCAATAACTCCAAGTTTGCCTACGCTTCCTCTCCCGAAATGATCGTAAACTACGTGTCATGCCACGACGACCTCTCCCTCACCGACAAACTGAAGAAGTCGATGGAAGGTCTTCCCGAGAAAGACATGCTCGAGGCTGCCAAACTCGCCCAGACCATCGTCTTCACATCGCAGGGCGCGCCGTTCATGTTTGCGGGAGAAGAGGTATGGCGCGACAAGAAGGGAGTGCACAACTCCTACAAGAGCCCCGACTCTATCAACGCCATCGACTGGCACAACAAGGCCCTCTATGCCGACCAGTTTGCCTACTACCAGGGACTCACAGCCCTGCGCAAAGCCCACCCTGCTTTCCGCATGACGACTGCCGACCAGATAGCCCGACACCTCGTCTTTGACAAGATCGACTCCGAAAAGAACCCCAACCTCATCTCATACAGCCTCACCGACAACGCCAACGGCGACGAGTGGAAGGAGATAAAGGTGGCTTTCAACGGAGCCTCCTACCCCCAGACCATCAACGTGAAGAAAGGGAAATGGATGATCGTGGCTCAAGACGGCAAGATCTCTCCCGCCGAAGGCCTCGGAGAGTTCAAGGGCGGCAAGATTACCCTCGCTCCATATTCCGCCCTCATCCTGGCCAAAACCAAATAACCGATATTTGATGAAACGTCTGCGCTTCCTTCTGGCCATCCCGGCCTTGCTGGCCCTGATGACGGCCTGCAACTCCCGCAACTATCCCGAGGTAAACGCCAAGCTCGTAGTGGGCGACTGGGGAGTGGTGAACAACAGCAAGGCCTTCGGCCAGTTCGACAGCCTCTACTACCTCATCAACCCCATCGCCAACCTTGCCGACTCCATATACTACAACGGCAACTACACCGACTCCTACTACCGTGCCGACTCCATGAGGGTGATGTTGCGCTACACCAGCCAGGACAGCATAATCTTCTGCATTGACCGCATGTATGCCGTCCAGACCAACCCCAACCAGCTGCTGCTCTCACTCACCGCCTCAGGAGACAGTCTGCGCAGGGAATGCAGCATCGTTATAAGCCGCGACCCGAAAAACGGCGACATCTACACCTGCGGCCCCGACTCCTCCTTCAAGGACCTTCTGCTCCTCGGCATGCCCCTCGAGGGATATGCCACCAACACGGGCACCGGCGCGGAATCGGCCGGAACGCAAAACTATATGTTCCGTCTCGACACACGCGGCTTCGACCGAGCCCTCTCGCTGGCCGACAGTCTCAACCATATGCCAAAGCCAACGGTAGAAAAAGAGAAAAAATTTAAATTTTAATGCATAATTAAAAAATTTTTACTACTTTTGTGAGTTGAACAAGGAAATCAAACCTCTTCAACTCACTTTTTTTACTGACCTTTAGACTCTGATTTTTACAATACTTAAATTTTATCCGATATGAAAAGATTTTTACCGTTAGGTCTGGCCCTTATCGCATTTACGGCTATGGCAGACCCTTCATGGGTTCCCTCGCAGGTTGTGGTAGGCATCTACACCAACTGTGTCTCCCCCAACGGACAATGGATGGGTGGTGAGATAGGAAGCGACGAATCCATCGCAATCCACAATACGTGGACAGGCGAAAAATGGATCTATGAGCGCATTGGCGACAATGCAGGTTACGAGCTCGGCATCAACTCGCGCTCAGTCTCCAACGACGGCACGGCCGTAGGAGAAATTGCCGGTATTCCTTCCTATTGGAGGAACGGCAAATGGTACGACCTTCCTCTCGCCGGTCCGACAGAGACTGCTGCGGTAGGTTCAATCTCAGCCGATGGCTCGATTATTGTCGGCGCGCTCGGCAACACCGGCATGACGGTAGACAACGTTCAGATGGACTACGCATGCGTATGGTACCGTAAGGCTGACGGCACTTATGACAAACCCGTCTTCCTTCCCAACCCGGGCAAGGATTTCGTAGGTCATGCTCCCCAGTATGTCCACGCTCTGAGTGTCTCTGACGACGGCAACGTAATCGCCGGTATCATGCGTTCGGGCAGCGGCCGTTTCAACACTCCTCTCCTTTACGTTCGTGACAGCAAAGGCAACTGGAGCGTTCAGCAACTTGCTCTCAACCTCACCAACCCCTCAGGACGCCCCGTGCCTGAAGTCACTGATGAATACGACGGTCCGTCTCTCCCCAATTATGAAGATTATCTCAGACCCGGCGTAAGCGAAATTGAACTGAGCGACGCTTACGACAAGTGGTTTGAAGAACACAAAAAACCCGGCCTTTCGGAAGATGAGTTAATGTGGCTCGCTAACGTGGAATTCTTCCCCCAGTTCATGACGGGCGAGAAGAAGACTGAGTATGAGGAGAAGGTAAATGCATGGTATGATGCCTACGTTCCCTGGCAGAAAGCCTACGACGACTATCTCGCTTGGATCGAGACACTCGAGAATGAGGGAGTGAACTTCCTCTTCAACAACGCTTACGTCTCTCCCGACGGCAAGAAAGTGTTCTACACCGGCAGTGTCTATGACGCAGCTGTAATGGGCAACCTCGACGATCCCCTCTATTTCCCTGTCATGATCGACGTGGCCACACTCGACTACCAGACTTGCAGCCGCGACAAGAGCATAATCATTACCAGCGTGGCATCCGACTACTCCATCTTCGGCCAGAACTTCAACAACCAGGACAAGTATTTCTACCGCAACGGTTATGTGTTCCCGCAGGGTCAGTTTGAGTCTGTCGACATCCCGTCATACATCCTCCAGAACAAGCAGCTTGCTGCCTACGACTGGATGGAGGAATATATGTATCGCGGAGTGGTGACGGGTCTTACCGACACCGGTGCCGAGCTCTTCGACGACGCCTGGACTATCGGCCTCCCGTTCTGCACCACCGACCAGAGCCTCATCTACTTCGCCAACACCACCACCTATTGGGAATCCAATGAGTTTGGCAACTATGAGTTCCTTTCTTTCCTTCTCAACACCGGTTTCGACGATGCTGAGGTGGAAGTGGTGGCTGCCGACAAGGCTCCCGTCCTCAAGGTGCTCCCCGGCGCCCGCGTTGAGGTGACAGGAAACGTCGACTCCCTCAAGGTTTACGATCTCTCCGGAGCTTGCGTGTTCAGCGCAGCCGCCCCCTCCGGTGTAGTATCCACCGGTCTGCCCTCCGGCGTATACGTGGTGCAGGCTGGGGCTTCAGGCGAAACTACTACAATCAAAGCATTATTCTGATATGAAAAACTTATTAGCAACAGCACTGGCGGTGGCGGCCGCCGGTGCTTTCTCATTACCGGCTCAAGAGTCCGCCCCCTCCACCGTTAAGTCGCAAGTGTTCCCCGGGGAATACATACAGTCTTTTTCCGCCAACGGCAAATGGATGGTCAGCGAGGCCGACGGGGGTTCGGGCATCATTATCCGCAATCTCGAAACGGGCGAAACATGGCCTTACATCAACGACGGCACGGAAACAGGCATGACCTTTGAAAAAGGTTACGGCATCTGTATCTCCGACGACGGTGTGGCCATCGCGGAACGTCAGGGCATCCCCTGCTACTGGCAAAAAGGGCGTTGGACAAATCTTCCCGGCACCGGCCTCGGTGCGGCCGCTATAGTGGGTGCAATCACGCCCGACGGCTCAGTGATTGTGGGCGGTCTCTCCAACCAGTCAAGTTTCTGGACTAAACCCGTAGTCTGGTACAGGCTCGAGACTGGAGCATACAGCGAACCGGAATACCTCCCCAACCCCGTCCGCAACTCCCTGGGCAGCGGTTCGATGTACGTGCAGTGCAACTCCGTTTCGTTCGACGGCAAGACTGTCGGTGTGACCTATACTTCCGGCAACGGTTTCTATCATCTCCCCTACGTCTACATTAAGAACGACGACGGGACATGGACAAACAAGGCTTTGGGCGACAACCTCTTCAATCCCCGCGGTTCAATGCCTACGCCTCCCGCGGACTATCGCGGCTCCTTCCCCAATTATGAGAATTATATGACGCCCGAGCAGATCGACGAGTTCTATAAGGCAAGCGAGGCTTGGGCCAAGGATCTGTATGATCAGGGTATGATAGAGGATGAGATCACTGTGGCGCAGTTTTCTTTCGCGATGGAATTTATGGATGAAGACCAGCGTCAGAAATATCTTCCCGAACTCAACGCGTTTCTCGCGAGGGTTACTCCCTGGCTTGAGCAATGGAAGGCATACCTGAAGGAAATGGCTGACTTCGAAGAGAACAGTATCGACTTCCTCTTCAATAACGTCTTCGTTTCTCCCGACGGAAAATATGTCTATGCCACGGGCTACCGCTCGGTGCTTGTGGATCCTACCGACCCCGAATACGGTATGGTTGATTTCCACGGTCCCGTTCGTTTCGACGTTGCCACGGGCGAATCCACCGTTTACGGTTTTGATGAAGACGTGGTTATAACCGGTGTGTTGGCCGACTATTCCGTGCTCGCCCAGGAATATGACCTTGATCCCTATTTCTACCGCGAGGCTTACATCTATCCGGGGCTTTCCACGGAGGGAATTACAATTTCCGAATACTTCCGCCAAGAGGGCAACGAGGACGCATATCTCTGGCTGGAAGACCATCTTCTGCAGGAAGTTCCCGTCGCTGATGCCAACTGGAACATTACTTACGACGACCGCTGGTGTATGGGCAAGCCTATCGCTACCCCCGACATGAGCCTCATCGCTTTCGGCACCTCTACCTGGTACTGGACCGTGCTCCCCGATGAAGATGCGGTATTCTTCACCTACCTGCTCAATCCTGCCGAGGAATACTCGAATGAGATAGGGTCGGTCGGCTCGGTTACAGAAAATGCAGACTCAGTACGCGTTCTCGCCGGAAGCCGCATCGAGGTCAAAGGCGACGTTGCGTCACTGAATGTCTACGACCTCTCCGGAGCCCGCGTGTTCAGCGTTGCCAATCCCGGTGAAGTGACCGAGACCGGATTGCAACCGGGCATCTATGTTCTCTCCGCCACACTGCGAGACGGCAACCGCATCACTCTGAAAGCCACATTCTGAAGGCTCCCTTAGGGTTATCCTTATAAAAAACTCCTTCAATAATCTGAATTTCAGATTGCTGAAGGAGTTTTCTTTGTACCTCCGTAGGGAATCAAACCCTAATCTGATGAACCGGAATCATCTATTCTATTCGTTGAACTACAGAGGCGTTCTCCACTAAGGGAATGCAAATTTAACTATTTTTTTTCATTTTCCGTTCCTCCACTCCCGTTTTTTAATTAATTTTGTAGTATGGACGTCAATATCCACCCCTCCTGGAAGGCCGTACTCGCCGATGAGTTTGAAAAGCCATATTTCGGATGGCTCGCCGACTTCGTGCGCCGCGAGTATTCCGACCCCTCGCTGAGGGTCTACCCTCCCGCCTCAAAAATCTTCGAGGCCTTCAACGCCACGCCTTTCGGCGAGGTTAAGGTGGTTATTATCGGTCAGGACCCCTATCACGGACCCGGCCAGGCCAACGGGCTCTGTTTCTCCGTGAATCCCGGAGTGCCCTTCCCGCCCTCGCTCCTCAACATCTTCAAGGAGGTGGAGGCCGAAACAGGGCGACCCATTCCCGCCGACGGCGACCTTGGCCGCTGGGCGCGCCAGGGCGTACTGCTGCTCAACTCTTCGCTCACCGTGAGGGAACACCGGCCCAAGAGCCACTCCACGATAGGCTGGGACGTTCTCACCGACGCTGCCGTGCGCCATCTTGCCGAGGAACGCGAAGGCCTCGTCTTCATGCTCTGGGGCGCCGACGCCATCAGGAAAGGTGCCTTCATCGACCGCAACAGACATCTCGTGCTCACCTCTCCCCACCCCTCTCCCCTCTCGGTCTACCGAGGCTTCTTCGGAAACGGGCACTTCAACGCGGCCAACAATTATCTCACCGCCCACGGCAAAACTCCCATAGAATGGTAAAGCGCCTCCTCCTTTTCCTCCTTCCGGCTCTCGGACTCGCCATCCCTATGCGCGGAGCCGACACGTCGCAAGGCATCTTCAAACCCAACTTCCGCACTCTCACCGTGCAAAAAGAAGACGCCTTTCTCGCCCCGCCCGTAATCCAGCTCGGATCCGGCGAGAGAATCGTGGTGAGCTTCGACGAGATTGGCGACGACTGGAGCCGCCTTCAATACCGCCTCATCCACTGCAATTCCGACTGGCAACCCTCCCGACTCATCGAATCGGAATATCTCGACGGCTTCAACTTCGCCGACATCGAAGACTACGCCTTCTCATCCAACACTTTCGTCAACTTCGTAAACTACCGTTTCACAATCCCCGACGACACGCACGAGCTTCTCGCCTCGGGCAACTACCTGGTGGAGGTATTTCCCCAGGACGACCCCGACGACCTCATACTGCGCGCCCGTTTTCAGGTGACGGAAGACACGGCCCTCGTGGGCGGCCGCGTCACGCCACGCACCGACCGCGGCTACAATTCCGAGTGGCAGCAGGTGGAGCTGGCCGTCACCACCGGCAGGCAGGACATCAATCCCTACACCGACCTCATTGTCTCCGTGACCCAAAACCGGCGCCCCGACACGGAGGTGTTCGTGTCGCACCCGCTGCGCGTGGAAAACGGTCGAGTGATATACGAACATCTCTGGGAGCTGATCTTTCCCGCCGGGAATGAATACCGCCGCTTCGAGACGGTGCGCACCGACTACCCCGGAATGCGAATCGACAATGTAGGCTTCTCCGGGCGCCGCTACCAGGCCTGGGTGCGCGAAGACGAGGATAGGGCCGGACATGAATACAATTACGACCAGACACAGAAGGGACGCTTCATGATCGACTCCTGGTCGGCCACCGACCCCGACCTCGGGGCCGACTATGTCGACGTTCATTTCACACTCGACTATCCCGAACTGATGAACGGCAACATCTACATCAACGGCGACTTCACCTCCAACCGCTACGACGAGGACTTCCGCATGCAGTTCGACCCCGAGACGCGCAAATACTACCTCTCTCTCCCTCTCAAGCAGGGCTCCTACAACTATCAGTATGTGGCCGTGAAGGAGGGACAGACAAAGGGAGAGGCAGCCCTCGTGGAGGGCAACAAGTATGAGACGCAGAATGAATATACAGTCTCCGTCTACCTCCGAACACCTACAGGCCGCGCCGACCGCCTAATCGGCAGCGCTACCCTTCTGAGCCAATAATACACTAAGCAACCCTCTATGATTAAGATAGGCGACACACTGGTGAGTTTCGACGTGGTGGAGAAGTTTTTCTGCTGCGACCTTAATGCATGCAAGGGTGCCTGTTGCGTCGAGGGCGATGCGGGAGCTCCCCTCACCGACGAGGAAGACCGTGCCCTCCAGGCTCTCCTGCCCGAGATTCTGCCGCTTCTCACCCCGGCCGAGGTAAGGGCCATCGGTGAGGGTGGACCCTCGTATAAGGATCCGGAGGGCGACACCGTGACTCAACTCGTGGAGGGAGGCTGCTGCGCATACACCTGCTTCGAGAAAGACGGTCTCTGCCTCTGCGCCCTCGAGAAGGCGCGCCGAGCCGGCAATCCCCGTATGTTCAAGCCTATCTCCTGCTCGCTTTATCCTATTCGCGTGAAAGACTATGGCGGCTTCAAGGCCGTAAACTACGACCGATGGAAGATCTGCCGACCCGCTGAGGCGCTGGGACGCAAGAAAGGCCTGAGAGTATATGAGTTTCTGCGCGAACCTCTCGTGAGCCGCTTCGGTGAGGAATGGTATGCCGAGCTGGAGGAGGCAGCGCGAGAATGGCTGCGCCAAAAAGACGAAAAGGCTCCACAGCACTGACTCAACCGCCAATTAAGATGCCGCAACAGTAACACCACAGCAAGACCCCACAGACAAGATGCCATATACACACTATTTCTGGAACATCTACACCATCGCCGCCCTATGGTTTCTCTACGCTGTGCTGGTGCTGACATGTGTGGTGGTGGTGCTCCGCGAAAACCGCAACCCAATCCGCACCCTTTCGTGGGTGATTGCCCTGATCTTCCTCCCCTATATCGGCCTTATCTTCTACGCGTTTTTCGGCCGGAGCATGCGTGGGCAGACCATGATCTCGCGCCACAACAAGCGTAAGCTGTACGGCTCACAGCATTCGCCTCATGTCGATCTCAACGCCCAACCCCTCACCCCCACTGAGAAACAAGTGGTAAAGTTGGCACATAAGGTCAACCGTTATCCCTTTACGCTCAACAACAGGGCGCAAGTGTTCACGACGGGCACAGATAAGTTTGCCGCCCTGAAGCGGGACCTTCAGGAGGCACGCGAGAGCATCTACCTGCAATACTACATCTTCCAGGACGATCGTCTGGGCTCGGAGATAGCCGAGATTCTGAAGGAGAAGGCGCGCCAGGGACTCGATGTGAAGGTGATCTACGACCATGTGGGCAGTTTCTCCTCGTCCAACAAGTTTTTCGCCTCCATGAGGCAGGCGGGGGTGGATGCCCATCCCTTCTTCCGTGTCACTTTCCCGCAGCTGGCCAACCGTATCAACTGGCGAAACCACCGTAAGGTGGTGGTGATTGACCGCAAGGTGGGCTATATCGGCGGCATGAACATCGCCGACCGCTACCTGGGGCTGCAGCAAGACGGCTCGGCATGGCGCGACACTCATCTGCGCCTCGAGGGCGAAATCGTGGAGAGCCTGCTCTACGCCTTCAGCATCGACTGGAATTTTCTCAAGACCGACAACCTGATGCTCGTGGAGCGCTCCGTGTCGGGGCATGAGAAGAACGACACGGGCATGCAGCTTCTCACCTCCGGCCCTACCGACGACTGGGACAACCTTGAGCTCACCTATCTGCGGGCCATCGCTGGCGCCGTGAAGTGTGTCTACATCCAGACTCCCTATTTCCTTCCCACCGACTCCCTGCTAAGGGCGCTCGAGGCGGCCGCTCTCGCCAATGTGGATGTCAGGATCATGCTTCCCTCCAAGTGCGACTCCAAGATGCTCCAGTATGCGGGCTTCTCCTACATCACGCAGTGTCTCAAGGCAGGCATAAAGGTGTATCTCTACAGTCCGGGAATGCTTCACTCCAAGGTGATGATTGTCGACGATTCCTTTGTCACCACAGGCTCGGTTAACTTTGACTTCCGCAGCTTTGAAAACAATTTCGAGGGCAACCTCCTTATCTACGACGAGAGTCTCAACCGCCGCATGAAAGACATCTTCTTCGCCGACCTTGCTCTCTGCCGCAAGCTTACAATCACGGCCTGGCGCAAGCGTCCGCTTCTTCACCGTTTCCTCGAGTCGCTCCTCCGCCTTCTCTCCCCCATTCTCTAAATCGGAATTGTGCTCCTACCCCAATGAAAAAAGGAGGTCGCCATCACGGAGACCTCCTTCCTAAATATAAGAGTTTGGGGAATTATGAATAATTATTTCTGTTTGCTGAAAGATACTGAATAACCCCACTTCTCCTCTTTAAGAGTGAGCTTGGTTGCTGTGAGAGTGGTGATATTCAATACATTTCCGAGAGCTTCCGAGAAGACGGGAACGTCATTCTTGAGATAATCAAATATGATTGTGTTGCCCGAGATGGAGTATACCCCGGAGGTTTCCGTTACGATTTCATCATCATCTTCATCGGTTACATATTCCGTGAGCAGGAATTCGCCGTCGTTGCTGAAACGAATTTCGAGCGATACATCAGAACCTTTGGGTACGGATGTGTCAGTTTTAGTCTCAAAATAGCCTACCCAAGTGGCGCCGACGAGTTTCGGCACATAGTCTTCTTCCGGTTCCTGGAAAATGGGTTCATCCTTGGAGCCTTTGTCGAAAACGATGTTGGTTGTGCCGGTCTTGGTGAGCTTGCCGTCGAGCATGAGGTAGTCGCCGGTCCAGTTGTAGGCTGTGCCGGGAACGCGAAGGGTCCAGTTGGCAGCCCTTTCGTTGTAGGCCCATGTGCCGGAGCCGGTCTTCTTCCATGTCTTCTCGCTTGTCGACTTGAGATTGTATTCCACGTAGGTAAGCGTGCCACCGGTCTTTATGTCTACCACCATGTAGTAGTCTTCAGATTCCGTGTTCCATTCGCCTACAATGGCGCTTGCACCTGACGGATTGTTGGGGTTCTTGTCGCCTCCTGCGGGTTCATCATCGCCGCAGGCTGTGAATGCTACCGACATTCCCAATGCCATGGCAAGCATCATAAAGGAGTAAAGTAATTTCTTCATTCTTTAATTTTTCAATCATATTCCACGGGACTCACAGATATGGAATGAATTTATGGTTAAAGCGTATGAGTCTAATGCCGCAACATCTACCGTTAAATCGGCAACCGCTTTCTCTCTTTCTTCGAATTGTGCTGCAAATTTAACATTTTCTCTCCATATTCACAACCTCTACGACCATCCCCCTTTCTCTTACCATCTTTTCCCTCCTATAATTTTCAAGTGCCTTTTCTAATTTTTTGTTTTCTTCTACTGTATTTGAATATAGGTTCGATAAATCGGCAACAGAATCCTGAAGCACAGCAATCCTTTTAGTATCTTCAGTTGAATTTGGAAATGATCCAATCGGAGAGGGTGCGGGTGCGGTTGGAAAATGAGGCTCCAATCAGGTAGACGTCTCTGCCTTCTGCCTTAAAGGGCAATCCGTATTGACGCTCTTCAATCTGTCTTATGGCATCTTTGGCTGTCTCTCCAACCTTAAACTCCATCACATAGACATACCGCGGTGTCTCAATCACCAGGTCTATCCTTCCGTTGCTTGTCTGATATTGGGTATGCACCTTTAACCCCACAATCTGGGCAATTAGATACATCATGTTATGATAATGCAGTTCAAGCACCCGATCGTCGTGACTATGAACGGGAATATGGGCCAGCATGCTTTGCAGACTCGTCATGAATGCGTCTATTCGGCCGTTCATTGCATCCCGCACAAAATTATTGATGAATGCCAGCGAGGCGCCAGAAGTGGATTGGCTGTAAGCCGGCAGAAGGCCGCGAAGGAAGCTGTCTTCGACCTCGTGGTTTGGGTAGCCGAGGAATACGGTGCCGAAAAAATCGTCGGTGCGTTTGATGGTAAGGTATCCGCTTTGATAAAGCAACGGCACGGCGTCACGGTCTGAAACCATCACACTAATCAGTTGCGTCGGGTCGTATTCTATGTCACCTTCCAATTTAGAGAGGTCATAGTTTTCGTTTTGCAGCAATGTATATAGGAAGGTAGGGGTTCCCGTCTCAAACCAATAGTTGGATATCTTTCGCTTGGCCAACGCGTTCATCAGGCTATACGGATTGTAGATATCCTTAAGTGCTTCAGAGAAATGATACCCGTCGTAGTTATACTTTAACTCTCCGTAGGCATCCTCTACAGTGATTCCGGTGGTTGATGCCAGCTCGGCTACTCCTTCATCGAAATAGTGGTGAAGCTCCTCTTCGGTCACGCCGCAAATCGAATCGAAAGCCGACTCCATGGATAAGTCGCGAAGATTGTTCAGGTCGCTGAATACACTCACCTTGCCAAAGCGAGTGACCCCCGTAAGCATCACAAACTGGATATATCTGTCGGCACTCTTAAGCACGCCGAAGACACCCTTGAGTATGGCACGGTATTTCTCCTGCAGTTCTTCGTTGTCGATTGCCGAAAGCAAGGGCTTGTCATACTCATCAACGAGCACAACCACCTTCCTCCCCGAGGCCTTGTAAGCCTCAATCACCACCTTGAAGAATCTCTCGTCCACATCCGCATCGCGGCGGTCGATGCCGTATTTTTCCTCATACGGCGCGAGATAGAACCCCAGCAGGTCGGCGAGACTTTGCTCGTCTTTATAATTTTTGCTGTTGAAATCAAGATGAATCACGGGAGCAGGCTCCCAAGGAAGGTTCATTTTCTCAATCTCCAGACCCTCGAAGAGGTCATTCCGGCCCTCATAGTAGCTTTCAATGGTGGAAAGCAGCAGACTTTTGCCAAACCGCCTCGGACGCGAAAGGAAATAATAACCCTGCGCCTCCACAAGGCGCCCTACGTATCCTGTCTTGTCGACATATACGTAACCTTCCTCTCTTATTTTTGCAAAGGTCTGTATTCCTATAGGGTACTTCTTCATTACCTTGCAAAGTTATATCTTTTTTCCTATTTGCTAAAATTTTTTGCTCTAAATTACCGGAGACAATCTCTAATATAAAGAGAATGCCGGGTCGCGGCGGGCGATCCGGCATTCCTATGTGAATTCTCCTGGATATAATCCGGTAGATTATTCAGCTTTGGGTTCTTCAGCGGCGGGAGCCTCGGGTGCGGCTTCGGCTGCGGGAGCTTCTGCTGCGGGGGCTTCTGCGGGAGCCTCAGCCTTGGGGGCTTCTGCTGCGGGAGCGGCTTCTGCTGCGGGAGCGTCTGCGGCTTTCTTGCGCGAACGGCGGGTCTTCTTGGCTTTCTTCTTGCCGGCTGCCTCGAGAGCGAGTTCGTTGAAGTCAACGAGTTCGATCATACACATTTCGGCGTTGTCGCCAAGACGGTGGCCCGTCTTGAGGATACGGCAGTATCCGCCGGGGCGTTCTGCCACTTTCTCGGAAACCACTCCGAAGAGTTCCTTTACTACGTCTTTCTGCTTCAGATAGCTGAAAGCGATACGGCGGTTGGCCGTGTTGTCTTCCTTTGAGCGAGTGATGATGGGCTCTACGAAAGTCCTCAGCGCCTTAGCCTTTGCAAGCGTGGTGAAGATCCTTTTGTGGAGGATGAGCGAACATGCCTGGTTAGATAGGAGCGCATCGCGATGGGCCTTCTTACGGCTGAGGTGGTTGAATTTTTTATTGTGTCTCATTTCCTTATTAGTCTTTGTCTAATTTATATTTTGAAGTGTCCATCCCGAAGGTGAGGTTGTGGCTGGCGAGAAGCTCGTCGAGTTCGTTGAGGCTCTTGCGTCCGAAGTTACGGAATTTCAAGAGGTCGTTCTTGTTGTAGGCGACGAGTTCACCAAGGGTCTCCACCTCGGCGCTCTTCAGGCAGTTGAGGGCTCTTACCGAGAGGTCCATATCGGCCAGGCGGGTCTTCAGGAGCTGACGCACCTTGAGGGCATCCTCGTCGAAGTCTTCGGGATCGTTGTCTACGCGAGTCTCGAAGTCGATCTTCTCGTCGGAGAAGAGCATGAAGTGCTGGATGAGTATCTTGGCAGCTTCCTTGAGGGCCTCCAGCGGATGGATGGAGCCGTCGGTAAGAACTTCAAGAATGAGTTTCTCGTAGTCGGTCTTCTGCTCGACGCGGAAGTTTTCTACGGCATACTTCACATTCTTGATGGGAGTGTAGATGGAGTCGATGGCGATGATTGCGGGGTCTGAGCCGGTAAGCATCTCGCGGTTTTCGTCGCTGGGCACCCAGCCGCGTCCCTTATTGATGGAGAATTCAATCTTGATGGTTGCGGAGGGGTCGAGGTTGCAGATCACAAGGTCAGGGTTGAGCACCTTGAAGCCTGCCAGCACGTCGCCGAGGTCTTTGGCCGTAAACTTATCCTTGCCCGCGATGGTGACGGTGGCCACTTCGGAGTCGATCTCCTCAGAGTTGTGGCGGAAACGCACCTGCTTGAGGTTAAGGATAATCCTCTGTACATCTTCCATCACACCGGGGATGGTGTCAAGTTCGTGGGCGACCCCGTCAATCTTAATCCAATTGATTGCGTACCCTTCGAGCGACGAGATGAGAATCCTGCGCATCGCATTGCCGATGGTCTGACCATAGCCGGGCTCGAGCGGACGGAACTCAAACTTACCGAAATTGTTCTCGTTTTCGAGCATGATAACCTTTTCAGGTTTTTGAAATGCCAATATTGCCATGGGTCGCTACAATTTATTATTTCGAATAAAGCTCAACGATGAGTTGTTCCTTGATGGGTTCGGGGATGTCCTCGCGTGCAGGAATGTGGAGGAGCTTACCGCCCTTGATGCTTTCGTCCCATTCAATCCAGGGATACTTGCTGTGGTTGAAGCCGGCCAGAGAGTCGGCGATCACCTCGAGGCTCTTGGCCTTTTCCCTTACGGCCACTACGTCGCCGGGAACTACGTTGAATGAGGGGATGTTGACCACCTTACCGTTTACCGTCACATGTTTGTGGAGCACGAGCTGGCGTGCAGCGGGGCGGCTGGGAGCCAGACCCAGACGGTATACGAAGTTGTCGAGACGGCATTCGAGCATCTGGAGGAGCACCTCGCCGGTGATGCCTTTGGTGCGGGCAGCCTTCTCGAAGAGGTTGCGGAACTGGCGTTCCAGCACACCGTAAGTGTATTTGGCTTTCTGCTTCTCTTTGAGCTGAAGGCCATATTCCGACGTTTTGCGGCGGCGGTTCAAGCCGTGCTGTCCCGGCGGATAATTCTTTTTAGAGAGCACTTTGTCGGGGCCGAAGATGGGCTCGCCAAACTTACGTGCGATTTTTGTTTTTGGGCCAGTGTATCTTGCCATTTTTTTGTCGAATTTTTTCAGACTTCCCTGATTTCAAATTTCCGATAGCGCAGCCGCGGTCGCGCAGAGGAGGCGATCCAATCGCATACGGACTTTACTCTCACGCTGGGGTTTCTGAGTTTAAGATTGCTTTCTTGTTGTGTTGATTCTGTTTGCTTGTAATGCTTGTAGCTCGAGATAGGGGTGTGTTATACTCTCCTTCTCTTCGGGGGGCGGCAACCGTTGTGGGGAAGCGGAGTCACGTCGATGATCTCCGTCACCTTGATGCCTGCGCCGTCGATGGTACGGATAGCGGATTCGCGGCCGTTACCCGGGCCCTTGACGTAAGCCTTCACTGTCTTGAGGCCGAGGTCCTGGGCTACCTTAACGCAATCTTGAGCTGCCATCTGGGCTGCGTAGGGGGTGTTTTTCTTCGAGCCCCTGAAGCCCATCTTGCCGGCAGACGACCATGAGATGACCTGACCTTCGCTGTTGGTCAGGCATACGATAATGTTGTTGAACGAAGAGTGCACGTGAAGCTGGCCCTGAGCCGTGACCTTGACGTTACGTTTCTTCGCTGCGACTGTCTTTTTTGCCATGTGTTGTCTTTATTATTTAGTAGCTTTTTTCTTGTTGGCGACGGTTTTCTTGCGTCCCTTGCGCGTACGCGCGTTGTTCTTGGTGCTCTGTCCTCTTACGGGGAGGCCGATACGATGGCGGATGCCACGGTAGCAACCGATGTCCATGAGGCGCTTGATGTTGAGCTGGATTTCGCTGCGGAGGTCACCTTCCACCTTGAAGTCGTTCTGGATCACTTCGCGCACTGCTGCGGCCTGGGCGTCAGTCCAGTCTTTTACCTTGATGTCTTTGTCGACACCGGCCTTCTCCAGGATCTTGTTGGCCGAGCTGCGGCCAATCCCGAAGATGTAGGTGAGCGATATCTCACCTCGTTTGTTTTGCGGCAAATCTACGCCGACGATTCTTACTGCCATATTTCGCTTTTACAAATTTTCTGCAAAGTTAATAATTTTTTTTGACATTGAGGGCATTATCCCTGGCGTGTCTTGAACTTGGGGTTCTTCTTGTTGATAAGATAAAGACGCCCTTTGCGGCGCACGATCTTGCAGTCGGCGCTACGCTTTTTCAAAGAAGCTCTTACTTTCATAGTCTCTTGTATGATTGAGAGTTTATAGTTAATTATTTGTATCTGAAGGCTATCCTTCCCTTCGAGAGGTCGTAGGGGCTCATTTCCACCTTTACCTTGTCGCCGGGCAGGATCTTGATGTAATGCATGCGCATCTTGCCTGAGATGTGGGCCGTGATCTCATGCCCGTTCTCGAGCTCTACCTTGAACATTGCGTTCGAGAGCGCCTCTACGATTACACCGTCGATCTCTATTGCTGCTTGCTTTGCCATATGCGTTTATTCTATCCTTTGGCTTTTTGATTGCGATTTACGTCTTTTTTCAGCCTCTCCCCTGCCTTCAGGCCTCCTGTGGCTTACCCTTGATCTGCTCGAGAGTCTCCTGCGGGAGAGCCTCCTCGATATATTCGAAGGTGGTCAGGATTTCGGGAGCCTCCGGTGTGATCACCACGGTATGCTCATAGTGGGCCGAGGGCTTGCGGTCGCGGGTGCGACACGTCCAGCCGTCTTGCTCTATCACCACGTTCTTGCTGCCGAGATTGATCATGGGCTCGATGGCGATACACATCCCGGGCCTCAAGACGGGGCCCGTGCCGCGGTGGCCGTAGTTTGGCACCTGCGGGTCTTCGTGCATGCTGGCTCCGATTCCGTGGCCGCACATCTCGCGCACCACGCTGTAGCCCCGGCGCTCGCAGTAGGTCTGGATGGCGTTGGAGATGTCTCCCACGCGCTTGCCGCCTCTGGCGGCGTCGATTCCTACGTAGAGCGACTCGTAGGTGGTCTGGAGCAGGCGTCTCACCTTCTCGTCTACCTCGCCGATGGGGAACGTGTAGCACATGTCGCCGTGGAAGCCGTTGATGTCGGCCACGACGTCGGTGCCTACGATGTCTCCCTCGCGAAGCACGTAGCCTGAGGGGAAACCGTGCACCACCGTCTCGTTCACCTCTATGCAGAGGGTTCCGGGGAAGCCTTGGTAGCCGAGGCAAGAGGGTCTACCCCCGTTGTCGAGGATAAACTCCCTTGCTATGGTGTCGAGCTTGAGGGTCGTGACTCCGGGTTTGGCCCATTGAGCCACCTCGCCGAGCGTCTTGCTCACCAGAGTGGCGGCAACGCGCATCTTCTCGAGTTCCTCAGCTGTCTTTACGTAAATCATCTCCGAGGTTTAGAATGCACCCTGGCCGGTAGTGCGTCCCTTGATGCGGCCGTCTTTCATCAGGCCGTCGTAGTGGCGCATGAGCAGGTGACCTTCAATTATCCTGAGAGTGTCGAGGATCACGCCCACGAGGATGAGCAGCGACGTTCCGCCGAAGAACTGGGCGAAGCTCCTGTTGAGGCCAAGCACATGGGCGATGGCCGGGAGAATTGCCACGATTCCGAGGAAGATCGAGCCCGGGAGGGTGATACGCGACATGATGGAGTCAAGATATTCCACAGTGGGCTTGCCGGGCTTGATGCCGGGGATGAAGCCGTTGTTGCGCTTCATGTCTTCAGCCATCTGCTGCGGACGCACGGTGATGGCCGTGTAGAAGTAGGTGAAGGCAACGATCATCACGAAGTAGGTAAGGTTGTACCAGAATCCGTACATGTCGGTGAGCGCACCGAAGAAGCCTGTATGGTCTGTGCTGAAGCCTACGAGAGTGATGGGGATAAACATGATTGCCTGGGCAAAGATGATGGGCATTACGCCGGCAGCATTCACCTTGAGGGGGATATACTGGCGGGCGCCGCCATACTGGCGGTTGCCAACCACCTTCTTCGCATACTGCACGGGCACCTTGCGCGTTCCCTGCACGAGAAGCACGGCTCCTGCAATTACTGCGAGGAGGATCACAATCTCGAGAAGGAATATCACGAGGCCGCCACCCGTGGAGTTGAGAAGGCGACTCTGGAATTCTTCGAGGAATGCATGCGGCAGACGTGCGATGATACCGATCAGGATTATGAAGGAGATACCGTTGCCGATACCCTTCTGGTCGATCTTCTCACCGAGCCACATGATAAACATAGAGCCTGCGGCAAGCACAATCGTCATAAACGCTATGCTCCAGAAGTTGAATTCCACCAAGCCGCCGGCAGCCTGCACCTGATATTTGAGGTTGAGCAGATAAGCCGGGCCCTGCATGATGAGGATAATCACCGTGAGATAGCGGGTATACTGATTGAGCTTCATTCTTCCGCTCTCACCCTCGCGCTGCATCTTTTGGAAAGAGGGAAGCACCATGCCCAGGAGCTGGATCACGATGGAAGCCGTGATGTAGGGCATGATACCGAGTGCGAAGATGGAGGCCTGGGAGAATGCACCGCCCGAGAACATGTCGAGGAGCTGCATGAGGCCGTCGCTGGTGAAGTTTTTCAGCGCGATGAGCTCATTGGGGTTGATACCCGGCAGCACGACATAGCACCCGAAACGGTAGATAAGCACAAGAAGCAGGGTAATTCCGAGCCTCTTGCGCAGATCTTCCACGCTCCAGATATTTTTGATTGTTTTAGTAAATCCCATTATGAAGCTTTATTTTGTGGTTGTCGTTCCTCCGGCAGCCTTGATGGCCTCTTCGGCCTTCTTGGAGAATGCGTCGGCTACTACGTCGAGCTTGCGGGTGAGCTTGCCGTTGCCAAGGATCTTGACGAGGGCTTTCTTTGATACGAGGCCGGCGTCGCGGAGATCTTCCACTGTGATCTTTTCGAGATTCTTAGCTTCGGCCAGGGTCTCGAGGGCATCGAGATTGATAGCCTTGTATTCCACGCGGTTGATGTTGTTGAAGCCGAATTTGGGCACACGGCGCTGCAGAGGCATCTGGCCGCCTTCGAAGCCGATCTTGCGGCTGTAGCCGGAGCGAGACTTGGCGCCTTTGTGGCCGCGACCGGCCGTACCGCCGCTGCCGCTACCCGGACCGCGACCTATTCTCTTCCTTTCCTTGTTGCTGCCTACGGCAGGCTGAAGATTATGTAGTTCCATATCTTTTCTTTGGGATTTTAGAGTTTAGTTACCTCAACCAGGTGGTGTACGGCCTTTACCATACCCTGAATCTGGGGAGTGTCTTCATGGATGACGCTGTGATGCATCTTATGGAGGCCAAGGGCATCGAGAGTGCGTTTCTGGCGAGCCGGACAGTTGATACGGCTCTTGATCTGAGTGATTTTTATCTTTGCCATAATCTTACTTTCCGTTTTAGCCGTTAAACACTTTTTCTACGGAGATACCGCGGAGACGGGCCACCTCTTTCGGGCTGCGGAGCTCTTCGAGAGCTGCGATAGTAGCCTTCACGAGGTTGTGGGGGTTGGAACTGCCCTTCGACTTGGCGAGCACGTCGTGAACGCCTGCAGTCTCAAGCACTGCACGCATAGCGCCACCGGCCTTTACACCCGTACCTTCGGAAGCGGGCTTAAGGATTACGCGCGAACCGCCGAATTTGGCTTCCTGCTCGTGGGGGATAGTGCCCTTGTGGATGGGCACCTTCACGAGGTTTTTCTTTGCAGTCTCCACGCCTTTGGCGATGGCGGCCTGCACTTCGTTGGCCTTACCCAAACCCCAGCCGATGATGCCGTTTCCGTCGCCTACTACGACGATAGCGGCAAAGCTGAAGGCGCGACCACCCTTCGTAACCTTGGTTACGCGGTTGATGGCCACCAACCTGTCTTTAAGATCGAGGTCGTTGGTGCTCTTTACTCTGTTATTCTTGTTTGCCATTGTTACTTTAGAATTTAAGACCGGCCTCGCGGGCTGCATCGGCCAATGATTTCACTCTGCCGTGGAAGAGGTAGCCGCTGCGGTCGAACACGACCGTAACGATACCCTTCTCCTGGGCTATCTTAGCAATCTCCTGACCTACCTTGGCAGCCTGTTCAGTCTTGGTGCCGCCTTCGAGGCCCTTCGACGAAGCGGCCGCAAGGGTGCGTCCGGCGAGGTCGTCGATAAGCTGTACATAGATTCCCTTGTTGGAGCGGAATACACTCATGCGAGGACGCTCTGCCGTGCCGGAAACCTTTCCGCGGATGCGGGTCTTGATCTTTTTCCTTCTTGCTATCTTGGATACCATGATTTTTCTATGCTTTAAGATTATTTCGCGCTGGCGCTCTTACCCGACTTCCTGCGGATCACTTCGCCAACAAACTTGATACCTTTGCCCTTGTAAGGTTCAGGCTTGCGCAGCGAGCGGATCTTTGCGCACACCTGGCCGAGGAGCTGCTTGTCGTAGCTCTCGAGGGTGATGAGGGGGTTCTTGTTCCTCTCGGTCTTGGCCTCGAGCTTCACTTCCTTGGGCAGTTTGATGTAGATTGCATGAGAGTATCCAAGGGCCAGTTCGAGCACCTGCCCGTTGGCCGTGGCACGATAACCTGTACCTACGAGTTCCATCTCCTTCTTGTAGCCTTCCGATACGCCTGTCACCATGTTCTGGATCAGTGCGCGATAGAGGCCGTGCATGGAGCGGTGCTCCTTGCTGTCGTCGGGACGCTCTACGTAGATGTGGCCATCTTCTATCTTTACGTTGATATCAGGATTCACTGCCTGCGACAGTTCACCTTTCGGACCTTTCACTGTGACAACGTGGTCTTTCACCGTCACGGTCACACCCGCCGGAATGGCGATGGGGGCTTTACCTATTCTTGACATATTCGTTACCTCCTGATATTAATAAACGTAACATAACACTTCACCGCCGATCTTGCGGTTTTTAGCCTCCTTGTTGGTCATCACACCCTGCGAGGTGGAGACGATGGCGATGCCGAGGCCGTTGAGCACGCGCGGCATGTCCTTGTAGCCGGCATACTGGCGCAGGCCGGGACGCGAAACGCGCTGAAGGTCTTTGATGGCGCTGGTGTTGTCGCCGTCATACTTGAGGGCTATCTTGATAATCCCCTGGGGGTTCTCGCCTTCCTCAAATTTGTAGTTGAGGATGTAGCCCTGATCGAAGAGGATCTTCGTGATCTCCTTCTTGATGTTGGAGGCAGGGATCTCCACCACCCTGTGGCCTGCACGGATGGCGTTCCTGACTCGGGTCAGATAATCTGCAATTGGATCAGTCATTTGAGTTTTTAGTTAAATTGATTCAGAGACTCTGAACAATATTTAATTAATTTACCTTTGTGGGGTCTTACTTTGTGAGGCATAAGGACGGGGCCTAACCCCCGCCTTACGCCTTAGGGGTGTCGGAGTATTTTTTACCAGCTTGCCTTCTTGACGCCCGGGATGAGGCCTGCGGAAGCCATCTCGCGGAACTGGATCCTGGAGATGCCGAACTGGCGCATGTATCCTTTGGGGCGACCCGTAAGCTCGCAGCGGTTGTGCAGGCGGATGCGCGAAGCGTTGCGCGGCAGCTTCTGAAGCTTGGTGAGCGCTTCGTAGTCGATGTTGCCGTCGGCGTCAGCCAGGGCAGCCTTCTTCAGGGCAGCCTTCTTGGCGGCATACTTCTCCACCATTTTCTTACGCTTCACCTCGCGGGCTTTCATTGATTCTTTTGCCATATTGCTTATTGGTTTTCGCGTTTAAACGGAAGGCCAAACTTCTTCAGCAGGGCGAAGCCCTCCTCGTCGGTGTCGGCGGAGGTAACGAACGTGATGTTCATACCCTGAAGTTTGGGCACATTGTCAATATTGATCTCCGGGAAGATGATCTGCTCCGTGATGCCGAGCGTGTAGTTGCCACGTCCGTCGAGCTTGGAGTTGATACCCTTGAAGTCGCGGATACGCGGAAGGGCAACCCTTACGAGTCTCTCCAGGAACTCATACATCTTGTCGCGGCGCAGGGTCACCATGGCTCCGATAGGCATTTTCTTACGGAGCTTGAAGTTAGAGATGTCCTTGCGGCTGACGGTCTGCACGGCCTTCTGGCCGGTGATGGCCGTAAGTTCGTTGATGGCCGTCTCGATCAGTTTCTTGTCTTGTGTGGCATCGCCCAGACCCTGGTTGATCACGATCTTCTTCAGGCGGGGCACCTGCATCACAGTCTTATAATCGAACTCCTTCATGAGTTCGGGGACTATTCTTTCCTGATAGTCCTTGGTCATTGTCGTGCTGCTCATTGTTACTTAATCTCCTCTCCTGAACGTTTAGAAAATCTTACTCTCCTGCCTTTGTCGTCCTTGCGGGTGCCGATGCGGGTCGGTTTGTCGCTCTTGGGGTCGATAAGGTTAAGGTTTGACACGTGCACCGGGGCCTCGGTCTTGATAAGGCCTCCCTGGGGATACTTAGCGGTGGGCTTAGTGGCCTTAGTGATGATGTTGACGCCCTCTACAATGGCGCGGTTCTTGGCCGGGAACACCTGGAGCACACGGCCCTTCTTTCCGCGGTCGTCGCCGGAGTTTACGTAGACTATGTCGTCTTTCTTAATATGCAATTTTGCCATCTTGCTATCGGTATTTAACGGTTAAAGAACTTCCGGAGCAAGCGACACAATCTTCATGTTCGTGGCGCGGAGTTCGCGGGCCACGGGGCCGAAGATACGCGTGCCGCGGAGTTCGCCGGCATTGTTAAGGAGAACACATGCGTTGTCGTCGAAGCGGATGTAGCTGCCGTCGGGGCGGCGGATTTCCTTCTTCGTGCGAACAACCACTGCCTTAGTCACGGTGCCCTTCTTCACGTCGGAAGCGGGGATGGTGCTCTTTACCGTCACTACGATTACGTCACCCACAGAGGCATAACGCCTGCCTGTGCCACCGAGTACGTGGATACAGAGGGCTTCCTTAGCCCCGCTGTTGTCTGCTACTGTAAGTCTTGATTCTGCCTGTATCATGGTTACTTCACTTTTTCGATTATTTCAACCAGGCGCCATCTTTTGGTCTTGCTGAGCGGACGCGTTTCCATAAGACGTACTGTGTCGCCGATAGAGCATTCATTTTTCTCGTCGTGGGCATGGTATTTCTTCGTCTTGTTGACGAACTTGCCGTAGATGGGGTGTTTCTCTTTCCACTTGATCTCGACCGTGATGGTCTTGTCGCATTTGTTGCTCGAAACTACCCCGATTCTTTCTTTTCTTAAATGTCTTTTTTCTTCCATTTCTTTTTTTGAAAATTAATCGGGTTAAGCTTCCTGTGCTGCGGGAGCAGCCTTAGCAGCCTCAATTTCCTTTTCGCGCAGGATAGTCTTCATTCGGGCAATCTCGCGACGGTCGCGGGTGATCTTCGCGGGGTTGTCGACGGGAGATATCGCGTGCGCTACTTTCAATTCGCGATAAGCCTTTTCAGCCACCTCAATCTGGTCGCGGAGTTCCTTAAGGCTTAATTCCTTGATTTCTTCCTTTTTCATTTATATTAGTTAATTAGAGTGTTGTGTAAGCCTTTTTGCTAATTAGACATTCTGGCTGGGGTCGTAGTCCCTGCGCACCACAAACTTAGTGGTTACGGGCAATTTCTGTGCCGCAAGTCTCAGGGCTTCCTTAGCTACGTCGTAGGGCACACCTTCCACTTCGATGAGGATGCGTCCGGGAGTAACGGGAGCAACGAAACCTTCGGGGTTACCTTTACCTTTACCCATACGCACTTCGGCCGGCTTCTTCGTGATAGGTTTGTCGGGGAAGATGCGGATCCAGATCTGACCCTGGCGCTGCATGTGGCGAGTCACGGCCACACGGGCGGCCTCAATCTGGCGGCCGGTGATCCATTTGGGTTCGAGCGTCTTGATGCCAAACGAGCCGAAAGCGAGCTGATGGCCTCTCTGGGCCTCACCCTTCATGCGGCCCTTTTGAGAGCGGCGGTATTTTGTTTTTTTCGGTTGTAACATGGCTGTCTATTATCTGTTGTTTTTCTTGTTTCTGAAGCCACCGCGGCGTCCGTCTCTCTGGCGACCGCCGGCAGCATGCTCGCGTACGTTGATATTGTAGGAGGGAGTGAGTTCTTTCTTGCCGTAGATCTCGCCGCGGCAGATCCAGACCTTCACGCCGATGATTCCCACCTTAGTGAGGGCCTCCACCAGAGCGTAGTCGATGTCGGCACGCAGAGTGTGGAGGGGGGTACGGCCTTCCTTAAACATCTCGGAGCGGGCCATTTCGGCGCCGTTGAGGCGGCCGCTCACCTGCACCTTGATGCCTTCGGCACCGGCACGCATCGTGTTCTGGATAGCCTGCTTCACAGCCCTGCGGTAGGCCATCTTGCCTTCGAGCTGGCGGGCGATGTTGTAGGCCACGAGTTCGGCGTCGAGTTCCGGACGCTTGATCTCATAGATGTTGATCTGGACGTCCTTGTCGGTGATCTGCTTGAGCTCTTCCTTGAGTTTGTCTACCTCTTCGCCACCCTTGCCGATAACGAGGCCCGGACGGGAGGTGCAGATCGTAACGGTCACCATCTTCAAAGTGCGTTCAATCACAATACGTGACACACTTGCATTGGCCAACCTTTTGCGGAGATACTTACGGATCTTGGAGTCTTCGAGAAGAGTCTCGCCGTATTTCTTACCGCCAAACCAATTGGAATCCCAACCGTGGATAATACCGAGACGGTTGCTTATCGGATTAACTTTCTGTCCCATCTTGTGATTTAATCTTTAGAGTTAGTTTTGGTGTCGACGTAGACCGTGACGTGATTGGAGCGTTTGCGGATCCTGTAGCCGCGGCCCTGCGGGGCGGGGCGGAGGCGTTTCAGCATGGGAGCTGCGTCAACGAAGATTCTCGTTACGAAGAGCTCGCCGGCTTCGGCCTTACGCTCGTTTTTCTGTTCCCAGTTGGCGATGGCGCTGCGGAGCAGTTTCTCTACCTTGCGGGAAGCCTCTTTGTTGGAGAACTTGAGGATACCGAGGGCTTTGAAGACTTCCTGGCCGCGAACCATGTCTACTACCAGACGCATTTTGCGCGGGCTGCTGGGCACATTGCGCAGCTTAGCGAAATACTGCGTCTTTTTGGCCTCCTTCAAAGCGTCGGCCATATTTCTTTTTCTTACACCCATTGTATTCTGTTGTGGTTGTATCTAAATTAAAATATTAATAACTGCGCGGACCGTACGGCTTATTTCTTCTTGTTGCCGGCGTGGCCTCTGAAGGTGCGTGTGGGGGCGAATTCACCCAGCTTGTGGCCTACCATGTTCTCCGTGACGTAAACGGGGATGAACTTGTTGCCGTTATGTACGGCAAAGGTGTGGCCTACGAAGTCGGGGGAGATCATGGAAGCGCGGCTCCAGGTCTTGATCACCTGCTTTTTGCCGCTTTCCTCCATAGCTGCCACCTTCTTCTCGAGCTTTACGCTGATGAACGGTCCTTTCTTTAATGAACGACTCATATCGATTATGCTTTAGTCAGTTTAGATTACTTTTTCCTTCTTTCAATGATATACTTCGAGGAAGCCTTCTTGGGTGAGCGAGTCTTCTTACCCTTGGCATAGAGGCCTGTGCGCGAACGGGGGTGACCGCCGGAAGCGCGACCTTCACCACCACCCATGGGGTGGTCAACGGGGTTCATTACCACACCGCGGTTGTGGGGCTTGCGACCCATCCAGCGGCTGCGGCCGGCCTTGCCGCTCTGTTCGAGTGCGTGGTCGGAGTTACCGACTACACCTACCGTAGCGCGACAGGTAAGGAGGACTTTTCTTGTTTCACCTGAAGGAAGTTTGATGATTGCATAATCTCCTTCGCGGGATGTGAGCTGAGCGAACGTGCCGGCCGAGCGTGCCATGCAGGCACCCTGTCCGGGGCGCAGTTCGATACAATGGATGAGCGTACCTACGGGTATCTTGGACAGCGGGAGGGAGTTTCCTACCTCGGGAGCTGCGTCAGGACCGCTGAGCACTTCCTGACCGACCTCGAGTCCGTTGGGAGCCACCATATAGGCCTTGGAGCCGTCCCTGTAATAGAGGAGGGCGATGCGGGCCGAACGGTTGGGATCGTATTCAATCGACTTAACGATAGCGGGAACGCCGTCGTTGGTTCTCTTGAAGTCTACGAAGCGCAGTTTCCTCTTGTGGCCGCCGCCGCGATAGCGGGTGGAGAGGTGGCCCGACGAGTTGCGTCCGCCGGTGCTCCTCTTGCCAACAGTAAGAGACTTTTCGGGAGTCGAAGTTGTGATCTGACCCTTGAATACGCTGATTATCTTGTGACGTTGCCCGGGAGTTGTGGGCTTAAATTTTCTTACTGCCATTTTTGTTCTTAGATGTTGTTGTAGTAATCGATCGTCTGACCTTCGGCTACGGTTACGTAAGCTTTCTTGAAGGCCGGTTTACGTCCCTTCAGCAGTCCGCTCTTTGTGTAGCGACGTTTGCGTTTGCCGGCATAGAATGCGGTGTTTACGCTTGTGACGCGCACGTTGTAGAGCTTCTCTACGAGGTCTTTGATCTGGAATTTGTTAGCGTCGGGAGACACAGCAAATGTATAGCAGTTGAGCTTTTCGCTTTCATTGTTCGCTTTCTCTGTGATAAGCGGTTTGATCTGGATATCCATTTTTCTCTATCTCCTTTTGGTTAAAATTCATTCATAATCTCTACGCTGGCCTCGGTGATGATCATGGCGTCGTTGTTGAGCACCGTGAAAGCGTTGAGGTCGGCAGCGCGCTGCACGAGCGCGTTGGGCACGTTGCGAACTGCGAGGAGCACGTTCTCATCCTTCTCGGGGAGCACCACCACCGTCTTGAGCATATCCACCTTGAAGTTCTTGGCAAGTTCCATATACTTCTTGGTCTTGGGCTCGTCGAAAGTGAAGTTTTCCACGATGATGAGCTTGCCGTCGTTGGCCTTCGAGGTGAGGGCGATGCGGCGAGCGAGCCTCTTCATCTTCTTGTTGAGCTTGGTGCGGTAGTCGCGGGGCTGGGGGCCGAACACTCTGCCGCCGCCGCGGAGCAGCGGGGAGTTGATGTCACCACGGCGAGCGCCGCCGCCACCCTTCTGGCGAATGAGCTTGCGTGTTGAGCCGCTCACTTCGCTGCGTTCCTTGCTCTTGTGGGTGCCCTGACGCTGGTTGCCCAGATATTGCTTGATGTCGAGATATAAGGTATGCTCAGCGTTGCCTGCATTCAGGTCGCGTGCAAAGATATCGTCGTTGAGGGTAATCTTCCTACCCGTGTCTTCTCCTTTGATATTGTATACTGCAAGTTCCATTATTTCTCGACTGTAACTATTGAACCTTTATGTCCGGGAATCGATCCCTTAATCACTAACAGATTGTGCTCGGGGAGCACCTTGATCACTTCGAGGTTCTGCACGGTTACCCTCTCGTTGCCCATCTGGCCGGCCATGCGGAGGCCTTTGAACACCTTAGCGGGATAGGAGCAGGCACCGATAGAACCCGGCGCACGCAGACGGTTGTGCTGGCCGTGGGTCTGCTGACCTACGCCGCCGAAACCGTGGCGCTTTACAACACCCTGGAAACCTTTACCCTTGCTGGTGCCGACTACGTCAACGAAGGAGCCCTCTGTAAAGAGGTCAACGGTGAGCGTATCGCCCAGTGCGGGTTTGGTTTCAAAAGAATTGAACTCAGCCAAGTGTCTCTGCGGGGCAACACCGGCTTTCTTGAAGTGACCGGCCATAGGGGCGGTGGTGTGCTTCTCTTTCTTTTCCTCGAAGCCTACCTGAACTGCCTCGTAGCCATCCTTCTCAAGCGTCTTGAGCTGCGTAACCACACAAGGACCTACTTCGATAACAGTGCACGGTACGTTCTTACCGTCGGCACTGAAAACGGATGTCATTCCGATTTTCTTTCCAATTAATCCTGGCATTTCTAATGGTTAGTTAAATATTGTTTGTTACTATTTTTCTTTCTGAGTGAGGCAATTACCGTGCCTTACACCTTGATGCTTACGTCAACGCCGCTGGGAAGCTCGAGCTTCATGAGGGCATCGATTGTTTTCGACGTGGAGCTGTGGATGTCGATCAGGCGCTGATACGACGACAGCTGGAACTGTTCGCGGGCCTTCTTGTTTACGAAGGTCGAACGGTTGACGGTGAAGATCCTCTTGTGGGTGGGGAGGGGTATGGGGCCGCTCACCATCGCTCCGGTGCTCTTCACAGTCTTCACGATCTTCTCGGCGCTCTTGTCGACGAGATTGTGGTCGTAAGACTTAAGTTTGATTCTGATTTTCTGACTCATATTAAGGTTAATGTTGATTTTTTTTACTTTATAAGGTCCACCCTACCCTGCACTTCAGTGAGCACATTGCGGGCAATAGAGCTGCTTACCTCTGCGTAGTGGCTGAACGACATAGTGCTTGTGGCTCGTCCGGAGGTGATTGTGCGGAGGGCAGTCACGTAGCCGAACATTTCGGCCAGCGGGGCCTTAGCCTTCACGATGCGGGCACCGCTGCGGCTCGACTCCATACCTTCCACCTGACCGCGACGCTTGTTGAGGTCGCCGATCACGTCGCCCATGCTTTCCTCGGGTGTCACCACCTCGATCTTCATGATGGGCTCCTGGAGCACGGGGCCGGCCTTCTCCGAGGCCTTGCGGAAGGCCTGGATGGCGCAGAGCTCAAACGAGAGCTGGTCGGAGTCTACGGGGTGGTAGCTGCCGTCGATGAGCGTCACCTTGAGCTTCTCTACCGGGTAGCCGGCGAGCACGCCGTTTTTCATGGCGTTCTGGAAGCCTTTCTGCACGGCGGGGATGTATTCCTTGGGGATGTTGCCACCCTTCACCTCGTCGACAAACTGCAGAGAGCCCTCGAAGTCCTCGTCGGCCGGTTCGATGCGGACGATGATGTCGGCAAACTTACCGCGGCCACCGGTCTGCTTCTTGAACACCTCGCGCAGTTCCACGGGTTTGGTGATGGCTTCCTTATAGGTTACCTGCGGTCTTCCCTGGTTGCATTCCACCTTGAATTCCCTTCGCAGACGGTCGATGATGATGTCGAGGTGAAGCTCGCCCATACCGCTGATCACGGTCTGGCCGGTCTCCTCGTTTGTCTCAACCCTGAAAGTGGGGTCTTCCTCGGCGAGTTTCTGCAGTCCGACACCGAGTTTGTCGAGGTCTTTCTGCGTCTTGGGTTCCACGGCGATACCGATCACGGGTTCGGGGAATTCCATAGCCTCGAGCACGATGGGATGGTTTTCGTCGCAGAGGGTGTCGCCTGTGCGGATATCCTTGAAGCCCACGCCGGCGCCGATGTCTCCGCAGCCGATCACCTCTTTGGGGTTCTGCTTGTTGGAGTGCATCTGGAAGAGGCGAGAGATTCTCTCCTTCTTGTCGGCGCGAGTGTTGAGCACGTAGCTGCCGGCCTTGATTTCGCCGGAGTAGACGCGGAAGAAGCAGAGACGGCCCACGTAGGGGTCTGTGGCAATCTTGAAGGCCAGCGCCGACATGGGTGCGTCGGCGGAGGGCTCGCGCACCTCGATGCGCTCGCGGTCGCCGGGATAGTAACCTTCCACACCGCCTGCGTCTTTGGGCGACGGCAGGTAGGCACACACGGCGTCGAGTAGAGTCTGCACACCCTTGTTCTTAAACGAACTTCCGCAGATCATGGGGTTGATCTGCATGGCGAGGGTCGCCTTGCGGATCGCTGCCTTGATTTCTGCGGTAGTGATAGTAGCGGGGTCTTCAAAATATTTCTCCATGAGCACGTCGTCATATTCGGCGAGCGTCTCGAGCATCTTGTCGCGGTATTGTTCCGCCTCGTCGCGAAGGTTTGCGGGGATCTCCTCAACGGAGTATTCGGCACCCATGGACTCGTCGTGCCAGAATATGGCCTTCATCTCCACGAGGTCGACCACACCCTTGAACGACTCTTCCGCACCGATGGGTATCTGGATGGGAAGCGGGTAGGCACCGAGTACGTCTTTAACCTGGCGGACTACTTCGAAGAAGTTGGCTCCGGAGCGGTCCATCTTGTTGACGTATCCGATGCGGGGGACATTATACTTATCGGCCTGGCGCCACACGGTTTCGCTCTGGGGTTCGACGCCGCCCACGGCACAGAAAGTAGCCACGGCACCGTCGAGCACTCTTAGGGAGCGTTCCACCTCAACGGTGAAGTCCACGTGTCCCGGAGTGTCGATAAGGTTGATTTTATATTTTTTGCCATCATAGTTCCAGAAGGTAGTGGTGGCGGCGGATGTGATGGTGATACCTCTCTCCTGCTCCTGTTCCATCCAGTCCATGGTGGCCGCACCGTCGTGCACCTCTCCGATCTTATGGGTAAGCCCCGTATAGAACAGGATGCGCTCCGACGTAGTGGTTTTGCCGGCATCGATGTGGGCCATGATGCCGATATTTCTGGTCAGGTTTAAATCCTCGTGATTTGCCATTATTAGTTTTAATCCTATCTCAATTAAAATCTGAAGTGGGCAAACGCGCGGTTGGCCTCGGCCATACGGTGCATATCTTCCTTACGTTTGAAGGCACCGCCCTGGTCGTTAAAGGCGTCAACGATTTCAGCTGCGAGTTTGTCGGCCATAGTCTTGCCGCCGCGTTTGCGGGCGAAGAGAATGAGATTTTTCATTGATATAGATTCCTTGCGGTCGGCCCTGATTTCGGTGGGCACCTGGAAAGTAGCACCGCCGATACGGCGAGACTTCACCTCCACCTGGGGAGTGATGTTTTCGAGAGCTTTCTTCCAGATTTCGAGGGCGCTTCGCTCCTCGTTGGGCATTTTGGCCTTCACGGTTTCAAGTGCCGTATAGAAAATGCGGTATGAGGTATTTTTCTTACCGTCATACATAAGGTGGTTGACGAATTTCGTCACACGCACATCGTGAAATACGGGGTCTGGTAAAACGACCCTCTTTTTGGGTTTTGCTTTTCTCATTGTTGTGTTTAAGATTTTAGTGGTTGTTTGGTTTGGGGAATTCATCCCCTCCTTAGTGCTTCAACCTCCGGCTCTCTTGCCTGAAGGTTTACTCAACCGCAACGACCTGTTGTTAAGAATCAGTTTCGGGTCGTTATTTCTTTGCGGATTTCGGACGCTTGGCTCCGTATTTGGAGCGGCGCTGGGTGCGGCCCTGTACGCCGGCAGTGTCGAGTGTGCCGCGTACGATGTGGTAACGTACGCCGGGGAGGTCTTTCACACGACCGCCGCGCACCATTACGATGGAGTGCTCCTGAAGGTTGTGACCTTCGCCCGGGATGTAGGAGTTGACCTCCTTACCGTTTGTAAGACGCACACGTGCCACCTTCCTCATTGCGGAGTTAGGCTTTTTGGGAGTCGTCGTGTAAACGCGAACGCACACACCCCTACGCTGCGGACAGGAATCCAGTGCGGGCGACTTGCTCTTATCTTCGAGCGCCACGCGTCCTTTCCTTACTAATTGTTGAATTGTAGGCATTCTGTTATTAAATGGTTTTAAATTATGTTCTTTTTGCTCCTTTGACCCCATACGCTACGGAACCACTAAACAATTGACATGCAATCGCTTAGCGCCTCCGGGGCATACAATGAGCCTTAAAAGCACGGCAAAGTTACGAAAAATCAACGAATTGACCAAACAATCGGCAAAAAAATTTCACTCTACCGAGCTGCATGCGTCATTTTGGCCATCATTACCTCTTAGGCTGAAATTTTTATCAATCGCAGAACTCATTAATCGCAGAACTCTTTGATTTCAATGTCTTTTGCAATAACGAGCAGAACAACGCGATTTATTGGGTACTTTATTGGGTACTTTATTGGGTACTTTATTGGGTACTGCTAGGCGTCGAGGGCGAGGCTGACGGGAGTTTACTATAGTAAATGACCGAAGCCGAGTCCCGATGACAACGAGGCGGGTTGCGCGTTTTCACGCGCCGGCTTAGCGTTTGTGTTCTTGGGAAAGACGATATATATGCTCGTAGACTGCCTGCTCCTTCTCCGTGATCTGCTTGCCGCGGCGACCCATCACCCTCGTGGCAACCTCGAAAAACTTCTTCAGACTCACGTCGCTGAAGCCAGCCGAGGCCGACCCCTCACTGAACGAGGGCACGAAGACGCGCGGAAATCCGCTACCATATACATTGACACCCACGCCGAGAACCGTAGCCGTGTTGAACATGCAGTTCACACCTGCCTTCGAATGGTCACCCATAATCAGACCGCAAAACTGCAGGTCGGTGCGCATGAAGCGACCCTGAGGATAGTTCCAGATCCGGATTTTGGAATAGTCGTTTTTCAGATTCGAGGCATTGACGCCGGCCCCGATGTTGCACCACTCCCCTATCACGGCATTCCCCAGATAGCCGTCGTGGCTCTTGTTGCTGTAGCCGATCATCACCACATTGCTCAGTTCACCGCCGGCCTTGCAGTAGGGGCCGAGGGTGGTGGCTCCGTAGATCTTGGCACCCATCCTCACCTGGGCACGCTCGCACAGCGCCAGTCCGCCGCGCACGCTGCTCCCCTCCATAATCCTCGCGTCCTTACCTATATATATAGGTCCCTCGCGCAGGTTGAGGTTGGCGCCCTCCACTTCGCCCCCTTCCTCCACGAAGATGCGGGGAAGGCCGTCGGGATAGGTAAGCGGACCGAGTATAAGGTTGTTGGAGTAGGGTTCGGCACTCTCCCTGCCGGCCGTCAGACGCCTGAAGTCTTCCTCGAGAGCAAAACCGTTTTGCAGGAATATATCGAAGACATAGCGTAGCCTCCTCACCTCTCCCTCGAAAGATACGGCCACTGAATGAGCCGCAGAGTTGGAGAGCCCGGAAAGGTAGGAGAGTTTCTCGTCGAAACAGTTGCCGCGGTAGGCCATCAGGTACCCGTCGTCGGCCAGCAGTCGTTCGCCGGGTCTCAACCCCGCCACGGCCTCCACCACCTCACGCGTCGGGATCAGCGACGAGCAGATGTGGAGCGTCTCGTCGTCGGCCGAGTCGTCGCAGGGGAAGATGTCGCTCATGAAATCGGCCGTCTCCACGCAGTAGTCAGACGGCAGCATTGCCTCCCACTTCTCTCGAAGCGTCGTGATGCCAAGCCGGATGGCCGAAATGGGTCGCGTGAAGGTGATGGGAAGGAGGTTTTCAAAGTCTTCCTTCGTGTCATATAATATTATATGGGGCTTTTCCACGGCATTTCTTTTTTGGGGTGCTGGCGAGGTCGGTGCACACATATTGTTATTGTGTGCAAAATTACGTAAAAATATGTAAAATTCAAAATGGCGACACTTTTCGCAAAGTCTCGCCATTCTGTGATTTTTTAGACTTCAGGTTGCTTTCACAAGTTAACTTAATCTTACTCAATCACTAACTTACAAATTATATCACTATTTAAACGATTTCCATGACATAATTATTTTAGGGATTATTCTTGGGATATATTTTTAGGGATATCAGTCAATTTGTGCGCAAAGTTAAATAAAAATTTTATAAATAAGAAATTTTAGCTAATTTTGCTTGAAATAAATCGGCAGGTCTGAAACGGGCCGCCGCCACTCCTAACAGAAAACCGAAACACACAAACAGATAATGGAAAAGAAGAACAGGGAATATCTTGAGGCCTTGCGCCACGCCATGAAAGAGCACGGCATCGACGCCGTAGTGATAACGAGCACGGACCCCCACCAGAGCGAGAATGCCCCGGCCCACTGGCGCGGGCGAGAGTGGCTCACCGGGTTTGCCTCCATCAACGGCACCAACGGCACGGCCGTAGTCACGGCCAAGGACGCCTTGTGCTGGACCGACTCGCGCTACTTCCTCCAGGCCGAGGAGCAGCTTCAGGGCACGGGCTTCAAGATGATGCCTGAGGATGGTCCCGAGGCCGTAGACCTCATCGACTGGGTCACCGAGCACACAGAGGGCGGCCAGACCGTCGGCATCGACGGCATGACCTTCTCCGTTTCCCTCGCCCAGCGCCTCGAGCAGCAGCTCAACGACAACGGCGTGAAACTAGACACCGACTTCCCCGTCTTCGACTACATATGGCCCGACCGTCCTGCGCGTCCCGCCAACAAGCTCTTCGTTCACGACGAGGAGGTGGTGGGCGAGAACGTAGACTCCAAGATGACCCGCGTGATGCAGGAGGTAAAGGGCGAGCTGGCCAACGCCGTACTGCTCTCCTCGCTCGACGACATTGCCTGGGCCACCAACGTGCGCGCCGCCGGCGACATCGCCTTCTCCCCCATCTTCGTCTCCTTCCTCTTCATCGACGAGAACCGCCGCATCCTCTTCGTCGACCGCGAGAAGCTCACCCCCGAGGTGGAGGCCCACCTCAACAAATATAACGTGGAGGTTCGTCCCTACGACGACGTGAAACCCTTCCTGAAGACCCTCCCCAAGGTTACGCGCCTGCTGCTCGACCCCGAGAAGACGGCCCGCGGCATCTACGACGCCGTGGGGTGCACGCCCGTGTTTGGCGGAGCCATGGTCTCCAAGCTGAAAAGCATCAAGAACGCCACAATGCTCTCCAACATCGCCAAGGCGATGGAGAAAGACGGCGTTGCCCTGGTGAAATTCTTCATGTATGTGGAGAAGGAGTTTGCCTCCGGCAAGCTCTCAGAGGTGCAGCTCGGCGACGTGCTCACCGGCTACCGCAAGGCCGACAAGAGCTGTGTCGACAACAGCTTCGCCCCCATCATCGGCTGGAAAGGCCACGGCGCCATCGTGCACTATGAGGCCGACGAACATTCCGACGCCGTTCTCTCCGGCCACGGCCTGCTTCTCGTAGACTCCGGCGGCCAGTATATCTACGGCACCACCGACATCACGCGCACCGTATCCCTCGGCGGCGACCCCACACCCGGCGAGCGCCACGACTTCACCCTCGTGATGAAAGGGCACATAGCCCTGGCCACGATCCACTTCCCGCAGGGCACCACGGGCCACCAGCTCGACGTCCTCGCACGCCAGTTCCTCTGGAAGGAGGGGAAGGCTTACTTCCACGGCACCGGCCACGGCGTAGGCTTCTTCATCAACTGCCACGAAGGCCCGCAGAGCATACGCCTCAACACCAACCCCACGCCCCTCGAGCCGGGGATGGTGATGAGCAACGAACCCGGCATCTACCTCACCGACCAATACGGCATCAGGTGCGAGAACCTCATCACGCCCGTCGTGGCGGAAGACACCGACTTCGGGCGCTTCTACCGCTTCGAGACACTCACCCTCTTCCCCTTCGACCGCTCCCTCTTCGAGACAGAGATAATGAGCGAGGCCGAGATAGAGTGGGTAGACGCCTACCACAGGATGGTGCGCGAGCGCCTCACCCCCTTCCTCGACAAGGAGGAGGCCGAATGGCTCGCCGCCAAAACCCAACCGTTGAAAAAATAAGAAACCGACATACAGAAAAGATAATGGCGATAATTCACGCACTCCGGGGCTTCACGCCCGAGATAGGGAAAGGCTGCTTCATAGCCGAAAACGCAGTGATAGTAGGCGACGTAAAGATTGGCGACGACTGCAGCATATGGTATAACGCCGTGCTCCGCGGCGACGTCAACTCCATCCGTGTGGGCAACCGCGTCAACATCCAGGACGGCACGGTGATCCACACCCTCTACGAGAAGTCGGTAACCGAGATTGGCGACGACGTCTCCATAGGCCACAACGTCGTGATCCACGGCGCCAAGATCTGCAACTATGCCCTCATCGGCATGGGAGCCGTGGTGATGGACCACGCCGAGGTGGGCGAGGGAGCCCTCGTGGCGGCCGGCAGCGTGGTGCTCTCCAACACCAAGATCGGAGCCCACGAGCTCTGGGGCGGCCAGCCCGCAAAGTTCATCAAGATGGTAGAGCCCGAGAAGGCCAAGGAGATGAACGTAAAGATAGCCAAAAACTATCTGATGTATTCGAAATGGTATCCCGAAGACCGCAACCACGCCCCCAAACAGGACTGAAAAGCGCTTCGGAAGGCCCGGCATAACCCTCAAATATTCAAAAAATAGGTTAAATTTTTGGAAAGATTAAAAATTTGACCTAATTTTGCAACCGCAAAAAAAAGAAAAACAAAAACAATAACTAAAAAATAAGACACAAAGAATGATTATCGTACCCGTAAAAGAAGGCGAAAACATCGAAAGAGCCCTCAAGAAATTCAAACGCAAATACGAACGCACCGGCATCGTAAAGGAATTACGTCGTCGTCAGGCCTTTGAGAAACCGTCGGTTACCAACCGCAAGAAGATGATCAAGGCCGTCTACGTGCAGCAGCTTCGTCAGGCCGAACAGTAATCCACATGCCTTCCGGCGCCGTGGGAGCAGCGCAAAACGGGCGCAACCCTCGCCGCCCTGCCCACGCCTATGCTGAGGGAATTTCTCAGGCACCTGAGTCTCGAGCTCAACCGCAGCCCCCAGACGGTAAAGGCATACGAAGCAGACCTTCGCGGGTTTAACGACTATATGGCAAATTCCGGAGTTCCCAAGGGAAACTCCGGCTTTTTCATACCCTCCGCCGTAAGCTCCGGCGACCTTCGCGAGTGGCTCGCCACGCTCACCGAGCAGGGACTCTCCACAGCCAGCATCCGCCGCAAGGTGCAGTCGTTGCGCGCATACTTCCGTTATCTGGTGAGGCAGGGCGAGCTGGCCACCAACCCCGCGGCATCGCTGCCGCTCCCCAAGGCCGGCAGGCGCCTCCCCACCATCGCCACCCACGCCGACATCGAGACCTCGCTCACGGAGACCGACCGGCGCCTCGTGCGCCTCATCATCGAGCTCCTCTACGGTTGCGGACTGCGCCGCGCCGAGCTCACCGGCATCAGCGACACCGACATCAACCCCTACTCCCTCGAGCTCAAGATTCTCGGCAAGGGCAACAAGCACCGCATCATCCCGCTGCCCCGGCCCCTGCTCGACGAGATACGCGCCTGGCAGGAGGAGCGCGACAGCCTGTATCCCGACCTTCCCGCTCCCAGACCCCTCATCGTGAGCCGGCAGGGGCGCCGCATGTCAGACTCCAACATCTACCGCCTCGTTCGCCGCGCCCTCGAGGGTAGCGCGGCCGAGAAAAAGTCGCCCCACACCCTGCGCCACAGCTTCGCCACGCAGCTGCTCAACGGAGGCGCCGACCTCAACAGCGTGAAAAACCTCCTCGGGCACTCCTCGCTGGGAGCCACGCAGATCTACACCCACCTCGCCTTCAGCGAGGTGAGCCGCGAATGGAAGAAAGCGCACCCCCGTGGCAGCAAAGATTCCCACGACAAACAGTAAACATCAGAAAATAAAAAACTGCCCGACAGGCGCGAGGCTTGGCGGATTGCATAATTTTTCCTACCTTTGTACGTTGAATAAACTTCAGGCAGAAAATTCACCCCATAAAACCCCAAGACTATGGAAATATCGATAAAAGCCAACCACTTCGAGATGGCCGAAAAACTCGAAGCCTTCACCAACAAGAAGATTGAGAAACTCGCCCGCCGGTTTGACAACATGACCGACATCGAGGTGAACTATAAGCTCGTGAAGCCCGAGACGGCCATGAACAAGGAGGCCGGCGTGAAGGTAAGCGTGCCCAACCAGCCCGACGTGTTCGCCTCCAAGACGGCCGACACCTTCGAGGAGGCCCTCGACCTCGCCCTCGAGGCCGTAGAGCGTCAGCTCGAGAAAAACAAAGCCAAGAACTGATGTCGCTCGACAACGTCAGGATACTGGAATTCCCCAAGATATGCGACCCGCGGGGCAACCTCTCCTTCATCGAGGGGGGTTGCCACGTGCCGTTTGCCATCAAACGCGTCTTCTACATCTACGACGTGCCCGGCGGCGCCTGCCGGGGCGCGCACGCCCACAAACAGAACTCCACCGTGCTCATCGCCCTCTCCGGCTCGTTCGACCTGCATCTCTCCGACGGCGAACGCGAGATCATCATCCCGATGAACCGCTCCACCAAGGGCGTGCTCATCCCGCCCGGCGTATGGGACAGCATGCACAACTTCACCACGGGCACCGTTCTCCTGGCCCTCTGCTCCCACTATTACGAGGAGGAAGACTACATCCGCGACTACGACGCCTACCTCGAATATATCAAGACCCGTAAAACATAGACCCACTCTTAGGTGTCTGACCACATCCCCTTTCTCGACCTCACGCTTCTCCACGCGCCCGTGCGCGAGGAGCTCCATGAAAGTGCGCGCCGCGTCATCGACTCCGGCATCTACATCAACGGCCCTGAGACGGCGGCCTTCGCCGCAGAACTGGCAGCTACGCTCGGATCGGGCAGCGTCGTGCCCGTAAGCAACGGACTCGATGCCATCCGCCTCATCCTGCGCGCCTACATCGAGAGCGGACGCCTCAAGCCGGGCGACACCGTGATAGCCCCGGCCAACACCTACATCGCCTCCGTGCTCCCCATCACTGAGTTTGATCTCAATCCCCTGCTGGTGAGGCCCGACCTCACCACCTACGGCCTCGACTGGCAGGCCGCAGAGGAGGCCGTCGGGGAGGCAGAGCGCCGCGGAAACCCCGTAAAGGCCCTCGTCACCGTCCACCTCTACGGCACCCCCAGCTGGGACTTTGAGGTGGCGGACCGCCTGCGCGACCGCGGCATCCTCATCATCGAAGACAACGCCCAGGCCATCGGCGCGTCGCTGACCCACCCCGCCACGGGCGAGAGACACCACACCGGCGCCCTCGGCGACGCCGCCGCCTTCAGCTTCTACCCCACAAAAAACATCGGGGCACTCGGCGACGCCGGAGCCGTAGCCACCACCGACGCCTCCTTCGCCGCCACCGTAAGGGCCCTCGCCAACTACGGCAGCACGCAGCGCTACCACAACGACTTCATCGGCTACAACTGCCGCATGGACGAGCTTCAGGCCGCCATGCTCCGCGTCAAGCTGCGCCACCTCCCTGAGGTGACGGCCGCCCGTCAGGCCCGCGCCCGGCTATACAGCAGCCTCATCTCGCACCCCGACGTCACGCTGCCTCCCGAGCTCCCCGGCATGGAGCAGGTGTGGCATCAGTATGTGGTGCGCACCCCGCGCCGCGACGACCTCCGCCGGACACTGGCCGAGGCCGGCGTGGCCACCGACATCCATTATCCCCTCTCCCTCTTCTCGCAGAAATGTTACTCCAACCCCGGAGGAGCCACCCTTCAGGCAGCCCCGGGAGCACGCGCCCTGGCCGAGAAGCTCGCAGCCGAGGTGCTGAGCCTCCCCATAGCCACCGCCACGCCCGAAGAGATAGAAAAGACAGCAACCATCATCAACAGTTTTTGATATGCAAAAACAAGTAGAGAAGATACGCAACCGCCGACCGCCGCGCCATAGCGGCACGGGCGTCCTGCTCTGGATCCTAATCGCGCTGGCCGTGCTCATCTGCGCCGGCATGCTCACCATAGCCCCCTATATGATGAACGGCTCGCAGGCTGACGTCACCGTCCGCATCCCCAAGAACGCCACGATGCAGAACGTCACCGACACCCTCAACAAATACTATCCCGAGGGGTATGTCAAAAAGGTGGTCAACCTGCTCACCATCTACGGTTTCGAGCCAACGGAGCGCCACGGCCTCTACGTGCTGCCCAAGGGCGCGACCCCCTTCGCCACGATGCGCAAGCTAAGCCGCGGCGCCCAGACCCCCGTGCGCCTCACGATCAACGGGTTCCGCTCCCTGCCCTACCTCTCCGAGCGCATGGCGCGCAAGATGGAGTTCAGCTCCGACGACTTCATGAAGGCCCTCAACGACTCCGCATACCTCGCCAAATACGACCTCAAGCCGGGTCAGGCACTCGCCCTCTTCCTCGAAGACACCTACGACGTCTACTGGACCGCCACCCCCTATGAGGTGCTCGACAAGATAGGCCAGAACTACACCACCTTCTGGACCTCCGGCAAGAAGGAGGTGGCACGCGACGAGCTCAACCTCTCCCCCGCCGAGATGATGACCCTGGCCTCCATCGTCGACGAGGAGACCAACCAGGTGCTCGAGAAGGGGCGCATCGGGCGCCTCTATGTCAACCGCCTCGACAAAGGCATGAAGCTCCAGGCCGACCCCACGGTGAAGTTCGCCCTCGGCAAGTTTGAGCTGCAGCGCATCACGGGCGAGCACCTGCAGACCGACAGCCCCTACAACACCTACCGCGTGGCCGGGCTGCCCCCGGGCCCCATCCGCACCACCAGCCGGCGCACCCTGGAGGAGATCCTTCAGTCGAAGCCCTCGGCCGACATCTACATGTGTGCGCGTCCCGACTTCTCCGGATTCCACAACTTCGCCGCCACCTACGACGAGCATCTCCAGAACGCCCGCCGCTACCAAGAGGCCCTCAATGAGAGAGGTATCAAGTAAAATACTCCTGACTCTCATCCTTCTCCTCCTGTCTGCGTCCTCACTGAGGGCGCAGGACTTCGATTTGAGCATAACACCGCCCGAGGAACCCGACTCCACGGTGGTGATGGCTCCCGACGACCCCGACCGCAACTGGTGGCATCTGCTCAAGAAAGGGAAGCTCAGCCTCAACGACACCACCGTGGTGTATCCGAAGTTTCTCAAGTTTTGCGTCGACGTCTACCACTGGGGCGACCGCTTCTTCAACACCTTCGACCCCCTCTACGTGGAGGGCACGGGCCACCGCTGGAAGGCGCGCCTCGTCAACGAGAACTGGACCGACTCCTACGCCCTGCGCTTCAAGGGGAGCGACGTGTCTCTGCGCATGCTCAGCGACCTCAACGCCAACATCGGCGCCTACATCCACTATATGGCCGTCAGTGTGGGTTATTCGGTAGACATGAAGACAGTCTTCACCGGCCAGAAAAACGACCACTCCCGACTCGAGACCAACTTCAACTGCGCCCTCTTCAACTTCGACCTCTCCTACGTGCGCACCCACGGCACCTACATCCGCCACTTCACGGGATTTAACGACAACCGCATCTTCAAGAGCGACTTCCCGGGCACGAAGATGACAAACTTCAACGTCAGCCTCTACTACTTCCTCAACAACAAGAAATACTCGCAGGGCGCGGCCTACAACTTCTCCAAGTATCAGCGCCGCAGCGCCGGCAGCTGGATGTTCGGCTTCGGCTACACCAACCTCGACATCTCGATGGACTTCACCACCATGGCCCCCGAGCTGAAGCCCCATTACCAGTTTCCCGTCAACCTTCTCAACCTGCACTATTACAGCTACTGCGCCCTCTTCGGCTACGGCTACAACTGGGTGTGGCATCCCAAGTGGCTCTTCAACATCACCGTGATGCCCTCCATCGGGGCCAACCACTGCTACGAAGACTCCTCCGACGGCAGCGGCACGCAGCTGGCCCTCAACATCCACGGGCGCACGTCGCTCACCTACAACCACCGGGCCCTCTTCTGCTCCATCATCGGCAAGATCACGGGCAACTGGTATACATCGAAAAACCTCTCCCTCTTCAACGCCATAGAATACTTCTCGGCCAACGTAGGCTTCCGCTTCTGACATGAACGAGATCTTCAACCGTGCACGCCTTCTTTTTGGCGACGACCACATGGAGCGGCTCGCCGCCATGAGGGTGATAATCTTCGGTGCCGGCGGCGTAGGCAGCTGGTGTGCCGAGGCGCTTGTGCGCACCGGTGTGGGCCACCTCACGGTGGTAGACAACGACGTGGTGAGCATCACCAACGTCAACCGCCAGATGATGGCCACGATGCAGACGGTGGGTCAGGTGAAGGTGGATGCGCTTCGCGAGCGGTTGCTCGCCATCAACCCGGATGCCGACATCGTGGCGCGCCGCGAGGTGTTTTGCGCCACGACGGCAGCCGACTTCGGGCTCGAAGACTACGACGTGATAGTAGACTGCATCGACTCGCTCACCGACAAGGCGTTGCTCATCGAGACGGCCACACGCATGCCGGGGCGCTTCTTCTCGTCGATGGGTGCGGCTCTGAAGACAGACCCCACGCAGGTGCGTGTGGCGGAGTTCTGGAAGGTGCGGGGTTGCCCGCTGGCGCGTGCGCTGCGCCAGCGCTTCAAGCGGCGGGGCGTCTACCCGGCACGGAAGTTTCAGTGTGTCTACAGCGAGGAGCAGGGGCGCAATGTGGCCGCGAACATCGCGGCCGACGAGGGCGGCCTCGCCGCCTACGGCAGCACGCGCAAGGTGGCGGTCAACGGCTCGCTGATGACGGTGACGGCGACGTTCGGCCTGACGCTCGCATCGCTCATCCTCGCACCCCGATAGCCTCCCGCACAGATGAAGAATCGCAGAACTATTTAATCGCAGAACTATTTGCCAGTAAGGGAGATAGCTTGGAGAGCTTTTCCTATGGTTAACCCCACCATACAGGCGATAGCGACCTTGGTGGGGCTCGCGGTGCTCATGCAGGCTTGCTCGTAGAGCATGTCGATGTAAGCGGATTGTCATACCGGTTACTTCGCGAAAGGTTGCCTTATATGGTTATTGAGCCTTACGCGGCCTTTATTGTAACCTGTAAATTGCAAAATTATGGAGAAATTGCAATCTCGAGATTACAATTTTTAGGAAAAAGTGCAATTTGTAAGTAGCAATTGGTGCTGATGCAGGCTTGCCCGGAGAGCATGTCGATGTGAGCAGATTATCTTTGCTGTCACACTTTAATCGTAACCGTACATTTCTCTTGGTCAGAGAGTTTCTTCACTTGTTGATCCTTCTTTTCTTTCAATATATTGAAAACCTCAATTAAGGATTGAGAAGGATTTTTAACGGTAATATCTTTCGTCATAATTCGATGTTTGTTAAGTTCCTTAATGCTAGGCTTTTCCCGGCGCGAGGTAAAAGGCAGCGTGGGGTTGCTCACTCGCGCAGGAGGTCCTTAAGCGTGATTACCTGGTTGAAGATGGCCGCATGCGCATTATTTTTGAGTCCAAAAGGAGTTACCAGACTCATATGTATCGATTTTTTTGTCTTCGTTACCTCTCTGAATATCGCTCTTCTGGTGCGGAGCGTAGTCTCATAACTCTTTGTAACATCGTATTCCTCTTCACTATATTTCATCTCACAAAGGTTGATGACTCTATCTCTTCTTGCTATCACCATATCAATCTGCGCGCCGGCGTTCTTCTCGTCCCCTTTGTATAACCAACTGCTTACATCTGCCTGGACTCCACCGATTCCCAACGTTTCCTTAATCTGACGCAGATGCAAAAGAGCAACCATCTCGAAAGCCAACCCGCTCCAGGCGCGCCGTGAGGGATGATCAATCAGATGACTCCAATGTGCCTCGTCGTAGCGGCGGTAGGTCTCCACAAACCTCTTATAATACAATATAAAAGGATCAATGAGTTGATATAAAGCATTCTTTGTCTTCTTGCCGAAAGGTTGGTACACCCTTATGAAGTCGCTACGCTCAAGGTTTTTGAGAATTGTTGTGAGTCCTCCTCCGTCGGCCAGTCCCGCAGTCTTTATAAGCTCCTCCCGTGTTACACCGGAATTACGTGAAGCCATCGCATCAATGATCTGCATATAGGTATTGGAGTCGCGAAATAATGACCTGAATAAGAATTCATATTCCTCCCTCAAGGGCGCCTCCCTACTAAAGAACAAGCGGTCGATATTGGTATCCAGACTTTCATTGCGCCTGAGCATATTCAGATAATATGGAACACCACCAAACACCATATAACAGTCGAGTACAGACAAATCGGCCCATTCAATACCCTTTGAACGAAGTAGCTCTGCCGAGTCATGCAAATCAAATGGAGGAAGATATATGCTTAGTGTGGTGCGATTGTAAAGTCCACCTTTATCGTGGATAAACCTGTCTACCATCCAGGTAGTGGCGCTTCCGCATACAATCATCTTAAGGCCTGGGCGTGTTGAACCCCAACTGTTCCAAAACCATTCGAAAGCCTTTAGAAAATGACCCGGAGGCACGTCAAACCAAGGGAGTTCGTCGAGGAAAACCACCAGTTGTTTTTTGCGTATTCCGTTAAGATAATCGCGCAAATAAACAAAGGCATCCATCCAGTCTTTAATCTCCTGTGGAGGTTGTTTGGAGAAAGACGCTGTGAAAGCTTTAATCTGGTCTTTCTGTTTACCTTGATATACTCCCGTTGCATAAAAATCAAACTTATTGTTGAAGAACTCCTTTATAAGAAATGTCTTTCCTATTCTTCGCCGACCATACACAGCGATAAGTTCAGCACCGGGACTATCCAGAGCCTCCTTCAATAATGCCATCTCTTTCTTTCTGCCTATAATGTTCATATTAATAAGAATTTTGTCGGGAGTTTTGCGCGCTTATTTTTGGGCAAAATTACTGAATATTATTGTATTATCCAAATTTTACGTAAATTATATGGCGCGGAATCTATACTTTTTACCCCACTTTCCGCGCCACATACCAGCCACGCGGACATCTCGCGGGCCTCAGCGGCGCGGCCATAGACATCCTCTCCGAGGAAGCCTGCATGGATCTGAACTGCCCCACCAAGGTCGTTTCACTCCCTTATGGTGGGGTTAACCATAGGGAAAGCTCTCCGAGCTAACTCCCAGAGGGTCAACCAAATTCAGGGATAAGCAAGACAAAAATATCTACTGCGCTGTTCTGCCCGTTCTGCGGCAACAAGCGGCCGGAAGGCCGCGGTTCTGCGTGCCTCGCGCAAACTTAAGTTCCTTAAAGCGAGGCTTTTTCCCAGCGCGAGGCCCAACCAGGAACGCGAGGCTATCTTCAGTGCGAGGACGACCCACGAGCGCGAGGCATATCCTTTCAGCGCAAGGCAAAACGCACGAGACGATTATAGCGAGAGGCTATCGAGGCGCGAGGCCTGCTCAGCGGATTAGCGAGGAGGTGATGTTGTGGGTCTCGGTAGAGAAGCCGAGGCCGATCTTTATCAGCCTGCGGCTGTCGGAGCCGAATGGCGCCGCATAATGCTTCTCCTCAATCTGCGCCATGGCATCCTCGGCAGTGCCGTTGATTTTAAGCTCGATGATGTAGATGAAGTCGGCGGTCTTCACCAACATGTCGATGAAACCCTCTGACGTACTGTATTCGGCTTCTACGTCAAGACCCATCAACTTTGTGAGGCAGTAGAAGATTGTGTGGTAGTAGTTCTCGTAGCGGGCCACATACTTGTGAAGCTGGTTGGGGATGTCAGCCAAGAATGCCTTCATCAGCTTTATGAATCCTTCGGCATCGCCCTCCTCCAGTGCATCCTCCATATCGTAGACGGCACCCCTCTTATCCTGCGCGGAGGGAAGATAGAGCGAGAGGATGTTGTTGAGAATGCTTGACTCTACCTCGCGGTTGGGATAGCCAAGAGTATAGCGTTGGCGCTTATTGTCGTAGGCCTTGAGCGTCAGATAACCGGTCTGGTAGAACAGCGGAATGGGGTTCATGGCAAACATAGAAAGGTCAGACAATGCAGATTTCTGAACCTTCATTCCATTCAGTTTCTCTACATCAAAATCACTCTGCATCAGAGACTTTGACAGGATTGTCGGAACTCCCGACTGGCACCAGTAGTCATCGAACTCACTCTTGCTGAACACGTAGTTGATGCTGTAGGGATTGTAGACATCGAGCAGCGACGACGAGAAGTGATAGCCGTCGTAATTGAATTTCAGTTTCTCGTAGATTTCTTCCTTGGTCGTCTTGAGCGTACCTGCAAGTATCTCCACTCCCGGGTCGTAATACTCGTGAAGCTCGCTTTCCGTGATGCCGCAGATGCCGGCATATTCATTGTCGAAGGTGATGTCGTTGAGGTTGTTCAGTCCGCTGAATACCGACACCTTACCGTAGCAAGTCACGCCCGTCATGAAACAGAAGTGGATGTAAGGCTCGGCGTTTTTCAACACGGAGTAGAGCCCGTGGAGCTGCTCCCGAAATAACTCCTGCAGCTTCGGATTGTCTATGGTTGATGTGAGCGGAGCATCATACTCATCTATCAGCACCACTACTTTTTTCCCATACTTTTGAGAGGCATTTATGATTAAGCTTTCAAATCTTTGTTCAAAATCATATGGGTAAGGGGAAACTTGAAGTTGATTTTCAAGTTCTATCAATTGACCCTCCGTTTTCATTATGAGTGAATTGGAATCTGTGAACGCTTTCCCACTCATATTCAGGCGAATCACGGGGAATGACTCCCATTCCTCCGGGTGCAGCCTGTCGATGGCCAGACCCTTAAACAGCTCCCTGTTACCGCTGAAATACTCGGCCATGGTGTCAAGGAAGAGGCTCTTGCCGAAGCGCCGCGGACGGGCAAGGAAATAATACTTAGCCTTGGTCTCGACCAAGGAATTAATATACCGGGTCTTGTCAACATAAACAAGACTGTTTTCCCTAATCCATTTAAAGCTGGCGGTACCAATAGGATATAAGATTTCCTTCCTTGAGGGTTTGCCCATTTCTTCCATGCTCATAAATCCGATTTGCTGTCTCGCAAATTTAGTTCAAATTTATGAGATTTCCAAAATACACGCGAAGCATCGTATAATATGCAATATGCCTGCATCCATAGACATCCTCTCCGAGGAAGCCTGCTTCAGCTCCAACCACCCCACCAAGGTCGCTGTCGCTCCCTTATGGTGGGGTTTACCACAGGAGAAGCTCTCCGAGCTAACTCGCTTACTGGCAAATAGTTCTGCGATCAAACAGTTCTGCGATTGATTATCACCCGGAGACAAACCTCGCGCCGGAGGGAAAGCCTCGCGATTTTGGGGGACGAACTGGAGTTCGCGCGAGGCACGCAGAACTCGCTGCTACGCAGCGGTTTACGCAGAACGGGCAGAACGGCGCAGAATAATTTTGGCATTCGGAGTTAACGCAAATAAGGGATAAGCAGGTACTATCATCGTGGTGTCAATGAAAGCATAGACATCCTCTTCGAGGAAGCCTGCATGGACACGTCCTCCCCCACCAAGGTCGCTGTCACTCCCTTATGGTGGGGTTTACCACAGGGGAAGCTCTCCGAGCTAACTACCAGAGTGTCAACCAAATTCAGGGATAAGCGAGACAAAAATATCTGCGCAGTTCTGCCTGTTCTGCGGCAACAAGCGGCCGGAAGGCCGCGGTTCTGCGTGCCTCGCGCAAACTTAAGTTCCTTATAGCGAGGCTTTTTTCCCCAGCGCGAGGCCCAACCACGAGCGCGCGGCTACCTCAAGCGCGAGGACGACCCACGAGCGCGATGCATATCCTTTCAGCGCGAGGCAAAACGCACGAGGCGATTATAGCGCGGGGTGATTATAGCGCGAGGTATTTGCTGGCGGGCAATGGAGATGGGGTGGTAGGGAGGGGGATTTTCGCAATTGGGCGAGAAAAAATTTGCATTTGTCGTGAGGAATTTGTAATTTTGTTGTTCCCAAACGGCCGAAGGATCGCCCTCGAGGCGGTTTTACGGGCGGTGTTTGCGCGTCATAGTGGCCGCAAACCTTTGGGAAACAGGTAATAAGAAGGCTTAACTTGAAAATAAATTAACTTAATAAACACACAAAAATGAAAAAACTTTTACTAACGCTCGTCGCATGCGTCACGGCCCTTGCCGCCAACGCCTGGACAGTGTACTTCACGAACCCAGCGGGATGGACAGAAGTGAGCGTTTACACGTTCAACTCTGAAACATTAGGCACTTGGCCCGGTAAGGGTATGACTAAAAACAATAGTACGGGCTTGTGGGAATATACTTCTGGAACAGGATCTCCTAAGAACATTATATTCAATAATAATAACAAGGGAGAACAAACCGATAATCTTGATTTCCAACAGGGTGCAATATACACTTTCGTTGGACCGATGCCATCAGAGCTTTATATGATAGGTAAAGTTGGCTCCATAGACTGGAATCCTACCGAAGGCGTCAAAATGAAAAGCGAGGGTAATGGTGTCTTCACACTTGAAGGCATAGAAATAAACGGTGGCTTTGCGTTTACTTCAAAACTTGGAACTGCGGGTGACTGGAATTCTGCCTACAATAAATATCGTTATGGTCCGAAAAAAATCAATGGTAATGACGCACCAGCTGTCATAGGGACTAATTCTATAAATTGGGGTGGAGACTTTGCTTGGAGCTTCAGTACTCCAGGTACTTACGACGTTAAGGTAGACCTTATGAAAAGCGTTCTTACCATAAGCGTTCCGGTTACTCCTCCTGATTATCCTGATAACTTCTACTACATTGGCAATTTGGGTTCCAGTTCTTGGGATCTCCCGGGCAAACCCTTTGAAAACGAAGGAGGAGGTATATATACATTAGAAGATGTAAATATAGGTCAGAACTCAACAACCAATGGATATTTCGCTTTGACTACTTCCGACAGCTCTGATTGGGGTCTGGTAAATTCTAATAGGTATGGTCCTTCTGCAAGTACAGAGATTACTCTGACTGGGGATGAAGCTGAGGTTTCTTTCGTAAGAAATAACAACGGGGATATAAGCTGGAACATTACTCCCGGAACATATACACTCACCATAAGCTACGATGATAACCAGTTGACAATCGAGAAAACCGGTGAATTTGTTGAACCCGAGCCTGAAACTCCTGTATACTACCTCTTAGGTGAGATGAACGAATGGGGTTCGAGTGCGGATATTGATAAATATAAGTTTGTTGAAGATAACGGTGTTTATACGCTTTCTCTCCCATCAATAGATGCCGGCGTTGATTTTAAAATCTCTGACCTAAAATGGAGTAAGCCCTACTCCACAGGCAACAAGAATATGACCGTAGGTGTCTACGAGAATGTTAGCACCAGTAAAGACACCGGTGACATGGCATTCGGAGAAAATATTAACAACGTGACCTTCACTCTTGATACCAATACCGATAAGCTCACAATCACAGGTACAGTAGAAGAAGAGGTGACTCTTTATCTTGTAGGTAATAATATTGATGGTGAACGTAGATGGGGTGGTACAGACTCTGCCGAAGGTGTTCAGATGACCTATCTGGGTGGGGGTCTTTACGAATGGTCTGGCGACCTTTTAGGTTCCGGTTTCAAGATTTACGATGGTGACTGGGATTCAGACCTTGACTATGGCACTGAACAGGATTCAGGGACTACACTTATCCTTGGTGAAGCTTATTCCGTAATAGCCGCCGACGGTTGCGACAATATCGATTTCGAAAAGCTCTCATGGATTCTCAATCCTACCGTTATATTCAACAAGACCGCTTCTACGGTCACCGTTACCGGTGTTAAGCCGCTCTTCCTCATGGGTTCTGAAATTATAGGTGCAGCCGAAGGTTCTAAACCTTGGACCGCTAACGACTCCTATTACTTCCAGAAAACAGGAGAAGGCGTCTACACCCTTACAGTAGGTTCTATCTCCAGTGACTGTGAATTCAAAATAGGTACTGAGGACTGGACAATCGCATATTCTTCCAAAGAAATGGATATGAAAGCCAACTATGCTACCGGCTATGACCTTGTTACTGACCAAAGCGCTGGAAATATGGGCCTTGTCTCCTCTCTGCTGAATGCCACGTTCACCATTACTCTTGAGGCAACTGAAGAACAACCCATCAACTCTGCTTGGGGTCCTTATACAAGTACCGCAAACTTGGTTATCACTGGTACTGAAGATAACTCCACGAGCTGGGTGCTGACTCTCGGTAACGACAAGACCATGCAGGACGGCACTATAACGGACAACAATATCTCAATCACGACAGCTAATCCCAATAAGGGTGCTCTCGTTTATGTGTACGCTCCCGCTGAAGCTGTGGCAGTATACTTCAAGGTTACTCCCACCTCACAGTCAGCTAAGCGCATGGCAGCTCCCGACCTTACAGGTTATACAAAAGCAGCTGTGAATCCCTATGATTCCGAAGCATATAGCCTGCCGCTCGCTGAAGGTTCAGGTTCTGTAAGCCTCTACTACGAGAAAGCAGACGGTGACTTCTCAGCTGAGAAGACCTACACCTACACCGTGAAGACGGGTGTCACTACGGGTGTTGAGGGTATTGGTGCCGACGAGGAAGACGCTGTCTACTACAACCTCCAGGGTGTGAAAGTAGACAACCCCGAAAAGGGAATCTTCGTGAAGGTAGTCAACGGCACAGCCTCCAAGGTAGTGCTCTGATTCCTCCCCACATAGCAACAAAAGAGAGGCGCATCGCATGATGCGCCTCTTTTTTTGTTGCTAACCGGGCCTCGCGCGCAGGGGCCTCGCGCGCAGGGGAAAGCCTCGCGACAATTTTCTTACGAACTGAAGTTCGCGCGAGGCACGCAGAACTCACTGCGCAGCAGCGGTTTACGCAGAACTGGCAGAACGGCGCAGAACAATTTTTAACATTGAGAGTCAACGCAAATAAGGGATAAGCAGGTACTGTCATCGTGATGTAAATGAAAGCATAGACATCCTCTTCGAGGAAGCCTGCATCGGCATGGCTTACCCCACCAAGGTCGCTTCACTCCCTTATGGTGGGCTTTACCACAGGAGAAGCTCTCCGAGCTAACTTACTGCCAAACAGTTCTGCGATCAAATAGTTCTGCGATCAATTATCACCTGGACATATACCGCGATTTTTGGCATTCGAGGTCAACACGAATTAGGGATAAGACACGCAAAGCCAATGTTGTCTGCGCAGTTCTGCAAGTTCTGCGGCAACAAGCGGCCGAATGGCCGCGGTTCTGCGTGCCTCGCGCAAACTTAAGTTCCTTAAAGCGAGGCTTTTCCCAGCGCGAGGCAAAAAACGCGAGGCGAGAGCGGTGGCAGGGGGTTAGCGGACCTTGAAGCTGGAGAGGGAGGTGCTGTAGTCGGGCGACTTCAGGTCGCGCTTGATGGCGTCGCTAAACTTCTGCGACTTGCCGTCGGGTTGCTTGCCGGGATACTGCTGCGAGGCCAGGATCAGCGTGTCGTTGCCCAGTCGCGCGTTGATGGTGTCCATCGTGCGCGCTATCGCGTCCAACCGGCCACGCCGGTCGGGGTCAAACTCAAAGAGATCGGGCTGCACGGCCTCCGCCGACGAAATCCTGTCGACCATCACCCCGGCGCGCTTGTAATGATAGCCCGGGCGGAAGAGCTGACGCAGCGCCTCCAGGGCCGCCTCCACCACCTCCCCCGTGTTGGCCGTCGGCGTGGTGAAGAGATGAGACGCCGAACCCTGAAACTGCGGCAGGTCCTCACGGAAGGGGTTCGTGCGCGCAAACACCGTAAGCGTAGCACACACCGACCCCTGCCTGCGGAGCTTCAGCGCGCAACGCGCCGCATAGTTGGCCACATGCGGCGAGAGTTCCTCGAGAGTGGTATACATCCCCGGGAAGGTGCGGCTCGTAACGATGCTCTGCCGCTTGTGGTCCATCCCCTCGATGGGCAGCACGTCCCGACCCAGCAACTCGAGCCAGGTGCGCTCCCCGGTGATGTGGTAAAACTTCCTCACCCAGTAGCGCGGCTTACGCGTAAAGTCGTAGGCCGTGAAGACGCCGCGCGTCTTCAACGACCGCGCATGGCGCCTGCCGATGCCCCAGATGTCACCGGCCTCCGTGAGCTTCAGCGCCTTCTCGCGCTGCTCATCGGTGGCGATGAGGCAACACTTCCGGTAGCCGTCATACTTCTTGGCAAAACGCGCCGCCACCTTGGCCAGGGTCTTCGTAGGCGCAATACCGATGCTGACCGGAATGCCGGTCCAGCGGCGCACCTTCTCCGCCAGGGCCTCTCCCCACTGCTTGAGGTCGAAACGGTCCATGCCGCTGAGGTCGAGGAAGGCCTCGTCGATCGAATACTGGTGGATCACCGGCGCCGACTCCCGCAGCGTGGCCATCACGCGCGCCGACATGTCGGCATAGAGCACATAGTTTGACGAGAAGGGCACGATCCCCGCGTCGGGGAACCGCTCCCTCATCTGGTAGAAGGGCAACCCCATGGGTACGCCCAGCTTCTTGGCCTCCTTGGAACGCGCCACGACACACCCGTCGTTGTTGCTCAACACGACGAGCGGCACCCCCTCGAGGTCGGGCCGGAACACCCGCTCACACGAGCAGAAAAAATTGTCGCAGTCTATCAGCGCATACATTGCCGCCAGAAACTCCTACCTCTCCCCTATACCCTACTTAAAACTCTTGATCACCTTAACCACCACGCCCCACACACGGAAGTCGGCCGAGGCGTTCACCTTGATGGGCCGGAAGTCCTTGTTGGCCGGACGCAGCCAGATGCGGTGGCGGCTCAGCTCCGAGAGGTCGAGATACTTGATGGTGAACTCCCCGTCGATGTAGACCACCACGATGTCGTCGTGCTCGGCGTCTACAGCGCGGTCGATCACCACGATGTCGCCCTCCGAGATACCCGCCTCAATCATCGAGTTGCCCACCACCTTGGCATAAAACGTAGCCGCCGGGTGAGCTATCAGTTCCCGGTTGAAGTCGAGCGAACGGTCGATGTAGTCTTGGGCAGGCGACGGAAAACCCGCCTGAATGCCCATGTCGGCATAGGGTAAGGGCAAGGGCGTGGCAAATCCTCCCTTGAAGATCTCTAACTCTTTCATAATGTAAAGTTACAAAAATTTCCCCTTTCCGCCAAACCCTTCGGGCGGATCCTCAGTTAAGCTCGGGCGCCAGGCGGTAGGAGAGGATGGCCATCACCAGCACGACCACCGGCATTACCACGAAGGCTATGGCCGTGGCGTGGAGAATGTTGCCCTGACCCATCAGCGGCGAGACCACGGCACCGAATATGTAGCCCACCACTCCCAGCAGAGCCGAGGCATCTCCGGCCGTGCTCCTGCCCTCGTTCATCGCCAGCGTGTTGCCCACGGTGAAGATCATCCCGGCGCAGAAGAGAATCGGCAGGAAGAGGAGTTCGAAGGCCAGGAAGACGTCGGGGAAAAACCACAGCACCACCGCCTCCGCGAAGGCGAACACAATCAGACCGATGGCACCGACGAGAGCGGCGTTTTTCAACGGCTTGAATTTCAGGGCCACCATCGAGCCGATGGCCACGCAGATGGCGTTGCCACCCATGAAGAGACCGAAGACGGTCTGCGAATACCCGAAATGATTCTCGAAGATGAAGGGGCCGGCAGAGATGTAGGCAAACATCAGACCCAGGGCCGAGCCCTTGAGGAAGATGTGGATCATGAAGGCCTTGTTTTTCAGCAGCACAAGGTAGTTGGAAAACGACTGCAGCACCGTGCCCTGCTGGCGCTTGTCGGGCGTGAGCGACTCCTTGAATTTAGGGGCGAACACCAGGAGGACCACCCCGAAGATGGTAAGCGCCCAGAAGACGCCCTTCCAGGTGAAGGCATCGGAGATGATGCCGCCAAACACCGGGGCGGAGGCCGGCGCGATACCGTTGATGGCCCCGATCACCGCCATAATCTTGGCCAGCGTGCGGCCGGCGAAGATGTCGGCCGGAATCGAACGCGCCAGGAAGTAGCCGCCCGACGCACCGAGTCCCTGAAAGAAGCGGCACACGAGGAAAAACTTGATGTCGGGCGAGAAGACACTCACCACGGAGGCGATGATGAAAGCTATCAGCGAGCCCACGAGCATCGGCTTGCGGCCGTATTTGTCGCTGACCGGGCCCATGAAGAGCTCACCCGCCGCAAGGCCGATCATGCCGGTGGTGAGACCCATCTGCACCATCGAAACCGTGCAGCCGAAAAACTTCCTCATCGAGGGGAGCGAGGGAAGGTACATGTCGTTGACAAACGAGCCGAACGCACTCAACCCCACCAGGTAGATTATCATGAAGACAATGCTCCTGTCGGGGGCTGCAGCCTTTGCGTCTTTCAGTATTCCCATAGCCTCTTGTTTGCCTGTAGCGGATTCTGTAAAGCGGATTACATTGTTATAACCCCATTGCGCGGGGATTTGTTCGGCATGAAACGCTTTGCGACCTGCTGCAAGGTGGCAGGAACCGCCTCGCTACAAAAATATTTCCGCAAAAAGGCGACTACAAAAATATTTCCGCAAAAAAAGGTTCGCCGCACAGACTGCGACGAACCCTCTTTATGGCTTAGAAAAATTTTCCTTACTTGGGTTCCGGTTTGGGTTCGGGTTTGGGTTCGGGTTTGGGCTCGGGTTCGGCGGCCACTTTCTTGTTGTAGATGTGGTTGAAGGCCTTGCCGTTGAGGTGGTAGCTGGTGTTGTAGTCGTTGTATTCCTTGCGCTGTGCGTCGTTTTCGCCTACGAGGGCGCCGTCGCCGGTGATGTATACGAACGCGTCAACCCTCTCTCCTTCTCCCATACCGTTTGCAGTGTCCTCGTGTGCGGCGAAAGCATTGATATAGGCGTCGGGCAGGATGCCGTTGAGGAACTCAACGCTGGCACGGTTAACATAGTGGAACAGTTCGCTTTCCTGGAGAGCCGGGTAAGAAACAACCTCACCCTCGATCTCCTCGTCGGGTTTGTTGAAGTAGTTCCAGACCTCGAAGTTCACGCCGTCGCCGTAAGTCTCCATGCAGTAGTCGATAACCTCCTGGGTGATACCTTCGGTCCATACGCAGATGTAACCATCCTTGTATTCTTCGACAAACTGCTCTGCAAACTCAACGCCTTCCTGGGTGACGCCGCTGTAGTATTCGATGTGGAGCGTCACCGTGTTGCCGCCGATGTTCATCGACACTTCCTTACCTTCAATCTTGTAGGTAGCGTCATCAAACTGGTGAGAGAGAACGATAGCCATATCGTCTACGGGCACCACGTACTGCATGGGAACCGGGATGCGCACCTTGACGTCGTTGGCATAGCGTACATGGATGCTCAGCTTGGTGGCGAGGTCGTTGACGCTCTCGGGCTCGGTCGTGGGCTCTCCGTTCTCGTCATTAACGGTGAACTCGTGAGAGTGGTTTACGGCGAGGTTAACCTCAACCTCGTCGACACCCTTGACGTGACCCTTGTTGTAGACGTCCTCACGTTTGGGCTCAAAACCTTCGGGCCAGCCCGTGCGGTCTTCAACCACCTCTTCCACGACGTCGCCAACCTCATCCTCGAGGTCGTCGGCACGTGTGCCGGCAAGCGTGGTGTTGCCTGACCATACCTTTACGTCCGGAGCTTTGGCGAGGCCTAATTTCACAACATCAACTCCCTGATCCGCAGACGGACCATCCTGACTGGAACATGACGCAACGAGTCCTGCGGCCGCAAAGACAAGCGCCATGCCGAATAATTTGTTGAAAATTTTCATGAAAAACTATTAATTAATTAATGTATTCTGTTCGCGTTCTTTTTCATAATTTTGGGCAGGAGTGGAAAGGGTATAGAATACCCTGCCAAATAATTAACCCTCCAAAGGGCGTTTTTGTTACACCATTCACTCCTTATTAACAAATTTTAACGTAATTTTTGCCGTCTCCCCTCTTTTTTGGCTGTTAGACCAATTTTTAGTAATTTCGCATAATTTAAGACACCCATAAAACTCAACGCAAAAAATCAAACTGAAATGACCACGATAAAGAGCGACAAGCAGACCATCAACGCCCCGGCAGAGAAGGTGTATGAGAAACTCTCCAACCTCGACAACCTGAAACACCTTCTTGACCAGGTGCCCATAGATAGCATACCGGAAGACAAGCGGCAGATGATGGACAGCGTGAAGATCACCTCCGACACCATCTCCTTCCCCGCCGGACCCGTAGGCGAGATCAAGCTGCGCATAGCCGACCGCCTCCCCTACTCCCTGATTTCCCTTACGGGCGAGGGTTCGCCCGTGCCCATGGGCATGCAGCTCGAAATCAACGCGCTGGGCGCCGACCGCTGCGAGGTGCAGGTGGCCGTCAACCTCGAGATTCCGGCCATGCTCAAGCCCATGGTGTCGGGTCCGCTGAAGAAGATAGCCGACCAGTTTGTCAACGTGATGGGGGCCATACCCTTCAACTGATGGGCCGCATCCTGAAGCTGCTCTGCCCCTGCGCCGCCGCGGGGCTGCTCCTTGCCTCGTGCCACCAGCTCAACGACGAGAGGATCCCGGCGATGAAGGTGAACATCGACCTCTCCAACCAGGGCCTCTGGAACACCTATGGCGTGCACACCTACGGACAGGTAAACGACTTCATCCTGGAGCTCCGGCTCCCGGCCGGCTACCCCTACGGCTACAATGCCGGCACCGGCTATGGCGGAGTGATGCTCATCTACGGCCAGAACGGCTTTACTGGCGAGGTGGGTCCCCTGGCCTACGACCTCTCCTGCCCCGTAGAACGGAAGCCTGACGTGAGGGTCTACGTAGACCATGAGAGCCTCGAGGCCGTGTGTCCGGAATGCGGAAGCCGCTACAACGTGGTGGAGGCCGGCGGCACACCCGTGGCCGACCCCGCCAAGGGACTGCACTACGGCCTCACCCCCTACCAATGCTATCCCACCACCAACGGGGGATACGTAATAACCCGCTAAACACTCCCTGCCGTGAGTTTTCTGGAGAGCATCATCTATATGGCCTGGCGCGGCGTCGCCATCGGCCTTATCATCTCCGCCCCCATGGGACCCGTGGGGATGCTCTGCATCCAGAGGACACTCGACAAGGGACGGCGCGCGGGCCTCTTCACCGGAATCGGGGCAGCCATCTCCGACCTCTTCTATTCGTTGCTTACAGGCTTCGGACTCTCCTTCATCGAGGAGTTCCTGGAGCGTAACTCCAACATTATCCAGCTCGTGGGCAGCGCCGTGCTGATTGCCTTCGCCGTCTTCATCTTCCGCAAGAACCCGACGGCGAGCCTGCGCAAACCCATTGCCGAAGAGGTGTCGGTGAAGAAAAACATCATCGGAGGTTTCCTCTTCACCTTTTCCAATCCGCTCATACTCTTCCTGATAATCGGCCTTTTTGCCCGCTTCAACTTCATCAAACCGGAGTTCAGCTCCCAGCCCGGGTTCGCGAAGGTGATCTTCATGACCGTGGGGTATGCGGCCCTCTTTTTCGGCGCGCTCCTCTGGTGGTGGTTCATCACCTTCGTCATCGACAAGGTGCGAGGCCATTTCAACATCCGCTCCATGTGGTGGATCAACAAGATTATCGGCGTCATCATCCTGATTTTCGCCATCGTGGGTATCTTCTCGGCCACGTCGGCCATGATGAAGGCCGACGACAGTATCCGCTGCTGGAATGCCGGGCGAGGCTACGGTCCCTTCGCCGAGGGCGAAGACCGGATGGTATCGGCCCGGGAGGGAGCCGACGCCCCCGGAGCGGAGTTTCTGGAATTTCGTTGCAAGGTGAAGTGCCGCCGGCCCTCCACGCCCTGGGGTTTCCGACTGGTGGGCACCGACGGCAGCGAGGCCTCGATTACGCTGACGGCCTCGGAGACGCCGGGCGACGGCATCTCGTCGGCCGCAGCGCTCGACGTGCGCGCCATCTCGCCATGCGACACGGCACCCGCGCTCCTCTCCGAACGCTCCAACATCGTGGGGCGGCTGAAAGACGGCCTGCAGGGCGTAGACCCATCCGGAGCCACAAACTTCTACAAACTCGTGGTCTACCGCGACCTGCTGACGCTCTTCGGCGGACTCCACACACCGAAGCGGCTGCTGCAGCTCGAGCTCCCCGATGGGTTCCGCGCCGACAGCGTCGGCTTTTTTCTGCCCCGGGAGGCACAGGTGGAACTCGACGAACTGCGGCTATCCACGGGCAATTTCGGCCCGGCAATGACGATGTGGACCGACAGGATGCTCCTGGAGGAGTATCTCGACAACTCGCGCGACCCCATGGAGGGATATGTGGCCATCCTCGACCGCAACATGGAGGAAAACCTGCTGCGGATGGGCGGCGACTACCGCATGGCCATAGTGCGCGAGACAGACGGCTATGACTTAGTCTACCTCTCCGGGGCAAAGGTGAATGCCGAGCGCTGGCAACCCGGAGCGCGGAAGGCCCACCTCTCCCCCTCCGGCGTCTCCGGCGTCTGGAATGTGGAGTGGATAGACGCCATGGGTGCAACGCTTTCACACGAGCTGAAAGCCCAGAGCGACCTTAACGGCACCCTCACCATCCAGTTTCCCTACCAGAACTCGCAGCTACGTCTGCAGCGCCTTACCGAATAAGCCGGAAGCAAACCGTACAATGCGCGGGCTTTATGAGACCCGGAGGCAACAAAAAAATCCGGAGGTTTGCTCCGGATCAATTCCTTGTAACGGCGAGAGGATTAGTCTGCCGGGTGGATAGCGTCGCTCGGACAAACCTGGGCGCAGCTGCCGCAGTCGATGCAAGTTTCGGGATCGATTACGTAGATGTCGCCGGCTGAGATGGAGTCGGTGGGGCATACTGTCTGGCAGGTGCCGCATGCGATGCAATTGTCGTCAATTACGTAAGCCATAGTAGTGTTTTTGGTTTATTAGCTTTGGTTATTGTTGTTTGTTTGCTTTTCCTTCCGCGGCCTCACCTCCCTTCGGAGGCTCGCCGCGAATTCCATTGCAAAATTAAGCCTTTATTCTTATTTAGACAACAAACCCGTCTAATTTAAAACAATTTCAAATAACGTTTCCCTTCCGCCTACTTCTTCCTGCGGCGCACGGACTTGGCGGCGCTGGAGTTGGAGTTGGATGAGGCGACCGACTTAGGCTGCTTCTTGGATTTGGTGGAGGCACGTTTCTTGGTGGCACGCTTTGTCTCCTTCTCTCCGCTGTCGGCTATGAGCACGGTGCGGTCGGTGATGGTGTCGCCTTCAGCAGCGAGCCTTGCCCTCTCCTCTTCGGCGGCCTTCTGAGCCAGGTATTCCTCGCGTGTGGGCACCCACACCTCCTTGCCGTAGGTGTTGAGGCGGTTGTCGATGCTGTCCTGGGCGCGCTTGAGGTCGTCTTCGTCAGGGAACATCTGGACCATCGAGAGGTTCTTGAGGTTCTGGGTCTTGTAGATGTCGCCGTCATACATCCCGAGGTTGAAGTAGTCGTCGAGGCTGTAGCGGGCCAGGTTGTTGTCGTTGTCGAGGAAGATATACTGCTGGGCGAGGTAGGGCCGGAGGGCGTCGAATTTCACCCAGAACATGGGGTAGCGGGCCTCGCCGCCGAAGTCGCCCATCCTGGTGAGCACGGGACAGATGGCCTCCACGCGGGTGCGCATCCGGTTGGTGCGGCGGTCGTATTCCCACTTCTCGATAATATAATATGCGTTCACCTGGCCGGAGGGCACGTCGCTCTCCTCGATGGCGTATTTGGGGTTCTTCTCCGTAGAACCCTCGCCGGGGGTGTAATAGATGTCGAAGCGGTCGAGCATCTCACCCACGTTGATCTTGTACTTGTCGGTGAAGACCTCCCGGCCGTCGAGATACTCGTATCCGGGCAGTTTCCCCTCCGTAACGAGGCGGAACATGAGGCGGAAGAGATTTTCCTGCCCGTCCACGACGTCTTCCGGGAAGTATAGGGGCGAGTTTTCCGGTTTCTCGAGGTCGATGAGGCGGTAGATCTGCCTCATGTATTCGAGGTCGGCCTCGTGGGCCTGCTTAGATTCATAAAATCCCGTCATGCGGTCGGTGACGCCCGGCTGGGCGCTCTCCTTCTTGTTGCGTTCGTTTTCCGACCTGCGGCGCACCACTCCGCCGCTCTCTACCTGAGCCACGGCGCCGGCGCCGATGGCGGCCATCAGCAGTGCGGGGATTATCTTACGGTTAAGCTTCATTATATCTTGTCTATTCGGATTATCTTGTTTATGTCTTCTGCTCTCTATTCTCCACAGCTACCGGCGGGGATCAGTTGCTGAGGCCCACCTCCATGGGGGAGATGTCGCGTGTGATGCCGTCGGGGCCCGTGGCCTTGACGTTGGAGATGAAGAAGCTCTTGCCCGGCTTGAGGGCCTTGATCTTGTCGAGCTGCCGCGGCGAGAAGGCCGCGCCGTTGGAGTTCTCCGGTATGGCGTTCCCCATCGAGTCGAAGAAGATCATCGAGAAGGAGAGCACCTTGTAGCTCACGTTGAGTATATCGTCGTCGATGGCGGCTCCCAGACCGCTGGCCTTCATAAGCTGGGCCTTGGAGATGCGCTTCGGCGTACCCTTATACTGGATTGTCGATCCGTCGTCGGCCTTGATGGCGATGAAAGGCGTCGGGTCGGGCAGTTTTCTTACGCGAAACTTCATCGACCCCACGGGTTGGCTGCGGCCGTCGAGGGTGGCCGACACGCTGATCTCGGCCTCGGTGCCCACCTTTCCGGGTCGGGCAATCCAGGTGTCGCCGCTGCGTGTCAGCGTGCCGTTGGTCATCGTGGCCTGCACGGCCGTCATGGGCACGCCCGGCACGGAGATCGATATCGGGTTGTCGATACCGGCGTAGAGCACGTTCATCATCGTGGGCGAGATGGTGGCCATGGGCTCCATCACGGTGTAGGATGACGCGAAAGGATGGCGCTCGAGGGTGCCGTCGGGGCGCGGCACCTCGATATAGCCCGTATATTCATGCGTACCGGTGGCGCCGGCCGTGAACTCGTAGAGGCTGCCGGGGAGGCGGTTGCCCCCTACGTAGATGGCGGGGCGCTGGGTGGTGTCGATGGCTGCCAGCACGATGTCGGCCGTGTAGCGGCCTCCGCGCATCACCATCGTGGAATGGGGTATGACGTAGGCGGAGAGCTGGTTGACCCTCACGTCGCCTATGTCAACATTATTGATCAGGTGGGTCAGGGCTTCCGACTCAGCCTGGCGAATGTCGTTCTGGATCTTGGTGAGCATCGTCACGGAGGCGATGGCCGGCATGTTGTCGAAGTTAACCTCCTCCCATGCCATCTCCCCTACCGTGCCCTTTCGGGGCGCCACGCGGGTGCTGAGCATCTCGAGAACCGCGGCGCGGCGCAGCGAGTCGGGGATGAGGGCCGAGACGTAGGTGCGGTAGGCGTCGATCTTCTCGCGCAGTTTTCTGCCGGAGTTGGTGCTGGGGTTAAGCATCACCACGGCCGCCGCCTCAAGGTCGTCCTGATTCACGAGGTTGTTGAAGTCGCCGTTCTTGCCGTCGGCCTGCCTGGCAATGGCCGTCTTGAGCGAGTCGATGGAGAGGAAGAGGTCGGAGGAGAGACCGCGGAGTTCCTCGCCCTTGCGATACCACGGACCGGCCTTTGTGGGGTTTTGCGTATAGAGGTCTTTGAGATAGTCGAACTGTATCTCGTTTTTGGCCGTCATGGTGCGGTTGGTGCGTGAGAGACCGTCGTGCACCTGAGCAAAACCGTTGAGCACGTCGCTGCTGACGTTGAGGGCCAGCATGGCGGTGAGGACGATATACATGAGGTTGATCATCCTCTGCCTGGGGGACATTTTGGTTACGTTATTGCCGCCGCCTGCCATCTCTCAGTCAGTTTTCTTCGCGTTGATGTTCAGAGTTTCCGTTTTCGCGCGGCCCGAAGGGGTTGAAGTCGTCTTCGCGTCGCGGCTGCCCCATCATGGGGTTGTACATGTTGATGGTCATGGCCGTCACCATCTTCTCATAGACGGAGTTGAGCTGGGTCATGTAGCGCGTCATGCGCTCGGTTTCCTCGCAGTAGCGGCTGCTCTGGCGAGCCGATTTCTCATACATGTCGCGGATGTCCTTGAGGCCGCGGTTTACCCTGTCGATGCTTTCAAGCTGCGACGATATGCTCTTGAGCTGGATCTCGTAGATGGTGTTGAGACCGCCGATGTTGCGGTTGAGGTCGGCCATGCTCTCCACGTAGCCCTGTGAGCTTTCGGAGATGGTGGCCGAGTTTTCGGTTATGGCCTTGTAGGAGTCGAGCAGGATGGAGCTTACGTTGTTGAGTTCGGCCGTGGTTTCCTGCAGCCTGGTCATCTGGTCGGCGATGCCGGCGATGCGTTCCAGATAGGTCTGCGTGGCCGTGGTGAGCTCGGCCATCTGAGCCAGCTGGTCGGCAGCCGCAGCCATCTTGGAGATGCTGTCGTGGAGGGATGTGGCATCCTCCTCGCTCACCTCAAGACCCGGGGCAATCATACCGCCGCCGATCACTCCGCCGCCACCGGCCACTACGCCGCCGCCTGAGCCTGCGACACCGCCACCGGCCACTACGGGACCGCCGCCGATAACTCCGCCGCCGATAACTCCGCCGCCGGCCACAATGGGACCGCCTGCGCCTTCAGCGCCTTCGTAATCCTCGCCGGAGCCCGAGCCGCCGCCACCGATAATCACGGTGCCGCCACCACCGCCGGAGCCGCCGCCGATCACGACCGTACCGCCGCCACCGCCACCGCCGGCATAACCGCCGCCGGCGTAGTGGACGCCGTCGGCGCCCATCGCGGCATATTCCTCGTCGCCGAGTTCAGCGTCCTGGCCTTCTACGGCAGCCACGCCTTCGGCATGGCGCTTCTTTCCGAGCTGCGGGAACACCTCTTCCCAGGCGTATTCTTTCGATGGGCGGTCGAAGGCCGTGATGATAAACATCGCGATCTCCGTGCCCATACCGATGCAGAGCAGAGCGCTGCCGCCCGGGAGGTGGAGGATCTTGAAGAGCGCACCCCAGATCACGATTGCCGCGCCGATGGAGTAGGCGAAGTTGAAAAACCTCTGGCCCTTCTCGCCGCGGAGGAATCTCTCTATCTTGTTAATCTTTTCTTTTGCTGCCATTTCAGAGACTGTCTTGTCTGTTAACGTCTTTTATTTCTTACGTTTCTGCTGCGTGCCGCGCGCGAAGCCTATCTGGGAGCGCACGTTGCGGAAACCGATGTATGAGCGCTGCTCGTTCTGATACTCCCACATCCTGAGGTCGCTGCGGAGGTTGCGCGAGACGTCTTTCCACGAGCCGCCCCTCACGATCTTACGCTTCATCTTGTAGGGGTCTTCGAGGGCTGCGTCGTAGCGGTATTCGGGGTTGAGGTCGCTCGTGAGCTTGTTGATGCTTTCGGTGTAGGCCGTCGATGTCCATTCCGACACGTTGCCTGCCATGTCATATAGCCCGAAGTCGTTGGGCTGGAATGTGCCCACGGGCGAGGTGATGACGTGGCCGTCTCTCACGAAGTCGCCGTCCATAGGTTTGAAGTTGGCGTAGAAGCATCCCCTCTCGTCGTAGGGAAGTGTCTCGTCCCAGGGGAAGGAGCTCTCCGAGTTACCGGCGCGTGCGGCATACTCCCATTCGGCCTCGGTGGGGAGGCGGTAGGGCTCGATATAGACGCCCTCCTTGCCGAGCGAGCGGCGCAGGAAGTCGGTGCGCCAGTTGGAGAAGGCGTTGGCCTGCTCCCAGCTCACGCCTACAACGGGATAGTTGTTGTAGCCGGCATGCGAGAAGTAGAGGCGTGTATAGGGCTCATTGTATGCGTTGTCGAAGTCGTTGATCCACGCCGTGGTGTCGGGATAGACGTTGACGATATACGTGTTGAGGAAATCGTAGTCGCCGGTGAGGGGCCTGGTGATGGTCTGGCGCACGATCTCGCCCTCGTCGTTGATGTAGGCCGTATCCTTTGAGATCACGGGCATCTCCGTGGGCACGGGGAGGTCGGTGTTGTATTCCCTGCGACGCGGATCGAGGCGGTTCTTACGCTTGGCGGCCTCCGTGTGGTTGTAGATCTCGTAGCGGTAGTTGAGCTGCGTGGGGTCGAGCTCGCGCATCCCTGTGATGGGGTTGGTGCGGTAGACGCTCTCGATGGCCCTCTGCTCGTCCTCATTGGGGTTGCGCCAGGGAATGGCCTTGTTCCAGTTGAGGAACGGCTTGATGGGGTTGCCCTCCTTGTCTTCCTCGATCTTGAAGGCCTCGTTGCCACCGTAGGCGGGGTCGGCGAGGCGTTCGCGGATTATGGAGTCGCGCACCCAGAACACGAACTGTTTGTATTTTGAGTTGGTGATCTCGGTCTCGTCCATCCAGAAGGCGTCGACGGAGACGCCGCGGGAGTCGGCGCGGATGCCGGCGAGGGAGTCGGCCGTAGCCGGACCCATCCGGTAAGCACCGCGGTCAATGAGCACCATGCCGTAGGGGTTGGGCTCGGCAAACGAGCTGCCGCCTACGCCGGTCACCTCGCCGCCGGCCGCGCCGCTGCGCGACGACATACACGCCGTCATGGCACATCCCAGTGCGCCCGCTGCAACGGCAGCCGTCAGGCTGCGCAACGATATGGTCTTAATGCGTCTGTTCTTCATATATATCGCTTGAATCTTCGTTTCGTTTTCGATGTCGCAGTGTCCCTTAAATCCCCTACATGAGGCGGATGCTGCGGTGTTTGTTTTTGTTTTTCCCGGAGAAATCGAGCTTCAGACTGTAGCCTGCAACGAGCTCGTGAGACCCGGAACTTGCCTTGTTGATGCCCGAGAGCGGGTATTCGTAGGCGTATCCTAAAAAGAAGTTTTTATATTCGCCTCCTATCGTCACCCCGACGGCATCCTGATAGCGGTAAAGCACGCCGAAACTGAGGAATTTGTTGTAGGTGGCTCTCATTGCAATCTCCCCCGTAAACCATGATAAATCAGAGGTGAGCAAGAGGGAGGGCTGCAATTCAAATAACGTATTTTTGAGTGGAATATTGCCGTCGGCGATCAAATAGAGCTGGCGGGGCAATTCCGTCTGATACTGCTGCTGTTCGTTCGACTGGCTCCCCTGCATGGTGAGGTTGACCTTGGGGTTGAGCAGGTGCATGCAGCTGAGGCCTACCGTGAAGAACCTGTGGGTCCAGCTAATGCCCGCGGAGAGGTCGAAGTGGTTGCCCGTGAGGTCTTGCGTCGGGATGGAGGTGTCGCTTCCCTGGTGGTAGTCGTCGCCGTCGGGGAGCACCACCTTCGAGCCCTTGAACTGGGAGTTGAAGTAGGCCGGCTGTAGGCCGATGCTGAGGGTGCCCTTGCCGAGATTCAGCTTATAGCTCACCTGCAGGCCGATGTTGAGGTTGGCGAAGAGGCCGAGGCTCTCCTGCATGGCCGTGACTCCTACGCCTATCCTCTTGCCTCCGACCAGGAAGGGGGTGTCGGCCGCTCCGAAGAAGGAGCGCGGGGCATTCTCGATGCCGAGCCACTGGAGGCGGGCTCCGCCGCGGATGCGCAGGAAGTCGGTGTTGCCCGTGTTGGCGGGGTTGTAGAAGGTAGGCAAGGCCCAGTGTTGGGAGAGCATCAGCTCGTCTTGCGCCTTCATCGTCACGCCTCCACCCGTAATAAGCAAAAAGGCGGCCAATATTTGCAAATATCTCTTAACCCTGAGCCGCATCATTCAAAGTAGAAGGTTAATACTATCATGTTCTGCTTCACCTTAGAGAGGCTCTCCGTCACCTTGATCATCTCGGGGTTGTCATCGAGGTCGGGGCGCTTGTGGCGCAGGATGTCGGTGAGACCGAAACAGAACTTTATCTCGGGGTTGAGCTTGAAGAAGGGGAGGTAGAAGTCGCAGCCCAGTCCGCAGGTCAGGAAGACGTCGGCCGAGTTGAACATCAGGTATTCGCTCTTCTTCTTGCTCACGTCGAAGGTGGCCATGACGCCGGCCGTGACGTAGGGACGCGTGTCGCGCAGGCGGTTGCCGGAGATCTTGAGATCGAAGGGCACCACCACATAGGCGCTCTTGATGTCTTGCGTCTCATGGATGGTCAGCGCGCCCGGCGTCTGGTTGTAGTCGAGCATCTCCACCCTCTTGCTGCCGAAATACATGCCGGGGCTCACGCGGAGGTTGAAATACTGGTGGAGCCGCAGGTCGGCGAGCACGTTCACGCAGAAGCCGGGGTCGTAGCCCGGCACCTCGGCCACCCATTGCTGACCGTCGGGCGTAACGAGCCCGTTGTGGGTGAACTTGAGGTCCTGGAAGTGCATGCCCACCGAAAAGCCCAGGTGCCAGAGCTTGAGGTCGGCATAGGGGCGGTTCATAAGTTTGTCGCCCGGTCGGCCATAGGCAGTCGCTGTACAGGCCACCATCACTATGGCGGCCGCATAACGCATCAGATTTGGCTTCCGGGTAAATTTCATTATCAAAATAACGCAAGCTTACGCCGCATTATTTTATTTGCTCCAAATTGCTTAACTTTGCATTGAATAACCACGCTAAGGCCTTGTTTGCCCGAAATTGCTTAACTTTGCATTGAATAACAACGCTAAGACCCTTAACTTATGGAATGGGACCGTCTAATCAGTGACATCCGACTGGGCATGGAGGAGTATCATGACCCCGAGCGCCACACACGCAGCGACTTCCAGCGCGACTACGACAGGCTCGTCTTCTCCTCGCCGTTCAGGCGTCTGCAAAACAAGACGCAGGTGTTTCCGCTGCCCGGGAGCATCTTCGTCCACAACCGTCTCACCCATAGCCTGGAGGTTTCGTCGGTGGGACGGTCAATGGCGGCCGAGGCGGCCATCATCCTCCGCGAGCGCCATAAAGGCAAGCCATGGGTAGAGAAGATCTCGAACATCCCCGACATCACGGCCACGGCCTGCCTGAGCCACGACCTGGGCAACCCGCCCTTCGGCCACAGCGGCGAGAAGACCATCGGCACCTTCTTCAGCGAAGGGCCCGGGCAACAGCTGCGCGACGGACTTACGGACGCCCAGTGGGCCGACCTGATAAACTTCGAGGGGAACGCCAACTCCTTCCGGCTGCTCACCCACCGCTTCGTGGGGCGCCGCAAGGGCGGCTTCGCCATGACCTACTCCTCGCTGGCCGCCATAGTGAAGTATCCCTTCCCCTCCACCCTGGCCGGCAAGAAGGGCAAGTTCGGCTACTTCGAGTCGGAGCGGGCTCTCTATGAGCGCGTGGCCTGCGAGCTGGGCATACGCCGATTCGACGACGGCCGCTTCGCGCGCCATCCCCTCGTATGGCTCATGGAGGCCTCCGACGACATCTGCTACCAGATAATGGACCTCGAGGACGCCCACAGGCTGCACATCCTCTCCACACGGGAGACGGCCGACATACTGCTGAATTTCTTCGAGCCCGAGGTGCGCGACAAGCGCCTGGCGTCGATGCGGCGCCTCGACGACCCCAACGAGCAGATAGGCTACCTGCGCTCGAGAGTGATCGGCGAACTCGTGGGCGCCTGCGCCTCCGGCTTTGCCGACAACGAGGAGGCAATCCTGGAGGGGACACTGGGCACATCGCTCGTGGAACTCTCGGCTCCGACCCTGCGCAAGGCCTACGCCCACTGCGCCGAGGTGGCCGGTAGCCGCATCTACTGCAGCTCAGACGTGGTAGACATCGAGATTGCAGGCAACAGGATAATAAACTATCTGATGGAGGTGTTGATGGACGCCGTGATGCACCCCGAGAAGAACTTCTCGCGACTGCTGCTGAAGAAGGTGCCGGAGCAATATGACATCCACGCTCCCGGCAAGTATGAGCGCATACAGGCCGTGCTCGACCATATCAGCGCCATGACCGACATCTACGCCCTCGACCTCTTCCGCAAGCTCAACGGGCACTCCCTGCCGCAGGTGTGACACGCACCAGGCGCCTAAGCGCGCGGGGGATGAAACCCAGGTGGGCCCTGAGGGCCGCGCCCAGTCCGAAGCGCCGCCTCATGATGATGAAGCGCTCGCGCAGCGAGGCCAGTTTCCGCTTCTGCGACATGCCTCCGTCGAGGTAGTGCACGGTCACCGTTCGCAGGTTGCGCCGGCGTGTAAGTCCGGAGTTGGCGATGCAGGCCAGACACCAGTCGTAGTCGGCCGAGAGTTTGAATTCCCTCGAATATTTCGGCGCTATCTCACGGCGCACCATGAAAGCCTGATGGCATACGAGCATGCCGTCGAGGTAGGAATTGTAGGTGAGCAGGTCGGGGGCCCGGAGATGGCGGGGGCGCAACACCCGGCCGTCGGCGTCGACAATCACCGTGTCGCCGTAGACGATGTCCGGGGACGGGTCGCCCTCCGTAATGGCCGCGGCATACTGGGCCAGCGTCTGGTGCGACGCAAACCGGTCGCCGGCGTTAAGGAACACCACATAGCGTCCACGGGCGTAGTCAAGGCCGCGGTTCATGCCGTGGTAGATGCCGCTGTCGGGCTTGGAGTGGATCTCGAAGCCGGGGCGCCGGAAGCGCGAGGCCAACGCCAGAGTGGCATCGGTAGACCCTCCGTCTACCACGATGTGTTCGTAGTCGCCGAAACTCTGCTCGCTCACGCTGCGCAGAGTGGGCTCTATCACGTCGCCGGCGTTAAACGTTACGGTTATTATCGATATCAACGGTTCATTCATACTAAATTATAACTGAATTTCGTTGAAAATTAGTATGAAGGAGGGTGAAAATAAGGGTAAGAAAATCCTTCTGGTAGCTGACTACAGCAACTTCCACACCACGCTTGCCAAGGGGCTGAGGCGCCTGGGCTGCGACGTAACGCTCGCCAGCGACGGGGGCACCTTCATGCAGACCGACCGCGACATCGACATCTCGCGCCGCTACTCCTCGAAGGCCGGCGGCCTGCTCCATGCGGCCTCCCTGGCCCTCACCACGCTGCGCAGCCTGCGCGGCTACGACATCGTGAGCATCCGCGACCCGCAGTTTCTCAACCTCCGGCCCGAGCGCATAGGATGGTTTCTCGACCGCATCGTGCGCAACAACAAGGCATGCTTCCAGTCGTTTCTCACCACCGACGTGCGTTTTCTCGACATGCTCGAGGCGCCCGACTCGCCGCTGCGCTACAGCGAATGGTTTATCGACGGGGCGCCCAGCCGGCTTCGCGTCAGCGAGGCATGGCGCTGGGAGGAATGGCACGCGCCCGAGATGCGCCGGCTCGCCGACCGTTTCTATGCCGGAATGCGCGGTGCCGTAACCGCCCTCTATGAATACCACAAGGCAGCCGAGAGAATCTACCCGGAGGGGAAGGTGGCCTACGGAGGTATACCCATCGACGTGGACACCATAGCCCTCAGGGAGATCGACCGCCCCCGGAAGGTGCGCCTCTTCCTGGCGCGCGACCGCCGCAGAATGCTCGAGAAGGGCAACGACCTGCTCGAGGAGGCGGCAAGAAACGTAGTGGCACGCCATCCCGACGGCGCCGAGCTCGTGATTGTGGAGAATGTGACCCGCCGACAGTATATCGAGACGATGCAGACATGCCACGTGGTGCTCGACCAGATCTATTCCTACACTCCCGCCACGATGGCCTTAGAGAGTATGGCTGCGGGACTTACCGTGGTGTCGGGTGCCGAACCCGAATTCTACGACTTCATCGGCGAGAAGGAAAACTTCCCCATCATAAACGCCCCCATAGAGCTCGAGGCCCTCGAGAAGACCATCGAGGAGATTGTGGCAACTCCCGAATTGCTGCGCGAGCGAGGCATCCGGGGGAGAGAGTTCGTAACCAAGCATAACCATATGGAGACCGTGGCCCGGAGGTTTCTGAAATTCTGGAACGATAATGCCTGAGCTCCAAATCCTTATCTCCACCTACGGCAGGGATGCGCTGAAAAAGATAGCCGCCCTACCCCACCCCCGGATGCGCGGGGTGGAATACCTGGTGGGCTGGCAGGGCCATGACGACGCGGCCGTGCCCGAGGAGCTGCAGAGTCGCGACGATTTCAGAATATTACGCCTCGACAGCGTGGGACTCTCCAACAGCCGCAACGCCATGATGGAGGAGGCCACGGCACCCCTGGCGGCAGTCTCTGACGACGACCTGGCATACACCGAGCAACATCTGCTCAACATCATGGAGAGCTTCCGCGACCACCCCGAAATGGACTTCATAGCCTTCCGCTACGCCTCCGACGTCTGCCCCAAGAATTACCCCGAGGAATCATTCGACCTCGCGCGACCCCCCAGAGGGTATTTCGTCACCTCGATGGAACTCGTGCTCAACCTCGGGCGCATCCGCCGCAAGGGGAAGATGGCCTGCGTATGGTTTAACAAGGCATTCGGAGTAAACGGCACCACCTTCGGCAGCGGCGAGGAAGACATACTCATCACGCGTATGCTTCGGGGAGGCCTCAGGGGCGTCTATCTGCCCCTCGACATCTGCCTCAACACGGAGTCGACCACCTCCGACCGCATCCGGGGCAGCCGCGGGTTTGTGGAGACACTCGGGGCTTGCCACCTCTACATCAACCCCAAGTCATGGCCGCTGCGGATGGTGAGCCACGCCCTGAGGCAGCGCGGCATCCCCGCCTGGCGCTTCTGCCGTTGGTGGATAGCCGGAGTGGGGAAAGCCAGACATAACGACGTCTTTGCCGATGAATAAGCAGGGAATCAACGTGGCGCTCGGCTGGGGCATCCTGCTGCTGATTGCGGTCCTCTTCACCCTGATGACGCTATGGACACCGCCGGCCTACGACGACTGGATCTTCATGGCCGTCTGGCGCGAGGTGAACGGCGACGCCTCCCCCGGCCTCGGCACCATGGTAGACTTCTGGCGCGAGATACGGCTCTACGACAACGGCAGGCTGGCCAACGTGATGGCACCCCTCTCCGTAATGTTCTCCCCCGGCCGGGAACTCTTCCCGCTGCTCAACGGCCTCTGCGTGGCAGCCATCGTGGGGTTCGCGAGCCGGCTGGCATTCGGCCGCGACTGGCTGCGGCCCGTCAACATAGCCCTCTGCTGGCTATTCATCCTCTTCCTGCTGCCCTGGCGCAACTCACTCTTCGTAGCCGACTACGCGCTCAACTACATATGGAGCGCCGCCATCACCATGGCATTCATGGTGAGCGTGGTGCGCCGTGAACGCCTCGGCTGGAACCCCATTGCGTTCGTCGGGGCTCTCCTGCTGGCTTTCATCGCCGGCGGCTGGCACGAGGGGTTCGCCGTACCCACCCTCACGGGTTTCCTGGTCTACTCCATCGCCGAGCTTTGCCGCGGCGGCAGGAGGCTGAGCTGGTGCTGGTGGGCCGTTGGAGTCTTCTATGCCGCCGTGACGCTCTTCTTCGTGGTCTGTCCCGGTATGCTGGAGCGCAGCGCCTCTCAACTGGGTGTGGCCAATCCAGGCGGGCAGCTTTTCAAACTGGCCTTCGACTTCATGGCCGTGATATTCCTATGCCTGCTCATAATCATATGGGCCGTGGTGCCGGGTCTGCGACGCGGTCTGCGCGAGGCTTGCTCCAACGTATGGTTTCTCATCGGCAGCGGTATCGTGGTGGTGGGCGTGCTGCTGAGCCTGCTCTTCACCCATCAGCCCCGCAGCGCGTTCTGGCCCGACCTCTGGGCCATAATCATGATTTTCATCCTGGCGCGCACCCTGCTGCGCCGTCTCGACCGCTCACGCTTCGCACCCTACGTGGCCGCCCTCTCCGTGGGCGTCTGCATCATCCCCATGGGGTTCGCCATCTCGTGGCAGCGGGCTCTCGACGCCGAATCGGCCTACATCATGGCCGAGATGGAAAGGTCGGAGTCGGGCACCGTCTTCCACGACGTAATCCCCTCCGGCAGCGTACCCCTCTACACCCTCAAGATGCCTAACCATGCCGCATGGGTCACCGGCTTTCACTTCCACACCATCAGGGAATACAGCGGCAAGCCCTATCCGGCCGTCGTTCCCGTAGAGCTCGCGGGCGCCGTGCCCGAGAAGGAGGGCGTTACAATGGAGTCGACGGAGGCCGGCCAGGCAGGCAGCGGGGCACTGAAGGTGGGAGAGTCAATCGTGCTCCCCTACGTGCCTTTCGACAAACCCCTTGTCAACCCCGTGGGCGTAAGGCTTGCCGACGGCACGGAGACCAACGGCGTGGCGCTCTTCCTGCCTTACATGGGCAACGACGGCATTGCGCGCACCTACGTCTACGTCTACTTCATACCGGCCTCAGATATTACCGGCATAGAAATACAGTAAAGGAATGAGATTCTCGATAGTGACCCCAGCCTACAATGCCGCAGCGTATCTGCCGCAGATGCTCGACTCGCTGCGCGCCCAGTCGCACACCGACTGGGAACTGCGGATAGTAGACGACGGCTCCACCGACGCCACCTTCAGCATCATTGCGGAGGCTGTCGAAGCCGACCGGCGCATCAAACCCCGCTACCTGCCGGAAAATTCCGGCAGCTGCTACCTGCCGCGGGCCATCGCAATGCGCGAGGCAGAGGGTGAGTATATCGTAAACATCGACGCCGACGACATGGTGGCCCCCGACTATCTCGCCACCCTCGAGAGGGCACTGCTCACTACAGGCGCCGACATAGCCTATGCCGATATGTTGAGCCTCCGGGAAGGACGCGATCCCGAACCCCTGCTCAGCATGGAGGAGAAATACTACGGGGAATGCCTCCCGGGCGCCGGAATGTTCCCGCTGACCCTCGACCGCTGGAGAGTATCGGGTGTGGGAGCCACCGCGCGCCTGCTGGCCCTCGCATCGCTCGAGGCATTCGACGCCGAGTTTGCCGAACGCAAACCTCGCGGCATATTCGACAATGAAAACCTCACCCGACTCGACATATTGATGGCGGAGAGCGTGACCTTCTGCAAGGCGAATTACTTCTACCGGGAGGTAAGCGACTCCGTAAGCCGTCACATCTCGCCGCGCCGTTTCGAATTGCTCGACGCCGACATGGATCTGGTGGAGTTTTGCCGGCACCGGTTTGGCGCCGACTCGGAGGCCTACCGCCTCTCGCAACGCCAGCTCTTCCACCATGTGATCGAATTCATGCGCTTCCTCAACCGCTACCCTACCCTGCCTCCAGCAAGCCACGACCTTACACGCAAGGCATTCGAGGCACTCGACCTCCGGGCCGTAAAGGGTATCGTATCGCCGCGCTACCGACTGCTGATGAAGGCCGGATATCCTGTGGCAATAAGACTGCTCCGGCTCCGGAAAGCCAAATAACATAACATCTTCCCATGGCGACCGACAACAAGAACACCTACCGCAGCATCCTGAAAGGCACCTCCATATTCGGGGGCGTACAGGTGTTTCAGATAGGCATCAACCTTATCCGCGGCAAGTTTGTGGCCATGTTTCTCGGACCCACAGGCATGGGTATCTCGTCGCTCTTCAACACCTCAGGGCAGACCATCCAGCAACTTGCCGGCATGGGGCTCAACCTCGGCATCGTGAAGGAGGTAGCCGCGCGCAAGGAAGACGACAGCTTCGGCCATCTGCTGGCCGTGGCCCGGCGCATGCTCCTCTTCACCTCGCTGCTCGGCGCCCTGATCTGCGTGGTGTTCTCTATGCCGCTGAGCCACCTCACCTTCGGCAACTACGACTACACGTGGCAGTTCATGCTCCTGGGAGCGATGGTCTTCTTCGGCATCGCAGGCCAGGGATTCCTCAGCGTGCTCCAGGGGCTACATAACGTGAAACTGGTGTCGGCAACCACCATCACGGGTTCACTCGTGGGACTGCTCGTGGGCGTACCGTTATACTACTTCATGGGCAACAAGGGTATCGTGCCGGCGATGGTAATCCTGGCGTTCTCGACCCTTCTGGCGGCCTGGATTGGAGTGAGGAAAGCCGTGAAGACACCGAAGGTGAAGTTTGACCGCGCACTCCACTCCCCCATGGTGCGCAAACTGATGCTGATGGGGATAGTGCTGGTGGCCTCAGACGCCATCGGCACGGGCTGCAACTATCTGGTAAACCTCTTCATACGCACCTTCGGCGCGTTGGAAAACGTAGGTCTCTTCCAGGCGGCCAACTCAGTGACCAACCAGTATTCGGGGGTGGTCTTCACCGCCATGATGCTCGACTTCTTCCCGCGACTCTCGGAGGCCGCGGGCGACAACGGCAAGGTGCGCACCATCGTAAACCGGCAGATGGAGATCGTGTCGCTCATAGCGTGTCCGCTGATCTGTCTGCTTATCCTTACCTCCCCACTGGTGATCTCCATACTGCTCACCGACGAGTTTCTGCCCATCTTGCCGTTGATGCGCTGGCTCGGCGCGGGGGTGATGATCAAGGCCCTGATGTTTCCGCTCGGCTACATAGCCTTCGCCAAAGACAACCGCCGGCTCTTCTTCTGGCTCGAGGGGGTCTACGGCAACGTGATGTTTCTGGTGCTGAGCTGCCTGGGCTACTACTTCTTCGGACTCATAGGGCTGGGCTACAGCCTTATCGTCGACTGTACCCTCTGCTTCATTGTGTATTATGTAGTGAATTCGCGCCTCTACGCCTACTCCTTCTCCGCGGAGGCCGTAAGGGAGGGCCTTATCGCCGTTGCCCTTGCCGCCGGCTGCTTCCTGAGCTCCTTCTTCGAAAACGACGCACTGGCCTACGGCCTGATGGGGGGCATCACGGTGCTGGCCATAGTGAGGTCGGCAGTGACTCTAAGGCGGAAGATACGTTGATGGTCCAGCGCTCGTAGGCCACGCCGCTCGCTCCGTAGGAGGTCTTCTGCCGGTTGAGCCCGGCGTTGAGCAGGCGACCGCCATCCTCGTTGGAGGTGCCGAAGTCGAAATAAATATACCCCTTGCTTTTATAATAGGCCATCATGTCGCAGAAGAGCGGCGTGAGGATGTTGCTGTCGCGTCCGGCTGGGGTAGTGGCGATATACTGGCAATGCACGCACCCGGGATTGAGGTATACGCAGACGGCACCGGCCGGCCTGCCACCGACATATGCCAGCCACAACACGATGTTTTCCGGGAATTCCTCCATCAGGCGTGCGAGTTCGTCGGCGCTATGCACAGGCCGGGCATCGTGGCGCTCGGCGAGGCAGGCGGTGAGCATACGATGGAAGGCGTCGACAGCCTCCGGGCAATTTCCGGAAAAGGCCATATGGCGGTAGTCGGCGGGAGTATGCCTAAGGTGGCGCCTCTGCAAGGTGTTGAGTCCGGGTTTGCAGGTGAGGTTGAGCGCGGAAGCGATGTTGCAGGCGCTCATCGTGGCTCCCGAGAGGGCAAGCAGATAGCGGTCTTCCTGCGAGGGCATCGGGGAGTATATGGTAGGGAGCGGTTTGTAGTCGATCTCCGTTATCCCAGCCTCGCGGCAGTATTCGATCCAACGGTGCCAGAGGTGGAACACTTCGGTGGTGTCGAGTCCCCGGGGGGCGAGCACCCATCCGCCGTATGTGAGCCCCTGATGTGAGTGGAGAGTGGAGCCCGTGATGTTGGCCGGAAGCACGGCCATCAGTTTGCCGTCACGCCGGGCCATGAGGGAGCCGTCGCGGAAACGGGGGGCGTGATAGTCCATATATCGGCGGTCGAAGAGAAACGACGAGGCGCGGCCTGCAGCCACGAAAGCGTTCCAGGTCTCTCTCTGCTCGGAGGTGTATGGACTTATCTCCCAGGTCATTGTCAGAGTTAGATTTTAATCCAGGCTGCGGGGTCGAGATGGGTCTGGTTTTTCCACACCTCGAAGTGGATCAACCCTTTGGAAGGTTCGTCGAAGTCGGCTCCTACGGCCCCAAGCTTCTGACCCTGCTTTACCGTCTGCCCCGTGTGGACACTGAGCGACTCGAGGTTGGCGTAGACCGTGATATAGTCGCCATGCTTCACCACCACGATGTTTCTGAAGCCCGGGGTGTTGGTGCGGTCGTAGACCTTGATCACCTCGCCGTCGTAGACGGCGCAGGCTGCGGCACCGTTGGCCACATGGGCGTCGATACCGAGGTTTTCGTCCATGATGTCGGGGAGCTCGGGAGAGATGGGGTGAACGCCGAAGGCCGAGACGATGCGGAACGAACCGCTCACGGGCTTGGGCAATGCGCCCTTCATACCGCCGAAACCGGACTCAGTGGAGGCCACGGCGGGTTGGGATTTTTCGGCAGGGGCCGACGAACCCCGCGGGTTGCGTTTGCGAGCCTCGGCATATTCGCCTTTCGTCTCCTGCTTGGGAGCTTCTTTCTTGGCCTCTTTCTTCGTATCTTTCTTTGTGTCTTTTTTCGTATCTTTTTTGGCAGTCTCCTTCTTGGCCTCTTTCTTGGGCTTGGCCTCGGCCACGGCTTTCTCTTCGGCGGCCTGTTTCTCGGCAGCGGCCTTCTCTTCCGCGAGGCGTTTTTCCTCGGCAGCCTTCCGGCGCGCCTCGGCCTCCTGAGCCTCCCTGGCTTTCCTCTGCGCCTCCTCCTTGGCTTTCTGCTCGGCGATGAGGGCCGAAATCTGGTTGCTGAGTTTGCGGGCCTCGGCCTGACGCCTGGCGAGCTTTCCTTTGAGGGTTTCGCTGTTGGCCTTTAGCTGGGCCACCACGGTCTCCTGCTCACCCTTCTGCCTTGTCAGTTTCTCGCGGGCTGCCTGCTGGCGCGAGAGGGCCACAGAGGCGTCGCTCCGCGCCTGGGCCAGCTGCTCGCGCTGGCGGCGAAGGGTGTTTACCTTCTCGGTGATCTCCCCGCTGCGGCGGTCTTTCCATTCGGAAAATTCCTTCATGTAGCGCATGCGGCGCTGGGCCTCGTTGAAACTCTTGGACGCGAAGATGAACGCGAGGTCAGAGTTTTTCTTGCGGGCCACACGCATCTTCTTTACGGCCTTGAGATATTCGGCCCGAAGCCCCTCAAGCTCCTTCTCGCCCGTAGAGATGCTCCCCTCGAGGGTGGAGATCTCTTTGTTGAGGCGGTCAATCTGCCCCTGCACGGTGGCAATCTCCGTCTGCGAGGCGGAGATGTCCTGCTCAATCTGGCGCAGCGAGGCCAGGGTCTGGTTCACCTTCTTCTCGTTGGCGGTGAGCTCGGCCTTCGTTTCGCGTATCTCCCGGTCGGCGGCCTGTTTCTGCTTTTCGATCTCCTGCACGCTCTGCGTCTGCGCCATGCAGAATATGGTGCAGAGGGTCAGGAATGCGGCGGCGAGGGTAGAAATCTTACGGCTTCGCATGGGCTGGGCAGAATGAGGTGGTTATTTAAGGAGCCCCCGGAGGTCGGTTTGCCGATAACCGGAGTTGAGCTTGAAGCGGGATATTGGTTTGGGTTTGCTGTCGGGGTTGTTGAGCTTGAGCGTGGCTCCCATGGGATTTCCGCCCATCTCGGCTGTGAAGTCGAGGGTGAGGTTTTTCGGCGACCAACTATAGGTGCAGTTCACCTCTCCGGAGCCATCGGCGGTCATCACCATGAAGCGGTCGAGAAGCCAGTCGGTGCGCCCTACAGTGTAGAGATACACATAAGGGGCGTTCTCGAGGTCTTGTACCGGGAGCACCACCCACGTGTCGGGGTTGGAGTCGTAGATCTCCACCAGGTCCATGTTGGCGGAGGTGAGCTCGCCGGCACCAAGGATGTTGACGCGACCCAGCAGGAGGTTTTGCATCGCCCGCAATCCGCCCGGGCATAGCGTCTCCAACTGATCCATATCGAGGGTGATGTAACTGTTGTTGAGATGGCTCACAACCAATGCCTGGCGCGGGTCTACCTCCATTCTCATCGCCTCGCCCATGAGGGGCACGGACACCGACATCACGATGAGAGAGTCGCGCTCCATGTAGATTTTCACCGACGGAGAGAGCGGGAGCATAGAGCTGGAGAGTTTGCCTGAGAGCGAGATGCTCTGCCAGTCGTAATATCCGGCGGTGATGGAGTCTACCACCGTCTGCTTCTGTGCTCCGGCTATGGGGAGCGGAGCCTCGCTGCCCTGGGCCCTGACCGCCGGGATGTGCCAGGCAATGAGTGTAAGCACCAGCGCCATGGCAGCTAATATCTTCTTATTCATATATGTCATCTTCTAACTGTCGAATACCCCGGATTATTCATCGAGGTATTTCCTGTTTTCTATTTTCTTTTTAAGGATAGTGTCATCTGGTGTTTGCTCAAGTGCCTTCTTCCACTGCTCCACAGCCTCCTCCTCCCTGCCGTTCATGAAGAGGATGTCGCCGTAGTGGGAGAGCATCTCGGCGGCAAGGTTTTCCTTTTCAAGGTCCATGGCCTCCTCCTGATATACCAGAGCGTCGGCATAGTTGCCCTCCTTGAAGAGGATCCAGGCGAATGTGTCGTAATACGTTCCCTGCGGAGAGTCGGCGGTAGCATCTATCGACTTCCGGCTCATCTCCTTGGCGCGGGCAAACTGTTCGGAACCGGGAGCCACCTTTACCTTGTCTATGAGGAAGTAGGCGTAGTTGTTGAGGCTCGAGGCATTGTCGGGGTCGATAAGCAGGGAGTTTTCATAGCCTATCATGGCCTTTTCGAAATCTTTTGCTTTCGAGAAGAGGTCGCCTGCCACTTCGTAGAGGCTTGTCAGTGTGGAGAGTTCATAGGAGCTGAGGGCACCGCGCAGCGAGTCGGCCTCCATGGAGTCGAGTGGAACCAGGAGCGAAACCGACGGGCTCACCCTCCGGGCCATGGAGTCGAGCACGACGACGGCCTTGTCGTATTCCTTTGCCGTCTCGGCGGCTGTGGCATAGGTAAGGCCCAGGTTTATCTCCAGCTTCTCATCCTGGTCACCATATTCCTCATAGGCCTTCATCCCTACCTCGGGACGGTTGGCCAACACACTGAAGGATATAAGCCTACCGAGCAGCACGGGGTCTTCGGGGTCGAGCTCATAGGCTTTCTCCACCCTATTAAGAGCCGCGTCGAAGTCGCCTTTCACCATTTCGTAGCGCGAATACGTGTCGAGGAAAGCGGCGTCTTTGGGATATTGGCCGTAAGCGTACTTGAAGAGAGCGTCGCTCTCGGCATATTTCTTTTTATCGGCGTTGAAGGGGATATTGCGCAGGTAGATGTTGAGCATCTCCATTTTCTCCTCGTATTCGAAATCGCCGGTCTTGAAGGCGTCGGCAACGTAGCGGTGGAAGTTGGCCGTATCGCCCTTCTCCACATACATCAGGGCGAGGTCGAACTTCATGTCTCCGTTGTTGGGAAACTCCTTCAGGCCCTCCTCGAGGAAGAATATCGCGGAGTCGGGACGGTCAAGGGCCTTATAGACCATGGCTTTGTCGAGAATCGGGGAGGGTTTTCCGGGGTTTGCGGCTGCATAGGAGCCGGCCTCCTGAAGAGCGCGGAGCGTGTCGCCCTCGGCGAGGATAAACGACACCTTGCGTATGGTGGTTTCGGATGAGGCTCCCTCAAGGCGCTCAAACTCGCGGATAGCGAGCACGGCGCTGTCCATACGGCCCATCTGGGCATAGTAGTATGCACGAGGGAAGTAGAGGCGCGACAGACCCGGATGCTCGCGCACCAGTATGTCATAGATACGTATCGACTCGGGGAGGGTGTCGGCCAGGGAGGCGTAATAGGCATATGTCTCACCGGAAATTACGTCTGAGGGAAATTCCTCAAGCAGGGGACGCATATAGGCGAGGTTGCGCTGCATCTCGGAGGGAGCTGAGAAGACGTCGTCGAGCAGCATCATGCGTGTCATGCCGTAAGAGAAGCCGGCGTCGATATATGAGGGGTCTTCCTTTATGGCCTTCCTGTAATACTCGTAGGCGGCGTCGATTTTACCCTCGGCCTCCTTCAGCGTGCCTCTCACGAAGAAGTTGCGGGCTTTGGCGCGGCGGCGCGCCGCATCGTTGTCGGGACGTGAGGCCGAAAGGAGGGCAGGCAGCGCCAGGAGCGCGGCCAGCAGGAGGAATATGAATCTGCGCAGACCTTTCATTCCACACCCGTATGCCCGAATTTGCCGTCTTCGCGCTTGGTGCGGTCGAGACGGTCGGTCGGTACCCATTTCACTTTGGAATATTCCTTCACCACCATCTGGCAGATGCGGTCGCCGTCGTTGACAGTATAGTCTTCCTGACCGAGGTTGATCAGAATGATTCCGATTTCGCCGCGGTAGTCGGCATCGACTGTGCCCGGAGAGTTGACGATGCTCAGGCCATGGCGCAGGGCCAGTCCGGAACGGGGCCGTATCTGGCATTCATAACCCGAGGGAAGCTGCATATAGAGGCCTGTGCCAATAAGGGCCCTTTCACCGGGTTTGAGGGTGACTGGGCCATCGGGGAGGTATGCGCGCACGTCCATACCGGCCGCCTCATGAGTTTCATATTCAGGAAGTGGGTGATGACTTTTGTTGATCACCTTTACGTCAACTCTATCCATATTCTTCGTTACTTACGACAATTTGAATGCAAAGATACAAAATTGTAACCGCAAATCTACAATTTGGGCATAAAAAAAGGTACCAACCCGGACATCGGCGTGGCAAGTTTTAACTTCGCGACCGGATAAAAAAAGGCAGCATTACTGCTGCCTTTCGTTGTAAGACGGCGATTACCTGCTCTCCCGCTTTCGCAGTACCATCGGCGTGGCAAGGTTTAACTTCTCTGTTCGGAATGGGAAGAGGTGGAGCCCTTGCGCTATCGTCACCTGAAATAAGTTTAGGATCG
>JAFLTW010000007.1 GCA_022509085.1 Muribaculaceae bacterium | reverse complement strand
CGGTCGCCGGCGGGAGAAGCAAGCTTCTCCCCCGCTGCCCCACGACTTGCATGTGTTAAGCCTGCCGCTAGCGTTCATCCTGAGCCAGGATCAAACTCTCCGCTGTTATATCTAATTCTTTCGAATTCTATTTTCAGTTTTGGATTGTCCGAATCTCCGGCCCCTCGGTATGACAGGTGTATCTTCTTCTATTCCGATATACCTTGCTGCTTTCTGTCCTGTGGCAATATTGTCATCGTTCTCTTTGTCTTCGCGTCACGGCCCCTTCCGGCTGAACGCGAATGCAAAATTACTACATTCCGGCCCCCTTGTCAATACCCCCGCCAAATATTTCTTCACTTTTCCTCCGCCTCCCTCCAAAAGAGGCTGAGACTGCGGAAGTTATATCAGTGTTAATAAATGTTAATAAATCTTTAGCGGAATTAACAGTTATTTTACCACTTTCCGTGAGTTCCCTTTTGCATCGCGCACAATATAGCTCCCCCTGGGCAACGCATACAGGTCTTCACTTCTCCCACCGACAATCAGGAGGGTCCCGTCAAGGGTGTATACCGTCACTGCTTTCTCATCTTTATCGAGGGCTTCCTGAAGCCCCAAGGCGGTGTTCGCAACTATTTTTTGCCAACCCCACCCCATTGCCCCGCGGTATGTTTCCAAAGCTTCCTCCGGCACATATACGGTGCAATTCAGGGGCATATAGCCCTCATCTTTTAAAAAAGCGCCGGGATAAGCAATTTCCGGAGGTTGGGGCGACAGGCAAACAATCGACTCCAACGACATGCATGAAAGAAAAGCCGTACCCTGTATCTTCTCTATGTTTGGAGTTATTGTAATGCGTCTAAGGGCAGACAGAGCGAATGAGGCCACTCCAATTTCCCTCACATATTCCGGAGTCGTGATCTCTAAGGCTGAAGGATAGGCCAACAGGGTTTCCTTATCTTTGCTCAGCAGCATGCCGTCGACAACACAATAATGAGGATTATCCTCCTCCATGCGTATGTCGGAAAGGCTCCAACACTCAGCGAAAGCGGTCGAACCTATACTGTCGACGGATGCCGGGATTTCAAGTTCATTCAAGGAGGTGCAACTCCAAAAGGCATTTTGATCAATCATCTTTAAATTTGGGGGTAATTCAATTCTTTCCATTCCACTACACCCCATAAAAACAGAAAGACCTATAGTTTCAAGGGCGCCGGGTAGTCTTAATTTTTTGATTGATCTACAATCACTGAATGCATGGTTACCGATGTGTCTGCACATATCCGGCAAAACCACATTAGTAAGATTATCACATAGACAGAACGCTACATCTCCAATTGACCTCAATGAAGCAGGGAGTATTGCCGAAGTGAGACTGCGGCAAGTTGAAAAAGCTTTATCTTCTATTTTGATCAGGGATTCAGGAAAATTTACTTTCTCCAATTTTTCGCATCTCCTGAATGCTGAATTCCCAATAGAAAGCAACGTTTCGGGCAAGATGATATCCCTTAGATTCTTGCATGAGGCAAAACCTTCGGCAGCTACCTCTACCACAGTATACTCCTCTCCTTCGAATTCAACACGTGCGGGAATTTCTATCTCTTCTATCTCATCTTTCATCTCAGGTATTACCCTTACAGACACCTCGTCAGGATGCAGTATATCCCTTACCAAATATTCAAACATTCCGTCCCTAAACTGCGCATAAGAATTGAAAGAACCCCCAAAAAACGCCATCAAAACCAAAACAGCTCTCACAATATCTTTCATATAATTGAATAGAATTGTATAGTTATCGCTTCCCTAAAATTCACTAATAAACTTTAACCTCCAAAATCCTGAATTCTCCGGGAGTAGGAGAATGATACAAGGGGTTTTCCGGATTTGACTGAAAAATACTTCCCATATTTGTGATAATAGAATTAATTTTGCACAAAGATAAGGAAAATATTTTGTAAACTTATCTTTCATCCCACAATAATTTCTTATAAAGTTTCGTATTTAGCAGAACAAGGCTAAAGAATTACCACATTCACAAAGGTTATTCCCTCCTGCAATATAAATTTATAAATAATTAAGAGGGTTGGAAGAAAAAAATAGGAGAAAAAGTTTGGTAATTAAAAAATGTTTTTTAACTTTGCCACATAATTGATAAGGCCCCCAATCTCAAAGAGGATTCCTGGACCTCAACAAAACAACACAACAACAGAACAACAACTCCTCATTTGCCCTCTATATGAAAGAGAATGCAAGCTTTAAAACTTCCGTATTAGGAATGCAGGGCAACCTCCTCAGTTTTGCACTAAAGCTCACGGCCAACCGTGAAGAAGCGCAAGATTTGGTGCAGGACACTACTCTGAAAGCACTCCGCAACGAATCGAAATTTGTGGAAAACACAAATTTCAAAGGCTGGATGCTGACCATAATGCGCAACATCTTCATCAACAACTACCGCAAGAATGCTCGTGAGAACACGATGGTAGATTCATCTGAAGACATGTTTCATCTTAATCTCTGTCAGGAGTCAGGGCTTGAGACACCGGAAGGCGCATTTGCTTGCAACGAGATTTCGGCTATAATCGCAGGGTTCTCGTCAGACTACCGTGAGCCTTTCTCCATGCATGTGGCAGGCTATAAATATGAGGAGATAGCCGAGAAGCTTGACATGCCGTTAGGTACGGTAAAAAGCCGTATCTTCTTCGCTCGCAAGAAACTTCGCGATGTGCTCGTAGACTACAGGTAGAGCACATCTCTTTTTTTTTCACAATATCTTTTTCGCAGAAATTCCCTACCTCCGGAATCAGGAGGGAGTTGAGAGGCGCACCTTGAGGATGCGCATGGCGTCCATCTCGACAGCGCAGAAGTCGTAGTCGCCGATGCGGTAGAGCTCCCCTTCCACGGGCATCTGACCGAGATGTTCGAGCAGATAGCCGGCGATGGTATGATATTCATCGCTCTCCTTGAGTCCCAAACCGTATTCATCATTGATTGCCGAGATCTCGGCGCGACCGGAGAACTCATAATCTCCGTCGGCAAGCCGACGCCCCCAGTCGCTGCTGCGGTCGTGCTCGTCTTCGATCTCCCCGAAGATTTCCTCCACAAGGTCTTCAAGAGTGGCCAGCCCTGCCGTGCCTCCATATTCATCCACAACAATCACCATGCTCTTCTTCTCCGAGATCATCTTACGCATCATATTGTTGGCGAGCATCGACTCCGGCGCATAGAGCACGGGCTTGAGACTCCTACGCAGGTCGCCACCCGAGCTGAAAAGCTCGGAGATATGGATATAGCCCACCACGTCGTCGATATCCTCACGGAAAACGACAATCTTCGACAAGCCCGTATCCATAAAGGTGCGCAGGAGATCCTCACGGTCCATCGCCTCGAGCGACACAGCCACAATCTCATTTCGGGGGCGCATGCACTCCCCTATCTGGGTGTCTTTAAAATCTATGGCGTTGCGGAAAATCTTGACCTCATTCTCCACCTTCGAGACATTCCCCACCTGCTCGATGGTCTCCTCGATATAGTCGTCGAGCTGCTCCATGGTGAGCGACTTATAGTTCACCTCCGCCGGAGCCTCCTTGATTCCGAAGAGCTTCTTCAGACCGTTGGATATGCATGACACCAGCCATGCCACAGGATATAGGAGAAGATAAATAAGGTAGAGCGGAAAAGCGAGCAGACGGATGGTCTTGTTGGGGTTGATACGGAAGGCGGCCTTCGGCAGAAACTCCCCCGCCAGGAGAATTATGAGGGTGGAGAAGAGAGTGTTGCATATCAGCACAAGCGCCTCATTATGGTTGAACCATCGCTCCAGGATAGGGTTGATGATGACGGAGATAGTGATACCATAAATCACAAGGACACCATTATTGCCCACAAGCATAGTTGAGATAAACATATCCTCATGGGCTGTAAAGCGGCGGATGATGCGGTCGACTACGCCGCTCTTGGTGGCATCGATGGCCATACGCACCCTGCTGCTCTGGATGAACGCGATTTCCGAGCCTGAGAAAAAGCCGGAGAGAAGGATCATCAGAGCCGTGAGGGCTATAGCTGTGGCAAGTGTCATAATCTACAGTTACGGTTGGGAGGAGAGCGACGCCGGCGCCGGCCTCATCGGGCGCGGAGCAGGGAGGGGTTGAGGTTCAGGGCGTGAAGAGGAGGAAGCCGAGGAGGCCGCATCGTCTTCAAGCTGATGGGTGGGAAACATTCCGGTGGGCTGGAGAACGCGGTATTGCGTCATGTTCTCGTTAGACTCGAATCCGATTCCCTCGAGAATCTGAGTCGGGGTCTTGATATGAATAAAGGTATCGCTGAAGATACGCTTCTGCTTATCGTCGAAGAAGATGCGCTGGGAGAAGAAATAGGCCTTATTCTCCTGGTCGATCTCCACATTTCCATAGAGTTCCCAGAGTTTACGGTTGGGGAAATAGACGGCCGAATCGGCGGCTACGGTGGATACCACCTTAAGGTCGTGGTCGAGCTGGCGCAGATAGACACCCTCCGGGAAATCCCAGTATGCCTCCTTATCGGTACCTCCGAAGACATTCCAGAGGGGAGTCACAACCTTATACTTCGTATATCCCGAATCGGAGATAAGGGTAGAGACGTCACGCGTGGACAGCTGTGGCATCTTCGAGGCATCCACCGCATTGGTGACGCCCAGCTTATCGTCTTCGCCGCAGGCCGCCAGAAGCAGGCATGCACAAAACGACATGACAGGGATCAGAGAGCGGAGAGGGATCAACGTATCTTACGCTGCCAGAACCACAACTCGTTGAAATTGAGGCCCAGCGTGATATTGAAATAGTTTTCGGAGATCAAGACGGAGGGTGTGGTGGTGCGGTGTTTCCACTCGAAACCGACATTGATCACCGTCTTATCCTGCGGGGTATGGAAACCGAAACCGCACGTAAGACCATACTCACGCACCCGGTTGCCGAGGATATTGAGGTAATCGTTGCAGAAATAGCCACCGAGACGGTAGGCCACACGCTCCATATAAGAGCCGCGCACCTTGGGCACGAACTCGCCGCCCAGGCCCAGACGCATACGGTTGGAGAAGTCCATACCGGCGAATACAACATCGGGGTTGGTGGAGGGCGACATAGGGTCGCGGAAACCCTTGATTTCCGAATACTTCACCTGCGACCACAGCTGATAAGTGAAATCAAACTCCACCATAAGGCGCGACACCTTCTCGTGGAGGTAGTTGACACCCACACCGAAAGAATTGGGAGTAAAATAGTTGCCCGACAGGTTGAGGTAGCCCACCGTGTCGGGGCGCGCCTCCATCTGGACTTCCTGTGTGGTGACCCACGACTTGCCGTGGAGCGACTTCTTGGGAGAATACGTGGCACCGAGTGTCACGGCATCAAACTTAGATACCGGAAGCGTGTATTGCAGGCCCACATTGACATCCCAGTCGCGGATCTCCATGACGTGTTCGGAAAGGAACTGGCCGCCGGTGGAGGGAGTGACGTAGACATCATTAATGATAGTGCCGAAATTATAGCTCACATTCAGTCCCAGACCGAGTCCGAAGTAATTGGCCGCAAAACCCAGGTAGGCCATATTGATGCCGCCGGAGCCCTGATTTTCGCGGGCACCGTGGGCTATATCGTTGCCGAAAGCGTATCCTACGCCCGAATAGGGAAGCATGCCGATTGAGGCACCGAAATGTTTCGCTATGGGGAACTGGAGAGTCACATAATCGAGGCCGCCCCCGATGGAGTTTTCCTTAGTCTTTCCCTCCTTGCTCCAGAGGAAAGTGAGGTCGGCACCGATGTCGAAAAGGAAGGTGAGGGAGTCGATAGAGGCATAGGAGGCCGGATTCATCACATTGATCTGTCGACCGGAATGCATGGCATAGCCCACGCTGCCCATCTGGCGCTGCATGGATGTGGCGCGGTCGCCCAGGATACCGTAGCCATACATAGAATAAGGCGTGGAGATATTCTGGGCCGAGAGCGGTGTGGCAAGAGCCAGGAGAGCCGCCAATGCGAAGAGAATCGACTTGGAAGTTTTATTCATGATTATAAGAAAAAGCTACATTCAAACCTATATGTACGAGTTGCGGCACCATCACGGGGCTGACCCCCTCGGGGAGTGCCTCTTCGAGTTCGGAGAAAATGGAGTGAGCTCCGCCGCCGGTGACCACCAGGCGGGTGGCGTTGCAGCGGCGCGAAGCAAAAGCGAAGGCAGAGGCCACTTCGAAAGCCACGCCCCAAAGGGCGCCGGCCTGCAACGAAGAGAATGTGTCGGTGGCCGGGAAGTGCACTTCCCCGGAATCGGGCAGCTCGGCCAGCGGCAGGCGTGACGTAAAATGATGGAGAGCCTCCAGGCGCATACGCACTCCGGGCGAGATCATTCCGCCGAGAAATGCCCCACAGGCCACGACATCGAGGGTGAGCGCTGTGCCGACATCGGCCACGAGTACCACCTCACCCGGAAAGAGGTGTGCCGCACCGAGGGCAGCCGCGAGGCGGTCGGTGCCCAGGGTGGAGGGAGAGTCATAGACAATCTTCAGCGGGAGGTTGCTGTCAGGGCGGAGCTCCCACCAACCGGCCTCCTTGATGAGAGCACGGTCGGATGCGGAGAGCTCGCGTGTGGTGGAGAAGGCAACGCGGGATATGCCTCTGCCGGCGAGAAAGGCTGCTGCCTCCTCAAGGGAAGCGGCCTCCATCGCCCCTAAAGAGTCGGCTGCGGAAGAGTCGACGCCGGGAACCGGGAAGGTCACCTTTATGGAGGTGTTTCCCACATCAACGGAAGCGATATCTGCGTTTCTCATTTTTTCCCGGCCTCCTTATCCTTATTATCCTTATTTCCCTCAGCCTCCTTCTTTAGCCGGCGCGAGAGTGCGGCGACGGCGATGACCTGTATGAGGGCGCCTGCGAGGGTGAAATAGACCGTTTCACGCAGATAAGACATAGCCCCGGCGTCGAGGATCAGGAAATCGGAATAACGGTCTTCGTTATAAAACCAGAAAAACACTCCGATGCAGAAGGATACTCCGGCCCAGAACTCGAGGCGGCGCAGGCGCCGGATGCGCAGCGACTCTGAAGGGTCGGTGCTGCCTACGATGCGGGCCACGGTGAAGATAAGTGCACCGGGGGCGTATATCCACTTAAAGAAGCGGATGTAGTCGAAATTGAGAAGGTCGGTAAACGGGGCAGCGATTCCTACGGCAATTAGGATAAGGCCGAAGGTAGCGGCGGCCTCGATGGCCTTGCGGCTACGGGCGAGGCCTTTGGGGGCAGGCGCGGGAGACTTCGGATTCTTAGCGGTCGCCATAGACAAAGACGTCTTCAGTGGGTTTCTGCATATGATATCGTTCGCGGGCGAGCCGCTCGAGGTCGCTCTCGCCGTTTTCGATGGCGAGGCGGTGCTGCCGGTAATAGAGTGCAGAGTCGCGGTTATGTCGTATTTCCTGCCGTAGATCGTTGATCCGGCCTTCGTATTCCATATTGGTGCGCACTGAGGTTTCCTCATTGAGGAAAAGGACGGCTATGACGACCGTGGCGATGACGAGGAAAGGGATTGTGCCCTTCCTCTTCTGCCAGAAACTCTCTTTCTTCGTAACTTCTGCCATAGACAAAGCCGGGATAGCCGGCATTCTGAACTTGCAAAATTAACGAAAATAAATTGGATACGCAAGAGCTATGCCTCACGCTCATCCTGTTGTCATCCTTTCCCGAATTTGGTGGAAACCGGGTTAGTCGCTGAGGAGGTCGGGGCGGAGGCGGCGGGTGCGCTCGAGGGCCTGGTCGAGGCGCCACTGGGCGATGCGGGCCTCATGGCCCGAGAGGAGGATGTCGGGGACACGCCAGCCCTTGTAGTCTGCCGGCCGGGTGTATACAGGCGGAGCCAGGAGGTTGTCTTGGAAGGAGTCGGAGAGGGCACTCTGTTCGTCGCCGATGGCTCCCGGCAAGAGCCGCACCACAGCGTCGGTGATGACAGCCGCGGGGAGCTCGCCACCCGTGAGCACATAATCGCCGATGGAGATCTCCATGGTGACCAGATGTTCGCGTACACGATAGTCGACACCTTTATAATGCCCGCAGAGGATAATGATATTGTTGAGCAGCGAAAGCGAGTTGGCCATAGGTTGGGTCAGGAGTTGACCGTCGGGCGAGGTAAAGATCACCTCGTCGTAGTCCCGCTTAGCCTTCAAGGCCGAAATGCAGGCGTCGATAGGCTGAATGCCCATCACCATACCCGCCTCTCCCCCGAAAGGATAGTCGTCTACCTTTCGGTGTTTGTTTTCGGTATAGTCCCGGAGATTGTGCACCTCGATTTCCACGAGCCCCTTCTTCTTCGCGCGTTCTATAATAGAGCAGTCGAGCGGGCCCTGAAGCATTTCCGGAAGCACGGTGATAATATCGATCCTCATAATTTTCTGCAATAAAAAAGGGAGGCCATGTCAAGCTGAAATGATTGACACAGCCTCCTGAAATCTTCACTTATGAAAACGAATCAGTCGATTTCCTCGTCGGCCTCATAGCCACCCATTTCGCGGATAGCGTTCTTGAGCATCGTATACTGCTGGAAGAGGTGGTTTACGGGCACCTCGTCTTTAGTATAGTCGTGCATCGGGCTCTTGAGGAAGAAGCTGAGGAAGCGCTGGATGCCGTAGCGGCCGGCGCGCTGGGCGAGGTCGCTGAGGAGCACAAGGTCGAGGCAGAGGGGAGCTGCCAGGATAGAGTCGCGGCAGAGGAAGTTGATCTTGATCTGCATCGGGTAACCCATCCAGCCGAAGATATCGATATTGTCCCAGCCCTCCTTATTGTCGTTGCGCGGGGGATAATAATTGATGCGCACCTTGTGATAATACTGGGTATCCTCATCGTTGCCGTGGCCATAGAGGTCGGGCTGCTCTTCGGGCACGAGGATGCTCTCGAGAGTGGAGAGCTTGCTCACCTCCTTAGTGCGGAAGTTGGCGGGTTCGTCGAGCACGAGACCGTCGCGGTTGCCGAGGATGTTGGTGGAGAACCATCCGGCGAGACCGAGGCAGCGGGTGCCGATGATGGGAGCGAAGCCCGACTTAACGAGGGTCTGGCCCGTCTTGAAGTCCTTACCTGCGATGGGAGTCTTGGTCTTCTCCGAGAGTTCCCACATAGCGGGAATGTCTACCGTAGTGTTGGGTGCGCCCATGATGAAGGGGCAGCCTTCTGCCAGAGCAGCATAGGCATAGCACATAGAGGGAGCGATGTGTTCGCGATCGTCGCCCTTCATGGCCATCTCGAGCGATTCGAGAGTGCCGTGCACCTTCTCGTCGACAGCCACATACACCTCAGTAGAGGCAGCCCAGAGCACTACCACGCGCTCAACGCCAGACTCCTTCTTGAAATTGCGGATATCCTCACGGAGGCGTTCCACCATTTCCCAGCGGGTCTTGGCATCCATGATATTATTGCCTTCGAGGCGCTTTGCATAATTCTTGTCGAACGCGGCCTTGAGGGGTTTGATCTTAATGAGTTCTTCCTTTACGGGCTCGATATCTTTCTCCTTCAGCACCTCGCAATTGATGGCGCTTTCGTAGGCATTTTCGGGATAGACGTCCCAGGCGGCGAAAACGATATCGTCGAGAGAAGCGAGGGGAACCACATCCTTATAGTGGAGATATTTCTTCTCGGCGCCCTTACCGACGCGGATCTTGTCGTACTGGGTCATGGAACCGATGGGCTTTGCGAGACCTTTGCGGGCCATGAGGACACCCGTGATAAAAGTGGTGCTGACGGCACCGAGACCAACAATCATAACGCCAAGCTTACCTTGGGGCGCTTTTGCTTTACCTGTTGACATAAGTGTTACTCTTTCTATATTTTTTGGTTAAAATTCCACTTTAAAACCCATACATTCAGTTTGGGAGTTCAAAAGTAGTGTGAATTTTACAAATGACAAAAAACTTTTAAAGAAAACTTATTGTCAAAAGGTTAATTTTTGCAAATAAAGTATGAATTTAGTTAAAATAAGTTAAATTAAATATCAATAACAACTGTTAACTAAAAATTTGTTAACAAGGCTAACGCAGTATTTTGGTTAAAATTTCAAGATTTTGGATTACGTAGGGATAGGGTTGGGCATCTTCCGCATCAGACCATCCCGGCCCCTTGAGCCAGAGCGCCCGGCAACCCGCCTCGAGAGCCGGTACGACATCCTTTGTATAGCTGTCGCCTACCACCAGTGCAGCATGCGGGGAGGCATCCTGAAGTCCTAGCGCCTCCACACCAAGACTGAAAATCTTGGGATCGGGTTTGCGAACCCCCACCACGGCACTCTCCACAACCTTATGGAAATACTTACGCACCCCGAAAGCCTGGAGCACAGTGTCGATATTACCGTAGAAATTGCTGACGAGCACCAGTGGGAAGCGCGGTGAGAGCGCATCGAGCACGGGAGCGGCAGCCTCCACATGTCGCTTCGCCTCGGCATTGCAGATAGCCGCAATCTCCTCAGCCTTCGGCCCTACATCTTCCGGAGGAAACTCCCCCTGGTCGGCCAGCCACTGCAGCTCTATGTTCACCTTAATGCGCAGGAGGTCGTGGAAATCATGGTGAGGAAGGATATGGAGGGTGCGGGCGAGTTCGCGCTCCGCATATACATACGCCTCGCGGAAGGTGGCAAGATCCGTCTCTACGCCGGCCTGCTGCCAGGCACGCCGAATTACGTGGCTCCAATGTTCGCCGCCCGTGTCGAGCGTGCCGCCATAGTCGAAGATCAGGCCTTTGACCCCGTCGACATACCGGATAAGATTATCTGTAGCATTCATATTTAGATAACCTCGGAGCCATGCAAAAGGTTCGGGACTCTTATGGAAGGCAACGGGTCCATAAAAGCCTCATGCCTGGGCGCCGGGGGTCTCCTCTGAAGCCGGGTATTCTTTCACCTCCTCGATAAATCGGCGGCAGATGCGCTCGTGGCGCCACATCATATAGACCAGCACCACATTGAGCACGGTGATCTCAAACGCGAAATAGAGCCAGGGCTGGCGGAACACGAGTATCGCCACGAAGAGTGCGATGGTGCGCGTATTGAAAGAGAGGATATTGGTATACTTCATCAGGGGCTTGCTCTGTGCGCGAAACTTCTCGCGAAGGTCGGCGGGCACGGCATCGTCGCCAAACTTAGCCTTCAGCTCCCTGCGGAAGCGCTGCATCCAGGGCGTGCGTTTCTCCTGGCCGGTAGTGTAGTTGGTATAAAACATCAGCACCAGTTTCTGCCAGGGGTTCCGGCGCCAAGACAGCGCGTGAAACTTATCCCAGAGGTCGGAGGCAGTGTCGAGCTCGCTCCCCTCCTTCCCCTTCACGAAATAGAGATGAAACTGCCGGTAATAGTCGGCCATTGCCGCCTGGATGCCGTGGAAGATGGCCGTGACGGCCGCCAGGACCCATATGGCCCAGAGATGTGTGGTGAAAAAATCACCGCCGTAGAAATTCTCGCGCAGGCAGATGGCGGCATATATGGCCGTAAACCATATGTCGCCGCAGAGGCCGTCAAGGATGCGGCCCAGGCGGGAGAAGCGGTGGGTCATGCGAGCCAGCTGGCCGTCGGCACTATCGAACGAATTGGCCAGCATAAGCAAGGCCACGCCCCCGAGATTCCACCACATATCTGGGAAAAAGAAGCAGACTCCGGCCCCCACCCCCAGGAAGATACCCATGATGGTGATGGCATCGGGGGTGACGCCGAGCCGATAGGCCAGCACCGACCAGAAATAGCCGATGGGGCGGTAGAAGAGAAGATCGATGGTCTCCTCCGTATCGAGCGACTTCAGCGAGTCCTTATAGGAAAACTTAACCTTATCCTTCTTCTTCATAATCTGAAAAATCAATCTCCCTTGGAGCGCAGCTCATATGTCTTCTCGCGCAGGAAAGCTCCGAGGGCCTTGGGGTTGGAAAAGCGCGCCTGCTCCTCTACAGAGATAGGCAGCCCCACGGAGACGCGCACCGTCTTGCCCGACTTCTTGATCATCTCCGAAGGGATCATCAGGGAGCGCAGAGGCCAGCACACATGCCCCATGATATTGCACAGACGCGAATTGCGGCCATGGAAGAAAATGGGGATGACGGGCACCTTAGCCTTATAGATAATCTGGAGCACGGAATCCTGCCACTCTCGGTCTTGAAGTCCATGGCGGAGAGTGGTCTTGCTCATGGCACCGGCCGGAAAGAAACCGATAGGCTCACCCTCGCGCAGCTGGGTGAGCACCTTGCGGATGCCCGCCACGGAGACGGCACGTTTCGCGGGGTCGGTCGACGCACTCTGGTCTACGGCGATAAAATTGGGCCGCATCGACGAGATATAGTTAAGGATCATATTGACCATGACCTTAAATTTAGGACGCCTCGAGCCAATAAGATCTATAAGGATGATACCGTCGATAGCCCCGAAAGGATGGTTGCTCACCGTGATGAACGCCCCCGGAGGAAGATTGTCGAGCACCTCGGCCCCGTCAACCTCCACATTGATGTGCCAGCGCTCGGAGAGCAGGCGCCGAGCCACCATCGGACCCGGAGTGTCGCATACGGCTCCATGGTCGGCATTGCAGCGGTCGAGCCATAGCAGCTTCATCAGGGCGTGCGTAATCTTGGGATGCCCGTCGAGAGCCGGAATCATCTTGCGCAAATCGTCATAATTGAGGATATCCGGACGGACATCGTAGGCTGAATAGTCTTCCATCACTTTTCAGATTGGGAAACGGGTTGAGAGATAAATCTTGCATACCGGCCCACAAACCGCGCGAAAGCCGGAATGCGCATGAGGCCGTATTCAAAAATCAGGATCCCCGCCACAGCCGTAGCGATGCCGCAGATGACATCGATGACATAATGGTGGGAGCTATAGACGGCAGTGAGCCAGATGCCGACGGTAACCACCCCGAGCACCCAACGCCAGGCCGAGGGAGTGGGATATCGCATGGCATATATGAACGCGATAAGGGTATAGGCAGAATGCAGCGACGGGATTGCCGCAAACACATTGGAATTGCGCGCATAGAGCGCATCGAAGATACCCAGGCCGGTCATCTCGTCGAAGCGGCCCAAGCCGGCCACAGAGCCCGGAGTGCCCACAACGGCCTCAAAACCATGTTGTGCCACATACCACGGAGGAGCGGCCGGATGGACATAATAGAGCCCAAAACCGATAAGATTCACCAGCAGGAACACCAGCGAGAAATGCAGATACTGCACAGGACGGCCGCGGAAATAGAGCCACAGACCGAACACTATAGGCAGGGGCACCCAGCAGAGGTAGAATATTCCTGCAAAAAAATCGGCAAGCGGGAATGTATGGAGAGCGAAAAACTCATTGGGAGTAAGGGTGCCTCTCGGGGTATTGATACCGAAGGCAGACTTCTCGGCATTATACAGGCCTTCCACATCTATGGGGTTGACCTCATAGTTGGGAAGGAGATTCATCCAGTCGTAGGAGACTCCGAAAATTATGAACGGCAGCAGTGCCACCAGCAGTCGGCGCGTAGGGGCCGTAAGGAAGAACATCAGGAAGACAAACGTGCCCAGCAGGAGGTGTTCCGGACGCAGACCCACGAAAAAGACCGTGATGAGGATCCACACCGCCACAAGCAGCGCGCACCATAAAGTCTGGCCCGGAGCCGGAAGAGAGACAATCCTGGAAGTCTTCATCTCTATTGTTGGATATGGGAGATGTTGGGTCGCTGTCTTATTTCCGGCCGTCGGCATCCTTAAGCTGCGAACGGCAGAAAGCCAGGCGCGCAAAAGCGGTAAGGTTGGCAAACACGGCAATGATGATCATCGCCACGAGCAGGATGATATCGGGATTGAAAGTGGAATCGGCATGCAGGGAGACACCCGTGATGCCCGTAGCCAGAATAGAGAGGCTGGTCACCACTACCCTTTCGGGGCGCTGCATGAAGCCCATCTTGCACTCCAGGCCGATACCCTCGGCCCGGGCGCGCACGTAGCTCACCATCAGCGAACCGATAAGGGCGAGAAACGTGACGACCGCCCCCGGCAGGCTCCCGGCCTGCAGGAAATAGAAAGTGACGCCACCGAGCACGAAGAGCTCGCAATAACGGTCGAGCACGGAGTCGTACATCGCACCGAAGCGCGACACCATCCCGCCGAGGCGGGCCACCTGCCCGTCGAGCATATCGAACAGCGAGAACCCGATGATCAGGGCTCCGGCCAGGATAAGGCGAGCATAGACATCATGGCGGGGGGTGGAGGGATCAGCCGCCGCCCAAACGAGCACCACGGCCGCCGCCACATTGCCCAGAAGGCCGATTGTGGTGACCATATTGGGTGTGACCCCACACTTTATGAGAAGGCGCACGAACGGATTGATAACGGCATATATACCCTTCTGGATGCCATCGCGGCCCTGCTTGGCTGTCTTCTTAACGTTCATTTAATGTCGGTTTTTTGAAGAGATTGAAAAAAGAGATGGCGAGGTGGTCGAACCGTGTCTTGGAATAGACGAAATACTTCTGCATGGGGAAATTCCAGAACCATGACACCATAAGGGAGACAAAGAGGCGCGCAGCGGCATAGTAGCCGTCGCGTTTGAATCCGAGAGTTTCGAGCCAGTCCCACTTCTCGATGATATAATATATGAGTCCCGTACCAAACGTATTGAGCAGCGCGCTGGCGAGCCATACCATCGCATACTTGATGATGACGGCCCTCCAGTCTACCCCGTCGGCATGAAACGTAAACTTATAGTTGATGATACAGTTGACCACACCGCCGCATACGGCGCCGATAGCCGTAGCCACGGCCGGATTGAGACCAACCCAGGCAAAGAAGACGAAACCGATGCCGAGGTCGACCCAGCTTGCGCACTGGCTCGAGACGATGGAGCGCAGGAAGGTATAGAACAGCTTGTCGCTCTTCATGGCCTTCTCGCCGAGGTGGCCCAGCCCCTCCTTGAGTTTCGACTTCCTGGCGGCGTTAGTTTCCTCCATCTCAGCTTATAATCAGATTAATGACATAGACTATCACGGCCGAATAGACGCCGGCGAGGATGTCGTCGGCCATCATGCCTATGCCTCCCGGCAGCTTCTCGAGCGAGCGGATGCCGAGGGGTTTGTAGATATCGAGGAGGCGGAAGAGTGCGAAAGCCACCAGGATTTCCCACCATGGGCAGAGACCGGTGACGGGGATAAGGGCAATCCACTGGCCCACAGTCTCGTCGGCGCAGGCCACGACGGGGTCTTTGTCCCAGTAACGCTCCGCCACATTGCTGGCCCACGTGCCGGCCACGAAATAGACCAGCGTGGCGCAGACAGTGATGATCACCGTAGCCTCCGGCGATGCCCAGATGTAGAGAGGGATCCAGAGTACGATGGCCACCAGTGCCCCCCACGTGCCGGGAGCGACAGGGAGGAAACCCGCACCGAAGGAGGTGGCAAGCAGCTTTGGGAACCAGGGGAAATCCTTGGGATTCCTCTCCCCTGCTATGGTTGACTTAGCGTGTTGCTTCATGCCTTCTTACGGTTTTTAGGGGCGGCAAGCGCCAGGATATTCTTGGCGATGGCGAGTGCCGCCTCGTTGCGGCAAGGCGCGAAACTCGGCCAGTCGTTGAAATCGATAATCTTGAAGGAGCCGTCGGGGGCCACGATGCAGTCGCCGCCATAGATTCTCACCTTCAGCGCCTCGGAGGCCCGGGCGCACGTCTGGCGCAGGAGCGCCTCGTCGAAGGGGAAGCGGCTCGTGGAGGAGGCAGGTTCACTGTTGTCGTACTTGCTGTAGCCCACCTCCATAGGATAGAACCAATAGAAGAAATCGGAGCCCGAGATGCCGTAAAACTTTATAAGGTCGCCCACGAGGTGGCGGTTGATCACAGCGCGGCGGATGCCGCGGTAGAAATACTCATGCAGCAGTTCCTGGGCCTCCTCGGGGTGTCGGCAATAGCTCACATCCTCGCGGTGGATGGTCTGGAAATCGCCCCGCTTTATCCACACCTGCGAGAAACCGCCTTCCTCAAGCTCGCGGCGTACATTCTCGTTGGTATTGACGATAAGGCTGTCGGGGTAAGGGATGTCGTTGGCCTGGAGGAGACGCGTCATGCGTTCGCGGGTACAGTTTTCAATCCCGTAGCCGGAATTCACCACGATGCGGCCTTCATCTTCCAGAGCCTTAAGCTTATCGATGCTGCGGTGTTCGCGACACATTGCCATCACCACCGGCTGCGATATGTCGGCCTCGCGGAATTCCTCCTCGCTGTACACCTGTACCGAGCAGCCCCTTTTGCGCAGGGCCTCGGCCGTAAGGTTGAAGATGGCCGTATCGTTGCCTATATGGTTTGGCGAGAAGGCATCCGCCCTCATCACGCCCGCTATCCGTATATCTGCCATTTCACTTTATTGGGGGGTTGTGTGGATTCTATGATATCAATAATTCTTGGGCACGCCGGAGGTCGGCGAGATGGTCTACGTCGATAATCTTCCCCATCGGGAAGGCCTTGAGTCTGAGTCGCGCATCCAGGAGCGCCCGCTGGAAGTTGCGCATACGCGCCATACCCTCGGCCAAGCATGTCCCGAGCACGTCTATCGCCTTTGGGGATAGCCCGTAGAGGCCGCCGGAGACAAAGCGCGACCCCGGGGCCGGAGAATCGGAGAAGGCAGTGATGTTCAGATTGGAGTCTGCCTCCACGTAGAGCGGTTTCTCGTCGTCGATAAAATCCGTTACGCCCATAAGGCCGTCTACGGATTCAGGAACACTGCGGAATGCCTCCACATAGCGCATGAATTCTTCGGGCCGGAACACCGTATCTACCGTAGAGACCACGAAGCGGCCCTCGGGCCTCATAAGCTGCATAAGCTCAAAGAATGTATGCATGGAGGATGGGGTGTGGCGCAGTTCGGCCCTTACTTCCATTCCTAGTTCCGGACCCAGCGACTCAACGTAGTCTTTCACCTCGGGCATCGAGGCCTTGATGATGATGCTTACGGAAGAAGCCCCGGCATTGGCATATAGCTTCAGCAGACGCCCGATCATGGGCGTGCCGCAGAGGGAGACGAGAGGTTTGGGTAGCGCGCTACCCTCCTCTACCAGACGTGAGCCCTCGCCGGCCGCAATGATCCCGAACTGCATTTCCAACTTTCGGCGGCTAATCTTCGGTTGACACGGCCGAGGCAACAGCGTCGGCATCCGGTTCATTGATCTTATCCTTCTGCCTCTTCGACGAGCGTTGCGCGGGAGTGCGGATCTCGAGGGGATTTTCGGAAAACTCCAGATAGGAGTCGCGACGCCGCGCGATGTCGATAGCCGCATAAATTGCCTCGCGCATCGACGTCTCGTCGGCCTGGTCTTTCCCGGCCTTATCGTAGGCCGTGCCATGGGCCGGAGAGGTGCGTATGATGTCGAGTCCCGCCGTGAAGTTCACGCCTGCCCCGCCGGCTATGGCCTTAAAGGGGGCAAGACCCTGGTCGTGATACATCGCCAGCACACCGTCAAACTTCATGTAGGCCCCCGAGCCGAAAAGTCCGTCGGCCGCTATGGGTCCGAAAGCCAGTATACCCTCCTGCTTACACTCCTCTATGGCCGGGATAATCGAGTCGGCCTCCTCGCTGCCCATCACACCTCCGTCGCTGCAATGGGGGTTGAGCGAAAGCACGGCAATCTTGGGCCTCTCGCAGCCAAAATCCATCTTCAGCGCACGGCTGAATGACTTGATTGCCTCCTTGACGCTATCTTTCGTGATATGACGGGGCACTTCTGAGAGCGCCATATGGGTGGTGACAAGAGCCACACGGAGATTTCCGGCTGCCATAATCATCATGGCCTTACCGCCGCCTACGGCAAACTTATCCTCAAGATATTCCGTATGGCCCGGGAAGCGGAAAGCGTCTCCCTGTATGGCGTTCTTGTCGATGGGAGCCGTGACCAGGAGGTCGATGGCTCCCTCCTCGATGGCCCTGGAGGCAGCCTCGAGGGCGTCGGCGGCAGCCTTACCACCATGGGGGGAGGCCACTCCGGGGGTATTGGAGGCATCGGGACCCATCGTATCCACCACGTTGACGATGCCGGAGATGGCTTCGTCGGCCGAGGCTATTGTCTGAATCTGGAAATCCTCTACACCGAGCGCATCGGCCGTAGAGGTCAACAGTCGCGAGCTTCCGAAAATGACGGGCGTGAATATTTCGAGTATGTCTCTGTTGGACAGGGCTTTGACAATCACTTCCAGGCCGATGCCGTTGATGTCGCCCTGAGTGATTCCTATCCTGATGTTATTGTCTTGTGGCATAGGGCACAAAATTACAAAAAAAATCGCAAATAGCGACAATTCACCGCCGGAGGGGGTTATTTACCGGCTGCGAGCATACCGCAGGCCGCCATTATATCCTCGCCCCGCGAGGCGCGGATAGTGGCCGTGATACCCTTGGAGTTCAAGAAATTGCGAAACATCACCATCCTCTCCTCGCTGCAGGGGCGCAGATTCACACCCGGAACGGCATGGAAGCGGATAAGGTTGACACGGCAGTGGAGGCCATGGAGCAGTCGCTCGAGAGCGCGCGCGTGGGCCATATCGTCGTTGACACCCATCCACATGATATATTCGATGCTCAGGCGACGCTGCTTTGAGAAATCGTAGCCCCGCAGGATGTTGAGCACGTCTTTTAGGGGGAATGCCTTCTGGGCAGGCATAATCTGCTCACGCTCCTCCATAAGCGGAGTGTGGACGCTGACGGCCACGTGCACATCCGTCTCGTCAAGAAGGTTCTTGAGCTGGGGAAGCTTGCCGACGGTGGAGACCGTGACGCGCTTCGGGCTCCAGGCAAGGCCCCAGGAAGCAGTGACAACATCGAGAGCCCGGCGCACCTCCGGCCAGTTGTCGAGAGGCTCGCCCATACCCATGAAGACGATATTGGTGAGCGGGGCGAGATGTTTCTCGGAGCGCCCCGGCACGGAGAGGATCTGGTTGAGGATCTCCGCCGCGGAGAGGTTGCACTTGAAGCCCATTCTCCCTGTGGCGCAAAAATAGCAGTTCATCTTGCAGCCCGACTGGGAGGAGACGCAGAGAGTGGCGCGCTCATGGTCGGGGATATAGACCGACTCCACCAGATTGCCGCCGTAGACCTTAAAAAGATACTTACGTGTGCCGTCGCGGCTTTCGGTCACACCGGCAGGAGCCTTCCGGCCAATCTCGCAATTTTCCTTGAGCCACTCCTTGTTCCTGATGGAGATGTTGGCCATCTCGTCAAACGTCGTAACGGCCTTGCCATAGATCCATTCGGCGAGCTGACGCCCCACAAAGCGCTGCATGCCGGCTCCGGTGACCAGTTCCTGGAGCTCCTCGAGGTTCATGCCCAGCAAAATCTTCTTACCGTTCATATATGTTGTATGAGATCTTTTTTAAGCACTTGCAGCTGCGTCCCCGCTACAGGAGAGACACAGCTGCAAAATATGGTTTAGAAAATCGGTGAGGGTGAATTATTCGCCCTGTTCGAACTTATAGACGTTGTATTCCACCTTCTTGTTGCCACGGAGCACGGCGGAGGGGTTGACGCGGTGGAGGTTGAGGAACATGCCGGCAAACTGCTCGTCGTCCATTTCTACGGGTTCCTCACCGGTAGCTGTGATCACATATACGTAGACTCCGTCGTCGCCCTTGGCGGTCTTCACCTTACCGTCGGCCTTCGAGCCCATGATGCGGCCCTTCACCTTATTGTCGGTGACGGTCATGTCGCGCTTGGTAGACTGGAGTGAGGCAACCTCAACGGGTTCAACCTGCATTGCGGCTGCAGAGGCCTCGACGGTAGACTTGGCATACTGCTTCACCATCTTGTCGCCGGCCTTGTCGCGACGCACCTTGGCCGTGAGCTCATCCTTCACGTTGCGGTTGTCCCAGGGCACATAGTCTTCGTAAGAGTCGAGGATAGCGGCAACATAGAGGTTGGGGCTTGCGGCATCCTTGCTCTGATATATCTTGCTCACCTCGCCGTCCTTGCCGTCCATTACGACCCAGCGCACAAGAGCGCGGCTGTCAGGGTAGAAGCGGCCTGACATCTGGGTGGGCACAGCGGGAGTGGAGGGAGTGATGGCGATATCGAAGGGCACGTAGCCGGCTGCCGACGCATTGTCGACAAACTTAGAGGCGGTATTGTTGTCGGTGATAAACTTCTGGAGCTTCTCGCGAGCCTCGGCCAGTGTGGCGTCGGAGGGATGCAGGATATAGTCTACAGTCTCGTATTCCACTACCTCCTTCGGGGCTGACTTCTTGGTGACAGTGCCGATCACTGCCATACCTTCCTGCTGGTCGAGGATCATGTAGGAGCCGTTGCTGTTGTAGAGGGAATCGTAGACGGATTCCTGCAGACCGAGAAACTTCGGAGCGGAACCTTCGGAATTGTAGAGAGCTACCCACTGCGGACCGGAGTAGACTACACTGTCGGCTGAGAACTTATTGTTGATCGAGTCGAGGGGAAGCCCCGAGTTGGCGTAGGCCAGAACGCTCTCCACTACCGTACCGTTGCCCTGCACGGCGATAGAGCTGAGTTCGAGCGAGTCGACACGGTTGGCGCGGCTGTTGAGCTTGGCAACCTTGAACCCGCGGGCGTTGCTCTGAAGAACCGATACAGAGTCTACGGGAGCCGTGGAGAGGAAATTCTTGAGCAGGACGTCCTTGACGTCGGCGAGACGGATGTCGTGGCGCTGGATGTCGAGGCCGTTCTTGCGTGTCTCCTTGGAGACGCCGCTGCCCTTAAGCTCCGTCACTACCGTGGCTGCGAGCACTGAGGCCTCCTCCATATCCTTGGCAGAGGGAGTCACGTTGACGGAGATGAAGCTTATCTCCTTCGTGGTCTCGTCGATGGCATACTGCTCCTTACGGTCCTCGTAGGCCTTGCGTATCTCATCGTCAGAAACGGGATATTCCTTCTCGCTGAGCTCGCCGTAAGGCTTCTTGGCCACCTTGAGGCTGGCCGTGGCCACATAGTCTTTCCTCATGGCCTCCACGTCGAGCTTGTTGGCCTTGAACGAGCCGTTGAGCAGCTGGCCGTAAAGCATCTGGGAGATGAGCTGGGAGTAGCGGCTCTCGAGAGCGAGCCATGCCTGCTGGAACTGCTGCACCTGGCGCTCCGACAGACCATAGTTTTGCGGGGTGAAGATCACCATGTAGGCCTCCTCGGGAGTGCGCACGTTGACGCCGCTCTGCTGCATGCCTGTGATGAGACGCTGCATCTCGGGGATGACCGTATTGGGGTTCTCTATCATGAAAAAGCGGAGCAGCTCAGGGGTAGTCTTGATTCCGACGGCCTCCACGGCATTGCCTACAAGGCGCTCATCCACGAGCTCCTCGATGGCCTGCTGCGAGAGCACCTGCGAGTCGAAATTGGCATACTGCTGGGGGTTCTGCTTGCGGCCCTCCTCAATCTGGTTGGAGAGCTCCTGCTGCTTGCGCTGATAGTCCTGGATTTCAATCTTGTCCTTGCCTACCTTGGCTACAGTGGTATTGTTGCCGAAAAGGTTGCGGCCGTTGGTGATGGCGTCACCAAGGATAAAGGCCAGCAAGGCCACTGCGATGATCACGACGAGCAAGACTGACTTGCTCCTGATTTTCTCTAACGTTGCCATTCTATTTCTTTAGCTTCTTTCTTTATTTCTTAGGTTTGAACCGCAAAATTAACAAATACTTGTGAAATGTGCAATTTTCAAATATTTTTTCTATTTGTCGAGACCGAATTCGCGGCGTAGGTCGTCGACCTTATCGAGTTTCTCCCACGTGAAGAGTTCCACCTCGCGTGTGATGGTCTTACCGGGATTCGCAGGGTCGGCAAACTCCTTCACAACCCTTTGGGGCTCACGGCCCATATGGCCGTAGGAGGCCGTCTCGCGATAGATGGGGTTGCGCAGTTTGAGGCGCTGCTCGATGGCATAGGGGCGCATGTCGAAGTGGCGTCCTATCTTCTCGGCGATCTCGGAGTCGGAATAGCCCACATGGCTCGTACCGTAGGTGTTGACGAAAATATTGACGGGCTCGGCCACACCGATGGCATAGGCCACCTGCACCAGCACCTCGTCGGCCACGCCGGCAGCCACAAGATTCTTGGCGATATGACGGCAGGCATAGGCAGCCGAGCGGTCTACCTTCGAGGGGTCCTTGCCCGAGAAGGCGCCACCGCCGTGGGCGCCGCGTCCGCCGTAGGTGTCTACGATTATCTTGCGGCCCGTGAGACCGGTGTCGGCATGCGGCCCTCCGAGCACGAACTTACCCGTAGGGTTCACGTGGAGTATGAAATCATCGGCACTCTTGGGGCGCAGGTTTTCGGGCAACTTGGCGAAGACCCTGGGAAGGAGCACCTCCTCCACGCCCTTTCGGATGATGGCCAGCATCTCCTTGTCGGCTTTCTCGCGGGCCTCCTCCGTGTCGGCCATAGGGGGTATGAACTCGTCGTGCTGGGTGGAGACCACGATGGTGTGGATGCGTATGGGCTTGCCGTCGTCGGAATATTCCACCGTCACCTGGCTCTTGGCGTCAGGACGCAGGTAGCTGCGGAGCTTACCCTTACGATAGTATGCCATCTCGGTGCCCTCGCGGCGAATCTCGGCCAGTTCCTTGAGGATGAGGTGGCTGAGGTCGAGGGTCAGGGGCATATAGTTGGGCGTCTCGTTGACGGCATAGCCGAACATCATGCCCTGGTCGCCGGCGCCCTGTTCCTCCGGCTTCTTGGCTTCCCCTTCGCGGCCCACCACGCCCTGGCTGATGTCGGAGCTCTGGTCGTGGATGGCAGTGAGGATGCCGCAGCTGTCGCCGTCGAAGCGGTAGGCACCGCGGTTGTAACCTATATCATTGATAAGTTGACGTATGGAAGCGGGAACATCGACATAGGCGTCGGATGCCACCTCGCCGGCTATCACCACCTGGCCGGTGGTGCAGAGGGTTTCGAGAGCCACGCGACTTTGGGGGTCGCGTGCCAGAAACTCGTCGAGCAACGTGTCGCTCACCTGGTCGGCCACCTTGTCGGGATGGCCCTCAGAAACGGATTCCGAAGTGAATAGATAACTCATATGTCTGATTTTTTATATTTGTCTTGACTATTTAATGTTTTTCCGGATGTCGAGAATCATATCGTCGAGCATCGAGCGCATGGGGGTGAAGAAGGGTTTGAAGGGGGCCACCTCGCGAGGCACGGCCACGCGCAAGCCCCTGCGTTCGCAGCGGATATCGATAGAGGCGCCCATCTCGGTGGGCTCACCGTCTACATGGGTTATCAGAGACCCGTCGGCCTCTTCCTCCTCTATAATCACCTCGGGGGCTCGGAAATTCTCCACGAGCACATTGCGGTCGAGCGTGCCCGAGAAGAGGTCGAAGCCGGCAATAAGGGTGCTGAAGAAATTGCCTGAATGGATCACCGTCACGTCGAGCTGCCCGTCTGTGGGATCCGCCTTCGGGGCAATGTAGGCATTGTTGCCATACTGCTTGCAGTTGCAGACGGCCACGAGCATTGCCTCCGTCTCTATGATGCTCTCCCCCATCTTCATGCGGAACTTTCGGGGGCGATAACCGAGCACCTTACGCAGGGCATGCTTGATGTAGGTGGTGCGCCCGCGGCGCTTGTCGAGCGAGAACCTGTAAGACACCTCCGCATCGAAGCCAACGCCGAACGCGCTGTAGAAACTGTGGGCACCCGCCACCCCGCGGTCGAGAGTGATATGGTTGCCTGAGAGCGCGATTTCGAGTGCCTTCTCCATAGCCTGCGACACGCTGAGGGAGCGGGCAAGGCCATTGCCGGAGCCCAGAGGGAGGATACCCAGCACGCTGTCGCTTTCCCAGACGCCGTTGGCGGCGTCGCGGATGGTGCCGTCGCCACCGGCCACCACCACGGTGCCCACGCCGCGTTGAGCGCCGTCGCGGGCCAGGCGGAAAGCGTCGCCCGGGGCAGACGTGAACTCAACGTTGAGCCGCCGGCCGCGACTTTCGCATAGAGCCGCAGCCGAACCTACCACGAAGTCTTTGTGCTTGTCAACGCCCGACTTCGGATTTACGATGAGAAGAACTTCCTCGTTCACTCCTCGGTCTCCTTACGCTTCTTCCTGTTGTTGGTGTTGTATCCTTGATAGCTGTAACCCTTGGAGTACCCATATCCATAGGAGTATGAGTAGCCGTAATGCCTTCCGATTACGGAGTCGTTGAGCACGAGCACCATATTGGGATATTTCTTCTCCTTGTAGAGGCGTTCCACCTCGGGGAGCATGTTGCGCTGGAAGAGCCCCACACGCATCACGAAGATGGTGCGGTCGGCCACCTCGGCCATAATCTGCGCGTCGGCAATCATCTCGGCAGGCGGACAGTCGAGAAGTATATAGTCGTATTCCGTACGCAGATAGTCTATAAGGTTGGTGAAGCGCTTGGTTTCGAGCAGCTCCGTGGGGTTGGGCGGGATGGCGCCTACGGGCAGGATATCGAGACCCTCCACGATTTCGTTCTTCTCGATCACCTGGTCGATGTCGCGGCAGGCTCCCGAGAGATAATCGGCCAGACCCTTGCGTGGCGAGCCTGCAAACTTGGAGAGCGAGGCGCGACGGAGGTCGCCGTCTACCACGAGCACCTTATGGTGCTTCAAGGCCAGTGAGACACCGAGATTGACCGTAAGGAACGTCTTGCCGCTGCCGGGATTGAACGATGTGACCATGATGACGGCGGGAGTGCTCTCGGCCGTCATGCGCGTAAGGTTGGAGCGCAATACACGCACTGCCTCGTTTACGAGGTTGCGGTTGCCGTCTTCCACCACGATATCTTCGGCAATCGGGGCGCGGCTGCGGTCCTTGCCCTCGCCCTTGAAGTAGGACACCTTCTTCTTGCCCGACTTGCGGAACTGCGGGATCTCGCCCACGACGGGGATGGTCATTCCCTCCAGGTCTTTGCGTCCGCGCACGGTATTATTGCCCAGCTCTATGAGATAGATGGAGCCAAGGGGCACCACCAGGCCGATGGCGAAGGCTATGATATATGTCTGCGCCTTGCGGGGAAGCACGGGAGCCTTGGACCCGGAAGGCTTGCGGAGAATACGGGTGTTGATGTTGACGAAGGCCTGCGAGAGCTCGTTTTCCTCACGCTTCTGGAGCAGATAGAGGTAGAGGTTTTCCTGCACCTTCTGCTTGCGTTCGGCCGAGAGGAGCACCCTTGCCTGCTGTGGGCTTGCGGCCACGCGGGCCGTGGAGCTCTGCTCGCGGCGCTCCATGGCAGCCACCGTATTGGTGAGGGCCACGATGGCATTGTCGATGCTCGAGAGGATGCTGCTGCGCAGCGACGCCAGGCGAGAGTCGAGGTCGACAATCACGGGGTTGCTCTCCGAAGTGTTGGAGAGCAGCGAGTTGCGCTGTATCACCATCGAGTTGTACTGGTCGATGAGACCCTCTATGTTAGTGTTGGCCAGACCGGTGTTGACCGGGAGCACCTGGTTCTTGCCCTCCGACGAGATGTACGTCTTCAGATAGCGGGCCATCTGAAGCTGATTGTTGTAGTTCATGATCTGGTTGGAGGCCTCCGTGCTCTGCTGGAGAAACATGGATGAGGAGGCACCAAGGTCGGGGATCAGGTTTGTGCTCTTATATGAGGATATGCTGTTGTCGACGCCGCTGAGCTCCTGCTCCACAACGGCGAGGCGCTGCGAGATGAAGTCGTTGGTGGCGGCCACGACGTCGGCCTTGCCGCGAAGCCAGTTTTGGGTATAGCTCTTCATGAGCGTGGTGAGGATGTCGGCTGCGCGGTCGGCGTTGGAGTCGACACACGTGATGTCGATCACGTTGCTGCGCTTGTTTGCCGAGCGCTCTATGGAGATTTCCCCGCCGAAAATCGAGGTGGCCGTGGCCAGGGGCTCGCGCTTCACGTTGATCTTATACTCCTCGCCCTCTTTCAGGAAGGGGGTTTTCTGAAGGATAATCTTGCCGGCGGGGGTATTGACGGCGTCGCCAAACTGGAGCTTGGCGGAGGGGTTGACGTTGTAGGGGATACCGTTTACCCTGAGGCGGCTGACGGAGATGGCTCCGTCAGCACCCACGTGGAGAGTGAAAGAGGCACTCTCGGAGGGCTGCATATCGGGGAATGAGACACGCACGGGGAGTGTGCTGCCGTAGAGTGGGGTCTCGTGAAGTCCCGTGGGAGCGGAATACATTGTGGAGAGATTGAGGGCCACCACCACCTGCTCCATCAGGTCGGGGCTGCGCAGGGCCTCCATCTCGTCTTCGAGCACGGTATAGGTCTGCGTAAGGCCAAGTTCGCTGAGGTTGATGCTCGTGCCGCCCGTACCGTTACCCTGCACGTCGTCGCGCAGGAGCACAGACATCGACTGCTTATAGAGCGGAGTGGTGCGCGCTATGCTGAAAGCGGCATAAAACCCGCAAATTATCAGACTGAAAAGAATCCAATACCAATACTTGAGCGCCAGAGCCGCCACATCGGAAATCTTGACGGCCGACGTCAGACTTTTGAGTGTGGAGCCTTCGTTTTCAGGCGCTTCCACCACTGAGTTAACATCTTCTATATTTTTCTTGGCCATAATTCGTCAAATTTGCGCAAAATTACTCATTTTTTTTGGATTATGTTAAAAAAATGCTGTTATTTTATATTAAATTTGCACTCTCAAATCAAAACAGGCGCAAGCTGAGAAAGAAATGGAGCAGGATTTTTCGGCCCGACTGGCCGACCCGATTTTCAAGACTGTAGGGAGTGTGGCCGACAGGATGGGCCGAGAGGCCTACGTGGTGGGGGGATACGTGCGCGACCTTATCCTCGGCATTCCTTCCAAAGATATCGACTTCGTGACGGTAGGCTCGGGTATCGAGCTGGCCAGGGAAGTTGCCCGCAGCCTCGGGCGCGACGCCCATCTGGCCACCTTTGCCAACTTCGGCACGGCACAGGTGACCGCTCCGGGAGTCGACCTTGAGTTCGTAGGAGCCCGTAGGGAGAGCTACTCGCGAGAAAGCCGCAACCCCATAGTGGAAGACGGCACGCTGACCGACGACCTGAACCGGCGCGACTTCACCATCAATGCCATGGCCATATGCGTCAACGGCGACCGCTACGGAGAGCTCGTCGACCTCTTCGACGGCCGGGGCGACATAGAGCGCAGGGTGATACGCACCCCGCTCGACCCCGACACCACCTTTTCCGACGACCCACTGCGTATGCTCCGTGCCATCCGCTTCGCCACGCGCCTGGGATTTACCATCGAGCCGGAGACCTTCAAGTCGATAAAGCGCAACGCACACCGCATGGAGATAATCACGCGCGAGAGAATCAACGACGAGCTGATGAAGATTATGCGCACGAAAAAGCCCTCGGTGGGCTTCCGCATCCTCGACATGGCGGGTCTGCTCCCCTATGTGCTATCCGAGCTTGAAGACCTCAAGGGGGTGGAGACTCGCGACGGGAAAGGCCATAAGGACAACTTCGCGCATACGCTTCAGGTGCTCGACAATGTGGCCGAGGCTTCCGATGACGAATGGCTGCGCTGGGCTGCCCTGCTTCACGACATAGCCAAGCCTGCCTGCAAGCGCTGGGACCCCAAGCTGGGCTGGACCTTCCATGCCCACAACATCGTGGGCGAGAAGATGGTGGGACGCATTTTCAAGAAGATGAAGATGCCGCTCAACGACCGCATGAAGTTTGTGGCCAAGATGGTGGGGATGCACATGAGGCCGCAGAATGTGGCCGAGGAGGGTGTTACCGACTCCGGAGTGCGCAGGCTCATCACTGACGCCGGGGAAGATATAGATGCCCTGATGACACTATGCGAGGCCGACATCACCTCCAAGAATCCCGAGAAGGTGCGCAGGCAGCTGGAAGGATTCAAGGCCCTGAGAAAGAGGATGGAGGAGGTGCAGGCAGCCGATGACTACCGCAACTGGAAAAACCCCGTGAACGGCCGCGAGATAATGGACCGCTTCGGGCTCCCACCGGGGCCGAAGATTGCCGAGATCAAGGAGGCCATCAAGGAGGCCATTCTCGACGGACGTGTAGCCAACGACCATGACGCCGCCTGGGCCTACGCCGAGGAGTGGGTGAAGGAGCATATGGCGAAGGAGTAATCTCCTGGCCGTCCGGCATAAAAACTGAAGGCATCGGTCGCAATGACTGATGCCTTTCCTGTTACCTGTCGGGGTGATGTGACTCGAACACACGACCTCTACGTCCCGAACGTAGCGCGCTAACCAACTGTGCTACACCCCGAGGGATTTTTGCGGTGCAAAATTACAATTTTTTTTTCAATCCACCAAACCGGAGCGTAAAAATAGCCTTGCGGCTGCACTTCTTCGCGGGTGGAGGTTAGAGCAGGATCTTATGGCCGTTGACGATGTAGATGCCTTTGGGGAGGGAGCGGAGCGAGTCGGAGCCGGTAAAGACGCCGCGGGGCGTGCCGTCGATACCGTAGACTGTGTAGCGGCCATCGGGGTCAGGGAGCAGCGACCGGACGCCGTCGGCTGCGGGACTGAACTTGACGAGCACCTTCTCGTTGAAGCCTCCGTCGGGTCCCCACACCTCCACGCGATAGGTCTTGTCGGTGTCGATGTCAAGGTCGGCGAGCTGAACGGTCATGGTATACGTCTCCTCCTGCCCTGCCGTAAGGTTAGGGATGGCGTTGAAGTGCTCATGCATCACGGTGGTGTAGTCGCCGTTTGCCAGGGGCTCCTGAAGGGCAAGCATGAGGGTGTGGTTGAACACCCCTTCCGTGACCTTCACCGTGAGCGACACCTTGAGTTCGTCGCCGGTGATGACGTAGACGTCGCCATCTTTCGTGGCATCGAGAACACTGAGTGTCGATTCCACCTTGGCGGCAGCCGGCTTGGGCTCTACCGTGACCGTAGTCTCGATGCCGTCGACATATTTTCCCTGCCAGTTGTCGTAAAGCTTTACGGTAAACTCCGTGGCGGCCGTGACGTCGCCGGCGCCGTTCTCCTTATACCAGTCTACGGAAGTCCAGGAGTCGCTCAGCGTTGAGCCGGCATCGACGTTGATGCTGTAGTTTTCCATCTTGTAGACCTCCTTGCCCGTGCTGTCGAAGAAGACGGCGCTGTAGTTGCGCGTTAGCGGCGAGGAGGAATCGTTGGTGAAGGTGGCGCTGAATTCCACGGGGGAGTTCCAATAGACAGGCGACGAGACGATGCTGAAGTCGCTGACGGAGATGTCACCTATCGTATTGTCGACGAGCTCATAGCCCGTGGCAGTCTTCCTGACGGTGACGTAGTTGTATTTGCCGGGCATGGCCACTACCTCGCTCCAGGCCGACGAAGAGCCGAGAGTGATGTAGGTGGAGATGATGAAGTTATATTCATCTCCCTCTGTCATGCTCACCTTGGAGAGGTCGACAGAGGTGCCGTCCTCGTCCCAGGTGTAGAAACTGCTCTGCTTGGCCTCCAGATTCTTTTTGGCAGACTCGAAATACTGTACGGCCTGCGATGGGTCGGTGGCGTTGACCACTTTCAATCCGAACGTCAGGGTGACGGGCGCCGGGTTGATATACTGTAAACCCGGGTTGCCGGCATCTTCAAGCTGCAGTGAGAGCTTGCCGTCAGAGATGCTTCCCGTGGCCGAACCGAACTGCATAAGTTGGGAAGGAAGGGTTTCGCCCGTATAGGGAGTGATGTTGAGCACCACCTGCTGACCGAGGTTGTAGCCTCCGGCTGCGCCGCCAATGCCGTATTCGTCGGGGTTGAGGGCATCGAGGAGGTAGAAACCGTCAGACATTCCGCCCCAGCCCCAGTTGATGTGGAAGTAGCCGTTGCCGTCGTAGCCGTCGCATACGAAGGAGTGACCGCCGTCGAGTGCGGAGCCGTCGTAGATTACGGGGCCTACGTTGCGCAGGTTGTCGTAGATCATCTTCTGCCACTGAGTATAGGTATAGAAGGCGCGGGTCTGGAGCTGGATGTTGTCGTTATAGCCGAAATAGTTGATCAGGGCTCCAGGTATATCGGAGCCGCTGGCGCCCGACTCACCCTTGCCGTAGTCCATCTTCACGGAGTAGCCGCAGGCCTTCATGAGGTAAGCCACGGCGTCGGCCTCCGTGGCATTGTAGCTGCCGGAGGTGTAGGTGGGGAGCATATTGCTCCAGTCGAAATCCTGGGCCGCGAAGTTCATCTCATACGTCCCGCTGTCGCCGTGCTTATAGCTTATCTCGCCTTTGCCCACGGTGGGATACTGGAAATAATACAACACCTGGGCCATGGCAGTGGCGACGCAGCCGGTTACGCTCTGCGTCTGGGTGCCGGTACTGCTTATCTCGAAGCAGTCTTTATTGTAGGGTTCGCCCTGATTCCATTTCGATTTGAGGAGGGGCCCCACGGCTTCCATCTCCTCATCATCATCGGGATCTGAGAGCGAGGGCTCGGCGGCGCGGCCTCCCCTTGCAGTGGCAGCTGTGAGGGTTGTCTTTGTTGGCTCGGCGGCAAGCCCACCATTTTCGCGAACGAGGGCAATCTCCTTGACATATTCCTTGAGCCAATATTGGAGGTTGGCGGGGATATTATCGGGGTTGAATGTCCCCTCATCGGAATAGCCGAGGAGAGGGAAAGCGGCATCGTCGGCGCTGGCAATCAGGAACCCCTCCCCTGCCGGACTTGCGAAGACATAGAGTGCGGGTTGTGCCTTGGGGTCAGCAAGGGTGTATTTAAGCGCGAAGGAGCCGGCGGCTTGCCGTATACGGCTCGGCGCTACCGGAACTCCCTGGATGGCTGCGCCCGAAGTCTGGATGCTCCTGAGGGCTGAGCCTGCAGTCTGAACGCGAGCCAGGGCTTCCTGGGGTGTGAGGGGTTTGGCGTTTGCGGTCAATCCCACACCGAGAGATAAAACGAGTAAAGTGGTGAGTTTGGAAAATGCTTTCATAGTATAGTCTTTGCGTGACACGTTCATAGTTTGTGCTTTGGGAAATGTTTTCATAGTATATAGGAGTGTTGTATAATGAATTGAGAGTGGGTTACTATACTAACGCTCCACCCCCTCCTTTTGGTTCAGACAGGAGGTAAGAATTAGGGGCAGATTTGGAAAACTGTAAAAAAAGGTTTAACTTTGCATCGTTTTAGGCCCGGATGGCGGAATCGGTAGACGCGTCGGTCTCAAACACCGATGGGGAAACCCGTGCCGGTTCGACCCCGGCTCCGGGTACAATTAAGATGAGTTAAGCTGATAGTATCAAGAACTTAACTCATCTTTTTATAACTCTAGCCATATAGCATGCGGTCTTTCATACTCTCCATTCATTTTTTATTCGGAGATTATTAACTAACTTTGCAGTATGTTAACGGCGGAACAGATAAAGAGCCTTATAAAGGGTGGCGAAGGATACAATGTAGACTTCAAACGCCGTGTGCCGTCTAAGGTCAAAGAACTGTCGGAAGAAGCCACCGGTTTCGCCAATGCTTCCGGAGGATATATTCTAATCGGCGTGGACAATGAGAATAATATCATAGGAGCCAATATTGACAACAATAAACGCTCGGCCATTCAGGATACGATCGGCGAGATTTCGCCCACTCTGAAATGTGAATTGTATCCAGTTAACATTGATGATAAGGACGTATGGGTGATAGACGTACCTTCGGGTAAGGATAAACCTTATATCTGTGGCGGAGCAATCTTCGTCAGGGAGGGAGCCAACAATCAAAAATTGCGGACAGCAGAAGAGATGCGAGCTTTCTTTGCGGAATGTTCAAAAATATTCTATGACGCCATCCCGTGCCATTGGTTCAATATCGACGAAGATATCGAAAGACATAATTTCAAGAGTTTCATCGAGAAGGCCCATCTTTCGGGAAACCTTCCCATAAAACAGCTGTTTGAAAATCTTGAACTCTATACCGACAAGGGAGTGGTTAAGAATGCCGGAGCCTTGTTTTTCGGCAAAGAACCGCAAAGGAAATTCCCGCATGCTATAATCAGATGTGTCAGATTCAAGGGTAAAGATAAGGTACATATCATCGATGACAAGAGTTTCGGAGGACCGTTGTATGAGCAATACCAGAACGCTCTGTCATGGATAGAAAGCAAACTGGAGGTTGAATATGTCATAGAAGGCACCGGTCCGAGAAAGGAGATTTGGGAAATACCTCTTGATGTTTTCAAGGAAGCCATTTTGAATAGCATCTGTCACCGCGACCTTTATGAGGAAGGGGCGACTGTAATGGTGGAAGTGTTTGATGACCGTGTGGAGATTTCCAATCCCGGCGGATTGCTTCCTGTAGTTGCTGAAAAATTCGGTGAGAAGAGTATGTCGCGAAATCCGTTGATCTTCGGATTGTTTACCCGTATGCATCTTGTTGAAAAGGTTGGCTCCGGTATTCCGCGCATGAGAAGGCTGATGAATGAGGCAGGTCTCCCCGAGCCAATTTTTGATACCAAGGGATTCTTCACTGTAACCTTCATGAAGCGTGTCAAGGAAAATATCGGCTCATCCAATGACCCATTAAATGGTCAAAATGACACGATAAATGACACGATAAATGACACGATAAAAGGCACGATAAAAGGTCACGAAGCAAGGATTATAGAATTATTAAATAATAAAACCTGTTTAAGTGGTGTTCAGATTGCAGAAAATTTGAATCTTAGCCTAAGTACTGTTATGAGGGCTATAAAGAGCCTTGTATCTCAATCTTTTATTGAATACCGTGGTTCTAAAAAGACCGGTGGCTATTACATCAAGGACAATAAAAAATTAGGTTAAGGAATCCCTGAAGATCAAAACTGTTTGCAACACTGTGCGTTGTTGCCTATTGTGTTACGGTCATTTGTATGTCAAAAACTGTATGTCGTTGAATTATATGGGATTAGATTGGGTTGGTGGTTAGAAAGTGACGTCAGGATCTTCTGGCCCTTCAAGGCTGCTTCTGAAGAACTCGCCACCCGGGTCGTTATCGTCATTGGCAAATTCTCCGGTAAAATCGTCACGGCAAATTCTCTCTGCCAATTCCCGAACTTTTGATATGTCAAGGACACGTTCACCACTTTCGTCCAACTTTACAAACTTCATTGGGTCATAATGCAGAATTAAGCCTCCGTAGCTTGGGCTTCTCATCTTTTTCTCTACGAGATTTACTTCGGAGAGAGGTAAATCAATTTCAAGCACCCAGTCGTCAATCCTTTTTTTCTCCAGTGCATAGTTCGTATATAGGCCAATAAAAGCCATAAAATACGTAATATCACTGGGGATATTGTTTTGATGTGTCGGAATCTCCCCGTAATTCTTTAGCTTCATCCAACTCCCTCTCTATACGGGGTATACAGTTTTTTATGGTATCAATAGTATATACCCATTCTTCTGCCTCATAGTCTTCCATGAACATAACCGCATAGTCCGTAAAATCGGAATCACAAGCTTCCCCTTTATAATCCAAAAATACTTCCCAATCCTGCGTGATATCTATGGAAGGAGCCGACTGGCGATCAGGGAAGAGGAGATAATAATCGTTCAAAGCCTGGTATATACGATGGGCTTTCTCTTCTGTACTTAATTTCAAGCCTTTATTATCCATATTTTTACATTCTTAATTCTTAAAGACTTGAAAGCAACTGCCTCAACACCTTTAACAATGCAAATATAAAAACAATCTCCGGAATTTTAACCATGTTGCGATAAGAATTTTCGCACATGCAACAGCGAATAAGCATATCAATCAATATAAAAGCATTCTGAAGCCTTTGAAATTATATCCTCTGAAAAATATCGGAGGTTAATTTTTTGCTAATTTTTTGGTCCATAAATAATTGTTATTTATCAAAATTTAGCTAATTTTGCAACCGTGATGCCGTAGGGTATCGCAGACATATTGGAGAAAGCGCTTTCTCATCAACATCGGTTAAGCTTAGGAACCTCAACCAATTAGATACTGTTGATGTCGGAAGAACGCTCTTTTGACTTGTATTTCATGCTACAATGAGATAGAGTCTGCGGAGCACTGACACCTATTGTATCTAAGCCTTTCCTAAGCGGCAACCGAGATAGATGTCATGAAATAGTGGCTCCGCTTTTTCTTATGCATAACTGAATTTATTAATCCGCATTTTCGAGCCACGGAATGCAACTAAACAAAATACTTATGAAAAAGTATCAATTTTTTTTGCTGATGGCTCTTTTCGCCATATTTTCCTTTAGTATTCTGTCTTGTAGTGGTGGAAAACAGTATGAATATAACACGTACGAAGACACTGCTTCTTATGAAGTGGCGGAAGTGGATGCAGCGACGGAAGCGACCGAAGTGGAAAAACAGGAAGCCGAGAAGGTAGAATTAGAAAGATTAAGACAAGAGCAATTAAAAAAAGAACGGTTAGAAGCAGAACGCTTGGAAGCCGAGCAGAAAAAAAAAGAATGGAATGGTGCTAATTCACGTACAGACCTTAAATCAAAGTTAGATGGAACAACATGGGAAACTGTTAGACCTTATGCAGTCACAAATTTATATTACCGATTTGAAATCAAAGGGAATAAAGTAATTTGGAGTAGTGCATTTCCATCAAGAAACTATGATGATCCTAAAGATTGGAGTAAGTCTTTCACTTTTAATATCTATGATATAGCAGAACCACGACAAGGCACCTATTGTGTTATTCTTAAAGCCCCAGACGAAGATGCGATCGAAAACGCTGCTCCTACGATACTTGTTTTTAAGGGAAGAGATGCCTATTATAGTCTTGGAGGAGAAATGGGACCTGCTTTAAAAAAGGTTAAATAATAAGAATAAAGATATGAAAAATACAGCCATAATCTCATTTTTCTTGGCTCTATTGGCATCATGCAATGGAAATGTTCAATACAAATCCACTCAAATAGAACAGAAATTTCATGACACCATTTCAGATACTGAAACCGAAGTAAAAAGTATCTTAAAAGAGCAAGAAGAACCAGAGAGAAATATTTCAAAATGGCAGTATGAACAAAAGAAAGACCCAATGACGGATGAGCTTAGTTATACCGCAACATTAAGCTCTAATGAAAGGCAAAATATAGACGGTGTAAATAGCAAAATGGATATTTTGATTTTTTATAATCAAGGAGATAATTGCACAGCTATATTACTTGGATTGGAAAACGGTCGACATATTCGACAGAATATGCCATTATTAAAGACTCGATTTGATAAAGAAGAACCAAAATTGGGAACTTATTTTGCAACCCAGCGGAATGTTGCTGTGGTTGCTTCTTATATTGGGTCAAAACAAGTATTTGGCAGCCATGATTGGTTAAATAATCTTAGAAATTCCAAAACTCTTGCAGTTGAGATAGAATTGGAAAATGGGTCAACAGCCACTTATACTTTCGATATTTCTGGCCTTAAATGGAGGCACGTATAAAAAAAATAAGACGACTGCGACCTAAAATAAAAAAATATTTAACAATTAATAAATTTCAGTTATGAAAAAGTATTTAAAACTCTTATGCGTGGCTCTTTTCGCCACAATGACTTTCGCCTTCACAGCTTGTGGAGATGACGATGACGAACCCGATGGAGCTCCCTCCGATAGCAATTTAAGCAGTTACTATTTTACTGTTAATGGTGATAAATTCTATTATGCTTATAATTTTTATTCATTAGGGGGTGAACTGAATTCTTCCATTTTCCAATATGACGAAACTTCCCTTTTTCAGAAAAAAGTAATTTATTGTGAAGTTAAGGGATTCAATAAGGTAATCAATTTCGATGACATTACAGGGAGCATTTTTAAACCATTTAAAGATGGAAGTGGCATAACTGAATGGGCAGGTTTTTATATTTATTTAGACTACTTTGATTTTAATAATGCCATAGAAGGACAAGAATTAAAAATAACCGATTTCACAACTCCATATAACTCACATAGTAATATTTTTGTAATACATGTTAAAGAGGATGGCTCTGTATATAACAGCAACGGTGATTATAATGGAGAAGACTATGAATGGACCTCACTTAGCGAAATAAACGGGAAAGTAACATTTGTTTCATTTAAAGAAAATTACCTGACCCTTAAATTTGAAAATATAATTATGCCTGAAAAAGATGGTTCATCGTCTGCTACATTATCTGGCATTATTGTTTTTGATACGGATAATTCTGCGGCCCTTCCATAACATAATTTTCATTTCAGCCAATAGCCGTGATTTCAACCATTGATTTCACGGCTTTCATTTTTAGTAGCATACTTACTTTATGTCCTCCTATAATCCAATGGATTAATCGGTTTTGTCGGGTCTAGTATCCAATTCCTCATTTCCCATATTCTATCCAAACCTTGCAAAATTGGTTCTAATATGACACGGTTGGAGGTACAGAACTATGTGCATATTGTAGTCTTCATCTATTGGCATTCCTGAAGCGGAATAGGAAAATATCGGCTCATCCAATGAGCCGATAAATGACCCATTAAATGGCACATTAAATGACACATTAAATGACACGATAAAAGGTCATGAAGCAAGGATTATAGAATTATTAAATAATGAAACCTGTTTAAGTGGTGTTGGCGGCCTCGTGTCCCGTACCACGCTATTGGGTGTCGTCCGGGACGGCAGAGGTGGACTTTATACTACAGCTTGGACTGGAAATTGTCCCCATTGAAGTGAAGTCAGGCATTAATACGTCAGGGAAAAGTCTTTCCGTGTATATCAACAAATACAAGCCTACGATGGCAGTAGTGGTGTCGGAAAAAGAATTCAGCATCAAGGGAGAGGGAACGGAACTAATCCATCTCCCAGTCAGCATGCTGCCATGGGGGCTGCGTCTGATACGAACCTGCAACTAACAGATGTTTTACTATTTTCTTAGTGCGAACTACTGTTTGTCCCCGAGGAGGTTTCTAAAGAGGTAGCCTCCTTCGTCGCCATCTCTTATTTGGGGAGGGAGGAGAGGGAGGTGCGGCAGAGGGATGCGATGGAAGGCCAGTCGGAGGCGGCGATGAGTGATGAGGGGAAGAGCTTGCTGCCCATGCCGACGGCGAAAGCGCCGGCCGAGAACCAGGTCTTGAGATTGTCGGCGGTGGGTTCGACGCCGCCCGTCACCATGATTCGGGTCCAGGGCATCGGTGCCATGAGGCCCTTGACGAATTTGGGGCCGAGCACATCGCCGGGGAATACCTTCACCACCTCGCAGCCGGCCTCCTGGGCGGCGCCTACCTCGCTCACCGTGCCGCAGCCGGGGATGTAGAGCACCTGGCGCCGGTTGCACACTCTAGCCACCTCGGGGTTGAACAGCGGGCCTACCACGAAGCAGGCTCCAAGCTGCATGTAGAGTGCCGCCGTGGCCGGCTCGACAACCGACCCCACACCCACGGCCATTTCGGGGCATTCCGTGGCGGCGAATTTCACCAGCTCGGCAAACACCTCGTGGGCAAAGTCGCCACGGTTGGTAAACTCGAAGCAGCGAATGCCTCCTTCGTAGCAAGCCTTCAGCACGGATTTGGCTATGGCGACATCGCCGTTATAGAATACCGGGGCAATCGGCGCCTCGGCCCATTTCAGAGAACAATCACTTATGCTATAACCTTCAACGCATCTGATATTTCACTTTGCAAAGTTAGGTCGCCAACTCAACTTACCCTCCGGCTCTCTAAAACCACTCCGCTATTTGACTAACGTCCCTTTTCGGCTGCACTCGGCATAGTCAAGCAAGCTTTCCTCTGCTCTCATTGGCACGAAAAGTCCACGACAATTTTACGAAAAAAATGGGACAAGCCTTATTTTTAGACGCCTGAGCTTAAAATTCTCTATGAAATTTTTGTTCGGTCTCAAACAGCTTCCCAATTCTTGCGATGTAAAAATTAAGAGCCTCGGCTCACATGTTAAACCTCAAATACTTCATAATCATGGCAAAGAAAACTAAATCATAGAACGCAGAACTCACAGCAGCACTGACGCCGGAATTGAAGTCGCAGGAATAACGCGTCTGTCGTTTGTTCGGCTTGGAGGTCTGGAGACCTCCGCCTCGGCTGGCAATCGCCCGGTGCCGGATAATGTTCAACCATAATTCTAAGTTCAATATTCTTGAACATGATGATATAATTGAACACTTCTCTTTGTTTTTATCAGATATTTTCACTAATTTTGCGATGTTCAAAAATTTTGAACATCGCCTTTTGATTGAACACTCTTAAACTATATGACTGTAAAAGAAAGAGAAATATTAACGGACACTTTTGACAACATCAAAAGAATTACCGGACTTAAAGATATCTCGGTAAAAAGCTCCCACTCCCATAACTTAGACTGCGAAATCAAAATCAGGGAACACCATTTCGTGGGTGAAATCAAACCTCATGTCACCACCTCCTCCATGTTCAGCGCGATGCAGCAGATTGAACGAATCCGGCACGACACGCAAAAGCCGGTGATACTTGTAGCCGAAAGCTTCAGCGAGGGTGTGATTGAAAAATTGGCCTCCGTAGGTATTAACGCGGCGGAAAGAAACGGAAACTGCAGTATAAAAGTGCCTGGCCTCTACATCAGGATAAAGGGGGAGAAAAAACTGAAAACTTCCGAGCCCGTAAGAAACGCTTTCAGCGAAGCCGGCCTGAAACTGATATTCTACTTCCTGAGAGATGAAGAGAATGTCCGTAAACCCTACAGGATGATTAGTCAGGAAACGGGTCTCTCCCTCGGCACCATATCCCGAATTGTAGACGAGCTCATAAACTCCCGACACATCCTGAAAACGAAAAGAGGCCGGTTTATAAAAGACCGCCGGGAACTTCTCGAGCTATGGCAGGAAAACTTCAACCGGGTGTTGAAACCGAAACTCCTTTTGAAAGAGATGGATTTCGCCGACGACGACACCAGGCGCAACTGGCAACAGATCGTGCTTCCCGAAGGGATGGAGTGGGGCGGCGAAAGCGGTGCCTTCATTCTTAACGGTTACCTTACGCCGGAGAAATTTGAGATATACAGCGACATTCCTACCAACCATCTGATGAAGCACCGGATAAAATACAGGGAAAAAGGTCCGATAAAGGTCTATAGGAAATTCTGGCCGGGCGAGGACCCGGGGGGAATAGTGCCCATGGCTTTGCTTTATGCCGACTTGATGGGAGCGGGAATGGGCCGACCGGCGGAAGCAGCACAAAAACTTATGGAACATGAAATATAAGATCACCAAAGCCGAAATCGCCAACGACTGGCTATACGAAACCATGTCGGCACTCTACAGCTGTCTGCAGACTCATGGAGTGCCCATCTACGTCGTTGGAGCCCGCGCAAGAGACTTCGCAATGATAATAATGCATGAGAACCTATCCCCTCAACACACCGAGGATCTCGACATAGCCATAGCCCTGCCGGATTGGAGCAAATATGAAGCAATAGCCAAAACCTTGGTTGAGAATAATTTCCATAGAGAAAAAAGCTCTCATAAATTTTATTACAAAGGCCCGGATCATCAGTTGGATTTCATGGTAGACGTGGTGCCTTTCGGAGAAGTTGCGGAAGACGAGAAGGTGAAATGGCCGCCGGAGGGGAATCCCGAACTTTCGGTGAGGTGTTTCAACGACATAATGAGCCATGCAGACGATGTGGAGGTAGACGGGGCTTTCACCGTAAAGATGGCTCCTATTTGCGGACAATTTATGATTAAACTTGACACCTGGAACGACAGGAACGACAGAACAGACAAGGACGTGGCAGATCTTCTCTTCTTCATGAAAAATTACTTTAACATAAGGCAGGCCGAACTCTTCTTGGACCTCCCTGATGATATTGAAATTCCCGAGGAGGAGTCGCCTATATTTTCGGGGGCTAAACTCATAGCTTACGATGCAAGTAAGTTGTTGACCACTCCTCATCTTCAATTTTTTTACAACCTTCTCGAAGAGGAATACGTTGCTAAAGACAACAGCAAGCTCACCATCCATATGACCACTTATAGGGAAAACAGTATCGACAACGACTATGCGGAGGTGTTTGAGGAGTGTCGCGAGCTTATTGGCACAATCCGGGATATTTTCAAGCAGGAATTGGATAAAAGATGAGATCAGAAACACTTACCACAAGTAATTCAAAGACCGAGAATCAAGACAGATTGATGGTCGTGACTACCGGAAATGCCACTTTTGCAGTTGTTGCAGACGGTATGGGTGGATTGAGTCTGGGGGCTGTGGCGGCCGAGACTACAGTTGATGCTGTGAAGGCTTTTCTGGTACGGAATTTTAAGCCCACAGAATGGGATATGGTGTTGAGAGGAGCTTTGGAAGCGGCAGACGATGCCGTAAGATTGAAGGGCTTGGAGTGCAGGAGCAAGATGGGGGCTGCTGTTGCTATAGCGGTGGTTTGCGAGAATGTTCTTTATTATACCTGGCAGGGAAATGTAAGGATTTACGTTTATAACGCCGGAGAGAAGATGCTTTTGACAAGAGACCATATTGCCGATATCGGTTATGGAAAAACGGCATTGACAAGATGCATAAAGGGAGCCGGCCTTAGGGAGGATGTGGATTATGGGGAATACGCGATTAAGGATGGCGACGTCGTGGTGATATGTTCAGACGGCCTTTATAACATTACGGAAAATAAGCTTGGCTCAGAATCTATGGAAGAACTCAAACGTACGATAGGAATTCCAAAAGATGACGCCACGATGATACGCCTACACCTTTAAGCACGCCATTTCTTGCCGGCTTTCCCCGGGGCGGAGGTCTCCAGACCTCCATGCCCTTCCTGCCGGATGGGAATTGGAGGAAGCGAGGCTCGCGGAGGCGATGGCAATCACCTGGGTGCGCGGGAATTAGCAGGAAAAACGCGGGAAGGCAATTTTTATCTCAAGGCGGTTATGGTTGCCATTGGTGTGAGCAGCTCAAACCGCAGCTCCCGTAGCAGAGGCACAAAAAAGGAATTATTATCCAAAATATAAGTAGGGGATAGGAAATGACTCCTCAGAAAGAGGAGGTTTCAGATAAAAAGCTAATCTTACCCCCCCAACCTCACTCTATGTTGAAGGCTAACATATTGAACCGAACAAAACGAATATAGAGGTTAGAGTAGAACAAATATAGTCCAAGTACCTATTATGATTTAGCCTTTGAAAGTATCGGAGGCTGATTTTTTTATGTTAATTTTTTGGCCCAAAATAATTTTTATTTCTTGAAAAATCACTAATTTTGCAACCGTGATGCCGTAGGGTATCGCAGACATATTGGAGAAAGCGTTTTCGCTTCATTCTTTTGATGAAACTTCGACAATTTCAACAGTTGCAGAATGAAAGTGGGAGTACGCTTCTCTTTGGCTTGATATATCATACTTTATAGATATACGGTCAAAGTGGAGTTCTACATCACTTGCCGAGCAACTTAGGGAGTCGAAGCCCTCATCAAATCAGTGAGTGTAAAAAAAGTGGCTCCGCTTTTTCTTATGCCTAACTGAATTTATTAATTCGCATTTCAGAGCCACGAAATGCAACTAAAAATCTAATCTGCATGAAAAGATTTTTTACAGCTTTATGCGTGGCACTGATAGGTTTTACTGGTGCCTTCGCACAAAAAGGAGACATGGCAGTCGGCCTGAATCTTGGTGTCGCCCCATGTCTTGAGAAAAATGCTTCTCTCACAAACTTCGGTATTGGAGCGAAATTCCAATACAATGTAACCAACCCTATCCGTCTTGAAGCCGATGTTGATTATTGGTTTAAGGCCAAAGGCATGGACATGTTTGATATCACTGCTAATGTCCACTACATTTTCAATGTCAGCAGTAAGATTAAAGTATATCCGATAGTAGGTATCGGTTATGCAAGTGTTGGTGGCGGGTATTCTTTCGATATGGATGACTTTAATGACATTTTCGGAGACTATGGCCAGTTTTTCTCCCGCGCATCTGATGATGATTTTGATTTCAGTGGAGGTTCTTCACGCTTGAATAGATTTATATTCAATGTTGGCGTTGGTGGTGAATATGCCATTACTTCCAAACTATCAGCAGGACTTGAAATCAAATACCAATACGTGAAAGATTTCCAACGTCTGCCAATCATAATAGGCGCAACCTATCATTTTTAACAATTAATAAATTTCAGTTATGAACAAGTATTTAAAACTCTTATTCGTGGCACTATTCGCCACAATGACTTTCGCCTTCACTGCTTGTGGAGACGATGACGATGAACCCGATGGAAATAACAATTCTTCTTCACAAAAAGAAAATATTCTAACAATCAACGGGGTAGATTACGAAGTGGAATTCAGTGGGAATCATTTTTTTTGGGTAGTGGTCAACGAACACTTCGGTTTTGATGGAGATTTTATAGTTAATAAAGTAGGAGATATTTTTCATAATGATGAGTTTGGTATTCAAATAAGTTATTTTGATGAGATAAAAACAGGGACTATCATTTACCCTAATAGTAAAGGACCTTCTTTGGCCGCATTTTTTAACAACGCTTGTCAAGATATTGCCTATAATCTTTCTTCAGGCTCAATAGAAATAGTCAGCTTTGATGAAGCCAATAACAGATTAGTGATTAAATTTAATGAGGCAACCTATACATGTATAGTAAATTGTGAAAAAGGTGGCCCGTATCCGCTTAAGATTAACGGAACGATTGCATTCACTTTTTATGATTGATTAATATAGGGCGCTTATATTAACAATCAATAAACAGGAATGCTTGAAAATTTATGTTTCAACGGCATTCATTGAATACATTTAAGTAAGCCGTGATTCAAACTTTGATTTCACGGCTCTCTTTTTATGGTCATCCTATCTTTTTTCCCCTCATAAATTCAAGAGGATTTATCGGTTTCGTCGGGTCGGGTATCCAATACCTCAATTCCCATAGTCTATCCAAACCTTGCAATAATGGTTCTAATACGGCACGGTTGGAATTAGAGGCAAATTCAGTTGTAAAGGAATCCTTGACAACGGAGCCTACGTAGCCAAATTCTCCTCTCTCCGATGTATGAAATATCCCGTTTAATTCACGTAATCCACCTTGGTTCTATCGCCGTTATGCCACAACTGGCTTTGAGGGTTAAGATTTCCACATTCGATATCCATGTAATAACAAGTAATTTGCTTATGAAAATGTGATGATTTACACATTTCTCCAACGAAAAATGTGTAAATCATCACATTTTTCTAACATGAGCGCGAAAAACTGATTAAGATTTATTAATTTTGCCGCCAATAGGAATCCAAATCGGTAAGGAGAGAGTTGATATGGAAATAAAGAGGAATATACTGAAAGAACTGGTAGAATGGAAAGAGAGGGAAGACCGCAGACCTCTCGTGGTGCAGGGTGCCCGTCAAATAGGAAAGACCTGGATAGTAAAAAAGTTCGGGAGAGAATTTTTCAAATATCTGGCCTATTTTAATTTTGATACGGGTATAGAGTTATGCCATGAATTCCGGAAGACCAAAGACGTAAAAAGACTGATTGATACCCTTAGTCTCTATTGCGACGTGCCGTTACTGCCGGGTGAGACGTTGATTTTCTTCGATGAAATACAGGAATGTCCTGAAGCATTGAATGCGCTGAAATACTTTTGCGAGGATCTTCCTGAATTTCATGTCGTGGCTGCCGGGTCGCTCCTTGGGGTAGCGCTTCATAAGGAGGTGGGATTTCCCGTAGGGAAGGTGGATTTTCTTCAGATGTTTCCCGTGTCGTTTGATGAATATTTCCGGTCTTATAACGAAAGATTTGCCTCGATTCTTGATTCATGCAATGATTTACAGGAATTGTACGGTGTTCCCGAGATAATAAAATCGGCTCTTGAAGATGCATTCCGCCACTATCGGATTTGCGGGGGTATGCCCAAAGTGGCGGTAATATCATTAAGGAGAGAGGGGAACGAGAGAATAGAGCTTGAGCTTAGGGAGTTGCTTAATTCATTTGTCCATGACTTCTCGAAACATGCGCCCACGTCTGAATTTCCGCGCATTTCCCATGTGTGGCATTCGCTGCCGTCGCAACTCGCCAAGGAGAACCGTAAATTCATCTATAAGGTAGTAAGACCCGGCGCACGGGCTCGGGAATACGAGGGTGCAATCAATTGGTTGAGGGAGGCGCGATTAATTTATCAGATCTATTGCTGCTCAAAACCGGGCTTGCCCATATCAGCCTATGATGATGTTTCTGCATTCAAGGTATACCTGCTTGACTGCGGACTTCTTAGAGCTCTGGCTGAGTTGCCGGCTGAACTGTATGTAAGTGATAAGCTCGGGGTTGTGGAGTTTAAAGGCGCTTTGGCGGAAAATGTCGTACTCCAACAGATTTTGGCGGCCTCATGTCCCGTACCGCGCTACTGGGTGTCGTCCGGGACGGCAGAGGTGGACTTTATACTACAGCTTGGACTGGAAATTGTTCCCCTTGAAGTGAAGTCAGGCATTAATACGTCAGGGAAAAGTCTTTCCGTGTATATCAACAAATACAAGCCTACGATGGCAGTGGTGGTGTCGGAAAAAGAATTCAGCATCAAGGGAGAGGGAACGGAACTAATCCATCTCCCAGTCAGCATGCTGCCATGGGGGCTGCGTCTGATGCGAACCTGCAACTAACAGATGTTTTACTATTTTCTTAGTGCGAACTACTGTTTGTCCCCGAGGAGGTTTCTGAAGAGGTAGCCTCCTTCGTAGCCATCTCTTATTTGGAGAGGGAGGAGAGGGAGGAGAGGGAGGTGCGGCAGAGGGAGGCGATGGAAGGCCAGTCGGAGGCGCCGATGAGGGATGAGGGGAAGAGCTTGCTGCCCATGCCGACGGCGAAAGCGCCGGCCGAGAACCAGGTCTTGAGATTGTCGGCGGTGGGTTCGACGCCACCCGTCACCATGATTCGGGTCCAGGGCATCGGTGCCATAAGCGCCTTGACGAATTTGGGGCCAAGTACGTCGCCGGGGAATACCTTCACCACCTCGCAGCCGGCCTCCTGGGCGGCGCCGACCTCGCTCACCGTGCCGCAACCGGGGATGTAGAGCACCTGGCGGCGGTTGCATACGCGAGCCACCTCGGGGTTGAACAGCGGGCCTACCACGAAGCAGGCTCCAAGCTGCATGTAGAGTGCCGCCGTGGCCGGCTCGACAACCGACCCCACACCCACGGCCATTTCGGGGCATTCCGTGGCTGCAAATTTTACCAGCTCGGCAAACACCTCGTGGGCAAAGTCACCGCGGTTGGTAAACTCGAAGCAGCGAATGCCTCCTTCGTAGCAAGCCTTCAGCACGGCCTTGGCTATGGCGGCATCGCCGTTATAGAATACCGGGGCAATCGGCGCCTCGGCCAATTTATTCAGAACGGATAATTTATCGAATTTTGCCATCTATTCAGATTTTATTTTTTTAGCTGGTTTAGCTAGCTTAGCTATTATAGCTACTATAGCTATTTTGGCGAGCATAGCTATTAGAGCTATTTTAGCTCTAATAGCTATCTTTGCACGCGGCCGGAGGCATTGCCCTCGGCGAGGGCTTTCACCTCTTCGGCGCTTACAAGGTTGAAGTCGCCGGGGATGGTCTGCTTCAGGGCTGAGGCAGCCACGGCAAATTCGAGGGCCTCGCCCTGGGTGGGCATCGTAAGGAGGCCGTGGATAAGTCCGCCGGAAAAGCTGTCGCCGCCACCCACTCGGTCGATGATCGGATTGATGTCGTAGCGCCGGCTCTCGTAGAATTCCTTGCCGTCGTAGATCATGGCCTTCCAGCCGTTGTGGGTAGCGGAAAACGACTCGCGCAGAGTGGAGACCACATACTTGAAGCCAAACTCCTGCATCATCTGCCTGAAGATGCCCTTGTAGCCTTCGGCATCTGTGTTGCCACCCTCCACATCAGCCTCAGGTTTGAAGCCGAGGCAAAGTTCGGCGTCTTCCTCATTGCCGATGCACACGTCGACATACTTCATCAGCGGATTCATGATAGAGATGGCCTTCTCGCTCGTCCATAGTTTCTTGCGGAAATTGAGGTCGACGGATACGGTGACGCCGTGTCTCTTGGCAGCCTCGCAGGCAAGGCGCGTAAGCTCTGCTGCATTGTCGGAGATAGCCGGAGTGATGCCGCTCCAGTGAAACCAGTCGGCACCTTCCATAATCTTATCAAAGTCGAAATCGGAGGGGTCGGCCTCCGCGATTGCGCTATGGGCACGGTCGTAGATTACCTTTGAGGGACGCATCGAGGCGCCCGTCTCGCAGTAGTAGATTCCCACCCTGTCGCCTCCGCGCGCGATATGGTCGGTATGGACTCCGTAGCGGCGCAGGGCGTTGACTGCAGCCTGACCTATCTCATGCTTCGGGAGCTTGCTTACAAACCAGGCGTCATGTCCATAATTGGCGCAACTCACGGCCACGTTGGCCTCGCCGCCACCCCAAATCACATTGAAGCGGTCTACCTCCAGAAAGCGATAGCACCCTTCGGGCGACAGGCGGAGCATAATCTCTCCGAGAGTAATGATTTTCATAATACGAGAGTTTTCATAATAGTGGATCAAAGACCCCTTAAAATCATTTTAACATTCATTACCGGATGGGGTCTTAATTATAACGGATTGGGAGGGCGCGGTAGTATTGAAAGAATTCACCGAAAACATATAATTATTAGGGATAAAGACGTTAATTAAGTAAGTCTCGCAAAAAGAATAAGACTCGCAAGCTGAATCAATTATTACAACTACAACGACAAATTATGGAAAAGACCTGGCGCTGGTTTGGCCCCAACGACCCAATCACCCTCGAAATGCTCCGCCAGATAGGCGTGGAAGGCATCGTGACGGCCCTTCACCACATTCCCAACGGCGAGGTGTGGAGCCTTGAGGAGGTGGAGAAAATGAAACGATTCATTGAAGACCGCGGTCTGCGGTGGAGCGTGGTGGAGAGTCTGCCGGTGAGCGAAAGCATCAAATACGGCGGAGCTGACCGTGACCTTCTGATAGACAGCTACAAGGAGAGCCTACGGAGCCTCGGCAAAGCCGGAGTGAAGACTGTATGCTACAACTTCATGCCGGTGCTCGACTGGGCACGTACCGAACTCGAGTATCCCAACGCCGACGGCACGAGCAACCTCTACTTCAACCGTGCCGAGTTCGCCTACTTCGACATCCACATCCTGAAGCGCGAGAATGCCGAGAGGGATTATGACGGGGAGACCCTCCTTAGAATGAAGGAGGAAGTGGCTCCGCGAATGGACCGTGAAGGGGAAAGGAGACTCGTTGACACCATCATCGTGAAGACACAGGGGTTCGTCAACGGCAATATCTCTGAAAAAGACCTCAACCCAGTGCAGAAGTTCCGCGAGCTGCTGAAGCTCTACGACGGCATCGACGCCGACACACTGCGCGCCAACATGGTCTACTTCCTCGAGGCCATAATGCCCGTATGCGATGAATACGGCATCAACATGTGCGTGCATCCCGACGATCCACCCATGGCAATCCTCGGACTACCGCGCATCGTGACGTGTGACGCCGACATTGAGGCCTTTCTGGAGGCCGTGCCCAATCCCCACAACGGGCTCACCTTCTGTGCAGGCTCGCTGAGTGCCGGAGGCCACAACGACGTGGTGGCCTTGGCACGGAAATACGCCGGGCGCACCCACTTCGTCCATGCCCGCATCTGCAACGTCTTGCCCAACGGCGACTTCAAGGAGTCGAGCCATCTTGACCCCCGGCTCATCGACATCGTGGCAACCTTCGAGAAAGAGAATCCGGGAGTGCCGATGCGTGTAGACCATGCCCCGCTGATGCTCGGCGACGAGAAGATGGGCTACAATGCCGGCTACTCCTTCCACGGCCGTATGCTCGCCCTGGGCATGGTAAGCGGCATCATGGCCGCATGCAACAACCTTAACATCTCCAACACCTCCAACAGCTGACATCCATGGAACTGAACTCCACCATATCAGCGGCGAAGGTCACGGCAAGAATGACCAACTGGCGCTGGGCCATCTGCTCCCTGCTCTTCTTCGCCACCACCATCAACTATCTTGACAGGCAGGTGCTCTCGCTCACCTGGAAGCAGTTTATCGTGCCGGAGTTTCATTGGACCGATGCCGACTACGGCTTCATCACGGCCTTCTTCTCACTTTTCTACGCCGGAGTATCGCTCTTCTCGGGCAAGATAATCGACTTTCTGGGCACCAAGAAGGGCTATCTCTGGGCCATCTTCATATGGAGCCTTGCCGCCTGCCTGCATGCCGGATGCGGCTGGGCAACGGCCAGGGTGACGGGAGTGGAGACACTCGTAGGGATCGAGGCCGGCTCGGGCATAGCGCTCAGCATAGCGACCATTAGCGTATGGTTCTTCCTGGGCTGCCGCATGCTGTTGGCCGCGGGCGAGTCGGGCAACTTCCCGGCCGCAATCAAGACCACGGCGGAATACTTCCCGAAGATGGACCGCGCCTTCGCCACCTCCATATTCAACGCCGGGGCCTCCGTGGGAGCTCTCGCCGCTCCGCTCTGCATCCCGCCGCTGGCCGAAGCCTACGGTTGGGAGATGGCATTCATCATCATCGGCGCCCTCGGCTTCGTATGGATGGGCTTTTGGGGAAAGATGTATTCACGTCCGCAGGATTCCCGGTTTGTCAACAAGGCCGAGCTCGCCTACATAGAGCAGGACGAGAAGGGAGAGACGGCTCAAGAGGCAGCCGAGGAGGAGACCAAGACCATCCCCTTCTGGCACTGCTTCAAGTTCCGCCAGACATGGGCCTTCATCGCCGGCAAGGCGTTCACCGACGGCGTATGGTGGTTTTTCCTCTTCTGGGCCCCTGCCTACTTCGCCGACCAGTTTGGCTACGAAGCCTCCTCGTCGATGGGTCAGGCCCTTCTCTTCACCCTCTACGCCATTGTCACCTTTCTCTCCATATGTGGCGGCTACCTACCGAAACTCTTTGTGGAGAAGCGGGGCATGAACCCCTACGCCGGGCGCATGCGTGCCATGCTGATGTTTGCCTTCGTGCCGGCACTGGCGCTCTTCGCGCAGCCCCTGGGCGAGAGCTCGGCATGGTGGCCGGCTATCATCATCGGCCTTACCGGAGCGGCCCACCAGGCCTGGAGCGCCAACCTCTACTCCACCATCGGCGACATGTTTCCGAAATCTACCGTGGCCTCCATCGTGGGTATCGGCACGATGGCAGGCGGTCTCAGCTCCTTCGGCATCAACTGGGGTTCGGGCCATCTGTTCGACTTTGCCGAAGGGATGGGGCCGTCATTTCAGTTCATGCAGTTTTCCGGCAAGCCCGCAGCCTATATGATGGTGTTCAGCATGTGTGCCGTCAGCTACCTCGTGGCCTGGGTAGTGATGAAGCTCCTCGTGCCGCGATACAGGAAGATAGAGCTCTGACCCTGCGGCCCCGGGAATTCAGGGGTAGATCTCGATGCGGCTGCTGCCGGAGCTGCCGTTCTTGATTACGCGGATCTGGGTGGTGATGCGTTCGCTCATGGTGTCGGTGTGGCTTATCACTCCCACCTTCTTCCCCTGCGACGACTGGAGCATCGCCAGGGAGTCGATCACAGTGGCCAGCGTGTCGGGGTCGAGCGTGCCGAACCCCTCGTCGATAAAGAGGTTGTCGAAACTTATGTTGCGCGAGGAGAGCGACGACAGACCCAGCGCAAGACCTAGCGATACGATAAAGGTCTCCCCTCCCGAGAGGGATGTGGTGTCGCGCACGTCGTCGGCCCGATCGTGGTCTATCACCCTTATGCCGAGAGAATTTTTCACATGCACGAGCTCATAGCGCGAGTTGAACTTGCGGATCTCGGCATTGGCATGCTCAATGAGAAACCGCAACGTATAGCACTGGGCAATCTGCCTCATGGTCTCGCCATCCTTGCCGATGGCCGAGTTGATTTCTTCCCAGTCGGTCTTCAGCGCCTCGGCCTCGCGTTTGCGGTCGAGCATGGTTCCGAGCTCCCTCTCGGCATTCTCATGCCTTTGCAGACGCGCCTTGAGCTCTATCAGTTCATCGTGTTTCAGCGCCTCGAGTTCAGTCTTCCGTGCCTTGAGCTGCTCCTTCTCCCTATCCGGTTTCTTTTCCTGATGGGCGACTAAAGCCTCCTTCTCGTTGCGCAAGGTAGTGGCGGCAGCCGTGTGGCCTTCAGACAGTTTCCTCTGAGTTACGCGCATTGCCTCCCAGTCGTCGGCAGCCTCCGAGAGCATGGCCAGTGTCTCCTCGGCCACGGGCGTCTCCTTATCCTCATTAAATAGTTCCAGCCAGCGGGAAAGGTCCTCTCCCTTTTGCTTCGAAAGACTTTCTTCGCTCTCCTTCCGGGTTTTGAGAGCCGTCTCGCGACCCTTCAGCTCGTTGAGGTCTTCGCGGAGTTTTCCAATAGCTTCCGTCTTGTCTGCCACGGCCTTATCGGCGGCAGTCCGTGCATCCGAAAGCAACTTTTCCCATACATCCGGATCCTTGTCGCCTGTCTCCTGCCGCAGAGTCTCCTTCTTGGAGGCAATCCGCGCGTTGACGTTATCGCAAGCCTGTATGGCAGCCTTCAGCGCCTCGCTCTTCTCAGCCTGCTGGGCTTTGAGGTTTTCCGACTTCCCTTTCTCGGTTTCGAGCTTTGTGGTGGCCTCCGTAATATTCTTCTCCGATTGCTTCTTCTTCTCCTCGGCCTCCTTCTCGAAATTCTTAAGAGCATCGTCGGCTTTCTCCTTCTTGCGGCGGTGGGCCTCCACAAGGCTCACGAGCTCATTGTAATCCTTCAGGGCGCTCGCGGTTTCGGCCACAGCCTTCTCCGCCTGCGGCTTCATTGCCGATAGAGTTTCAGGGTTGGCACTCCAGTCGGGGTAGACAGCTTGGATATCGGCCCACTCCCTGTCGAGCGTACCCGTCTCCTTATCCAAGGCAGCGAGGTTGGATTTTAGCGCCTCGAGAAGGCCGCCGTTTTCAGCCTGCTCCTTCTCCAGGCACTGCCTTCTATCGCGTTGCTCCTTGAGCTCGATTTCCTTCTTTTGGATCACTTCCATCAGGTTGTCGGCCACGGGAGTCACCGCTGAACGGTCGGAATAGGGATGATGGGTGGCGCCGCAGAGCGGACAGGGCTCACCTTCGGTGAGGTTCTCGCGATGCAGCTCCCAGTTCTCGCTGGTGAGCAGCGTGTGGGTCTTTTTGAGAGTATCGATCTCATCACTCAGGCCGTCGGTCTGTATGGTTTTCAACTCGCCGGATATCTCGTCGTTGCGCTTCAGCACTCTCTCCTGCCTCTCCTTGTCGGCTTTACGGCGCGAGGCTTTATCCGCAAGGTCTTTACGGACACGTACGGCAGTCTTGAGGTCTGCCAGCACCTTGTCGGCCTCCTCCTTCTTCTGCTGCAACGCCGTGGCGTCGCAACTTTGGAGACGGCTATTGACTGTATCGAACAGCTTCCCTTCATTTTCGGCCTCTTCCCTCACGCGTTTTCCTCCGGAGGCAATTCCTTCCAGGAGGGCATCATGCGCAAGCCGGAGTTTTTGGAGCAGGTTTTCGGCATCAATTATAACCTTTTGATTGTCTTCGAGCGCCTTGTCGGCCTTCTTGGAGGAGCCCTCGGCTGCTGCCCGCGCGTTTTCCTTTTCTTGGGCCTCCTTCGTCAGGGATTCGAATTCGGTCTTGATTTTCCTACCCTCCAGGATATGGGGTTTGGCCTCATCGAGAGACTGCAACGCCTTGGCCGCTTCCTGTTTCAGCCTGTCGAGTTCCACTTCGGTTTCGCGCTTCACCTCCGCCTCCTTGGCCGAGATAGCCTTTCCGAGTCCCTTCAATCCATCTTCAATCTCAGCGGCCTTTGCTGACGCGGCTTTCCTCTCCGTATATAGGCGCACACCTTCGAGAGTGCTGTCGTGGAGGGCGAGCCGTTCGGAGTTTGAGCGGAATTCGTCGAGAAGGCGCTGCGCCTCTTCCAGGGCTTTCTCATACTTACCCACAGCCTCGAGATGGGCATCGCGAGCCGCATACCACGCCAGTTGGTCGGTGAGGACCTGCAGTTCTTCCTTCACCTGCCTTTCCAGCGTCTCAAGTTGGCCTATACGTTCCTTCACTGCAGGAAGCGACTCCCGGGAGATGAGGTCTTTCTCTCGGGCCGAGAACCCTGCCGCAATCTCATTGAACGCCTTCACGGCCTCGTCTTTGGCCGCCTTGATACGCACCGCGATCCCGGTGTAGAGTTCCTCTGCACCGATCAGTTTTTCGAGCAGTTGGAAGCGGTCTTTCTCCTTGGCCTGGATAAAGTCGGAGAATGAACCTTGGGCTATAAGGACGGTGCGCAGAAACTGCTCGTATTCCAGTCCGATAATCCGGGGCAGCGAGGCCCAGTCGGCCGCCGTCTCCATAGGGCTGCCGTCTTCGTGGAGGGAGATTCGGTAGAGCTTCGTGACGACATTATCGTATTTTACGCGCTTCTTGGCCACATGCCATTCCGCGCGATAGATGCTGCCGTCGTTGGCCCGGAAAGTAAGCTTGCTGTATCCGTTATTCTTGTCGCGCGTCAGGATGTTGCGCGCGTCTGTTGCCTGGAGTCTCTTCTTCTCCTCCTGGTCGGGTTCGCCGAAGATTTCCAGGGAGTTCCGATCGTTTTTGACACGCGGATATCGGGGCGCCTTGTTGTAGAGGGCCAGGCAGATGGCATCGAGGATTGTAGACTTTCCGCTGCCGGTAGGGCCTACGATGCTGAAGATGGTGCTCTCCTTCAGAGCACCGGTCTCGAAAGAGATGGTCTCCCCTCCCGGGCGGTCGAGCGAGGCGAGATTCAGGATTTCAAGCTGTATGAGTCTCATTGGTCGGGGGTTTCGTTGGTGATTGAGTCAAGGAGCCGGCGCAGCATGCCCTCCTGGGTGTCGTTAAGGTCGCGCTTATGCTTTATCTTGAAGGTTTCGCGCAGCGTGTCGAGAGGGTCGCGTTCGAGGATATCGTCAACCCCCGTAATTGTGGCGCCATCGGTAATTGTTGAGAGATCGACGTCCGGGAGGAGTTTCTGGATACGGCAGAGCACGGCGTTTTTCCCTTCGAAAATCTTCTCTATCTCCCGGAGCTCCTCATTGTCGGCACGCTCGAGCATAACCTTCAGGGCCACGTATTCATACTCTTCGGTGAGGTTACCGTCGGCCGGTCTCGCAGGCACCTCCTTCATGATGAGATTCTTGAGGCGAACGAGCGAGACGGGTTCGTCGTCAGCCGGAATTACACGGAGCGGGTGGCGGGGCTTGTACTCGATAAATTCCACCTGTGGCTTTCGGGTTGTGGAGAAGGTGATAAGGTCGACCCCATGGCGATAGTCGACCTCGGCAAACGACATAGGGAGCACGCTGCCGGAGTAGCGGGCCCAGTCGGTGTTCCAGATATGCTGCCGCTTGTGGATATGGCCGCAGGTGAGATAGTCGGGATGGTCTGTCCAGCCCTCCATGTTCACCTCCTCCTGGCCGCCGATCATAATTTTCTCGCTGGCGTCTTTCGGGGCGATGTCGGAACCCTTGGCATACATATGTGCCATCATTACGAGGCGAGCGTCCGGGAATCTCACGCGTGCCCGGCGAGTAAGCTCACGAAGGAATGCGTTGACCCCGGCGGAGTAGTCGGCATGTCCCACCACGTCGGTCCGGAGATAGGGCACAGCCAGCACTACAGTCCGTCCTCCTTCGCCGGCAGCGAGGGGAATCATAAGGTCGTCGAAATCTGTCTGCCATGCGCCGCCCTCGTCGGAGGGCACCCACATGCGCCGCACGGCACCGCGTACCTCCACATTATGGCGGCTCAGCATGGCTCGCGGAGCCTCGAGTCGGCTCGCGGAGTCGTGGTTGCCGGCCGTTATGATTATCTGCAGGTCTGGGCTCACGGCGGTGGCCTGCGCAAGAAATTCATAATATACGGCCTGTGCGGCCGCGGAGGGATTGCCGTTGTCGAACACGTCGCCGGCCACCAGCAGGGCATCCGGCTGCAGGTAGCGTATCTGGGAGATGAGCCAGCCCAGAAAATGCCTGTGCTCGGGCAGCCTGTCATTGCCGTGAAAGAGGTTGCCCAGGTGCCAGTCGCTCGTTGCAAGTATTTTCATACCTACAAAATTAACACTTTCCTTGCGAAGGCGCAAGAGCGAGCTACCGGCATCCCGGGCAATTCCCGAATAATACGGGGGTTATTGAGGAGTGGAGGGAAGAGCCGGGGGCGCTGTGCGTTGGGGAGAATAGAGGGTGGCAAACATCAGCAGGGCCACGGCGCAGAAAAGCAGGATGCTGCCCAGAAGCAGGGCGTAGGTGCTCACCAGCATCACGTAGCAAGCTCCATAGTATACGGTCAGGATTCCACCTATCGTAAGGCCCATTTTCTTCGACTTTGTGATATATCCCATATAGACGGAGATAAGCCCAACCGTCATCACCGCAGCCACCAGGTAGGCCCAGCCGAAAGCCATTAGCTCGACAAACGAGAGGAGCAACGTATAGTAGATTACCAGCGCGGCGCCGATGAAAAAATAGTTGAGCAGGGGGATGCTCCGGCGGCGCAGGATCTCAGTGAGAAACACGGCGATATACGTAAGGATGATAATGATGAAGGAATATTTGAGGGTGCGCGTCACCTTCTGGTATCGGTCGACACCCGTCAGAAATTTCGTGCCGACATAATCGGAGTAGAGATTTGAAGAGGATGTGTTGGAACCTTCCCAGCTGGCACTGAATCTTGAAGAGTCACCCACCTCTCTTGCCAGGGGCAGGGAACTGCCCTGAAAGGATGGATTGGCGGCCTTGCCGTCTATGGTAATCCTGTTGGTATACCCTACCCTTGTCAGGTAGAGTCCTCCCGAACCGCGGGTGGCAAAGGAAGACTGGATCACCACGTCGTCAGGTATGTCGGCGATGTTGGCCTTGACGATAAGGAAACCGTTATGGTGAATCCAGCGGCATGGCTTGCCGTTAATGGTCACCTCGCCGAGACGGTCGATTCTGTTTTCGGGGAAGTCGAGAGTAAAGGCAACATCCGGTCCATACATCTGGCGGAGCTTTTCGCCGTCGAACACAGCCTTGAAGCCAAGATTCGCAGTGAACACCTCGGCCTCGTAGATTCCCCGATGGAGCGAGCGGGTGTCGACGGTAGCGTCGCAGGTGTAGCTTGAGGGGCGCCGGGTATCCGTATTGACATTGAAGGCCGAGGAGGCTTGAACCCCTTTGAACCGTACCTCTCCTCCCCAGCCTTCAGTAATCTCGTTGGAAACCCGCAGGTTGGAGATCTCGCGGGAAAAGACGAGGACGTAGACAGAGAGGGCGCCGATCATCAGGACGACGCATTGCAGGGCCAGCAGAAACGCTTTCTTTCCGTAAGTCATGATGCGAGTATAGGCAGCGGGTGAAAGCAGGTGTTACTTAAGGATCAGTTCCTCGTCTTCCACCTTGAGCCTGAGAGTAAGATACATGGCCAGGGCAATCATGAGGAAGAGCAGTATGCTGCCCACCAGGAGCAACATCGAGCCCAGGCAAACGAGCAGGAACATGATGGCATATTCACCCGCAAGGATTGCGGCCAGGGTCATGGTGGCCTTACGTTTGCGTGTGATGGCATTGATAAACCATGAGATGAGACCGATGGTCATGGCGGAGACTATTATGTATGCACCCCAGAAAGGCATGTGTTCGGTCATGGAGAGCAGCAGGAGGTAAAAGAGGCAGAGGGCGCAACCGATGAGCACCGACTGGAAAACGTTGGTGCCGCGACGGAAAGCGAGCTCTATGAGGGTTACGGTCATAAGGGTCACGGCAATCACGGCAAAGCAGTAGTTGGTGGCTTCGCCGAGCATAAGGAAATGGGCCTCACGAAGCAGTCCGTTCTCAAACCTCGCGTCGGCCAGGGAGGAGATTCCCATGGTGATGGCGGTGAGGATGCCGGCGATTACGAAGGTGTAGATGATCTGCAAAGTGAGCCACAATTTGGTATACTTCGGTTCACTGTAGGGAATCTGGAGGGTTTCGTTTTCTTCCATGTAGCGGTTGGATAATTAGGGGTTGTGGGTGTGATGTTACTGCTGAAATTTTCTGCAAAATAAATACCCGAAGAGGTAATAGACAACCCCCGGAACCTTTCACGTATGAAAGCCGGGGGTTAATGTACGAAAGCCGCGAATCAGATTACAAACGGGCTCTTTTCGTGAGATGCACCATATAATTTTCAGGGATCGAAGGGGCAGATACGCACGTAGATGCCGTCGGGTGCCAGAGCCGGGGTAATCGAGCTGAGGTCGGTGGTGCCGAAGTGATAGGGGTAAAGCACACCCGGCCTCACTATCCTTGCAGCCTCGATCAGCTGGGAGGGCGTCATCGTGTAGGGAAGGTTGCACGGAAGGAACGCGATGTCGATCTTTCCGAGATCCTTCATCTCGGGGATAGGCTCGGTGTCGCCGGCAATGTAGATACGGAGACCGTCGAGAGAGAGGATATAGCCGTTGTCGCGACCGCGGGGATGAAACTGCAGCTTGTCGGCAGAGGTGTTGTATGCCGGGACGGCCTCTAACTCGATACCATCGGCGAGGGTCTTCCGGTCGCCGTTTCGCATGGCCATACCATAGCCGAGAATTTCGGCGCTGTTGGGGTTGGCAATCACGATGGTGTCGGCCTTCGAGAGGGTTTTGATGGCGGCGGGGTCGAGATGGTCGTGGTGTTCATGGGTCACCAGTATCAGGTCAGCTTTGGGCATCTGTGAATAGTCTGTGGTGCGGTTGCCGAGGGTTCCTACGGGGTCAACCTCAATCTCCTTCCCGTCGAAGACTATACGTATGGAGGCATGGATAAGGGGTTGGATGGTTACGTTTTTCCCGCCGGGAGTCAGGTAAAGGTCTTCCTTGCCGGTAGTGAGCGGCAGGAGGACATTTTGCCATTCTATGATGCCCCCTTTGAGTTCCATCACAGAGCGACCCTTGGCCTTGAGGGTTTCAGCCGCCTCGCCTGACCGGTGACCCGTGCGGCAATAGATGGCGAGATGTTTGTCGGCGGCGACCTTCGTCATGAGATCTTCAACGAAATCCTCATCAGAGAAATCGATGTTGATGGCGCCCGGTATATGTCCGGCAGCGAACTCCTCGGGAGAGCGGACGTCAACGAGAGTCAGATTGGGAGTCATCTGGATGTACTCCGCAAATTCGGTTGCGTCAAGCAGTTGAATTGAAGGGGCGTTGCCGTTGCACGACAGCGCCGATACAGATAGAGCCATTAGGAATATGAGTTTAAGTATTTTCATCTTGGATAGACTGTGTGGATACTTTGTGGGCATAATCGCGTATTTTGCGTTATGCCCACAAAGTTAATAAAAAATTCGATGTTTAAGTGGACATTTATGGACTGACCAATTGAAAACACTCCCTCAATGAGGGAACATTTTGGCTGTTTTAATCCCTCATTGAGGGATTTTTTGTATAACTTTAAAAAAGATGGTGGATAAACAACAATAAAACCTATTAAAAGCAGATTGAAAATCTTGGGAATTTTTGGTTTTAAAAATTTTTTTTTAATTTTGTGAACTGAAAATATGATACAATAATATGATTGGTTCACCAAATGCCATAACACTTGAACTCCTTAACCAAAGCAGGGCTTCTGTGTTCCGAATATCAGATGTCGCCATGATTACAGGGGAGACTAATAGGTCCAGACTTGTGCAAAGGCTTAGATATGGAGTGAGTAAGGGATATCTCGTTTCTCCTTGTAATGGTATCTATGCCAAAAAAGATTTTTCTATAGAGGAACTTGCGTGTAAGCTTTATGTCCCTTCATACATTTCGTTGGAAACTGTGCTCCAAAATGCGGGGGTAATATTTCAGTACTCCAGCGAAATCACTATGGTAAGTTATCTTTCGAGAACTGTTGGTATATCAGATAAGTATATAAGATATAGAAAGATTAAGAATGAGATTATCATAGATATGAGAGGTATTAATAGAGGAGAGGTCAATATGGCTACGCCTGAACGGGCATTTCTGGATACTCTTTATCTCAATTCCCATTATCATTTTGACAATCCATCTATTCTTGATAAATACGCTATTGAAAATTTACTCTCCGTCTATAATTCCCCAACACTAGCCAAACGCGCTCATAACATTCTTTCTTATGTTTGACATCAACAAGCACAAATTCTTTATGTTGCAGATCCTGCGGGATATCTATAAACATCCGCTTTTATCGTCTGTTCTTGGCTTTAAAGGAGGCACCGCATGTATGTTTTTTTATGGACTTCCCCGTTTCTCAACTGATTTGGACTTCAATCTTCTTGATATTTCAAAAGAGATAGAAGTATATCAAGAAATTAGAAAAATTTTGCTCAAATATGGTAAAATCCATGATGAAGCAATGAAATTTTATGGGCCTATATTGGTTCTCGATTACGGTGCGGGTGAAAGGAAACTCAAGATTGAAATATCAAAACGCAATTTCGGAGACAGCTACACAATTCAAAATCTTCTTGGAATGGAAATGAAGGTAATGGATTCTGCATGTATGCTATCACATAAATTGTGTGCCTTACTCGACAGAAACGAGCTTACAAACCGCGATATTTTCGACAGTTGGTTCTTAATGGAAAAGAGAACTCCGGTAGTGAGAGGAATCATAGAAGAAAGAATGGGAATGAGTTTAGAGGACTATATTGATAAATGCATTGCTACATTGTCATCTCTAAAGCCTACGGGTCTGCTTAATGGATTAGGTGAATTGATGGACGAGGAGTGGAAAAAATTTGTAAGAAGCAAACTTCTCCCTCAAACAATCCAACTACTCCAGTTCTATCGGACGTTCCCCATAGAAAAATAACTTTAGTTTAAATCATCCTCATGGTTGATTATTCCCTCAATTATCGGAGCTATCCGGTCGTAATCCATCTCAGGAACCAGTGAAAGCATGGCATTTGGATATACACTACAGAAACGCTCGTAATCGGATTCGTGCGATTCGTCGAAGAAACCATGGGTAGTCTGACGGACTTGCTCCGGAACGTTGTTGAGGTCGGCGAACGATATGTGGGGATTGATAAGAATTCTGTTTGGAATTTTAATGCCGGCCAAAACGGAGGCTGAAAGATCCGTTGCTACCACCCATTGTGGTTTCTCTTCAATAATTTTCCCCTCGATGAAGACCTTCAATTCTTCCTCCGTGTTCGGCAATTCCCTATAATCGTACACCTTACCTAATTTTCCGAGCGCACTTGATGCCATCATGTCTTCATAAAGGAAATCGGTCTGCTGCTCGCGGCTTGGATTTTCAATAGTGAAGGGGTTAAGAAATACAAAAGTTTTTGACTTCATTATTATCAATGTTTATTAGAATGCTAATATAGTAAGAAGTTGGTAAAAATTCAAAAACATGGAATTTACTTCCTCAATGAGGGAGCATTTTGGCTTTTTTGGTCCCTCATTGAGGGATTTTTGTATATTTGCAAAAACTTATAATGATTGTGGATAAACAACAATAAAGCCAAATAAAAGCCGATTGAAAATCTTTGGAATTTTGGTTTTAAAAACTCTTATGTAATTTTGTGAACTGAAAATATGATACAATAATATGATTGGTTCACCAAATGCCATAACACTTGAACTCCTTAATCAAAGCAGGGCATCTGTGGATAAACAACAATAAAGCCAATTAAAAGCAGATTGAAAATCTTGGGAATTTTACATTGAAAATCTTGGGAATTTTTATTCCGTTACCTCAAAAACTCCGGATTGTTTGCCCCAAAAGCACCGGATGATTTACCCCAAAAACACCGAATGACTGGGGGAGGATGGTCTACAGTTGTCCTGACGGGGTTAGGAGTTGGGAGAGGAATGGGTTGCGGGAGGCCTGGGCGCGGTAGCGCCAGGTAGAAGGTAATCCGGGAGGGCTGTAGGAGGGTAGACAGTCGGGACACCAATGGCCACCCTTCAAAACGAGACGCGGAGTCATGGAGAACTCATGACCTTCGGCGCAACGCCACCGCATGGGAGTATCCAGATTCCCGGGCTGCATCGCGGCGGAGAGGCACTCCCCTCCCCTGAAGCGGGCCGCTTCCCGGCAGTCTTCAATGGTCAGGGCAGAGTCAGGTTTCGACTCGTCATACCCGTGAGAAAGCAATACGGGCGTGTCGGAGGGTCGGGAGAGGTCTATCGCGTCCCAGCCGGGTATGGTGTCCCGCTCTTCACGGCTGCCGAAGAAAGCCCTTATGCGGTCTTCGCAGTAGTCATGCTCCAGCCAGTAGAGGGTGCCGTCGCCAGGAGTGCGGGCCACCTTCCTCATCATCCGCTTTACGAGTTGCGCCGGTGCAAGAGGAGCCAGACGGGTCCACAACGGAGCCTTCCTAACCATACGCCGGAAGTATTCATCCACCGGGATATTCGCCCTGAAGGGAATAATCTCATTGAGACGGTCGGAGTCGGCAAACCAACATCCATGGAAATTGCGGGTTGCAAACCAGTTGGTTTCGAAAATCTTCTCCGGAGCAGGACTCCCCACCGCCCCCAGAATAAGCCGTTCAAACTCATAGTTGGTGAGCCGGTAGGCCGCACCGCTCCCAATATTGTAGAAATTGCGCCAGAACGACTTCGGCACATCGTCACCACAGACGCCGGCCATCAGGCGACCGCTGTCTTCCACCGTGGTCCATTCCAGCACTCCCCGCAGGGGCACATGGAACGTGATGGGATTGTTTCCGCGAAGGAAGAGGCCAGGATGCAGAATGCCCGTTTGTCGCAGACTCACCCAGCGCTTCAGGCCACTCTCGGCCACAACCTTCTCCGCCAGTATTTTCGACAGCCCATAATAGTCGAACTCAGCAGCCATCACGGGGTCGCCGGCACGCCCCCAGTGGAGCGGTGGCATTCGGTCGGAGGTCTGGGCCACACTTCCTATATATACCAGTGCAACCTCGTCACGGTCAGGACGTTTTTTAACGGCCTCCACCACATTGCGCGTACCCTCCACATTCACCTTCAGCGTCTTCTCCGGGAAGCGGTCGGCCATCGGCGACACCATACCTCCTATGTGGAGCACGGTCGTAGCCTGTCCAAGCGCCTCCTCCACATCGGAGGGGTTCATCAGGTCGCCCCACACCACGGCGACATCGTCGCGCCCGAGGTAAGGAGCCAGCAGCCTGCGGTTTTTCTTACTGTCGCGCACCAGGAGGCGCACGTCGCGGTCGCCACGCGCCAGGATCGCATCGAGCGACGCCTTACCCATAACTCCCGTAGCCCCGGTGATGAAAACTGACTTTCGCATATAGAAAAAACGCGGTATGGAGGAGGTATATTGCGGTAAATAATTCCTGCACAACCGGAAGCAAAGAAGCGAATTTTATGCTAAAAGCATAAATATACAACTATTTAAAAATTATCCCAAGAAGAGGCGAATTAGCTTTATATTGACAAAAATTCAAAAAAATTTGATAATTTTTGATAAAAATTTGTAAAATTCCAAAATAATATATAAATTTGCAACGTTAAATAAGAAATCGAGATGATTTATTAATGCATAAATTTCCAATAGTTAACAATATTTTACCAATCGCTAACTTATAATGGGATTTATGATCACTCCTTTTGCGAGGAGCCTACATAACGGTAATAAGTTTTATCCTGCACAAAGAACTGCCTGACATCATTTGATAAATTGCTAAAGGTCAGTAGAATAAAATAATGGCAGTTCTCCTCCCCACAATAAGGGAGGGAATGTCCATCAGAGAATAGTCGTAAAGTTCTCATTCAAAAATACGACAGGAGCCTTCTGTGAGAGAAGGCTCCTGTCGTATTTCATACCCCTTGACCGGAATTTATCAACGGGGCTTATATATCCTCAATCAGTGGCAGCCGCAATGGTCGTCGCCGCAGCCGCAGCCATGGTCGTCGCAGCCGTCGCCACAAGAGTCGCAGCCGCAGCCACAGCCGTGGCTCTGGAGAGCCTTGATTTCCTCCGGGGTCGGATTGCGCACATCGTCGATCTCACCCTCAAACTTCACCGTCAGTCCGGCGAAGGGATGGTTGAAATCCATCTCTACCTCCTTATCTGTGATGGAAAGCACCTTACCCCTCACCTGGAAACCCTGTTCGGTCATCATGGGGAGGTCGGCACCTACCTTCACGGCCTCGGCGAGTTCGCCGTCGCGCATAAAGAGTTGTTTGTCGAGCTTGATCACATTGTCGTCGAAGCGTTCTCCAAACGCGGCCTCGGCAGGGAGAGTAACGGAAAACTTGTCACCCTTCTTCAGACCCTTCATGGCCACGATCAGGCCCGGGACAACGTCATGGCTGAGCCCATAGATCATCACGTCGGGCTGATCGGCAGGGGTCTCGAAGAGCACCTCACCGTTAGCATCATTATATAGCTTATAGCTGTAAGCTACATATTTTCCTTCTTCTACTTTTTCCATATCTGTCAGTATCTTTTATTTACAATTTACGATTATTTTCAGAAGTTATATCCCGGCGAGCTCGTCGGCCGGCGGAGCCTCACCCTGCTGCTCCATCTCCTCGGGATGCTTCAGCTCATATTGCTGCTGGGGCACAAGGACATTGAAGTAGAATCCCTTGGCCGGATTACGCAGCTTCACACTTCCGTCGGGCTGCACGATAAGGTAGTCGAAGCCCGCATCGAGATAGTCCATATCCACCACCTCGTATCCCAGGAGCTGCATCATGTCATACTCATGCATCGGATAGATGACATACCACGCGTTTTCCATATCCTCACCGGTGCCGGTGCTCTTGATGGCGCCAAGCAGGTGCTCGAGGCGGTATTCCCAGATTTTTGCCGACATGTCTTTACGCCGTTCCTTGAGCACATGCACCAGAAACGACATCTGCCGCAGGTCGAAGGGATTGTCGAGAAGTGCCTTCTCGGCATACTTGCGAATGGTGTCGATCTCGGCACGGGTATACTTCTGGCGGTCGCGCAGACTGTCGGTTACCTCCGCATACGGGGATGTGCGGTAGGGGTCGTAGTCTTCCTGAAACATATATCCGAGATAGAGATAACGATACTCCTCCTGTGTCATGGTTGTGTCGTTACGGTTGTATTTTGTCATCAGTTTCGGGAAGTAGAAATTGCTTTTGGGGTCGAGGGTCGCCACACGAATCTCCTCCAGGTCGGGTTTCTCCACCGTCACCTTCACCAGCGAGGAGGAAGCCTTCGAGCCTTGGGCCTTCTTCTCAGTGGTCGTGGAGCGCGAGGCACTGATGGCAGCGTCTTGCGTAGCCTGTGTGATGGAGCGGTTGCGCGCCGCCGAGCGGCTGCGTGACGACGAGGATGTCGACTTCTTTTTCTTGGTTGTAGCCGTGGTGGTGGCCTTGGTGCGCTTACGCTTCCTTGCGGCCCCGGCATCCATAGGAGCGAGCATCACGGCCGCCAGCAACAGGCAGAGACCGAGACGGAGTATACGGTTGAGATTGCGTTTCATAATCTTGTCGTAGAGGGGTCTTAATTTCGGGCGATGAGCAAAACGAGCACCAGACCTATCTGCATCACTGTCACAGCCGTAGGGAATCCTTTCGCCATAAGATAGCGGAAGAAGTTGCCGCTTCCGATACTCACTCCGGCCCCGTCAGGTGTGTTGGAATACAGCAGGAAACCGAAGAAAATGCCGGCTGCCACGGCCACAATCATAATTCCGTAGAGCATTGACAGATAGGCCGATACGGTAAAGCCGAGCAGGCCGATGGCCAGACCCACCACGGCCCCGCCTATAATATAGGCCATGCCGCGGGTCTGGAGCCTGACGGCAGCGGGCTGGAGCACTGTGGCCATCATCACCACAATCGAGATGCAGAGCCAGGATACAAGCATATTGCTGTTGATAGGGAGCCAGGGCACACCCGCCGACTCGCAGAAACTCAGCCCCAGCAGACCCAGATAAGAGAGAGCCGGAGAATAGAGTGGACGCGACGGGAGGGTGAGCAGGGCACAAACCCAGCAGATAATGCTCAAAACCAATAGAAATATGCTCATCGTGATAGTTGCTTTATGTTAATAAAACGTCTGTGGGGGTGTCTCTATTGCGCGGGAGCCGAGGGAGGCGCGGGGTTGGAGGCCGCGGCCTGTTTCTTAAGCTCCGGATATGCGATGCGCGTGTGATAGATGGTGCGCAGACGCTTGATGAAGGTCTGTTTGATGGTCTCGATGTCGCGGAAAGATATCGGCGCCTCCTTAAACATGCCGTCGGCTACCTGAGAGTCGACGATACGGTTTACCAGATTGCTTATCGACTCCGGTGAATAGTCTTTCAGGCTCCTGGAGGCCGCCTCCACCGCATCGGCCATCATCAGGATTGCCGTCTCGCGCGAGAGCGGGTTGGGACCCGGATACTGGAATTTGGACTTATCCACATTCTCCTCACCGCGCTCATTGACAGCAGTGTTGTAGAAATACTTCGTTACTCCGCAGCCATGGTGTTCACGGATAAAGTCGCGGATCACCTTCGGGAGCTTGTTGGCCTTAGCCAGCGTGACGCCTGAGGATACATGCGAGATAATCTTACGCGCACTCGTCTCGGGGTCGAGGCCGGAGTGGGGATTCACGCCATGCTGGTTTTCGGTGAAGAATACCGGGCTGTCGAGTTTCCCTATATCATGATAAAGCGCCCCGGTGCGCACGAGCAGCGTGTTGGCGCCTATGGCGCGTGCTGCCTCGGCGGCCAGAGTAGACACCTGCACCGAGTGCTGGAACGTGCCCGGCGCCTCCTCTGCCAGCTTGCGCAGCAGCGAATTGTTGATATCGCTAAGCTCCACGAGCGTCACGTTCGACGTAAACCCGAATATCTTCTCCATCAGGAAAATCAGGACATACGCGAAACTCAGGATTACGGAATTCACGGCAAAATAGCCGAAAGAGCGGTAGTCGATAGCCACGAACGTGCCCTCCCGGATAAGCTGCATGCCGGAATATGCCACGACGTAGACGATAAACGTGATAAGCGCCGTCATCAGCAGCTGTGAGCGCCGCGTGAGCTGGGTGATGCTGGCCGTTGCGAAAATGCCGGCCAGCAGCTCCAGGATGATAAACTGATGGGGGAAGGTGGCCACGAGCGAGGTGATGAGCACCGATACAAGCAGGGCAAAGATCGCCGTGCGCGAGTCGAAAAATATCATCACCACCACGGGCACGGCGGCAAAAGGCACCAGCCACAGACCGTTGGCCACAAACTCGAACATCAGCACCGCAAACACCACGAAGAATGTGATGTAGGTCATCAGGAATATCATCTGATGGATTGACTCGTAGAACGTGCGCCTGTAGTGCCAGAGCATCACGTAGAGACACACCAGGATCAGAGCGACAATGATTCCGCGGCCGATGGTGTAGTAGGTCTGCGTCATGGTCTGGGTCTCGTTCTCCTCGAGCATCGTCATGTAGGTGGTGAGATTGGTGAAGACCTGGCTGTTGATAATCTCACCGCGGTCTACAATCCTCTGCCCCTTCTTGATTACGCCGAGGGCAGCCGTCACTTCGAGGAGTTCCTGTGAGCGGAACTTATCGTCGGTCACCGTATCGAGCACCACATTGGGGTCGATCGAGGCATACAGGGCGCGGGCCATAAACGGCGTGAGGGCACCCTGAGCCATCTGGTGTGATGCATTGAAAGCCGAATCGATATAATTGAAGGCATCGCCGGCCGAGAGCAGACCGGAGGCATCCTGCGACAGGATTACCGTGGGGTCGGAGGGGTCGGCAGCCCTCACCCTCCCCGTCTTCATCCTGGAGATGAGGGTAGAGAGCGAGCTTTCGGTCACCCCGCGGTTGTAGACCTCGTCAAGGAGGCGGGAAAGCAGGGCCACATCGGCAGCGGGCACACTGTCAGCCAGGGCCGCGTGGAGCCTCTTCTCGTTGCGCTCCGCAACGTCGTCGCGCCTCTTCACGAAGGGAATGAAATTGGCGTTGATGCTGTCGCGCATCTCACGGGCGGCCGTAGAGTCGCGCAGCACGGGCATGTCAAACTCAGCCGTAAGCAGCGGGTACTTCCACGGCTGGTTGAGCTCGAAACTGTAAGACTGGTGGTCGGCTCTGGGCATCACGAGCAGGATCACGGCCACGGCTGCCATCAGCAACCCGTAGCGTGCCCACGCCTTACGTCCGAACCATCTGTTTTCTTCTTTCTTCGTATCCATCTATTCCCTTCTTACTTCTTTAACGCCCTCCATAGCAGCGAGAGCCCGGATTACAGCCTCCATCTTCTGCTCGCTGTCTACGGTGAGTGTAAGGCGGCATTCCATGGGAGCCACCACGGGTTCCTTCCTCGCCTCGGCTTCTGCCCCACCGTTGCGCTTCAGATAGGCGCTGATGCGGCTCTTGGCCCTGGAGGTGATGGCAATATCGAGCCATTCCGGTTCGGGATGCTGGCTCTCGGAGGTGATTATCTCCACTTGGTCGCCGCTCTCCAGCTGATGGTTCATGGCCACAAGCTTATGGTTCACCTTGCCGGCGATGCAGTGCATGCCGAGGTGGGTATGTATGCCGAATGCCATGTCGAGCACGGTGGAGCCCTTCGGCAGAGTCTTCAGTTCCCCCTTGGGGGTAAAGACGTAGATCTCGGAGCTGAAGAGGTTGAGTTTTATCGTGTCGAGATAGTCGAGGCTACTGGGATCGGGATGGGCCAGGATGTCTTTGATGGTCTTCATCCACTTGTCGAGCTCCGTCTCGTCGCCTCCAATACCCTCCTTGTATTTCCAATGGGCAGCATAGCCGAGTTCCGCTATCTCGTCCATCTTGCGGCTGCGTATCTGCACCTCCACCCACTTGCCCCTCGGACCCATCACAGTGATGTGGAGAGCCCGGTATCCGTTTGGCTTGGGCGACGACACCCAGTCTCTCGTGCGGTCGGGATGCAGGGCATGGTCGTCGGTAAAGAAGGTGTAGATCTGGAGGCATTTCAGCTTCTCGAGCGAATCGTCGTCGTTGTCGAACACCACCCGCACGGCATAAAGGTCGTACACCTCGTCGAAGCTCACCTTCTTCTTCTCCATCTTGTTCCAGATGCTGTAGGCGCTCTTCACACGGGTGCGGATGTCATATTTGAAACCGGCGTCGTCGAGTTTCTTACGGATAGGTGCGATAAACTCCTCCACCATGCGTGCGCGCTCCTCTTCTGTCTCGCTGATGCGGGCCATGATGTCGGCATAGATGTCGGGGTGGAGATGGTGGAACGCAAGGTCCTGGAGCTCGGTCTTGATCTTATGGAGCCCCAGGCGATGGGCCAGCGGAGCGTAGACGTAAAGCGTCTCGCCCGAAATCGTGAGCCGCTTCTCGGGCCTCACGTAGCGCAGGGTGCGCATATTATGCAGGCGGTCTGCCATCTTGATGATCACCACCCTCACGTCGGTGCTCATGGAGAGCAGGAGCTTGCGGAAATTTTCGGCCTGCACGTCGGAGCGCGCGTCCATGATTCCGCCGGAGATCTTGGTGATGCCCTCCACTATCGAGGCAATCCTGGGGCCGAACACAATCTCGATATCCTCCAGGGTATAGTCGGTGTTGCGCACCACGTCGTGGAGCAGGGCGGCGCAGATGGAAGTTGAACCGAGGCCAATCTCGGAGATCACGATCTTGGCCACGGCGAGGGGATGCAGAATGTAGGGTTCGCCGCTATGTCGCCGCGCGCCCTTATGGGCCTCCCGAGCAAAACGGAATGCCCGCTCAATCACCTCCACCTTTCGGCGGTGGTTGCTCGCCACGTAGGCGCCGAGCACCTCCCGGAAGGCCTCATCGACGATGCGGTCTTCCTCTTCGGGCGCGAGCGGCCATTCATATTGTCGGGAAAGGTCCATATCGAATCTGTATCCTGGGGAAAGGTTTATCCTGTTATCTTACCACCTGCTTGAAGCTGCGGCGGGTGCCGTCGGCATAGTCTACGACGCGCACAAAGATGCCGCGTGAGGGCTTGTCGACTCTGGCGCCGGTCACGGTATACCATGCTTCTGCCACGGGTTCGCTGCCGGCGAGCTCGGGAGCCACCTCCATAACGGCATTGTCTACCTTATCATTGACGATCAGGACGTAGGAGTTGGCGGGGACGGTCACCTTCCCGGCCTTGACGTCAAACGTCGGCTCCGTGCCGTAGCTCTTCGAGGCGATGTAATAAACGTCGGGGTCGGCCGATTGGAAACTGGTGGTCATCGTGATCTCCTCGTTGATCATCGGGTTGATGAGCAGGTGGAGTTCCTTGCCGTCCACACTTGAATGGAACGAGCGGCCAAGGGTCCAGCCGGCGAAGTTGAGCGAGTAGCCGGCCTTCTCTGCGAAGAGGTCCGGGTTGTTGAGGCGGTAGGCTATAAGTTCGGCATAATTATCGTAGAGGCCGCGGCGGTCGGGCACGTCGTAATAGCTCCAGAGCACCTTCTTGGGGCTCGTGTTGTTGCCTCCGTTGTTGTCTTTGGTGTTCTCGTCGTTTCCGAGTTCGGAGAACATCCATATCATATGCGATCCCGGGGCCATGATCATCTGCGCGGCGGCCGAGCCGAGGCGGCGCATTGAGACGGCGAGGTTGCCCTTCACGCCCTCTTCGCCCCACTGGTTCTGCTTATACGCGAGGCGCTGCTCATCATGGCTCTCGAGGTAGCTCACGGTTGAGCCCCAGGTGCGGCTGTCGAAGGTGGCGAGCATGCGGTTGAGCGAGGCGTCGCTCTTGTAGCCCATGGCATACTGGCAACCGGAGTTGTTGATATTGGCCCAGTTGAGCTGTCCGAAAGCGGCCATGGCGTTCTCTTCCTGAGCTCCGGCGAGGTTTTCGTTGATGAAGAGAGCGTCGGGCTTCACTTCCTGCATCCACTGCTGGATCTGGTGCATGTTGTCGATGCGCGACTGGTTGAAGGCGTTGGTGGCTGCGTCGCCGTTGTTGGCGTAGGAGTCATTGTTGCCCAGACCCTTCACCAGGTCGAAGCGGAACCCGTCGACATGATATTCCGTGAGCCAGTATTGCACCACGTCTTTCCATTGCTGGCGCACGAGGGGATGGCCCTGGTTCCAGTCGTTGAGCACGCTGTAGGCGTGTGGTGCGGTGGCGTTGTAGAAGGGATTTTTCGACGTCGGGTAGAGCAGATACCAGGGATGCTGCCAGTCGGTCTGGTTGAACACCATGTCGAGCACCACGGCGATGCCGTTCTCATGGCAGGCGTTGATAAACTCCTTATAGTCGTCGGGGGTGCCGTAAGCCTTGTCGGGGGCGAAGTAGAAATTGGGGTTGTAGCCCCAGGAGTTGTTGCCGTTGAATTCGTTGATGGGCAGCAGCTCAATCACGTTCATACCGAGAGTCTTGAGATAAGGGAGCTTCTCGAGGGCGCGTTTCACGGTGCCGTTGCCGGCAGCCTTGCCTTCCGTGCCGGTGAAGTCGCGGAAAAGGAGCTCGTAGATGATGAGGTCGCTCTTCGAGGGGATCACGAAGTCATCGTCGGTCCAGGCATAGTCGTTGATATTGCCCTGGTAGACAGCGAGGCTCACGTCGCTGGGCACCTTTCCGGTGGGAAACTTGGGAAGGTCGGGGTAGACGCCGCTTAGATAGCTGTCGTTGCGGGGGTCGAGCACGAGGCGTGCGTAGGGGTCGCCGACGCTATACTGGCCGTCGACCATAAAGTAGTAGAGATACTGCTGTTTGGGGTCGATGTCGGGGATGGTGATCCAGAAATAGCGCTGGTTGTTATAGTCCTGATAATACATCAGGCCGGAGTTGGAGACGGCATAGTTGTCCCAGCTGCCCACGATGATGACCCCCTCCTTCTGGGGGGCACCGAGACAGAACGTAACGCTGCCGTCTGCGTTGGCCACGGGACCCATCACCGGCACACCGCCGGGATAGTCTTTCTGCTCCGACATCTGGGTATAATTGAGCTTCAGGGTCTTCTCCTTGAGGAGCTTCCCGTCGGTGTCCCAGGCGCTGCCATAGACGGTATATTGTCCAAGCTCCGTGAAGATATAGTCGGTCTCGAGCAGCGTGGCGTCATCCTTCTGGGCGATGTATGTGCCGTTGATGTTGATCTTGAGGGTGGCTGGCTGCGAGGCCGTGAGTGTGAAGTGGACGTTGGAGGTCTCCGGGGTTATGGTTGTTCCTTCGAGATTCGTGGTGAAGTCGATGGTGAGATCCTGGGCCATGACGCCTGTGGCGCCGAAGACGGCAATGGCCAGTGCCGTGAGTGTGTTTCTTATCATAGTTTCCTTATTTGGTTATATTGTCAAGTTTATGGTGAGGCTCGAGGTTGGCCTCGAACTCCGCATCGGCCTCCTTTTCACGCTCCTCGTAGGCGTCGACTATACGCTGCACGAGGGGATGGCGCACGATATCCTTCTTCCGGTACTCGATCACGCCTATACCCTTCACACCCTTCAGGATTCGCATGGCCTGGAGCAGACCGCTCTGCACGGAGCGCGGCAGGTCGATCTGGCTTGTGTCGCCGGTGACGATCATCTTGGCGTTCATACCCAGGCGCGTCAGAAACATCTTCATCTGGTGTTTGGTGGTGTTTTGCGCCTCGTCGAGGATAATGATGGAGTCGTTGAGGGTGCGGCCGCGCATGAAGGCCAGGGGAGCAATCTGGATTGTGTCGTTTTCCATATACTCCTTCAGCTTCAGGGGCGGAATCATGTCTTCGAGCGCGTCGTAGAGCGGGCGGAGATAAGGGTCTATCTTATCTTTCATGTCGCCCGGCAGAAAACCGAGTTTCTCGCCGGCCTCCACGGCAGGGCGGCTTAGGAGAATGCGCTTGCACTGGCGGTTTTTGAGTGCGGCCACAGCCAGGGCGATGGCGATGTAGGTCTTGCCCGTACCTGCCGGGCCCAGGGCGAAGGTAAGGTCGTTTTCGTGGAAACTCTTCACCATGAGAGCCTGGTTGTGATTGCGCGGGGCGATGGGGCGGCCGTTCTGGCCGAATATGATGACACCCTCGGCGGCCACGGCCTTGGGGGCGTCGCCCTTCACGATGTCGATAATATCCTCGTCTTTGAGTTTATTGTATTTTACGGCATGGGCCTCAATCTCCTTCACCTTCTTTTCGAATGCGGCGGTCTCCCCTTCCTCGCCAATCACCTTGATCACGTTGCCGCGCGCGGCGATACGCAATTTCGGGAAGAGGTTGCGCAGCAGGCTTATGTTGCTGTTGTTGACCCCGTAGAAGGTCTGGGGGTCGACGCTTTCTATTATTACTGTCCTTTCTATCAAAACTATAATCTCCTATTGATTAATATGTTATCCCACGCTGCCCTCGAGAGTAATCTGGAGCAGTTTCTGGGCTTCGACGGCAAACTCCATGGGGAGCTTGTTCATCACCTCCTTGGCGTAGCCGTTTACGATGAGGCCTACGGCCTCTTCCATAGGGATGCCGCGCTGCTGGCAGTAGAAGAGCTGCTCCTCGTTGATCTTTGAAGTAGTGGCCTCATGCTCGAGCGTGCTGCGGTCGTTGCGCACGTCGATATATGGGAATGTGTGGGCTCCGCATTTGTCGCCCATGAGCAGCGAGTCGCACTGGGTATAGTTACGGCTGTCGACGGCCCTCTTGTCTATCTTCACCAGTCCGCGGTAGGAATTCTGGCTTCGGCCGGCCGAGATACCCTTGCTCACGATTGTGGAGCGCGTGCCGCGGCCTATGTGGACCATCTTTGTGCCCGTGTCGGCCTGCTGGAAGTTGTTGGTGACGGCCACGGAATAGAACTCGCCGACGCTTTCGTCGCCCTTGAGGATGCAGGATGGATACTTCCAGGTGATTGAGGAGCCCGTCTCTACCTGAGTCCAGGAAATCTTGGATCGGTGGCCGCGGCAGAGGCCGCGTTTGGTGACGAAGTTGAAGATGCCTCCCTTGCCCTCGGCATCGCCCGCATACCAGTTCTGGACGGTGGAATATTTCACCTCGGCCCTCTCTTCGGCTATGATCTCCACGATTGCCGCGTGGAGCTGGTTTTCGTCGCGCATCGGAGCCGTGCAGCCCTCGAGGTAAGACACGTAGGCATCGTCGTCGGCCACGATGAGCGTGCGCTCAAACTGGCCGGTGCCTGCGGCGTTGATGCGGAAGTAGGTGCTCAGCTCCATGGGACACCGCACTCCCTTGGGGATATAGACGAAAGAGCCGTCGGAGAAGACGGCGCTGTTGAGCGCAGCATAGAAGTTGTCGCGATAGCTCACCACTGAGCCCAGGTATTTCCTTACCAGGTCGGGGTAATCTTTCACGGCCTCGGAAAACGAGCAGAAGATCACGCCGAGTTCGGCGAGTTTCTCGCGGTGGGTGGTCTTCACGGAAACGGAGTCGAAGACGGCGTCGACGGCCACCCCGGCCAGGTGTTTCTGCTCCTCGAGCGAGATGCCGAGCTTGTCGAAGGTCTTCACCAGCTCGGGGTCAACCTCGTCCATACTCTTCTTGAGCTCCTTCTGCTTGGGGGCGGCATAGTAGGAGATGGCCTGGAAGTCGATTACGGGGATATCGAGGTGGGCCCAGGCGGGAGGGGTGAGCGTGAGCCAGTAGCGGAAGGCGTCGAGGCGGAACTGAAGGAGCCAGTCGGGCTCACCCTTGATTCTGGAGATGAGCCGTATCACGTCTTCGTTGAGCCCGGGCGCCACTATATCGGTCTCCACCTCGGTGGTGAAACCGTATTTGTATTCCTGCTCGGTGTGTTGCCTGAGTATATCTTCAGTCTCTTGCATTTCTTCTGCCTTGTTTAGTAACTGCAAATATAGCAAATTTTCTTCAAACGGAGGCAAAAAATATGCCGCGGAAAAATTCCGCGGCATATTTTTATGATGGTCGGAGCGTCTTATTTAGCTGCTTCGACAGGCACTACGGTGAGATAGTAGGGGCTCATCGTGCCGTCTTCCTGGAGCGTACGCTGGAAGTAGACGGTTACGGTGAATTCGCCGCTTTCGGTTGCAACGATGTTGTCGCCGCCCATACTGAGGTTGATGGGTTCGCCGTCAGCGTGGAACGAGCTGCCCTCTGCCAGACCGAAGTTGACAGCCCAATCGTGGTTGGCGCGCACCTTCCAGCCCTGGTCCTTCTCAACCTTGAGAGTGCCGGACCAGACCATATACTTGGTTTGGCGTGAGCCCTTGAGCTCTGCATCGGGTATGTCTTCCTTGGTGGCTTCGTCGGTACCCCACTGGTTGAAGTCGCCCACGAGGCCCATCTCCTTACACTGGTATACCTTGTAAGTGTTTGCCTGGAGGTCTACCTGGAAGTATCCGAGACCGGCAGTGCCCGGGAAGCTGATACCGGAATTGTTGTTGAGCACGTTGCCCGAGGTTTCAAGCTTGAAGCCACCACTCCTGTTGAATCCGTCGTTTGTAACATTTACGGCGGGATCATTTACGAAGAGAGTCGGCTTCCAGGCATCCTGACCGGTAAGACCCCATACACCCATTACACCGGCCATACCGGAATAGGTCACATAGTCTTCCGTACCGAGCTGTGAGGCTTCCTCGAATGTGATCTGGCTTACCGACATCACGTAGAGCGACGGCGGAGCAACCTGAACCGAGTAGGTGAGCTCAAGCATGTTGACCTCGACCTTAAACGTACCGGCCTGGTCGATCTGTCCGCGAATTGCAGACTCTTCGCCACCGCCGATAACGCCAAGAGTACCCTTGGGCTCTGCGGGATCTTCGCCCATCACGCCATACATAGTGTCTTCGCCCGTCGGGGTTACCCACCACTCGATGGCATTGACAGTCTCCACTTCACCCTCACCCTCGGCGGGGTTGGCAGTGACAGTAATCGAGGCGTTGAATGTAGGATCCACGTAAACGTGCTTGTCGGGGTTGTGGAACATGACAATGGGCGTCTGCTCCTTGCCGTCGAGAGTGTAGTGGAAAGTATAGGAGGCCTTCACGTCGAGCTCAGCGTCAAACGGAGTCACCATGAACTCCATGGCGTCAAACCATTCCTCGCCGTTGTCGTTATAGAGAATCACACTCTGGTTGTCGTCAACGAGACGAAGCTTATAGCGGAGATAATTAACGTTGGGAGTTGGGTCTACATCATAGAATTCCACGAAGGCATCCTCCCATGCGGAAACCTCCACATACCCCTTGAGGGCGCGGGTGTTATCGCCGGCAGCCTTGTTCACTTCCTCATTGCCTTCTGCAACGTCTTCGGCAAACAGAGCTATCTCTACAGCATCCTTGAAGTCGGGATTGTCGGCCACCTCTACCGTACCGCTTACAGTAGATGTCGCGGAAAATTGATCGGAGATAGCGATGTCGACGAGAGGGATGTTTACAATTTCCTCATAATCCTGAAGGTTGATGGCATTGCCTGTGGAAGCGTAGAGGCTCTTGAGGGCTACACCGTCAACGGGGACAACAACGGGAGCCTCGTTTTTCTGCATTACGCCGAGGTCGCTCTTGTCGTCGCAGGAAGTCAAGGCTAAGCCTATGAGTCCTGCCATTAAAATTATTGACTTTTTCATATTGCTTGTCTTGATTTATTATTCGGAATAATCCGGATCGTACTCAAACTTAACCGTATTGTTATTGAGGTCGACGGTGATCTTCATCCAGCCACCGGGATAGTTGGTGAGACCCCAGTTGCTCTGGCCACCGATTACGAGCGGACCGTTGTAGACGTCGTCTTCCATCTCTACCGACTCTGTATTCATATCGGGATCGGCAGCACCGATGTTGAACTTCTTGTCCCAGCTGCCGAGCTGAGTGAGGAAACGGAAACCGCTCTTGGCTTGAGCTGCCGTCATCTCCACATAGCCCGTATAGATTTCGGAACCGATGCCGTTCTCTTCTTCAGTGACTGTAGCAGTCTGGTCATTGCCGTTCTCACTCCAACCCTGATAATCACCGATAACGTAAAGCACGCCGGGCAGCGGGAGCGACGGAACGTCTTTAGGCTGCACGCTGTTGATCTTCACGGAATTGGAATAGACCTGGGAGTAGGGAACATATCCATCTTCAGCCGCGGGGTCGGCCACATAAGCCCTCACGCGAACCCAGATGGGGCGTGCCTCGCCGCTGTAGAGATCCTCCTGACCCTCTTCACGCACACCCTGGAGCACTGTGATGGCCTGGTTGAGCTCGAGAGCCGACATCGAGATTATACTCTGGGTGTTGACAGTGGGAAGCTTATAGAAAGTGGCATACTTCACTATCTGTTCGCTGTCGGGAGCGTATTCATCGGGTTCCCAGGTGTCGTTGAGCGACACCTCCACCTGATACTGTGTAGGGGTGGCAACGCCATAATCGGGCTGACCGCTGGTGGTCAGCGTTATGGTGTTGGTGTTCTGGGTGAGGTCGTAGGTATAATTGTTGTTGGCAGGTTCAAAGAGTTTGAACTCACCGGTGGGAGCCTGGAGACGGGGTTGCGTGTCGTCCTTGCAACCTGTGAACGCCATTCCGGTCACCAGCGCCAATGCTGCCAGAAAAATTGATTTTTTCATTATTATTTCCTCGTTTTAAGTTTAACGATTAATAACCGGGATTCTGGGGATAAGGTGTGCTGTAGGAGTTGATCACCTGGCTGGGGATGGGGAAGAGGTTCATATGGGCGGGGATGCCGGTGCCGCTGGGCACATTGTTCTTCCAGTTCCAGTTGTAGGCGCTTCCTGCAAACATATCGTAACGTACCAGGTCGGTGCGGCGGCAGTTTTCCCAGTAGAGCTCGCGGGCACGCTCGTCGAGGAGGTTTTCGAGAGTGAGCTGGGTGTCTGTCCAGAGGTTGCCGCTGTCGAGGCCGGCGCGCTGGCGGATGTAGTTGACGTAGGTAAGGGCGTCGGCACGCGAGCCAACATTGCCACGCAGGATTGCCTCGGCTGCAGTAAGATAGATTTCAGCAAGGCGGATTACGGGATAATCCGTGTCTGCGAAAGTCTCCGTAGCGGGGATACCATAGTTTTTGGAGGGGTCGTCGTTATACTTCACACCGGCACGGGGAAGGCCTGTCTCCTCGTCGTTCCACATAGGCATCGAGCCGTCGGCATTACACTGCACATTGGTGAACTTGATGGGGGTATAACCGTCCTTAAAGTTGGAGAAGTCGGTGTTGTAGATGGAGAAACCGTCGGGTTCCGTACCCCAGAGCCATACGCGCTCGTCACCGTTGGCAGATACGCCGCCCGAAATGGGGAACTTCTCGGAGAACTGTGTGCGGGCGTGCATACAGGTCCACTGTCCGTTGATGCCATACCATGAGGGGAGCGACTTGGTCTGGTCGGAAATGGCAGCCAGAATCAGGAATGAAGAACCACCATAGGATTCGGTGAGCTGATACTGGTAAGGGATGTTCCAGAGAGTCTCGTTCTGGTCGCTGAGGGAACCACCGGGAGCAAACATGTCGTTGTTGCCGCAGAAGAGCGAGAGGTAGCTCTTGGCAAGGCCGTTGCCATAAGGGCCGGTCTGATGGCGGCCGATGATGTTCTGGCAGTGGGTGAGGCACTTGGCGTAGCAGTTGCTACCGTCTTCGAGAGTTTCCGTGCCGCGGAACACCTTCGTGTTGAGATAGAACTTGCAGAGGAGAGCCTCGACGGCATCCTTGCCGATACGGCCGTAGACCACGGGCTTGTTGCCATGCACGGCGTCCCAGTTGGCAAGCACATCCTCAAGGTCGCCTACAACGGCGTCGAAGAGGTCCTTACGGTTCATGGCAGGGGGTTCCTCGCCGGTGAGCTGGCTGTCCCAGCAATAAGCGGCGTTGCCGAAGAGGTCGATCACATAGAAGTAGGAAAGGCCACGGAGCGCGCGGGCTTCCATTACAAACTGGTCAATCTCGTTCTGAGAGATACCCTTGTCGTCGCCCTGGTTGATGTTGATGCCATATTCGTCGAGGTTGCGCGTGAGGCGGATAAAGTCGTTGCATACGGCTATGTGGGTGTACAGACGGGAGTACGTACCGAAAATGTTTTCGTTGTTGGTGCTCCACGTGTCGGTATTGAGGTCGAACACGCCGGAATCTTTCCAGATCCAAGCACATTCATCGGTAGTCATCTCGTTGAGCATGAAAATGGCACGGCTCCAGCAGCTACGGCCATTGTCGAGACCGGAGATATCGGAATCGCCGGCACCGCCCTGACCTGACACGGCGATACTGGAATAGCACTTGGCCATGGCTCCGCTGATGTATTCGCGCGGATTCTCATTAAACTGGTCCGGGGTAAGTGTCTTGGAGTCCTCAGGGAGCTGGTTAAGGTCGCCCACACAAGCCGTGAGACCCATCATAGCCACCGTAGCACCGGCCAAAAGGATTTTATTGATATATGCTTTCATAAAATTATTCCTTAATATTTATAGGTAAATTTTAGAAACTGGCTATGATACCCACTGTGAAGCTGACGGGACGGGGATAGACATTATTGTCGATACCGCTGAATACTTCGGGATCAAGACCTTTATACTTAGTGATGATGAAGGGGTTTTGCACGGCGCCGTAAAGACGGAGGCGGAGCTGGCCGTCGATAAGGCTGGGCCATGTGTAGCCCACGGTGATGTTGTCGCAGCGAACGAAGCCGGCATTCTCAAGCCAGTAGTCGGAAAGAAGAGTGTTGGTGGTCTGTCCGCCCTGGAAGTAGAAGTCGTTTTTCACCATATTGTAGAGAGTCTGCTGCATCCACATGTCTTCGATGGTGGCATGGTTGGAGAGAGCATTGTTGTAGACGTAGTTGCCGATGGAGGCACGGAGCTGGAAGCCCACGTCCCAATGGCCGAAGGTGAAGGTGTTGTTCCACGACATGGTTACCTTCGGGTCGCGGCTGTGCTTGATGATAAGGTCGTTGGCATCGATAACGCCGTTGCCGTCCTGGTCAACATAAGCACCTTCGATAGGCTTTCCGTCGTTGTCGTAGATCTGCTCGTAGAGGAGGTAGGAATAAGCGGGATAGCCTACCTGGTGCACCTGTACCGTATTGCCGTTACCGCCGGAGATACCGCCTACCTGCACATATGTACCCTCATTGTTGAGCTTCGTGATCTCGTTCTTGTTCCATGCAACGTTTAGGCTTGACTGCCATACGAGCTTCTCGGAGTCGATGATACGGCCGCCGACGGTAGCCTCAACACCGATGTTGCGGAGTGTACCGATGTTCTGGTCGAGCATGTTGGTGGTGAAAGCACCCGGGGATGCCGTTACAAACGAGAGGAGGTCTTTGGTGTTGCGCAGATACCAGTCGAGGTTGATGGTGAGACGGTTGTTCCACCAGCCCATGTCGACACCGACGTTCCATGTAGTGGTTTCCTCCCACTTAAGGTTGGCGTTGTAGCCCTTGGGATAGTAGGTCCAGGAGTCTACGTTAGCATCGTCGATAGGTCCGTTGGGATTCTTAAGATAGCTGCCGTTGAACATGTTGGGATAGTAAGAACCCTGGCTTGACTGAGCGTATGTTGCCATGTAGGGGAACCATCCGCCTACGTCTTGCTGACCGGTGACACCCCAGCCGAGACGAAGCTTAAACTCGTTCATGTCGCCGCGATAGCGGTCCATGAATTCCATGTTGTTGATCTTCCAGCCGAGAGCCACGGAGGGGAAGAGACCCCAGCGGTGCTTGTCGGAGAAGCGAGACGTACCGTCGTCGCGGAGGGTGAACGTCAGGAGATAAGTATCTTTAAACGAATAGTTGATACGACCGAAGAAAGAGATGAGCATCAGGTTGCCCGAACGGTAGGTCGTAGTGCTTGCGGGGAAGGCGATTGTGCCGGGGACGTTCTGCGGGGAAACCTCACCTGTGGCTTCGTCTTCTACCATTGCGGGGTTGAGCCAGCTGCCACCCTCGGTGGCCGGTTTGCTGATTGTGAAGCCGTTATGGGTGTATTCCGTACCGTTCTGACGGTTGTGGTAGTCGAAACGCTGCCATGAATAACCGGCCATCACGTTAAGGTTGCTCTGAATAGCCTCGAAGTCTTTCTGATAGTTGAGATAGAAATCGAGAAGAGTGTTGCGATAGAGCTGATACCACCAGTAGTGGGTACCTGCGCCATTTTGCTGCGGGGAGTTTTTCCATGCCAGCGGGCTGTTGGCATACGTGTCGGTAACGCTCGTCGACTTCGTGACGTCATAACCGAGGTTGAGGTTGGCATGGAGTTCCGGAAGGAAGTGGAATGCATAGTCTACCTGGAAGTTACCGTTGGAGCGCCAAACGTCGGAGTAGCTGTTCTTCTCGTTCTGACGTGCCACGGGGTTGAGGTCGGCATTTACGTTGAAGAGGTGGTTGCTGGCACCCTGGATCGTATAGTAACCGTTGTAGAAATACGGGAAGTCAGGATTGCCTGTGGGGATATAGCTGTAGACGGGAGCTGTGGGATTGAAACCGATAGCAGAACCGATTGCATCGTCGCCGCTCCAGTTGTTGCGGATGTAGTAACCCTTCACGTTGGCCTGGAGTTTCAGAAGGCCGTTGAAGAATTCGGGCGTAAGGTTAAGACCGGCCGTAACACGCTGCATACTTGTGTGTTTCATGATACCGGAGTTGCCCGTATAGGAAGCGCTGACACGGTAGGGAAGGAAACCTACGGTACCACCCACACTCAGGTTGTATTCCTGGCTGATGGCCGTGCGGAGGATTTCTTTCTGCCAGTTGGTGTCATAGTCGCCCATGGCATGAGCCTGGTCGGAATCCTCACCCCATCTGTTGATTACGACGTTGCGGAATTCATCTGCACTGAGCACGCCCCACGTCTTACGCGGAGTGTTGACAGTCATGTTGGCCGAGAAGTTTACCTGCGGGCGTCCGCTCTTACCTTTCTTTGTGGTGATGATGATTACACCGTTGGAGGCACGCGAACCGTAGATAGCGGTTGCGGAAGCATCCTTAAGGATGGTCATGCTCTCGATATTGTCGGGCGAAATCATACCGATTGAGTTGCCGAGACCGCTGTCGTCGTTGCCGAGGGGCACACCGTCGAGTACGATGAGGGGGTCATTGTTGGCTGAAAGCGAGGCACCACCGCGGATACGGATGGAAGCACCGCCCTGCGGGGCACCGCCGTTGGGGGTTACTACCACACCGGGGCTGGCACCTACGAGGAGGTCCTGGGCCGAAGTGGAGATACCTGCCGCAACTTCGTCGGGCGTAACCACTGCCACGGAACCGGTGGCGTCGGCTTTCTTCACCGTACCGTAACCGATTACCATTACTTCGCCGAGCATCTCAGCGTTTTCTTTCATTACGACGTGGATTTCCGTGCGGCCGTTTACGGGCACATCCATGGGGTCGTAACCTACGTAGCTCACCACAAGCGTGGCGTTAGAGGGAACGCTCAGTTCGAAGTTGCCGTCAAAGTCGGCAGCAGTACCGTTGGTGGTACCTTTCTCCATGACTGTAGCGCCAATGAGGGCATCGCCATATTCGTCGACCACCGTACCATGCACCGTGATCTTCTGGGCCAATGCCGGGAATGCCATGAGCAATGTCATTAAAGCCACTGCCCAAACTTTCCGATTCAGATGAAAACAGATGTTGTTCATGCTAGAATTTTGTTTAGTTTCACATTGGGTTTTATAATTGTTTATGTATCTGCTATATAAGCCTATAGATTGAGAGTTTCCGGTATGATGTTTCGTCTTTAGAGTTGAGTCTTCCATGGCTCCCGAGGCTCCCGTGGGAGTCGTGAAACCATATTCAAAAGGCAAAAATAATCATTTTTTTACAATTTTTAATGTTTTTGTTCATTTTTTTTGAATTTTACACAGGCCGTTTTCTTTGACATCGGGTTGCACTCCTTTTACTATATCTTTGCGGCATGAACCAGACACAGACCTGCAGCTGCGGCTGCCACAACCACCACAAAGAGGAGCACCGTCTCCCCCCGTTCCTTATGCCCGCGCTCTCGCTGGCCATGCTCGTGGGAGGGCTGCTGCTTTCCCACTTCGACTTCACCCCCTTCACCGACAACCGGCTCCTCCAGGCCGCATGGTATCTTCTTGCCATCCTCCCGGTAGGAATCCCGGTGGTGAGAGAGGCTGCCGAGGGGCTGCTGGCCAAAGACCCCTTCAACGAGTTCACGCTCATGTCGGTGGCCTGCATCGGGGCTTTCTGCATCGGTGAGTTTCCGGAGGCAGTGGGCGTAATGCTCTTCTACACCGTGGGCGAGACGCTCCAGGACAGAGCGGTGGAGAAAGCACGCCGCAACATCGCCACGCTCATCGACGTCAGAGGCGACAGGGCGCGTGTGGTGCGCGACGGCAAAGCCGTCTCTGTCGACCCCAAGACCGTCGCCATCGGAGAGACTATCGAGGTGCGCCCGGGAGAAAGGGTTCCTCTCGACGGCGTGATTGCCTCCGACGGCGGGGTCTTCGACACGTCGGCACTCACAGGCGAGAGCATGCCGCGCACGCTCGAGAGAGGCGACGACGTGCTGGCAGGAATGATCTCTACGGGAGCCACCGTGCGCGTCACCGTGACAAAGGAATACGGACAGTCTACCCTCTCACGTATCCTTGAGCTCGTGCGCGACGCCTCCGAGAGGAAGGCACGCTCCGAACTCTTTATACGCAAGTTTGCCCGGATCTACACCCCCACGGTGATGGCTCTGGCCCTGCTGCTCGTGGCCGTGCCCTGGATCGTGTCGCTCTTCACCCCGTCATTCAACTACGAATTCGCGCAATGGCTCTACAGGGCGTTGGTATTCCTCGTGATCTCCTGCCCGTGCGCCCTTGTGGTGAGCATACCGCTGGGCTACTTCGCCGGAATCGGAGCCGCCGCCCGCAACGGCATCCTGTTCAAGGGGGGCAACTTCCTGGAGACCGTGACGCGCCTCACCACCGTGGCATTCGACAAGACCGGCACCCTCACCACAGGACGGTTTTCCGTAGAAAACGTGGACAGTGTGGGCCTTCCCAAGGAGGAACTGACAGCGCTGCTGGCATCGGCCGAACTTCACAGCACCCATCCCCTCTCCCGCGCGCTTGCCGACTATGCTGAAGCCACAGGCATCCGGCTTCAGCAACCCTCGGGCGTAACGGAGACCGCGGGCTACGGAGTGGAGGCCATGGTGGAAGGCCGTAAGGTAATGGCCGGCAACCTGCGCCTGCTCAAGAAAAATGGCATAGCTTACCCCGAAGCTCTCGAGGCCATCAAGGACACTATAATAGCTGGAGCGGTCGACGGCCGGTATGCCGGCTTCGTAACCCTGGCCGACACCATGAAGCCGGATGCAGCCCGGGCCGTGACCGACCTCAGGCAAATGGGCGTAGGCGAGGTGGTTATGCTCTCGGGCGACCGCAAGGAAATCGTGGAGGATTACGCCCGGAGACTCGGCATCACAGAGGCCCACGGCGAACTCCTGCCGCAAGACAAGGCTGAGGCCGTAGAGCGGCTCACGTCGGCTCCCGGCAAGGTTGTGGCGTTTGTAGGCGACGGCATGAACGATGCCCCCGTGCTGGCCCTCAGCGACATCGGCATAGCCATGGGGGGACTGGGGAGCGACGCAGCCATAGAGAGCGCCGACGTGGTAATCCAGACCGACAACCCGGCACGTGTGGCCACGGCCGTGAAGATAGGTCGCACCACCCACACCATCGTGAAGGAAAACATCATAGCGGCCATCGCCATCAAAGCGGCCGTCCTGGCCCTTGGCGCCGCAGGACTCGCCACGCTCTGGGCCGCGGTATTCGCCGACGTTGGAGTGGCGCTCCTCGCCGTGCTCAACTCGATGAGAATTCTCTGGAAGAAATATTGAGGCCTGAAAATCCCCGAATTTTTATTGCGGAAGGTCGGACTCCTTCTTGATTTTCAGCCGACAAGCTGGCCGAACAGCCGGTCAAACTCAGCCTCGAGCACAGCTGACGGGTCCCCGGCGCCCTGGGCGGCGGGGATGATGCCCGGATGGGACGGCGACACCTGGAGCACGGCGCTCTTTACGGCTGCAAGCCAGCGGTAGCGCTCCTCTGCAGGGAGCTCCGGGGAGGGCACGTCGCCGCGGGTGAAGAGTGTGGCCTGCGAACCGAGGAACTCAAAGTTGACAGCCGGGTCGAAGGCCTGCAGCCGGCCGGAGTTTAGCAGTATCTTCCCCTTGAGCCAGCGGCGGCGCTTGCAAAGCATGATGAGGCCGATGTTGACGAACTCCTCGCGGTCTACCCTCGGCACATACCTCACCACGGCATATTCATAGAGGAATTCGTCAGGAGCCGCCATAACCCAGTTTTTTACGTTCTTCAATAGCCTGCTCCACGAAGGGGGCAGTGTCGGCAAGCCTTTGCGTCAGGAATGTGCGGTAGATCTCGCGTTTTTCCTCCACACTCCTCTCGTCGCCCTCCTCCACGAGCCATTCGTCGGGGATAAGGTCTACAATCTTGCCGAGCGTGCGCGGCGTTATGGCCTGACGCATCAGCCTGTCGGCCTCCTCAAGGCGCGAGGCATAGGGGAGCATGATGTGGTTTTTGATGTAGGGGAAGGGGTCGCGTGCCGCCTCTGCGGGGTCTTTCCCGGAATGGTGGAAGTAGAGCGAGGCGCCGTGGTCGATGAGCCACACCTCGCCGTTCCATATCATCATATTGGGGTTGAGGCGTGTACGGTCTACATTCGTAAGGAATGCGTCGAGCCATACGAGCCGGGAGGCGAACAGAGGGTCGGTGGTGTTGACGGTGGGCTCGTAGGTCAAGGCGCGATCAAGGAAATGAAGACCGAGGTTGAGCCCCTCCGACTTGCGCAACAGCTCCTGCACCTCCACGTCGGGTTCCGTGATGCCAAACAGGGGGCTGAGCGACAACAGCACGTATTCCGGGACGTTGAATTTCAGCGCCTTGGCCACCATGCCTCCGATGAGCTCCGAGATGACGCCTTTCACGCCGTGGCCGGCTCCCTTAAACTTGACGGCATAGCGGAAGCCGTCGTCGGCTTCGGCCAGCCCGGGCAGTGAGCCACCCTCGCGCAGAGGGAGGATATACCTCGTGAGTTCCTGATGTCTTATCTCCATATCTCACCGCAAAGTTACAAAAAAATAACTAACTTTGCGGCATTATTTCATCAAGATCATCTAAAGGATATGGAAGAGGAATACAGGCTCTTCGAAGGGCGCCCGCAGGGGATGGCATGCACTCCGATGGAGCATAAGGTCTACGACTTCCTCGACTCCCTGGGAGTCGGATACAAGACACTGAAACACCCCGCAGCCTTCACCATAGAAGAATGCAACAAGGTGAGGGAACGCGTGAATGCCCCGGTGTTCAAGAATCTCTTTCTCACCAACAAGCAGCAGACCCGCTTCTACCTCCTGCTGATGCCGGGCGAAAAGGTGTTCAAGACCAAATACCTGTCGGCGCAGATAAATTCGGCGCGTCTTTCGTTTGCCGGCGAGGACCTCATGATGAAATACCTGAGTGTGACCCCGGGCTCCGTGACCCCAATGGGGCTGATCAACGACAAGGAACTCGAGGTAAACCTCCTGATCGACGAAGACCTGCGCAACGAGCCGGTGTTTGCCTGCCATCCATGCATCAACTCCGCGTCTCTCCTGCTCCGCTTCAGCGACCTGACCGACAGGATTCTTCCCGCCACGCGCCATCCCTTCCAATGGGTTAAGCTCCCTACGGAGGCCGACAGCGACTGACGGAAACGACTTGAAATTATGAAAACAAAATTATGAAACGCATTCTCCTTATCCTATCACTGCTATTTTCCTCCCTTATACTTCCGGCATCCGGACATGCCAGCGGCGTGGAATTCATTCTGGCTGAAGATGCCACTCCCCTACCCATCCTGCTCCATCCCGAAGAAGACAAGGGCATAAGGCGCGCCGCCCGAAACCTCGCCGAAGACTTCGGCCGCGTAACGGGCACCCCCGCTGCCCTGATCGACGCTCCCACTGCCCCGCGAGCCATCATCGCAGGGCAACTCGGCTCCCCCTATATCGAAGAGATTATCGCCAACGGTCTCCTTAGCCGTGAGGAGCTTGAGGGGAAATACGAAAAGTTTATCCTCAAGACCGTGAGCAACCCCCTGCCGGGCATCGACGAGGCCCTGGTGGTGGCCGGGAGCGACAAACGGGGCACAATCTTCGGCATCTATGAGGTGTCGCAGCGCATCGGCGTCTCTCCATGGTATGACTGGGCCGACGTGCCCGTTCCTCATAAGGATACCCTCGCTATTGAAAAAGTGGAATACACGGCCGGCGAACCGAGAGTGAAAGTGAGGGGCATCTTCCTCAACGACGAGTTCCCATGCCTCGGGGACTGGGTAAGGAACACTTATGGTACCGACACGGGAAACCATGAATTTTACGAGCGCGTGTTCGAACTCATACTGCGCCTGCGCGGCAATTTCATATGGCCCGCGATGTGGGGCTGGGCCTTCTATACCGACGACCCTCTCAACAGCCGGACGGCCGACGAGATGGGAGTGATGGTTGGCACCTCCCACCATGAACCCATGGCCCGAAACCATCAGGAATGGGCCCGAAACCGTGGCGACTATGGCGACTGGAACTACGCCACCAACCGGGATGTGATCGACGACTTCTTCCGCCGCGGCATAGAGCGTATGAAGGACACGGAAGACATCGTGACAATCGGCATGCGCGGTGACGGTGACGAGGCTATGAGCGAGGAAGCCGACATCGAGCTGCTGCAGACCATCATCTCAAGGCAGCGGGAGATAATAAGCGACGTAACGGGGCGCCCGGCTTCCGAGACGCCACAGGTGTGGGCGCTTTATAAGGAGGTGCTCGACTATTACGACCGAGGCATGGAGGTGCCCGACGACGTCACGCTCCTTCTATGCGACGACAACTGGGGCAACGTGAGGAGAGTGCCCGAAGCCGCAAAGCGGGACCGCAAGGGAGGATGGGGACTATACTATCACGTAGACTACGTGGGAGCACCCCGCAACAGCAAACTCCTGAACTGCACGCCCGTGCAGAACATGTGGGAGCAGCTCACCCTAGCCGCCGACTACGGCCTCGACAGGCTCTGGATCATCAACGTGGGCGACCTCAAACCCATGGAGTATCCCATTTCACTATTCATGGACATGGCATGGGATCCCGACGCCTACAAAGACTCGGACATAAGATGCCACACTCGCCGGTTTTTCGACAACATCTTTGGCGAGAAGGAGGGTCCGGAAGCGGCTCGCATCTTCAACCTCCTGAGCCAATACAACGGCCGGGTGACGCCCGAAATGCTCGACAAAGACACCTACAACCTCGGCTCGGGCGAATGGAAAGCCGTCTGCGACGACTACCGCAAGCTCGAGACGGAAGCCTGGCGTCAATATAACGGTCTCGCTCCCGAATTCCGAGACGCCTATATGGAGCTTATTCTCTTCCCTCTGCAGGTGATGACTAATCTCTATGAAATGTATTACGCGCAGGCCATGAACCATCACCTTCATGCCCTGGGGCTGCCCGAGGCAAACGACTGGGCTCGGGAAACGGAGCGCTGCTTCGAACGCGACGGCTCCCTGATGCGATTCTACAACAAAGAGCTCGCCGGCGGCAAATGGGACGGCATGATGCACCAGAAACATATCGGCTACACCTCCTGGAACGATGACTTCCCGGCCGACATCATGCCGGAGGTGTTCCACGTGGCCGACACCTCTGAGGGAGGCAACGTTTTCTCTCCGGCCGACGGCTTTATCGCCATGGAGGCCAACCATTACTTCTCGTCCGCCAATCCGCTGGGCGGCGAGGGGAAATGGGTGTTCACTCCCCACCTCGGCCGGACGGCAGGCGGTATGGCCGTGATGCCCTATACCGCCCCGACGGAGGGTGCGGAGCTCCAATATGCCTTCACGCTGCCCGAAAATACCGACTCCATAACGGTGCACGTCGTCTTGAAGTCAAACCTTGCCTTCCTGAACCCCGAGGGCCATAGCTTCAGTGTGAGCCTCGACGGCGGCAAACCGGAGACTATCAACTACAACCGCGACCTCAACGAAGCCCCGGAAAATATCTACACCGTGTTCTATCCCACCGTGGCGCGCCGCGTGGTGGAAACCACACTCAGCATGGGCGTAGACCCGGCTGCCCCTGCCTCCGAGCCGCATATACTAACGCTCACCCCGCTCGACCCGGGCATCGTGTTCGAAAAGATTGTGGTGGACCTTGGGGGCTACACCCCCTCCTACCTCTTCGGGCCGGAGTCGCCCCGGAGCCGCTGAGCGTTTGTAAAGCCTGGATGTGGGTGATTATTTGTTGGAAAGGATAAGATATAGGATGTAGCCTATATAGCAGATTATCAGCATTGCTCCCTCGGGGCGGTTGATGGTGCGCCGTCCCCATACCCAGCCGAAAAGCCATATGAGGAGCGACCCTACCACGAGCACCCCGAAATCGATGGCGTTGACCGTGCCGAGCTCCAGTGGTTTCACCGTGGCGCAGAGGCCGATTATGAAGAAGACATTGAGCACGCAGCTCCCCACGATGTTGCCCACGGCGATGCCTGAATGGCCCTTGATGGCCGCGATGAGCGAGGTGGAAAGGTCGGGCAGCGAACTGCCGATGGCCACGATTGTAAGGCCCACCAGCGACTGCGACATTCCCGCTTTCTCGGCTATGCCCGAAGCGGAGGAGACGAACCAGTTGCCCCCTATCACCAGGCCGGCCAGTCCGCCTGCCACCATCACCAGGGCGAGCCACATCTTGAGGGGCTTCGTGCTCACCTCCGTGTTGCCGGCGGTGGTGGCGAGTGTGTCGGGAGATTTCGACACCATGTAGGTGACGAAACAGTTGATCACGAAGAAGCAGAGCAGGATTAGGCCGTCGGAACGGTCGATGAGGTTGGTTGGCAGGCCGTCGACGAGCACGTCGCACGCCACGAGAAACATCACCACCGAGGAGAGGATTACCATCGGAAATACCTTCTGGAGCGTTGCCCTGCCAATCACTACCGGATGCACCAGCGCGCAGAGACCAATCACGAACAGGATATCGAAGATGTTGGCGCCCACGATGTTGGCAACGGCGAGGGCGCCCTTGTCTTGAAGCGTGGAGGTGAGCGACACCACGAGGTCGGGCGTTGAGCTTCCGAAAGCCACCACCGTCATACCTATCACGAGGTCTGACATCTTGAACTTCCTGGCTATGGCCGTAGCGCCGTCTGTAAGATAGTTGGCTCCTCCCAACACGAGGGCAAGCCCTATAATCAGAAACAGTATATCGTGAAACATTTCCTTTCGCTCTTTCTCCTACATATAACAACAATCACCCCTATTTTGCTCATACCGGGACACTCCTCCCCTTTTTTTGGATTGGCTATTTCAACCTAAAATTATTACTTTTGTAGTCAACAAAGAGGGAAGCATGATATGAAAATGGCTGTATACGATTCGCCGGCCGGAAGGCTGATGGTGGGAGTGCACGGAGGCAGCGTCTGTCTGTGCGACTGGGTAACAGGCCAGAGGATAGAGACGACATTGCGAAGAATAAACAAGTTCCTACCGCCCTCCGACACCCCTGACGACATGGACCTTCTTGAAAATACAAGGCTTCAGCTCCATGAATATTTCAGCGGCATCAGGTCGTGTTTTGATTTTCCGGTAGAGGCTATGGGAACGGCGTTTCAGCGCCGCGTATGGGATGCACTCCTCCAGATTCCCTATGGGGAAACCTCTACCTATAAGGATATTGCGCTCTCTGTCGGTTCCCCGCGAGGCGTAAGGGCCGTGGCGTCAGCCATCGGAACCAACCCGCTCTCGGTGATCATCCCATGCCATCGTGTTGTCGGCTCAGACGGCAGCCTTACCGGCTATGCCGGAGGTCTCGCAGCCAAAAAATTCCTTCTGCAGCTGGAATCAACCGGTCACCACACAGGATGAACTATAAGTCCTTGGATTCCCTAATTCCCAAATCTGAAATCTCAGATTTACAGCTTTTTGGAAGTAAATGTGGAATTATGCTCCAAAAACATTATGTTTGCAGAGCATAATATTTGCCGTTATGGTCATACTTCCAGCTAACTAACACGTTATCAAAGAGTTCTGCGATTAAAGAGTTCTGCGATTGACATATTAGTTGCCGGAGTTGATTACGGGCTGGGCCGGCTCTTCGGCACAGAGCACCACCAGGAGGTTGCTTACCATAGCTGCCTTGCGTTCATCGTCAAGATTCACCACACCCTCTTTCTCCAGCTTGTCGAGAGCCATCTTCACCATGGAGACGGCACCCTCCACAATCTTCTCGCGTGCCGTGATGATAGCCGATGCCTGTTGGCGTCGCAGCATCACCGCGGCAATCTCAGGAGCATAGGCCAGATAGTTGAGTCTGGCCTCCACAACCTCCATGCCGGCCAACGCCAGGCGCTCGTTGAGCTTATGCTCCAGAAGGTCGTTGATTTCCTCTCCTCCCGACCGTAGGGTCAGCTCCCGGCCGCTGTTGTCGGTCTCGTCGTAGGCAAACTGGCCGGTAACTTCGCGCAGGGCTGCATCGCTCTGAATCCTCACGAACCGCTCCAGCGCGGAATTGTTGAAAGCGCCCGTAGGAGTGGCGGCGGTGTCAATGTCAAATACGGCCTTGTACGTGTCGCGGATACGCCACACCAGCACCATACCTATCAGCACGGGGTTGCCTATCTTGTCGTTTACCTTGATGGGCTCTATGTCCATGTTGCGAATGCGGAGCGAGAGCTTCTTACGGCTCATAAAGGGGTTGACCCAGAAATATCCCGTCTTCCGGCAGGTGCCTTTATATTTGCCGAAGAATATCATCACCCGGGCCTGGTTTGGCTCCTGGGTGAAATACCCGATGCAACCGAGAATGAACAGGAAGCCGAGGATGCTGTCGAGCACTACGGCCAGCGCCTCCGCCCTCTCCATAAGAGTGAGAGTGAAGAGCACGATAAGACCGGGGATGAGAATAAAAGTGAAGAAAATCATCGCGAAACCGTTGATCACCAGTCCGCGATATTCGTATTCCTTATTGTGGTCAAAGTCCATAGCAGTTGGATTGGTTAATTTGACTGCAAATGTAATAATTTTAGGTGAGGTAACAAACCCGTGCCATCATGTGATGAACAAGAGAGCCCTCCGCGGAAATTGTGCCGACATAGACATACTCTTCGAGCAAGCCTGCATGAGATCGTGTGGCCCCCACCAAGGTCGCTTCACTCCCGTATGGTGGGGTTAACCATAGGAGAAGCTCTCCGAGCTAACTCACACTGCATCAAAAAGTTCTGCGATTGATAAGTTCTGCGATTGATAAGACACTGCGATATTTCGACACTTGGAGAAACAGTAGACCAAGAGTTCTTCAGCGATTAATTCGATGGAGGACTGTGCGATTTTCATAAGCGGAGGGAAATTATTAATTTTGCATTCGTCGAACCCAAGGCTTATTTACCATGATTCCTTCTGACCCCATTATGCTTTTAAGCTTCGTAAACATGAAATTGCGTGACGAGTTCGCCGACCTTGACGACCTCTGCAAATCACTTGACATTGACCGCGAAGCCCTCGAAGAGAAGTTATCCGCGGCCGGATTTCACTACGTCGCAGCCACCAACCAGTTCAGATAAGAGTTATGATTTACTATTATTCCGCCACAGGCAACACGGCAGCAGCTGCCCGCTACCTGGCCAATACACTCGGTCAAAGCGCGGTAGATATCCTCAAGGATTCCCCGGAATCGCCCCTCCCCGGCGACGACGAACCCATAGGGATTATGTTTCCCATCTACTGCTGGGGCATACCTCCGGTGGTAACTGAATTCCTGCACCACCGGCTCCTGCACCAAGTTTCAGGGAGCCGATACCTCTGGGGCGTGTGCACCTGCGGCGACGAGGCCGGCACGGCCATGCGGGAGCTCAACCAGGCAGTCAAGGCAGCCAGAGGACGGGAGGCCGACGCCTTATGGAGCGTCATAATGCCCAATACGTATGTGATGCTGCCCGGATTCGACACCGACAGCGCCGAAGTGGAGAAGGCAAAACTTGCTGCCGCTCCGCGCCGGCTTGATGCGATCGCCGCCAAGATAAATGAGCGAGCCAGAGGGCTATATGACGTTAAGGAAGGTTCCTTTCCCAGGCTCAGATCAGCCATTTTCCCCGCCTTCAGAAGGTGGGGCGTCAACACTGCCTGGTGGCACGTCTCCGATGCATGCATAGGGTGCGGAAGATGCGCCTCGGTGTGCCCGGCAGACAACCTCACTATGGCAGACAACCGTCCGGTATGGGGGCGCCGCTGCTTCTCCTGCTGCGCCTGCTACCACTGCTGTCCCACCCATGCCATCTCTTACGCCTCCTTCACAAAAGGCAAATCCCAGTATGGCGGCCCCTCCCCTCTCTAAACATTACCCCGCTCGCGGACGTTTAAGAAATAGAGCCAGGCTCTACACATAATAGAGCCACGCCATGCAAACCAAAATCTTAATACTATGGAAGCACTTGATTCATTAAAACCTGGAAATCAGGTATCGGTAACTATCTTCGGCCCTGACGGCAACAGCCTCTACACGGCCACCAACAGCGGTTTTCACAATATTGAGTCCGCCATATCCGCGGCTCTCGAAAACGCCAACCTCTCCATCAATCCCGAAGACTGTGTGTTTGAGGTTGCCAACCAGACCACGGGCGTTTCCCACAGATACCGCATCAACGCCCACGGGCACCTCAAGCTTATAGTATAAGGCTTGAGGTAGCATATCCTTTAGCGGCATCCTTTAGGAGTGGAACTCCTTCTGCATATGGAGCATAGGGGTACGGAAGAAGTGGCTTATGCCCACCTGCCGGAACCCCCAATGGAGATATGTCTGGAGGGCCTTGTGATTTTCCGGCTCCACCAGCAGTCCCAAGGGTTTTGGCGTTCCCTCAAATCTTTTCCTTACTCCCTTCAGCAACTCTGAGGCAACGCCCTGACGTCGAAACTCGGGAGCCACATATAGGGAGTCGATATAAATCTCGTCGGGAGCGGCTTCATCGTCCCAGCTTTCCGACTCCTCTTCCGTGACATTCCACCCCAGAATCTCACGGGCCTCCCGTGCGAAAGCCCTGCGGAGCCGGTGGAGATCCGCGCCGTCGTAGGCGATAATCCCTCCTGCGCGCTCTCCGCTGGCCGAGACGGCTATTAGTGCATTCCTGTAGCTGTATTGAGAGGTCGGGTCGGCAGCAAGCCGGGCAAAAAGTTCGTCAACGAGCGGAAGCCGCTTCTCGCTTCCGGCGAGCCCTACGCAAAGCTCCCGGCCGATAGCCTCCGTTACGACACGCGCCAGAAACGGAGCGTCGTCTGCCTTTCCATCCCTTATCTTCATTCCATTTGCTTCTTCCGTAATCATACACTTATCTGTTCCGCTTTACGAAATTAACGAAAATTCTCATACCCCGAGCCATTCCAACCTCAAAAATTTATTATTTTTGCACAATCAAACACGTTGCAAGCCTTATGACAGAAGAAGAGAAGTCGACAAACAAGGCAAGAATCGAGACCCTTCTGCGCTCTACCGGCAGGCAGGGGATCGAAGACGTTTTGGCCTATCTCGAGAAACACGATTTCTACGAGATGCCATCCTCCCTTCGCCGTCACCATAACTGGCCGGGAGGGCTCGCCCAGCATTGCCTCGGCGTCTACGACAGGCTAAAGGCTACGGGTGAGGACCTGCCGGAAGACAGCATGATCCTCACAGCCCTTCTCCACGACATATGCAAATCTCGGAAGATATACCGGGACGAGAGAGGCGTATGGAAGGAGCGCCCCGACGAGCAACTTCATTACAAAGGCCATGGCTCCAGATCGGTGAAACTCCTTGAAAAAACCTGCGGGCTGCAACTTACACCGGAGGAGAGGAAAGCCATCCGCTTCCATATGGGAGGCTATAATCTCCCTAAAGAAGACCTCCGCGAATTCTTTGCCAACAAGAGCAACCCCCTCTGGCGCAAGCTAATGAACGCCGATCGCTATGATGCCTCCAAAAGCCGATGATCCGTAGTGCCGTGATTGATGAGCTATGCAAGCGAATGAAATAGCAAGTCTGTTCCTTTCTTTAGGCAATCCTGCACAGGCACACCACCTCGCCCGCTTCTTCAAGACCGGCGAGGGTGAATATGGCTACGGAGATAAATTTTTGGGGATACGAGTCCCTGAGACCAGGAAAATCGTCAGGAAGTATAGGGAAGCCGTCAGCATTGATGACTGCAACACCCTTATTAAATCTGAATGGCATGAAATAAGGTTAGCCGGTTTTCTATTGCTCATAGAGCTTTATAAGAGGGCAAAAAAAACCGGCAATGATGCCGACGTAAGGGAAATTGTAAATACCTATATCGACCATATCCCTTATGGTAACAATTGGGATCTGGTAGACTTAGTCTGCGGATACATTCTCGGAGACTGGCTGATCGATAATCCCATGCAACGCGATATCCTCTACAGATTTGCTGACAAGCAGGATTCCCTGTGGCATCAACGCGTTGCAATCGTGTCTACCCTCTCATTGATACGCGCCGGGCAATATTCCGACACCATAAGGATTTCCCAAAAATTCCTTACACACAAACATGATTTGATCCACAAGGCAACCGGCTGGATGCTTCGAGAAATGGGGAAAAGAGGAGGCTATGACGAACTTATCGCTTTTCTTGACCGTCACGCCACCTCGATGCCGCGCACCGCACTCCGCTATTCTATCGAAAGACTTCCCGAAGATCTTCGCCGGTATTATCTAAAGAAGAAATAGAGCCCCACCTAAACTTTTACAAGATTTTAAGGGCGATGGCTGCAGCGGCTTCGGCATCGGCCAGGGCGTGGTGATGGTTATCAAGGTCGAAGCCGCATGCGGCGGAGACGGTATGCAGTTGGTGGTTGGGGAGGCGAAGGCAACGACGCGATGCGGCCAACGTGCAATGAAATTTATAATCGGGATATTCCATGCCGTATTCGGCGAAAACCGCCTTGAGGCAGCCTTCGTCGAAACGGGCGTTATGGGCTACCAAGGGTAGCCCGACCAGACGGTCGCATACTTGCGCCCACACCTGCGGAAACCGATCGGCCTCATCAGTGTCTATGCGTGTCAGTCCATGGATCTCCGTAGTCCATTCGGTGTAATAGTTGGGGCGTGGCCGGATGAGGCTGTAGAATCTGTCTACTATCTCTCCACCGCGCACTATCACTATGCCGACGCTGCAAACGCTCGACCGGCGTCCGTTGGCTGTTTCAAAATCTATTGCTGCAAAGTCTTTCATCTCTATATTCTAAATTTGAAGCCGCAAGCTTCATTTCTTATACATTTCATATAACTCTGAAACCCAGCCTCGCATTGTGTCGCGCAACGAAACGGGTTCAATCACTTCTATCATTGCTCCAAACGAAAGCAATTTCATCACCAGGTCGTAGGTGGGGGCAACCGTTAATTCAAAATCGGAATATTCCCCGGTGTCCTCTATCAACCGTTGACTGTCGTGCAAAGGAAGACTCGCCATGTAATGCCGGTGGACGTCATAAGCCCTTATAACAATTCTCTCGGGCCTTTCATTTCTGATGATGCCGTAATAGGGAGCAAAATACTCTTCGGCATTGAAATCTTCAGGCACTTCAAAATGCTCATCGTAAAAGACTACTTCCAATATCCTGTCGAGGCAATAAAGCTTAATCTGACCCCAGTTGTTCCGCGCCAATACATACCATCTGTTCTCGAACAATTTCAGGCAAAACGGATCTACGGGGAAGGTGTGGCTCTCACGGTCAAACTGCTGATAAGTAATCTCAATCCTTATGTTGTTTTTCAAAGAATGAATAATACTTTTCAGATGAACGTTGCCCGAGGGAATTTTATTAACCAAAATTCTGGTGCTGACAGAGATATTGTTATTGATCAGGTTACCCGTGGCAATAGTGTCGAGCATCCATTTATTGAGCTTGTTTTCCTCGATTACTTCCGGATTTTCAATGTAGTATTTATACCCGCCGACCCTCTGACAAGAAATTATTATGCCAAATTGCATATAAATCTCGTCCTTCCAACGGTTGAAAGTGGCCCGATGTAGTTTCTCATCCACATTCAAACCCATATAATCTCTCCATTGCTGCGATATATCCTCCAAAGAAATCTTCTTTGCCTTATATATCGTGTCGATAAGCCAAATGTATTTTTCAGTCTGAGTCATCTTCCTGGGAATTGAAGTTTCGGTTGCAAAGATAATCAAAACTTGTTTCAATTCTTGATACAAGTTTTGAAAAATTAATCTTCTTACTCTTGACTTTGTTTGTCGGCATCCTCCATAAACTTTCGCGAAGCTTCAAGTTCTTCCTCCGTTGGAGCAGGTAAATCAACCCAAAAGATATTGTTTCGAGGCTTAGCCTCTCCACTTTTATGACGTTGCCACAGTTCTTCCATCAACTTTTGTACTCCTTCCGGAGATTTAATCCTTAGCTTATCTTCTTCCATACTATTTATTATTAGAGTTTTGCAACCAAGATAATATACACTTGTCGCAAATGTCGATACATGGAAAATTTTTACGAATTTTCAACTTGTATTGATTTTTGATACACCAAATTATTAAATTTGCGGTGAGCAATTTTGCTTGCGCACCGCGCACCGGCTTTCAGCCGACTTGCACTAAATTCTCACTCGCGATTAATAATTGCATCTGAAACGTTAAAATCTCTATCTGATGAACTACGAAAGGATTTATGAGTTCGGTTTTCCGTATTCTCGAAGAACCTACTTCGACTGGATAGGAACTGAATTTAGTTACAACACCAAGGAACAAAAACTACTTGATATCGGTTATTTGCTCACTACTGGCTACGATGTACGATCTGAAATTCACGCCACCTATCGTGAGCATCTTACTGTGACAGAAGATAATGTGAAGCATACCTTAAACATTCTTCTTGCAGAACTTTGGGGCGGACGCATAGATACAGTCGAGTCCATGCATCAGTATTGGACAATTGATAGGATTATCGACGAATTATTTTCCCACCTCCTTCGTTATTATCATCTACCTAATGATACATCTAAACCTCATTATTTAAAAGACCCAATGAAACAGACAGAGCAAGACCTCAAAGAAACCAATGGCTGGGAGAAAGTAGTTGCCGAATTTCACGGCAATGCTGCGCTTTATGATTTGTCAGGGAAAGAGTATATCTATCCCGGCGACGAAGAATTTATACGCGAATTTAACGAAACCCATAAAGATAATGAACGTTTTGTTTTGAACACCGTTCCTTATCCTTGGCTTGGCAATCCACTTAAAGCTAAGGTTATTGTTTTAAGCCAAAACCCAGGATGGGTTGAACCGGCAGGCAGGGTTATACCTTTAATGCTTCAACATGAACCTCGCATCGCTGAAGAAGTGATGGAATTTTTCCGTCGCACTTTTTGTTTGGAATACAACAGCTTTATGCCCGAAGACTGGAACAAATCCCTCGGATTTTCAGCTCGCGATGCCTACAACGCAATGGGCGACTGGTATTGGAAGAAACGTTTTCACTTCCTTACTGACGCAGGTGTAAACGAAGAAACCATCTATAAAAACATTGCCGTCATTCAATATCTCCCTTACTCATCAATCAATTTTGCTCCCTTAAAAAAGGGGGTACTTCTCCCATCCCAGATATTCACACGGAGACTGATTGACTTTATAAGGTTGAACAACCCTGAAACAATATTCATCGTCCCAAGAGCAGTAAATCTTTGGCGAGAATTTCTCGGTAACAAATGGACTTCCCTCGAAAAGGATGGTCGCATTATTCCTCATCTGCCTAACACATACAGAGCGCAATACCTTTCTCCGAACTGTTTAGGGCAAGAGCAATTTGACAAAATTGTCAAAATTTTCAATAGCTGTGCAAATGAATGATAAAAAATACAATCATAATGATTTTAAAGAGAAGATTGAGGTAATAGTACAGAAAGCAATTGACGAGAACAACATTTCTGAAAACTTATATCTTATTTTTGACATTGATACAAAATCGTTTTCAATTGGAAGAATGGAGGCCCCTCCAACTACCAATCAACAAGGATTTGAAATTTGCAGATTATTGGAGCCTGTCAATGGTTCTTCTTTCAAGATTAATAGTAACGCCATAGATATCGTTGCTTCTATATTAGAATACCACGAATGAAAATACTCCATTTATCAGACACCCACGGGGCGCATCGGCGCCTCCCTGGGTTGCCCGAGGCTGATGTCGTAGTTCATTCGGGAGACTTCACTATGACCGGTTCGGAAGCCGAGGCAATCGACTTCCTTAACTGGTTTTGCGATTTGCCATACAAGCAAAAGATCTTCATCTGCGGCAACCACGATGCGTGTCTCTACGGAGCCAATATTGACGGATTGGATCCGAATGTTCATTACCTTTGCAACACCGGGATAGAGGTAGATGGGATTAAATTCTATGGAGTGCCGATGTTTATGGAAGATTGTGTTACTGACCGTCAGGCTAAATTCTATGAAAATATCCCATCGGACACGGACGTCCTGATAACCCACTCTCCCGCGTATGGGATTTTGGATTTCGATGACAACATCAATTATGGCGCTGAGGAACTGCTTGCCAAACTCCCTTCTCTCAATCTTAAAGCGCATTTATTTGGGCATATCCATGCCCAACACGGCATCCTCAATCAAAACGGCACCGTCTTCTCCAACGGTGCTATAATGAACGGAGATTATAGTCTTCTACAATCTCCGAATATCATCGATATTTAGCACGCCGTACAGCGGACTTTCTCTCAGTAAAATTTCGTAATTTTGCAGTGAATTTCTAAGGTATGAAAAGTATGGATATTGCTGTTGACAAACAACGAATAATAGGTTTTATATGGCAACACATTCTACTCTTGTTGTCATTATTCTTATTAGCATTGGGTGTCGCTATATGTATCCGTTCCTCCCTTGGAAGCAGTGTGATTTCAGCTCTCCCCTACTCTTTCACTTTAGCGGGAGAAGACGGATTGGTGCCTCAGCTCACGCTTGGCATGTACACGAACATCCTTAACGTATTGCTTGTGCTGGGCCAAATTATTGTACTGCGAAAAAATTTCAATCCTATTCAGCTTCTGCAATTGTTTATTGGTGTAGTATTCGGTGTCTTAATTGACCTCTCGATGATAATGACAACGGTTCTCATCACCTCCAACATCCCGTTCCAGCTTATTGAAATGGTAGCGGGAAGCTCAATAATGGCCTTGGGAGTGGCAATGGAAATACGTTGTGCCTCAATCACGATGCCGGGTGAGGGACTGCCTGCGGCATTGAGCAAGTTGACAGGTAAACCTTTTGCAAACATGAAGATTAATGTCGATCTATGCCTCGTGCTTTCGGCTATAATTTCAATGTTTATATTCTTCGGAACCTGGAGATGGAATATCGTTGGAGTGGGAACATTGTTTGCCGCAATTTACTGTGGGATGGCAGTTAAATTTATAAATAAGCGGCTTGATTGGTTTGACAGATTACTGGGATATCAACCCGGTTTCAGGCGATATTTCTTCGGATTAGCGCAATATTTACAAACCAGGCTTCACAAATAGCAGGCTTCTATTGCCGCTCAATCGCCTCTCATCATAAAGGCCGGTGTGTAAAAATACGCACTTAAGGGGCTCGGTCAAAATTCTGTCAGACTCCGCCATATTTCAATATCAGCGTCTGCGGGTAATTTCCTTACAAGAATTGCAAACCTCGTAAGCTGAACAACTTCTGTTTCATTATCCTCATCCGTTGTTACTCCGAGTTTAACTATCCAGTTATAGCTATTATCCCCGGTGTTTCTATAAAATCGGTTAGCGTAGGTGTCGATACTCCACCTGTGATAAACATACATTATTAGCAATGTATTTTCCTGAAAATTGATTTTATGGAAAGCCTCATTCTGGCCTATTGGGTCATCCGGTAATTCGGAAATATCATTAACAATATGTCTATTGTTAACTAAATTCTTTATCTCCTCTCTTTCCTGCTCATTCATTTCAGCTCTATTGATTTCAATAGACGCAGGAATAAATTCTGAATTGATAGGAAGATTGATCTCTAAATCGGGCTCTTTGTTATTGTTGCAGGAGCAAAATAACAAAGTAATCATTGATATCAGTATGGTTAGTTGTTTCATGATGTTAAGCTATTTCCGCAAAGTTACTCATTTTTCTTCAGTTTTCATATCTTTTAGCCTCCTTACTCAGGGTTTGAATCTATGTGTTCTTCTTTTACTCACATGGTTTGCTAATATCCTTGCATCCCACAATAAATAATTTCAAAGAATCACGCCGGACTCCTTATAAAGGCATTTATGATAAATGCCTAAAGTCCTATCTCTTGTTTCCATGCTTCAAGTGTTTCCTTGGATGCATGGTTAAGAAGTTTTCCCTCCTGCCAATCAATATCGGGATATTGCTTCTTCAAAGCATCGACGCATGGACCGATTGGAGAACCGCCCGATGTGGCGAAGCAATACACTTTCTTGCCGTCAAGATTGTTTTCATCAATGAAAGTATTGATAATAGTCGGGGCGATATACCACCAAATGGGATAGCCAATAAAGACTACATCGTATTGTGCAATATCATCAACCTTGTTTTTCACAGCGGGACGCGAATTCGGGTCATGCATTTCAATCGAGCTGCGGCTTTTGTCGTCTTGCCAGTCAAGGTCCGCGGACGTATATTTTTCGTTCGGTTCTATCTCAAAGAGGGTGGCATCCATAACTTTTGCTAAATCCTCGGCTACGGCTTTAGTTGTCCCGGTGGCCGAGAAGTATGCCACCAATACTTTCTTTCCTTTATCCATATTTTCAGGTTTAGATTCTTTACTTTGTTGTGTTTGGGCGCAAGCGGTCATCGTCATAAGAAATCCGACCAAAGCGGCCATAATTGTTTTTATTTTCATATTTGTATTTTTTTTACAAAGATAGGCAATGGGTTTGGACCTTCAGGGAGCGGACCTACTATTGTGTGGGGGATGTAAGGTTCGTCAAGATAGTTCATAAGACATACAGCCTGCGCAGATGCGGGAAACCTTAATCCCTGTATCTCCTAATTCAGCGTATTTCATAATCTTGAAATTTGTTCGTAAAATTAATCAAAATCCCAATCCTGTCAGCCAGTTGTCAACTGATTTTTTAGCGGATGTCCGGTTTTCCTGTGCAACCTTTCCCTGCACGGCAAGACCTTTGCCGACAAGTGTATTGGAGCCGGTAGTGGCTTTTGCTATCTTGCTGTCTGTGCCACCCATTCCGCTGCCTTCGTAGGTGATGAAAGGAATGACTGTCTTGCCGTTCCAGTCGTGTTTCTCTATGAATGTGTAGACACACATCGGCACCTCTCCCCACCAGTTGGGATAGCCAAGGAAGATTACATCATAATCCTCTATCGCTATATCGCCTTTGACAGCAGGGCGAGCATTGGCGCGTTTCTCCTGCTGCGCAATTTCGATACATTCGTTGTAATCCACAGAATAATCCTTTTCAGGAACTATCTCGAATTTATCAGCGCCGGTTGCATCTGCAATCATATCGGCGATGATGGCTGTATTACCTTCCTCGATATATCCTACATTATAGTTCTCCCCGGTATGAGAGAAAAATAAGACTAAAACTGAGGTTTTGCTCATACCTTGTATTTCTTTATGATGTCGAAAAGGGATACTCGTTGCATCGGGTCTTCGAAGTTGACAACGACTCCGTGCCCAAGGTCGAGGGCTGAGATGGCTTTCATGTCATCGGCAGAAAGTTCGAAGTCCATAATATCGAAATTCTGCTCCATACGTTCCTTACGGACCGATTTAGGGATAACGATGATATCGCGTTGAACGAGATAACGGAGAGCCACCTGAGCCACACTCTTACCGTATTTGATGCCGATTTCCGCAAGCACCGGATTGGTGAAGAAATTGTTGAATCCTTCGGCAAGCGGTCCCCATGCCATGAGATGAGTGCCATATTTAGCGCAGAGTTCTTGCATCGGTTTCTGCTGTGCGAAAACGTTCACTTCAATCTGATTTACGGCAGGCTTAACATCCATCATCTCGGCAATATCCACGAAACGGTCATAATAGAAGTTGCTGACACCGATTGCACGAACTTTCCCGGCCTTCAACGCATCTTCCATAGCGCGGTAAGCATTGTAGTAATCCCCGAAGCACTGATGGATAAGAAGAAGGTCGATATAGTCCGTCTGAAGTTTGCGAAGCGAAGTGTCGATTGATTCGGCTGCCTTATTGCCTTCGAAGTTGCTTACCCAGACTTTCGTCGTCAGGAACAGGTCTTCGCGTGCAATACCGCTCTTGCGCCATGCATTGCCTACTCCCTCCTCGTTAAAATAGGCCTGGGCGGTATCGATAGAACGATATCCTACAGACAACGCTTCTGTTACGCAGCGTTCGCATTCCGCAGGGTCAACCTGAAACACTCCATAGCCCACGAGAGGCATTTCTACACCATTGTTAAGTTTAATAGTTTTGTCCATGGTATGAATGATATTAAATTTTCTGACGCAAAGTTAATATGTTAAAATTCATCACATATTTTCAATTTTTCGCTGAAGTTTTTACATTTTGCGGGAAAATGCTAATTTTACACTAAATATGAAAACCAATAAGGCTGAAATAATTTATTCAGTGGATATAAATCGGATTAATTCACCCCACTTTACTGACTGGGGGGTGCATCTCATTTGCAACGAAGGAGATGCCATGTTTCTTTTTAACAGCAAACCTGTAACCTTAAAGAAGAATGATGCTGCAGTTATAAGTCATCCTGAGCTTGTTACACATATCAATGCTTCCGAAGATTTGGAAATACGCTTTATAGCAGCCCCTTTCAAGTTCCTTTATAATCTTCTCCCTGCCAATCATTATGGTATAGGAGGGCATATAAGTCTTTTTGAAAATCCGGTTATTCCATTGAGTGAAGAAGACGCACGGCGTTTCAATAATGACATCGAGCAGCTGCGATTGAGAAGCGCAGACAATCACCATCTTTTCTATGACGAGCTTATCGGCAGTCTTGCTCTGACAATGATATACGACCTCTTTGATTTCCATGCAAAACTTCACTGTGAAACCTCACCGACTGAGCGAACAACCAATGTTGTAAAACGCCTTTTGGCTCTTTTGGAAAATGGTCGTGCCAAGCGTTATCGGGAAGTGGCTTACTATGCCAACGAACTGAACGTGTCGCCTAAATATCTTTCGGAAACCGTAAAGAGAATAACAGGAAACAGCGTGATGAATCTGATTGACAAATATGCGGTGCCGGTTCTTATTGATTTCCTGAAAAATTCCGGACTTACCTTTACGCAGATAAGCGAAGAAATGAACTTTTCCTCACTCTCATATTTCAGCAGGTATGCACAAAAACATCTCGGAATGTCCCCTACTGCCTATCGAGTGGCAAACTCTACGTATAAACCCAAACTTTAGTCGGAATAATTTTCCCTCGAAGAGGTACTTAAAAAAATCTTTAGGGTTGGTACATGGCAAAATAGGGTTCCTCATGATTTTGGTTGCTATAATCCATACTATAAAGCGAGCTGCATTCTTCAATCGTTGATGAAACCCTATTACTATTTTACGAAAGAATCTTTTTATTTCAGTAGAGGGAGGTCTGCCAACATCTTTTTAAGTCTGATAGTTTTATTCATAGTTTCTTCTATTTCAATATAAATTAGATAAAAAGTGCTATGGGGCTCCCATGCAATGTGGTCTATATCTCAGCAAAATTTCTTAATTTTGCAGTAAAAACAAAACCCGATAGCTTGATTGCTCAGGGGCTACCGGGATTCAACGATGCAAAGATAAGATCTTTACGTATTTCAACTTATAGCTGACGACTTTTCATGCCAACGAATACAGAACGGAGCTTGCTCCAGTTATGCCGAGTGCAGCCCAGGTTGGAATACAATTCAAATCAGCACGATTATGGCTATCGACATAAACTCCCTCTCCCAACTCATACCGGAGTTATGAGCCTGGCAAGCTGAGGTTTCATTTCAACAATTTCCGAGGGGTTTCTGTAGATTCGAGCACCGTCATTTGATGAATAGCAATTTGATTAAGTTTCATAAGCCTTTCGCTTTGAGGCATCCCTTGTTCGATGAACACGGCATTAAGGTTTTCCATATTTGAAAGGCAAATTAACTCGTTGATTGTCGCATAATCACGGATATTTCCCTTCAAACCGGGATTTTCCTCTCTCCATTGGCGAGCTGTTTTACCGAACATCGCAACATTTAATACATCGGCTTCGTCAGCATAGACTCTAGTTGCCTGTTCGCGTGTAATTTCGGAAGGAAGCAAATGGGTCTTAATGGCATCGGTGTGAATGCGATAATTGATTTTGGACAGCTCACGTTTAGCCGACCACCCGATTAGTTTCTGTTCCTCCTCTTTGAGTCGTTGAAATTCTTCAATAAGATATAGCTTAAAAGGTACATTAATAGCAGATCCAAATTCAAAAGCTATATCTTTATGTGCGTAGGTCCCACCATATCTACCTTTTCTTACTATTATACCAATAGCATTTGTTTTTTCAATCCATTCAGTGGCACTTAAAACAAACGATGGTAACCCTGCTGACATTCTAAAGTGGTCAAATTCGACCACTTTAAAATTAGGATTATGTATAATTTCCCAAGTCCCAAGAAATTCAATTGTATATCTATTCCTTAACCAATTTTTTATAATATCAGCCGAGCGATTATCTCCATCTTTGGCAGTAGCCATATCCGTAAGTGAGATGTAATCTTGCTCATTCTGAACGAGAATGGTTACAGGTGTATTTTGAACAATAATTTTTGCCATCTTTTAAAGTTTGATTTCCAAAGGCAAATTTACGAAATTTTTTCGGATTGACGTGTCCGTTTTTGTGTCTTTTGATAGACCTTGCTGTAGCCATAATTTTGCAGAAAAACTCAGAAAGTGCAGTATTATAGACTGAGAGCGACTTTGAAGGTCGCTCTCAGTCTATAATACTGCAAGGGCTCGATTAGTTTTCTAAGGAGTTGTATTCGGCATCGGTAACGGGTTCGAGCCAGATGTTGGAAGCGTTTTCGCCTTCGATTTCAAATGCAAGGTGGGAGAACCATCCGTCTTTCTGCGCACCATGCCAATGCTTGACGTTGGCAGGAATATGGATTACGGTGCCGGGGAGGATCTCAACCGCAGGTTTGCCTTCTTCCTGATACCAGCCTTTGCCAGCGACTCCTATCAAAACCTGACCGCCTCCTTTGTCGGCCTTATGTATGTGCCAGTTGTTGCGCACAGTCGGCTCAAACGTTACGTTGAAACATGTTATCTGTTCGTTGGAAACCGGAGCGAGGTAAGAATTGCCGGTGAAGTATTGGGCATAGGGGTTAGGGTCGCCGATAGGAAATATCATCTTGCGTTGATGCTCCGCTCGTGCATCCTCTCCGGGAGTATCGTCTTTCCAAACGTCTTTGGCGAGCCGGAATGCCGCCCATGCTTTCGGCCAACCTGCATAGAAAGCGATGTGGGTAATTATTTCGGCAGCCTCCGAACGTGTAATGCCGTTTTTCTTTGCTTCCTGTAAGTGGTATGTAAGAGAGCTGTCGGTAATTCCCTGAGAAATAAGAGAGGTTATCGTCACGAGGCTGCGGTCGCGGAGTGAAAGTTTGTCGGTCCTGCTCCAAACTTCCCCGAAAAGGATGTCGTCGTTGAGGTGAGCGAACTCCGGAGCGAAGTCGCCAAGCTGCTCGCGTCCTGCCGTCTGAACTATTTTTGTCTGTGCCATAAGATTCAAATTAAATATAACTAAAGTTAACACTAAGATTATTTTCTTTCTCATATTCTTTTTATGAATTTGGCCGGCACACCACCGACAATTGTATTTGCCTCAACATCTTTTGTCACTACCGCTCCTGCCGCTACCACGGCATTGTCGCCGATTGTTACACCAGTAAGGATAGTGGAGTTGGAGCCTATCCAAGCGTTCTTGCCGACAACTATCCTTTTGGGCACGCATATCTGACGGCGCTCGGGATCCAGATCGTGGTTTAAAGTGGCAAAAACAACATTGTGACCTATCAGGCAACCATCGCCGAGCCAAACGCCACCTTGGTCTTGAAACTGACAGCAGGCGTTGATAAACACATTGTCACCTACATGGATGTTGCGACCGAAATCAGTGTAAAAAGGGGGGAACACTCGAAAATTGTCGGGAACTCTATACCCGAAAAGCTCGGAGAGAATCTCCCGAATTTCCTCCATGGGATGATAACCTCCATTCAATTTGGCTGTTATTTTTCGGGCCTCATCGTTTTGGCTGTTGAGCACCTCGATAGCCTCGGGGGTATCTATCGGCCTACCTGTCTTAACAAATTCCTTAAATTCTTCTAAAGTCATTTTGTCTTTATTTCGTAAGTAACATATTCGGTGAATAGCCGTAGCAATTCTTGAACGCTGTCGAGAAGTGGGAGCGGTTTTTGAATCCGACTTCGATATATGCATCAGTTACTGAGCTACCATTTTCAATAAGCTCATGGGCTTTTGTAAGCCTTTTTTCAATAAGCCATTTCTGCGGCGAGAGTTCACTTATTTCGGCGAAGTCGCGTTTGAAACTGGCAAGACTCCGTCCGGTATAGAGCGCAAATTGCTCAAGACTCATATCCTGCATATAATTCTGCTCCATGAATTCAAGCAGGTCTATTTTCCAGGGATTGTTGAAATCGAATAATGTAGGATAAAACCGAGTGTCGGCTTCAAGAATATAACTCATCGCCTCATTCATCTTCATCTTCACAAACTCCTCCGATGGCTTGATGCCGCGGTCTGTAAATGGGAAAAGCGAAACGAACAGTGATTCGACATAGGGTGAATGCTCCATCTTGATAACGGCTTCTTTGAAGCGCTTGACATTTTGAGGCAACTGTTCTTTTTTTAGTGACCGGAAATAGTCTCTAAGAAATTTTCTGTCGAATCTTATGCTTATAGCCTTATAGGGATCCGAACCATGAGTGTGCTTATGTATCTTGACCCGATTGTCTCGTTTCAAGAAAACATACTCGCCGGCTCTAACTATTTGCTCCTTGCCGTTATCGGCAATCTGAATCTCTCCGGAATACACGTAAATCAGGGCATGATGAGGCAATGAATGTTCCGAGAGCGACTCCTCCGGCTGAAAACAGCTGTAGATTATATCCTTATAGTTATACACGCTGTGGCTATTCATACTGCAAAGTTACAAATTCTTTTACTCTTTGCCATGATTGTAGTTCATCAGTTCATTCTTAAAATTATTATTCCGATAACAACTAAAACCAATCCAAGGTATTGCAACAACCCTATACGTTTCTTTATCGCTCCGAGCAAACCATATTTGTCGATGATAAGGCTGTTGGTAAGCATTCCACAGATACTCGTAACCAGCAGTAACCCAATACCCGTTTTAGAGGCGAAGAATGCGAAACCGGTAACGAAGGTGCCACCAATTATACCTCCGAGCCACGACCACCAGGGGCGGTCGAAAGAAAATATTTTGGGGATGTTGATTCTATCTCGGGGGATTAAGACTACCAAAAGAAACAACATGATGGTGGCCGTAACGAAGGAAACAAAAGCAGCATGGACTGAAGAATAAAGACCTATTGACAGCAGACTGTTCATCGACGGTTGCATGGCAAAAATGGCGCCTCCGCTTATACCGATAAGTTGCCAAACTAAAAGATTGGATTTCTTTTCCGCATTTTCTTTTCGCTTTACTATCATCACTATGCCGGTAAGCAGGATTACAAGAGCAGCAGCTCTTTTCAGAGTGAACGGAAAAACCGGCGACTGAAGCATCCCGAAACTGTCGATTATTATCCCCATTCCAATTTGGCCGAGCATCGGCATCAAGGCAGTTTGGACGGCACCGAGTTTAGGGAATATGATGATATTGACCGTTAGTCCCCACAGTCCGCATAAACCTCCGAACCACGCCCACCAAGGCAGACGACTTATCAGTTCGCTTTCAATCAGCAGGGAACCCTTTTCGCATAACACAATTATGGCGAGAAACAGGGTGCCGACTGTAAACGACACCAAGGAGGCAACCATCGGGGAGATAACTGCCTGACGCAACCTGGAGTTGGCCGCCGTCTGAATCGGCGTGAGAAAACCAAGAAAGAATATGGGAACCAACAGCCACATAAAAGATTCTTACCACCAGTTAAACATACTTCGGTCAAGGTCGAGCGAAGCAATCTTTTTCATTTCATCTTCAGAAAGGACAAAATCGAAAATTTGGTACGTTCCAAATCCTATCATTGGCATCTCAATTCCGTTGTTCAATCGTATGGAGTGGCTCATTTATCTTCTGATGAAAATTTATAGACTTTGCCCCAGTATTCCGCGCTTTTGTTTTCAAAGGCTCCATACTGATTTTGTTCTTCGGAGAGTCCCGGTGTCTCATAGGCATATTCACATTTATCGCGGTCAAGAAACATACGCCAGTATGATTCAGCGATATTGTCGGCGGAGAAATAAAGCGAGCCGTTGATTGTTCCGCAGACCTCCACGATGCCGACAAATATGCCCTGCTTTTTATATTTGTCGTGAAGTATGTAGGCAAGTGTGCGCAAAGCTGCTTTGTCTATGGATAAGGGAATGAAGCCGGCGGCGGGATACATTGCCAAACCACCTCCCGTGAAGATTATCGCACCTCTCTTTTCGGAAAATTTCTCATCGGCGAAACATGTAGCGGTAGTATAAGCCCCTGCCACATCGGCCTTGAAATGCTCGACCAGAGTTTCTGCTGTAAGGTTATCTGAATCCGGAGCTGTGATACCAACATTATACAATACCACGTCAGGAGTACCATACTCATTCTTTATTTCCTCAATGGTTCTCTTTAGTGTTTCCTCGTCGGAGGCATCTGCTGTCTTATAGAATACATCCTCGCCCAGTTGCTCGGTCATTTCTTTCAAAGACTGCTCATTACGGGCAACGAGTACAACCTTAAAGCCTTCTTTTTTGAATTTTTTCGCAAGTCCGAAACCCAATCCCGAACCTGCACCAATAACTACTGCTGTCTTATTCATATATATTATGTTTAGTTTTATGATGCAATTGAAAATCGCGCGTGAGCTTGAAGTGAACGTCGGCCACAGGCCGGTGCACGGTGGCGAAGCCCTCAAGACTCACCGACAATTGAAAATCGCGCGTGAGCTTGAAGTGAACGTCGGCCACAGGCCGGTGCACGCTGGCGAAGCCATCAAGACTCACCGACAATTGAAAATCGCGCGTGAGCTTGAAGTGAACGTCGGCCACAGGCCGGTGCACGCTGGCAAAGCCATCAAGACTCACCGACAATTGAAAATCGCGCGTGAGCTTGAAGTGAACGTCGGCCTCAGGCCGGTGCACGCTGGCGAAGCCATCAAGACTCACCGACAATTGAAAATCGCGCGTGAGCTTGAAGTGAACGTCGGCCACAGGCCGGTGCACGGTGGCGAAGCCATCAAGCCTCACCGCAAAATTACAATCATAAAACCAACACCATGTTGTTTTAAGGCTCAAAAACATGTTGCTCCACGGCTCAATCTTATAAAGGCCAACCTTTCTGGTTATAACAGCCCTCTATTCGACAAAGCCCCGACCGAACTTCCCGTCGGAAAGCGGAAAGACTGAAAACCGCATCCAATATACGCCTTAAAGCTAAATCGTTACACTGGCTCCAACGAGAAGATTAATGCCGTCTGTTAACGGCGCGTTTAGATAATAATATCGAGGCCTATAGTTGAAAAGGTTGTCAAGTGCTATTGTCAGTCTTACTTTGCCGAAGATTTTTTGTGATACTGAAAGTTTCCATAAAGTATACCCAGGATATTTTATGATAACTGTTCCCTTCGATAAATCGTAAAAGTCCACATACTCTTTGTTGAAAACAGCCGACAGAAATCTTCCGTTCAAGTCAATAGTAATACTATAATTCTCCGAAAAAGACTTGTCCCAACCCACTCTCGCTGTCAGGGAGTGAGGGCGGGCAGGCATAAACTGGTTGTTGGCCTCCTTGTCTTCCTTGTTACGCACGTTTTTTTCGTATGTAAATGCATATGATAATTTTGCGGAAATCCCGTTGCGCCATGCCGCCTGTGCGGTGATTTCAACTCCACAGGAATTATAATCGGCAAGATTCTCATAATTAAGATAGAGTTGAGTGGTGGTGTCGGGCAAATAATACGGTAACCCTGTGGTTATCTTATTTTTGATATGATTGTAATAGGCCGTGGCCGTGATGTTGTATTGTCTTACGGTATAATCAGCCGAGAAGTTAATGTTATGTCCCGTTTCCGGTTTTAAGTCGGGATTTCCTCTTACAATCCAGATTCCGGCCATGTCAAATTCGTAATATTTTTCCTTAAGAGTCGGTGCTCTAAACCCCATTCCGTATGCTGCTCTTATATTTAGGTTTACCACGGGTTTATAACGTGCCGAAATCTTAGGAGTAACTCTCGACATCCTTCCGTCGGAAAAATAATCATAACGCAACGCTCCTACAACTTCCCACTTGTTTGAACCCATCCAATCAACCTGCATAAACAAATCGGCACAATCCTGAGCCTTTTTAGTTCCTGCAAGTTTTGTATTCATCAGATAGTCATGCATATAGTCTGCACCGGCGGTAAGAATGGAACCATTTATAAACGAATGGTTATAAAGTGTGCGAACAGAGTTCTGCACATTGCTGTAATTTCGTATATCCAATCCTGAAAGGCCGTTGTATTGGGATTTATCATACTGGTCGAAAGAATAGGATAACTCTAAATAATCTTCGGTTCCAATTTTCCATTCTCCCTTAACACCTCCGTTGTAAGCCCTATATCTGTCAGGGGCTTCAATCTCACGTGGCAATTCCCGCATATAGAATCCGCCTCTTCCCGACAATTTAAGGCCGTCAAAAGGTTTCCACACTAACTTTTCACGAACATTCAATGTTTTATGACCAAAAATCGTGCTTACAACTGCCGCTTCGGCACCCGGCGCATTATGAACGGAATAATTGCTCATTCTCGAAGCTGTAACCGAAAATGAATTTTGAATATGAGTGAAGTTGCTTCCTACACTTAACATATATCTTCGGTCGGCATGCCGCCCAAATCTGACATCAAGATCAAGATCGCATTTCTTAGAGGCTCCTTTAGTAATGATATTTATTACCCCACCTCCGGCATTGCTGCCATACAGAGCACTCGAGGCCCCTCTTACAATTTCAATCCTGTCAATATTGTTCATGTCGATACGCGAGAAATCCACATCATCGAGTGTTTCTCCGGCCATTCGTTCTCCGTCAATGAGAAAGAGAATGCTTTGGCCTCCGAAACCTCCGAAATTCAAATGAACCTGCTGGTTCATGGCGTAAGAGAACTCCACGCCTGGCAATTCCGATTGAAGCAATCCCTGGATATCTGTCGCATCCGACCTCTCAATATCTTTCGATGTTAAGAGCGTTGTCTGTACAGGAGTGTCTTTGAGCAGTTTAGGTACTCTTGTGCCGGTTATCACTACCTCGTCAAGATTCAAGACATCCCATTCACACGTATCCGTTGTACAGGAATATTGTGCAAAGGAATGAGTATAGAGTCCAAGAAGGAGCAAAAAGATATGTAACCTGTGCGTCTTCAAAGTGGATATTTGTAATTAATGGAAAGGCAACATTTTGAGCCCGAGGAGTTCATATAATCTTCAAGTTGAAGAGCCGCGAAAGTGCCGTCGGGCAGCTTTAGGATAAATACGTGACTATTGATCTCAAAGACAGGCGGCATTGGGGGGATTACCATTTTGAGCCAACCGCTCAAAACACGGTTGATATAAATACCCTGGCTACCGATGATGCCGTTAAGCATTCTGTCCTGCACCGTCCACACATCAGTCTGGTTCCATTCATCGGGCGTGAAGACAAGGGCTGAAACCCAGTCAGAATCTTCCGGAAGTTGTGACAGGGAGGTAAAGTCGGTTTCAGCCACCATACAGCCATTGGTCCTCACATTGTTACGATGCACGGCGAAGGTCCAATACTCCGGTTCCGGTTGTGATTTGGTAGGAGTGAAACCCATATATTCCTGCTTTGAAATTCCATTTCCAAACACATCATACCAATAAAAATAGATTCCCGCCTTTTCATTATTCTTCTCAGCGGATTCTTCCAAAGTTTCGATAGTGGGAATTTCTATTGTTTGCCATAAGGAGGAAGTGTCAAAATCAGGATATGCAGAAACTCTCTCGGCTACAGCCTTCAAATCGATATAATGCCATTCCAGCCAACCGGATGCATTGATATATAGATGGCCGTCTGTAGTGGATCGGGTTTCTGATTGGGGCTCGTCGTAGACTCCGTTAAAAATGCCTTCACACCCTGAGAGCATCGCTGCGGTCAGCAGTGCGAGGCATTTGAATATATATGTGGATGACGTAAACGGTTTCATTTATTATTTGTGGCCTATGAAAGTTGCGGTAATCGGCATTGGCATGGCACCGATTCGGAATGAATTGACAACTTTAATTTTCCCGTCTTCTCTTTTGGTTACAAATATGTCGCTGGGTGCATTCAGTTGATACTCGCTGTCCATTGTTACGGCTCCGTTTCTTTCGGCCTTGAAATACTGGCTTACGCCTGCCTCCCCATAATCGAGGTAGAAGCCGCCTTTTGAGGGATTGTATGTAAGGTTTTCAAGTGTAAGGCTTCCCATTGTGATGTCACCCATCAATGTGTTGGACAATTCATATTTCGGGAATGTTATCTTCAATGTCTCATTTTCACCTTCGGAGATTATTATTCTGATGTCCGAGTCGTAATCATATTGACCTGCAATATTCAGCGTAAGCTTTCCTGAAAATTCTCCGACATATTCATCAGTCAAAGAGGGTTCTTTAGGTTCGTCTTTGTCATGGCTGCACGAGGTCAGCGAAATTGTTGCCATGGCCAAGGCCATAAGGCTGTAAAGAAGATGTTTCGAGTGTTTCATTTTGAAATTAATTGTTATATATGTTATAATTAGAGATTTCTAAACAGTACGTGGAGTTCGTGTCTTAAAGATGAGTAATGTCGCGAGCAAAACAAAGGCCGCCAATATTAAGGTCATCTCAAAAATATGTTCGAAGGGAGCAATCCATATCTCCTTGAATAGATTGATTCTTCCCATAATCTCAACCGGGGTCCAGAAGACTATAACTGTAGCAATAGCCATTCGGATATTACCGCCCCACGTTGGAATATAAAGTTGCTTTCGGAAAATAAAAATTGAGGCAATCAGGCATAGGAGTCCGATTATCAAAGTAACGGGGTGATGGTCGCCGATGAAATTGTCGTCGTAACAAAACATCAGAAGGAGGTAGCTCGTCCACATTATCATTACCAGTTCCATAAAAGTGACAATCCCTGTATGGCGCTTAAACCCCCTTGAAACAATCTCATCTTTACGTTTGCCTAAAAGAAGCTTCTGCCACCATCGTATAAAATCGCATCCGGTACGGCAACAAAAAACGTAAAGCATCATTATCATCATCCATAATCCGAAAGTTGCCGGAAGTATGAGATATTCGGGCTTTGTCACTATTTCACCTGAGATAGGGTCTACCTGTGGTTGCGTCCCAAATCTGTTGGCAAAATATTGAAACAGGAATTCCACCCATCCCGTCCAGAAAAACATCCCTCCGGCCAGTCCCCACAGGGTCTGCCGTGTATCGCCTTTAACATATACGCTTCTAATCACCATCATTATGCCTGCCAAACCCAGGGCAAAAGCTGAATAATGGAGAACGGAAAGGCTTAAAGTATGCTCCATAATTATCATGGCAGCATGCCCCAGAGGCATCATAAAGAGCACAAGGAAGAAAGAGGCAATAGATTTGCCCCACTGCAATTTATTTTTCATCATGCAAAATCTTATGAATTTTTCCGTTGCAAAATTACCACCCTTAAACCGGCGGCGCAATACTCTTTAAGCAGTAAAAATTCACCGGTCAAGGGAACTTAAATTAACGATTATTAAGTATTGGCCTTCTTTTGCAAAATGAGTAATTTTGCAACATTAACCAACATTATTATGATAGATAAAGCAATAGGATATAGTAAGGAGAACACGATGCGGGAGGTTTTGCGAGACAACAGTCTGCTCGTTAAGACAGTCGGCAGGTTCGGGCTCGCGTTCGGTTTTGGAGACGACACTGTTGCATCAATCTGCAGTAAAAATGGCGTAGATACGGATACTTTTCTCACCGTATGCAATCTTTTGAGTGGATATCCTTACAAATCAGGTTCTATTTCCTTGAAGACGCTAACAGCCTATCTGAAGAAGGCTCACGCCGGCTTTCTTGAAATCAGTCTGCCGAGAATACGCCATCAGCTTATTGAAGCCATAAACCACACTACTCCCAATGAGGTGGAAATCCTGTTCATGCGGTTTTATGATGATTATGTTGAGGAGGTGTCCCGTCATATGAATTATGAAAACGACGTGGTGTTCCCTTATGTGGAGAGGTTAACAAAAGGCGAGACTGACGGCAATTTCAATATAAACCGATATTCAGAGAATCATGACAATGCAGCCGCCAAACTTAATGAATTGAAAGACCTTTTTATCTATCATTATACCCAAAAAGAGAACCCCAAACTTAGTGTAACACTGTTTGATATTGTAATGTGTGAAAAGGATCTTATTTCACATTTTGAAATTGAGAGCAAACTTTTTGTGCCGGAAGTGGCAAGACTCGAAAATGAGTTAAGAGATAACTCGGAAAGTAATCATGATTCAGTTAAAGGTAATAAATCCTATAGAGAAACGGATGAAGCCATTAGTGAAAGAGAAAAAGATATTATCAGATGTGTTGCTTCCGGTAAATCAAATAAGGAGATAGCAAAAGAATTGTTTATCTCACCACATACGGTGGCAACTCACCGCCGTAATATCAATGCGAAGCTTGGTATCCATTCGTCTGCCGGACTAACAATTTATGCAATTATCCACAACATAATAGACGCAAAAGAGGTAAAACTTTAAACCACATTGCAGGGCATGACCGCTTAAGTGTCTGGAGGTGAGGATTCAATTTTTTCGGAGGTGAGGTCAAGGTGCCACACAAATTTTATAGTGTATGCGAGATTTATCCATCGGCACTACGCCCCCGGCTCTTTGCCGAATAATCACACATTTTTTTTCAATATTTTTATTTTAACTTTTATATTACTAACAAAGACAAATTGGTATAAGAATATTTTTATAAAAATTTTTTTCTTTTGATGTTATGTTTTGTCATCTCAATCGTATCTAATATAGAAGCAACCCATTCCAAATGATAAAAAGCATAGCATAAGACAGTGGCGAAATATGAAATCTGATTTTCTGACACATTCATATTTGGCTTTACGCGAGAAGCTTTTTCGCAGTGCGATTGGTTTCCTCAAAGATGAGGAAGACGCCAAGGACGCAATGCAGGATACCTACATGAATTTGTGGTCAAAAAATCCGGTTACTTCAGATTCCGAAGCAGGGAATAAACTTTTTAAGGCATTAAGAAACCGTTGCATTGATATTCTAAAACACCAATCCCATCAAAAACCGGTATTTGAAAATCCCGAAGAACCAATTGAAAATCCTCCTGATGAAAGTATCGAAGATTATGAAAGAAAACTTATTGCCAATCTTTCCGAGCGACAACGGGAGGTCTATCAATACATAGTCCGGGAGGGTCTTGAATATGACAAAGTAGCTGACATTACCGGTAGAAGTGTAGAAGCCGTCAGAACCGAAATGAGCAGGATTAGGAAGAAAATTCAAAGCAACCTTAAAAGAAATGATATATGAAGGATAAAAATATTGAACTTTCGGTTGGAGAGCTTGAAACTCTTTGCAATCTTTATATCGAATGCAAACTGTCCGTGCTTGAAGAAACGGAACTTTATTATGTCCTTCTAAAGACGGATAAAGACTCTGCCCTTATAAATGAAACCAAAGTTATAATGGGTATAGAACGGAAGATTGCAGACTCGAAACAAACCACAATCTCCAAGAAACCGTTTTACAAACGTTTCGCTTTCTATGGTGCGGCTGCGTGTCTTGCACTTGTGATTGCTCTTTCAGTTCCTTTATTCTTCAACAACAGATCGGATGAAAACAATCCGGACAATATAGCCTCCACTCAAATCGAGTGTGTGGTATATTCCAATGGAGAACGAATCACAGGAGATAAAGCCATCTCCATTGCTCAGGCCAATATCGATAAAATGAATGACTTTGAAAAAAAGATGCAACTCCATATTGACTCAGAGCAAGATAAAGTTGAAAGTTTCATGTCTAAAACCCGGGAGCCAAAATGAAAAG
>JAFLTW010000006.1 GCA_022509085.1 Muribaculaceae bacterium | reverse complement strand
CAGATTGCAGAACCGCAGGCGAACCTACAAACTGACGGTCGTTCCGACAAGCCTAATGTGCTGTTCACTCCGAGTCGTCTCCATTCCTTTGAACTCGCCATGCTCGCTCGCACACAAGAGCGTCATCACCGCCCATTGCCAACGTGAAACGCTGTCGCCATTCACTCATTCATCATCAATGATGAAAAATCGGTGTCTGCCGATGTGCGAAATTCTCGCAAGCGGAAATTTCTACGCACACGGCAGGATTTTACCGCCCAATCTTGGGGTCGCTCTGCATATTCCGCAAACGAGGACACCCAAGCGAGAGAAACGCAAACGAGGGCGGTGGGGGGTGTGCAAAGCCCCTACGGGGGCAAGCCCCCGTAAACCCCCAAGTCGCTCATTCTTCGCTACTTGCATTTTTCAAGCCGCTACAATTTTAGGAAAATTTTTGAAAAGGCTATGAAAAAAGCAATAAATCTGCCTGAGAGTCAGATTTTTAAACACGATTTCAATGGGACCCGCTTTTCGTTCCTCAAACCCATTAAAATCGAGCAGGGAATTTCCCTCCCTTGACCCTTCCGTCGAGTCTGTTCCTACTACGACATACACCCTGTTTTCAATAGGATAGGCACCGGTGTAACGTCTTTTAATATCCATTAAAGACTGCCGAAATTTGCTTCATAAATTAGGATAACTGATTCAAGATGGCAAATTACAACACCTCAGCCAATGTAATACTGAGCATCAACGGGAGACAGGCCCAAAAGATGCTCACCACTCTGGAGAAGGATGCGCAGCGTCTGGAAAAGCAGATTGCCAAGGCAGCCACTGCGGGGGACAAGGCCACGATGAAGAAGCTTCAGCGTGAACTCAACCAAACCAAGAGGATGATGGACCAGTTGAAGAAGTCATCAACCACGGTTGACTCCGTTCTACACCGTCTCGACAAGGCCACTCCCAAAGAGCTGAACCGGGCACTGAAGACCCTTCAGCAACAACTCAACGGCATCCAAAGAGGCACTGCAGCCTGGGACGCACAGATAGCGAAAATTAAGATGGTCAAGGCCGAACTTCAAAAGGTTAACGCTACAATGGCCACCCAGCAGACCATGTGGCAACGTATGAACAAATGGCTGAACAACTGCCAAACAGCGATTATGGCAGTCGCAGCTGCCGTGACCGGTCTCGTCATGGCCGGACGTAAGGCCGTCAATGCCTATGCCGAGATGGAGGAGTCGATGGCCAACACACAAAAATATACCCGAATGACCGCCAAGGAGGTTGAAGAACTCAACGAGATCTTCAAGAACATGGACACTCGTCTTGCCCGTGAGCAGTTGAACCTGCTTGCACAGGAGGGCGGTCGTCTCGGCTACAACACGGTTCAGTCAGTAAAGGAGTATGTAGAAGCTGCATCCATTATCAATGTGGCTCTCGTTGACCTCGGAGAAGGTGCCACGCAGACTATCGCCAAGCTTACCAACATCTTCGGTGTCGAAGAAGTGTTCGGTGTAAGGGATGCCATGCTCAAAGTGGGTTCGACAGTGAACCACCTCTCACAAAACTGTACCGCTGCCAAGCCATTCCTTGTGGAATTCGCCCAAAGAATGGCCGGTATCGGCTCCTCCGCTAAAATGACCATCCCCGAAATCATGGCGTTCGCCGCAACTCTTGACGCACACGGTCAAAAGGTGGAGATGTCGGCTACCGCTTTGCAACGTACCATAATGGCACTTTTCAAAGATACGGCGGGAATGGCCAAGAAGGTAGGTCTCGATGTCAAGACCTTTACCGAAACGCTCAACAAGTCAACCACTGACGGTGTGATGATGTTCCTCGAAGCACTCGAAAAGATAGGCGAAGACAACGCCCTTGCCGTTCTCTCTCCGCTTTTCCAAGACCTTGGCCTCGATGGTGCCCGTGTGTCCGGTGTGCTTACAAACCTTTCATCTCACCTTGAATTCCTCAAATGGCAGATGGGCGAGGCTGCCGAGGCTTTCCGTGACGGAACTTCGGCCTCAAACGAGTATGCCATTTTCAACAATACGGTTCAGGCAAGTATCGACAAGGCACGCAAACGTGTGTCGGAACTCGCAATCGAACTCGGAGAAAAACTCTACCCAATAATGAAGCATATCTACACTTCTTCGGGTGTTTTCCTCCGTATTCTGAACCAGTTGGTCTCCTTCATTATCGAGCACAAGACGGCCATTACCTCACTTCTGATTGTCCTGGCCTCATATTACACCGCTATCGGTGCCATTAAGGTTGTGCATGGTGCATGGAATCTGATTGTGAAGGCTGGCGTGGCTCTACAAAACGCTTTCCGTGTCGCCGTAGTAATGACCCGGATTGTTGTAATCGCCTTCACGCAAGGGTTGGGCGCTGCCACCCATGCCTTCAAATTGCTGACGGCTGCAATGTCCACCAATCCTTTCGGACTTATTGCCGCCGCAGTCGCCGGTCTGATCCTCCTTGTAAAGTCCCTCACGGACCGGACTTCGGAATATACCAAGAAACTGAGGGATGCCACCAATACGAGTAAAACATTCACTTCCGAACTTAACAGGGAGATGAACGCTCTTGATGAGTTGTTCGGCAGACTCGCAGCTGCCACTAAAGGCACCAAGGAATATAAGAATATCAAGGACTCGATTATTTCCCAATATGGTAAATATCTTCGTGGCCTTGTCAACGAGAGAAACGAAATCATCAATCTCGAGGCAGCCTACAAGCGACTTGCAGCCGCCGCTCGCATGGCAGCAAGAGAACGTTCCATTAAGGTAGCAAAAGAGACAGCCCAGCAGACCTATGAAGATGCTCTCTCCGGAGACGCCAAACTCCTTCAGGAGCATCTTGAAAAGAACGGTTTTTCGAAGCGCGATGCAATCCGCATCGCTACACGTGTTGTCCTCGACCTGCAGACCAAAGGCACAATCGGTGCAGACATTGTCAAGGAACTTGAAGGCATCAAGGGCAACATGTGGGATAAGAAAGGTAATACCAATCACCCGGTCAACATCGTCAACCGCATGATTGGCTACCATAATGAATATACCACCGCTATTGATGAAATCAATAAGGTTGACAGGGAAATCAACTCCCTTGCCGAATACAGCGCCACCGACCTTAAGAAACTCATTAACGAGTATTCCGACAATGTGAGGCAGGGAAAAGGAGGCCGTGTAATTATCGGTCTGGGCGGTCCCAATCCCGAAGTAATAGAACTTTCAGCCTCCGACCTTAGGGACTATATCGACGAAGCACAGGCTCGTCTGTCCTATCTGGAGTCTCCCGATCCGGAAATAGTGGCAGGTAATCCCAATTTCAATATCGACAACTACACTCCCTACGAATCCGAAAAGGAAAGGAAGAAGCGCGAGAGGGAGGAAGCTGCCGAAAAACGCAGGCAGGAAGCTGAGAAAAGAAAGGCTGAGGCAGAAGCGAAAAGAGCGGCTATTAAAGCCAAGCAGGAATTCAAGAACGAACTCAACAACACAAAGGGTGACTGGGAGGCAGGTGTGGCCCAAAACGTCTCCGATTACTCCGCCGGCTTGAAGTCGTACACCGACTTCATTCTTGAAAAGCATCGTCTTGACATGAAATATTTTGAAGACCGCGAGAAGGTCTACAAAAAATGGAATCTTGAAGAAGACGAAGACTACCAGGAGCTGATGAAGAAAAAGGCGGAGTATGAGGCCGAATGGCTCAAAAAGAATGCCGCTCTCAAAGTAGAAGAAGCCAAGCGTCAGCAGACAGCCGAGGAAACTCAGGCCCAGATGGATTATTATACTCCGGGCAATGCTATTTACCAACAGGAGGAAGCATTGCAGCAGAAACTCTTTGAGATAAAGATAAAGTATCTCAAACAGATGCGTGACGCCTACAACAAGGACTCCGAGGAATACCACAACTATGTGGTTCAGATTGAGGAAGCCGAAGCCAATGAGAAACTGCGCCGTCAAAAACTTTTCGCTGAAAAGTACATCGAGTGGCGCAAAAAATATGAATATCGTGATGCATCCGAAAGGCTCAAACTCGAAAAGGCTATCCTTGATGAGATACACGCAGCCGGTCTGATGAAAGAGGAAGAATACCAACAGGCAATCCGTGACTTGAAGATGAAGTATGCGGTTGACTATCTTCCCGAGTCCGCAAAGCCACAGGGCACCTCCCGTCAGCAGGACTCCATGGCCATGCAGCGCGACCTCGAGATTGTCAAGTCGCTTTACGAGCAGGGCATACTTGACAAAAAGCAGTATGAGGAAGCAAAGGCACGGATTGAGAAAAGCTACCGCAAGAAAGCCATAGATGCGGCTCGAAGATTCGGTTCTACCGAAACCAATCAACTCCTTGACATCTACGAAGCATGGAAATCTTTCTTTGACAAGACGGAAGACGATGGCGAAAACTGGGCGACCAAGCTTGCCAAACTCGCAGGGTCTGTTTTCGCTGTCATGGCTTCCGGTATGCAGATGGCATCCGAATATATGTCGGCCTGTACTGACCTTGAAGTTGCAAAGCTTGAAAAGCGTTACGACAGGGAGATAGAACTTGCCGAAGGCAATTCCTACAAGGTCAAGAAAGCCGAAAAGGAGAAAGAGGAAGGCATCGCCAAAGTCAAAAACGAGGCAAGCCGAAAGCAGTTTGCCATGCAGGTAATACAGGCTGTGGCGCAGACTGCTACCAACGCCCTTAATGCTTACGGCTCCGCAGCTGCCGTTCCGGTTGTCGGTTATATCCTTGCTCCTATCGCTGCAGCCATGGCTGTAGCGGCCGGTGCCATGCAGATTGCAACTCTTAAGAAGCAGCAACAGGCATCCGAGGCGCAAGGCTATATGTCAGGTGGTTTCACTCCCGAGGGTCGCCCTGATGAAGTGGCCGGTGTCGTTCACAAAGGCGAGTGGGTCGCTTCTCAGCGTCTCACGAAAAATCCCCAAACCCGCCCGTTGTTGGAGGCTCTTGACTACGCGCAACGCACGAACACTATCGGCTCAATCACGATGGCCGATGTGTCGAAGACAATCACTGCACCTGCAGTGCTGGCAGCGCAGCCGTCAGCTTCAACCGTTGTGAACAACACTTATAATCAACAGACCGCTCCTTCCTATGACGGAAGGATGGTCGCAGTCCTTAACCGTCTTGATGAGAGACTTAATGAACCTTTCGTGACCGTGAACACCGTAGCCGGTGATCTCGGTATTCAAAAAGCGCAGGACGACTACCTGAAACTTATGCGTAACAAATCTCCCAAATCCAAACGATAATGGAAATCTACATCAACAACCAAAGGGCTGTCCTGAAGAAAGGGACTTCCTTTGAGTACGTGGCCGAAAACCGACTTTTCTCCGGAAGTGACGGTTATACTCTTTCTATAACATTTCCGCTCCGTGGGTGCCGAGAAAACTTGAAAATATTCGGCAACATCAACCGGCAGGATGTCATAGCGAGAAAGGTTATCTTCGACTGCGAAATCCGACACCGGAATTTCTACAAGGCCGGCTCGATAACCATAACCGAGATATCCGATGCCGAAGTAAAGGTGCAGTTCCTTGAAGGTCGTTCCGAACAGAATTTTGACGAGACATTCGACAAAATCTATATCAATGAACTTGACCTAGGAACTTCGGCAGGAGGAAACGACTCCAGACCGGAGTATGCGTGGGATCCAGCGAGGAACGGCAATAAGTTCGTGGCGCTCCCTTGGGTCAATGATGCGTCGGGCAATATTCAGAACCTTGCCGACTTCATTGTCGATGACGCTGTTCAGAGGAAAGGTCATTATCAATGGAACGAAGACTGCCGTGGCCGTTCATGGCAGCCGTATCTTCTTTACATCACAAAGAAGATTTGCGAGGCTGTCGGCTACCGTTACGATTTCTCCAAGTGGGAGGAAAAGGAGGAATACCGCTATCTCCTAATCTGCAACACGCTTCCCTATGCGTGGGACACCAACGAGTTTGCCCGTGCGCTTCCTCATTGGTCGGTTGCAGAGTATTTTGAGAAGCTTGAACTGTTCTTCAATGGTGAGTTCACTATTGACCACCGCGCCAAATCCATAGATTTTGCCTTCTCCGAGACTGTCGTCGGTGCTCTCGAGCCAATCTGTCTTGACAAGATTATTTCGGAGCATACGGTGGAAGTGACCGTTGAAGACGATTCCAAATGCGAGTATCAGGAAATGAAGAATCTTGTCTATAAGGAATGCGACCACGAGATGTGGAAGTTCTATTCCTGTGACTGGTTTATCAAGGATAGAAAGCCATACGTTGTGGAGTACAACACCATGACGGAATTGCTCAACGCCAATAAGGGTTTCCGGACTTGGAACGGCTCCAACTCTCGAGGCTCAAACCGTAACAAGGTGCTTTATGCCAAAGACCTTGATGCCTACTTCATCATCCGTTCTCTCTCCAAGACACTTGTCGAAGCCCGGAAGTCTCCAATGCTCAATCTCTATGCCTACAAGATGGAATTAAGACCTGTCAATATTTTTGGCGGTCGCATAATCGACGACCGCGAGGACGCAGACCAGATAGAGATTGAGTTTGTACCTGCTTGGATAGACGAGACCGAAGACAAGTACGGAAGATGTCTGTTCCTTTCTTTCGCCGGATTTAATGAACCCGAACAACTCGATGCCTCATACTTCTTTGATCGGGACGCTCGAAAGAAGGAACTTGATGACTATCTTTTCCAACCGCAAGCCCTCCAGCAGTTAGTAGCAGGGGAAAAGGATAAGAAGGCAGAGTATTACGACTGCATCTATATGGCTTGGTGGGATGGTGCCATGGACTCGTTTACCTATGGACGGCTCCCACATCCTTACGTGGAAGACATCGAGATTGCTCCCGACTGGGGCAGTTACCGCAATCTTCATTTCTCTATGAGGATTAACCGGTCCACGCCTATGAGGAAAGGGACTCTCCACAAAGTTGACCCAAAGCAGAAAACAACATTCAAGTTCCTTTCCGACACCATCCCCAACCCTCGCTCCCTTTTCCACATCAAAGGGAAGCGTTATCTCTGTGAGAAGATAACAGCGACATTTACAGAAAACGGAATGTCGGAATTAATGAAGGGGGTATTTTATCCGCTGGCGGATTAAAACCCAACTCCTAAAACTTGAAGAGCCTACCTCGATATCGAAGTAGGTTCTTTTTTTGTCGGAATGCTTCTCGGAACGAACGCTGAAACGGAGGTCAAAACGCTTGATAGAACGGCAATTGGAACGCTGATAAGAACGCAAATCGGAACGCTATTCAGAACGCTGAATGAAACGCTTTAAACCTGAACTAAATCTCGTAGGGTTAATGGTTTTTTATCATATAAGACGTAATCCAATACTAGGCGATTTGCTATGTCAACTTCTACATTATCTTCTTCAATGTAGGTATCGGTTACAGTCTTTTTTGAGTGTCCGAGAGCAAGGGAAACCGTATCTTTACTAATACCTATCTTTCGAGCGATTGTAGCCCATGAATGGCGAGCCCAATAGGTAGTAAGGTCCTCAATCACAATTTCCTTCTCTTTTAATTTATCCTTTACTGAGGTCAGCCCTTTACAAGTGTTATTGTAGAAGTGACGATAGTTTTTATAAGTGTCCAGATAATTGAGAAGGTGGGTCTGACCCTTATACTTCTCAATAAGTTCTTTTATTTCCGGCTCCAATTTAATGGAATATTCTTTTTTCGTTTTAGCGCGACAATATATAATGCGGTCGTCATTTATCGTGTCTAAGTTGCACAAATCCACGAAATTGATTCCAATTAACATAAATGTTAATTTGAAAAGGTCGCGATACTTTTCCTCCCAAGGTTCCAAATTATCGAGATTGAAGATTGCACGAAGTGTCTCCACGTCAAAGTTCCTTTTCCTTGTCACTTCGTGCTTGATTTTGAACCTTCTGAAAGGATAGTGAGTTGTAATGCCATTGTCAATGGCATAATTAAAAACAGCCCTTAGATTCCGGAGGTCAATGGCCCGAGCGTTCACTGATGGTGCACTCTTAGCCATATAGTCGTAAAAACGGAGCAGCCAGTCTTTTGTTATTTCTTCAAACCTTAAAGATTGAGCATTCTTTCCTTCAAACGCCTCAATCTTGCGTAATGTATTCTTGTAAAGCTTCTCTGTGTTGCCTGTCTTATGACTGATGAAGTCATTAAAGACGGCCACCACAGTATTCTTGTCAAACTTTGTTTTGTCAGAATTTAACTCCGCTATTATGAGATCCCGGAGTTTCTTTACATCAACACTTTCAATGTCATACTTTCCCTCTACTGCCTTTAATGCAGTCTTGTGGGTCAAGAAAAGTGTTTCTACTTCATCATTGACAGTTTTCTTCCTGTCATGATTGATTACTTTCTGCGTTTCGGGATTCCATTGATTCCCCTTCAATGAGATGGGTAATGTAATGTAAGCACCTTTACCCTTGTGAGATACCCTCACTCGTAGGGGAGCTTCCCCTTTTTTCGCGCTCAGGTAACGAGCATCGAACACCAATTTTAAATTTGCCATTAGTTTTCATGGCCTCCTATACTCAATCTCCTTTTTTCACGCCCTTATTCCTAATTGATTGATTTTAGACTTGTTAGCGTTTCAAAAATTTTCACGTTATTTTCACGTCTTCGGTCGTAATCAATCGGAATTGGTCGTCATTCAATCGGCATAAATCGTACTCGGAGGACTTTTTTTTACTGATGGCGTTGTCTTTCAGTAAAAAAATGCTGATAGTCGATGTTTTGTAACATCGTGTCTATCAGCATTTTGAAGTTGAAACTCCAAGAGTTTCGGGCGGAGCGACCGAGATTCGAACTCGGGATACCCTTTTGGGGTATACACGCTTTCCAGGCGTGCCTCTTCAGCCACTCGAGCATCGCTCCTTGTCCGGTCGCTCAGGGAAAGGCCTCTATATGGCCTTCTCCGGCGTTTGACGCTGCGAAATTAGTAATTTCTTGCGAATTATCAATCATTTTTTCACGTTTTTTTGCTAATTTTGCACAAATTTAGAGCAAAAGATGTCTTTTTATAGGTTTTTCAAGTCCTTGATGCCATCCCTTTTGTTGGCCTTCTTTCTTATCGCTTGCTCTAAAGGCGACAAGTCTAATCTCCCCGAGAATTTCAAGTCGCTTTCTACAGACGATAAGATGGCTTATCTGATGGATCATATGACACCCGACTCCCTGGCCCGATTCCTCTGCAATTCGGCCATGGGTAAGGTCTACAACTCCCGGATAGAGCTACAACCAGCCATGGCCTATGCCTATGAGCATTATAATGAAGACGACCAGGTGGCATTCGCCCTCGCCTGCGAGGAATACCAGCAAAGTCTCCCTCTCCACGAAAAGGTGAAGTTTGCCAAACTGGCCGCCACTGAAGATCCCGACATCATGAGCTATGAGCTCGGACTGGCCTATGTAGGCGACATACGCGAAAACCATAAGGATGTGGCCCAGGTGACGGAAGAGATCGACAAGCTCACCAAGGAGTGCCGCTCAGATCCGGATTTCTATAAGCGTTTTATGAAGGGTTTCAAGACTGCTCTGCGCCTTGACCGCCATCGCGACCTTGACGATAAGATTTACCTAAAATTCATTTCATATCCAGATAGCATAAAATGAAAAAGATATCAGACTATGCAGCGGAGGCCGAAATGGCCCTGCGTGCATTAAAACTCTCTGAGAAAGAACCTGCCTCACTCTACGGTCCGGTTGACTACGCACTCTCTTCGGGCGGTAAGCGCCTGCGCCCCGGCCTGGTGATGATGTCAGCCGAAAGTTTCGGCAGTGAGAAGGCGCTCGATGCCTCCCGCAATGCTGCCGCCGGCATCGAGATGTTCCATAATTTCACCCTTCTCCACGACGATGTGATGGACCACAGCGAGATGCGCCGCGGTCGGGAGTCGGTATGGAAGAAGTGGGATGCCACCACCGCAATACTCTCCGGCGACACTATGCTCACCCTCGCCACTCAACTCGTAAGCAAGGTAGAAGACGACAAGCTCCGCAGTGTACTCGACACGTTCAACCATATGGCTCTCGAGGTGTATGAAGGCCAGCGCCTCGACCTCGATTTCGAAAATGCCGACTCGGTGAATTCCGACATCTATATCGAGATGATACGCAAAAAGACGGGTGCGCTCCTCGGAGCTGCCGGCGCAATAGGAGCTATCATTGCCGGAGCCCCCGAAAAAGACGTTGCGGCCATGGCTACCTTTGGCGAGATGCTCGGCATAGCTTTCCAGATTCAGGACGACTGGCTCGACACCTACGGCGACTCCTCCACCTTCGGCAAACCCATCGGTGGCGACATTCTCAACGACAAGAAGACATTCCTGCTCGTCAAGGCAATGGAAGCCGATGCCGGTACGGTAGACGCCCTCAAGGTTACCATGAAGGAGCTTAAGGGTGAGGCCAAGATCAAGGCCGTAACCCGCATCTATGAGAAACTGAACCTCAACGAGGTGACGCGTCAGGCCGTTTCCTTCTACACCAAGCAGGCCCTCAAGGCCCTCAAGGGCACATCCCTCTCCGAAGAGAAGAGGGAGCCCTTCCGTCTGCTGGTCGACAAGCTTACCGGCCGCAAGAAATAATGATCGACACGCACACCCACCTATACATGACCGACAGCTTTCCCGACGGCGGGAAAGCTGCCGTGCGTCATGCCATGGAGTGTGGGGTGGATATGATGGTGCTTCCCGGTGTCGACCGCGAGTCGGTGGCTCCCATCATTGAGCTCCATCGGGCGTTCCCATCCAACACGGCGGTGGCCCTGGGGCTGCACCCGACGGAGGTGGAGGCCGACTGGCGCGACGAACTCCGCGAGATTTTCGAGGCAGAAGCCGAGCTTAGTCTCGTGGGGATAGGGGAGACGGGCGTCGACCTACACTGGGAGCAGAAGTATCTCACACGACAGATGGACGCCTTCGGCGAGCAGATCCAGATGGCTCTCGACCGGAAGCTGCCCGTAGTGGTGCATTCCCGCGACGCTTTCCCGGAGACCATCGAAGTGGTGAGGAGTTTCGGGAGCAATCTCCCCGGTATGGTGTTCCACAGTTTTACGGCCGGCAGACCTGAGGCAGAGCGCCTGCTCGAATTCGCGCCCGATGCATTTTTCGGAATTAACGGTGTAGTGACGTTCAAGAATGCCGCTCCTCTCCGGGAGGCAGTGGAGCATTTGCCTCTCGCCCTAATAGTTACAGAGACCGACGCACCGTTTCTCGCGCCGGTGCCCTACCGCGGCCAGACCAATGAGAGCGCGTTCATCCCCCATATCGTTAAGGCTATAGCAGCCGCAAAAGGCCTTTCGGAAGAGGAGGTGATGGCAGCCACAACGGCCAACGCCCTTCGCCTTTTCCCGAGGCTTACTCCCTGAACTTAGTTCCTCCCACCTATCCACACCGACATGCAGGAAGGCACTTCATTATTCTCATTCCCTCTGGGGCAGCCGGTGCCCATTTTTCTGCTGGTGCTGGTAATCATCCTCGTGGCGCCGATTATCTTCGACCGCCTGAGGATTCCACGTGTGGTTGGGCTTATCGCCGCGGGAGTGATCGTGGGGCCCTACTGCCTCAACCTGCTGGCCTACGACGCGAGTTTCGTGATCTTCGGCGAGGTAGGCATCCTCTACCTCATGTTTCTGGCCGCCATCGAGATCAACATGTACCACCTCAAGCGCAACATCCGCTCGGGGTTGATCTACGGCCTGCTCACCTTTGCCATCCCTATGGTGGCCGGTCTGCTGGTGAGCCGCTTCGTATTCTCCGTGAGCTGGCTCACGTCGGCGCTGCTGGCAGTGATGTATGCCGCCCATACCCTGGTGTCTTACCCCACTGTGAGCCGTTTCGGGCTGGCATCCAACAAGGGGGTGGTGATTGCGGTGGCCGGCACGATTGTGGCCGTGCTCCTTGCCCTGCTTACCCTGGCCGAGGTGGTCAACATAAGCAATACGGGCTATTTCTCATGGAACGAGCTGCTGCTCCTCGGTGTCTACTCGGCGGTTTACGGCGTGGCGCTCTACTTCATCTTCCCGCGTGTAACGGAATATTTTTTCAGGAAATACAACGACCCCGTGGCCCAGTTTATCTTTATCCTGGCCATGGTGTTCGTTTCTTCGCTCGTTGCCGAACTCATAGGACTCGAGGCGATTCTGGGTGCGTTTTTCGGCGGTCTTGTGCTCAACCGCTTCGTGCCGGAGCGCTCTGTGCTGATGCGTCGAATCACGTTTGTCGGCAACGCCATCTTTATCCCCTATTTTCTTATCGGGGTGGGTATGCTCATCAATGTCGGCGTGCTGTTCTCAGGCTGGGGAGTAATCTTCTGCGCCTCGGTGATGGCAGGCGTGTCACTGCTCTCCAAGTGGGGGGCCGTGGCCCTTACGCGTATGGCCTACCGCCTCGACCGCTCGGAGGGGATGATGATGTTTGGCCTCAGCAGCGGCAAGGCGGCCGCCACCATCGCGGCCACCATGATCGGCTATCAATGGGGCCTTCTCTCCGAAGAACTGATGAACGGCGCCGTGGTGATGATCCTCATCTGCTGCGTGGTGGCCACGTTGGTTACCGACGGCGCGGCGAAGAGAATCAGGATCCGGCTCACCACGCGCGAGATGGAGGAGGAGATGGAGGCCGAGAAAATGCATCCCAGCCGACCTCTCGTGGCAGTGGCCAATCCGCTTACGGCCGAGAGCCTTACACGCCTTGCGGCCTTTATGCGCAGCCGCCAGAACCCTCATCCGCTCACGCTGCTCTTCGTGAGAAACAACGACAACCCCATGCGTCAGCGCTCGGGCCGCGACGCTCTTGTGGCTGCCTCCGCTGCCGCTCTCGATGTCAATGTGGAGGCAAAAGAGGTGGAGCGTTACGACATCAATGTCGTGACCGGACTCACCAACACCATGAAGGAGAGGAACGCTACGGAGATAATGCTCGGATTCCACCACCGCTCCAACCTTGTCGACACGTTTTTCGGCTCAATCACGGAGCAACTTGTGAAGACCACCAACAAGATGGTGATCCTCAACCGCTGCTTCCTGCCCGTCGACACGCTGCGGAGTATTTACGTCTACGTGCCGCGCAACGCCGAGTATGAGACGGGATTCAAGACGTGGCTCACACGCGTCTCTCACCTGTCGATGCAGATAGGCCGCAGGGTCAACTTCCTGGCCGGACGCCAGACGGTACCCTATATAGAGAACTATATCAAGGAGCGCCGCTTTGAATACAGCCGCAAGTATCTGGAGATGGAATCGTGGGACGACTTCATAATCCATTCTTCGGCCATTTCTTCCGACGACCTCTTCATCGTGATCTACGCCCGCAAGGGCAGCCTGTCGCGCGCCGGTGACGCCGAGGCCATGCCGGCCTACATCTCAAGGCATATGGCCCACGCCAACATCGTGATGGTTTATCCGGCCCAGTTTGGCGACACCTGAGGATTAATCACTGAATATCGAGAGGAAAAATTTCGCCAGCGCCTTACGGAAGGCTCCGCGGTTTTTCAGATTGTTGGTCATCACCACTACGGCATGGGTAGGGGAGAAATCTTCGGCCACAACATAACCGGCATACGACTGAATGCCGCTCATCGAACCCGTCTTGAGCGCCATATACCCCTGCAGAGGTGTGTCGGCCAGAAATCCTTTAACGGTTCCCTCCTCGCCTACAAGGGGAAAGAATGATACGTAGATAGGGTCGTCGCTGTGAAGCTTGAGCACATCACCCAGAAATTCCGCCGTCAGCAGGTTGCGGCGCGACAGACCCGAGCCGTCCGTTATCTCCACGCCATCCATCGGGAGGCCGAGGGCATCCCAATGCTGCATCGCGGCCTTGGCCGACGAGTCAGTGGATCCATCGCCGCCGTTTTCCACCCCGAAGAGGCGCAGGAAGCTCTCGGCGTAAAGGTTGTCGCTGCGAAACATGCATGAGCGCATCAGGTCGTGGGCCTTGGGCGACCGGTAAGCCAGCAGGATGCTGCGCTTGCCCTTCCCGGTCTCCTGTTCCGTCTCGGAAAGCTCAATACCGGCCTCCGCGAGTGCCTTTTTCATTTTTCTAACGAAGACGGCTCCGGGGTCTTTTACAGCCGCCTTGCCCGAGGCGTTCCCCTCGAAGTTGAAGGCATGACACCCCGTGCCGTATGCCTGGCTGAGGTCTGACGCGCCCCAGGAGGGGTGGGCCGGTGGTCCGGCAAAGAATGAGTCGTCAATCACGATTTCCCCTTCAATATGGTTTACTCCCTTCTTTTTGAGAGCCTCCGTTACCTGGCTTATGAAGTCGGGCATATCCTTATGGCGTCCGTCGGCCAGTGAGGGGTCGCCGGCGCCCTCCACCACCAGGTTGCCCCTCAGCACCCCGTCGCTTAGTCTCCCTTCGGTGTAGACGTTGGTGCAGATCGTGGAGTTGTAAGGCATAACGCCTGTTAGGGCTGCCGTGGTGACACATTTCATCACGGATGCCGGCGTCATCGACTCGGCGCCGCGGTGGGAGGCCACAAGGCAGTCGGCCTCGAGGTCCCAGATATAGATGGCTGTGTTCTCGGGGTCAATCGCTTTGGAAGCAAGCAGCTGATCCAGGGCCTGGCGGGGGTCGGCGCCATGCGCCGCAGTCCCCAACAGCAGCGTCAGCAGCAGTAAAATGCTTTTGAATGTGGCTTTATATCTTTCTTTTTTCATTAATTTCGTCTTGTCGACTACAAAAATAGCTATTTTCTCACAAATAAATAGTAATTTTACAATTCGTTTAACATTAGTTAAGTTTATGCCCGACTCCTATCCCCGAGAGCCATATACGTTCGACCGCGTTGTAAGGATTTTCTTCTCCTTTTGCGGGCTGCTGATAGCCGTCTATCTCCTGTTTGTGCTCAGGGGTGTGTTGCTGCCTTTCATGGTGGCGATGCTTCTGGCCTATATGATGGAGCCGGTGGTGCTTTGGAACCGTCGCTGGACCCGCTGCCGCCGGCGTTTCATCCCCGTGATGCTCACTCTCCTTGAGGTGATTGTGGTGCTCGGAGTGTTCGGAGCCATCTTCGTGCCATACCTTATTCAGGAGACCACCCAGCTGGCCGACGCCATACAGCAGTATGCCACCACACAGGTCGATATCCCCTACATCTCGCGCGAGGTGCACCGCTTCATCCAGGAGAATATCAATTTCGAGGAGGTGACGAAGTATCTGAGCCAGGAGCAGTGGGGCGACATAGCCCGCACGCTGCTCTCGTCGTCGTGGACGGTGTTGAGCTCGAGCGTGGGCTTCGTCTGGGAGCTCGTCAGCTGGCTTATCGTGCTTCTCTACCTGATCTTTATAATGGTAGACTATGAAAGGCTGATGCTCTCGTTTCGTCAGCTCGTGCCATATTCCCACCGTAAACGTGTATTCCGGATTTTCGACGACATCAAGGTGGCGATGAACCGCTATTTCCGCGGCCAATTCCTCATCGCCTCGCTCGTAGGAGTGCTCTTCTCCATCGGGTTCGTGATTATCGGGCTCCCGATGGGTGTGGCTTTCGGTCTTTTCATCGGTATGCTCAACATGGTGCCATACCTTCAGCTCGTCTCGCTCCCCATCTGCGCGTTTCTCTGCCTCGTGGGTACGGTGAGCGGTGGCATGGATTTCTGGCCCCTGCTCTGGGAGAGTCTCGCTGTCTACGTCATAGTCCAGCTGATCCAGGACCTTCTTCTCACGCCCAAAATAATGGGCAAGGCCATGGGTCTCAACCCCGCCATCATCCTCCTCTCGCTCTCCGTGTGGGGTTGCCTGCTGGGTTTCCTGGGCCTCATCATCGCCCTCCCGCTCACTACCCTCGTGCTCTCTTACTACGACCTCTACGTAGTGCAGCGCATACAGGATAAAAACAGGAAGGAACGCGAGCTGAAACATTCGGATAAGATTCATCTTGACACTCTCGACGATGACGGACCTGATTCGTAGTCTCCGGCAGCCCTTGGCTGTCATGCTGCTTCTGGCTGTGGCGTTGATGGCTTTCCTGCCGTCGGCATCCGCTCCAGTCATGGCCCAGAAGACCGTGGAAGACATCGAGGAGGTTGCCTACGACAAGATAAACCATACGTCACACTCCACCGACAACATCACGGATAGCGAGGAAGACCGCACCAACGGCCTTATCGGCGACCTGGCGTGGGTGCTGCTGCTCGGGGCAGTGGTGACGCTGCTCTTCAAGAAGCTCAGGCAGCCCGTGGTGTTGGGCTACATCCTTGCCGGGTTTCTGGCAAGCCCGAAATTCATATATCTCCCATCCATATCCAACCTTGAGAACATCGAATTCTGGGCCGAGATCGGCATTGTGGTGCTGATGTTTTCCCTAGGATTGGAGTTCAGTTTCAAGAAACTGATGAATTCCGGGAGTTCGGCCGTGGTCACAACCCTCATCATCATCACGGGGATGACGATGGCCGGCTTCGGCGTAGGCAAGATCCTGCATTTCAATACCATCAACTGCATCTTTCTGGGCGGCATGATCTCCATGTCGTCTACTACCATAATCCTCAAGGCGCTCACCGACCTGGGCCTGAAGCAGAAGAAGTTTGCCACGCTCGTGCTCTCCGTGCTGATTATCGAAGACCTCTTCGCCGTGCTCATGCTCGTGCTCCTATCGTCACTGGCTGTAGGCGACGTGCAGGGGGGCGAACTCCTTTTCAGCATCGGCAAACTCCTCTTTTTCCTCATCATTTGGTTTGTGGTGGGAGTGTTTGTGTTTCCTGGTCTGCTCTCCCGCATCAGGCGTTATCTCAACGAGGAGACCCTGCTTGTGCTCTCTATGGCTCTTTGCTTCTCGATGGCCGTCTTCAGCGTGATGTGCGGCTTCTCGCTCGAACTGGGTGCCTTCGTGATGGGTTCGGTGCTGGCCGGCACTACTGCTGCCGAGCGCATGGAGAAGGTGGTGGTGCCCGTCAAAGACCTTTTCGGGGCCGTCTTCTTTATCTCGGTAGGCATGATGGTGGATCCGGCGATCCTCGTGGCCTACTGGTGGGAAATCCTTATCCTTGCTGCCGTGGTGATTATCGGCATGATAATCTTCGGGTCGTTGGGAATGCTCGTCACGGGTCAGCCGCTGCGAGTAGCAGTGGAGAGCGGTTTCACGCTGACGCAGATAGGTGAGTTCTCGTTTATCATCGCCTCCCTCGGCATGGGCCTGGGTGTCCTTGTTCCGGCTTTGTATCCCATCATAGTTGCCGTCTCCGTAATAACGATTTTCACCACGCCTTACTTCATCAAGATGGCCGACCCGGCCTACCGTGCCGTGGAGAAACGCCTTCCGGCAAGCCTGCAGTTCCTTATAGACCGTTACACGAAGCAGACATCCGACGAGTCGGAGACCAAGAAGCTCTGGCGCGACATCCTGAAGCGCTATCTCTGGAGGATAGTGCTCTACAGTGTTGTCCTCATCGCCATCATCCTGGTGTCGAAAATCATACTTTATCCTCTTCTTGACTCTTGGCTCGGACGTTTCGGACATCTCGTCACAATGCTCGTCACGCTCGTGGTGATGGCGCCTTTTCTCGTTGCGCTCTCGTTTACGAGTCTCAAGCAGAGCGAGAAGCTCAAGCTCCACGCCTCGGCAAGCTTCTACGATGTGCCCCTGGTGGCCATGCGCATCATCCGCTATATTCTCGCCCTCTTCTTCCTGGTCTATTTCTTCGGGCAGTATTATCCGGCTACGGTAGCATGGCTTATAGGCGTGGGCTGCTTCGTGCTGATCCTGGTCTTTGCCTCCACAAGACTCCTCAAGCGCTATAAGAGTATGGAGAAGAGATTTATCGACAATCTCAACATCCGCGAGAATACCCGCTACGGCACCAACAACAATCTTGTAGACGACCTCCACCAGGCATTCATCGAGGTTGGCCCCTCCTCCGGCTTTGTGGGCGACAGGCTGAAAGACAGCGGCCTGAGGGGCGATTACGGACTCAGCGTGTCGAGCATTCAGCGCGGCCACGAACTCATCCCCCTGCCTTCGGGCGACGCCAGAATATTCCCGGGAGATATCCTGGGCGTGATCGGCACAGACGAGCAGATCAAAATGCTCAACGACGACATAGAATTCGAGAAGAAAGCCCATGAGGAGCGCACTGTGTCGCGACCCAGCGTCGAACTCAAGAGTATAAAACTTACGCCATCCTCACCCATCGTGGGTGTGCCTATTGCCGACACCGACCTTCGGCGCCGGTTCTACAGCATGATTGTTAAGGTGTACCGCGAAGGGGAGGGCTATATCCAGCCAGAGCCATCGCTCGTGTTGCTCCCCGGAGACGTGGTGTGGCTTGTGGGCGATCCCTCAAGGTTTGAGGCTATTAAGGAGGGCGTAAATGATTAAAATGATTATGGATAAGAAAGAGAAATATAGAAATATGCTCGATTTGGCCTTCGAACTGGAGGGCCTTCTCAACCTGGCTCTCTCTCGGGAGGAGCTGCCCGAAGAACTCGAGAACCTTATTGACACGAAAATACGCCACCTCACGGCTGCCGGCTTCCCGGAGGTTCATCCTCAGGAAATGTTGGAAGCGCCCGGGAAAAAGACTCCGGTTTGCGATGTCTTGCCCGGACCGTTCTACGCGCTCACCGACGATGAAGACGACTCAGCTTATGAAAAACCCAGGCGCGGGGAGAGGCACCGGCGCAAGAAACCCGTCTTTTCTCTCAATGACCGCTTCCTCTTTATCCGTGAGCTCTTCGGAGGCGACGCCAAGGCTTTCAACGTGGCGCTCAACTTCCTGGCGGAGGCCGACTCTGCCGAGGAAGCCGAGACTTACCTGCGCGCGAGGGGCATCAATCCCGACGACCGCGAGACCGACGCCCGCTTTATGGAGGTGGTGAGGACCTATTATACTAAATAAGGCTTATACAAAACAAGGCCTCTTTTGCGTTTTAATGTTATATGAAACGCACTCTCAGGTTAAGCCATCTCGTTTTTTCTCTCTTGGTGCTTCTCGTGGCCCTCGGCGGCTGCAAGTCGGCGAAGCTCAGCGATGCCAACGACCAGTTTGATAGGGGAGAATATTTCGAGGCTTCCAAGACATACCGTAAGATCTACAACCGCCTCACCAAGAAGGAGGAACGTCCGCTGCGCGGCGAGGTGGCCTATCAGCTCGCCACGTGCTACAGGCGTCTCAACCAGGCGGCGCGAGCTTCCGCGGCCTATCAGAACGCCATCCGCTACCAGTATCCCGACTCCATGGCCTTCTATTGGCTCGGTCGCTCCCTGCAGGCCGAGGGCAAGTATGCCCAGGCCATCGATGCATATTCCACGTTCCTGGAATGGAAACCGGACTACCGGCTTGCCGAAGAGGGTATTACGGGCTGCCGCAGGGCCCTGGCCGCCAAGGATATGCCGAAAACACGCTACGTGGTGAAGGAGGCTAAGCTCTTCAACTCACGGCGATCCGACTTCTCTCCCATGTTTCTCGACAAGAGTCTCGACCAGCTGTATTTCACATCGTCAAACGAGAAGGCGCTGGGCGAGAACAAGAGTGAAATCACCGGAATGAAGAAGAGCGACATCTACTTCAGCAAGAAAGACGAGAGAGGGGAGTGGCAGCGTCCAGAGCCCGCTGAGGGCGAGCTCAACTCCGAACACGATGAAGGCATCGTGGCCTTCTCTCCCGATGGCCAGACGATGTATCTCACCCTTGCGCGCCGTTCGCCGACGTCGAACACAACGGTGGAGATCTTCACCTCACGCCGCAGCGACGCCACGTGGAGCCAGCCTCAGAAGTTTGAGATTACGGGCGACACCCTTTCGGCAGTGGGCCATCCTTCCGTCTCGCCCGATGGCCGCTATCTCTACTTCGCATCCGATATGCCCGGAGGCTACGGAGGTAAGGACATCTGGCGCATCAATCTCAACGAGCGTCGGGGCAGCCTCGAGAATCTGGGTCCGGAGATCAATACTCCGGGCGACGAGATGTTTCCCTACGTACGCTCCGACTCCCTCCTCTATTTCGCCTCCGACGGCCATCCCGGTTTCGGCGCCCTCGACCTTTTCAAGGCTACATTGAACTCTACGGGCGACCGCTGGAGCGTCGAAAATATGGGGCTGCCAATGAACTCCCCGGGCGACGACTTCGGTATCACCTTCGGGGCGGGCGAGAGTGGCTTCTTCAGCTCCAACCGAGGCGACGGACGTGGCTACGACCATATCTACAGCTTCGAGCTCCCTGACCTCAAGATCAATATCTCCGGCTGGGTTGTGGATAAGGATGACGAACCCATACCCAAGGCCATAATCCGCATTGTGGGCAACGACGGAAGCAACCAGAAGGAGGTGGCGCGCGACGACGGTAGCTTCAGTTTCAACCTGCAGCGGGGAGTGAAGTATGTGATGCTCGCCGGCGCGGAGGGATATCTTAATGTGAAGCAGGAGTTTGAGAGCGACGATGCTGAGGAGGACGCTGAATATGGCATCGACTTCGTTCTCGCGGCCGTATACAAACCTCAGGTGGTGGAAAACATTTTCTACGATTTCGACAAAGCCACCCTCCGAGATGAGTCGAAGGCTGCACTTGACGAACTCGTGAATATGCTCAACGAAAATCCCACCGTAACGGTAGAGATGGGCTCGCATACCGACCGCTGGGGCTCCGACAAATATAACGAAGGGCTCTCCAACCGCAGGGCAAAGAGTGTGGTAGACTATCTCATAGAGGCCGGCATAGACCCCGGACGCCTCACCTGGAAAGGCTACGGGGAGACCGTTCCAAAAGTGATCACCAAACGAATAGCCAAGGAGTTCCCGGACTTTGAGGAGGGCACCACCCTCACCGAAGAGTTTATAGAAAGCCTTGAGAGCGAGGAACTTCAGGAGGCGGCCGACCAGATAAACCGACGCACGGAATTCCAGGTAACCTCCACTACCTACGACTTCTGACTCCCACCCTCTCGGGCTCCCTTTTGCAGTATTGATTTTTTTGATTAATTTTGCAAAAAGAAACGCCAAAGGTAATGGATCGTATCATCGTTGAAGGCCTCCCGTTCGTTCCCTATATTACCCACGAGCGCATCGAGGCCGAAGTAGAGAGAATCGCTTCCCGCCTAAGGGAAGACCTGAAAGAGAGCCAACCCATCTTCCTGTGCGTCTTGAACGGCGCCTTCGTCTTTGCGGCCGACCTCATACGCGAAATAGGCCTCACCGACTCCAAAATCCAGTTTGTGAAATACTCCTCCTATGAGGGCACGAGCACTACTGGCACCGTAAAGCAGATTCTCGGTCTCAATGAGGATGTGGAGGGTAAAGACATCGTGATTATCGAGGATATCGTCGACACCGGCCTCACAGCCGAGAAGATGATTGCCGACCTCAAGAAGAAGAATCCCCGCTCTGTTAGGTTCGTAACCCTCCTCCATAAGCCCGATAATGCCCGCAGCGACTTCAAGCCCGACTACGTGGCCTTCACTATCCCCCCGAAGTTTATCATCGGCTATGGCCTCGACCTCGACGGCAAGGCCCGCAACCTTAGGGATATCTATGTGATTGAAGAGGAATAAGACCCCATAAAAACAAGTCTGTAATTATGATGAATCTGGTATTGTTTGGAGGCCCCGGAAGCGGCAAGGGAACTCAAAGCGCACGCCTTATCGACAACTATGGACTCTATCATATCTCTACGGGAGAGCTGCTGCGCGACCACATCAAACGTGAGACGGAAATAGGGAAGCTTGCCAACAAATACATCTCCAAGGGCCATCTGATTCCCGACGACCTTATGATCTCCATCATCGAGGATACCCTCGACGGGGAGGCGAAAGGGAAACGCGGCGTGATTTTCGACGGCTTTCCGCGCACAATCCCCCAGGCCGAGGCGCTCGCCGACCTGCTGCGCCGTCGTGGCACTGACCTGCACGCCGTTGTAGGCCTCGAGGTGCCTGACGAGGAACTCACCGCGCGCCTGCTCAACCGCGCCAAGGAGAGTGGCCGCTCCGACGACAACCCCGAAACCATCAAGGAGCGCCTCGACGTCTACCATAACCAGACCCAGCCTCTGCGTGAACATTACATCAGGCAGAAGAAATACATACCCATAAACGGCAAGGGCGATGTCAACGACATATATGCCTCCATTCAGGAGGGCCTTCGCCACCAGACGGGTCGCGAACCCCTGAAGAAATGAAATTCAGAACTGAAATAAAGATTACCGACGCTCCGCAGAATCTGTCTCCGGAGCGTCTTGTTGTTCTTGTAGGCTCCTGCTTCAGCGATTATATAGGAGCCCGTATGGAAGCTGCAGGATGGCCCGCGGCGGTTAACCCTTGCGGGGTGGTCTACAATCCCGTCTCGATGGCCCTGCTGTTCCGCCTCGCCTTGTCTCATCGTATGGAGCGCCGCGAAATCGTGGCACGCAGCCTTACGCAGCGAGAGGAGAAATGGGTATCGTGGTTTATGGGCTCAAAGGCAATGCGCGACACGGCCGAAGATTGCGTCGATGCCGTCTGCGAGGCCCTCGATTCCCTTGAGGAATCCCTCGAAAAAGCGGAGACACTTATCCTTACTTTCGGCACGTCAGACGTCTGGCTCCTCGCCGGCTCCGACTGCGCCGTGGGCAACTGCCACAAACACCCGGCCTCTGAGTTCGAACGTCGCAGGGTGGGAGTTGGCGAGATCGTGGAGACGTGGAAGATGATTCTGGCTGCGCTGCAGAAGAGAAATCCCGGCCTGAAGGTGATCCTTACCGTCAGTCCGCGCCGCTATCTTGCCGATGGGTTTGCCGAAAACTCCCGGCAGAAAGCTGTGCTTATCTTGGCATGCGAGGCTCTTGAGCGCGATGCAGAGTCGGTGTGGTATTTCCCTTCCTATGAAATCCTCAACGACGACCTGCGCGACTACAGGTTCTATGCCGCGGATTTACTTCATCCGTCGGCAACGGCTATTGACTATATCTGGGAAAAATTCTGTCTGACATTCCTCTCTCCTGCCAATCGGGATGTGCTCCGGGAAATGGAGAAGAAAGCCCGTGCCTCACGTCATATCCCTATTTGACGGAGGGTCTCCCGTTGCCATATCATTTAGTAGGCATTACAATATAGTTACATAAAAAGAAAGAGCCTTTATAAGGCTCTTTCTTTTTATGGAGATTTTGTGATCTCAGTCATCTTCGCCGGATACGGCTTCATTATAGTCGATGGCATGGTTGTAGTTGAGCTCTGTGGAAGGAATCCTCCAGCGCCAGCCGCGGTTCTTGTCTACAGGGAATGTGCCCGAGTAGAGGATAGGCCAGTTTCCGGAGTTGACGTCGCCCTCTTTCCAGGCTGTTCTCACGAGAGGTTCGTTCCAACGCTTGAAGTCAAACCAGTTGAAACCTTCGCCCCAAAGTTCCATACGACGCTGGATCTTGATCTGAGCAAGAAGCTTGTCGGGGTCGTTGATATCCTGATAGGCAGCGAAATCCTGATTTACACGGAGTGTAACAAGCTCTTTCAGGAGTGCGTTGGCATCGGCTGTCCTTCCGGGCTGCATGGCGATGGCTTCCGCTTCCGTAAGAAGCATCTCGGCACCGCGCATGAAGGGGAAGTTGGAAGATGAGTATGCATCCGTTGAGTAGAACTTGAATTGGGCGCCGAAGTTAGCTGCACAAGATGTTGTTTCCGTGTTCATGGGAAATTCCTGAACGGTGTAGGGATAGTTCCATCCGAATTCCTCTACATTCTTGTATTTATTTATTGCGAACTCAACAAACATGTCATGTATGTCTGCCATTCTCGAGTTTACGTCGAGTGTTTCAGTGTCGACCTGCTGACGGTTCCAGAAGTAACGTTTTTTGTCACCGATATAGAGGGCCGGATTGAAGTAGAGCTGCAGACGATAGTCAAACGGGCTTACCACGTTCACGAGGTCCTGGCTTATACCGCCGGCACCGATAACAGCCCAACGGCAAGGATACGTACCGTTGCAGGCATACATCGCACCGAAGGAGAAGAAGTAGACACCCATGGAGTCGCTGGCGTCTGTCCAGATCCACTCGTCGTTGGCAATTGCGAAGCCCTGGTTGTATTCCTCCATGCTCATGAGAGGATATCCTGCGCGGGCCTCATGGGCCATCTGCTCTGCCCGAGGCCAGTCGTGGTTGATCATCGCGGCGCGCGCAAAGAGACCCTTGGCCACCTGGATGTCGGGTTCCCATTTGTAGGTTCTCTTCTTGCCGCAGCTTTCATAGAGTGCGATAGCCTGTTTGAGGTCGCCATAGATCTGGTCCATCACCTGGTTCCACTTTGCCAGCGGTTTGTCGAGGTCGCCCTCCGGTTCCACATATTCCAACCTCAGGGGAACTGCAAGCTGATATTCGTTGTTGGAGTCGTAGCGGTCTTCATAGCGGGAGCAGTATATCTGCATGAGGCGGATATAGGCGTGAGCACGCATCGTGAGGGCCTGGGCATAACGGAGCGCGTATGTGCCTTCCACATCGGGCACCGGGTTGAAGTTGAAGTCGGGGTCTTCTACCACGTTGCCATCGTCGTCAAGCATCTTCGGTGCGAACGAGATGATGTTGTTGGCCTGTGAAATCAGTCCGTAGCAGTAACCCCAGGCTGCCTGGGCACCGCCGTAGAGCGAACTGTTCATGATGGTCCAGTTCATGAGGTCCATGCCTCCGAAGAAATTGTTCCAGTACATGGAGACATAGTCGCCACCCATAATCTCGCCGTAATACATCGAGACTCCGGGTTCGCCGTTGAAGCCTACGCTGCCGTCGTCGATTCCCTGATACTGTTTGTACATCGACTGGCAGAGACCGTAGAGGGCAAGTGTCGCGCCCTCTTCGTTGGTGATAGCCTCCTCATAGGGGATAGAGCTTTCCGGCTCAAGGTCAAGATAGTCGCTCGAGCAGGCCGAAGCGCCCAACATGAGTGCGATACCGGCTGTGATGTTGAATATCCTATATGTTTTCATTTTCATTTCTTTTTAAGGTGGGAGAGATTAGAATTTAACATTGAGCAGGAAGGTGAATACACGGCTCGGCACGTAGTATTGACCCTGTCCGCCGGTCCAGCCGTAAGTCGGGTTCATACCTTTGCGTTTCGTCACCAGGAATACGTCGTCGCAGGTGAAGCCTATGTTGATGCCCTGAAGCTTGATGGCATCTACCCATTTCTGCGGCAGGTCGTAGGAGATGTTGATGTTCTTCAGCGACAGATAGCTGCTGCTCACGAGGAAGCGTGAGGAGTACATGTTGTTGTACTGCGAGCGCTGTGAGTTCAGCTGAGGCACTCCCTTCGGGTCGATGTAGTTGTTGTCTAATGTAACGCCTTCGGGTGCGTGGGTCCAGCTCTTCAGGAGATCCTTGTGGTTGGCGCCCGGAGCAGCGATACCGATGGTCATAAGCTGCTGGTAGTTTGAATCCTGGGTCTTGCCGCCGAGGCTGTAAGTGAAGAGGAGGCCGAAGTTGATGCCTTTCCATGAGAGGTTGGTGCCAAACGAACCGTATACGTCGGGCAGAGCAGAGCCGTGGAACTGGTTGGTGGCATACATGGTGTTGGAGGTGTAATATTTGCCGTCTTTCTCCATGAAGATGAAGCCGTCTGCCTGAGATGCCTCAGCTCCTGCTACGTAGGTGTTGAAGAGCTGCTCGTTGTAATAGGTCGATCCGTCGTCGTTTGTACCGATGAATTCCCAGCCGTCGGGGCTGATTTCGTATACTGACTGACCGGTGGCCTGTTCCACGCCTGCCCATGTCGGGGCCATCATACGGTAAAGTGACTTGCCGATGTAGAGGTTCTGCGACGGGAGGTCGTTGCCGTTGGGGAGCTTCTTCACTGTGTTCTTCAACCAGGTGGCGTCAATCTTGAAGTTCCAGTAGAAATCACGGTTACGGATAATGTCTACGCCAAACTGGATTTCGAGACCCTGGTTTTCCATCTCGCCGATATTCTGCCAGATTGATGAGTTGCTGCCTGAGGAGTTCAGACCGTACGAAAGCGGAAGAACGTATGCGAAGAGAAGGTCGGAGTTACGCTTGTTGAAGTAGCCGATGCTGAAGTTGAAACGGTCGTTGAAAAGCGAGCCTTCAACGGCGATGTCGAATGTCTTCGTGGCTTCCCACTTGAGGTTGTTCACACCAAGTCCGTAGGGGTAGATGTTGGCTACGCCGGCATAGGTGTTGAAGTCGTACGTATTATAGTAGGAGTATGTGGGAGCGGAGGCATCGTTACCTACCGAACCGTAAGCGGCGCGGAGTTTCAGGTAGTTGATCCAGTTGACATCCTGCATGAATTTCTCGCGGGAGATAATCCAGGAGGCACCGACGCTCCAGAATGTACCCCAGCGGTTGTTCTTGGCAAATTTTGAGGAGCCGTCGCGACGGATTGAGAATTCGCCGAAGTATTGCTGGTTGTAGTCGTAGCGAACGCGGCCGAGGTAAGATTCAGCCCTTACGCGAGCCATACCCTCGTTGCCGTATTCGAGCAGCGAGAAGTTGTCGAGCATGATCTGATCCTCGAGAATCTGGTTCGATTTCTGCACGTAGTAGCTATGGTTAGACGATTCGTAGTTCTCGTGGTCAAGGAGCACGTCGATGTGATTCAGGCCGTAGTCATGTGTCCACGTAAGTGTCTGCATGAACGTGTGGCTGTTGTAGTTGACAAACGAATCGGAGAGCATACCGGTGCCCTGCTGCGAACCCACCTGGTTGGTGAAGTATTCGCCGTAAGTGTATTTATACCTTACGAGGGAGCCGCGGAATGTGAGCTCAAAACCGTAGGGGATAATTGCGGTTCCGTAGATGGTTCCGTCCAGGGCCGTACGGTTGAAGTCGTGCTGGTTGAGCCTCATTTCCCAGGCCACGTTCTGGCTCTGGAGGTAGGAGGCTGTGTTCCAGACGGGCTGGCCGTTGGCATCATACCTGATGGAGCCGTCGGCGTTGTGTGCGTAGTAAGGATAGATGGGAGCCAGATACATGGCTGCAAACGGGTTGTTGATGGTGTTGAGCACACCCTCTTCCACGTTGCCCTGCTCCGAGTTCTGCTGGTTGGCATTCAGGTTGACGCCGAACTTGAAGAAGCTTACAGGCTGGAAGTTGGCGTTTACACGGCCGGTGAAACGTTCGAAGTCCGTGCCGAGCATGTAGCCGTTCTCCTTCAGGTAGCTGACGGATGCGAAGACATTGAATTTGTCTGTGGCGCCCGTTGCGTTGATGTTGTATTCCTGACGGTAGCCCGTGCGGGAAACTGCTTTCCACCAGTCAAGGTCGGTGTATCCCGGCAGGGGATTGCCGCCTACGAAACGACCGGTCTCGTCGAAAAGTTCCTTATCGTCTACGCCATATATGTTGTTATGGGCATAGAGGCTGATGAAGTTGCCGCGATATACACTAAGATAGGTGCTGTATGCGTCTTCATAAGTAAGGCTGCTGCCGCTGATCTGGGCGTTGTTCCACATTGTCCATGCGTCACCGTTTACCTGTGCGTCGAAGTTAAGCTGCATCCAGTCGTTCGGTCCCACTTTGTCGTAGAAGGGGAGGCCACGGGTGTAGGCACCTTCGCGGATGGATACCGTCACGTCAACGTGGCCCGATTTCTTGGCCCTCTTGGTGGTGATCAGGATTACACCGTTTGCACCGCGGTTACCGTAAAGTGCGCAGGAAGCCGCGTCCTTGAGCACTGACATCGATTCGATGTCGGCAGGGTTGAGGTCGGAGATGCTGCCTTCGAAAGGTATACCGTCCACTACGTAGAGGGGAGAGTTGTCACCGTTGATCGAGTTGAAACCGCGAATACGGATTGACGGCGCCGAACCGGGCGTACCGGTGGAGTTGTTGACCTGAACGCCGGGGGCGTTACCCTCGAGGGCCTGCGTAACGGTGGTTACCGGGCGGTCTTCAATCTCCTTGGAACCCACAACGGCAATGGAGCCTGTAAGAGATTCCTTGGAAGCGGTACCGTATGCTACGACTACCACGTCGTCAAGGTTGGTTGCGCTTGAAGAAAGATAATAAGTGGCGTTGTCTTCAAGTTTCACTTTCTTTGTGGTATAACCTACATAAGAAATATTGGCTTCTTTGACATTGGCCGGAACCGTGATGGTGAATTTGCCATCATAATCGGCTGCGGCACCCTGGCCTCCGCCTATCGGCATTATTGTGGCGCCGATAAGGGGTTCGCCGTCCGCCTGGTCTAAGATTGTGCCGGAATAGGTGTGCGTCTGGGCATTCGCTCCCAACGTACAGGCTATCACCGACATGATGATTAGAAACAGTTTTTTCATTTTAAGGTGTTTTATGACTATTAGTTGTTATTGTCAATATCTTAGGAGTTCACGTCGTCCCTGCCGCTCCCTCCACATGGTATTAGAATCTTCCGTTTCATTTTCTCTAATTAAGAGAAATTAACGCAAATTTACATTATTTTCACTTAACATACAAGTATTCCATGAAAAAAGATAGCATAAAAAAGAGACGGCTCTCTCCGAGCCGTCCCTTTTATAGCATCTTATTGCGTAGTTTATTGCGCGTTACTGCGTAGTTTATTGCGTTTTACTGCGGTTTGGTGTCACCATACCAGCGTATAGAGGGTCGGGGTGCCGAGTCCCAGGTAAGCGTCGTCGGGGTGCGCAAGCCTGTAGAGGCGTATCGGCTCCACGGCCTCAGGCACGGAGGCCACGCGCTTTACCATCACGTAATAGTTTTCGCCCCCGTCGGTAGCAACGAATGCCTCGGGGTATTCAGCCTTCACGTCTTCAAGGTGACGCCTGGCATTAGTTGGTACCTTATACCTCGCTATGGCTATCCCTACCTTGTTGCCGTCGGCAGGGAGTTGTGTCTCGTAGGGCTTCACCCTCTCCCTCCCCATGGGGATGGAGTCGGAGCCTACCACCTCCAACTGCGGACCGTCGAGACTCTCGAGTTTGCCCCCCGAAAGACTCTCCGCTTCTTTTTCAGCCTTTCTCTGCGCCGCCCCATAGGCCGCGTCGTAAGCGTTCTTGTAGTTCTTTTCGGTAGGCTTGCATGCCGTGAGCAGCAGCAGGGAAGCTCCGAATATAAGAAGGTATTTTTTCATCGTGTCTTCGTTCTGTTATTTTAAGGGCTCGAGTATGCGGGTTTCGCGTGGGGCAAACCGTCTGATACCGTCGGAGCCCATCAGGTCGATGGTCTCGCCGGTCACCACGTCGCGAAATTTCTGTCCTGGCTTCAGGATCTCTCCGTAGCGGGTCATGTCTACGTCGAGACTCTCGTCCCGGCCGTTCATCACTACGACAGCCTCTTCTCCACCGTCGGGCGAGAGGCGCTGGTAGAGATAAATGCCGTTGGTGGGCATGAAGTGTTTCATGCCTCCCGTCATGGCCTTAGAGCCTTTCCGCCAGCGGTTGATGGCAGCAATCCAGTCGAAAGCCTCGTTTTGCAGGTCGGTTCTCCCTTCGCGGCTGAATGCGCTTACCGTGTCGCCCGGAAAGCCGCCGGGCATGTCGAGCCTTATGGCGCCGTCGCCCTTCGATCGGTCGCCGGCCATCAGAAGTTCTGTGCCGTAGTAGAGCTGCGGTATGCCGGGGATGGTGAGAAGCAACGCGATGGCCTGCTTCCATTGGGCCAGTGAGTCGGGCACCGTGAGTATGAACCGCTCCGTGTCATGGTTGTCGAGAAACCTCAACACGGAGTTGGGGTCCGGGTACACATAGTCGAGCGCCAGATGGTCGTATATTTTGTTAAGTCCGTTCCAGGGGTCGGTCTCCTCGCGGAAGGGCGCCATGTCGCGGTTCTTTATCATCAGCGGGAAGTCCATCACCACCGGCAGCCCCGTGTCTGTACCCATTGCGGCAGCCAGGGGCGAACCTTTCTGCCAGAAGGCCTCGCCTGCGGTCTCTCCAAACCAGCATTCGCCCACAATGTTGAAGTCGGGATACTCGGCCTGCACGTCTTCTATCCATTTTTTCATGGCCTCGAGGTCGGCATAGGGGTAGGTGTCCATCCTGATGCCGTCTATCCCGCTCTCCTCAATCCACCATATGGAGTTCTGGATGAGATACTTCATGAGGTGAGGATTGCGTTGGTTGAGGTCGGGCATGCCGAACACGAACCATCCGTCGGTGGTCAGCTCCCGGTCGTAATCGGAAGCATAAGGGTCGGTGAGGGTTGAGAGGCGATAGTTTGTCTGCCTGTAGTTGTCTTGAAAGTTGAACCAGTCGGAAGAGGGGGGATTCTCGACCCATGGATGTGCATAGCCGCTATGGTTGAAAATCATGTCCATCACTGTCTTTATGCCGCGTGAATGGAGGGAGTCTATGAGCGCGGCATATTCCTCGTTGGTGCCGAAGCGGGGGTCTATCCGGTAATAATCGGTGGTGGCGTAACCGTGATAGCTGCCCCCGGGCATATCGTTCTCGAGCACGGGGTTCACCCATACTGCCGTTACTCCAAGGGAGTCGATATAGTCAAGGTGGCGCATTATGCCGGCTATGTCGCCTCCGTGGCGCACGTTGAGGTTGCTGCGGTCTACTTTCGCGGGGTTGCGCAGTCCGGCGGGATTGTTGTTGGTGGTGTCGCCGTCGGCAAAACGGTCGGGCATCAGCAGGTAGAGCACGTCGGCGCTCGAAAATCCCTGCGCGCCCTTCATCTCCTTGCGGGGCAGGAGGGGATATTTCACTGTCTGCTCCTCTCCGTCAAGGGTCCACTTTAAGGTTATGTCGCCGGGTTTGGCTTCCGGCGTAATGTCGAGGTATACATATTGCCAGGAGTCGCTGCCGTCGAGCCGGGCCACGCTGTCGAGCCTTACACCGGGGTAATCAACCGTAAGCCGTGCCTCTTTCACGTCTTCTCCATACACCTGCAGCTGCAGAGGGTTGGAGTGCATGCCGGCCCACCAGTGGGGAGGCTGTATCTCCTCTATCTGCAATTTTGCCTCGGCTCCGGAGGGAGCCAAGGCAAAGAATATTGCTGCAATCGCTGTTGCCTGCGTTCTCATTTCGTCTCTATTACGAGGTAAGGAGTCTTCTGCCAGAAGAGTGCCGGGTTGGTGATCTTGATGGTCTTGGGTCCCTCTTTCTCACCCTCTATCACGTAACTCTTCTCATCGTTGAGGCTCTTTATCTCCACCTTCTTTGCTCCCGTGGGGATTGAGGTGAGTGTCCTCTTGTCGGCTGCCTTGAAGCAGGTGTAGTTGATCTCGTCGCCCTGCATCACTTTGGTGGCGCCGAGGAAGCGCTTCTCGAGCACTTTCCATTCCTTGAGCTGCTTGTTGGTGCCCACGACATAGTATACGGTGTTGGCTGCGTTTTCGGCTGCCACATAATTGGCCTGCGCCTCCTCCTTGGCCAGTGTCTCGTCGGCGAGCTGCTGCTGGCTCTCCTCATATTGGCCTGTGAGTTCGGTGATGGCGTCGTTGGCCGCTGCCAGCTGCGTGGTGAGTTCTTCAATCTTGGCGTCCTGGGCGGCGATGTGCTGCTTCATCTGGTCGATGGTGCGCTGCATCACGGCCGTGTTGGCTCCGGCATCCTTGGCCTTTTTCTCAAGCTCTGAGAGCAGACGCTTGTTTTGTGCCAGACGCTGGCGGATGGCCGTGAGGTTGTCGCGAACCTCCTGCCTGCGGTCGGCGTTGTCACCGATGCCGGGATTCGTCAGTATCCCCTCCTGGGCGTTGATGGAGTCGAGTCCGGCGTAGATGTCGCCCATCAGAAGCATCAGGGAGTCGTTGAAGTTGGTGGCCTCTTTGTATTGTGCCTCCATCTCGGCCATACGGATGGAGTCGGAGTTGTCGGATGCCTCATGCTGCTTGCATCCTACAAGGGCGAGGGCTGCGAGGCCCATCAGGATAATGCTTTTTTTCATATGTAATCTGATTAGTTTTTTTCAGGAAGGCGTTCTTACCTATTCTTTTAACAATTTTATTCTCATTTAGTTTGAGGGCCTCGGGGCTTTATTTCCCTTTCGCTCCCTCTATCACTATCACAATCTCACCCTTTGCGGGGTGTTCCGCGAAGTACGCTCCGAGTTCTCCGAGGGTGCCGTTGTGGCATGTCTCGTGAATCTTGGAGATTTCCCTCACTACTGATGACTCTCTCTCGGGGCCGAAATATTCGGCGAGCTGACGCAGGGTCCTTTCCAGCCTTTTCGGCGATTCATAGATCACCACGGTCCTTGTCTCCTCGCTGAGCTGCTGGAGTCTGGTGGCCCTGCCTTTCTTGGGAGACAGAAACCCCTCGAAGACGAATCTGTCGCAGGGAAGTCCGGATGCAACAAGGGCCGGCACGAAGGCCGTGGCCCCGGGGAGACACTGCACCCGGATGCCTTCCCTCCGGCATTCACGGCTCAGAAGAAAACCGGGGTCGGATATTCCGGGAGTGCCCGCGTCAGACACCAGCGCTATCGTCTTCCCCTCCTTGAGCTGGCTGATGATGCTGCCCACCTTCTCATGCTCGTTGTGCATGTGGTAGCTCATAAGGGGGGTGTGGATGTCGAAATGCCTCAGAAGCACACTCGACGTCCGGGTGTCTTCCGACAGTATGAGGTCAGCCTCTTTCAAGGTCTTTATGCCCCTGAAGGTCATGTCTTCAAGATTGCCTACGGGGGTGGGTACGATGTAAAGCATGCGACTGGTCTATTCGGGTAGGAATTAATTCTTCGGAAGACTGAATATGAGGGTCCAGGCAATTATACCCAAGGCGACCGTAAGACCGAGCCACATCTTGGCGAGGCGTTCATATTCATGGGCTTTCTTGCGCAGCTCCTCCACGTCGGAGGCTCCGGGTTTCAATGACTGCTCCCAGCTTTTCTGAGCCTTGTAGGCAAATACTACGGCAGCTATACCCGCCGGGGGAAAACATAGGAGAAGCGACAAGACGGCCAGGGTCATCGACACCTGCGGAGGCCGGTTGTAGTCCGGTTCGCTCTCCACGTCGGCCGGAAAGGGGAAACGCTGCGGACGCTCTTCCTCAGTTTCACCCCGGGCTGCGTCAGGTTGGAAAGGTACCGGGGTAACCACGGCTGCAGGTTGCACTTCCTGAGGCTCCCTGCCGTTCTCTTTAACTCTCTTCAGATGGCGGCGGAAGAGCTCGCGGATCTCCTCTACGGAGTCGGCCCGCTCCCAGTCGGCCATGGTCTTACACCACACGTAGGTCGACGGGCGAACTCCGGCCTCTATCAGCTTGTCTAATTCATACGGGCCGCGTTGCTCTCCGTCGGTGAAGATATAGTATTGCCTGTTTTCCATTCTTATCTTCTTTCCGTGATCCTCTTTCCGTGCAAAATTAATAAATTATTGGAATTTGTGAAAACGAAAATAAATTTGTAATTTTGCACCGCATTCCGGTGCCATCGGCGGCAATAGCTCAGTTGGTAGAGCATCAGCTTCCCAAGCTGAGGGTCGCGAGTTCGAGCCTCGTTTGCCGCTCATTTGTAGAAGGTTGTCTTTAAGGCAGCCTTTATTTTTACTACTTGGTGTCAACCCATTCCTCGATGGACCGGCGTGACGGGCCGTATTTCACGTCGGTGATACGCTTGCAATATCCGCAGAAAGGTACCGGCCTGTTTCGCAATGTGAGCAACTGCCGCGCGTCCGTGAGTTTCTCCACCTCGATATAATCTCCTTTCTCGTGCCTGAAATCCGTGCCGAGCCTCGTGTTGAGGTGTTTTACGCAGGCTGAGAGCGAGCAGGGGTAGATGCGGCCGCCGTCGATGGTGATGCAGCCGAACGAGAAGCAGCGCATATGGCTCATCATCCGGTTTTGCTTTTTCTCAGGGTCGAGGGGGAAGCGGAAGAAACTCGACTCCTCGCCGCGGTCGCCGAATACGGTGGCCGCCACTCCTTTTTCACGGCAGATTCTCTCTATTCTGTCGTAGTCAATTTTCAGGGGATAGCGCGTAAGGGCTATCTCACAGTCGGTTTCCCGGCAAGCCTTCCAGAAGTCTTCGTCCATTTTCGGTATAAGGAGTCCGTTGGTGAAGACACTTAGTTTTACCCACGGGAAGTGGTGCCTGACGATTCTTATGGCCCGGGTTAACTGCGGGTAGAGAAGCGTTTCTCCCCCTATCAGATATACTTCCCTTATCAACGAGGCATTCTTTATCCCGGCGATGTGTCGTGCCTCTCTCTCCAGGCGTTCCAGAGGCTCATACTCTTCAGGTGCCAGGGGAGAATAGTGTGTGCATCCCTTGCAGTTGAGGTTGCAGTGGTCGGTGAGGTTGAATTCGATATGCAGTGGTTCCTCCCTCCATTTCCTTATGGTCTTTATTGCGTGAGATATCTTGCGCCACATATTCCTTTAACGTCATCACCTCCCGTTTTTGTATAAAATGCATTTGTATCGGCCTTCCGTTTTTGTATAAAAAAAGCCGGAAATGAATTCCGGCCTTTTCTATCAGTAAGTCTTTCTTAGATTGCGAGTTTCTTGCCGTTTACGATGTAGATTCCCTTCGGGAGGTTGTTGACGGCAGCTTTGTCTTTTGTGGTGAGCACCTTGATGCCGTTGAGGTTGAATACGTTGAATACTTCCTCTTCAGCTTCTACAGCCACTTCTTCCACCTCTACGGTGCCCGTGGGGTCGTAGAACACATAAGTAAGGCCATCTTCCCAGCCGTCGTTATCATTGTCGGCAAAGGGATAGCCACCCGCGATAACGCTCATGTCGTCGCTCATCATCATCCAGCCCGTCACCACGTAGAAACCCGTTATTGCAGTGCCGTCGGGTTCGTAGCCGATGGTTCCGTACATACCCAGATTATCTTCAATCCAGTCAACGTATGAAGGTATCTTATTTTCGAGGAAAGTCATGAATTTTATGTAGGAGTCGCTTCCGGGTTCGCACATATAGGCTTCAAACGGAATGAAGGCATTTTTTGGATGAGTTACACCGAGAACCCTTCCGTTGGGGAAAATCTGCGTCGGGAGAATCCACGCATTATCGCTTTTCAGGGTGGTGTTGGTGCCTTTTTCAAGGTCAAATACATAGGTTGTATATCCCACATAGTTGTCAGACGTAGTCTCTTCGTTTAGTATGCCATTGGCAGCTGCCAGGAATCTGCCATCACCGCTGAGCGCGAAATTGTTCATAGAAAACATCTGGTATTTCCCGATTTCATACATTGCTTTCCAGTATCTGTCAAACTTGTCTCCTATAAGTTCATCCTGCCATGCTTGGTATTCCCTTATGGCTTGTTCATATTTTGCATTTTCTTCGTCTGTCATAAAATCCCAGAAATTCGCATTGGGATCTGATTTAAGAGCTTCCTGCCATTCTTGATATTCTTCAGGAGTCATAAATTTCTGGGGCTCCTTACTTGGCGAAACGGGATAACTGGGATCATTCCAGTTGATTTCCGGATATTTGGGAACCGCAATCTTGTCGGGGTTGAAGAGAGGTTCGCTCGGTAGGGTGTAACTCCATGTTCCGTTATCATCCATCTTATAGACAATAGGATATGAGTAGAAACCGGTGCCATCTACCACAGTTCCTGCAATCGTGCGGCCATCCTGGCTGATATGCACGGGAATAATCTGCTGGGGCACCTCTCCAAAAAGGTCTTTTTTCGGGTAGTCGAGCTTGATGGGTGCGGAGACGACACCGCTGGAATTTATATCCACATAAAAAGGAATGTAGCTCGTCGCCCCGGTGGCGGGCATATAACCTACAGCACGGGTTCCGTCAGGGGTGATGGCATTGAGGCAGCTGTAGTCGTTGGGAAACTTAAGTGTGGCCGGTTGGGAAACTTTACCGTTTATTACAATGCCGCAGTGGGATTCGGAGGTGGCGATTTCCTGCCCCACTATTATTCCGGTGTTTGACACACAATTGCCGGCGCCGGGATAGAAATTGTTGGCCTGAACGAGTTTCTTTGTAATTGGTGAATAAAGATACACGATTGTGCCGGTGGCGGCATCCTGACCTACGAGGTAAGACCCGTCAGGGCTTATCTTCTGTGCAAAGAAATCTGCAATTTGGGGGGTAACATAATCCTGGGCTATGGCTGCCCCTGAAAGAAGGCATGCAATTCCCAATAAGTAAATTTTCTTCATAAGTTATATTAATGGTTAGTTTTTCGTTCCTTGGTTAACTACGGCAAAATTAAAAATAAATTTTTATTCCTACAAGTTTTGTTGGTTCACAACGGCACATTTCAGCGGATTTCCGCGCCGTTTTTGCAGAAATATTTTCTGAAAACATAAAGAGGCGGCGACTGCCGTCACCGCCCCTTTGTATTTATCGGGTAAAGTTTAAATAACCACTTTCTCGCCGTTTACGATGTAGATACCTTTGGGAAGGTTCTTGAGCGCACCTTTGTCTTTTGTGCTGAGAACTTTCACGCCGTTGAGGTTGTAAACTTCAAATGTGTCGTTCTGAACGGCCGAAACGTTTTCCACTTCGTTGGTAGCTACTCCGCCGTAGAGGTAGGAATACATGCCTCCTTCGGGGTCTACATAGCCGCCTGCGATAATGCTCAGGTCGTCACTTACCGTGATGAGGCCTGTCATCAATCCGTCTGTTGTATTGAAGAAGGAGTCTTCAAGCCAGTAGAGGTAAGAGGGATGAGTCTGGGCAAGATAGTCTGTCACCTTGATGAATTCGTCGCTGCCCGCAAGCTTGATGTAAGCGTATGTGGGAGATTCACCCTGGGTGGCGCAGCCGAGGAACGTGCCGTCGGGGAGCCACTGCGTCAGAGTGATACGCGGCATCTGAAGCCCGAGGGGCTGATAGGGTATGTCTGCTATGTCTGAAAGGTCGAAGGTATACGGTGTGCCGTATTTTCCGGTAATGAATTCCGTGCCTTCATGATTGATAAAGATGATACCGCCGTAATGGAGGTCGCCGCCCAACAGAAGTTGTGTTCTTTCAAACTCTCTGAGAGCCTTCAAGTATTCCTCAGCGTAAAGGTTAGCCCAAGCCTCGTGGGCTTTAACATAATCGTTTCCGTCATTGTCTGAATATCTCCAATAGAGGTCATACCAGTCGTAGAGGCCTGCATATTCGACAAGAGCCTTGTGATATTGCTCTATCTGTTCGGGAGTCATAAAGTCTTCAGGCTGCGGCTCTCTCAGGTCAAACTGGAAATCATCGGGGTCTTTGGGAAGAGGAAGGTTGTTGGGGTTGAAGTTCTTTTCAACAGGCTGGTTGTAGGTCCATACGCCATCCTCGTCTTCGCGCCAGATGATGGGCCAAGTATAGGAAGTGGTGCTGTCGTAGACGATACCGCCAATGGTTTTGCCATCATCGCTTATTACTGCGCCTATCACATACATAGCCCTCACTCCGAAAAGATCCTTTTCAGGGCAGGGAAGGGGTATGGGATTAGAAGCACCGCCTGAGGCATTTATGTCGCAATAGAAAGGAATGAAGACGGGCCCCACGTTTGTCGGATTGGCCATATAGCCTGTGGCTCGCGTGCCGTCGGGAGTTACAGCTTCGAACTCACTGTATTTGGTAGCCCGCATCGCAGCAGAGACTATAAAGCGCCCGTTAAACATGATGGCGGCATATGAACCGTCGGTCTGCATTTGCTGACCTACAACTATGCCGTTGTTGGCTACGCAATTGCCCATTCCGGGATAGGCTGCGGGATAAAATTCGGTAACGCCTGTCTTGGTGTTGTGCACCACTACGCTCGTGTAGGGATCCTGACCCACGGCATAGGTGCCATTGGGACTCATTCTCTGCAAATACGTGTCTTCCAACAGAGTCGGAACGATGTATTCATCTTCGTCTGCTACCTGTGCAAATGCACCTGCACAAAGTGTCAAAGTCAAACCTAAAAGTAAACTTTTTTTCATATTTCAGTTAATTTTGATTCGATACTCCAAAATTATGAAAAATTTATCAAATGCCAAAAAAATTTTTTATTTTTATTCGTAATGAAGAATTAAATCACAATTTTAAGAGTCTGCGATTTTCCCTTCGTCTCCTCTATTTTTACGAGGTAGACGCCCTTGCCAAGGTGGCTCAGGGAATAACTCTCCAAGGTTGCGCCAATGCCGGTCCGTTCCACCCTGGTTCCGGTCGGGGAGTAGATGCTTATTGTTACGGCCTCTCCCGTGGGATTGCCTATCAATAAGCAACCGTTTTCATATTTTACGGTCACTTCCGGGCTCTCGATGGTAGGAGCCTTGAGTGCAGCGAGCTCCAACACCTGCCCGAGCCCGGCGTATGCGTTAAACCATCCCATGCCGTGCCTGGGATTCTCAGGGTCCGGATATCCCGATGTCCGGTTGGTTTTCAATACGATATCCAGTGCCTCGTCGGCCGTAAGGGCAGGGTAGGCCTGCAGCCAGGTGGCTATGGCTCCGGCTACAAACGGACTCGACATCGAGGTGCCATCCGTCCCTATCCAATAGTAGGTCTTGCCGTTGTAGTCGCTTTTGTCGTCGGTATATTGCAGCCAGTCCGGGTTTTTGTCGAGGTAGCGTGAACTGATGGAGCTGATGATGTAGTCGCCCGGGGCCACCGTCACGGGCAATTTCCTGCCGTCGTTAAGCGTGCCGTAACTGGAGTTGACGCTGATGTCTCCTTTAGCCCTGCCTGAGCCTGGTGCCGCTCCGGCTGTGAGCTCGTAATTGTTCATCATCCCCACGCTTATGGTACGCTTGCCCGTGGCAAGGTCGGAGATACATTGGGCATTGTCGGGTTTCGGATACCCCGTCTCGCCGTGCAGTCGGAAGTCTGCTCCGTAGCAGTAGGTGTCGATGTGAGAGCCCGGCGTACCTGTCACCTTTATCCCGGGCCAGTATTCGGCCCAACCTCTCTTTATGTCGCCGTCATAATGGTAGATGTCGGTCTGGAGCTCAAGCTGAAGGTTCACGTAATAGCGGCCGTTGAGCGGGCTCACTCCTCCTTCCAAGGCCACGTAGCCTCCCGTGTAGTATGTGGCGAGTGTGGGGTTGTAGTCCGGGTCGCCTTTGTCGGCGCTGATCCGCCACTCTGTGAGTCCGTCGTTGTCGAATCTTACCGTGGGGAAGGGGTCTATGTTTTTCGACATTCCCGACTGGCTTTTCAGGTATAAGGAAAAATCGAACGGCTCGTTGTCTGCGCTCCATACTTCCACCTCTCCGGCCACGTCGGTGCCACCATAGTCGCAAGTCACCACTCTCAGTTCCGGCTTCTCTGCCGTGAAGTCGTAGCTTAGGGAGCGTGGCGCCCCGCCCGATCCCTCGTTGCCAGCCGACAGACAGATTACGGCGTCGGATGCACACATGTCGAGGTATTGGCAGAAGAGCGAGCTGCCGTCGTGCGGCCCCACATAGCTGCCCATCGAGAGGTTGATTACGGCCGGTTTTCTCTGCTGCCGTGCATATTCTATAATGTCTTCCACGCCGGCCAGAAGCCCCACGTCGGAGAGATGCGAGGCCGTGAATACAATGTCGGCTTTCGGTGCCAGACTCTGGTAGCCGCTTTCTTTGTGGCCCCCGGCCGCTATACCCGTCACGTGCGTGGCGTGCCAGTCGTCTTCATTATCAGTCTGCCATGCGGATATCTCCTGCGCCGTGGCATAGACGGTCCGCTTCCCTTTCAGTTCCTCATAATGCACCACTCTTCTGATCCTGCATGTGCCGTCGTCGGGGTCGAGGAAGTTGGGATGTTGGGTGTCGATGCCGATGTCGCATACCCCCACCACCACTCCTTTGCCGTCGTAGGGTTGCGGAAGGCTCTGACCCTCGGCTATGAGGTTGGCGTTGTTGAAGTTCCGGGCCTCCTTCATCGTGGGCACGTTGATGCGCGGCTTGGAATATTCTATTTTCCTTACGCCGCGTATTCTGCGTGAGTCCTTGCTGTAGTTTACCGGAATGTAAGTGAGCAGTATCCGGCCGCGATGCCGCAACACGACGATGCCCCGGCTTTCAAGGTCGGCTATGATGGCGTCCAGGTCGTCGCTGTCGGCCAGTATCATTGCCGGAATGTGCGTGGCGTCGTCCGTCACCTCAAAGTCGGTGTCGCCGCCGGCATAAACAGTAAATACGGAAAATATGGAAATGAGCAGCAGTAGAAATTTATTCATTCGCAGTATGTTTTCAATACAAGTTTAAGAAATTAACGAATTATCCTTGCGGAATATTATTGGATGCGGCCTAAAATAAAAATGCGCCGTAGAGGCGCATTTTTATTTATTGTTGCGTTTGGGGTTGGTTATTAGCGAACAATCTGCTTGCTTACCTTGCCACCCTGGCGAACGATCACTACCTGACCCTTTTCGGGATGGGCGAGGCGTACACCCTGGAGGTTGTAGTACTCTACGGGAGCGTTGTCAACACCGAGTACATTTTCAACCTTTGCTTCCCAGCCTTCAGGAAGGATGACATAACCTGTCATCGGGAGAGGATTGCCGTTACCATCCGCCCAGTTCTGCGGAGTGAGAGGAGTCTGCTCAAACGAGAAGATGCCATTGTTGATGCTTACCGTGCGGGTGTTTTCATTGAAGGTTGTCAGCTTGGTACCGTTCTGGAATGCGTTGATGATGATCTCTTCCTTGCTTGTGCCCTGGAGGTAGTAGATCATACCTTCTTCATTAAAGCAATAGGTGGCAAAGTCGTTGAATTTGGTCCCATCTGCGTCTTCCGGTATTTCGATTGTGATGGAATAAACCAGAGGTTGGAAAACTACACAATTAAAGTTTGTGATATCGAAAATCAGGTAGCCGGGCTTGTCGTATGCAACGTTTACCTCTTGACTGCCATAAGCTGTTTCCTCTCCAAAGGGATCCATGAGCATATATGTGCCGGGATTGGCCTTGCTGTAATAGCAGTCTACCTGAGAGACCGGGGTGTCCTGGTTCTCCCAATATACGGAGAACCATGCGTCCTTGAAAGTGGCCGTACCATCAAGTTTAACCCACTCGTCTTCTACATATGTGAAAGTATTGTACTTGCTTCCCTTAAGGTCGGTGGCCATCCAGAAACCAAGGCCTGCCGCACTTTCGGGCATGATGATGCCGCCGGCGCAGAAAACATCGAGAAGTTCGGAATCGGTATACTGGTGGGCAATCATTTTATCACGGTCGTAGTTACCGGACTGAATGCCGCCCTCGTCGGTAAGACGGAAGTAGAACTGGTGGTCATCGTCAGTCTGAATAAACCCATAACCGTCTTCGCCGTTATACTTCTGGTTAAATACGGAGAAATTCACAAACCAGGCATCGAGATTATACATCGAAGCATAGAATGCTACCTGGTTGGGAATCACGAGATGGCCGGTTGCGGGATCGAAAACGGCCGTAAGGTTGATGTCGCCCTCAGGCATACCGTTGATGTTGTAGGTGTTGGGCTGGTCAGTCTTGGAAATATAGAGGAAACCGTTGTTGGGCATCACCTCCTCTTCAAGTTGGCTTATACCGCTCCATTCGAAGAATCCGAGGAAGTCGTCTCCGCTCACCTGACGCTTGTCTGCACGGGTGGCCGGGGTGAGACGTTCGAATGACGAGGCCATCGTGAATCCAAAGGGGTTGATCACGGAAGCCTTTTTGCTTGCCGAAGGTGCTTTCTGCAATTGTGCAGTAGTCGGAACTGCTGCCTGGGCACAGAACCCGGCTGCGAGTGCGATACCTAAGGTGTAGATTAATTTTTTCATCCTGCTTAGATTTTGTTATTGTGTTTGATTAATTTTCTTATTTGCGAAATTATAATAATTTTTTTAATCTGCAAAGAATTTTGATTAGTTTTCGTCTCCTCTCCCTCTATTTAGGAAGATAGATCAGGCATTCTTCAGGGTTGGAAAACGCTTCTGACGCGGAAACAGGGAGTGTCATGAATTCAGTTACGGACGACCCCGGAATGACGGCCTCCAGCAGTTCCTCGTGAGAGGGAGCCTTGGGCAGGTTACGGTATTGCTCGAATGTATATGTGAGAAACACCGAGCCGGGCCCCAGTCCCTGGCGGTTGAGATACCATCCGTCGGCAAGGGCAATGGGTGAGGAATTGACAGTAATGTCGCTCGGCGCCGGATAGTAAGCGAGTGTACCGTCAGGATTTAATGTGACGGCCACGTTGTCGGCATAGTCTCCGCTCATCTTGAATACCGTGGCATTAGGTATGGAACGCACGTCCACTCCTCCAATCACGTTTTTCCTGATGATAGCTTCCTCATTGGCACCCGCCGTTGCTGAGGCTGCCTCTTTCTTGCCGCTGCAGGCGGCAAGAAAGAGGAGTATGAATGCGGCGGCAAACGTTAATGCTTTCATAACGTTCGGTCTTTGGTTACGTTTTATTTGCAGATCTTGAGGGTTCTGGCGTTTCCGTTGGCATCTGTGGCCTTTACAAGGTAAATGCCTTTGGGAAGAGCGCCGAGGTTGAGGTCGAGTGCAGTTTTACCGCCGCAGACGGGGGCTGCGACAACCTGTCCGCTGAGGTCGTAGACATTGACGGCCTTAACACCGGCTTCAGCTGCAACGGCAAGATTCCAACCGTCGAAATTCACGCTGAGAGCTTCGCCGACAGCTACTTCGTTCACTCCGCTTGACGCGCTGAAGAGCACCTTTGCTCCGGGGAGTTCCTGGCGGAATTTCTGTATTACGTAGTATACAGTGGCCTGGTAAACCTCGTTGGGGTCAAAGTCGCGGAAGTTGAGATGGGTTGTGGATGAATCTTCCTGTCCGTCTTCCACGTAGATAAGATCCTCGAAGTTCTTTTCATATACGAGGTCGCCTGTCGTACCGGTGGCGGGATCGTAAGTGTGAACCACTACAGTGAGCGGCGATGACACGAATCCGTGTGTGCCGAGCACTGAGACTGTGAGCGCGATATTGGAGAATTCGTCTATACCGTAAATGTTATTTACTCCGCCAATCGTCATGTCTTCAACATAATTGTCGATCGAGATGCTCTTGAGCTCGATGGTGGGGTTGCTGGCCGAGCGCTTCATTTCCACGGTGCCGAAGTTGCCGTAGTACTCATCGCCATAATAGCCTGAAAGATAATACTTCGGGTCAAACGCGATATAATCGTATGCGCCAAGAGTATATGTCATAGGCTTGGATGTGGTGGGGAGTTTAGCTCCGGAGATGCCGTTGTTGGAGAAGGTATATACCATAGTCTTGGTAATGGTCTCGTTCGGACCTACAGTGATGAGCTGGCTGTCGCCTTCGAAACATAACGCACCGTCGTTAAGAAGCACGGGCACGATGCTCTGGGTAAGAAGCTCGTCGCTCGGATTGGACACCTTGAACTCTATCTCGCACGGGCTGCGCATATAAAGCGGAGTCACAACCTTAGCTGATTCTATCTTGAGTCGCTTGGCGGGGAGGTTTTCTACCGTCAGTGACTTGTCGGAGGTCTTCGTCACATAGGCGAAGGTGGAACATCCGCTCTGGGTGAGGTAGTCTGTCCAGGGTATGGAGGTGTTGTACATGTCTTTCCATACCGGATATACCTTATATTTGGCATTGGGAAGATCCGAACCCACCTCGAGAGTCTCCGTCATCAGACCGTAGAGGTATGAACCCGGATTCAGGTAATGTCCGTCTTCCTGGTTGATCAGGACAGGCCTTCCGTCGAAACGTGCGGTGGCTTCCATGTAGGTCTTTTCTCCGGTGGAGGCGTTCTCGAAGCACATTCCGAACACAGGGTAGATGGCTACCAGCGAGTTGTTCATGAGGCTGCCGGGATTATATCTCGAAATGGAGAGGGTCAGCTGGTTGGAGATGGCGTCGGCTGTAATGTTGCCGTTGAGCTGGAGCTCGGCCTTGGGTTCAAACTGTCCCGTTCCGTCGGAGGGATAGATGTCGATCACCATACCCTGAGTGAAGTTGAAGCCGCCGTAGTCCGTACCTCCCGTGCCCTGCACCAACGGGTTGAGGGCATCCAGAGAATAGAAACCGTCACACATGCCGGACCATCCCCAGTTGATGTGGAAGTAGCCGTTGCCGTCATAACCGTCGGCTATGTATGCATGAGCTGCTGCGGGGTCGAGTGCGTGGCCGGAATAAAGAACCGGACCTACGTTTTTGAGCTGGTTGTAAAGCAGCTCGGCCCATTCGGCGAGAGTGTAGTTGGCACGCTGGGGGAAGGTGATATTGGGATTATAGTCGAAATATTTGATGAGGGCGATTGCCGCATCTTCAGTCTGGGTGCCCGATGAAGGACCATAAGTCATGTTTGTGGAGAAACCGCAGGCCTTCATGAGATAGGCAACGGCGTTTATCTGCTGGGCATTCGCCTTCGTGGTGCTGTAATCGTCCAACATGTTGGCCCAGTCGAAACTCTGCTCGTCGAAACTCATGCTGTATCTCTGTCCGTACATGTCGACGTAAGAATTGGAGCCGTGTCCGATTTCGGGGAACTTATGGTAGTTCATTATCTGAGCCATAGCCGTGGCAACACAACCTGTGGCATACTTGCTGGGAACGAGGTTATTGTAGGGGTTGCCCTGGTCCCATTTTGTCTGTACCAGCGGTGCGATATACTCCCATGATGTGGGATATGTATATCTCACGTCAAAATCTTTAATTTCTGCGCTATGCTCCTCGGCATATTCTATCTGTGCGGCATATGCCTCGAGCATTTCCTGTAGCTGCGGGGGCACGTTTGCGGGATCGAATGCTCCGGCGTCAGTGTATCCGAGGATGGGGAGTGCAACGTCGCTGGCTGAAACTATCAGCGAGCCTCCTCCGGCCTGGTTGAATACGTATACTGCCGGTGTGCCGGCTGCCGTCCTTGTGGTGGCAGCAAGACTCGGCTGTGCAGAAATGGCTTTTGCCCGACGGGAATCGCTCTTGGCTGCCCTCTGGAGAGCTGCCTCAGGCGTCAAAACGTCTGCCAAAGCTCCTTGAGCCAATAAAGCTCCAAGTGCAATGAGTAAGGTCTTTTTAAACATAGATGTAAATGTTCTTATTATGATTTTATTTAATTTTTATTCAGTCAATATACAATATAGCGCCTGGGAACCCTATGGTCGGCGTTTCCTTCTTCGTGAAGTTTGATTTTTGGTAATGCAAAAAGTTTATTTTTCAACGAATAAAAATAATGTATATTGAGGTCAGAGTGAATATTTATTCTTAAAAATAATCAATTTGCCCTCAATATGAGTTTTTCAGGCATCATATCAAGGGCAAATTTATAGAAAATATTTGTTATTTGCAAATCATTCCTCTTTTATTTGAGGTTTGTTTGAGATGCTGTTTAAGAAGTCTAATACGCCGGGGTGAAACCGGGATTTTTCTCAAGCTGTTTGTTGGCCTCACCCACGAGCATCTTGGTCTTGGTGGTGTCGAGTTTAAGGATTGGGGCGCCGGGTTTGAGGTCACATTTCTTGAGGTCGACGTAGAAGTAGCCGTAGTTGGTTACAATCTCGAATCCGTAGAGTTTGTCGCGGAGGTTGGAGTAGCTTCTCCATTGGGTCGACGATACGTTGGGTTCGCCGTCGCCGAGCTGGTAGGTGTAAGGTACGCAGGAGTTGATCAGTACGCTTCGGCAGATCGACGTACCCAGCTCACTGTCGGCCACTGCGTCTACATGGTGGGCAAAGAAGTTGGCGCGAACGCAACGGTCGGGCGATTTCACGGTGCCCGGGAGCATGTTGGTGCCCCCTACCTGATTCCAGTAGTCGATGATGGCTGTCATCTTAGGCCAGTTGGGATCGTTGGTCATGGCCAGATAGTCGCCCATCTCGTAGATGTTGATGTCACCGTGGTCAAACTCGAAGATTATGCTGTGGCCCGTAGCGTCGGTCACTCCCCAGTGGAGGGCTGATACTGTCCCTTCGTCGAAGGTGGCGCCGCTGAGCGAGAAGTTGTGGGCTTTTAAAACGTCAATCACTTCGTCGGTGGTGGCGTTCATGTCGAGCAGCCAGCCTACAAACATGGCGAGCGACATGGGAGGGCGGGTGGCCGTCTCGGCGTTGTCGTAGACGGTTCCTTTGCAGAAGAGGCCGTTAACGCAGAGACCTTTCTCATTCATTCCCTCCGTGATGCCGCTGTCGTAGCTGACGGCGTAAACCGCTCCATATTTGGAGGTCCACTCCACTGCTCCCGGCTTGTCGCTCCCTACCTTGCTCAGGCCGGCAGGGTAAACGTAGATGTTGGTGGGTATCGGTGTTTTCCAGTCCAGACAGCGTCCAATCACGTAGAGCGAGTCGGCTCCTACATAGCATACTCTCGAACAAGCATCCGCAATTGCGGGACTCAGTACTGCTGCGGCCATGCACAGTGCTCCTGCAAGAATTCTGTTTTTCATAGTCATAATAGTTAGATAGTGAATGATGTTGTTTTACTATCTAACAAACAATGAGCCGTTAGTGTTCAGTTGGAAGCGCCTCCAGATCTCTCCTTATCTTCCAATTTGCGCTTTCCTCCGAAGGTATACATCACGGAGAATGTGGCCGTGAGGGGAGAGGTGCCGCCATATCCGGGGATAAACCATGGGGTGGAATTACCTGCTTCGGGTATCTTCATCTTGAAGCGGTAGCGTATGCTCCAGCCCAACGACAACCTCTGCCATATCTTAACCTTGACGAAGGCCAATGCCTCGCCATACCAGGCTGTGACACTCTGGTTGGTGATGCTGAATGTGGAGCTCTCACCCCAGTAGGGCACGTCGATTCGGGCATTGCGGATCTCATATCGGGGGTTGGCCCAGCCGCATCTCACACCAAGACCGGCCTTGTAGTCGGGCGAGCTTTTGTAGAGGAAGTTGTAGTCGATGCCGATTTTTGCGTAGGGCGACAGCAGGGTGTGATACACCATCGTGTTCTCCTCCTGTCGGTTGTTGGCATAGCCCAGGCCGAATTCAACCGTGGGAAACACCCAGTTGGCTAAAGAGAGGGAGGCGTTGAGGTCGAAACTGGCGTAGCTCTGACCGGCCAACAGCATTACGGCATCGAAGAAGTTGAAACCGACGGTAACGCCGTTGAAGATTGGCCAGGGTGAGGCCGGGCCGCTCTTTTTTACGGTGTCGGTCTCCGCGAGGAAGTAGACGGGCTCGGGGAGCTTGTTGCCGTGCTTGTCGTAATAGTGCAGGCGCGGCTGCTCGGGTTTCTTGGTGTCTATGTCGACGGGTGTGATGTCTTGCGCGGCGGCCTTTGCCGCTACCAACAGTAGAACCAACAGTATGCCCCAGGCGCGCCTCATTTAATATATGGTCTCTTTGAAGAATATCTTGATATTTACAGCATTCTCGTTGGTAATCAACTCGTTGTAGCTCACGGAGTCAATGAGCAGACTGCTGTGTTCCACCTTCTTGATGTCGAAGAAATACATTGCGCCGCATGCCGGGCTCACAAACCATTCCTTGGGCTCGTAGATGAAACTGACGGTGTCGGCCGGAATCTCATATACCATCCCTTCAGGTATCGAGTCGGGGAGCATCCCCATATATTCAAACACGTATTGTGTGGTGTCTTGCCATATCCTGAAAGGGAGGTATGCCTCCTGAAGGTTCTGGGTAGGATAGAGCACACTGTCGCCCGGGGCACCGATACCGTAGATACGGACGCTCTGCAGCGACACCTGCTGCCCGGTCTCCATGTTGTAGAAATAGGCGAGGGGTAGCGCCGAATGGTTTTCGTAGCATTCGTTGCTTGTGCATGATGCGGCCATTGCCATCAGCCCTATTATGAGTATCGGCCCTATCCTCTTCATGGGTCTTTAGAATTCCTCGGCTATTGAGTAGTTGTTTCTCTCTACCGAGTTGCGCGCTATAAGCTCGCCGATGAAACCGGTGAGGAAGAACTGAAGCCCCATCACCATAGCGGCGAGCGAGAGGTAGAAGTAGACGGAGTTGGTGACGTAAAACTCGTAGAAGGGGGAGCAGATGCTCACTATCTTGAGGATGAGCACCACCAGCACGGCGATGAAGCCGATGGCAAACATGGCCGAACCCAGCAAACCGAAGATATGCATCGGTTTCAACCCGAACTTGCTCTGAAACCAGAGTGTCCCGAGGTCGAGATAACCGTTTACAAACCTGTCGAGGCCGAATTTCGTGACGCCGTATTTGCGTGCCTGATGCTGCACTACCTTTTCCCCGATCTTCTTGTAGCCGGCGTTTTTGGCCAGGTAGGGAATGTAGCGGTGCATGTCGCCATATACCTCGATGCTCTTCACCACATTTTTCCTGTAGGCCTTGAGTCCGCAGTTGAAGTCATGGAGATTGCGTATGCCGCTCACCTTTCTTGCCGTGGCGTTGAAGAGTTTGGTGGGGAGGGTCTTTGAGAGGGGGTCGTAGCGTTTCTTTTTCCACCCGGACACGAGGTCGTAGCCCTCTTCCGTAATCATGCGGTAAAGATCCGGAATCTCGTCAGGCGAGTCCTGAAGGTCAGCGTCCATCGTGATCACCACGTCGCCCTGCGCTTTGCGAAACCCCTCGTTAAGGGCCGGCGATTTGCCGTAGTTGCGGGCAAAGGAGATGAGGCGGATCTCGGGGTTAGCCTCTGCCATCTCTTTTATGACGCTCACGGAGCCATCGGTCGAGCCGTCGTTGACGAATATCACCTCGTAGGTGTATCCGTTGGCTTCCATCACCCGCTTTATCCAGGAGAAAAGCTCGGGCAGTGATTCGGCTTCGTTGTATAAGGGGACTACTACTGATATATCCATTTAAAATTCAAGGTTGGCGTTTTTGAAGAGCTCGCGGTCCTGGGCTATGGTGTTGGAGACGGTGGTGAGCATGTCGCCCATCAACACTCCGTTTACTCCGCCTGTCATCATCCGCAACATTGATTCCTGCGACAGACGCATGCGTCCTCCGGCAAACCGTATGGATTTCTGCGGAAGTATGAGCCTGAACATTGCTGCGGTCCTGATTATATCTTCCTCACTTATCAGCGGAGTGGATTCAAGGGGTGTGCCGGGTATGGGGTCAAGAATGTTCATAGGCACGGAATCAACTCCGAGTTCCGCGAGCTCAAAGGCGAAATCAAGACGTTGTTCCATGGTCTCTCCCATCCCTATTATACCGCCGGAACAGATGTCCATGCCCAATTCCCGGGCGGCATTGATGGTCTTCTCTTTGTCTTCCGGTGTGTGGGTGGTGCAAAGTGTACGGAAATATTCCTTGGAAGTTTCCATATTGCAGTGATACCTCCTTACACCGGCTTTCTGCAGTCTTGCAAGCTGTTCCTTGCTGAGCAGTCCCATCGAGGCGCACAGATAAAGGTCGGTCTCTTCGTCTAACTTTTTATATATCTCACAGAATTTATCAAGGTCCTTGTCGCTCACGGTGCGTCCGGAGGTCACCAGCGAGAATCGGCGTATGCCCTCCTTCTCATTATGGCGAGCGGCCTCCATTGTGTCTGCCATGGATATGAACCGGTAGGATGCGCAACCGGTATGATGGCGCGATGCCTGTGCGCACCATTTGCAGTCTTCGCCGCAATCGCCGCTGCGGGCATTTACTATCGAGCAGGAGTCTACCGTAGTGCCCTGAAAGTGCCGGCACACGGCATCGGCGACGTCGCAAAGCTCGTCAAGGTCGGCCTCGCGTGCTATCGTAGAAGCCTCTTCGCGTGTGATGTTGCCTCCTTTAAGGAGTCGTTCTTTTATTTCCTGTAGAAGTTCCATAATCAGTTTTCTTTTGTTGTCTGGGGTTCATCGGTTATCGGGTTGTGGCGAGAAAGGAGTCTCAGTCCTTCTCCAATCCACAATACGAGCGAGGTGACGCCTATTATTATAAGCCAGTCGCCAAACTTCAGAGGCATCACGTTGAAGAATTCGCCTCCGAGGCTTACAATCAGTATCTGGCCACCCAAAATTACGAGTGATATGAAGAGGAAGCCTCCGCAATTTTTGAAGTGGAAAGCTGATTTTCCTGTGGCGAACGCACGGGCATTAAACATGTTCCAGAACTGAAGGAACACGAATATTGTGAAGAAGAGAGAAAGTTCGTAGGGAGTGAGATGTCCGGGGTCGGCTCCGGTGAGGCCTGTGTCGGCACGCATCGGAAGCTCGGGACGGAAGAAATCCGTAAGGCTCGTGATGTCTGTGTGGTGAAAGATATACAGCAGACCTAAAAGGATAAAGAAGAACAGTCCGCCTACACTTATTATGGACTGCCACATGGGCTTGTTGACTATGAAGTCTTCGCGTCTGCGCGGGGGATTGTTCATCACGCTGCGCGAGGGAGGCAGCGAGGCCAGGGCCATGGCGGCAAAGGTGTCCATGATGAGGTTTACCCAAAGCATCTGGGTAACAGTAAGGGGTGACTCCGTTCCCATGAAAGCGCCGAAGAGCACGATGAGGCAGGCCACGACGTTGACTGTCATCTGGAACAATACGAAACGCTGTATGTTGAGGAATAGCGAACGCCCCCACATTACGGCTCTGCCGATGGAGGTGAACGAGTTGTCTACGATGGTGATGTCTGAGGCCTCTTTTGCCACGGAGGTGCCGTCGCCCATCGAAAGCCCTACATGGGCAGCCTTGAGGGCCGGGGCATCGTTGGTGCCGTCTCCCGTCACTGCCACAACCTCGCCACGGGTCTGGAGTGTCTCCACGAGCCGCTTTTTGTCCATCGGCCGCGCGCGGGCTATTATCTTGAGGTCGCCAACTCTCTCGCGGAGCTCGCTGTCGCTGAGCTCGGCAAACTCCACTCCGGTGGTGATGTTGCGCGAGGTGTCGGTGTCATCGTTCCAAAGCCCTATCTGCCTTCCTATCTCTTTGGCTGTGCCCGGGGTGTCGCCCGTCACGATCTTTACCTTGATGCCGGCGTCGATCACCTCTCTTACGGCATCGGGAACGTCGCCCCTCACGGGGTCGGAAATGGCCACGATGCCCATAAAGGTCAAGCCGTGAGCCACAACCTTGTGGTCTTCGATCGTTGGTTCTCCCTCTTCCACTATCTGATAGGCAAAGCCGAGGGTGCGCATGGCCATGTTCTGGTACTCAAGAAGTTGGGCGTCAATCTCTTCTTTTGTCACCCCGCTGTGGTTGCTGCAAAGAGCGAACACTATCTCCGGAGCTCCCTTTACGTAGAGGATGCGTTTGCCATGGTCTTCTATCACGGTGGCCATGTATTTCCTTTCGGTAGTGAAGGGCAGTTCCTCCACTACTTTCACGGCGTTGCGCAGTGTGACGTAATCCTCTCCCTGCGAACGCAGCCACAGCATCAGAGCCCCCTCCGTAGGGTTGCCCAACACGGTAATCTTATCGGGCTCTACATCAAGCTGTGCCGTTGAGTTTACCGCTATGCCCTGGTAGATGTAGTTCCAGTCTGCCTCGGGAAGGAAGAAGTTGGAGTTGTAGACCTGCATCTGGTTTTGCGTCAGCGTTCCGGTCTTGTCGGTGCAGATCACGGTGGTGGCGCCCATTGTCTCGCACGCGTGCATCTTGCGCACGAGGTTGTTGGTCTTGAGCATCCTCCGCATGGAATAGGCCAGCGAGAGCGTCACGGCCATCGGCAATCCCTCAGGCACGGCCACCACTATGAGAGTCACCGCGATCATCAGCGTCTCCAGGAAGTAGGTGATAAACGCTATCCAGTCGAAACCCTCGTGGGCAAAATAGATGATTGTCCTTCCTATCACTATGAGGATGGCGATGGCGTACGAAATCCGCGAGATGAGTTTCCCAAGGCCGTCGAGCTGCTCGTTGAGCGGGGTTTTGACGCTGTCGTCGATCTGCGCGGCTACGAATACCTTGCCGTTTTCCGTGGCGTCGCCAACGGCCAGCACTCTCATTATGCCGTGTCCCTCCATCACTTTTGTGCCTCGCATAACGTGGTTGGACGGGAAGGTGGCATCGGGGTCAAACTGCGAGGGGTCGGTGGTTTTGTGGGCCATCGGTTCGCCGGTGAGCGTCGACTCGTCCACATTGAGCGAGATGGCCTCGAGCAGTTCGCCGTCGGCCGGTATCTCCTCGCCCGTGTTGAGCACCACGATGTCGCCTACCACTATCTCTTTCTTGGGCACCTGCATGGGGTGGTCGTCGCGAATCACGGTCACGGCCTCGTCGTCGTTCACCTGGTTGAGGAGCTCAAACTCCTTGTCTGCCTTCATCTCGAATATGAAAGCCAGACCTGTGGCCAAGAGAATGGCCACGAAGATACCTATGGGCTCGAAGAAGACGTGAAACTCGTGCTTCATCGCATATTCATAGATGGATATGCCGATGGAGAGGAAGCCGGCTACGAGCAGGATTATTATGAGGGGTTCCTTGAATTTCTTCAGGAAACTCTTCCATAGGGGCTCCTTCTTGGGAGGGGTGAGCACATTGGCTCCATGTATCTTGCGGCTTTCCCGAACCTGCGTTTCGGTCAATCCGTGAAATTTCTGATGCTGACTCATGGCGTTCGTTCCTATTCTTTCTCCTCTTTGGCTGCTTCCTCACCCTCTGCCGGTTCTTCTCCCTCATGGCCCGACTTGTGGGTGAGGTAGAGCGCGGCAGCTATCAACAGGATGCCGATGGAGAGATAAAGCAATGTGATGGGTTCCCACTGCTCTTTGGAAAGCTCGAGGGTGTGCTTGAAGAAGGCCACAATCAGCACCATGAGGATCACCTTGCCAAGCGACGACTTGAGGTCGTCCACACTCGATATCCTGAGCCAGCTGGGACGCGTGTCGTTCTCTCGCTCCACGGGGTCGATCTTGGTGATGAAAAGCTCGTAGACGCCCACTCCGAAGATTATGAGCACCAGGGCAAAGAGGAAGATGTCGACGGATGATACCAATTCTTCAAACATTTTCTCGTAGTTGGGGTCTACCTCCCCGCGGGCAAGATCGATGAAGAAGTGGCGTATGCTCTCGAACACCACCATGCAGCCCCTGAGAAACAAGGCAACCGACGACACCAGAGACCCAACAACAGCCAGGATGGAGAGATAGCGTGTGGAGTAGAGCACATGCTCGAAGGCCCGCGTACGCTTGCTCTTCTGCTCCAGGATCTTGGGGAAGTTGATCGACTTCTTCCGGATGTTCTCAACCAAATCGCGGTCATAAGAGTCGTATTCACTTATATACTGTATGCGCGCGCGTAACCATTGGGCCTCCTCGTTGTCGATACGGCCGGGAGAATCCTCGTCTTCAAGAAGATACTTGGATATCGAGTCGATGAAGAGCCGCTTGAAGGAGGAGGGTGTCTTCTTGTTGCTCTTTACATGCTCTTTAATCTCGAAAAGCAGGTTACCCTTTGCCATCGACATACCGTCGCCGGAGTAGATGAGCTTCTTTAGCTCTTCCACATCCTGCTCCGTCATGGGACGCCCTTCATATATCAGTTCGTTGCGTAGTTGTTCTAACCTATCCATCAGAATTAATGCTTAATTCTTGAAAAACTCGCACAAAATTACAAAAAATTTGCGTAATACGGATAAAAGTTGTAATTTTGTGCGATTATTCCGGCCAGGCTCGGTGAAGCGTTGCGACTTTTTGGCGCAACCGCCTGACGGAGAAACTAATAACTACAACAAATTAAATGTACGCAATTGTAGAGATTAAGGGACAGCAGTTTAAGGCTGAAGCAGGCAAATACCTGTATGTCCACCATCTTGGCCCGGATGTTAAAGAGGGCGATGAAGTGAGTTTCGACAAAGTGCTTCTCGTTGATGCTGACGGTGCCGTAAGTGTAGGTGTTCCTACCGTGGCCGGCGCTAAAGTGAACGGTAAGGTTGTAGAACCCCTCGTGAAAGGAGACAAGGTAATCGTTTTCAAAAAGAAACGTCGTAAAGGCTATCGCCGTAAAAACGGCCACCGCCAGCAGTTCTCCAAAGTGATGATAAACGAAATTGTTAACGCTTAATACCGAAAGGCAGTAAGATATGGCACATAAAAAAGGTGTCGGTAGTTCTAAGAACGGCCGTGAATCAGAAAGCAAACGACTTGGTATAAAGATCTTCGGCGGCAGCAAATGCAAGGCCGGCAACATCATCAAGCGTCAGCGTGGCACTCAGCACCACCCGGGTCTGAATGTAGGTATGGGTAAAGACCACACCCTCTTCGCCCTCATCGACGGTACTGTACTCTTCACTACAGGCAAGGAGGGTCGTAAGTTCATTAACGTACAACCCTTCGAGGCAGTGGTTGAAAAATAAAAAAAAATTGCGCTGAAACTTGCACGGTTGAAAAAATTGTAGTAATTTTGCAGCGCAAAACCCGGTTCTTTAGCTCAGTTGGTTAGAGCATCTGACTGTTAATCAGGGGGTCCTAGGTTCAAGTCCTAGAAGAACCGCAACGGCATAAGCCCCTCCGGAGGAAGGTATACCTCCAAACACATAACTGGTTCTTTAGCTCAGTTGGTTAGAGCATCTGACTGTTAATCAGGGGGTCCTAGGTTCAAGTCCTAGAAGAACCGCAACGGCCGGCCTCACGCCGGCCAATAAATTGAAACCGGCCCCGCGTCGGCAACAAATTGAAAATGATTCGTTAGCTCAGCTGGTAGAGCACAACACTTTTAATGTTGGGGTCCTGGGTTCGAGCCCCAGACGGATCACTAAGGGGTCAGAACCCCGACACTGAAAAGCCACTTTTTAAGGTGGCTTTTTCTATGTCCAAATGTCTGAAATTCAACGTTTAGCAATTTCGTAACTGCTTGATTATTAATAAGTGTTAAAAATTTTTTCTAATTTTTCCTGGTACTTTTTAGCGTTTTGTAGACTGCTTTTAGCATATTAATTTTGCATTGAAATCAGTGTGATTCCGGTACGTTGTACCATGAAAATGTACCACAAAAAGGGTAAACGTCCCATACTCCGCGACGGATTTCTTCAGTTCTGATTCTGTCAGGGCTGAGCACTTGTAAGAAAAAATGCTTTTGTCAGGATTTTAACATTTCTGGCTCCGACATCCACCGATCGGGAAGCAGATTCCGTTTTCGGATATCATCTAGAGGTTCCTTGAGTTTCCGGAACAGATGCAACAGATACTGATAGGGGTTCTTACCGTTGAGCCTGCAGCTTTGGACCAGCGAGTGCATGAAAGCCGTGTCTCGGGCGGCATCCTCGCTCCCGATGTTCTGGCAGTTCTTGAGGTCGAGTTTTATGGGTTTCATCTGTTGCTCGCACAGGTTGTTCGAGAGTTCGGCCTTCCCGTCCTTGAGGAAGTTTCTCAGACTCTGCTCCTGATTCATCAGATAAATTTACGGCTTTCTTAAAAAGATCTCTTCCCATCAGAACCGTATCCTTTGCCAGGAGGGAGGCCCTATCAAAGATACGGTTCACTATAGGTCGTGAGAGTTTTTTGCGTTTCTTCTCTCTCCGGAAAATCTTCTCTGCGGCAATCAGCTGCTCGTTTACAAACAGGGCGTTAATATCCTGCAGGATATCCATACAGGCTTCTGTGGCCACATCCATAGCTTCCTTAAACTTTCTTCTCACATGCGCCCAGCATCTGCAGTGAAGTATGTCGGGATACCCCTCGCCGTCAAAGATTTGATAAGCGGCATATCCGTCTGTCGAGAGTGTCCCTTTGAAGCCTTTGATGAAGTCCAGCAGTGCATCCCGGGCCCTGCTTCCTTTCTCGTATAGATAACTTACAAGTTTGGAAGCCTTGTCGTGGAAGGCCCACAGATAACGTTTCTTATATTCGGAGATGTTGGTGCTCTCGTCTATGACCCCGACAAGCTCGCAGGTCTCGTCCACCATCAGATAATTTCCCTCCAGGATCGCCTTATACATCGTGTCCTCGAGCAATTTACGAAGCTATCCTATGGCCAGACGATAGTGTCTTACAAAGGTGGATTTGGAGAACTTCGCCCCCATTTCCCTAAGCTTAGTCTTTATCCTGTTCTTGGGAGTGTTGTAGCCATATTTCTCCATCATTATGAAGGCCAGCATCTCGGCCGAAAACGGGCAGCCGGCAACAGGATTGGGCCTTTCCTCCACAGGCAAAGTGTTGTGGGAGTCTCCCGTGGCGTCCATATAGGTGGCCGTCTTCCAGACATGCTTCACCACCTTTGCCGGCAGGACTCTATGCTGACGTACTCGTGCATCTCTATTTTACCGTTCCTTGTCTTGTAGAGGGCTCCTTCCGGCAACTCGATATATTCTTCAAGTTCATGCACCACCACCTCGTCACACTCGTAGTTCTCCAGAGAGTGCTTGCGTCCCTGTGACTTCTTCTTGACCTTTGGGGTTGATTTCTTCGAGGAAGCGGCACTTGCGACATCCGCCGATGTCAGCGCTCCTGTCCCGGGAGTGGAGGCAGGTGGAGGGGTGCCGTCAAAATCATCCTTTTCTTTGGCGCGCACGTCTTCCTTGTCCGCTTTCCCAGGAACGGTTTTCTCCGAAGTCGGTGCAAACTGCTTCCCCCCTGGCCAGAGCTCCGGAGGCCAGCGCGGTCGAGAGCTTCTCGTTCAGGTCCGACACAAGCTTCATCAGCTCCCTTATCTGGTTGTCTTTGCCGGTTTCCACAGCCTCCTTTTTACGGAGCTGTTCCGTAAGCTCGGCCACCGTCTCCCTCAGAGCCGCAGTCTCCTGCCGGAAGCTTTCCTCCCGACGGAAGGCAGAGGCGCGTTGGACCTCCAGCAGGGAGGCAAAAGTAGCTTTCTCCTGCTGCAGCATGTCTATCATGTTCTGATAGAATTCAAGGTCTGAACGCTTGGCTTTCATGATTACAAAATTAATAAAAATAATCGATATTTGCAAGCGAAAAATGCAATTATTATATTGAATATTAGCTGATTAAAGCTTTGCTGTCGATCTCCGAAAGCCTCACCTCGGTCCTTAGGAGCCCCTCTGTAAGACATACAAGATCCGAATAGGAAATTTTGTATTTTCCGCTCCTTGAGTCGTAGACGGGCTTTCTGAAGCGCCCTTTCCCAGGACGCTTTTCATACATAACATAGAATCCTCTTTCGTAATGAATGATTCTAACTATGGTTCGCGATGCGTTCATGAAGACGAAGACGTTGCGCTCGTCTTCGGGGCTGGCGTTCATCTGCGTGCGTATCACCTCGCACAGCGAGATGCAGCCCATACGGAAGTTCACCTTGCCCGTGAACAGGTAGAACCTCAGTACCTCGCTCAACCCAAGCATAAGGCAGGCCGGAGTTTGGTCAGAAAATCAATCAGGGTGTCAATGTCCATACCCTCGCGAACGAACTTAAGTCCGTTCTCGAACTCGATGCCTACACGCAGGGCCTTCGGTGAGGGACCCGGGGATGCCTGATGCCGGACCTTTACGCGCTCCACCTCCATCTCGACCATGCTTCCGGACGGTGGGACCGGACTCTGATGACGGCGGCGCTCGCACAGTCCGTTTCTGGAGCGCCATGAGATATAGCTACGGTAATCGACACCTTCCATCTCGCAGATCTTTACAAGGGACATCTCACCCCTGAATTCTTCCGCCAGCTCGTGGAACTGGCTAAAATCAATTGTCGCCATAATCTGTCGTTTTAGGATCATGGCGACAAAGGTAAGCCTTATCTGTCAGGCCTCCACGCGGAGTTTGGGACGTTTACGGTTTTTACCCGGTTAACAAATCATTACGATTTTACCCACGGCATGAAAAATGCTGATAGATTATGTTGGGTTTCAATATTTTAAATTTGAGCATATCTTTTATGATTTAGGATATGCTCAAATTTTTAACATGAATTTACATGAACTATCTCGACATTTATTCTAATTTTCTAAGAGATGCACATCTGTTGTTGCTTACGCTGAATATCATCTCTTTGCATCTCACGCATTTTAACATACCTTCAACGGATGCATCTAACTTTCCTTCATTGATTTATTCATACTTATTAATGATGTTTCGTTACTATCTATAAAGGTAAAATTCTTATTCTTACTCACTCATTCCTCGAACTCAAATATAGAAAGTTTGCGAATCCTATACAATGAATAAATCTCTATGAATTTTTAATATAAACATCTTCCGATATTACATTAATTAATGAAGGGGGATTTAAACTACTGTGTTTCCTTAAAACTTCTATCATTCCTCTTAATGCCTCTTTTTCTCTTTTATTTTTTCCTTTAATTTCTTCCGGAGGTATAGAATCGATAATACTTCTAACTTCCATATGCCAGTAATTAAGACAATGAGGGGAATGATGGCACTCAGAATGTGCTTTTAATTGGTATTGAACAGCTTTAGAGAATGTAAAGTTATCGCTCATTCCCTTTATGACGGCATCTTTATATTTTACATATTGACAGTTGTCATTGAAAAACCTTGGGAACTGCCATTGAAGACTGTTTGCTATGTCAAGTTTGAAATAAATGGATGTGCTGATATCCTGTATTTCATATTTCCCTTCATATAACTTTATATCTATATCTCCTTCTTTCCAATTGTCATTTTCTGTTACATTCTGATACCATTTTTCATCTCCAATAAGAAATAGACCTCCAATGAGATTAACTGACATTCTAGATAGACCGGTGTCGCCAAATGCTGCAGGTGTAACGTTATTCCGATCACCATCTACACAACATTGGCTCTCAGGAAGAAAACACTTACGTTGTAGATAGAGATTTTTGCCTAAAAGACTTGTTGTTTCTATTTTTGAACAGTAACAGTTTTTAGGAAGTAATCTTTCAGGATATTCAGACATTATTTTCTTCAAATTGCTCCCAAGTTGATTTCGCTTTTTCAAAAAAAACTTTTCTTGGCAATATATTTTGAAAAAAGACCTTATCTTCTGAAACAATTGAGAAATATACATTATTATCTTCTGAATCTACATACGTAGTAGCCTCAAGTCTTTGACCACTTTTAAAATTATAAGTGAAGAAAAAAGATTCTGATACTTTATCGTATTGAGCAAATACTTTAGAAAAAGGTATTTCTATCATATCGGGAAGGATTTCTTTCCACAACGATAAGGCCTTTTCATCCATATTTTTCATCCCATGTTGTTTTAAAGATGATTCTAATAAGTATGTACGTTCTCCATATCCTTCAAATAGAGAAATACCTTTTTGAGGTAATCTATTTGAAATAGGTGCACAAGCAATAGTTTTTTCCAACGGTATAGGAATTGACATACTAGATATATCGGGGGTATTTTGGGCAGCAATGACAGCGATACCGATTGATATTCCTGCGATGCATACGTTTGTTAAAGTACGTTTTACTCTTTTTATAATATTTCTTGATTCAAAAACAAAGTCCATAATTCCTCATCCTTCAATTTCACCTTGCATTGCTTTTAATATCTGTGGTGTTACTGCCCAAATAAAAGCATTGTATAAAATGTTATTCAGTTTTGATGCAATATCAACTACTTTGTTTATAGGAATGTTTTCTTTGGAATATTCGCATCTGGATTCTAATGCTATGCCAGAATTTTGTGTTTCATCTTCAGATATATAATAACCATATTGCATGGATAAATTGAACCCATTATCTTTATGTTGATATCTTTTGAAATTTTTTTCTTTTTCTAAGGATAGAGTTCTAATATCTGGAGAAAATATTGCATCTTCTAGCTCTTTGATCTTTGACTCTTCCAAATTCCTCTCATTAGTTAAAGGCCATATATCGACGTATTTTAATTCCAGATCCTTACAAACAGGAAACCATTCTTTATATGCTTCAAGTAGCTTTTTAAGTAAAGGAAGCATAGATTCTGAAAACGTGTTAAAATTGTTTTGCTCGATGCTAACCTTAATCGTAGATTTAGAGAATTCAAAGATTATCCCATTGTCTTGATTCTTTACCTTTAGCCTAGTATTGAGAATACTTTCGTTATGGATGTCCTCTATATCAAGATTAAAAAGTCTTCTAAAGAAGCGTTTCATCTTCTCAAAACTTATTTTATCCATAGACTCAGGTAAACCTATTTTTAATGCTACCTCATTTAAAAAGGTATATTTAAATTTGATTTTATCTTGTCTTAGATTAAAAGGAAATGTCATTTGGTAGAGTTTCAAGTTCTAGTTTTTTCTCTAGTTGGCAAAATTAGTAATTTATTATGAAAATTTCATTACATTTCTATGAGATTTTAAGTTTTTTTGGAATTTTTTTCGTATTAACCATAACCTTCTCGTTGAAATCAAATACTAATTAATCAATCTACATTGTGACTTTAAACAACGGATTCGAGTTGACTTACCAAAAGTATAAATTATGATTTTAGCCCTATTATATGGTATCTCATTTAATGAGAATTGGTTTGTAAAATTAATAAAACTAGTAAAACTGAACTAAGAATTCATATTTAGATTGCCGTAATAACCTTATTAGCATGATAGGAACAAGTGTCACTTGCAGTAAAATTATCTTCTTTTTTAGTATTTAATATTCCATTTCTTGATATTTTTGCAAAATTTCAAAAATTCTCAATAAATATTGCAAAACAATGCAGACAAAGAGACATTTACTTAAACTTTCTTAATAAATCATATCTTTTTATTTCTAATTTTATATATTGAGAAAAGAATATTTTCTTCGCACAAAGAAAATGTCCTTCGCTACTGAAAGACTGCTTTAAAAGTGTCTAGTTCATAAGTCTCGAATAAACATATTATTTTTGCTTTTTGTTAACGTCAACCAAAGTATTCCAGAGAACGCTCGCGCTTCTAAATACAAGCCTCGTGCGCATGGGAGGTTTTTACCGCCCAATGGTGGTTTGAACTTCCTGCCCTTGTCCGTGTGAAAAGAGGAAAGAATTTACTTGTTATACGTACATGGGCATTGGAAGTTCCAGTATGTTTGATAATGGAGCATTGTATGGGTGGTATAATTGTCTTTTACGCCACCGGCGCTCTTTTATACCTTTGTAGTATGGCTACAAGGATTACAAACAAACCAACCGGGACTATACTTTCTTCCGCTATCGGAGATATCATCATTTCTTCCGATGCCTCTTTCGTCGATGTCAAACTAACTGCCACTGGCAGTATCGTCATTTTGGAGGAACGTTATTACTCGTTCAGGAACGAGATTACCCTCCACGACCTCTCCTCTCTCATCGAGGCCCAAATGAGGAAAATGGGCGATACAATTTCCTCATTTACTCTATCGGTATATGCCAACGGTAGTTCATCTGTCTCTGATTCATGCACTCTGCAGATCCTCTATTGCGACCGGTTGTTGCTTACATACGATATTTCAACTCTTTTGAAAGAAAACTTCCTGACTACTCTTGACTACCGTCGCATTGCTCCGGACGCCACAATCTCGCTGTTCCTGTACGTCACAGCCTCGGAATCTCTTTATCTTCGATTCCAATATACTTACCGAACTCCCGAGGGTGAAACCAAGCCCGACACTCATTCTCCGTATTACATCAGCACATCATCCACGCATCGTACCTTACAGTACGAAATTGCTTGCGATACTCTGTTGACACAAGCTGCAAAATCTTCCGGATATAATAAAAAAGATATGACCCTAATATCTTTTACGGCGGAAGGAGGGCAACGTGCCATGACTTTCTAATCGACACCAACCTGTGCCATACCGACTCCATCTTCTTCCGAAACTGTTTCAATGTCTGGGATTTCTTTACTTGTCGGATGGAAACCACTGCCAATTCCGAAACCGACCGGCAGCTTGCCATAATCAACAACTCCAAGATGTTTTATGACCAGGTAATCAATAAGTCCTTCGATGTAGAAACCGGGCCTCTCACTTTCGGAGAGTCGGAATGGATTGACCAGCTTTTCACATCATACGATGTAAAGCGTATTGAGGTCAATCCTACTTCATCTGATGATGAACTCTCTCACGTTACCATACTCATTACCGACTCAACCTGCGAAACCACCGACAACTCCGACCAACCAAATTCTGTCAAGTTCACTTGGCAACATACCACAACCTGCAAATTGTCCGCTTATCAAGTTCTCGTAATATCTTCATTAATCCCTACGCTTTACCATTCTCTTAACTATGCAGTTTATCCATATCAGCACGGCAAGAGTCATGCTTAATTCCGGGGATTCTGTCGATATTTCCATTTGGAAACCCGCCGGCTCAATCCTTGAATTTCATAACGTCATTTCTCTCCGTTATTCGTTCTACGGTGGCTGGCGCAACGTGAAGTTGATTAACTTCGCAGAATGTAGACGTATCCGCGTTATTTGTATTTTCTGCGTCAATAATCTTTCGGTATTCTTATAATCATATCTTTTTTGTAATTTTGGAAAAAATTTCAAAATAGATATGGGTGAAATTATTTGTCAGTTTAACAAATCCATAGGTTTACTTAATTTCGGTGTTATTATAGAAAAAGTAAATCGACTTACAAACTTTGGCAACTATGCCAAAGGGACTGTCTATCAAAATAAAAATATAGTTGACACCCTTTGGTTTGCAAATAAAACAGAATGTCAACAAAAAATCAACACTCTTAATAAGCTTTATCAATATTATAATTCGATTAATCCTTCATATCTTTCTTATGATGAACTTAAGTATATTTTAGATCAAAATGGAGAATTTGAAAGGTTATCTTTTTTAATTCGTTTTCAAGGTTCTTCTTGGTTTAAAAAATTTGTTGAAACTAATCATTACGAATGCAAATTTCATCACACTGGTGAAATTGACCCAACTTCAGAAAGTTTTCCCGATGATTATTGTCTCTTAGGTAATAAAGAAAGAGAGACTTACTACCTTGATAAAACAGAGATTATTAATAATAATCAGATTTTAAAAGTAGATTATCATGCTTATAGGGAGTCAATGCAATCAAAATCCTTTTCATTACCTAAAAATTTCTTCTTGTGTCTAAGAGTTGCTCTCTACCTTCATATTCTTTTTTATATAGTCAGTTATAACAAATATATATCATATTTCCCCACATCCCTCAATGCCCAAGTGCCTTGGGAGGTGAAGTACTTTATAAATTATTATAAACTTTATCCTACTTCTATTTAATTTACGTCTTTTCAGAAACCGGAAAACTCCATAACTTGCTGATTTTTCAGCAAGTTATGGAGTTTTGTTTACAACCTAATCTCAACCTTTCTTCTGTCGAAGACCTTCCCGGTGTTCAGGCGAGAGCTGCCTTCACCGTCAAGTCCGCCTCGGTATTCAAGGAGGAAACCAACATCGTTCCTGTAATCGTAAATGAAAACCTTTCCTACATTCCATAGGGAGGAGTGAACCGAAAGGATTTCATACAATGAGCATCCCTTTTCATACAAACATTCTAATCAAGAATTAAAGTGTAGTATAATATAGATAATTTTGCAGTTAGAAAGGGTTAGATTATGAGTGATTCTTTAGTTTCAAATAAGATAAAAGATTCGTCAAAAGACGAGTTCATGTATAATTGACTGCAACGATTAATTTAACTTCTCAATATAATTAAGAGACATAAATAAAAAAACACACATATGATTAGCGAACTCACCGAATTTGAAAATGACCTTCTTTCAAAAGGAAAACTCAATTGGGAGGTCAAGATTAGAGCAATTACAAGCTATATCCATGAATATGCTCAACAACTCTTACTTCAAAGAATGATAGAAGATAAAGTTGGGCCAGACGAAGAGATATTGAATCAAAAAAGGTTCTTAGCCGGTTCAATGGGTAATTTTGATTACATTCTCAACAGAATCCTCCGACAGTATTTGGAAGAACCGGAATTAAATAGTCGGATACAAGATTTTGCAAATGAGATAAAGAGATGGGAAAATAAGCCGGAGCAACCATATTCATGGCAAAAATTAGCAGCTTACATATTGACCTTTCCGGAACATACGCATTTCCAACAAGGTAGCTGTGAGGTGTGTGGAAAAGAACTGGTAGCCTTTCAGGGGATTGAACCCTATTGGCCATGGGACGAAACATGGGGACATTTTGACTATCTACATATTTGCCCTCATTGCAAAAAACAACAAATTGTTAATATTGAAGATTTATAAGAATTATGAAATTAAATATAGCTCCCTTGATAAGACTTTATTTATTCCCTATAATAGGGTTGTCAATATTTTGTGGATGCCATGAAAATAATCAACCAGATTTGGATTGTGAACATCACTGTATGTATGACACGATTTTCAATAATGATATAACATACTTACCCGATATCTATATTGGAGACAAAGACATTTATCTTCTTTCGGTAGAACTGCTTAAAGTGGATGAACTCATTGACATGAAGTCTTATGTAACCTGGTATAATAAAGTAAACACTATTATAAAGTCTAACCACCGCTTGAACGGATTGTCATATAGTCAAATTTCGGATTTAATAGATAAGATGGTAGAATCTATTAGAAAATATGGACAAGGATGCAATGCTTCTATTTCTGAACGTTCATGGCTAAAGTATGGCTGGAACCTTTATTCATCGCTAGCTATCGTTTCAAAGCCCTTCTTCACCGTAAAAGATATGAACCTTCAAGAACTTTTCACACAAGAGAACAATGCCTGGTTAGAGTTATGGGCCTTCTTATCGAAAGTGATAGAATATGAAATTGAAGATACAACCGGAAGCAGCGCAGCATATGATACACCAATAACTTATTCTAAGATTATTGAATCTAGAAAGAACATAGTAATGAAAGATCTTGGCATACTCCTAAATTTTCCATTTCAAAATGAAGATGCCCAAGATTTAAATGAAATACTGAATTACCTAATGGAAAAAATAAACAGTTTAAATATTGTTAGGTATAATGACATAAGCCAGAATTATCAGGTAAATGAGGATATTGTTGAGAGCAAGGCTTTTACAATTAATTATATTAACCAATGGATAGAGGCAAGGAATAAAATAGCATCCTATGTAAAAAACAAAAAAGAATATGATAATAATACGTCCTCTTTATTACGTTATATTCATATTACCCTACATAATATAAGATATCGCGAACCTCTATAATACTATCCTATACAGACATAAACTATAAGTAAGACGACATAACATATATTGGTAATATTCTTTGGCCCATTTAATATTTGGTGGAATATAATATTACTTCTTGGAATAGGACTATTTTTTATCGGGATGGCAGTTTCCTTAATTTATGTCCTCTCCAGTGCTATGGATTTCATTCATAAAGTAGAAAGAAAGAAAAACAACGAATTACCGAAAGACTAATATGAGGAAATTTCCATTAATATTACTTTTTATTTTGATTGTGATTGGATGCTCCAATCAATCAAATCAATCTTTAGAAGACCAAACATTGGTTAATCAACTAATGGCAGATTCTGACTCTGAAGGATTGCCTTTTTGGACTGCCGATACCATTAAAAAGACTAATCCGGAATTGGTGCTTCTGCTGGATACCCTTTACCGATATGTTAGAAGAGAGGATTACCCTTCTATTAATCTTTCAGAGAAAAGAGAATGGATGGAGAATTACCGCAATAAGTTGGGAGGATATTATAACAGAAAGCATTTAGGCCCGGATAGTGTTTCATTGTTAGATAAAGCAAATTTAGTAATATTAACAGCAGACAGACTATGGGCTTTAGATAATAACGAGTCTACAATGGGAATGGTCGTTAATGATGGATCCACATACACCAGAAGACAATTTCAAGAGTTCAATTATTTTGAAAAGCTCCTCTCGTTGTCGGAATCTCCAGAATACACTAAAGCCATGGAAGAAGAATTTGCAGCATGGCAGGATTTGCAGATGATTATTGAAGAAATAGCTTTCAATCTTAGTTCCATCCTCTATCATGGAGGATCGATTAGGGGTGTTATGAATGGCAATAGTTCCTCAAAAATTCTTATGGCTCATATCAATATTTACAAAAGAGATTATAGCCTACTGACTAATTTCCCTTACACTTCCATAGATTATGGAGTAATTCCGGAAGGAGGAAGAGATTTACTCTCATTTTGTATTAATGGCTTGATAAAAGAAAGTGAGTACTATCTCAGTAGTTATGAGCCCAAGGATCAAGAATCTCTTAAGTCAGATTATGATGCCTTAATCACCGCTTATAAAAATTTACCGGGAGTAATTGATAATTGGATAGCAAAACGCAAAGAGGTGAGCTCATTTGCCGCTGATAATCAAAGCAATGAACTGAATCTACATACAGGGGAACTATTAGTAAGGTTGTCAAACGTAATTTCATCCCTTCAATAATGTACATTTTTGGAATGTTTTTATTCTCATAGATGCAATATAAAAAATGTACGCAGAATAATATGAAAGCTACAATTGTCGAACAGATTAAGGAACGAAAGGAATACATAAAAAATGTAGAAGAGATTCTGGCGGTCTACTAATACATTTGTTAAAACAGAATCATTTGATGAATTTTGCTTCTGAATAGGAGGTTGTTAATAATCTTGTCATCTCTTAAGAGAGAATTAATAATAAGTCTATCACCGGATGAAACATATAATCTGTTACCCGTAAAATTTAATTAGTTAGTTTATCAGAAATATATGGTAACTGTAAGATTCGTAAGCATTAACTGAAGTATACCTTTTGGAGGTTTGAGTTGAGTTGTAACTTTGCACCCGGTGCAAGTTGCACCGATCTAAACCTTCAACATATATGACAAGAGAAGAATTTGAAGCTCTAAGGAATAGAGCCAAGACAAGAGTAGAAACTTTAAAGTCCTTCCTAAAGGCCGAAGGCATCGCCTATTCAACCTATAACTATTGGTTAAGGAAGACCAGATCAGAGCAGGAACCCCACCCCATGGCTCCCATCACTATCAGGGAGGCTCAAGGGAGCAATGCAGAAACCACCTTGGGCGGTGTCGGGTTACCCGGTGTGACGCTGGCCTTACCCAGCGGACTGAGGGCACACTTCGGTCAGGGGAGCGAGAGGGTGCTGCATGCCTTCATGTACTCCCTGGCCGAAAGCTGCCGGCTTAACTCGGTGAATATCCAGGACTATTTTATCTGTCTGTTCTCAAGTGCACGCTCCCGGCTCTCTCCCGAAGACCTGCGGGGACCTTTGCCCAACCATTACCCCGTAAAGTGTTAAATAATCCACTAGCACTGAATTTTTTTTCAAGCTGGTGAAAAATTAAAACGCCCGAATTATCAGGCGTTAAGAAAATCACGGCTCAAAATGACACGTTTACGGGATTTAATCGTTGCGATGGAAGCTCATGGCGGGAAACTCTATCACCTCGGTATCGGTAAGTCCGTCACGAGGAGCTATCTTAGGAAGGCTGACGAGTTAGCAATTTTCAGTGAGATAACAAAATAGATGCTAAAAATCGACGTTATAATAGTTGGTAATCACATACCAAAAAAATTGCTATTATTACTTGGTAGGTTTCAAAAAAACGCTACGACTCATAAATTCCCACCAATAGCTACAAATACGGTGAACGCCTCTTAGGACTTGCTTCATCAGATTTTTTCAATCTCTTGAAGTTCTATGATTTCAGCAATAGGAATGAGATAGTCACCGGGCATACCTTTGTAAAAAAGGGAGCCTGACAACGGATATGTTGTTATGAGATTCCCTTTATCATCTCTGGATGACTGATAAGCTCCGATAGCAGAGGATTGAAAGAGGAAATCCTGAGTGGAAATGACTGGATGGCCGTATGCATTGTAAATAATGTTATCGTTATATCGATTACATGAAATGCCTATTCGCCCGCATTTCAGCAAAGATTCAACCTCTGGGGCGATTTTGTCGTCAAACTTAAACAAAAGACTGCTACTTCTTACCGCATTATTAATCAGATTAGTTAAAGTGAAGCTTTGAGGAGTGCTCTTGTCAAGGTCATTGATACAGATTATGGCCTCTTCAGCAATAGGAAATTCCGAGTTAGCCAGCAAAACCACAGATTCAAAGTAATTACCGATTTTAACGAGGCAATACAGTTTGCCGTCCACGTTGAGCAGAATCAGAACATGGCGATTCTCTTTGCCGTAATCAATATAATCCTCAAAGAAATGATTATCAACACCGGGAAAGGAATCGCTCACAAGACAAAGACCTTTCATTTTTGCGATATCGGCATCATGCAAAATCGTTGAGATGGTTTCGGCGTCCTTGCTCTCGAAATATTCAGGAATTCTCTCACATGAAAATTCGTAGGCAATCTTTAGCAAACCAATCTTATAATTCAGAATATCGATTTTGAAGGAACTTTTTACTTCCGGTTTTTCGATGACCATATGCTTCACCTCCTCTTTAAACTGATATTTAGACAAGTCAATTCCGAGACGCTTGATCATCTTTGCCTTAATCTTGTCAATTTCCTTGGCATCGGCGGCATCAACCGAGAAAGAAAAACTCATTCCATCGTCGCTTATCTCCGGTTTGGTCGGAATATGCTTGACTGCGATTACCCCCGACGTGTCAGCAATCGTCTTGACTCTGGTACCGTCGGCCAAAGTGCCGTCACCAAGCAGCGGATTGGGGATTTTCCCCGAGTAACCCTTTAGTTTGAATTGATGTCGGAAAGCCTGTGCAAACCAATGATCGATAAGATGATTATCGACATTGCTACCTAATTTAGAATTGCATTCCTTACAAACGCAGAAAGAGTGAATTTTTCCGCCCAGAGCCTCCGGAATAATATGTTCGTCACTCATCTCCTTGCCTTTTGTCCGGCAAATAATACAAATATTTCTGGTCATAGTCATCATGAAATAGTCCAATACCAGGACGTATTACAAATTCAATGGACAAAATCCACCGACAGTTTAAAAATTAATTGGGGTAGAAATTCCGTTATCTACATTTAAATTTGCAAATAGCGTGCTAATATTTCGATATGACATTTTTATGTAAGTAGAAAATTTCTCTTTAGAAAGTGTTTCATGGTCGCTTCACCACAACGCCGTTCTCGCTAAGGCTTATGTAATCGTAGGCTAACAAACTTGAAGTATTAGAGTTTCCTTGACAGAGGACACCCAATTTATGCTGATGAATCATTCTAGTTAATGCGTCATAAAACTTATTATTGAAAAAATACCATTTATTTGAATTTTATTCATTATCTTTGCAGCAATAAATAAAACACGTTCATGGATAATAAACCTAAAAATAGACTCAAGTTACTTTTGGTTGAAAAGCATCGAACTAATAAATGGCTGTCCGAATGCTTGAATGTGAATCAAACAACAGTGTCTAAATGGTGTACAAATTCAAGTCAGCCAGATATATTTACATTTTCCAAGATTGCGGAATTGTTAAATGTTCCTATGGAGGAGCTTATACAGGAATATGCTGAATAATAAAGATGCACATCTTAAAATCAACCCAATAGGCCCTGTGGAGAGAAACCATGTTCTTTCTCCACAGCAACTATTTATACGGGACAGGACTGAAAAGCAAATACTTTTTTCAATGGATGAGGATACCTATGAGGAACTGGTGGCTTCATGGGCCTTTTTGTGTTTAAGGGAGAAATATAGTGAAGTATATAGAATTGGAGGTGCAGGGGATCACGGGGTAGATGTCTTGGCAAGATCATCTACATCCGATGCATTTGATATTTATCAATGCAAGCATTACAGTTCTGCTTTAGGCATTTCAGTTGTTATACCTGAGATATGTAAGATATTGTATTTTATTTATCTCAATGAAATACCTATGCCTCAAAAATATTTTTTCGTTGCGCCTAAAGGTCTTAATGCAAGTATGCTTACGACTGTTTCCAATCCTGATTCCATAAGAAATGAAGTATTAGATAATTGGGACATATACTCTGATAAGATTTCTAAGAAGTTGAATACTAAACTTACTGAAGATTTAAAAGCATTCATTAACGAATTTGAGTTTCGTAAATTCGAAGTCGTATCTCCGGATAGTTTCTTGGAAAAATTACGTGAGAACAAGAATTTATATCATCAATACTTCGGAGTAAGAAGAGAAAATATTCGGAGGATTGAGACTCCAACGCCTAACGATGTTCAAAGTGGGGAAGCAACATATATAACCCATCTGGTCAACGCGTATAATAGTGCGTCAGATGAAATCAAGGTAACAGTAGACAATATTTCTTCAACATCATATCATAAACATTTTTCAAGGGCAAGAGAATGTTATTGGTTAGCAGAATCTCTCCGCAAAATGAGTGAAGAGAACTCGCCAGGAGATAAAGATGAGTTTGAGGAATTTATAACAGATATGGAGTATCATGTGTCAGATACCTATGAAAGTGACTTTGAAAACGGATTTGAGCGAAATAAAGCGGTCATCGGAGATTCAAGGAGTTTTACGCCTAAATCAGAAAGAATTATTAGCGGAGAAATTAGCTCTGGAGAGAAAATAGGCGCATGTTATCACTTATCTAATGATAATAGGCTGATATGGGTAAAAGAATGAAAATACTAAATAGTACGTTAGAAATGGCATTGCGTTTTCTTGCTATTATGTCGGTATGTGGATATTCGTTCTCAGAGCAAAGATTACGAGCATATTCTTATTTTGCTATACATTTATCAGATTTAGATAAAACGAAGATGAGCGCTCATCCTAGTTTGCCATTTCGTTTCAACAATTATATTGGAACCGAAAAAATATTACACCCGGCTCTTCATCTTCTTATAACAAAAGGGTTACTTACGTGTCTTAGTAACGATAATGGGATAAAGTTTATGGTTAACGATCTTGGAAAAAATTGTTTTGAAATTATAGCAGGAACATACAAATCCAAGCTCGTTCATTCGATCAAAGAAGTCGATAATCATTTCAATGACAGATCTGACAATGAAATTTACGCATGTATATGTGAGCACCTCGAATCCTGGGGTTCTGAGTTCAATAACGAAAGCATACTAAACTCTCATCTCTATGACGAATAAAGGCTTTTATATCAAATCGCTTGTTGCCACGGGACGAAATGTGGCTGAAGCTCGTATTGATTTTACCAAAGGGTGTAACCTTATCTTTGGTAAATCAGATACGGGCAAATCTCATATTTTACACCTTCTAGAGTACCTTTTAGGCAAAAAGAAACTAGATGCCACTGTTGTAGAGGGTCGAGAATATGACTGTTATTATTTAGAGATTGCGGAATACTCTGATGAAAATATATTCACAATTCAACGGAAACTTAATGAAAATAAGGCCACAATTAAACCTGTATCCTATGACGTCTTTCATGAAGAAAATAATAAAGGAGAAGATTATTTTATTTCTCCCACCAAGAATAGGATGACTCTTTCCTCATTCCTTTTGGGATTGAGCGGTTTTCAGCCTGTAATATCTTTGAAGAAAAGCACCCATGATAAAACTTCGTTAAGCTATACTTATATTCGCCATTTAATACTTGCAAACGAAAATCGAGTAGTTTCTGAAAATCCTATTTTTAATCCCACAAATCAGCGTACTGATACAACCCTTGAGAAGAGTATTATTTATTTTCTGACTTCGGGGGAGGATGATGCGAATTTCAATCCTCCTGAAAAGCCTGAAATAAAACGAGCCCGGATTCAAGGAAAGATGGAGATTATTGATGACGTGATAAAGAGTAAAGAAAATCAGATTATAGAAATCGGGGATGTAGACTATGCTGATTTTTCAGATCCTTCTTTCATCAAGGAATATAAAAAAACATTTGATAAAACGGCAAAAGAACTTGATAAACTGAATGTGCAAAGGCGAGATTTAGAATCTAAGATTGATGTGCTTAGGTCGAAAAAGATTTTTGTGGAGTCATTTATAAATCGCCTTAAGCTTTTACATGAGCACTATGAACTCGATATTGACCGTTATGATTTTATTTATCAAGGACACCAAGTTATTGAATTAATCGGTAGCAATTCCATTTGTCCATTATGCAAGTCCCATATTGAAGCTCAAAATATTGAGGAAGGATTTGCTGAAGCTCTTAAGTTGGAATTTTCAAATCTTATTCAGCGTAAAGAAGAGTCTGCTGCCATGATTCGTTGCAAAGAGCAGGAATTAGAAGAACTTCTTCTTTCAATTCAGTCTCTTTCTTCTGAATTATCGTTCTTAATTGATAAAATACGTAATATTAAATTCAAGATTGATGGTATCAGAGAGACACTTCTAAGATACCAACATAACATTGAAAATAAAACCCGGTTAAATGATCTTCAAGTAGAAACGCAGAACTTAAGGACAGAGTATAAAAAACTTGAAAATGACCTTAAGGGCGTTTCACAAAAACAGGAGCCATATAATAAAGAATCAAATATTAAGGATGAATTTTGTAACCAGTTAAAGCAAAAACTACAGGAATGGGAATTGGATGATTCTCAGACCGTAGTTTTTAATGAGAGCAAATTTGACTTTGTATTGGGAGGCAAGGATCGACTGTCATGTGGTAAAGGAGCAAGAGGAGTGACATGTACAGCAATTCTTATGACCTTAGTTGAGTTTTGTATTAATCACGATATACCTTTTACCCGGACATTGGTTATAGATTCCCCCATTACGGCCCATTTCTCTGATGAAAAGTTACCCGCTGAGGAAACGACACAATATAAATTCTTTAAATATATCAACGATAAGGTCACGGATTATCAATTAATTGTAATTGATAATAAGTCTCCCAAACCAGAAGACAGAACGAACCTTTCCAACATCAACTATATCGAATTTTCATCCGACGGCAGACAAGGTTTCTATCCTGTAAATCCGAATAATATTGATATAGTTGAATAAGAACTATCAATTGTGGGCTGAGACTATGAATGGTGAAAATTAGATAGATATGAATAAATTTCGTATAAGTTTTAATCCAAACATCTTTGATTTCAACATATTGATTTCACAATTAGATAAACATGGCTTTTCCGACAATATAACCCAACCGCATGACCGCAAACGCATCTGCGAATCATTTGAGAATAATAGATTTGTTGTAATGTATGCTGATGGTGAACCTATCGGTTTCACGTCATGGCGTGGAGAAATGCAGTGGGTTATAGTTGATTATAAATGGTTACACCCTAATTTTAGGAAGCAAGGATTAGGACGTCTTTTTGCTCAACTTGTTTATCAGGAATTTTAAAGAAAAATATTTTTTATATTTTGGTAGAACCAGCTACTCCTGAGGGTTGTGGAATGTCTGATTCTATTGGCTTTCGAGCCTTATGTGATACGGATTATGGCTATTCCACAAAGCTATTTTATAAATTTTTACGTCCTAACAGACTACAGATCCAACAATCCGATGCCGGATATGAAATGTTTATATGGCATGATTGGAATAATCAAAAAGAAGCAGCACAAATTTATCGTATAGATGATATGATGGAATTTAATCCGATTATTTCAATAGTTAATTCAGAAGCGTATGTGGAATTTCGAGAAGATGGGAAAACTCTGAAGAAGGGCATCTGTAAGAGATTTTTTACCGATTATAAATTTCAGTATTACGGATTGCTTTATTTTAATACCAACTTGTCAGATTGGCTTAGAAAATTTAAATGAGAGGATATGGCAGCACATTTGTATATTATAGGCAATGGTTTTGATCTTCATCATAAGGTAAACTGTTCCTATGAAAATTTCCGAAATTGGATGTCAGAAACCAATCCGTATGTAATGGATTCCATTGAGGAGACTTATGGAGATTGTAATGAAGTTTGGTGGTCCGATTTTGAAAATCAATTGGCCTCATTGGACGCTATAAGATTCGGGGCGCAAATTGCATACGAAAATCCACCTGACTTAATATCTGACCATTGTGACAGTATCTGGAATGATGCAGAAATAGAGGTTGAGCAACAATTAGAGTCTTTATATTTTAATCTAAGGGATTGTTTTCATGACTGGATTGAGCAATTGAATAAGCCACAAGGAGAAAAAAAGGTGAAAATTGAAATCAAAGATTCGATTTTCATCAATTTTAACTATACTAAGACCTTAGAAGATTTGTATGGAGTCAATCCTGATAGAGTGTTGCATATTCATGGATGTATAGACTGCGATGAGGACTTCATACTTGGTCATGGTAAAAGCTATGAGGAATTGGAGCAAATAAACAAAGAGGATTTTCCTGAACTTCCAGATGATCTTCCTTCTGAGGATATAGCCGAATTTTATGAAGAAAATTATGAGAAAGGTCATGAAATACATGAACAGTTTGCCATCAGAGCTGCAATTAATGGAGTTGCGTCTCAGAAGAAACCGGTAGCCGAATTGATAAGTCGATATTCTCCGTTCTTTGATTTAATAAAAGCAGTTAAACATGTTCATGTTTATGGGTTATCTATCTCTGATGTAGACAAGCCTTATCTTGAATACTTTGCGTCAAAGTTTAAAGATGCATACTGGGAATTTAGTGATTATGAAGACCAGAACAGAACGAGCATAGAGAAATTTTGTAATTCCAATGGAATAAATTATTCTATTATCAACTTAGCTGATTTACAGTTTGTTCAACAATTGAGTATTGATTTTTCAGAATAGCATACAATACTCATTAGAAAACTTATAAAGAAATCCAAATGGCGCCTTTTGGCGGCCGAAATTTTTAGAAAAATGAGCGGTGCGACTTCATCACGAGGTCACACCGCTCTGGCTATATTACGACTTGGCTATATTTTCAGTTGTTGGCTTTCCGACGGAGCCATTCATCACGTTTTCTGCGGCACTCCGTAAAGGTTGGAGCGACACAAGAGAATAACTCTCCGTCAGTGTGTCGGTAATCGCATTGGCATCGCTTGCTCCGATTACGGAAGCCGATGTAGAAAACTTCATATTGTTCAGTGCCGGGAGCAGTGGTTGTGCTTACTCCGTTGGCGGTCATTTTCGTTGCCATATCATTATAAATTTAGAAATTTACAAACAAAATACGATAATCAAATACCTTTTGTGGGTCAGTTATTTTTCTCTGCTTCAACCATAGATGATGACTCCCGAAACCATACACAAAGTACCTGTCAAGGTCGTAAGTATCAACAAAGTTGGTTTCTATACGTCTTCGGTTCTCCTCATAGTCCGCATATAGGATATGATTTACAAACTCAATGATGATTTCGGCTATCTTGTCTTCAAAAATAATGGTCGGATGTTCAAATATTACCTTCACCTTGTTTGGGATTGTGACCGCCGGCATCTTTCAGTCGGTGGTCGGATTAAACATTTATGCTGTCATTCTCTTTCGGATTTGGTCGGCATTGTCATTGACAAGGCTTATAATCCGGTTGTGATACTCGGTGTCCTTGTTGTTCTTGCCGTGGCATTGAATAACCCGGAGTGTCTTCAAGTCCACCTCTACGGTCTCAATAATCTCACCGTCAATCCTTGCGGATAAAATCAATATATTGGGCTTCCTGTGGTAACCTGAACCGAAAACGCAGATGTTCTGTGTCTTGCCTTCCTGATAATACTCGTCAATGCTTTCAAGCACCTTGACCGAGATTTCATTATCGGAGATTACCAATCCGAAGAACTTGGACTTTTGGGCGATGATGTTCTCCTCACGCTGTTTCTCTTGGAGTAACCTCTGTTGCTCACGTTCCCTGCGTTCAATCTCGTATAACCACTGATGCTTGGCGTTTTCCTTCTCCCGTTTGGCTTCAATTCTGCGGATTACCCTGTCGTGTACCTCAATGAAATCATCCGGACAGATGTTTTTGGGGTTGCGAATATCCTCACCGAGATTGAGCAACATACGGAAGTAGTCACACCACATACCGATATTGTTTATGTGGTAGTTATGACGCTTGGCGATGAGATAGGATGCCCAAAGTTCGTCGGCATTGTTCGGATTGGAGATAAAGTATTTCAGTACCTCAATCTTGCCTTCCTTAATCAGCGTCTCCATTTTGGGGTTGGATAGCAGAGCCTTGAAAAGACTGACAGGGGAAATCCCGTGGAAGTGTCCATAGAAACCATTGCGTTTGAGCTGTGGGAGTGCCCTCATTCTCGGATAGACATATCCCCAAAGGCATACATCATCATATAGAGGGTTGTGGGGTCTGATTTCCATATCGCTGTCAAGTGCCCAAAGGTCGCAGTAGCAGAAGGAAAAACCGCGAAGCAATGCCATATCGGTCACCTTGCCATAGGTAGAAAACCAGCGTTGAACAACCTCGTGCGAGTAGAATTTCATCGGCTCACCCTTTCGGCTGACATATCTGAATTGTGACACACGGATAATCTGAAATCCGCCACAAGTTGATATTACGCTGTAGTAACCTATCTGTTGCGTCTTGCGTTTCAGTGTGTTCTCCACCTTCAGATCCTCTCCACGGTGGGGGCACTTGCACCCTAAAAGGGTATCGCAGAGAGAGCCATCGGTACTTTTCCATTGGTGTCCGCATACGGAGCAGGTCATTGTCACGCTCTTGGTGCGGTATGCGATATGCTCAACACACTTGTTGTATGCCCATTCCTTTTGTGCCGTTGTGATGGGGCTTAGTGTGGCTGACAGCCTTGCCACTTCATTCTGTAATTTATTCTTGGGTTTCATTGCATTCTTCGGATTAAAAGTCAAATAGACTTGGTTGAACTTCCTTTACTTTCTTCTCGGTGGTCTTGGCTTTCTTCATTCTTGCCATTTCCTTGTTTCGGAGTTTGGCGATTGCTTCCTGCCGTGCTTGTTCCTTATCTTCCTCGGTAAGTTCCACAACGTGGTTCACCCCAACTCTACAATTTACAGTAGTATTACCTACCTCGATTTCCGGTTCTTCCCAATAATGCATTGCCATTCCGAAAATCTCATAGTCGGTAAATCCGCAACATCCGCTTTTCTTCACCTCCTCGATAATGTAGGCGCAACATTGCTCAATCGTCTTTGAGGGGTTTGCCAACTTGACCGCTACAAGAGGGTCATTCTCCGCCCTTTTCATAAGGTACTGGGCGATTGTGTCTTCGAACGCCCTTGTTCCGTTCATTCCGTTGTTTGCCATAGTCGTAATTTTTAGAGGGTTAATAGCCAAAAGATTATCATAACTGCGGTAATGATTGATATTATCCAACCCACACCTCGGATTATCGGTTTTACTATCACCCAAAGGAGCAGACCGACCATTGCTGCGAGAACTATTCCAACCACCCTTGAAATCTTTTTTAATGCGTATAATCGCAGTTTGAAGTTTGTTCGCTCGATGAAACCACAGCGTGACGGAAGCAGAGGGATGTTCGCCTCACGGCTTAAATAATACAAGCTGACCACCGGGAAGCCTGGAGATTTTTTCAGCCAAAAGGCAAAGAATATCCCGTTCCGGCACGTTCATCGCCACGAGCGAACCCACTTTGAACTCCGCTTATAACCGGCATGAAAGTAGAGCCCGGCGCAGCCCCATAGGGTGACACTGGACGACAGACATACGAAAATGATTATCGGTAAAATGCTGTGATGCTACCCTCGGATAGAGTAAGGATGTGATTGCAAGCGTACATGAAGCCAGCGGAATGATCGCAGGAAATCACTTTCTTACTCCCGTGGAGCGTAAGTAAACGGGAGTGGCGTGGCGGCTCAAATCCAAACCAAGAACGGGCGTTAAGAACACGGACTGACGATGAGAGTCCGGTGAGGCGACATCCCTGTCGCATCCTCACAGGGCGTTAAGGAAGTCGGTTTTCAGTCCGTTCCAATAGTCGGTTTGCGGTCAGAGGGTGTCAATGAACTACGGTTCACCGTCACCCTCTGACCGCAAAACCGACGCAAACACGAGCCGACACACCTCTAAGAGCTTATAAATAGTGCCCAAAAGAACAAATACAACGATAAAGTTGTGTTGTTGATAAAGATTTATTATCTTTGCACTATGATTACGAAAGAGCAAGTCGAAAAATTCTTAGAGGATTTCAGCCTGAAGGTCAAAATATTCGGGATACGTTTCCGTGATGATCGTCAGAAAAACCAGAATAGTCTTGTTGAGTTAGGTATTACTCCTAATCAACGAATGGAGGTGATAATAAACCTCAGCTGCTATGATTATTCAGAAGGTCCGATTGTGGATGCACTGAATAATCAGGGTGAAATGTGGGTGTTTGGTAAAGATGTGAGAGGTAACGAAGTTTACATCAAGATCACCCTCGGAAAGCCCAACGCTCATACGATATGTATTTCGTTCCACAAAGCGAAACATCCGATGTCATATCCCTTAAAGAACGATAGCTATGGAAAATAATAAGTTATTACCCGGAGAAAAATACTTTCAAGAAGTAAGAACCATTACTTTCCGAAAGGAGGAGTTTAAATACATTCACACCGGTATTATTGATGAGGACGGAGAAATGTGGACCTCTACCGAAATGGATGAAGCAAACATATTTCAGGTTTATAATCAATATCGCCTTAAACATGGAATCCCGTTTCCCGACGAGATTACCGGAATAAGGGAACACTATGGGCTATCAGCAGCAAAAATGGCTCAGATACTTGGTTTCGGTATAAACCAATACCGTAAGTATGAAGATGGTGAGGTGCCGAGTGTTTCAAATGCCCGTACAATCATTGCTGCACGTGAAAGAGATGTGTTCATGACTTTTGTCGAGGCTTCAAAATCCGAGATGAGCGAGCAGGAATATCAGCGGATCAAAAAGAAAGTTGAAGCAGTTGATGGCGATTATAAATCTATCGTGCGGCCGTCGGAATATACAGGATTTCGCTCTCTATCTACCGATAAGGTTGCGAGTGTGGTACGATTGATCATCTCGACTATTGGCTCGACCTTTGTAACCAAAATGAATAAACTGCTGTTCTATGCCGATTTCATTCATTATAAGAAACATGGATATGGCATTACCGGTATTACATATAAGGCATTGCAATTTGGTCCTGTACCAGAACACTGGGGTACGTTATACAGCTCCCTCCCCGGAATTGATATGGAAGAATTTGTATATCCAAGTGGTCAAAGTGGAATTAAGTTGGAAGCTATTGAGAATACTGACAATGTACTCAACGAATCTGAACTAAGGACCATTGAAAAAGTCTGCACGTTATTTTCAAATATGAGTGCTGGAGAAATATCTCAGACGAGCCATCTTGAAAAGGGTTGGATTGAAAATAAAGATAATAGTTCTGCTATATCATATCAGGATGCCTTTGCGCTAAATCACTATTGAAAACCAAAGGTTAAAATCATACAAATAAGATTATTTTTCTAACGTAAGTAACGTAATATCTAAATGATCTAATGAAAAAAATAGTTATTAAGAATTTTCGAGGATTTCGCCATTTTGAGATGGATTTTACTCCTGGCGTTACGTTATTAGTCGGAGATAATTCCTCAGGTAAAACTTCGTTGCTCAAGGCTGCAAAATATGCGCTGAGCTCTTTTTTCTGTGGGTTTAGTGACGAGAATACCCAATGGCAATCACCCACCAATGAGGACTTCAGCAAATTTATTACAGATGACTGGACAACTCCATTAGAGCCGATTGAAATTGGTTTTACATTATATGACGATTTATTTAGCATTAATGGCATATCTGACAAAGAGTTGTTGGTCAGGAAGAACTCCCCAAAGAATTGCAGAACACTTGTAGGTGGATTAGTCCCCTTGCGTGACCTTGGCCAATCCTTAAAGGAAAAAATGTATTCGACTGAAAACGGTAAATGCATCCGTAAACTCCCACTTCCCTTATTTGATTCTATTTCTACGGTATATACTCATGTTGATAAAAAAATTAACAAACGTAAGTTTCTTTCCTTGTCACCGGTTCCTTCTCTGGGCTATTTGGGCTGCCTGACCGGAGGTGGGCTGGCTACACATTGGTGGCAACGTATAAAAGTTCTTGCGGAGACAAATAAAAGACTCTGGGAAATTAATGGAATCCAATCCACAATTAACCGATCTTTGGGCCCGACTGGCTGCAATATAATTGACAGCATTAAGCCGATTATTAGCTTGAATGAAATATTCATTAATTGCGTTGATGGAACAATCATTACATATAATTTGCTTCCCGACGGTTATCTGCGACTAATTGATATTGTAGTAAACCTTGCCTTTCGGTGTCTCCTGCTTAACGGAGAAATGTACGGAGAAGAAGCTCCTCTATACACTAAAGGCGTTGTGCTCATAGATGAGATTGATTTACATCTTCATCCATCCTTACAGGCATTGGTGGTAGAGGGATTAACAAAAGCATTTCCAAACCTTCAGTTTATCATTACTACTCATGCACCCAGAGTAATGAGTGGATTAGAAAATTCTTCAAAAGATCAGGTTGTAATAATACAAAAAGAATCAGATGGTCTCATTTCAAGGCAATCTTTCCAAACTTTCGGATTAGACGTAAATTCAATATTGGAGTTATTAGGCATCTCTATTAGGGACTCAGGCACACAGAAAGAACTAGAAGAACTTTTCCAATTAGTTGATGATGGTAAAAATGAGGAAGCGAGAAAAAAAATAAAAGAGCTTCGTACCCGCTATGGTGACACACTCCCTGATATAACAGAAGCTGAGACTCTTCTTACTATCAATTCTTGATGCATGGAAACTGTAAATAAAGGACCCGAACCTACAGCTTGGGAAAATTTCCGAAATACGCCGGGTGCTGATTTTTCAGCTACACCAGAACTTAAATTTGCACTTTTAAGAGAAGGTGGGTTTGTATGTGCATATTGTGGAAGAAGAATTCCTTGTTCTGATCCCCTTTCTGATAATAAAGAAAATGTAGAAAATGATATAGATGAACATACAATCAATCATAGAACTGATACTATGCATGTGGAACATTTTTGGCCAAGAAAGTTCCTGAAGACTCCGGAAGAACGTATGGTGTACGCAAATCTTATAGCTTGTTGTCCAGGGTTTATTTCAAGAATAGGAAATAATAAAAAGGCAAATTTATATTCTTCTCATTGTGATCATAGAAAGGGGTCACGCGTTTTGCATCTTAATATATTTCAGCGAAATCTAGGAGATAAATTTAGGTATATAACCAATATGAAATCTCCACTAGCTGGCGCAATTATGATCGAAGATAATTTTGTTCATACACCAGAATCTGATGAGAAAGATTGGCTTGATATAAACCGAAGAGGTTGGGACGCTGGACATTCTGGACAACTTTTAGTAAATCTTCAAAATGAAATTGCCCCTATGAATATAGAACACGACGATAATGTCTTAAATCTAAACCATAGGATTTTAAGGATAAATCGTGCATCAGTCATAAAAGCTATACAGACACAAGCAAAAAAGTATGGTAGTCACCGAGCATGGTGGGAAAGACTATTAATAAAATTTTCGACCATGAGTGAATTTGTCGACTACCTAAACCCTATAACAAATAATGAGGAAAGATTCATGGCTTATCCCCCGTATAGATCGATTGCAATATTTTATATAAAAAAAAAATTGAGGCAGTGTTAATCCAGTCACACTACATGCAACTACGATGACTTCTTTGATTAAATGTTAATATAATTTATAAACTCAGTTTTTTTGTAAAAATTGCGGTTATAATCGCAAAAATTTGTACCTGTCGATCTCCTTAATCGTGATTTTTTGTATGGCTGTTGAATTGTTTGTTCAGAAATGAACGGTAAGCATTAACTGTAAACGTCCCAAACTCCGCGACGGATTTCTTCAGCCCTGATTCTGTCAGGGCTGAGCACTTGTAAGAAAAAATGCTTTTGTCAGGATTTTAACATTTCTGGCTCCGACATCCACCGGTCGGGAAGCAGATTCCGTTTTCGGATATCATCCAGAGGTTCCTTGAGATTCAGGAATAGATGCAACAGATACTGATAGGGGTTCTTGCCGTTGAGCCTGCAGCTTTGGACCATCGAGTGCATGAAAGCCGAGTCTCGGGCGGCATCCTCGCTCCCGATGTTCTGGCAGTTCTTGAGGTCGAGTTTTATGGGTTTCATCTGTTGCTCGCACAGGTTGTTCGAGAGTTCGGCCTTTCCGTCCTTGAGGAAGTTTCTCAGACTCTGCTCCTGATTCATCAGATAATTTACGGCTTTCTTAAAAAGATCTCTTCCCATCAGAACCGTATCCTTTGCCAGGAGGGAGGCCCTATCAAAGATACGGTTCACTATAGGTCGTGAGAGTTTTTTGCGTTTCTTCTCTCTCCGGAAAATCTTCTCTGCGGCAATCAGCTGCTCGTTTACAAACAGGGCGTTAATATCCTGCAGGATATCCATACAGGCTTCTGTGGCCACATCCATAGCTTCCTTAAACTTTCTTCTCACATGCGCCCAGCATCTGCAGTGAAGTATGTCGGGATACCCCTCGCCGTCAAAGATTTGATAAGCGGCATATCCGTCTGTCGAGAGTGTCCCTTTGAAGCCTTTGATGAAGTCCAGCAGTGCATCCCGGGCCCTGCTTCCTTTCTCGTATAGATAACTTACAAGTTTGGAAGCCTTGTCGTGGAAGGCCCACAGATAACGTTTCTTATATTCGGAGATGTTGGTGCTCTCGTCTATGACCCCGACAAGCTCGCAGGTCTCGTCCACCATCAGATAATTTCCCTCCAGGATCGCCTTATACATCGTGTCCTCGAGCAATTTACGAAGCTATCCTATGGCCAGACGATAGTGTCTTACAAAGGTGGATTTGGAGAACTTCGCCCCCATTTCCCTAAGCTTAGTCTTTATCCTGTTCTTGGGAGTGTTGTAGCCATATTTCTCCATCATTATGAAGGCCAGCATCTCGGCCGAAAACGGGCAGCCGGCAACAGGATTGGGCCTTTCCTCCACAGGCAAAGTGTTGTGGGAGTCTCCCGTGGCGTCCATATAGGTGGCCGTCTTCCAGACATGCTTCACCACCTTTGCCGGCAGGACTCTATGCTGACGTACTCGTGCATCTCTATTTTACCGTTCCTTGTCTTGTAGAGGGCTCCTTCCGGCAACTCGATATATTCTTCAAGTTCATGCACCACCACCTCGTCACACTCGTAGTTCTCCAGAGAGTGCTTGCGTCCCTGTGACTTCTTCTTGACCTTTGGGGTTGATTTCTTCGAGGAAGCGGCACTTGCGACATCCGCCGATGTCAGCGCTCCTGTCCCGGGAGTGGAGGCAGGTGGAGGGGTGCCGTCAAAATCATCCTTTTCTTTGGCGCGCACGTCTTCCTTGTCCGCTTTCCCAGGAACGGTTTTCTCCGAAGTCGGTGCAAACTGCTTCCCCCCTGGCCAGAGCTCCGGAGGCCAGCGCGGTCGAGAGCTTCTCGTTCAGGTCCGACACAAGCTTCATCAGCTCCCTTATCTGGTTGTCTTTGCCGGTTTCCACAGCCTCCTTTTTACGGAGCTGTTCCGTAAGCTCGGCCACCGTCTCCCTCAGAGCCGCAGTCTCCTGCCGGAAGCTTTCCTCCCGACGGAAGGCAGAGGCGCGTTGGACCTCCAGCAGGGAGGCAAAAGTAGCTTTCTCCTGCTGCAGCATGTCTATCATGTTCTGATAGAATTCAAGGTCTGAACGCTTGGCTTTCATGATTACAAAATTAATAAAAATAATCGATATTTGCAAGCGAAAAATGCAATTATTATATTGAATATTAGCTGATTAAAGCTTTGCTGTCGATCTCCGAAAGCCTCACCTCGGTCCTTAGGAGCCCCTCTGTAAGACATACAAGATCCGAATAGGAAATTTTGTATTTTCCGCTCCTTGAGTCGTAGACGGGCTTTCTGAAGCGCCCTTTCCCAGGACGCTTTTCATACATAACATAGAATCCTCTTTCGTAATGAATGATTCTAACTATGGTTCGCGATGCGTTCATGAAGACGAAGACGTTGCGCTCGTCTTCGGGGCTGGCGTTCATCTGCGTGCGTATCACCTCGCACAGCGAGATGCAGCCCATACGGAAGTTCACCTTGCCCGTGAACAGGTAGAACCTCAGTACCTCGCTCAACCCAAGCATAAGGCAGGCCGGAGTTTGGTCAGAAAATCAATCAGGGTGTCAATGTCCATACCCTCGCGAACGAACTTAAGTCCGTTCTCGAACTCGATGCCTACACGCAGGGCCTTCGGTGAGGGACCCGGGGATGCCTGATGCCGGACCTTTACGCGCTCCACCTCCATCTCGACCATGCTTCCGGACGGTGGGACCGGACTCTGATGACGGCGGCGCTCGCACAGGCCGTTTCTGGAGCGCCATGAGATGTAGCTACGGTAATCGACACCTTCCATCTCGCAAATCTTTACAAGGGACATCTCACCCCTGAATTCTTCCGCCAGCTCGTGGAACTGACTAAAATCAATTGTCGCCATAATCTGTCGTTTTAGGATTATGGCGACAAAGGTAAGCCTTATCTGTCAGGCCTCCACGCGGAGTTTGGGACGTTTACGCATTAACTGAAGTACACCTTTTGAAGAGGTACAACTTATAAAGAGATCAGCGACAACTTATGCGGGTTGTCGCTGATGCTGTATTATGGTTGTAGTAACAACTTATTTGGCTTTGGAGCAGATGTCCTTGCAGAGTGCCTCTGGATGACTTTTAATCCACATGTATGGGAGCAGTTCCAAAAGTTCTTCCGGGGAGGCTTTCTACATATATGGCATTCTGGTTATGATGTCATTTAGATAAAGTCTCGGGTTGACGTCATGATTCCTGGCGGTGCCCAGCAAGGAAAGTATCACGCATAACTTGAAAAAATTCTTATCGGTATTTTGATAAGACTTGAGGGAATGCTCGTTGCATAGTGTTTTCAAATCCCCTCACATTAAATGATAATATATATTGTCCGTCATTTATATTTACAGTAGTGTAATCGGCGTCTTTAATATGATCTATAAATTTATTAAAATCTTCCTCAGGATACATATAGTTTAACAGACAGAGAGTATTGGAAACATTCATTAAAATAAATGAGTCTTGACCTATATCTTTAGACTCCCCGTCTTTTTTATATCTAATATCTACAAAAAATAATCCCAAACTATTGGCTTGAGAAAGATCCTCACCATAAATATTAAAGAAGAATTCTTTATCGTTTACAGTCATACAGCCTTTTATAGGTTCATGTAAATGGTTTTTAACACCGGCTCCTAATATCTCTATATACGGATCATCCGTGTTTTTATATTTATTGATATCCCAATAACCCGTTTCCACCAAGATAGGAAGATTAAGCGCTCCATAACTCTTCCATCCGGCTCGCTTTCCCGAAAAAATTATATCTTTCATCGCTAGGTATCTCAGAGTCTCAACATAGTTTAAAGGTTCATACATTTCTCCGGATTTCCTATTTCCCCATTCTTCCTTTTCAAGGTATATCTGATGATCATTCCTAAAATTAATCACTTCATATTGATCCACTCCCGTTTTAAGCCATACATATTCTATTGGAAATGAATTTATGGAATAAGATTTTCCTGGGGCACCCATCAAAACGGCATGGATTATAGCGAGTGAGTCATCTCGATATACATAATTGATATCTTTGAAAAGAACAGTATCCTGATTGCATATCCACTTCCCGTATTCTCTCATTAATTGAACCGGATCTACATCCGGTGTATTTTCAACGTTATTCTGTTTACAGGAAACAGCAAATGTAGAAATTTGAATACAAATTGTTGCAATAAGAGCTGACAAAAAAAGTTTTTTTATCTTAATAAATTTCATCATAATAAGGCTCAGTTTTTAGGTGTTTCTAATTCCGCAAAATTACAATTTCTCAACCGGTTTTACAAATTATATGATATTAATAATGTTTATAATTTAATCTATTACTCTAAAATGGTGCTATAATAAAATGGGTGCAATCATTGTGTATTCGTTACCGGCGAAGCCAACTTAAGGCTGCTGTGAAGGTAAATGAAGAGATACTTCGCTATTATTGGAATCTCGGAAAGGATATCTCGGAGCGTGAAGAAGAAAATGAATACGGATCGGCTTTCTTTGCTACCTTAAGTCGAGATTTGAAAAGTGAAATGCCGGACGTTCAAGGATTGTCGGCTTCAAATATAAAAAATGCAAAACGATTTTATTTACTTTATCAAGATGCCTTATCAAATCTTCAGCAAGTTGTTGAAGATTTAGGGAAAACAAATTTTCAGCAACTTGCTGAAGATTTAGACTCGATTGACAATATGCCGAAAAACATGTTAAATGAGAATCTGCCACAAATTGTGGCAGATTTGTAAAACTATATTTTTAAGGTTCCATGGGGCCATCAACTGGTTTTAATTGATAAGTTTTCAGAAGAACCAGAGAAGGCTATCTTTTACATACGAGAAACAGTTAAAAATGGTTGGAGTAGAGATGTTCTCCGAAATTTTATTGATACTGATTTATATAGTCGACAAGGCAAAGCATTAACGAATTTTAGTCTTACACTGCCTGAGATAACAAGTGACCTTGCAAAAGAATAGACAAAAGATCCATACAATTTTGCATTCACAGGCATAACGGAACGGAATAATGAACGCATATTAAAGGATGCACTTTTAAATAACTTTACTCAATTCCTAATTGAACTGGGAACCGGCTTCGCATACGTAGGGAAAGAATATCGTATAAAGATACGAGAAACTGAAAAATATATAGACCTATTGTTTTATAATTTGAATATCTCGGCTTATGTAGTTGCGGAAGTAAAGATTGGTGCTTTGGATTTTAAAGATACCGGACAACCAGAAGGTTATGTTGTTGCCTGTAATCATATTCTCAGAAATAAGGAAGAGATAACCGTACCATCGGCCTTTTAATATGCAGAGATAAGAATAACCTAATAGTTCAATACGCATTGGAACCTTCCAATCTTCCTCTTGGGATTTCTGAATATGAGTTATCAAAAATTTATCCGGAGAAATTAGAAGGTACCATTCCTACTATAGATGAGTTAGAAAAAGGCTTAGAGAATATGCAAAATGAAGTGGGGTCATGACCTTTGCTATATCTTCTTAGCAATTTGAGTTCGGTCATTTTGCCTTCGGCATCGCGCACCGGCTTTCAGCCGACAAGCGCTAAATGCAGACACTCAATTTCTTTTTCCTAATCTTCATAATAATAGGACATAAGTAAGGTTAGGTGCTGAGAAACAGTACGGAGTTTTCGGTATTGTATTTCATATCATGTATTTTCCGCCTCAATCGCCGATCTGTATTCCTCTAAATTTTTTGTAATTTTGCACTATGATAAATAACATAGCAACTCTAAGGTGTGAACCCTTCTTGTACGAATTGTTCATTAGAGAGGAAAAAAAATTATTTTCCTCTAAAATGTATGCAGATCTATTTTGCCAAGGTAATATAATTCAAAGTTATGAAATACGCCCGGAACATAAGGATGCTTTCATAAATAACTTTCATAACTTTTTTAAAATAGGTTCCTATCGCAGATTTAATTTTAACACTAATGGTCTTAAACAACGAATTTTAAAATTTATTCTTTCCGATACTCATAGACTGCTATGGTGGTGGTTCAGTGGAGGACGTGATATTCAATTTTGTTCAAATTCATATAATGAATTTAAATTAATCGCAAATTACAATCAATTTAGTTTAGAGTCTCAAGGTAATTTATGTGAAATCAAACTCCAAGATGAAAGAGTAAAAGATGGATTTGGACCCTATGAAAATGATTTGGTTACTAAAATAACTCGTGAAGAGGGAGAATTTTTTCTTTTCGTTTTAAGATATCTTCTCGCAAGATTGCAATCAAATTTCAGACCTAACTCATTACGTTATGAGTTCGGGATTGAAAATTGGTTTTGGAGTATGGACATCTACGAAAAATGCTATCCTGCAAAAGGTTTAACTATTGAAGTACTTGAATATTTATTAGATAATTCTAGCGTCTTTTCTAGAACTATGATAACTCCATAACTTCGCTGAATAAATCAGCAAGTTATGGATTTTTCTTTACAACCCAATCTCAACCTTTCTTCTGTCGAAGACCTTCCCGGTGTTCAGGCGAGAGCTGCCTTCACAGTAAACTCTGCATCGGTATTCAAGGATGAAGCAAACATCATTCCTGTAATCGTAAATGAAGACCTTTCCTATATCCCATGGGGTGGTGACAACCGAAAGGATTTCATACAATGAGCATCCCTTTTCATACAAACATTCTAATCAAGAATTAAAGTGTAGGATAATATAGATAATTTTGCAGTTAGAAAGGGTTAGATTATGAGAGATTCTTTAGTTTCAAATCCGTGCAAAGGCTCATCAAAAGCGAATTCATAAATAATTATGATGAAAAACTTTTCAGTGCTTATCCTCTCAATGCTCCTTATTGGCTGTAATAACCAATCTAAGAATTATAAGGAAAGGGAATTCTTATGTTTTAATGAGGAATATGTTTACATTCAATATTCAGAACCAATTGAAGGTTATGATATAAAAGTTAAGGTCTCTTTAGATACAGTACACTCCAGACCTTATAGAGCTTTTATTGATTTCTCAAAAGGAGGGAAGGCAATCTCTCAGATATTCCATCCTGATTTCTTTTTGCCGGATGAAAAATTATCTGAATATGAGAATAATTCCATAATTACAGCCAATTATAAAACCCCGATTGTAAACGATACAGGAGTTGTAAGACTTGATACTTTCCGATACGTCCCTTTCTTCTTTCTTGATGTAGATTTTGACGGAATGAAGGAATTATTGATAAATCATTTCGGAATGGGTCAGAGAGGAGAAGCGGCTTTTGAAGTAATAAATCTGGAAGATAATAATTACTATGGCAATCTTGATTATAGAGAAAAGCCGTTTCTATCTCTCGACAGTCTAACGGAGATAGATTTTGACAATAAGACCATTACTAAAATCAGCATAATAAGTGGAGGATGTGAGTGGTGGATAAGAAAATTCATAAAGACTGATATCGGTTTTGAAGAGATTATAGAAAAGCACGAAAAACAGTATGACGAAAACCATAATCCAATAGAAATAATCCAGACAATCACTCCCGAATGAACCCCATTATCTTCATAGAGCGCCTTTTAGTGGATATTCATATTTTTAATTATGGTCGTAATAAAAATGGGTAATTACCTATTTTGCAGAAATAATTACCAGTTTTATATATTATTTTGGGTTTTATTTTCTTTATGATTATCTTTGCAATAACTTTTTAGTATTAAATATTATGAAACATTTATTTCTACTTATCGCCATTGTCTTCGCATTGAACGGCTATAGTCAGTCTACTGTATATTTCACTTCAGAAATTACCCCTGAATCCTTAGTCAGAATATTCCACGCTCTGGGCGTGGAACCTTCAGGACGGGTCGCCGTTAAGATCTCTACAGGTGAGTCGGCCCAGTCAAACCACCTTCGTCCTGAATTTATCAAAGACCTTGTTGACGATGTGGAGGGCACTCTCGTTGAATGCAACACTGCCTACTGGGGTAACCGCAACAATACAGCAGCCCATAGAGCGGCTATTGCTGAAAGGGGATATGACCAAATCGCAACCGTTGACATCATGGATGAGGAAGGATCAATCCGGATCCCGGTCAGCGATACGAGATGGTTGCAATACGACCTTGTCGGCTCACACATCCAAAACTACGATTTCATGATTAATCTGGCACATTTCAAGGGCCATCAGATGGGTGGTTTCGGTGGTGTGCTTAAGAATGCAAGTATCGGAGTCGCCTCTTCCGCAGGAAAGAACTACATCCACTCCGCGGGTCGTTCCGAGACCAACAGCGGCAACAACAACCAGGATTCTTTTATAGAATCCATGGCTGCAGCTGCCCAGGCTGTTCACAATTATTTCAAACAGGAGGGTAAGGACATTGTTTATATAAACGTGATGAACAATATGTCTGTTGACTGTGATTGCAACGGTCGCCCCGCCGCTCCTCAGCTCCAAGATATGGGTATTTTGGCTTCTACCGACCCGGTGGCCTTGGACAAGGCATGCCTTGATCTGGTTTTCAATCATGAGTCGACTGCCGGTGACAACGCATCTCCCCTCATCAACAGAATAAATAGCATGCATGGTACCCATATTGTTGATTATGGTGAAGAAATAGGTTTGGGTACACGTGAATACACTCTTGTTTCTCTGGATGATATGGAAGAAGAGGAAAAAGAAGAGGAAAATACAACTGGAATCGCTAACCCGACTGACCGTAGAAGAATCCTTTACAATGTCTTTACCCTTGACGGGAAAAAAGTATTGGACCGAAGCAAAACTCTGGAATCCCTTGAACCCGGTCTATATATTGTAAATGGTAAGAAACAGGTTATCAACTGACCTTAAATAATAATATCGATCTCGTTTATAGCTTTACATAGAAAGGCGGTGTGTAAAAATACGCAATCTGCGGCGTTGCTATCGGAATTCGCTCTTGGTCATTTACTGGAGTAAACTCCCTGCGAGCTCATCCTCAGCGCCTAGCATCTTACGCATTTTAACGCACCTTAAGGGGCTGCATCAAAATTCCTCATTTTGACACACCCCCTTCCTGAAATCTACTTTGATAATTTTAATGTTTGGTCAGCATTAAAGTCCATCTGAAGCGTAAAAATCCTGCTATAAATAACTTTTTTAATCTTTAAATTCTATGAAGATAAAATTTCTGCAACAAAATTACTGTTTAGTCAGCAGCTTATACTTACCTTAACTTTTGATTTTCTTACCATTTTCATTAATAATTATTTTTTTCCATCTATTATCTGTAACTTTGTATTATGGAAAAAATATATCTTGATTCGGTCTGTAGGTTTAACAAACTTTATGGACTGCCTACCAAACATCCTCTTGTGGCCACCGTAGATATGCGCGAAGCAGCTCGCTTTGCCAATCATGTAGAGATGCAAGGCGAGATTTACAGTCTCTTTTTGAAAAATGCTCCTAATTGCAGGCTTAAATACGGGAGGAAAAGTTATGATTTTGAAGCCGGCACTGTAGTCAGCATCGCCCCGGGACAAACCATAATTACCGATCTTGACCCGGAGGACGTTTCTTTCGATGCTATAGGTATCATTTTCCATCCCGACCTTTTTTTCGGAACTTCGCTTTCTGAAACAATCAAGCAATTCAGCTTCTTCAATTACGCAGAACTTGAATCCCTACATCTTTCAGATAAAGAGAGGGAAAAATTCGAGTTTTACTACAATATCATTAAGGAAGAAATCGAACATCCTATAGATTCCCATTCGGCAGCCGTGATTTCCACCAATATCCAGCTTTTACTGGAACATCTTCAACGGTTTTACGACCGTCAGTTCACGACCCGTCATAAAGAAAACTCTGATATTGTAAATCAATTTGAATACAACTTGAAACAATATTTCTCGGAGGATTATCCCGATACCATTCCTTCCGTGGCCTATTTCGCCGAAAAGGCAAATCTCTCTCCAAGCTATTTCAGCGATCTTATCCGTAAGGAGACTGGATCCAACCCCAAAGATTTCATTTCCTTATTCATGATTGAGGAAGCGAAACGCAGACTGGTGGAAACACCAGACGACATAAGTGAAATTGCATACCGCCTTGGGTTTGAATATCCGGCTCATTTTACCCGGATGTTTAAGCGACTGGTGGGAATGACTCCGAAGGAATACAGAACGAATAATAGCTTGAATTGAAGCCATAAAAACCTTGCGATTCAAGCTTGATTTCAAAGACATTTATTCTTTCCCGTATGGAGTAATATTAATTAGCCAAGTCTATCATTAAAAGAATATGTCTCAAATAGGAAATACGATACACAGATACATAGCCATCGGATCAGTGCTTTTAGTGTTGGCCATGACAATGCTTGACGGCACTGTTGTCAACGTGGCCTTACCAATTCTGGCCAAGGAGTTTCACGTTTCCGATTCAAGCGCTGTATGGATAGTGACAGTATATCAGCTAATCATTACCATGCTTTTGCTACCGGTGTCGTCGTTAGGAGACATATTCAGCTATAGAAGGAATTACATTATAGGGATTATTGTATTCACTCTTGGCTCGGCTCTTTGCGGTCTCTCGCCAAACTTTCAGACGATAATCGTGGCGCGAACAATCCAGGGTGTTGGGGCTGCTATGGTTATGGCCGTAAATGTGGCTCTTGTAAGGCTGATTTATCCTCCGGAATATTTAGGCCGCGGGCTTGCCGTCAATACCATGGTTATCGCAATAGCCTCAGCTGCAGGCCCATCGCTTGCAGGGTTTATCCTTTCTATCGCCTCTTGGCATTGGCTCTTTCTTATCAACATTCCCTTGGGAATTGCAGCTTTCCTAATGGCTTACAGGTATCTGCCCCCGAATCCGAAACGTGACCACAAGATAAAGTTTGATACAATCGGTGCAATCGCCAATGTGATCGTGTTCGGTTCGTTGTTCTATGCCTTAGGTAATTTCGCTCGAGGAGGCGATCAACTCACCAATATTCTTCTCTTGATATGCGGTATTGTGGTTGGCGTTTTCTATATTAGGCATCTACACGGACATGAAGACCCGATGCTCCCCATAGATTTGCTCCACAGTAAACTCTACTCGCTAAGCATTTTCACTTATACCAGTTCCTTCATCGCTCAGAATATAGCGATGATTGCGTTGCCGTTCCTTTTTCTCAACGGATTTGGACTGTCGGAACTTACCACAGGTCTGTTGATGACTCCCTGGCCCTTGGCTACAATGATAGTATCACCATTCGCCGCAAGGTTTATAGAAAAGCACAACGCTGGAGCCACGGCAGCTTTCGGTATGCTTGTATATGCGGCTGGTCTCTTGCTGCTGCTAAGTATTCCCATTGGATCCGGGGTCCCCGAATGGGACATCGCCTGGAGAATGGCCCTTTGCGGCTGCGGATTCGGCATATTCCAGACGCCCAATGCCACCGTTATGATCTCGGCTACTCCTGTAAGCCGTTCGGGTGCAGCCGGAGGTTTTCAAAGTACGGCAAGAATTGGGGGTCAGACCTTCGGCGCCACGCTCGTTACGTTGATTTTCGCATGGATGGCCAAGCCTACCGACGCCGGCTCTCTATCCAACAGTGCACCCGGTGTACATGTTTGCCTGATTATCGCTCTTTGCTGTGCGATTATTTCGGGAGCTTTTAGTATTAGCCGATTCAAATCATTGGCAAAACCTCGAATTGTTGAATCATAATTATATTTAAATGATGATAAATAAAGCGATATTTACACTAACACTGATAATGACCTGTATTAATATGGGAAAATCTGAAAATAGAATCAATATCACAGTGGATGGACACAGCATGTCGGCCATACTTGCCGACAATGTTGCCACAAATGCATTGGTCGAGAACTTAGCGAATGGACCAATTACCATAACTATGAACAATTATGGCGGCTTTGAAAAAGTAGGTGCTCTGCCTTGGTCGCTGCCATCAGCCGATACGCAGATTACCACCAAACCGGGCGACATAATGCTTTACAACAGCAATAACATCGTCATTTTTTACGGACAAAACTCTTGGGCTTACACACCTCTCGGCGTTCTTGAAACGACGGACTCTTCTGAGATTAGCTCCTTCGTCGGCAGCGGTAATAAGGAGGTGACCATATCCCTGGATACTTCAACCGGAATTGTCGGTGTAAACGTAGACGCTTACACTAAAGACCGCGTGTATTCTCTTAACGGAACCGAAGTCACAAACAGACCTCTCTTTCCCGGCCTTTATATTATAAACAATAAAAAAGTAATAGTAAAATGAAAAAGAGTATTGTATCATTGATATTATTGATAACATCATTTTCGGTAATAAACTCTCAAACTATGAATAATTCCAACACCAACACTTCGATCGCTCCCATTGAAAACCTACAACTGACGCAGGAGTGGGACAAAGTATTCCCGAAAAGCGACAAGGTTGACCATAAGAAGGTAACCTTCGTTAACCGATACGGCATAACGCTCGCGGCAGACATGTACACGCCGAAGAATGCATCCGGCAAACTTCCGGCCATAGCCATAAGCGGACCTTTCGGCGCAGTAAAGGAGCAGTCGAGCGGTCTGTACGCCCAGCAACTTGCCGAGCGTGGATTCCTTACTATAGCATTTGACCCCTCCTTTACCGGAGAAAGCGGTGGAATGCCTCGCCGTATGGCATCTCCCGACATCAATACGGAGGATTTCTCCGCTGCTGTTGACTTCCTTGAGGTTCAACCTAATGTGGATACAAATCGCATTGGCATTTTAGGCGTATGCGGATGGGGAGGAATAGCTATCCAGGCCGCTATCAACGACCCTCGAATCAAAGTTACAGTCGCTTCCACAATGTACGACATGACAAGAGTCAACGCCAATGGTTATTATGATTCGGAAGACTCTCCGGAACAGCGCAACGCAAAGCGTAAGTCTATGGCAGAACAGCGTACCGTAGATTACCGTAATGGTTTCTACACCCGTGCCGGTGGCGTTGTGGATCCTCTGCCCGATGATGCACCCCTTTTCGTGAAGGAATATTACGATTATTACAAGACTCCAAGAGGATATCATGAACGTTCGGGTAATTCCACAGATGGCTGGAATATAACTTCTAATCTTCCGTTTATGAATTTCAAATTCTTCGAATATGCCGGAGAACTTGAAAGCGCCGTAATGATAGTTCACGGAGAAAAAGCCCATTCCCTCTATTTTGGTGAAGATACTTTCAAAAAACTTCACGTCGACAATAAAGAGCTGCTTATCGTAGCCGATGCCAATCATGTCGACCTCTACGATAACCTCGAAAAGATACCGTTCAACCAAATAGCCACATTCTTCACCACCTGGTTCGCCAAAGGTGCTACGGAATAAAACGATAGATTAAGGATTTATTGGTTTCGATTTTATTTAATTGAATCTCATGGCACAGACCAAAAAAACCAGACGGCAGGGAGCGAGTAGCTCGGTGAATTCGCTCCTGAGTTCATCCATCTCGCTTTTGAAATCGAGGGAGAAAACACTTCAAACATCTGGCTTGACCTCGTTACTGACGAGGAATATAATGCATTAGGAAAATAAATCGTATCATTTGCTATATGAGAAAATTAATAGCTGTTTTAACAGCAGTTGTTTTTGTCGGGAATCTATACTCTCAAACCACTTCTTCCGATATCAACATTCAGAAAAGAGACTCTGCCACCAATATTCTCAGTGAGGTTGTAGTCACAGGCTCGAATACGGCGGTTGGAAAAAATCTGATTCCTTATACCGTTTCTGTGGTAGGAGAAAAAGAGTTGCAGGAATCGGGCTCCAGTCAACTTCTGAACGCAATATCCGGCCAGGTGCCGAGTCTTTTCGTGACTGAACGCGCCCTTATGGGTTTCGGGGTCAGCAACGGTGGATCCGGTGGCATAAAGATACGTGGTATTGGAGACAACGGCGGTGTCCTTATGATGGTCGACGGCCAACCACAGTTTGCAGGTATTTATTCTCATCATATAGCGGATTTCTATTCAAAGGAGTATGTGGAGCGTGTAGAGGTGCTTCGTGGCCCAGGCTCGGTTCTCTACGGTTCTAACGCTATGGGAGGCGTTATAAATGTAATCACGAAGAATGCGAATGTCCCCGGTGTCCATGCAGCCTTGTCGTCACAATACGGAAGCTACAACACCTGGCTCTCTACTCTCAATGCTACCACCAACTATGGCAGATTCTCAGCTTTCGCAAACGTGAGTTATGACCGCACGGATGGACAGATCAAGGGTTTGAAATACCGTCAATGGGATGGTTTCGCCAAAGTAGGCTATCAGATTTCAGCCAACTGGAGGACTGCCCTCGACCTGACTCTTATGAATTTCAAGGGTGAGGATCCCGTCTACGCCACCCTCTCCAATCCCGAATCAACTGATATTTATTATCAGGACGTGACTCGCGGCGAGACATCCCTGGCATTTTTCAATAATTACGGTACAACCAACGGTGCCGCAAGGGTTTACTACAGCTGGGGCAACCACTTTATCGATGACCCGCGCCATTTCCACAGCACCGACGACCGGTTGGGTGCGCTCCTATACCAGAACCTTTCATTCAGGTCAAACACCGACGTAACCATAGGTTTTGATTTCAATACCTATTCCGGTGAAATACCAATCTCGGGAGGCAACCAGCATACGGAAGGCTCCATGAGCACTATCAGCCGTAAGCGGATAACGGAGTATTCACCCTATGTAACTGCGGCCCAGTCACTCTTCTCTGAGCAGCTGATCATCTCGGCTGGTCTTCGGGTGGCCAACAGCAACATGTTCGGCACCAAATTGGTTCCTCAAGCCGGTATCGTAGCTAATCCTGCCCATTTGCTTACAATCAAGCTTTCTGCATCCAACGGTTATCGCAATCCCTCATTTAAGGAGCTGTATCTCTATCGCATGGCAAACTCCGACCTCAAGCCGGAAAATATGTGGACTTACGAAATATCCGTGGGTAAACGGTTCTCGCGATATTTCCAGATTGATGTCACAGGCTACTATAGTCGAGGCACCAATATGATTCAAGTGGTGCATATGAAAAATGAAAACACCGGGAAATTCATCAACAAGGGAATTGAGGTGAGCGCGTCCAGTCATCCTCTCAATTGCCTTACCCTCTCGGCCTCCTATTCGTGGTTGTACACTTCGCTCAGTAACCTTACCGGAGCACCGAAAAACCAATATTTTCTTGGTGCTGACTGGCAGATTATCAAACCGCTTAACGTCAGCGTCGAGCTGAAAGGCGTGGGTGGACTCTTTGTGGCAGAAAATATAAAACGTCAAAATTATGCTTTGCTGAATCTTCGCGCCGAATACACCTTCAATCGCTACTTCAGCCTGTTCCTGCGCCTGAACAACATAACCGATGCCCGCTATGTGATCAACCGCGGCTACGACATGCCCGGATTCAACATCCTGGGTGGTTTCCAGGTGAGAATTTAGGTCTCAAAACTACCGTCAATGTTAATATTTCTTATCGAGAGGGGTCGTTCTATTAATATTTCTTATCAGATGCAGTCTTAAAGTGCTCAAATTTTGATTTCTCTTAATTTTCTCGTATCTTTGTAAAAACTCAGTAGCGTTATTCGAGACATGCAGAAACAAAGAGACATCGCTCTGGATTGTTTGAAGGCATTTGCCATTTTTCTTGTGTTGTGGGGACATTGTATTCAATACCTGTCTTCCACTCATTATGCCGAACAACCCCTTTATCGGATTATCTATTCCTTCCATATGCCGCTTTTTATGGCTTTGGTCGGATATTTTGCCACGTCGCTACTCTGTATAAATTCTTTTGCTAAGGTTGTATGGAAGAAATGCCGTCAACTTCTAATTCCGGCTGTCGTAATGATTGCCTTTATATGCCTTGTGCAAGGATATGCCGTAAACGGTCTGATCCATTTCTTTAAGCTTATCGTAATCAATCTTTGGTTTCTTAAGGTGGCTTTCCTTTGCACGGTCTTGTTTTACGTTTTTGCCTTCAATAGAAAATTTCGCCCTGCCGGAATTATAATCTCGCTGATAATAAGCCAGTTTATCCATTTGTGGTATTGGCCCGTAAATATTATGTATCCCTGTTTTGTATTGGGATATTTCCTTCATTCATTTAGGACATATATTGAATGTAACTCTCTGAAAATAATGATGATTTCAGGTTGTATTTTCGTGGCTATGCTTTTATTCTGGGACAGATCTTTTTGGGATATGCCGGAATTTACGGTCAATGTTGCATCGCAAAGTTTTACGGAATTCTGGGGGAAGACGCTTTACAGGCTTGCTATTGGAATTGCAGGCACCATTTTCTTCTTTTCAGCTTTCATCAGCCTCGTTGACCGGTTATTGTCGGAAAAAATAAAAAAAAGATTACAGTTTGTAGGGGTCAGAACGTTGGGAATATACCTTGTCCAGTCGCTCCTGGTTGAGGTTATCTTAGCCCGCACATTGAATTTAGACACATTAAACCCACTGGTTTACAACCTGGTGGTTACTCCGGCCATTGCACTCATTGCTCTAATCATCTGCACCTTAACAGTGAAATTGTTGGAGCAAACCAAGATTACCTCTGCTCTTTTATTGGGAAAGACCGGGACTGCCTGAACCCCGCGGTAGGGGAGTTGGCACTTTATTCTGTGCCTCCTTTACCCACGCTTGCGCAAGTATCTTGCGAAGCTGAACCTCCGGCGCTTTTTCAGATATAGGAGATTGTGGTCGTTGACATAGGCCTCCCTCTCAAATGAGATATTGCGATAGGCTTCATACCGGTCGCGGTAAATGGCCCACTTTATAAGCCATTCCACCAAATACCACACATAGAAAAACAGCACGAGAAGCTCAAGCATCTGGGCAGTGTGTATCTTTTCATGGTTCATGGTTTCCGCATCTACCGGACCCTTCGCGAAGAGTACACCGAAAAGATTAATGGCATAATAATGCCTCCCAAACGGCAACACTTTGTTTCTGATTACAATCATTTAGGTTTTTCCTGTCAGGTATTTCATCTTTAAAACCCCCTCCATCCCGTTTTGGTTCATCTTTTCTGCTTCCCTATTTTCCCTTCTTCTCTGAAATTCAAGTACTCTTCCGGGTTATTCGTAATCACTCTTTCTCTCAATGAAATTTTTTTGTAATTTTGTACAAATTATTCTGAAAAACCAACCGATAATTTCTTTTCGAGGAGTACGGAAAATCACCGAAAAAGACAAAGTTGGTTTCACCAAACCATAACAAGCCGATATTATGAAACGTTTTCTTTTATCAATTCCTTTTCTTGCCGTGGCGTTCTCGGCGGCTCTGGCAGCGCCGCTGAGCCCTGAAGAGGCTCTTGCCCGAGCAAGCCAAAGTCAGCCTTACAGGCTTAGGGGCTCCGGCTCTCTACAACTCACCCATACCTTTACTTCACCCGATGAGATCCCGGCCGTTTACGCTTTCAGCAACGGCGACGGGTTCCTTCTCGTGAGTGCCGATGATGCAGTGCTCCCGGTGCTCGGTTATTCATATTCAGGCTCGTTCAATCCTGCAGAAATTCCCTCGCAGCTCAGGTTTTGGGTCGACGGTTACTGCCGTCAGATTCAGCAGCTGCGGAAGGAGGGTGATATGGCCCCTGCTAAAGCCCCGTCCGTGCTCCCGTCCTCCTGGCAGCCGATAGCCCCCCTTATGGAGACCACATGGTGGCAGAGTGAACCATACTTCAATTTCTGCCCTGAAGTAAACGGCGAGCATTGTGTCACCGGGTGTGTGGCAACTGCGACAGCTCAGATTATGCGCTACCATCAGTATCCTGCACGCGCCACGGGCTACGTCTCCTACAGTTGCCCCGGCCTGGGAATGCTCTCCATGGATCTCGCCGAGCAACCCCTCGACTGGGCCAATATTCTCGCCGATTATTCCGAAGGCGCTTACACCCGACAACAGGCCGACGCCGTTGCCTATCTGATGAAGGCTGTCGGCTATTCTCTTGAAATGGGTTATACCGTCGAGGGCTCGGCCACGCCTACAGCCAAGGTGCCCGTAGCTCTGAAAAATCATTTTGATTATGATTCCGGTGCTGTCATGCTGTCGCGCGAAAACTACACTTATTCCGACTGGGCAGCGATGATTTATGACAATCTTAAGACGTATGGCCCCGTGCTTTATGCGGGTGCCGACGCCCTATACACTGTTGCCCATGCTTTCGTTTGCGACGGTTATGACGGCAACGGTTACTTTCATTTCAATTTCGGTTGGGGAGGGGCTTACGACGGTTTCTACCTGCTCGACGCCATCAGTCCCGACCGTATTGCCCACGATGGCTATGTCGACGGTTTTCTCGTGGAGCAGGACGCCGTTTTCGGTATTATCCCTCCCGGGTCCGGAAAACCCTCTTTCTCTCCCCTTGAGCCATCGGCTCCCGCCGCCGGGATGCTCTCCGTGAATTCGCTCGAACTTCTATCGCCCTTACACTACGGCTCGCCGGCTACATTCCGCGTCTCTCTGACGAATAATACCGGTGCCCAACTTACCGGGCGCATAGGCGTAGTGCTTCAGGAACCCGTAACTGCGACACTCTACTCTACTGTAGGCCGTTCCGATGGTTTCATGGTTACTCTCGACCCGGGTGAGACGGACGAACGCGAGTTTTCAGCCATAATCTCTCCAATGATGCCGGCCGTCTCGAGTGACGTACAGCTATTTGCCAAGGTCTACGATTTCTATACAGGCCATCTGTATGCGATGGATTTTCTCCCCGTCACTATGCAGCCCGCACTCCCTGAACCCGATCCGGAACCCGATCCGGAACCTGAACCGGAACCAGATCCTGACCCCACTCCCGATCCCGACCCGAATCCCGATATCGATGGTGTCTCCACCGTAGTTCCCGACATGCAGCCCGTAACGGTCTATACTCTCCAAGGTATTCCCGTCAAGAAGATTTCAGACCCCTCTGATCTCCTGTCGCTCCCCAAAGGGTTATATATCGTTGGTGGTAAAAAAATAAGGCTATAGCCTCTCCACAAACCAAAGCAATCCCAACTCAATGTAGAGAAGCTTTCCCCAACTCAGACAGCGTTACCTCCAACAAATTTTTATGGCGCGACTCATCTCATGAGTTCGCGCCATTTCTCTACTCCGCTCTCGTTTATCGTGTCTATCTGGGCGTCCTGCCAGGTCAGCCCCTCCTCCCGAAGCGCCAGGTATTCCTTCAGTATGCCTGCTGCTGTGCTGCCCGCTCCCTCAAGGCTCGTTATGGCCTGCCTGAGCTCATCGATCTCGCGCAGAGAGTTCTCCAGATAGTAATTTACGTATTCCTCCGGCTCCCGAAGCGTCAGCAACTCTTCCGTTGTCGGGATTGTTGCCAGCCCAACCGTGGCCGCAAGCCTCTCTCTCAGGTCTGACTCCCTCTCCGCAAGCTGATATAATATGATGCTGAGCTGTCCGAACCCTTCCTCGCCGAATATGCGGGCCTGCTCAGTATGGTGAGTAGCCTTGGAGTAGAGCTCTTTTACGTATTTTGTCGTTATTTCGTGTTGTGTATCCTTGTCCATAAGTCGTTGCTCTTTTCCTTCTTTCTATTGATATGACAGGTTAGAATATGCAAATTTATGTGTTTATATTCAGTTGGATGTTGTCTTAAAATGATATTGTGTTGTCTGAAATTAAACATATCTTCTCTCCCGCTGTCTTATTTATGTATGTATTCCATCAAACGGTTCCTTACGGAGATTGTCGGTTTGGAAGTTGCTGAGTCAGCTTCCGATAAGATTTACTGTTTTGAGAGCGACAACAGGCTGCTCTCCCACTCAATGCTGATGAAGTGGGACCTCAACAGTTTCTCCTTTACTCTGGTGAGCCGCGGCGAATGCCGGATTGTTTACAACGGGCTTGAGCTCGCGCTTAGTCCTTATGAAATCTTTGTCTACAATCCCGGGCTGCCGGTAGAGATTCTCTCTGTGTCGGAAGATTATCAGGCCGTTACACTCCTTATCAAAAACGATATTATTCTCGAAAACCGATTCGCGCGCGACTTCATCAAGGCTACCTATTTCCCCATGATCCACGACCGCCGGCCCAACATCCCCCTCCCAAAGGAGGTGTTCAGGCGTCTCAAAGGTCATTTCCATGAGATTATCGGTTACCAGAATTCCGACCTGCTCCTCAAGACGGAGGCTTCCCTCATGCTCTTCTCCCTCTTCCTTATCGACCTTTACAATGCGCTGAAAGCCGAAACCAACATGAATGCCGTGGCCAGCCGCCAGGAATACCAGGTAATTCAGTTTCTTCACATCCTTCCCAAATATTACCTCCACCATCGGAGTCTGGACTTCTATGCCGACCTTCTTCAGGTTTCGCCTGTCTATCTCTCGCGTGTGGTGAAGGGTGTCACGGGTCTTACCGTAATCCAGCACGTCAATCAGCTCCTCATGTCGAGCGCGGAATGCCTGCTGCTCACCACCACGATGAGTGTCAAGGAGATAGCTGCCCAACTCCTCTTTGCCGACCAGGCTACCTTCTCCAAGTTTTTCAAGAGGCTTAAGGGAAAGTCGCCCACCGAATACCGCCGCACACATACCACCCTCTCCTGAATAAGAATCCCCTCCTTCCGCTGCATAAAAATACGCTCCCGAATTTCGGGGCATAAAAATATCCGGCGCTCTTGCTAAAGCGCCGGACATTTCTTATCAAATGTAGTCTTAGTTCTTCGTGATGCGGATGTTGATGCCGCCGTCGGGCGAGATATTGATCTCGAGCGTGGTGCCCTCGGCAATCTGGATGGCGTCGCCTTTGCGCTTCACGTTGGGCAGCACGGCCTTGGCAGCTGTGCCTCCCTCTGTCGGAGCGAGGGCGCGGTTTACGTCGTAGCCCTCCACCGGTTTCACGTCATATTTCTTGTCTTCTACCGGTTTTACGGGCTCTGCAGCCTTCGGTGCGGGCTTCGGAGCGGCGGGTTTGGCTGCCGGGGTTGCCGATGCCGTGCCAAACTGGAAGATGGGCTGGTCGGTGGCCATCACGTCGCCGTCCTCTACCATTATCTTGGCTATCACGCCGTCGCGTTCGCTTACGAGGTTGTTCTCCATCTTCATGGCTTCGTAGGTCAGCAGGGTGTCGCCGGCTTTCACGGCATCGCCCACTTTCACCTTCACCTCGAGCACGGTGCCGCCCATCGGGGCTTTCATCATCGGGCCGTCGGCCTGCACGCCTCCTGCCGGTGCTGCAGGTGCGGCTGCGCCCTCGGCTGCGAATTCTATGATGGGCTGGTCGGTGGCCATCACGTCGCCGTCGCTCACAAGTACGCGTTTCACTACGCCTCCCTTGTCTGCCTCGAGATTGTTTTCCATCTTCATGGCTTCGTAGGTAAGCACTACGTCACCCGGTTTCACGGTGTCGCCGGCTTTTACCTTCACCTCGAGCACGGTCCCGCCCATCGGAGCTTTCATCACCGGTCCCGTCACGTCGCCTCCGGCTGCCGGTGCGGCCTTGGCCTCTGCAGCTGCCGGAGCGGCCGTCTTGCCTCCCTCAAACTCTTTCTTGCGGAGATTGGTGAGGAAGGTCTTGGCAACGGTGGGAAGCAACTCGAGCAGCAGGTATTCCTCTTCGTTGGCGGCAAGCTTCAGGCCTCCAAACTTGTCGAGGGTCGGGTTCTCCGGTGCCTTGTAGGAGTTTACGTCGTAGGGCTTCTCTTCGGGACTGCCCGTAATCTGGCGACGGAACTCGGGGTCGACGGCTACGGGCGTTGTGCCGTATTCACCCTTCACCAGGGCGATAAACTGGTTGTTCTTGTTGGTATAGTCGGGCTTGCCGTTCTTGCGGTCTACGGCCACTGCTACTGCCTGCGAGCCCACAATCTGGCTGGTGGGGGTCACCAGGGGCACCAGTCCTGCGTCGCGACGCACCTTCGGAATCAGCTCCATGGCTGCCTCGAGCATGTCTTCGGCGCCAAGGGCGCGGAGGTTGGCCACCATATTGGTGTACATGCCGCCCGGCACCTCTGCGTTCTTCACCAGCTCGTTGGGCTTCGGGAATCCGAAGTATGCCTCTATCTTGTGGCAGGCGTCGAGCAGGGTCTCCTCGTCGTTCTTCTTCGCTGCCTTGATGGCGCGGTCGAATTCCTTGTCGATCTTTTTCGGCATCTTGGCGTAGGCCTCGTCGAAGTCTTCCGGCCATTTGTCTTTGTTGAGGTCGAATTCCGAAAGGGCTGTGCGTGCCTCCTTGAGAGCCTCGCGGATCTTTGCCACTGCCTCCATGTCGGCCTCGAGCTCCACTCCCAGCTTCTGGCAGAAGATGTTTACGAGCTCGATGGCGGGAGCCGCCGAGCCGCCGCCAAACCACCATATGTTGGTGTCTACGATGTCAACGCCCTGGATGATGGCCGTCAAAACCGATGCCAGACCGTAGCCGGGGGTACAGTGGGTGTGGAAGTCTACGGGCACCTTCAGCGCCTTCTTAAGCTTCGGCATCAGCGAGTAGATGCGCGAGGGGCTTACGAGGCCGGCCATGTCTTTCACGGTCACCATCTTGGCGCCCAGCGCCTCCATCTTGAGGGCAAGGTCTACGAAGTATTCGTCAGTGAAGATCTTCTCCTCCTCCGGAGTGCCCTTGGGGTCAACGGTGTAGCATACGGCCGTGTCGGCTATGCCGCCGAGCTCGTTGATCATCCTTATCGATCCCTCGATGTTCTTGATGTCGTTGAGGGCGTCGAAGATTCTCATCACGTTGAGGCCGTTCTCGATGGCTTTCTTGTAGAATCCCTCGAGCACGCTGTCGGGGTAGGGCACGTAGCCGAAGAGGTTCCTGCCGCGCGAGAGCGCCGACAGAAGCGAGATTCCCTTCATGGCTTTCGAGCATTCGCGCAGGCGCTCCCACGGGCTCTCGCCCAGATAGCGCATTACGGAGTCGGGCACGGCGCCGCCCCATACCTCCATGATATAAAACTTGGCTTCCCTGTAGAGCGGAAGAAGTTTGTCTACATTCTCTTGCTTCAGACGCGTTGCAAATAGCGACTGTTGGCCGTCGCGGAGCGTCAAGTCTCTGATTTTAAGTTTTTTGTTCACGATATTTTTTTAGATTTAAGTGTTTTTTGTCTCTTATTTGTCAGATGGTCTCTATTTTGGGTCAAATTTAACTATTTTTTTCCATATGCAAAAGCGTTTTCATTTTTTTATCCCCAAATTATTTTCGTAACTTTGCATATAATATCGTTTTCCAATGGACGCAATCAATCTCGAAGGTCTGGCCATCGGTCTTGTCACCTTCCTTATCATAGGAGTTTTCCACCCCCTCGTTATCAAGGGGGAATACTATTTCGGCTCGCGAATCAACTGGGCTTTCCTCCTGGCGGGCATCGCTGCCTTGGCCGCAGCCCTGTTCTCCGGCTCCCTTTTCTGGTCGGGCATCCTCGCCGTCGTGGCCTTCTCTTGCTTCTGGAGCATCCTGGAGGTAAACCATCAGACGCGGCGCGTGCTTAAGGGCTGGTTTCCCATGAACCCCGCCCGAAAGGATTATTACCGTAAAAAACTCGAGAAAATGCAAAAAAAGGAGGCTTGTGCGTTTCACAACGGACAAACCTCATTAACCAACATATCAATAACTGAAGAAACTTAAATTGTAAATGAGAAATTTATGAACCATACTGAGAATATCAATACATTGAAATTCTATCTGTAGGTGTTGACAACAGTAATGTAAAAAGGTTTAATTGAAAAAAGAAAATTTTTTTGTATAAATGGACAGAAGGGGAAAACTTTATTTCAGATACGGTACTATGGGCAGTGCAAAAACTGCCATGCTGCTCACTCAGGCGTATAATTTTGAGGAGCGCGGTCTGTCGTATATCTGCATGAAGCCTGTGATCGATATCCGCGAGAAACGCAACGTGATCCGCTCCCGTATCGGCATCGAGCGGGAATGCTCCTGGATCCACGGCGACACCAACCTCTATCTGGCCGTCAGGGAACTCTTCGAGGAGACGCTCGATGTGCCCCACTGGATCCTGGTTGACGAGGCCCAGTTCCTCACCGCCGAACAGGTCGACCAGCTGGCCCAGGCGGTCGACGATTTCGGATGCAATGTGGTTTGCTACGGACTGCGCACCGACTTCCAGAGCCATCTTTTCGAAGGCTCCAAACGCCTTTTCGAGATTGCCGACACCATCGACGAGATCAAGTCTACATGCACCTGCGGCCGCAAGACCATCATCAACGCCCGTATCGGGGCCGACGGTAATGTCCTTATGGAGGGCGAGCAGGTGGAGATTGGCGGCAACGAACGCTATATGGCCCTCTGCCGCCGGTGCTGGCGAAACAAGGCCGTCGAGAAGGCCTCCCGGGGTCGCCTTCCCCTTTGATTCCCTCACCAGACTTTAATTATCTCACCAAACCTCTTTCAGAACCTTATTTTATACTGCCATGAATAAAGATAAACGCGAATCTATCATCGCTCTTGTGCAACGCGAGGTGGTCCCCGCTATCGGTTGCACCGAACCTGCCGCCGTCTCGCTCTGCGTGGCAAAGGCCACGGAGCTCCTGGGCGGCCTCCCCGAAAAAATTTCTGTCGGCCTGAGCGGCAATATGCTTAAGAATGCAATGGGCGTCGGCATCCCCGGCACTGGCATGATCGGCCTCCCTATCGCCGTGGCTCTCGGTGCCCTTATCGGCCGCTCTGCCTACGGCCTCGAGGTGCTCCGCGATGTCTCCCCGGAGGCTGTCGAATCCGGCCGTAAATATATCGCGGAGGGTCGCATCGAGATCAGTCTCGTGCCCGATTCTTCCTCCAATCTGTATATCGACGTGGTGGCCTCGGCCGGCGCCCATTCCGCTCACACCGTCATCTCGGGCCTCCACACCAATTTTGTCCATGCCTCTCTCGACGGTGTCTCCCGGCTTGACGAGGCTCCCACCGGCTGCGATGATGCCGGCGCTCCGGCTCCTGCCGACGATGACGTGGCTCTCGATATGGCTACGGTGTGGGAGTTTGCCACGGAGTCGCCCTTCAGCGAGATCTCGTTTATCCTGAAGGCGCGCGACCTTAATAAGGCTGCCTCCGAGGTGGGCATGCAGGGCAAGTATGGCCACGGTCTGGGTAAGATTGTCAGCGAGCGTGGGGTGTTCTATTTCGGCGCGGGCCATCTGGCCAACATGATAAGCGCCACCTCTGCCGCATGCGACGCCAGGATGGGCGGCGCTACGGTGCCCGTCATGAGCAACAGCGGCAGCGGCAACCAGGGCATCACGGCCACGATGCCTGTCGTATCCTTTGCCGAAGACATCGGTGCCTCCGAGGAGACGCTTGCCCGCGCCCTTATGCTCAGCCATCTTACGAGCATCTATATCAAGCAGAATCTCGGCCGGCTCAGTGCCCTGTGCGGCTGCGTGGTGGCCTCTACGGGTGCCTCCGCGGCCCTCGTATATCTGATGAGGGGCGGTTACGATGAGGTGTGCTCGGCCGTGAAGAATATGGTGGCTAATCTTACCGGTATGATCTGCGACGGTGCCAAGCCCTCGTGCTCCATGAAGATCTCTTCAGGTGTGGGCACGGCCATGATGTCCGCCATCCTGGCTATGGAGGGCCGCTGCGTGTCGCAGGCCGAAGGCATCGTATGCGACGACGTCGACCGCACAATTCATAATCTTACGTCAATTGGAAAGGACGCCATGTCGGCCACCGACCGCCATGTGCTCCATATCATGACCCATAAGTGAGGTCGCTGGTCCCGGGGATCCCTCGGGAGTGAAAGATACCACCCGGAAGCGCACCGTATATGGTGTGCTTCCTTGTTTTGAGGGCACGCTGTTGATGTAGTGGAAACTTTTCTGGCGGTCCCAGCTGGTTATGTCTACCTTTCGTGTCTCGTTGGCCGGGAAGCTCTCCTCTATCTCTACGGTGCGCCGGTGTATCTGTTTCCCGGCTTCGTTATAGTAGGTTATCTCTATCTCGATGGCCTTGAGGTTGGTGGTCGAGCCGTTGTCTACGAAGAATGTCTCCTTGTCGGCGCTGGCCTTTTTGTCGTAGGCCATGAAGTTGAGGTGCTCTTTTATCCTGTCGAATTCCTCGCCGTGGCCGGCGTTGGTCTTGAGCTTCTGCCTCAGTTCTTTTTTGTCGGTTTTCGGGGCCGCAAGGCGTGTCTTTACTCTCCGGGCGTCGCTCCCGAAGGCTGCGGCCGCGGCCAGCAGCAGTATCATGATGGCTCTCGCTGTTCTCATAGGTATCGGGGTCCTCTGCGTGTGGAGTTGTTGCCGTCATACGACGGGTACACCTTTATCAACCCCTCCGGTGCGGGGTCGCCGGGCCGTATGTTTACGCTTATCAGGCGCCAGAAGGAGGGGAGCAGCCGGGTAGGGTTGAATCTGAGACTGAATTTGTTGGTGCGTTTCACTGTCAGTGCCTCCTTGTTTTCCGAGTATGTGGCCAGCGCCTCGCTCGGAGCCGTGAGTATCCCTTTTTTCACCCTGGTGAAGAGGCGCAGGGTGTATTTGTCGGGGTCGGCGGTCGAGGCGAGTTCGCCGAGCTTCATCCCGGGTTTCAAGGAGCAGTCGGCTGCCTCCACCACATGGATGTCATACGTCCCTTTTTTCTCGTCGCTGCGGTATACGAGCACTGTCACGTCGTCTTCCGGGTAGCTCCACAGTCCCTCTATCGGGCGCAGGTCGGCGTGGTCGCATAGCTCCCTGGCCTCCAGGATGTCGGCTGGAGGTGTGAATGGCGCTGCTGCGGCGCTCAATGCGGCCGCTGCTATCGCCGTTGCGAGTATTACCGCTCTCCTGAGCATTATTTAGGGGTGGCAAAGGTGTACGAGATGCCGAAGCTCAGTATCTCATGCAGCATGAAGTGTTTCCATTTGCCGTCGGTCTCGGCCGAGGTGTCGAGCCTGGGATGCAGGAATATCTGCGTGGAGAGAAGCTTGTTTATCTGGAAGTTGAGGGTGTTCTCCCAGTCGGCGAGGAAGTACTTGTAGTCGGTGAAGAGGAAGAGGCGGCTCTTCCACGAGATGTTGCTGTTGAAGTTCCACGTGAGGTTCACTTCGGCGCTCGAACCTACCTCCGATACGGTCTTTCTGTTGGGCTTGATGTTGAATTGCTCGTGGTCTATGTCTGAGGCAAGGCAGGTCTTGAGGTTGTATGCCAGCGGTGAGATGGAGGCCGTCATGCTGAGGCCGTTTTTCGTCAGCGTGTAGGTCATACCGACGCCGAGGTTCAATGTTCCCGGCGAGAGCAGCGTCGAGCTTCTTTGCATCGAGTCGTCGGGATAGGCGTTGAATAGCTGCGTGTTGAAGAGCAGGTTGAGAGAGTAAAACCAGTGGTTGAAGGCCTTGAGACCGGTCTTGAGTGTATACTGGAAGAGGTCTTGCGATGTGTTGTATTTGTGCAGGCTCCCCTTGGGGTTGGAGTTTACGGCGAGCTTGTATTCGAGCGAGCTCTGGAACAGGAGCTTGGGGTGGAAGTTCTCGTTGAGGTTCACGTTCCAGGTGAAGTTGAAGAGCCCGGCGAGGTTGCTGTTGCCGCCCTGATACCAGTTGGGGCTTACGTATGCCTGGCTCACCTGCAGCGACACGTTGAAGTAGTGTAGCCAGTTTCTCCTTTTGATCTCTCCCTCGGGCTTGGGTGTCTCGGCCTGCGGCAGCTCGGGGAGGGTAAGCCGTCTCAGGTAGCCGTGGAAGCTGAAGTCGGGGTAGTAGATGGGCGGCGGTGTGGGCAGGTCCCAGTCGGTATATTCTATGGTGCTGGGGTCGTTGAGCATCATGCGCAGCCGTGCGTTGCGCATCTGGGTCTTGAAGCGCAGGCTCTTCTCCATCCATTCCGGTACGGGATTGCCCAGCAGGGGAGTGGCCGGTGCAGGATGCAGAGTCTCTGTTGTGCTGTCGTTTGGCATGTACACTACCCCTACGGTCCGTGCGAAGTTTGGAGCCTCTATTCTATCTGCGGGACTCTCTTCGGGGAAGCCGTCTATGGTGAGCGGGGCAATGAGGCTCGGGGCGAACTTGCTGTAGGTGTCCCGGGTCAGGCTGTCTATGGTGATGCTGTTGAGCAGGCTGTCGGTCAGCCATTCCTCTCTCAGCTGTTCCTGATATCTCTCTACGGCCTCCTGTCGCTGCTGCAGGTCTCTATACTGCTCCAGTATCGCCATCCTGTCTCCTGCCGTGGCGCTGAGCGCCAGCATGATTCCGGCTCCTGTCAATGCCGCTTTCCTCATATCTCTTTTATTCTTATGGGTTAGTTTTCCTGTTTTTTTCAGTGGAATAGGTATTCCTCGGAGTTTATCACCCGCAATGCTTCGCGGAATATGGGGTCGTGCCGGTTCCACACCTTGAAGTAGGTGGCGTTCTCATACACGTCCCTGCCTATCAGGGCCTTGATTACGCTTTTGAAGAGGGGCGCCGACTTCTCGAATTCCTCCTCGTTGAAGTCCACTCCCTCGGCGTCGCCGAGTTCCTTTATCCCTTCGAGCATCTCGGGGCTCACCTCGAAGTGCTCTACGTAGGCGTCGTCTGTCTTGTATTTCTTGAGCAGTTCGGCGCGGTGGCTGTCCACGTATCTTATCACGTAGCGGTTCAGCAGCCCCTTGGCCATGATGTTGCGGTAATATTTGGTGTATTCCGTGGTGTCGAGGGCCACAAACCGGTCGGGGTATATTCCGCCCCCTCCGTATATGTCGCGCCCGAGCCTGAGTGTTGCCACACGCAGTGAGTCCACATATTTCAGCGAGTCGGCATGCATCAGTTCTCCGCTCTCGAATCGCTCCTCAATGTCTTTGTTGTATGCTTTCTTGTCACCCTTTTCGTATGGTTTCTGTATGTCCCGGCCGGTGGGGGTGTAGTAGTGGGCTACGGTCAGGCGTATCATCGACCCGTCGGGGAAGGGGATGGGTCGCTGCACGAGGCCTTTCCCGAAGCTCCTTCTCCCTACGGTCATGGCGCGGTCGTAGTCTTGCAGTGCGCCGGCGGTTATCTCGGAGGCGCTGGCGCTGTATTGGTTGAGCATCACCACCATCTTTCCCTCATCGAATAGGGGCTTCCTCCCTTTGGGGTGGGCGAAGTGGTTCAGACGGGGGTTGTTGGTGCCCTCGGTGTAGACGGCCAGCGAGCCCGGCTCGAGAAACTCTCCGAGCAGCTCTACGGCTGCCTGCAGGTAGCCGCCCCCGTTGTCGGTCAGGTCGAGAATCAGCTGCTTCATTCCCTGCTTCTTGAGGTCTTTCAGGGCTTTCCTTACCTCTTCGGGGGTGTCTACGGCAAACTTGTTGAGGCGAATGTAGCCTGTCTTGTCGTCTACCATGTAGGAGGCGTCTACGCTGTAGATGGGTATGTCGTCTCGTTTTATCCTGAAGGGGATGGTGTCGCTGGTGCGCAGCACGGTCACGTCTACCTCCGTACCCTTCGGCCCTCTCAGTTTTTTGGTTATCTGGGAGTTCTTCATCCCCTGCCCGGCTATCGATGTGTCGTTTACGGCTATTATCCTGTCGCCGGGGAGGATGCCCACTCTCTCCGACGGACCCCCCGAGACGGTCTGTATCACGTAGAGGGTGTCCTGGTTCATGTTGAAGGTGATGCCGATCCCCGAGAAGTTTCCTTGCAGGGGTTCGTTGAGCTCTTTTGTCTCTTCGGCGTTGCTGTAGCTGGAGTGCGGGTCGAGGTTGTCGAGCATGCCGCGTATGGCGTCTTCTACGAGTTTGTCTTCGTTGATGGTGTCCACGTAGAGTTGCTTGATGGCCTGCTCGGCCATCCGCAGCTTGTTTTGTGCGTCGAAGTAACCAGGTGGCAGCGCCATGCAGCTCGCTATGGCTCCCGCCGTCATTATGGCGGCCGCCGTGGCTCCCGCCATCCTCCTCCTGTATCTCTCTATCCTCTTCTTCATAATTTATCTCCCCTTAGTTCTGCTTGTTTCCTGTAGTAGCTTAGTGTCAAAAAAGAGTTCTGCGATTAAATCCGACTTGCGCGATATCGCGCCGCGATTTCCTCCGCGCCGTTCGCCTCAAGCTCCCTCACCGCGCTGCTGCTCACGAAGCTCAGCGCCGGGTCTGCCGGCAGCAGCAGCGTCTCGATTCCGAAGGCGTCGCGGTTTATGGCCGCGAGCTGCCATTCGTAGTCAAAGTCGGCCGCGCTCCTTACGCCGCGTGCCATGCAGTCGGCTCCCAGCTCGCGCGCTTTCTCGGCCGTCAGCCCGCTGTAGGTCGTCACCTCCACGCGCTCCTCCAGCCCGCGCCTCCTTATGTATTGGCGTATCTCGCCGGCGTTGCGCTCGCCCTGCTCGGCCGAGGCCGGCTTGCTGATGTTGATGCCTACTCCTATTATTACGTGCCCTGCAAGTGCCGCAAGCCGCTCTACGATGTCGGCGTGCCCGCGCGTGAAGGGGTTGAAGCTTCCGGGGTAGAATACGGTTTTCATATCTCGCTGTCGTCTTCTATCACGAGGTTGTCTATTATGAAGTTCTGCCGGTCCATGGTGTTTTTCCCCATGTAGAATTCCAGCATCTTCTCTATCGTGTCGTTTTTCTTGAGGGTCACGGGCTCCAAGCGCATCTCCGGCCCGATGAATTCCTTGAATTCATGGTCGTTGATCTCGCCCAGTCCCTTGAATCGTGTTATCTCTGCCTTGTCGCCGAAGCGCTCAATGGCGGCTATGCGCTCCTCGTCGCTGTAGCAGTAGACGGTGTCGGGCTCTTTCTTGCTCCCGTCTCCGGCCTCTTCTCCGATCTCCTTTTTTACTTTTTTTACGGCTTTCCGCTTGGTGGCGCTCTTGTCTCTCACCCTGAAGAGCGGTGTCTGCAGGATGTAGACGTGCCCTTTCTTTACGAGGTCTGGGAAGAAGGTCAGGAAGAAGGTTATCACCAGGAGTCTGATGTGCATGCCGTCTACGTCGGCATCCGTCGCTATTATCACCTTGTTGTAGCGCAGTCCCTCCAGGCCGTTCTCTATGTTGAGCGCTGCCTGTAGCAGGTTGAATTCCTCGTTCTCATATAGGGTTTTCTGCGTGGCGCCGTAGGTGTTGAGGGGCTTTCCCCGCAGTGAGAATACGGCCTGTGTCTGCGCGTCCCTCACTTTTGTTATGGTTCCGGAGGCGGAGTCGCCCTCTGTTATGAATATCGAGCTGTAGTCGCGCAGGTCGAATCCCTCTTTCTCGGTCTTTTTCCCGGCGGGATCGTTCAGGTGTATCCGGCAGTCGCGGAGCTTGCGGTTGTGCAGGCTAACTTTCTTAGCTTTCTCGCGGGCCAGCTTTGTCACTCCCGCCAGGGCCTTCCGCTCTTTCTCGCTCTCGCTTATCTTCTTGAGCATCGTGGCGGCCGTGTCGGGGTTCTTGTGCAGGTAGTCGTCGAGCTCCTTCTTTATGAAGTCGCCGATAAATTTGTTTACGGTTATGGTGCTCTTGGGGGCTATCTCCTTGCTCCCGAGCTTTACCTTGGTCTGGCTCTCGAATACGGGTTCCTGTATCCTTATAGAGATGGCGGCTACGATGCCGTTCCTTATGTCGCTGTATTCGAAGCCCTTGCCGGTGAATTCCTTTATGGTCCTCCCCAGGTGCTCCTTGAAGGCGGAGAGGTGCGTGCCTCCCTGGGTGGTGTGCTGCCCGTTTACGAACGAGTAGTATTCCTCTCCATATTGGTCCGTGTGGGTCAGCACCACCTCGATGTCTTCACCCTTGAGGTGGATTATGGGGTAGAGGGGCTCGGCGGTCATGGTTTCCTTGAGCAGGTCGCGCAGGCCGTTGCGGCTCACGTATTTACGGCCGTTGAGGTAGATCTGGAGCCCCGTGTTGAGGTAGGTGTAGTTGTTCACGAGGGTCTCCACGAAGTCCATGCGGAATTTGTAGTCTCTGAAGAGCTCGTTGTCGGGCAGGAAACGCACCAGCGTTCCGTTCTCTTCCCGCGTGTCTTCCATTAGGTCCTCTTCGGTGAGCTTGCCGCGTTCGAATTTTACGCCCGATGTCTTGCCGTCGCGGAAGCTCCTCACTTCGCTGTGGCGCGAGAGGGCGTTTACGGCCTTGAGACCCACGCCGTTGAGTCCTACGGATTTCTGGAAGTTCTTGTCGTCGAATTTGCCTCCGGTGTTGATCTTCGAGGCCACGTCGCGCACCCTCCCGAGGGGTATGCCGCGCCCGTAGTCGCGGATGCTCACCTCGCCGTCGTCGGCTATGGTGATGTCAATCCGCTTGCCTGCTCCCATGTTGAATTCGTCCACGGAGTTGTCCACCACCTCTTTTACAAGCACATAGATGCCGTCTTCGGCGTGCGAACCGTCGCCGAGCTTGCCGATATACATACCCGGGCGCAGCCTGATGTGCTCCGTGCTCTCCAGGCTCTTGATGGCGTCGTCGTTATATCCGCCGCTTTCTCCGGCGGAATACTTCGCCTCACCCTCTTCCATGTTGGTATGGGTCCCGCCGTGCGCGTTGCTTTCAGCGTACCCGTCCGCTGCGCTTCCGGCTTTGCCGTCAGCTTCGCTACCTGCTGCATCGTAGGTCGCTGCATCTTTGATAGTTATGGTTTGAGTCTTGCCGTCGGGAGTTGGCAGATCTCTTTCTTCTTCGAATAAAATTTCCTCTGTTGCCATTTCTTCGACAAAATTAGCAATTTTTCCCCAATCCCCCAAACCCCCCGTCATCCAGCTCATTTTCAATCCCCCTTCATGTTTCCACATGCTTAATCATGATAACTCATGCTTCATCATGTCCCTTCCCCTCCGCTCCGCTACCCCGCGCGACAATCCCCGCTCTGTGATTTAGCTCGGAGAGCTTCTCCTATGGTTAACCTCACCATAAGGGAGCGAAGCGACCTTGGTGAGGTAACTGCGGTCTGATGCAGGCTTCCTCGGAGAGGATGTCTATGATACGATTGCGTTATCTTACACCACCGCGTTGTTCTGCTCGTTAATTGCGCGCGAACATGCCTTTGAAAAAAGTTCTGCGATTTAAAAGTTCTGCGATTGATCCAAGAGCCCGCGAGGCCCCGCGCCTGCGAGGCTTTTTTTCGCCGTTCCAATTTTTTTTATTAACTTTGCACAGTTTTTTAATTTTGTAATACATTTTAGGATTTTTAACATTATGAAGACTAGTAAGATGTGTAGGTTGATCCTGCTCCTCTTGGCGCTCGCTCTTTCTACAGGTGTTTACGCCCAGTCTAAACCCCGTTGGGTCAAAAAAGGAGTTAAGGAACTCAATAACCAACGCCTTAACGACACTTATCAATTCCGCATTTTCCATATGGAACACCCCGATGAGGGAGTCCTGGTCCTCGACCGCTTCGCTCCGCTCATCTCCTATGTGGATTCCGCCTACAACCTCCCGGCCAATACCCCGATGACGCTCGACTCCATCGCCGACGCCTCCAATGGCCGCACTACCTACACCCTCTCTTTCAACGATGCCGGCCAGCCCCGCACCGTCTACGCGCAGCGCGTCGACCAGTTCACACAGCTCGACGACTTCGTGCTCAACCATTTTGAATACAACTATTACCAGCTTTACGCCATCTCCGAGCCCGGTGTCGACAAACCGCAGTTCGACGATTTCACCGTCACCCGCAGCTACAATAAGGCTAAGGCTACCCTCTGGTCCATCATCCCCGGTATGGGTCAGGTCTATAAGGGCCAGAATGTTAAGGGTTGGATCTTCTTCGGTACGGATATCGCTCTCTGGGGTGTGTTCGCTATGTCGGTCAACCGCTATCATCACTATAAGGACCTCCGCGACAAAACCGGTAGCCCTGAATGGCACAACGAAATCACGACTTTCAAGGAGCTCCGCGCTTTCTCGCTGATTGCAGCAGCCGGTCTCTGGGTCTACAACATCTTTGACGCCGCGTTCTGCCCCATTTCTCGCCGCGTCGAGATCTCACGTCCCAACACCTACAATGCCTCCTTCTCGTGGCAACCCGTCGTTACTCCCGACCCCATCTCAGGTAGCTTTAACGTCGGCCTCGGCCTCGATTTCACTTTCTAAAAATCAAGATTAATTTCAATTATAAAGATGAGAAATTTTACTGCTAAAGCACTTCTTTCCCTCGCCTGCCTTGGCTCTTTCGCACTCGCTCAGGCTCAGATTGAGTATGCCGAGCATAAGGGTGTGCCCGCAGGCGACAATTTCAAGGAAATCTATCGCGACACTATCACCTATCAGGGTCCCACTACAGTTCTCGTGGAAACTCAGATTCAGGACAACTCTCCCGTCGTGCTTGAAAACAACTTCAAGAAAAACTGGTTTGTTTTCGCCACTTTCGGTTATCATACACTCCTCACTGAGCAGTCCAAGCTCGGTAACTTCGCTTACACTCTGTCTCCCGATGTATCTATAGGTGTTGGTAAATGGTTCACCCCCGGTGTCGGTGCCAAGATTGAGTTCGAGCGCTCCTCTTCCCGTGGCTTTACCCGCAACCCCAACAGTATCTATGGCGACGGCTATCCCGTCTACAACCCCGATGGATCCTTCGCTTACCAGAGAATGAAAACCAACTGGTGGGACCTCAGCATCAGCGGTATCCTCAACCTGTCCCGTCTTATCCGCGGATATGAGGGTGTGGACAACAAGAAGTTGATGAACCAGTTTATGCTCGCTCTCGGTGTGGGTATGGTTCACCACATGGGCTTCGGTAAGGTTGAGTATTCCGACAATGAGCTCAGCTTCCATGCCGAACTCCAGTACAGCCGATTCTTCACCCCCGCCAAGGCTTGGTCGCTTGATTTCAAGGCCCGTGGTCTTTTCTATCAGACCAACCACGACCTTCAGTCTTCTGGTATGGGTGCTCACAACGGTTCCAAGGTTGACGTAAACCTCGGTATCGCTATCGGTGCTACCTATTACCTCGGTGGCAAGCGCTACCGCGGCTGGGCAAAGACCCCGACCACTATCTATCAGACCGACTACCGCGAGCGCGACGTCCTCGTTATCCGCGAACGCGAAGGTGCCGCTCCTACCCACGGTGTAGCCGAGCAGGGCACTATGACATTCTATGTCTTCTATCCCAACAACTACTCCGGCCGCAACGATGCTCCCGTCATCGCAGATGCCGACGTGAATACTATCGACTACCTCGCCGGTGGTCTCTACACCCAGAAGAAGTATGCCGATACCGACGCCGCAGCCGCTCGTCTTGAGGCAGGTCGCTCGCTCAACGGTCTCGCTACCGAGGATATCCCCACCGAACTTGCCGAAAACCTCACCTTCGGTCTCGACGTGCCCCGTGGTTATGAGATGTCCAACACCACTCCGCTCTCTCTGAGCCTCGCTCCCGCTGATATGGAGGCGTTTGAGGAGAAGGAAGGCTTCTTCTATGCTCCAATCTACGACGGTCGCCACACTTGGCAGTATCGTATCGACGACGCTACCCAGGGTCAGACCCTCCTCAGCGACGCCAACTATGCGGAGTCCACCTCCTTCGGTCTTAACGCTCACAGCGGTCTCGATATCCTCCGCGAAAACTTCGAGGTTGGCAACGACGAACTCGTCAGCTTCGCTGATGTCTACGCTGCTGTCAACGGCAACGAAGGCTACATCTCCCAGTTCACCGATCCCGCAACTGTTGCCCGCATCAAGGATATCCTCAACAACGGCACGATCACTCTCATCATGACGGAAGGTATGGCTACCAGCCAGGACAACTACACCGGTGCCAATGCCAACCAGGTAGGTATCGAGCGCAACAGCGCCCTTTCCGAAAACCGTGCTGAGTCCGTGCTCAAGTGGCTCCAGCAGAACCCCAACCTCCAGGGCGTTCTCACCGAAAGCTACATCACCGGTGGCAACAATTCAATCAACACCGTCACCGACAAGAGCACCCGTGGCCTCGACGCCAAGCTCAACCGCGGCGTGAAAGTGAAGATCCACTACGTCAAGTAACCTAAAGCAAAATCCTTATATCCCCATAGACCCCGACTCCTCCCGGAGCCGGGGTCTCTCTTCACCGTATCCACTGCGTTGTTCTGCTCGTTACTTGCGCACGAACCAGCCTTAGAAAAATGTTCTGCGATCAAAAAGTTCTGCGATTAATCGAAGTGCGCGAGTCCAACCCACCGCGATCCGGGCTTTCCCATCTCATTTTTTTTTATTAACTTTGCAACATAATTCACGCGCACGCGCGCGGATTGTAATGACGTATGAACTAACCGCCTGGAGGACCACAACCCTCCCTCTTTACAGCTCCCCGACATCCAGGGCCATAACCCCCGGCTTTCGCGGAGTCAATAATTGTACTCTCCTTTTCCCCCAAAGTTAAAACCTCTGCGTGAGCCAGTCTGCTAACACTCAACCCGTTACCTCTACGCAACTCCTCGACTTCTTCCGGTCGGCCGTAGAGTCGCGCGCCGAGCGCTCACGCCCCAACTACCTCAAGGCCCTCCGCTGCTTCTCCGCATTCCTCGCCTCAGCCCCCGACAACCTCGTCGTCGGCTCGCGCCTGTGCCTCGAGCAGTGGCTCGTCTACATGTTCTTCGACGGCCTCTCATCCAAGACCGCCATCCACTACTTCGACATCATCTCCGCCCTCTATAGCCGGGCCCGCACCGAATACCCGGCCCTCCCGGCCGGCGACTTCCAGCAGGTCAAGGCCCGTCTCCTCAGCCTGCTCCCTGACGTCTGGTCGGCACGTATCTCCTTGGCCGACCTTAACCGGTTCTCTGCCTTCATAAAGAGGGGAGTGCCGGCAAAAGACCGCCTTCCGTTCGCTCTGATGCTCGTCTCCCTTCTAAACGGTGCCTGCCCGCTCTCCGAGGTCGCCGGCATCCGTAAGGAAGACGTTCCCTCGTTCGACAAGGCCACGCGCGAATGGCTCGAGCCGTTCGTCTCCACATCGCGCAAATACGTTTTTCCGCTCTCACAGTCGCGCCTTACACCCCGTCAGCTCTCGCAGGAGGTAGGGGAGAAGGTGCAGGCACTGCTTGCCTCCCGTCTCCTCGCGTTTGGCTCCGATGCGGAGTCGGTGCTCATCGCTGTCTGGGTGCTGGCCGCGCTCTCCTGTGGCGTTGCCCCCCACGCGGCTCTGGCCGTCGTGCCCCGTTTCCCGGCGCTGCTCCCGGTCCTCTCGCTCTGTTCGGAGGATGTGGAGCTCCCTGCCGACCTCAGGCGTTCCATCGTGCGGACTGTCGGTCGGTTCTTCCTCTCCAACCCGCTCCGCTGGTTTGCGATGAAGATGCGTCTGGGTGTCCGCTTCCCGCGGCTTGAGAAGGCCCTGGCCGACGCCGTCGGGGAGGGGATGCCGAAACCCGAGATTTTCTACCCCTACGAGGAGATTTCCGACAGGATAGGGGGGAGATTGCTCTTCCGCAAGAAACCCGTCATAGGCGATATCGTGTTTTTCCGTTATCGCATCTCCGATATCCCGGCGCTTTTCCGCCACATTGGTTCTGTGGCGTGGTGCTACCGCTCCGCGGGCTCCTACGCCGTCATCTCCGACAGCTCCATGGCGCTCTTCCGCCTCACGGTAGAGTCGTTCACACCCGAGGTCGAGGTGGCGCCGGCCGGTTCGCTGCCTCTGCTCCCCGACACTCAGGTGGTTGTAATTGGCGGACCCTTCCTGGGTCTTTCCGGTGAGGTCATCGACCTCTCCCACGGCAAGAAAGGCACCGTCTATCGCCTCCGCATCTTCGGCGACGCCAACGACATCGAGTGGCGCTTCACCGACCCCTCCCTCGTCCGCCCCCTCCTCTAACCCTGCGATTATATACCGAACCTGCTAACATATGAAAAAGATTAACCTCCTCGCGGCCTCCGCCGCCATCATCCTCCTCTCCTCCTGCTCAACACCCAAAAACATCGCCTACTTCCAAGACCTCGCCCAGGGCGAGCAGATGCTCCCCCAGAAGGTCTACGACATCCGCGTACGTCCCGAAGACAAGCTCTCCATCATCGTCAGCACCCAGGACGCTGCCCTCTCCTCGCTGCTCAACCTCGTGCAGACCCAGACGCGCCTTAACGCCGGCAACGTCACCGGCAACGCCCAATACCAGAACGACTCCCGCGTCTCCTACTACACCGTCGATGAGCAGGGCAACATCAACTTCCCCGTCCTCGGCAAACTCCACATCGCCGGCATGCGCCGCGATGAGGTGGCCGAGTTTATCGAGAGCCGCCTCATCAAGGAAGACCTCGTGAAGCAGCCCGTCGTCACAGTCGAGTTTATCAATACCGGTGTCTCCGTACTCGGTGAGGTGGCGCGCCCCGGCCGCTATGAGTTCAACCGCGACCGTATGACCATCATCGACGCCCTCACAATGGCCGGCGACATGAAAAATACCGGCCGTCGCGACAACGTCATGGTGATCCGCCAACTCGGCGACAAGAAGGAGACCTACATCATCGACATGACCGACGGTCGCTCCCTGGCCATGAGCCCCGCTTACTACCTCCAGCAGGAAGACGTCATCTACGTCGAGCCCAACGACCGCGCAAAGCGCGAGACGACCTCCGCCGGCAACACTCCCTTCCAACCCTCCTTCTGGATCTCCGTCGGCTCTCTCGCCGTCACCATCGCCACCATGGTCATCACCCTCACCCGCTAATCTACTCCTGACATATGAGCAATCAAAACTCCGACAACTCCGTACCCTTCCTCGACGTCCTCTTCCGGACGCTCCACTACTGGCCCTGGATCCTCTGCTCCATCGCCATCTGCATGTTCTTCGGCGTCTTCTACCTCCTCAAGACCCCTAAGGTCTACACCGAGACTGCATCCGTCCTCATCAAGGAAGACTCCAAAGGAAAGTCCACAGCTACCAACATCAACGACTTCGGCGACCTCGGTCTGCTCCAGACCAACACCAACATCCAAAACGAAGTCACATCCTTCAAGTCGCCAGACCTTATGGAAGAGGTCGTCAAGCGCCTCGACCTGATGATGAACTACTACCTCCCCGGTACGTTCCACAAGGTCGTGGCCTACGGCACCACCAACCCCGTGCGCATCTCGATGCCCGACTTCCCCGACAACGAGGCCACTCAGTTCAACTTCCGGCTCGATGCTGACGGAAAATACTCCGTCTCAAACATCAGACTCAACCAGAACACCTACGGCACGGCCTACGAGAAGTCGTTCTCAGGTGTGCTCGGCGACACCGTACCCTCTCCCATGGGTCCCTTCGTCGTCACCCCCTCGGCAAGCTACCATAAGGGTAAGGGTGTTTCCATGGAGGTGTTCAAGGGCTCCCTCAAGTCTACTGTCAACAGCTACGAGTCGCGCCTCGCCGTGAAACTCGACGACAAGAAGGGCACCATCATCAACCTCTCATTCTCCGACCAGAACATACAGCGCGCCGACGAGGTGCTCAATTTCCTTATCGGTGTCTACAACGAAAACTGGATCCGCGACAAGAACCAGATTGCGGTCTCTACCTCCAATTTCATTAATGAGCGCCTCAACGTGATTGAGGATGAGCTGGGCCATGTCGACTCCGACATCTCCTCCTACAAGAGCGAGAACGCCATTCCCGACCTCAGTGCCGCCGCTCATTCCTACCTCGCCGAGAGCCAGGACCTCAGCCAGCAGCTCCTCGCCCTTAACAACCAGTTGCAGATGACCCGCTATATCAAGGGCTATCTAAACTCCGACGGCAGCAACGACAAGGCCCTCCCCACCAACACCGGTGTGGAAAACCTTGATATCCAGTCCCAGATAGGGGAGTACAACGCCAAGCTCCTCGAGCGTAACGCGCTCGTGGCTAAGTCGTCGGAGAAGAACCCCCTCGTGCAGAATATGGACCACGACCTCGATGCCATGCGCAGCGCCATCATCGGTTCGGTCGACAACTCCATCCTCAATATCCAGACCCAGATGAAGGGCCTGCAGGGCGCCCGCGGTGCAGCTACTTCCCGCCTGGCAGCCAATCCCACTCAGGCGAAGTATCTTCTTTCTGTGGAGCGCCAGCAGATGGTGAAGGAAAACCTCTATCTCTTCCTTCTCCAGAAGCGCGAGGACAATGAGCTCAATCAGGCGTTTACAGCCTACAACACGCGCGTTATCAAACGCCCGGGCGGCTCGGGTGCCCCGACTTCGCCTAAGAGCAGCCTTATCCTTACCGGATGCTTCCTCTTCGGGTTGTTTGTGCCCTTCGCTATCGTCTACGGTAAGGAGATGACCGATACCAAGGTGCGCGGCCGTAAGGATGTGGAGGATCTGGCTATCCCCATGCTCGGTGAGATTCCTCAGGTTGGCAAGCGTAAGGGCATCACCTCCAGGATTTTCGGCACCAAGCTTAAACTCAATAAGAAGAAGGCCGGCGAGTCGTCCGCTCCGCGTGTCACTCTCGTTAAGTCCGGCAAGCGCGACAGTGTCAACGAGGCTTTCCGCGTGCTCCGCACCAATACCGACTTTACGCGCCTCAATAAGGAGGGCTGCGATGTGGTGGCCATCACTTCGTTCAATCCCTCCAGCGGTAAGTCGTTCATCGCGATGAACCTCGGTGTGTCGCTCGCTCTCAAGCACCACCGCGTGCTTGTTATCGACGGCGACATGCGCCACGCCTCCGCCTCGGCCTACATCGACAAGCCGAAGGTCGGTATGGCCAACTATCTTGCCGGCAACGAGAACAATATCGACAGCCTCCTCGTGCCCTATCAGGATATCGATAATCTCTACATCCTGCCTGTTGGCAAGATACCGCCCAACCCGACGGAGCTCCTTGAGAGCGGACGGTTTGGCGAGATGATGGAGCACCTCAAGAAGGAGTTTGATTTTATTCTCATCGACTGTCCTCCCATCGAGGTGGTTGCGGACGCGCAGATTATCGACAAGTTTGCCGACCGCACGGTCTTCGTAATACGTGCCGGCTTGCTCGAGCGCACCATGCTGCCGGTTCTCGAAAAACTGTATACGGAGAAGAAGTTCAACCGCATGGCCTTCATACTCAACGGCACGATGAACGAGAAGGGTCGTTACGGCTACACTTACTCCTACAAGTATGGCTACGGTTACGGCTACGGCTACGGCTACGAGTACCACTCCGACTCCGACTCCTAACCCCCTCCCAAAAATAGACAATCGCAGAACTGCTCAATCGCAGAACTATTTTAACAGAATACACAATCGCAGAACTGCTCAATCGCAGAACCTTTTTAACAGAATACACAATCGCAGAACTGCTCAATCGCAGAACTGCTCAATCGCAGAACTATTTTAACAAACTTCCTTGCCTTTAAAAGGCTGCTGATGTGGCTGTTAGCTCGGAGAGCTTCTCCTATGGTTATCCCCACGATAAGCGAGCGCAAGCGAGCTTCGTGGGGTAAGCCGAGCGCAAGGAGGCTTGCTCGAAGAGCATGTCTATGATATGACAGCGCTATCCTCCCATCCGATGTCCTCCGCGTTGTTCCGCTCGTTACTTGCGCTCGAACATGTTAACATATAAAGAGTTCTGCGATCAAAGAGTTCTGCGATTAAACTCAATGTGCGCGAGTCCCCATATCCACCGCGTTGTTCCGCCCGTTACTTGCGCTCGAACATGCTCACATATAAAGAGTTCTGCGATAAAAAAGTTCTGCGATTAAACTCAATGTGCGAGAGTCCCCATATCCTCCGCGTCGTTCCGCTCGTTAAATGCGTTCGAACATGCTAACATATAAAGAGTTCTGCGATAAAAAAGTTCTGCGATTGACCCCATTACCCCCACTGTTATGCGATACTTAGTCACCGGCGCTGCCGGGTTCATCGGCGCCGCCGTCTGCCGCCGGCTCTTGCAGAGCCGCGATGTCGAGGTAGTCGGCCTCGACAACATCAACTCCTACTACGACCCCGTCCTCAAGTTCGGGCGCCTCGCCCTCCTCGGCTTCTCCGAAGCCGACATCGACTGGTACCGGCTCTCCACCAGCTCTGCCGACCCGCGCCTCCGATTCATCCGCATGAACCTTGAGGACACCGACGCCATGCGCATGCTCTTCGCCAACGGCGCCTTCGACCGCGTGATCCATCTCGCCGCCCAGGCCGGCGTCCGCTATTCCATCGACCATCCCCACGCTTACATCCAAAGCAACGTCGACGGCTTCATCAACATCCTCGAGTGCTGCCGCCATTACAAGGTGTCCCACCTCGTCTACGCCTCCTCCTCCAGCGTCTACGGACTTAACGGCAAGGTGCCCTTCTCCGAGAGCGATCCCGTCGACCATCCCGTGAGTCTCTATGCCGCCACGAAGAAGAGCAACGAGCTCATGGCTCACGCCTACTCGCAGCTCTACGGCCTTCCCACCACCGGCCTGCGCTTCTTCACCGTCTACGGTCCCTGGGGACGTCCCGACATGTCTCCCTACCTCTTCATTGACGCCATCCTCAACGACCGACCCATCAAGGTGTTCAACAACGGCGACATGTATCGCGACTTCACTTATATCGACGACATCGTGGAGGGCGTCGTCAGGATAGCCGACGTCATCCCGCAGGGGAACACTGCCTGGGATGAGCAGCACCCTGACCCGGCTACGTCACCCGCCCCTTACAGGGTCTACAACATCGGTAACTCCAGCCCCGTAAAACTCATGGACTACATCCGGGCCATCGAGAAATCGATAGGCAGGGAGGCCAGGAAGGAGTTCCTCCCCATGCAACCCGGCGACGTCTACCGCACCTTCGCCGACTCCTCGGCTCTCGCCGAGGCCACCGGCTTCCTCCCGTCGACGCCGCTCCAGCGCGGCATCGACGCCACCGTCGCCTGGTTCCGCTCCCACACCTCCAAATAGACAATCGCAGAACCTTTTTAACAGAACAGAAAATCGCAGAACAGCTAAATCGCAGAACCTTTTTTAACAGTCCTCATTGTC
>JAFLTW010000005.1 GCA_022509085.1 Muribaculaceae bacterium | reverse complement strand
CATTCGTATTCCTCGCAGAAGGTTTTGAGGAAGTGGAGGCTCTCACGGTAATAGACATACTCCGCCGTGCCGACATACCGGTAAAGACAGTCTCGATCACCACAGCACTTCAGGTGACGGGCGCCCACGGCGTAACGGTTAAGGCCGACCTGATTTATGACAACACGCTCTTTGCAGACGCCGAATGGCTCATACTCCCCGGAGGTATGCCCGGCGCATCCAATCTGTATGAATTCGGTCCGCTTCAGGGGTTGCTGAAAGCCCAGCTTGATTCACCGAAGGGTCGCATTGCCGCCATCTGCGCCTCTCCGGCAGTGGTGCTTGGGCAGCTGGGACTTCTTAAGCATGAGAAAGCCACGTGCTATCCCGGATTTGAGGATATGCTCGAGGGGGCGGAGGTGGTTGACGCTCCGGTAGTGGTGAGCGGTCGCTTCGTGTTTGGCAACGGACCGGCCAATGCCATGGTGTGGGCCCTCACGATTGTGAGCGAGACGCTCAGCTCCCAGGATGCCCTCAAGGTGGCCAACGGACTGCTCCTCTATCCAAGAGACAATAACGAGGTAGACCACTTCTTTGGCTGATTTCCTTACGATATCGAAAGAAGGGGAGGGGCTTGTCCGCGAGAAGATGAGCCGCTTCCTGGCTTTCGCCATGCATGTGGCCACCCCTGAGGAGGCCGCTTCAAGGATAAAGGAGTATCAGAACAGGTATCACGACTCGCGCCACGTTTGCTGGGCCTATATGCTCGGTGCCAAACGCGAGCAGTGGCAACTGAACGACAACGGCGAACCATCCGGCACAGCCGGCAAACCGATTCTGGGGCAGATCAACAGCAAAGGTCTGACGGATGTCCTCGTGGTGGTGGTGCGCTATTTCGGAGGCATCAAGCTTGGCACGTCGGGTCTCATAACGGCATATAAGGAGGCGGCAAGGCTCGCCCTCGACGACGCCGGAGTGAAGGAATGCAAGGAGATGACGACAGTGGCCATAGAATTCGACTATGAATATATGGACGGCATTATGCGTGTGCTGAAGGGAGAAGATCTGGAAATTTTGTCGCGTGATTTCGACAACATTTGCAGTCTCACGTTTTCCGTGCCTCTCTCCGACGAGCAACGGATTAATCTCCTGCTGACCGACAAAGGAGCCAGGATAAGATAAATTTTACAGGGTGCTGTGTATTTTTTTTGCATTTAATTGTTTGTAATTCAAAAATAATTACGAAATTTGCACTCTGAAACCGGCAGAAAGCTGAAGGCTGGAGCCGGAATCCAAGAAACTCAATCAATATCATATAAAATATAACATACCCAAACAATGACTAAAGCAGATATCGTAAACGAAATCGCTCGCAGCACCGGCCTCGAAAAAGCCGCTGTACTCCAGACGATTGAAAAGTTCATGGAAGTCGTTAAAGACAAAATGGCTGAAGGCAACAACGTGTATCTCCGCGGCTTCGGCAGCTTCGTAGTGAAGGTGCGCAAAGAGAAAACTGCACGTAATATCTCGAAGAACACATCCCTTAAGATCCCGGCCCATACAGTGCCCTCCTTCAAGCCGAGCCGTGTTTTCCTGGACCAGGTGAAGAAAGAAGTAAAATAATCATTAATCTATAAATCTATAAATCAGACAGATCATGCCTAGCGGAAAGAAAAGAAAAGGCCACAAGATGGCAACCCACAAGCGTAAAAAAAGACTCAGAAAGAATCGTCATAAGAAGAAATAATCTTCAATAAAGGAATATATAGGGTGTTGGTGTGGTGAGCCGTAGGCTCTTTGGCTCCAACACCCTCTCTTTTTTTAGTCACTATCTGTTTATTTATGAAAAGCGAACTTGTAGTAGATGTGCAGCAGAAGGAGATCTCGATAGCTCTCCTCGAAGACTCGCGCCTTGTCTCGCTTCAAAAGGAAAACCGCAACCAGGCTTACGCCGTGGGCGATATCTACCTTGCGAAGGTGAAAAAAGTGATGCCGGGGCTCAACGCTGCGTTTGTAGACGTTGGCTACGAAAAAGACGCTTTTCTTCATTATCTTGACCTCGGACCGCAGTTTTCCACCTACCTCTCACTCCTTAAGGAAGCCGAGAAAGACAAACGGAAAATCCCGCTCATCTCCAGAACTCCGAAGCTTGACGACATACCCAAAGACGGGCATATCTCCGACCTTCTGTCGCCGGGGATGCAGCTGCTGGTGCAGATAGTAAAGGAGCCCATATCGTCGAAGGGGCCGCGTCTCACCACAGAATTATCATTCACCGGCCGCTATATGGTGCTGATCCCCTTCTCCGACAAGATTTCAATCTCCTCCAAAATAAAAAGCACCGAAGAGAAGATAAGGCTGCGCCAGCTTATAGGAAGCATCAAACCCAAAGGATTCGGAGTGATTGTGCGCACATCGGCCGAAAACAAAAAAGTGGCCGAACTCAACAACGAGATGCGCACGCTGACGAAATGCTGGGAAGACACCCTGCAGAAGCTCCAGCGCAACACTCCCCCCTCGCTTATCCATGAAGAGGAATCACGCGCCGTGGGGGTGATCCGAGACCTCTTTACCCCCAATTTTGAAAACATCTACGTGAACGATGCAGAGACCTTCACACAGATTCAGAACTATGTGTCGCTCATCGCTCCGGAAAACAAAGACGTAGTGAAACTCTACGCCAAAGACACACCGATCTTCGATCATTTCAACATCACTAAGCAGATAAAGAGCAGTTTCGGAAAGACGGTGTCGTTCAAAAGCGGGGCTTACATCATCATTGAGCATACGGAGGCTCTACATGTGATAGACGTCAACTCCGGCAACCGCAGCAAACAGGGCGTTGACCAGGAGACGAACGCGCTGGAGGTTAACCTCCGAGCAGCCGACGAGATAGCACGGCAACTGCGCCTCAGAGACATGGGAGGCATCATCGTGATCGACTTCATCGACATGAGCAAAGGCGAGCACCGCAACACCCTCTACGAGCATATGCGCGAGGTGATGGCCAACGACCGTGCACGCCACAACATACTCCCCCTGAGCAAATTCGGCCTCATGCAGATCACCCGCCAGAGGGTGCGCCCGGCTATGGATGTCGTAACGGCAGAGGCATGCCCCTCCTGTTTCGGCAAAGGTGAGATACAGCCGTCGCTGCTCTTCACCGACAAACTTGAGGAGAAAATCGACTATCTCGTAAACGGGCTGAACATCAAAAGATTCAATATGTACGTGCATCCCTTTGTGGAGGCATATCTAAAGAAAGGCCTCTTTTCTCTCTACTTCAACTGGAGAAAGAAGTATGGGAGAGGCTTCAAAGTGATTGCCGACCAGAGTCTGGCCTATCTGCAATATCGCGTTGTCGACACCGCCGGAAAGGAGATTGACCTTAAGGAGGAGTCTGACATGAGCAGCAGCGGAACGAAAAACCGTACGCGCATTAAAAACCGTGTCTCAGAAGAGACACACCCGGAATAACTACGGATTCTCCAAGACAAAGATAATGAAGAAAAAAGCAACGGAGGCAGGATGTGAAATCTTGCCTCCGGTCTTTATTTTAAAACTTATTCCGCAAGGAAATCGGCCACCACGAAGGTAGACCCTCCCACATAGATCACATCATCCGGAGATGCATCATTAAATGCAGCCCTCACAGCTTCCTTCACATCTGGAATCACCTCCCCGCATATACCGCGACCTTTGAAATGTTCAGCTACCTTCCCGGCAGCCAGAGCCCGGGGAATGGATGCCTGCGTGAAATAATACCTGGCATCGGAAGGAAAAAGTTCGACGATATGGCTTATATCCTTGTCGTAGACAAAGCCGACGACAAATTTTACCTTTCTGTTGCCGTATACCTCACGAAGAGTGCGCATATTGTCACTGAGGCCGGCAACGTTGTGGCCCGTATCGCAAACCACCGTGGGATTCTCGCTCCGTTGTTCCCAACGTCCGCGCAGCCCCGTCAGTTTTGCAACGTTTTCCAGCCCCTCCTTGATGTTGGCTTCATCCAACTCAATGTCCCTTTTCTTCATTACGCTCAGGGCGCAGAGAACGGTGCGGATGTTTTTCTTCTGGTACGAGCCGGCCAGGGGAACGCGGATAACCTCACCGTCGGAGAGCGTGCAATTCCACTTCCCTTCGCTGCGCTCCATAGCCTTGATGCCGCCGTATTCATCGGCAAAATAGATGGAGGCGCCGGATTCTTTGGCCTTTTCCTCAAAAACCGTGCGTATGCTTCCTTCGGCCTCACCGATTACCACCGGCACTCCCGGCTTCATGATTCCGGCTTTCTCCGCGGCTATCTCCTCAAGAGTATTGCCGAGAAACTGGGTGTGGTCAAACGATATGTTGGTGATCACACAGACCTCCGGGCTGATGATGTTGGTGGAGTCGAGCCGGCCCCCCATGCCAACCTCTATCACGGCATAGTCTACCTTCTCGCGGTTAAACCAGTCGAAAGCCATCATCATTGTGAGCTCGAAAAACGATGGCCTGAGGTCGCTCTTCCGTTTCCTCCAGTCTTCGACAAACTCCGCGACTCTTTCCCTGGGAATCATTTCCCCGTTGATCCTCATCCTCTCGCGGAAGTCCACGAGGTGAGGAGAGGTGTAAAGCCCTGTCTTATATCCCTGTGCCTGCAGGGCCGCTGCAATCATATGTGAGGAAGACCCTTTGCCGTTGGTGCCGGCTATGTGGATGGTCTTGAAGCCTCTGTGAGGATGCCCATATATGTCGTCGAGCCTGAGAGTATTGTCGAGCCCTGGTTTGTAGGCTGCGGCTCCCACTCTCGAAAACATGGGCAATTGGGAGTAAAGCCAGTCGAGGCTCTTCCGGTATTCGGTATCAAAGTTTTGGCAGTCCATAGATCAGAAAGCCGGCAATTCCAGCAAGAATAATCACAAATATGGGATGAAGTTTTACTTTTTTACCCCGAAAGGGGATGGGGAAGAAGACGAGACAGAAGGCAATTACGGAGATTGCTATGTTGATGGCCAACTGCCAGCCCACTCCCTGCGGATTGAAATTGGCGGCGTTCATCAGCATTATGGCAGCCGAGGCAATCAGCCCTACAACCACCGGCCGCAAACCCGAAAAAATGGCCTTGATTACTCCGCTCTCATTGTGTTTGCGGATAAAGTGGGAGGTGTTGAGCACCAGAACAAACGAGGGAATCACTACGGCAAGAGTGGCCAGCACCGACCCCAGAATGCCCCACCATACACCCTGAAGCAACGGGTCGACGCTGCCCGGAGCCACATAGCCTATGTAGGTGGCGGAATTGATGCCGATGGGTCCCGGCGTCATTTGCGAAATGGCCACGATGTCGGTAAACATTGTCTCCGAAATCCAGCCTGGCGTCACCACTGCCTTCTCCACAAGCGAGAGCATGGCATACCCTCCGCCGAAACCGAAGATTCCGATTTTAATGTAGGCCCAAATCAATTGTCCGTAGATGCCCATTTAGCTCGTCTCCTTGGTTTTATTGCGAAGTTTCCACCATAACAGACCCCCCGCGGCTCCCAATACGATATAGAGGATCGGATTGGAGGGCCAGCCGAAGTCGAGAGAGATCATAGCTGCCACCACCACCGGGATCCAGAAGGTCTTTAGGGTGAGTTTGGCAGCCTTGGCCGAGGTGATGACAGGCGCCACGATCAGCGCCACCACCGCCGGCCTGATTCCCATGAATATGGAGGAGATCACCACATTGTTTTTGATGATGTCCGGCGTCAGGAAAATGGCGATAAGCAGAATGAGCAGGAAAGATGGCATGATCGTGCCTGCCGCGGCCACGATGCTACCCCACACTCCCCTTATCTTGTCGCCCGTAGAGGTGGCTATATTTACGGCAAGTATCCCGGGCAAAGCCTGGGATACAGCCAAAAGGTCGAGGAAATCGTTGCGTTCAATCCATTGGTGTTTGTCTACTATCTCCCTCTCGATAATCGAGATCATGGCCCATCCGCCTCCGAAGGTGAAGGCGCCTATCTTGAAGAAGGTGGCAAACAGTTCCCAATAGATCTTTCTCCCTGATGCCGCCACCGCTTAATACTTGTGGGTCGTGGTCTCGAGCTCCTGAGCGGTGAGCTTCTTCTTGTCCATCGCCCTCCACACATAGAAGATATAGGCAATCACAAACGGTACGCCGATTGAGACGTAGCTCATCGCAATCAGAGTGAACTCTGAGGAGGAGGCGTTGCGTATGGAGAGGGAGTAGTTGGGATCCTGCAGCGAAGGATAGAAGGGAGTGTCCATGAATCCCGCGGCCCAGAAGAGTGAGATCACCGTCAGCGCCGTGCCCAGTCCGCCGAACCATATGGCGTTTCTCGATCCCTTCACGAAGCAGCACCTGTAGATGGCAAAGAGCACGAGCAGCACGCCGATAAGGAAGGTCATGCCTATCCACCATCCGTGGGTCATGTTGTGGAAATACTTGAAGTCTTCCTCTGCCACGGTGATGGCGGTGGGGGAGGCCTCTACCACTGTATAGCCCGTGGCCGTCCAGAGCATGGCCATAAACCAGAGGAAGAACATCAGGAACACGCCGGCGTTGGTGAGACACTTCACGCGCAGCTGCGCCACGAGTTCGTCGTCGTCGATGTTGTTGATCATATACATGCAGCCGAGCATGCGGGCCAGGAAGAGCACGGCCACTCCCAGCAGAAGGTTCTGCCAGTTGAAGATGGCCTCAAAACCGTGTGTGGGGGCCCATTTGGAGATTACCGGCTGGGTGACATCTGTGAGATTCTGACGCTCAACGGCGAAGTCGGCGCCGAAGAAGAACATGGCCACAGCCACACCCAGAAGGATGCAGCCTACGCTGCCGTTGATGAAGAGGAAGGTGTCGTAGGTGCCACGCCCGAACACATTGCCCGGTTTATCGCGGTATTCATAGCTTACCGCCTGGATGATGAAGCTGAAGAGAATCAGGATCCAGAGCCAGTAGGCTCCGCCGAAGCTCGTGGAATAGAAAAGGGGAAACGACGCGAAGAGGGCACCTCCAAACAGCACGAGCGTGGTGAACGTCAGCTCCCATTTCCTGCCTATCGAGTTAACTATCAGCGAACGTTGCTGCTCGCTCTTGGCGCCCAGCAGCATCGTCTGGCCACCCTGTACAAACAGTAGGAACACCAGTATGCCGCCCAGGACGGATACTATTACCCACCAGTAATTCTGTAAATATTCAAGTGTCATATGGCATTCGCTGATTTAATGGTTGTCTATTTCAAGGTTTTTCTTCGATTCCTTCATCGTGGTCTTCACCATGATGCTCACCTCTGCTATGAGGAGCGCCGTGAAGATAAGGCAGAACATCCAGAACGTGATGATGACCGAGGAAGACGACACGGCCGAGACGGCAGCCTTTGTGGGCAGGAGATCCTGCACGGTCCAGGGTTGCCTTCCCACCTCTGCCACGGCCCAGCCGGCCTGCGAGCAGAGCCACATGAAGGGCACGGAGATCATGGCCACCCACTGCAGCCACTTCTGCCGCGTGATGGTGCCGGGCTTCCGGTAGGCCAGGATGAGGGCAACGATGATGAAGAGCAGGAAGTAGCTGCCCAGGATCACCATGATGCGGAACATGGTGAAGGTGAGCCCTACCGGCGGTATGGCCTCCTCCACACTGTCGAAGTAGCCGTAGCCGAAGAATTTATAGTCTTGCTGCAGCCGCTGTTTGGCCTCGGCCATGGCAGCCTCGTCGTTGGCCTTGAGCGCCGTGTCATAGTCTCTGAGAGCCTGCTGCGCAAGCTTGCCGCGCTCTATGCGCTCGGCGTAGCTCACGGTGTTGATCGTGTCGCCGGCCTCGTTGATGTTGATGCCTTTCACGATGTCGCTGATGCCGGGCACGAAGGCTTCATAGTCATGCCGGGCAAGTATGGAAAGCCCGTAAGGGATGTCGAACTTGAAGAGGTATTCCGCCTCTGCGTCGTCCCAGTTTTTCTCGGGGTTGACGATGCCGAAGCCCACGAGGCTCTGGCCTTTCTGCCCGTGGTAGAGCCCCTCCATGGCGGCCAGCTTCATGGGCTGCGTGCGTGCCACCTCCACGGCCGAGCCGTCGCCCGTCCACATCGTGAGGAGCATACCGATGAGGCCTACCCAACCGCCCGTCTTGATGGAGCGGATGGCAAACTCAACGTTGCGCTTCTTGTAGAGAAACCAGCAGCTCACGCCGATTACGAAGACTCCCGCCAGCGCCCATCCGCTGAAGACGGCGTGGAAGAACTTGTTGATGGCCACTCCCGAGAAGAGTGCCCAGAAGTCGTCCATCACGTTTCTCATCTGTGCCGGGTCAAACTCCATCCCCACGGGATACTGCATCCAGGCGTTGGCCACCAGGATCCAGAGGGCCGACAGGGAGGCGCCGAAGGCCGTAAGCCATGTGGCCGTGAGATGGAAACCCTTGCTCACCTTGTTCCAGCCGAAAAACATCACGGCTACGAATGTGGCTTCGATGAAGAAGGCGAAGATTCCCTCGATGGCAAGCGGCGCTCCGAAGATGTCGCCTACAAACCATGAATAGTTGCTCCAGTTCGTGCCGAACTCAAACTCCAGGATGAGACCCGTGGCCACGCCGATGGCGAAGTTGATGCCGAAGAGGGTCATCCAGAATTTCGTGCACGCCAGCCATTTCTCCTCCCGGGTCTTGTAGTAGATTGTCTCCATTACGGCAACAATCACCGACAATCCCAGCGTCAGAGGCACGAATAGCCAATGGTAGATGGCCGTGATCGCAAACTGCAACCTCGACCAGTCAACGAGTGAATTCATTTCTTCCATATATCTCGGTTCTTTTTAATTTTTCTGTTCATCATGGCTCATCAGCTGCTCCCTTACTGCTCCGGCCCGCTCGGAGTCGGTGTCGTAGTTCTCCTTTAATATGTTGGGGAAGAAAAGCCACTTTATTATCACAAAGAATACGAAGAGCTTGATTATGATGAGAAGCCATAGGGATTTCCCTACGGTCATGTTGCGGAATCCGTCGTAATAAAGGTCCCAGATCCTGCGATATATGGGGGCTTTTTTAACATCTTCCATTATAGGCGCAAAATTAACCAAAATTTTCAAATTTTGCACATTTTGTTAAAAATTATTAACTTTGCACTCTACTATACTCGATACTTTCAATTAACCTGACTTAACACATGGCACTCTGGTTTGAATGCAAGGTAAGATACGATAAAATGACGGAGAAAGGCGCCGTAAAGAAGGTCAACGAACCCTATCTTGTCGACGCGCTCACGTTCACGGAGGCTGAAAGCCGCATCATCGAGGAGGTGACGCCCTTCATTTCGGGCGACTTCACCATCTCGGCCGTGAAGAAGACGAAGGTTTCCGAGATTTTCTTCGATGAGACGGGCGACCGTTTCTATATGACGAAGGTAAACTTCATCTCCATCGACGAGAAGTCGGGCGTCGAGAAGAAGTCGGCAAGCTTCATCCTGGTGCAGGCCTCCGATTTCGACGGTGCGCTCGCCAATTTCAAGAAGGGGATGCAGGGCACGATGTCAGACTATGACATCGTCTCCATCACCGAGACCCTCCTGATGGATGTCTTTCCCCTTAAGTTAGACAAAAAAGCTGAGTGATGCCTGAATCCATCGGAATTTCCGAACGTCTGCAGCGCCTCTTCTCGCTCGTTCCCGAGGGCATAGAGCTGGTGGCCGTGTCCAAGTTCCACCCCGTGGAGCAGATACGCGAGGCCTACGACGCCGGCCAGCGCATCTTCGGCGAGAGCCGCGTGCAGGAGCTGCTCGAGAAAATCCCGCTCCTCCCCGCCGACATTTCCTGGCATTTCATCGGCCATCTGCAGACCAATAAAGTGCGCCCTCTCATCGGCAAATGTGCCCTGATAGAGAGTGTCGACTCCGGGCGCCTGCTCAAGATCATCGATGAGGAGTCCGCCAGGAAAGGCTGCATCACCAGGGTGCTCCTTCAGGTGCATGTGGCCGCTGAGGAAACCAAGTTTGGCTTCTCGCCCGATGAATTGCGCGATTTCTTCCGCTCGCGCGGCTTTGAATCGCTTACCAATACCCACATTTCCGGCCTGATGGCAATGGCCACCAATACCGACGACGTCGATATGGTGCGCGGTGACTTTGCCGCCGTGGCATCGCTCTTCCGCGAGATGAGGGAGATTGCTCCCGACCTCCGCGGCTTCGAGACCCTCTCGATGGGCATGACGGGCGACTGGCCCATAGCCGTTGAGGAGGGAGCCACAATGATCCGTGTCGGCTCAGCCATCTTCGGCCCACGCTAATCCGATTATTCTAAAACAACCTGATTATGAACAACAACAACAGCAGTAATTCTGGCAAAACCATCGCTATCATCGCGATGTTCTTCCTTTTTGCCATGATCTCTTTCGTTACCAATCTCGCAGCTCCTATCGGCACGATTTGGGGTTACCAGTTTGAGGGCAACAGCTTCCTCGGTATGCTCGGTAACATGATGAACTTCCTGGCCTACCTCTTTATGGGTATCCCCGCCGGTAAACTCCTCACCAAGATCGGATACAAGAAGACGGCTCTATGGGCCATGGCCATCGGTGCCGTGGGTCTCGCCGTGCAGCTCGTCTCCAGCTGGTTTGGCGGTGAGATCCATATCGCCTCCTCCACGGTCACGGTGATGGAAAACATCAACGGTACCGAGTACCCCGTTACCCGCACAATGCACGTGACCCTCAACTTCATAATCTACCTTCTCGGTGCGTTCATCGCAGGTTTCTGCGTATGTATGCTCAACACGGTGGTCAACCCCATGCTCAACCTCCTTGGCGGCGGCGGCAACAAGGGCAACCAGCTCATCCAGACGGGTGGCGCGCTCAACTCCCTTTCCGCCACACTCACGCCGTTCTTCGTGGGCGCTCTCATCGGTCAGCTCTCGCGCAAGACCACCATGGGCAACGTGGCACCGCTCCTCTGGATTGCCATCGGCATCTTCGTGGCCTCCTTCATCGTGATCAGCTTCGTCAAAATCCCCGAACCCTCTCTGGGCTCCGGCAAGAAGGTTAAGTTTACCCACAGCCCCTGGAATTTCCGCCACACCGTGCTCGGTGTCATCGCCATATTCTTCTATGTGGGTGTCGAGATCGGCATCCCCGGCACTCTCAACTTCTACCTGGCCGACCAGAAGGCCAACGGTGCCGGCGTGCTCGGCGACGCCTCGGCCATAGCCGGTGCGGTGGTGGCCATCTACTGGCTTCTGATGCTCGTGGGCCGTTTCACCTCCGGCATCATCTCCGGCAAGGTTTCCACCAAAACGCAGCTCGTATCTGTCTCCGCCGTCTGCATATGCCTCATCGGTCTGGCGATCTTCAGCTCCAGGGAGTCCAAGATCGGTTTGCCCGCTATAGTTTATGACCCCGTGAAGGCCACGACGTCAACTCTCCAGGAAGCCGGAATGCCCGCCAATGAAATCACCGATTTCATCGCTTCCCCCACATCCGAGAAACTCGTGGGCTATACGGAGGTGGTGCCTGTCACCACCGACAACGGTGTTATTAATAAGGAGGTGGTGGCCAAGAGCGAAAAGCAGCCCTATGAGATTCTGGCCGCTCTCCAGAACCGGCCGGGCATTCCCTATTCCGCCCTCTTCCTTATCCTCTGCGGCCTCTGCACGAGCGTGATGTGGGGCGGCATCTTCAACCTTGCGGTAGAAGGTCTCGGAAAATATACCGCCCAGGCTTCCGGCATCTTCATGATGATGGTGGTGGGCGGCGGTGTCATCCCCCTGCTCCAGCAGCTGCTCGTAAACCATGTGGGCTATATGTACAGCTACTTCCTCATCATGGGCGCCGTAGGCTATATCTTCTTCTATGCCATCTGGGGCTGCGCCAACGTCAATACGGATATCCCCGTAGATGTGGAGGATGATGAGCAGGCCAAACTCGTTGAAGACGAGATTACTCTCGTGGATTAACCCTCATCTTTATATACAGCTATAAATATTCTCGCAAACCTAACCTAAACTCAAGTAAAAGAAAAATGACAGGTGCAGATAACATAAGGATGCTCGTTGCCGCTATGGTCGAGCAGGCCAAGTCAGGTCACCCCGGTGGCGCCATGGGAGGCGCGGATTTCGTCAACGTGCTCTTCAGCCGTTTCCTTGTCTACGACCCCGCCGACCCCGAATGGATGGGCCGCGACCGCTTCTTCCTCGACCCCGGCCATATGTCTACCATGCTCTACGCCGTGCTTGCCCTTACGGGTAAGTATACGGTCGATGAGCTGCGTCAGTTCCGCCAGTTCGGCAGTCCTGTTCCGGGCCATCCGGAGCTCGACGTGCGCCGCGGTGTGGAAAACTCCAGCGGTCCCCTCGGTCAGGGCCACGCCATGGCCGTGGGTTGCGCTATTGCCGAGCGCATCCTTGCCGCCCGCTTCGGTGAGGTGGTGGCACATAAGACCTATGCGTATATCTCCGATGGCGGTGTGCAGGAGGAGATCTCCCAGGGCGCCGGACGCATTGCCGGCAACCTCGGGCTGCATAACCTTATTATGTTCTATGACGCCAACGACGTGCAGCTCTCCACGAAGGTGAGCGAGGTGACGCGCGAAGACACGGCCGCCAAGTATCGCTCCTGGGGCTGGAATGTGCTTGAGATCGACGGCTCCGACGAGGCGCAGATTGTCGACGCCCTCACCAAGGCAAACGCCGAGAAGGAGCGCCCCACGCTCATCATCGGCCATACGGTGATGGCCCGCAAGGTGGTTAAGGCCGACGGTTCGTCGCTCGAGGGCGCCGTCTCCACTCACGGTCAGCCGCTCTCCAAGGCCGGTGCCGACATCGAGGCAACCATCAGGGCTCTCGGCGGCGACCCCGAGAATCCCTGGCAGATTGCCGCAGAAGTGAAGGAGGAATATGCGCGCCGCAAGGTGGAGCTGGCCCAGATTGTGGAGGCCCGCAAGAAGGAGTATGTGCAATGGGCTCTCGCCAATCCTGAGAAGCGCGACATTCTTGGCGAATATTTCAACGCTTCCCTGCCCGAGCTCGACTGGAGCAAGGTGGAGTTCAAGCCCGGTATGGCCACCCGCAACGCCTCAGCCGCTATCCTTGGCTTCCTGGCCCGGAATGTGCCTAACATGATAGTCTCGAGCGCCGACCTTGCCAATTCCGACAAGACCGACGGTTTCCTGAAGTATACCAAGGCCCTTACGGCTTCCGACTTTACAGGCGGTTTCCTACAGGCAGGCGTGGCCGAGCTTACGATGGCTGCCCTGATGAACGGTATCGCTCTTCATGGCGGTCTCATCGCTGCCTGCGGCACGTTCTTCGTCTTCTCCGACTATGTCAAGCCCGCTCTCCGTATGTCGGCCCTCATGGAGCTTCCGGTGAAGTTTATCTTTACCCACGATTCTTTCAGGGTAGGGGAGGACGGCCCCACACATCAGCCCGTGGAGCATGAGGCACAGATCCGACTTATGGAGGAGCTGCGCAACCTCTCCGGCAAACGTTCGGCCGTGGTGTTCCGCCCGGCTGACGCCAACGAGACTCTGGGTGCTTATGAGGTGGCCATGGCCACTGCCGACCGTCCCTCGGTCTTCATCCTCTCGCGTCAGGACCTCCGCGATGTCGATACGCTCTCGCGCGACGAGGTGGTGGCCGGTGTGAAACGCGGCGGCTATATTGCCTACGGAAAGGCCGGTGAGAAACCTGATGTAGTGCTCGTGGGCAACGGCAGCGATGTCGGCAACCTCCTCTGGTGTGCCGAGGCGCTCGCAGCCAAGGGTGTCCGCGCTCGCGTGGTCTCCGTGCCCTCCATCGGTCTGTTGCTCGACCAGGGCTACGACTACCTGCGCTCCCTCATTCCCGACGATGTGAAGTCCTTCGGTCTCACCTCGGGTCTTCCCTCCGTTTTACGCCCCGTCATGAGCCGCGATTGCGAGGTGGTTGGCCTCGATCATTTCGGCGCAAGTGCCCCTTATAAGGTGCTTGAACATGAATTTGGGTTCGAAAACGAGGAAATTTTACGTAAAATTCAACTATTTTTGTGTTAAAGTTGTTAAAATATTAAAAAAAGTATTAACTTTGCACTCTGTTAAGACTAAAAACTAATTATTTCTTTAATAAAACCATTATTCTATGAAGAAAAGTGTTTTACTCGGTGGATTGGCGCTTCTCGCATCTACTGCCTTCGCTCAGACTGAGTCTGTAGAGGTTGTTGAGGTTTACGAAGCTGTTAATCAGTATGGCCAGATCGACCAGTGGGTTGCCGACTGCACTCAGGGTCGCCTGATCAACAAGAACAAAGACAACTGGTTCATCACTCTCGAAGGTGGTGCCGACATGCTCTTTGGCAAGCATGACATCCAGGCCGACATCAAGGATCGTATCGACGGCGCTGGCGCTTTCTACATTGGCAAGTGGGTGACTCCGACTTTCGGTTTCCGCTTCGGTGCCAACTATGTAATGACTAAGGGCGCTACTACTCTCGATGGTCCTTTCCGCAAACTCAACGTTGATCACCCCCTCAAGAAAGGTGACGTTACCAAGACTGGCTTCTATGCTCAGAAGTGGATGGGTCTCGGTCCTGAATTCGACGTTATGATCAACCTCACCAACTGGTGGTGTGGCTACCGTCCCGGCCGCGTTTACAACGCTGTCCTCCACGGTGGTGCCGGTGCTTACTGGCGTTGGGCTTACAACGAACGTGGTCCTGAACTGATGAACGCTGGTACTCCCTACTGGCCCGATTCTCACTGGCACGCTGCCCACAACACTATCCTGTTTGCTAACCTCGGTCTCCAGAACAACTTCCGTCTCAGCAAGGTGGTTGACTTCTTCATCGACCTCCAGTACACTCTTCTTGACGAGCACAACTACGCTGAAGATAGCAAGGTAGAGCACATCGCTACTGCTTACCTCGGCTTCACTTTCAACCTTGGCAAGTCTACTTGGAACTGCCCCGTTGTTCCCGTTTGCGCAGATGTTACTGCCCTCAGGGATCAGATTGCCGCTCTCGAAAACGCAGTTCGCAACCTCGAGGCTAAGAATCGCGCTCTCGAAGCAGAACTCGAAGCATGCCGCAACAAAAAGCCTGAAGTTAAGACTGTTTCCGGCGACTGCGACCAGCTCGTAACTATCTACTATCCCATCAACCAGTACGACCTCAGCGCTCGCGAACGCAAAGTCCTCAGCTCTGTTGCTGACGTTATGCTCGCTCACCCCGACCAGAAATATCAGCTCGTAGGTTGGGCCGACAACTGGACCGGTTCTGCTGACTACAATGAGGCTCTTCGCTGGCGTCGCGTTAACGGCGTGAAGAACTACCTCCTCAAGTGTGGTGTTCCCGAGGCTCAGCTCGTAGTTAACATCGACAACGCTAACCTCGTTGGTACTCCCGAATACAGCGAATTCAACGCTGGTGTCGTTGAGGCTAAGAGCGCTCCGCTCGATCGCGCTGTTACAATCCGCCTCGCTGAATAATCCTACCGGATTTTCAACCCATAAAAAAGCGCCTCATCCGAGGCGCTTTTTTATTCCCTATCTATCCTAGCTAAAATAGCTAAAATAGCGATAATAGCTAATCCCGCCTATCTCAGCTGCGCCCCGCATTAGCTATCTCTACCGAAAAGGAAAGTGGCTCCTTGCTCACCGGATGAGTAAACTCCAGCCGCGCTGCCGTCAGCGAGATCCCGCCGTCTTTGTTGCTGCGCTTGGCCCCGTATTTCAGGTCTCCCTTGATGGGATGCCCCATCCCGGCCAGCTGCGCCCGGATCTGATGCTTGCGCCCCGTCTTCAGGTCAATCTCCAGAAGGGTATACCTCTCCAGCTCCTCCAGCTTCCTGTATTCCAGCACGGCATGTTTGGCCTCGGGCGTGGCGCTGTCGCAGATGAATGTCTTGTTGATTCGCCCGTCGCTTACGAGGTAGTTTTCAAGCGTGGCTGCCGGTTCCTTCGGGCGCCCCTCCACCAGGGCATGATACGTTTTCCGTATCTCTCCCTTCCGGAGCATCTCGTTGAGACGCGTGAGGGCCTTGGAGGTTCGCGCGAACACCACCAGACCGCTTACAGGGCGGTCGATGCGGTGCACAACCCCGCAAAACACGTTGCCGGGTTTGTGGTATTTCTCCTTGAGATATTCCTTGAGCATCTCCACGATGGGCTTGTCGCCCGTCTTGTCTCCCTGCACTATCTCGCCGGCTTTCTTGTTTACCACGATTATGTGGTTGTCTTCATATACTATCTCCATTCCGTAGAGGCTTTTTTATCCAATGCTTTTCTAAATTCAAAAGGCAGAGCCTTCGCTCTGCCTTCTTTGTAGCGGGAGCAGGACTCGAACCTGCGACCTTTGGGTTATGAGCCCAACGAGCTACCACTGCTCCATCCCGCGATTTGCACTGCAAAATTACAACTTTTCCTTCATTCCACCAAATTTCAGGCCTTCCTTTGAAGGAAATTTTTTGTTAAATTTTATTAACGCCTTCTTAATCTCTTAATTCCTAATCTTATATCAATCCTCCCTTTAAATTTTTTTTAGCTCCAAAATTGCTTTTTTAGTTTTTTTTGACTAATTTTGCGCATTGTTAAGGTACTTGTGCAATATCTCCCTATAAGATGGTCAGCAAGACAAGAGAAAAGTTTATCGAGGTGGCCCGCCAGCTCTTCGCCCGTAAGGGTGTGGAAAACACCACCATGAACGATATCGCGTCCGCTTCTTCAAAAGGTCGTCGCACTATCTATACCTATTTCAAAAGCAAGACGGAGATCTTCAACGCCGTCATCGACTCGGAGACGGAGAAGATCCTCTCCCGTCTGCGTGTCATCCTCTCCAAACCCCTCTCGCCCGAGGAGAAGCTGCGTGAATACGTGGCCGCTCGCTTCGATGCCATGAAGGATATCGTGGGCCGCAACGGCTCACTCCGCGCCGGCTTCTTCCGCGATGTCCGCAAGGTGGGCCGTGCGCAGCGCCTCATCGCCGCCAAGGAGGTGGCCCTGCTCAGCGATATCCTGGAGGAGGGCGTCGCTAAGGGCCAGTTTGTGGTGGCCGATATCCGTAAGCAGGCCATCATCATTATCCACGCCGTCCAGGGTCTCGTGGTGCCTTTCATCCGCGACAGCCTTGCCGACGAGGGCATCACCCCCGAAGAGATCAAGGAGTCGCTCGCCGACATGATCCTGCGGGGCATTTCATCCTGAATCACACTCACTCATTTCCCTACCCACTAACCCCACTCTCAGATGTACATAAACGCTATAGGAAGCTACGTCCCCGAAGGCCGTGTCGGCAATGATTACTTTAAGGATGTCAACGGTCTTACCTCCGACTGGATTGAACAGCGCACCGGAATCCGGTCGCGCTCCAAGGCCGCTCCCGACGAGAATGCCGACTCCATGGGCCTCGCTGCCGTGGAAGACGCTCTCTCCCGGCTGCCTTATCCCGTCACGGATGTCGACCTCATTATCGCGGCTTCCTATTCCGTCTACGATACGGTGGCCACGGTGGCCCATGTGGCCCAGCGTCGCTATGGCATCAAAGACGCCAAGGCTTTCTATCTCTCGGCTGCATGCAGCTCGTTTATCAACGGTATGGAGGTGGCTGAGGCTTTCTTCGATGCAGGTAAGGCCACTAAGGCGCTGATCATCTGCAGCGAGCATAACACCTACTATTCCAATGAGTCCGACCCCAAGTCGGGCCATCTCTGGGGGGACGGGGCTGTGGCTTATTTCGTCAGCAAGGAGCGTGTGGCTCCCTCCGACATCAAGGTGCTCGACATCTTCTCGGCCGGACTGGGCGATGTGGGTAAGGGTCCCGGCGGGGTGAAGCTCCGTCCCAAGGAAGACGGCATCTCGATGCCCGACGGTCGCGATGTCTTTATCCATGCCTGTCGCTATATGGTTTATGCGCTCAACCGCTCCCTGGAGAATGCGGGGCTGAAGATCGACGACCTTAAGCATATAATCTGCCACCAGGCCAACAAGCGCATCGTGGTGCAGGTGGCCCATCAGCTGGAACAGGATTTCTCGAAGTTTCTCAACAACATCGAGGAGCTGGGCAATACGGGCTCGGCTTCGGCGCCGCTGGTGTTCGCCCAAAACCGCGACAGTTTCAAGCCGGGCGAGAAGGCTGCCCTGGTGGTCTTCGGCGGAGGCTATTCGTGCGGTGCTCTCCTCCTCGAGGCCTAAGGCTCCGGCTTAGCCTCAAACCAATAAAGAAATCAACGATAACTCTTATACATAAGTCATGAAATTACTTGAAGGTAAAGTGGCCCTCGTTACGGGTGCCGCTCGCGGAATCGGCAAGGCTCTTGCTGTCCGTTTCGCCAAGGAGGGAGCCGATGTGGCTTTCACCGATCTCGTCATCGACGACAATGCCGAGCAGACAAGGAAGGAAATTGAATCTTACGGCGTGAAGTGTCGCGCCTACGCTTCCGATGCCTCCAATTTCGAGGAGACGGAGAAGGTCGTTAACCAGATTAAGGATGACTTCGGCCGCATCGACGTGCTCGTCAACAATGCGGGCATCACGAAAGACGGCCTCATGCTGCGCATGACGGAGCAGCAGTGGGACCTCGTGCTGAAGATCAACCTCAAGTCGGCGTTCAACTATATCCATGCCGTTCTCCCCATCATGCTGCGCCAGCGCGGTGGCTCCATCATCAATATGGCCAGCGTTGTAGGCGTTCACGGCAACGCCGGTCAGGCCAACTATGCCGCCTCCAAGGCCGGTATGATTGCCTTGGCTAAGAGTGTGGCCCAGGAGGTGGGCTCGCGCGGCATCCGCGCCAACGCCATCGCTCCGGGCTTTATCGAGACTGCCATGACGGCCGCTCTCCCCGAGGAGGTGCGCAAGGACTGGGCTGCAAAGATTCCGCTCCGTCGCGGCGGCACTCCCGAGGATATAGCCGATGTGGCCACCTTCCTCGCCAGCGATATGTCCGGCTACGTTACGGGTCAGGTGATCCAGGTAGACGGCGGTATGAACATGTAATTACGGTCTCTTCAGTGAACCACGCTATCATTTTGGCGGGGGGCTCCGGCATGCGTGCCGGCGGACCTCTGCCAAAACAGTTTCAGAAGGTAGGGGAGCGGTCGCTCTTCTGGCGCTCCGTGGAGGCTTTCCTGCGGTTCGACCCCTCGATGCGTGTCGTGCTGGTGGTCCATCCGGAGTTTCTCGCGAGGTGGCACGAACTTTTCGCCTCCGAGGAGACGGCTCTTGGTGCCCGGGTCACGAAGGTGGCCGGCGGTCCGTCAAGGGTCGCTTCGGTGCGCTGCGGGCTTGAGGCTCTGGGTGCCGGCCCCTCCGACCTTGTCTTTATCCACGACAGCGCTCGTCCGCTGGTGAGCCCTGAGCTTATCGCCCGTGGTGAGGCCTGTGTCAGAGGCTTTGCTGAGGGTGGTGTCGGGGCAGTGCCGGTGGTGCCGCTGGCCGATTCCATCCGCCGTCTCACGCCGGAGGGCTCGGTGTCGGTGCCACGCTCTGAGTATGTGGCCGTGCAGACTCCTCAGATTTTCCGCTACGGCGACATAGCGCCGGCTTATGCCCGCGTGGCCGACGAGTCGGCGTTTACCGACGATGCCTCCGTGGCAGAGGCTGCCGGGGTGCGTGTCGTCACTTTCCCCGGCGACTCCCTGAATTTCAAGGTCACGACCCCTCTCGACCTCAGGATTATCCAATGGATGTGAAGTTTCTTAAAGGCATTGGCGAGGAGCGGGCCAAGGTTCTGGCCCGCGAGCTCGACGTGCATTCCGTCGAAGACCTTCTCTACTGTTTCCCGACCCGCTATCTCGACCGCAGCAAGGTGTATCTGATTTCGGAACTCGTGGATACGGGCACCCAGATGCAGGTGCGCGGCCGCTTCCTCAGGTTTGCCGAGGAGGGGGAGGGGCGCCGCAAGCGCCTGGTGGCGCTGTTCTCCGACGGCACCCGTACTATGGAGGTGGTGTGGTTTACCAATGCCGGCTACTTCCGGCGAACCTACGAGGCTTCCTCTTCGGAGTATATCCTTTTCGGCCGGCCGACGTTCTATCGGGGCGGATGGCAGATGGCACACCCCGAAATCGAGGTCTACGACCCCTCGCGTCCCCCAATGGGCAATGTCGGGGTCTATCCGCTTACTGACACCCTGCGCCGCAAGGGGTTCTCATCCAAGTTTTTCCGCACGGCCGTTGAGCGGATTTTCGAGCTCGACCTGTTTAAGAACCTCCCGGAGACGCTCCCGAAGGAATTGCTGAAGGCCTATGGCCTCATGCCTCTCAAGGAGACCCTGCGCCATCTTCATCTCCCTTCCGACCCGCGGGCGCTCCAGAAGGCGCGCGAGCGTATGAAGTTTGAGGAGCTTTACTATCTTGAGCTCAATATTCTGCGCTTTGCCCGCGAGCGCCGCGAGAAGGCCGCGGGCTATCGGCTCAACAGGGTGGGCGAGAAGTTCAACCGTTTTTTCCACGACGTGCTGCCGTTCCGACTTACGGAGGCCCAGAAGCGTGTGGTGCGCGAGATTCGCGACGACCTCCTTTCGGGCCGGCAGATGAACCGCCTTCTGCAGGGCGATGTCGGCAGCGGCAAGACGATGGTGGCCTTCCTCACGCTCCTTCTGGCCGTCGACAACGGCTGCCAGGGCGCTCTGATGGCCCCTACCGAGATTTTGGCCTCGCAGCATTTCGACACCCTCTCGGCATGGGGAAAGGCCGTGGGCGTCAATGTGCGCCTGCTCACGGGCAACACGCGCAAGAAGGAGCGCGAGGAGATCCATCGCATGCTCCTCGACGGCTCGCTCCACATCCTCGTGGGCACCCACGCGCTCCTGGAGGAGGTGGTGCGCTTTCATAAGCTTGGTGTGGCGGTTATCGATGAGCAACACCGCTTCGGTGTGGCCCAGCGTGCCCGTCTCTGGAGCAAGGGCTCGGCCGAGGCGCTCCCCCACGTGCTTGTCATGACGGCAACCCCCATCCCGCGTACGCTGGCCATGACGGTCTACGGCGATCTGGAGGTCTCGGTTATCGATGAGCTCCCTCCCGGACGCAAACCCGTCGACACGCGCCTTTTCTATGAGGAAGACCGCAACCTTGTCTATCGTCTCGTCATGAATCAGATCCGCGCCGGCCGTCAGGCCTACATCGTCTATCCGCTTATCAAGGAGAACGATAAGCTCGAGCTGAAGTCGCTCGAGGCCGGGGTGGAGCGCCTGCGCGGCATCTTTAGGGATATCCCGCTCTGTTATGTCCACGGGCGCATGAAGCCCGACGAGAAAGACCGCCAGATGCAGCTCTTCGTCTCCGGCGAGGCGAGGATCCTGGTGGCCACCACCGTCATCGAGGTCGGGGTCAACGTCCCGAACGCCACGGTGATGGTGATCGAGAATGCCGAGCGGTTCGGTCTGTCGCAGCTCCATCAGCTGCGCGGCAGGGTTGGCCGTGGAGCGGACATGAGCTATTGCATCCTCATGAGTAAGGAGAAGGGGAGCCGCGAAACTAAGAAGCGGCTCGGCATAATGACGGAGACCACCGACGGCTTCCTGATCTCGGAGGCCGACATGAAGCTGCGCGGTCCGGGCGACCTCGAGGGAACAATGCAGAGCGGTTTGGCGTTTAACCTGAAGATAGCGAACCTTACGCAGGATGGCCAGATTCTCACACTCGCCCGCAAGGCTGCACAAGATACTCTCGATGCCTTCCCCGTCATATACTCTTCAGATATGACGGCGAGTTCGTGGAGCATACCGCCCCAGCCGGGCTCCGAGGCTCTATCCATCATTCTCCGCGAGCTCCATCGCCGCTTCGCGAAGTCGGTAGATTGGTCCCGCATCTCCTGAGGCCTCACCCTTTATCTTTTACCTTTTTTACCTTTATACTCTTTTTACCTTTATACCCCCCAACCATGCGCGAAAAAGAATTCCTCCCCGTTCTGTCGTCAAAGCTGGGCATCGCCGAACTCAATCCCATGCAGCGGCGCATGCTCGACGCCTCGTCAGAGAAACGCGACATCATCCTTCTGTCCCCAACGGGTTCCGGCAAGACGCTTGCCTTTATTCTCCCCGTCCTGAAGATGCTCAATCCTCCCTCGGGTAGGGTGCAGTGTGTGGTCATCGCGCCCTCCCGCGAACTGGTGATCCAGATTGCGGGCGTGTTCAATACGGTGGCCGCGGGATATAAGGTTACGGCTCTCTATGGAGGCCATAAGGTGGAGGATGAGGTAAATTCTCTCCGCGTCACGCCAGACATCATCGTGGCTACCCCGGGTCGACTGCTCGACCATCTCAACCGCCGCAATGTCGACCTTCTGCCGGTGCGCATCCTGGTGCTCGATGAGTTCGACAAGACGCTCGAGCTGGGTTTTGAAGATGAGCTTAAGAAGATTCTCGGGCGCCTCAAGAATGTGAGCCGCAATATCCTCACGTCGGCTACGTCGGCCGACGTGCTCCCGGAGTTCCTGAGGCTCAACAACCCCATTGAGGTCAATTTCCTGGAGAAAAACCGGCGGCTGCGGCACCGCCTGCGTGTCTCGAAGGTGGAGGTGCCGGGCCGCGACAAGTTGGAGTCGCTCCTTCAGTTGCTTAAGACAATCACTTCAGGCCCCCGGCCGGAGAAGTCGATTGTCTTCGTCAACCATCGGGAGAGCGCGGAGCGAGTGGCCGAGTTTCTGAAGGGGAGGGGTGTCTCCTGCGTGCTCTATCATGGGGCGCTCGACCAGCGGCAGCGTGAGCAGGCCGTGGTGCGCTTCAACAACGGCTCCGACCCCGTGCTGGTGGCCACCGACCTGGCGGCGCGCGGCCTCGACATCGAGTCGGTGCGCAATGTGATCCACTATCACCAGGCTCTCTCTCCGGAGGCCTACACCCACCGCAACGGGCGAACGGCCCGTGTGGAGGAGGAGGGCGATGTCTACGTGCTTGTCGGTCCCGACGAGGATGTGCGCGAGTTCACGGATTTCGACCGCGAGCTCCATCTCGGTTCCGAGGCGGAGGCCAGCCTTGCCTCCGGTCTCACTACGGTTGCAATTAATGCGGGCCGCAAGGAGAAACTCTCCAAGGGCGATATCCTGGGCTTCCTTACCAAGGAGTGCGGCATCCCGGGCTCCGATATAGGCCGCATAGATGTCTTCGACCATTACTCGCTTTTCGCCGTCCCCACGTCTCTGCTCCCTGAGCTTCTTGCCGTGGCCCGCTCGGCGCGCGTCAAGGGATCGCGCCGCCTCTTTACCCCTCTCGAATAGAGGCCCCGGATAAGGGTCTCCGATGGGGCGCTCAAATAGGGCGCTCCGTTTGCTTATGAGCGGTTTTTTTATTAATTTTGCAAAAATTCTTAAGGTAACATAATTCACTATGAGCAAGTCAAAGAAATTTCTAACCTGCGACGGCAATCATGCTGCCGCCCACATCAGTTATATGTTTACTGAAGTGGCCGCGATCTACCCCATCACTCCTTCGTCTACGATGGCTGAATATGTCGACGACTGGAGCGCCGCCGGTAAGAAAAACATTTTTGGCGAGACCGTCACTGTCCAGGAGATGCAGAGCGAGGCAGGCGCCGCAGGCGCTGTCCACGGCTCCCTCCAGGCAGGTGCCCTCACCACTACCTACACCGCCTCCCAGGGCCTTCTCCTCATGATCCCCAACATGTATAAGATTGCCGGCGAACTCCTGCCGTGTGTCTTCCATGTCTCGGCCCGTACCATCGCTTCCCACGCCCTTTCCATCTTCGGCGACCATCAGGACGTGATGGCCTGCCGCCAGACCGGCTTCGCCATGCTGGCCGAAGGCTCCGTGCAGGAGGTAATGGACCTCGCCGGTGTGGCCCACCTCTCCGCTATCCGCAGCCGCGTGCCGTTCGTCAATTTCTTCGACGGCTTCCGCACTTCCCACGAAATTCAGAAGGTGGAGGAGATGCAGGCCGAAGACCTCCTGCCGCTTCTCGACAAGGAGGCCCTCGCCGACTTCCGCCGCCGTGCCCTCAACCCCGACGCCCCCGTGGCCCGCGGTATGGCCGAGAACCCCGACGCTTTCTTCCAGCATCGCGAGGCCTCCAATAAATACTATGAGGCCGTGCCTGCCGTGGTTGAGGAATATATGAAGGAAATCTCGAAGATTACTGGCCGCTCCTACGGTCTCTTCGACTATTACGGCGACCCCGAGGCCGACCGTGTCATCATCGCCATGGGCTCCGTTACGGAGGCCATCAAGGAGACTGTAGACTACCTCCGCGCCAAGGGTGAGAAGGTAGGTCTGGTGGCTGTCCACCTCTACCGCCCTTTCTCTGCCCGCCATTTCCTCGCCGCCGTGCCCAAGTCGGCAAGGAAGGTGGCCGTGCTCGACCGCACCAAGGAACCCGGTGCCCTCGGCGAGCCCCTCTATCTCGACGTGAAAGACTGCTTCTTCGGCGTTGAGGGAGCTCCTCTCGTGGTGGGCGGCCGCTATGGTCTCAGCTCTAAGGATACCACCCCGGCCCAAATCCTGGCCGTATATGAAAACCTCGCTCTTCCCCAGCCCAAAAACGGCTTTACCGTGGGCATAGAAGACGATGTCACTTTCCTCTCCCTGCCGCAGCTGCCCGAGCTCCATCTCGGCACGAAAGGCACCTTCGCCGCCAAGTTCTACGGCCTCGGTTCCGACGGTACGGTGGGCGCCAACAAAAACTCCGTGAAGATTATCGGCGACAACACCGACAAGTATTGCCAGGCCTACTTCAGCTACGACTCCAAGAAGTCAGGCGGCTTCACCTGCTCCCACCTCCGCTTCGGCGACACCCCCATCCGCTCCACATATCTGGTGAATACCCCCGACTTCGTGGCTTGCCACGTCCAGGCTTACCTGAATATGTACGACGTCACCAAGGGTCTCGTCAAGGGTGGCACGCTCCTGCTCAACACCATTTGGAACGAGGAGGAACTCCGCCGCAATCTTCCCGACCACGTGAAGAAATATCTGGCCGAAAACGATATCAACCTCTATTATATCAACGCCACGAGGATTGCTCAGGAGATTGGCCTTGGCAACCGCACAAACACCATCCTTCAGAGCGCCTTCTTCCGCATCACGGAGGTGATTCCCGTCGACCTCGCCGTCGAGCAGATGAAGAAGTTCATCCAGAAGAGCTACGGCAAGAAGGGCGAGAACATCGTGAAAATGAACTATGCTGCCGTCGACCGCGGCGGCGAATACCATAAGCTCGAGGTCGACCCCGCCTGGGCCTCCCTGGCCGGCGAGCGTCCCGCTCTCTCTCCCGCTCCGGAGTTTATCGAGAAGGTGGTGCGCCCCATCAACGCCCAGGATGGCGACTCGCTCCCCGTAAGCGCGTTTGTCGACTATGTCGACGGCACATGGCCGCAGGGCACAGCAGCCTATGAGAAGCGCGGTGTGGCTGCCTTCGTGCCCGAATGGGACAAGGACAACTGTATCCAGTGCAACCAGTGCGCCTACGTCTGCCCCCACGCCTGCATCCGTCCCTTCGTCATGACGAAGGAGGAGCTGGCCGGTGCTCCCTTCGGCGAGGATGCCACTCTGGCAGCCGTGCCTCCCAAGATGTTCCCTGACATGCGGTTCCGCATGCAGGTCGATGTGCTCGACTGTCTCGGCTGCGGCAACTGTGTGGATGTCTGCCCCGGCAAGAAGGTCAAGAACGAGGCCGGCGAGCTCGTGCAGCATAAGGCTCTCGCCATGAAGCCCGAGCAGGGCCAGCTTTGGGACCAGAAGAACTGGGACTGGTGTGTGGCCAACGTTTCCTCCAAGGCTCGCCTTGTCGACGTCGCTTCCAACGTGAAGAACTCGCAGTATGCCACTCCGCTCTTCGAGTTCTCCGGCGCATGCTCCGGCTGTGGCGAGACGCCTTACGTCAAGCTCATGACGCAGCTCTTCGGCGACCGCCAGATTATCGCCAACGCCACGGGCTGCTCCTCCATCTATTCCGGCTCCGTGCCCTCCACTCCCTATTGCACCGACGAGAAGGGCCATGGTCCCGCTTGGGCCAACTCCCTCTTCGAGGATTTCTGCGAGTTCGGTCTCGGTATGCAGATTGCCTACGAGAAGATGCGTGCGCGCCTCGTTGATCTCGCGGAGAAGACGGTGGATAGCGACATGCCCGAAGGCGTGCGCGAGGCCGCTCAGCAGTGGCTAGACCTCCGCGACGACGCCGAACGCAGTCGCGAGGCCGGCGAGAAGTGGGCAGAGGCTGCCGCCGCAAATGCCGCCAACTGCGGCGTATGCGCCCAGGTAGGTCCGCTGAAGCATTACCTCACCAAGCGCTCACAGTGGATTATCGGTGGCGACGGCGCCAGCTACGATATCGGTTTCGGCGGTCTCGACCATGTCATCGCCTCCGGCAAGAATGTCAACATCCTCGTGCTCGACACTGAGGTCTACTCCAACACGGGTGGCCAGTCGTCGAAGTCCACGCCGATCGGCGCCATCGCGAAGTTTGCCGCCGCCGGCAAGCGCATCCGCAAGAAAGACCTTGGTCTGATTGCCACCACCTACGGATATGTCTACGTTGCCCAGGTGGCCATGGGTGCCGACCAGGCCCAGACGCTCAAGGCCTTCCGCGAGGCTGAGGCTTACGACGGCCCGTCGCTCATCATCGCCTACTCGCCGTGTATCAACCATGGTCTGAAGGCCGGTATGGGCAAGAGCCAGCGTGAGGAGAAGGAGGCCGTCGAATGCGGCTACTGGCATCTCTGGCGCTACAATCCCGCACTCGAGGAGGAGGGCAAGAACCCCTTCACGCTCGACAGCAAGGATCCCGACTGGAGCAAGTTTGACAGCTTCCTTATGGGCGAGGTGAGGTTTGCATCCGTCAAGAAGATGTATCCCAATGAGGCCCAGGAGCTCTTCGACGCAGCCAAGGCCAACGCCCGCTGGCGCTACAACAGCTATCGCCGTCTCGCCGCCCAGCAGTGGCAGGGCGAGGATCCCGAGGTCTCCGAGCTCAAAGCCCAGAATAAAGACTGAAAATTCCCCTGAGGAAAACCCCCTATCGAGCGGCGGCTTCAAGTGAAGCCGCCGCTCCTATACGCAGCGAGGGCTGCTCCCGTCCGGGAGCAGCCCTCGCTGTATTTGTGGTGAGGAGAAATCCTCAAAAAGTAAGTTTATCTCTTATCCAATTTGGTGATGACTTGTGAGTCATATCTCAACATTACTGTTCCATCCTCCCAGTTATCCATATAGTCACAAGTCTTTCCTATTAGGTATTCCTCTATAATCATTTTGGGGAAATTGGCACCGGCATAATATGAAAGGGGATATCCGCCTCCAAATCTCGGATTGATTTCAATTCCGATGATATCATTGTCTTCTTGCCGATAAAACAACTGCATACAGATGCAGCCTCTCACACCGGGAAGGTGGTTGACTCTTTCGTGTAGGTATTCGATTATATAATTCTTTTGAGCGATTGCCTTATTCACTTCACCGCTCCTCACCTGAACCCTTTCTCTTGGCACGATACACTTAAGGAGGTTGTCTTTCCCGTAATATAAATCTACAGTAAACTCTTTATATTCCGCAGGATCTACATACTCCATGAAAATAAGTTTTTCATCTTCCAGTATCTTTTGTGTAAGTTCTGATGGCTCTTTAATGATGTGAATGTTAGTGCTCAGTGAGCCATCAAAGGGTTTTGCAAATAGAGGGTATGTAGGATTGTGTTTGTTTATCTCTTTTGGTGTTCTGATGCCATGCACCTCAAAGAATTTTTTTGTGATGCGTTTATCCCTGCATGTGTTGATGAAATCTTCGTCGGGCACCATGATCTCGGTCCCGTTATCGGAGAATTCATTCCGGTTTCTTGACAACACTTTAAGTTCAGTATCTATTGTCGGGACTATAATGCCGATATCATGTTTTTGGCATAATTCTTTAAGTTGGTCGATATATTGTGGATCGGTTACTCGAGTCACTGGAAAAGCTTGGTCAGCCAAATGACATGCCGGCGATAAAAAAGGATTAAGATCGACGGCGAATACTTTCCCCTCGGGGAAAATTGCAGACAGTTCCCTTTTAAACTCAAGTAATAGTTCCGCCCTTTTCCCGGCGGATGTAATTAGTATGTTATTTTTCATCGGATTCCTGTCGAATAATCTACCTGAGAAACATTCCCTTATATTGAGGCAATCTTCCTGTCAAAGTCCCAACACGAAAAGACATCGTGTCTTTCCCTAATTAGGTTGACAGTGTAAGTTAAAAATAATGTCAGCGTGATTCTACCAGTAAGGCGCGATTAGGCAACTCTTTTTGTCTGATAATCAATCGCAGAACCCGGGGAATCGCAGAACTCATTTAACCCCTGTGTTTTCCTGATTTGGGTTGACGGTTTTTAGGTGTTAAACCTGACATAAGTTGACGAGGTGCCTCCGTGTTGTTCTGCCAGTTGTGCGCGATGATGTTGAGTCCTCGATGTCCAGAATTGGGAAATAGCTCGGAGAGCTTCCCCTATGGTTAACCCTTTGCTGCTGTGGTAGTTAGCTCGGAGAGCTTCCCCTATGGTTATCCCCACCATGTGGGAGCGAAGCGACCTTGGTGGGGCAGTTCAGACCTATGCAGGCTTGCTCGGAGAGCATGTCTATGAAGTACATCGGACCCAGGAGTTTTATGCGTTATTCTGCCAGTTCTGCGTAAACCGCTGCGTAGCAGCGAGTTCTGCGTGCCTCGCGCGAACTCCAGTTCGTCTCCCACATATCGCGAGGCTCTTTCCCCGCGCGAGGCATCTCCACCTGCGCGAGGCATCAGAGAGTTGCGATATCCTTTAAGCTAAGGTTAGTTGCTGAAGCGATAATATTTGGATCAACGCCTGCTTCCTTCAGATTTTTAGCAATTTCTAATGATGATTCTTTTCGGCCTTTATCATGAGCCGTTTGGAGCTGGGATTCTTTATCGCGTGCAAGCTTTAATTCGTAATCATAAATGGCTTTTTCTTCTGGAGAGAGAGAGGCATATTTCGCTGCTTCTTCCATTCTTGCGAAAATATCGTCTTTTGATTCTTGGAAAGGTATTGCAATCAAGGTAGCCATATTTTTTAGCGTATAAATGATTTTTTCAAATTTTGTAATACACTCATCTTCGGATTTGTTAAAAAACGGTGTCTGGATGAAAGCAAAACGTATATGCTTAGCAACCATTTCTCCGGTATCTAAGTCTGTAAGACCAACATGAAGAAGGAGTTTATTGGGTAGACCCGTAATAGGGAAGGTCGTTACGAATACTCCCGCAACGGGAAGCAAATCATAGGTCCAAGGTTTTTCTCCCGGTAAACGTTTAGCTTGATCAGCTATTCCTCGTCCAACATAATAGATTGCTCGAAGTAAGAATCGTTCTTGTTCGATTTTTTGCATTTCTACAATAAACCGTTGCCCTGAATCGGTGGTACATAGAATATCGTGGATAATAGTTTTACTATCTTCTCTATCTTTAGTTCGCTCGGCATTAATGAAAGTAACGGATTTTATTTCGTCAAACATTGGTTGTCCACGAAACACTTCATTCAGAAATTCACGAAGAATTTCTTCAGATTGCCCTTCTCTTCCAAAAATGGCTTTGAAACCTATATCACTAAATGGATCTATATATATAGACATAGCAGAAAGAATTAATATTGCAAAAATAATATAATAGTGATAAAAAACAAAATTTGGAATCCCGTTAGATCATTATACCCTTAATATGTGGGCTCCGCGACTACTTGTCTGGGGCTGAATATCTTGAGCCGCGTCGCGGCTCTTCCCTTATTTCGTGCCACTCATAGACATGCTCTCCGAGCAAGTCTGCTTACGCTCCAACCACCCCACCAAGGTCGCTTCGCTCCCACATGGTGGGGATAACCACAGGAAAAGCTCTCCGAGCTAACAGGCGCAGCGACAGTAAGTTCTGCGATAAAAAGGTTCTGCGATTCTCAATCTGTGCGCGAGGCTCCGCGAGCGTCAGTTCGTGCCGTCGAAGGCCTCCATCGTCGCGCTCGTCGCCGACGAGATGTCCGAGCGCGACAGCACCTTCTTCAGCGTTGTCCACACCACCAGGCAGTCCGTACGAAACGACACATGGTCGACATACCAGACATCGAGCTCAAACTTCTTCGTCCACGAGATCGCGTTGCGCCCGTGACACTGCGCCCAACCCGTGATGCCGGGGCGCACCTCGTGGCGGCGCGCCTGCTCCGCCGAGTAGAGCGGCAGGTACTGCACCAACAGTGGCCGCGGCCCGATCAGCGACATGTCGCCCTTCAGCACGTTCCAGAGCTGGGGCAGCTCGTCGATCGACGTCGACCGCACGAAGCGGCCCACGCGTGTAAGACGCACCTCATCGGGGAGGAGATTGCCGTCGGCATCGCGCTCATCGGTCATCGTCTTAAACTTCAGGATCTTGAAGATCCGCCCATTGCGCCCCGGGCGTTCCTGACGGAAAAACGCCCCGGCACCCTTATTGGCGAAATGAAGCCATAGCGTCACAACAGCCAGGGGTAGCGTGAGCACGAGCAACACACCGCCGCTCGCCGTCACGTCGACCACTCTCTTAAACCATCGTCTATACATCTTTCATCGATTATCCCCAGACTGCGCGACTACTGGTCTGGGGCTGGATACCTTGAGCCGCGTCGCGGCTCTTGCCTTATTTCTTGCCACTCATAGACATGCTCTCCGAGCAAGCCTGCTTCGGCTCCAACCACCCCACCAAGGTCGCTTCGCTCCCATATGGTGGGGTTAACCATAGGAGAAGCTCTCCGAGCTATCTCCCACAGTAACAGCATCTATCCATAGGTCATCCGCGAGCGTATGGATGGGGAGAGCCCCGTCGGGGCTTCAGGTGCGCAGCCCCAGACAAGCAATCGCGAAGCGATAGCGCCGTCTGGGGTGAGGTATGTCGTCCCCTGTCAAGTCAACATCGGAGATGTTGAAGGTATATGCAACCTCTCCGAGGTTGTTAAATTATTCTGGGTTAATCGATTACCCCCAGACTGCGTTGTCGCTCCGCGACTACTGGTCTGGGGCTGGATACCTTGAGCCGCGTCGCGGCTCTTCCCACTCCTGCGCACCGTGTCAATGCAAATAATTCTTCTGCGGGGTTCTGCCAGTCCTGCGTAAACCGCTGCGTAGCAGCGAGTTCTGCGTGCCTCGCGCGAACTCCAGTTCGTAAGAAAATTATCGCGAGGCTCAATGCGCGCGAGGCTCAATGCGCGCGAGGCTCGATGCGCGCGAGGCTTGGTTTCACGCGGCGATATTATTTGAAAATATCGCGCGGCATGCGCCCTGATTCGCGGAGCGCCTCCCAGCGCTGCCGAGCCGTCGCCAGTACCCCTCCTTCCGCGAAATCATCATGGTCAACTTCTCCGAGTTTCACCAGCACCCGATACGCATAGTGCAGCAGGTCGCACTTCTGCTCCGCAGCGATATCCTCGGCACCCGTCACACGCTCCGGATACATCGCCAATATACCAGCTAACGTCTTCATGTTGGCCTTCTTGATTACTCCCTCGCCAATCCATACCGGCAGACAGCGCCATATGTTCAGAGCAACTCCGTCAAAGAAATAGAGCACCTTGTCAAGCGCCTTCTCCACAATACTTTGCACCGAAAACCTCCCTTTCGATACCCTCGCCGCTACCGAAGTGGCATGAAACGCATCAATCAGCAGATCCCTGTCGTGGGCTGTAACCTTCTCGTCAAGCCTTTCCCTAAGCTGCTCATAAAGTTCACGCACCTGGTCTTCCGAGAGGTCGGGTGCATTAACAGCCATATTCACGAGCCCTTTCATCACGGGATAGCGCTCACTCAGACTCACGAGCCTTTCCGCAATCGAGGTTCGGATGTGAGTCGGTACAATCTTCGCATCAATCAATGCCAGATAGCCCGATATGCTTTCCAGAACGTCATCCATATACTTCTTCATCCCTCCGAGCATCTCGTTGGAGTCACGCGTCTTCTCGAATGCCGAAAGGTTGTGGTCAAGAAAACGGAGAATATTGAGCACCACCTTGTTCTTATCATTATCGCTCATCGCTCTCCGGCAATCGATAAATAGAATGATATACTCTTCGAAATTCGAAAGTATTCCCGAAGACCCTGAATAGACAAACTCCTCATCCAGGAAATTGAAGAGTTTGACGTCGATGGCCTGAAGCAGTAAGCCATACCATGGCCTCTCGATCTGCGGGTCAAAGTCAAACCCCAGATAATTTATAAGGTCGGTATGGGAAAGTGCTGCAAAATTCTTTGTGATAACCTCATCAAACCGTTCCCGTAGGTTGGGAGGCAGAATGTTCCTCACCGCGCCGTAACGCCATACGGCTATCCGGTTTATCGGCTTGGAATCACTTTCGAGGCCATCGATTATGCTGTCTGCCACCGCATCGTCGCCCTCCCAGCGGTCGATACTGACACGAGGCAAGGGGTATGTCCGTTCAAACCGGTCGAGTTCAATCGGCATAGCCATCAGTTGCCACCATATCTCTCTGCGTCTGTCTGCCGGAAGGCAGTTGTAGCAGGTTGTGAGCATGGCGGTGAACTCCGACCTCTGTGGATTGTAGACAGTCCTTATAAAGGCGATTATCTTCTCCGTCCTCGAGGTGTCGACCCTTGTGCAGAGACGCGCCAACAAAGGAAGCACCACGTTTATCTCACGGCCGTCCCACTTCGGTTTTCGGTCTCCGTCTGCAAAGGGAGCCAGGACCTCAAACCAACGGTCAAAAATCTCTGTAGCCTCATCTTCAGTAAGCATCATTGTTGCCTTACGCGAAACCGTGAGATCCAGGGCATTGTCATCGTTCGTCTCCATAAGATAGGGGAGGGCCGCATTGAAATCCACCGATGCTATTAGAGGCAGAGCCAGCTTGTTGTAATTGGAATTGATGGTCCGGCTGCAGTCGGTACCGGTCGGCATGCCGTACGCTTCCGTGAGTTCATAGTAACGGCCTGCGCCAATAAGGCTCTCGAAATATCCACGGGTCCCTGAGTACCATTGCTTTCCCGAAGAACCGATGTTGAAACCGTGGGTCCGGGATACTCCAGGTTTCTCCCTGCGGTCGAGCGACTTCCTCACTACATCAAGATATTGGGAAAATAGGAAACGGGGGTCGAGCGACTTATTTTTCTCGAATTTCCATTCTGAAATTTCGCGGCATTTCGTCAGGAGGGTGAGTGCGCTTAGGAGGTATTCCGAATCGCTGTTGCTCATCAGTTTCCTTCTCACGTCGGAGATGGCTACCTCCAACAGTTGCCCTGCCTCGTCGGCTTTACCGTTTTCCATCAGGATTTTCCCTTTCCAGAGGGTTCCACGGTAGTCTTCCGGGCTCGGATTCCAGTTATTCAGCAAACTCCTCAACTTATCCAGCATGCAATGTCCGGTGTAATAGAGAGCCTCCTCGTATAGGATATGACGCTGCATTTCCGAGTCGTTTACAGGAACAGTACTCTTCAAATCCTCGAGCAGAGCGGTAAATTCCGGGTCGTCGGTAATGCGGTAACAATGGAGAAGCATCCCGGAGAGAGATTCACGCTTTCTCCTCCTGTCGTCGCTTTCGCTTTTCAAAGGCTTTTGGCATGCCTCCTTTAGCTCTGCCATCCAGTCATCGTCCATCCAGAAGGGCATAATGGCCGTCCGCATACGCCACATGTACTCGTACAGGAAGTTGAATTTCTGGTCGTCATTAAGGCTCTTGAACTTGCTTTGCATGTAGGGGAAGTCGCTCCTGCAGTCATCAAACTCGTTGAGTTTGTCGTAAGGGAGCATAATCCAGCCGGGATATGACTCCCGAATCCGTCGCATGGTGTCAGTCAGCTCGGGCAATGACTGACTTTTCACCTCCTCAGCGATACTCCCGTTCCACTGCCAGTCGGGCTTGAAAACGTCGCCGATATATGAGAGAATAAAGTCTAAGGCCTCTTGCGGCGATTGTGAGATGTCGCCCGTAACTATAGGCACGACCCGACGGTAGCCTAACAGGTTCAGTTCCGCCTCGTGAAGATGGTCGCCTACGTATATCATATACACCGGAAGCATCTCTTTCCCCATGATGTCGCGAAACCAGCCCAGCCAGCTCAGGAAGTTGGGGTCATCGCCCGAAAAACCGAGCAGACAGAACTGCGTCTCTATAAGGGCCTGACGTATGGTGTTGACAAACTCCGGGAAGCGTTCCGGGTAAGAGCGGTAGTCCTCTTCTGTGATAATGAATGGCCGATTGTCGGGAAAAGAACCGTGCAGCTTTACGATTCGGGGATGTTGCTTGTAAATAAGCGAGTTTTTTGAGGTTACCACGTCATAGTGTTTATACACCTTCAGGGCGGCCTCCTCGAGGAGTGTGTCATAGTTTGTGGTGAATATGTCTCGCCAGCTGAGCGATACAAGCAATTCATGGAGATGACCAGGAGATATAGAGTCGTTGGGGAGCGACTGTTGGATAAGTTCATCGAGGGCTGCGCGACCTAAGGTGCTTTCAATCTGTTGTGCAAGTCTCAGGGCCGACTTGAGGCGGAAATCGCTGTCGTCGGGTTTTTTGCCGTAAAGAGCGAAATGGAAATCCTCGCACAGCTCGCCCCAGTCCTTCATGCGCACATCTTCGGCCATGCGGGCGTTCTTGCTGAACCCGGCACCGACCATCACCGAAGCCTTGTCGTTGCGCAGGAAGTCACGAAGCTTATTCAGCTTCATCCGTGCATCCGCCGGCATGGTCCGTTCCAGCTCCTCAAACCTCGCTCTCTCCATAGTCTTTAGATTCTTATGTGATAATTATCCCCTAATTCCCAATCTCCCGTTATCAGTTATATCTTATCGAGATTTGTCAAAATGATTTTACGTCAAGTAATAACTCCGAAAGCTTGTCTTGTCGTTATCTCCACCATAAGTCCACTTCAAACCCTGGATCTCACGACTGACCAACAATTGCTTTAACGGAGAGGTTAATTTATATTCCCAATACTTCCTTATAGATGGCTTCGTGAGCTTTCACCGCATTCTCGAGAGAGAATTTCTCAACCAACTCTTTCGACTTCTCACCGAAACGAGAAACCAAATCCGGGTTCTGATATAGGTTTATTATTGCTTTAGAAAACTCATCGGGGGTCTTAACCAAATATCCATTTTCTCCCTCGACTACGAGTTCATTGTTACCTCGGCAAGGTGTGGCAACAATAGGTAACCCCGTCATCATGGCCTCTACAAGATTTATAGGCAAGCCCTCCTGACGGCTCGAAGACACAGCCACATCTGAAAGTGCAAGAAATGAACCGATGTCATCCTTGAAGTCATATAGCTTCACCACATCGGCTACGTTCAGTTGTTCAATCTGCTGCTTCAATGTATCCGTCAGAGGACCACCACCAAGCAGGAGGAGTTTTAGGTGCGGGATTTTCTCCTTAAGTTTCGGAAGGCTCTCAATCAAAAACTGCTGGTTTTTGCGGAAGCTGAACTCTGCGGGATAGACCAGGATAAAGTCCTCTTCTCTGAATCCATATTTCTTTCGGAGTTCAGCTTTAAGCTCCTTATTAGTTTCTGTTATTCTGTCTTTAGGAACGCCTACCCCGGGTACGTTATAAATCTTTTTCGCATTAAAGCCATGCTTTAATGCTGAGTCATAATCTTCCTGATTAATAGTGATTAATGCATCTGTATATTTTGCCAACGTTTTCTCGATAGGGTAATAGACTGACCAGTTGACTTTCGGCGCCCCGTTATAGAAATGAAATCCGTGTGCTGTGTATATTACCTTAAGACCATTCTTCCGAAACTTTCTCGCGGCCAAACGTGCAAGGGTGGCTGCCATAGGAGTATGACAGTGAATTGCACTATAGCCCCCCTTTTTAATCACCTCTTGGAGTTCTTTAAAAACTTTGAAATTGGCTTTAGAAAATGGGGATCTCTCGAAAGGAATATCGAAGAACTTATCACAGAATTGTATAGGTTCTTTATAATATTTTTTGGCAGTTGCGTGCACCTCAAAGCCATGCTCCTTAAACCATTTGAAATAGGGTGTATGGAACCTCTTCAAATGCCCCTCGACAGAAGCTACAAACAAAACCTTAGGTTTCTTTTCCGTCATATGCTATTTATGATATTAGATAAGTGTGTTTTAATGTATTATAGCAGGTTCTTTATCTTGAATAACAAGATAAAGACCGGAGCTAACCTGTATTTGACAAATTGATACCTTAATCTTCCTTTCTTTGAAAAGGATGCTAAAGAAATTTTAGATGCAACTTTATTGGATTCCGGGAAAAGCGATTTAAAACGTTTATAATTTTTGAATGAATCGGTAATTAAGTTAAGTTTCGCAAGATATTTTAAAACATTAAGGGATTTTTCGAAATCACAATAATCTACTTTAGAAGAATAGAAATCATCTACTCTTTCAGCAATCTCAATCATTTGGTTCACTTGTTTTATCCCGTATCCTTTAGTCATAGCCGAAACATTCGCGCGGTTATAGTGATATACCGGCCCATGAATTTGAGACACTCGATCAGCATAATAAAATAAGCGGAAAAACAGTCCCATATCTTCCCACATATTCAAACCTTCCCATGGCAGGATATTATTGTCAAAATAAAGCTCTCGGCGAACAAGTTTATTGTGACAAAACATTCCTAATGGATATTTGTAAAAATTTTTTATTATATCCTTCCCAGATTTTGGGAGATTATCAATATTTTGAGGAATTGAACTTGTTTGGTATTCTTGAATCTCATCGCATACCACGATATCTGAAAAATTTTCGACCGCTTCGAGGTACATTTTTTCATAAAGTTCTACATCAATCCAATCATCACCATCACAGTGAATAATATATTCTCCCCTACAAGCCAAAATACCTCGCCTTCGAACTCCGGCCACGCCGGAGTTCGAAGGTTGTTTTATTATTTGTGTCAATGCCTTTCTATGAGGATACTCTTCTAAAACACCTTTTATTATTTCAATTGAATTGTCTGGTGTACAATCATCTACGAAGATTATTTCCAATGGCTCTAAAGTCTGTTCGAATAAGCTCCGCGCGCACTTCTCAATATAAGGAGCCACACTATAAACAGGGACAATAACGGAGATGGAAGGATTAGACATTGGAAAATACTTTTGCTGTTAAATTTATATTATTTTTTATGAAATATATCATATATCCATTTTGGAGAAAGCGCAATTAAAAATCCCTTCCCTTCATAGAACAAATAATATTTAGGAATATCCAACAGCTTATATATTTCATAAGCTCTTTTTACATTATAGAAAGCACTTTTAAGGTTTCGTCTTTTGAATGCAGCTTTATCATCTCGCATACCATATAGAGGTTCGGATAAATTATAACCTTTATAACCCCTGTTATAAATTTTAGCCCATAGATGAATATCTTGTCCCCTTTCTGTCCATTTTTCTACAGTATAACCATGAACTTCTCGTAAGATAGAAGTCCTTATCATAACTGGTGCATGAGCATGGGGAGATTTTAAAATGAAATCTTTCTTTTGCGGTTCATTTAGGGGTTTGCCGGTCATAAAGACTCCGTTCTCATCAAAGTATTCCATTGGACATGACACTAAGGCAAACTCAGGATGGGCATCTAAGAACTGAATTTCCTTTTCAAAACGCTCGGGTTTGGAGATATCATCTCCGTCCATTCGCGCCACGTACTCTGTGTCAGCATACTCCAAGCAACGATTAAGGGTTGCGGGAAGTTTCATGTTTCGTTCATTCCTAAGAAGAATGAACTTATCGGGATAACGGTTTATATATTTTTCGGCAACTTCATATGTATTATCTTTTGAACAGTCATCACATAAAATAACCCTGAAACCCTGATATGTTTGGTTCATCAGGCTATCCAGAGCTTCTTCCAAAGTTGAGGCACAATTATAAATAGCCATCAAGACTGTGATACGAATTTCTTCTTTTTTCTGGAATTTCATCTTATCTACATCTTTGTATAAAGGTAATGAGACTGAAAAGATTGTATTTTAAACCATAATATGTTAGTAAATCAAATACAGACTTTACACCTTTTCTACAGGGGTAAAAATGGGTTGGTTTCAATAGCTTTTTAATTTCTTTTAAATAATAATTTCGCCTGATCGATTCTTTCCCATATTGAGAGGAAAATAGTCTATTAATACAGGCAACCATTTTACCGCTTTTTATCCTATCTTCTAATGAAAATTTAAAATCGTCAGGCAAATCCATAAAATAGTTGATTAATTTAATATCGATATATATCCTTCTTAGAGCTAAAGAGATGATATAATCATCGAAGCCTTTATTCAGAGTTTCAAAGCCTCTTTGTACATATACATATGTGCCTTTTTCAAGGTATGCAATTTTAGGATTATGCTGGATGACTCTACTCATAAATTCTGCATCTTCAATTCTGGACAGTCCTTTTTCATATTCCAATTTTTGTTTTATTAGAAAATCTTTGAGGAAAATTTTATTAAAAGCATAACAGACAAATTCTAAAGGTGAGGAACTTTTAGAATATGTAAATTTAGAATTGCTGTCAACTATACAATTTCTTGTAATTAATTTTCGTTCATCATAAGTATTGTATTGATATTCAACTTTATATCCAGAAATTACTATATCAGCCTTTTCTGATTCTATCTTCTTTAATAATTCTGAGTAAAATTCTCCTTTTAAATAATCATCCGGGTCAAAGAAATGGATGTATTGCCCCGAAGCATGTGTCAATCCAAAGTTTCGTGCATCAGATAGACCTCCGTTAGATTTATGTAAAATTTTAATCCGATTATCTTTTTTTGCAAATTCGATGCATTCTGCTATTGAATTATCTGTACTTCCGTCATCCACTATAAGTAATTCCCAATCTTTATAACTTTGATTAAAAACACTTTCGATAGCCTTCCCAATATATTCCCCTACATTATATGTAGGCATAATAATGCTTAATTTCGCCATTCTTTCTTTTTATTTCTTGGTTTTTACAATATCCCATTATTTCTTCGGTCTTGTCTCCGAAACATAACTGGCCCGCAAACATTGCTGACCAAAATGCTGTATTCCCTATATTGAATTCTATCATTTTGGGATTATTATCCTTGTCTAATGTCATGTCAAATGCAATATATCTATGATGTAAAACTTTTTTACTGATTTCCTTTACTGCATCAATTATTTTATCCCAAGACGGAATTTTAAATTGAGAAGTGCTAAAGTCAATTTCATTGTAAGTATTTGTGATTTGACCATATTGATCGCATACATATTTATTGAGAATACCAGTATCGGGGTGAATCCCAATAAATTTACCTCCGGCATGTGCATTATCTATAAACGCTCCTTTATTTCCAATTCGAATATAGGACGTCATTATATATACTTCTTCGTCTTTAACGGACCTATAAGCCACAATCCTGAATGTATTGACGGAGCTTTCGTTAAACTGTGCGATATATGGATGTTGTTTAATTGCCTCTTGCAATATGAAATCATTCCCAAAGTTTGAAAGATAGTCTGAATCAAGGAAGGTCCCTTTATTGTTTTTAAAACCATTTTCTGTAAGAACAAACAAATCTACTCCTATTCCAGAAGCAGAACCCACAGAAGGCTTTAAAATAATTTTGTCATATTTATGAAATTTGTCGGCTAATTCTTTGGTATTATACCACGGAGCCGGTTGATTCATTTCCGACATTATTAGAGTCCCTCCTATCCTATATAATAAGGTTTGGGGAAGAAATGAAGTGTCTTTTAGAAACACAGAATAGCTGTTCTTATCCGAATAAAAATCTCGGTAATTTATAGGATTTAAATAATAGTCTACTAAATTAAATCCTATATATTCCGGGAGAATATATTTTTGTAGTTTTGGATCTTTTATATAATGAGAAAATAATCGATAGGAATAAGGCTCTACTCTTTTAGAATATTTCTTCCAAAATTTGAGGTATTCTTTTTCTCCGGGTTGAACCGAGTTTTGAAATCCGTTCTTTTTTATTTGGGATTTATATTTGCGAATGCAAATAAGATAGGAAAAATACCGTTCTCCATTCAATTTTGCGATAAAAATATATCGTAAAATTGATTTAAAGAATTTAATAAAAAACTTCATAATTTAGATGTTATTTAATTCTCTTTATATATAAAATTTTCAAATTCAAGGATAGAATATTCCTTCTTAAATGAATTTGAATGAAATTTTACTTTTTGGCTCAGATTTTCCAATATCTTAGTGTTACATAGGACTTCTTTTATTCCTTTGAATAAGTCGTCATCATTATTAGCCACTATGATACCTGCACCAGAATCACCAATTATCTCATCCATTCCCGAACATTCAGTTGTTAATACAGGAGTTTCTACTATGATTGATTCCGTTACAGCAGTACTGAATCCCTCCAAATACGATGAGCAAACGAATAAATCCATATTCTTTACATATTTATAAGGATTTGATTGATAGCCTAAAAAAGTAAACTTATCTTTTATCTTCTCTCCATCGATTAGTTTTTTATAAGTATCCTCTAACTCTCCAGTTCCAAGAAGATAGAAATGCCAATTTGAAATACCCTCCGAGTTTAATCTGCCAAGAATTTTGATTAACCTCTCATAGCCTTTTTCTGGCATAAATCTACCGACACTACATAGATTTACTTTGTTTTTGTCTAAGGTTATTTCTGTGAGAGATTCTGATGCTAAAGATTTTATTTTATCTGCCTCTATTACGTTATGCACAACCATTCCTTTTGGCTTAAAGCCAACATAATTCTCAAAGCTGATTTGGGCCTGTTTAGATACATATGCGATTCCGTCAAAGGATTTATATACATTCAGCAATTCTTTTTTATTCCTAAACTTTCCAAGTCCCATCTCTCCGCTGTGTATCCAAGCAAACTTTTTCGCTTTCGACGTACTCCCTCCTAAGGCTCGCGTAGGTGTATTGAACATATAAGCGATTTCTATATCATATTTGTCTTTTACTAACACCTTGTAGAGAAGTTTGGGACTTAAAATTTTTTGTAAAATAGCATTCCCTCTGAAAGGTCTACCTTTAAACAGTGACGAAAGATTAACATGAGGTTTTAAAAATTTCTCATTTACCCCTTTCCCGAAGACTGTTCTGATTGTTATATCATACTTATCCGGATCAAGATTATTTACCAGGTTTACGAGCACTTTCTCTGCACCACCACCTCCCAAATCAAGCATTAAAAATAAAATACTTATTTTATTATCATATTTATTTTTAGCCATGGTATATTAAAAGATCACTTAATTCAAAAAATACAAATTCTTTGAAAAAAGTCAGTTATTATATTATTGTAGTACCCCCATCAACCTTGATTATCTCTCCAACTATTCCGTTGGATAAATCGGAGGCTAAGAAAGTAGCTAATTCTGCAACTTCCTCTGGTAAAATAATTCGATGCAACGGATTCCGTTCAAAATATGCATTCTTTTCAATGTCCTGTAAATTTATTCCTGAAGAGCAGTAGCCGGGAGCAATTCCGTTTACAATTATATTCTTTGGTGCGTATTCTTTAGCATAACCTTTTATAAGGCCATTTAAACCCCATTTAGAAATATAATAAGGATGGGTTGAACCCATGAATCCATTTATTGAAGAAATTATTATAATTTTGCCTCCCTTCTCTCCGTTCAGTTGACTCATTCTTTCCCCTGCTTCTTTGCAAATGAAATAGATAGATTTCAAATTAGTATCCATTGTTTTGTCATAGAATGTCTCATCGGTTTGTTTGTTAGCTAAGAATGCGGCGTTATTTACAATAATATCTAATCCTCCTAATAATGTTATTGCTTCCTCTATTTTACTTGTGGTTTGTGAAAAATCAGTAACGTCCCATTTTAGAATTTGGAGGTTCTTATTCCCGATACTTTGTTTAACATTTTGAAGAGAGGTAATATTTCTACTTGTAATGAGTACTTTAGCATTTTGCTCAAGAAATTTATTAGCTATTGCTAAACCGATACCTTTTGCACCCCCTGTTACAATTATTTTCTTACCTTTCAGCAATTCTCCTGGGGTAGTTTCCCCTATAGAAATATGGGTAATTTTACCATTATACTTTATATAATCTAAAAAAGCACGAATTTTATTATATAATACTTTAAGCATAAGTGGTATTATTAGTTAATTTTAACAAAATTACTTAAGAGGTGATTTTATTCCGTAGCATCATTTTGAGGGGGGCTTTATTTTATTGCTTCCTCTATATCTCTCATTGTTACGTTTTGTTTATTCAGTAATTTTTGGATAGTTCTTTCCTCTGAAGTATAGTCTTTCCCTAAAAGTGCATAAGCTAAGGATTTAATAGCCCGAGGTATTGACATGTCTAACCCCAATACTTCTCCAATAGAAATAAGAAGAGCTAAACCCACAGGTACATCTTCCGTGAAGTATCTGTGGTTAACTGCCGAAGGCCCTTTATTTGAGGACTCTGCAAAGGATTGAAAAACTTCGAGTGCATCTTTTTCAAGATTGTCTTCATTTCTCCATTTTGCCGCTTCAAAATAATTGAGGGGTTGGCAGCCAAATGCAATTAAAATTTTATTTTTTTCGACATCTAATTTATTGATAACATTAATCACTGAAGGTGTAAAAGCTTCTTTATACATCCAAAATTCACCTTTACTTTTTTCTACGCGAGAGGCAGAGAAAAGTAACCCTATTGGATGGACTATCATATTTGGATTGTGGATGGCAGATTCAAGGATATTATGCCGTAGATATTTAGTATTATCGAAACCTTGACTGAAAATATTCAAAACATCATTTTCGTATTTTTTGGGTAAAACAGATATTGCATTTCTGGGATTGTAAAATGAAATCCGAACATACATATTATCTATGATTCTTCCATTATAAGCAGTTGTTTCCCATTCGCTATATATAATTTTTTTATCAATAATCTTATTGAAGATTAAGCTTCCCAAATAGCCGGGAATTAATGTTATTATTTGACCATCACGAACAAAGGGGGAAATTAATTTTGCAATTCTTTCATGCTGACTTGTTGTTGTCATTACCATTAGAACGTCTCCAAATGAAATGGCTTCCTCAACATTTTTTGTAATTAATGATGGAAGTACAAAGAATCTCTTTCCCTTTTGAGTCTCATCTTTAACATTAAATCCACCTTCAGACTTAATAACGTTATAAAATTCATCGTTATAATGGGAAGTTTTCAGTATTGCTACCTGAAACCCTTTTTCTATCAATTTAGCTGCATGAATTAGGGCCGCATTGCCGCATCCAACAATAGTAAATTTCATAAATAATCCAATTTATATTTATTTCTTATGATTAGGTTCAGGTAGTGTGATTAACTTACCCATCATTTTCTGACCTTCATAGGTTAGTCCGTTGTCAAATCCTCCATTTGTGAAAAAAGTAAACTCGCCGAAAATAATCTTATTATTAATGTCATAAAAATCCATTCTCACCACAGGGAAAGGTTTGGACAAATCTTCAGCTATTCGAATCATTTCCTCCATATTAGAAGGTTTAGGAATTACTAAATCCTTAGGAGCCTCGATACCTGTTTTGTTCACCTTTAGGATCTTCCAGTCAGGACTCATACAATAAAATTTTAATTTACCCTCAGCCCGTCCCAGACATACAAGAATATAGGCAGTTTTTCCGTTAAAGCAATGAATTTTATAATCCGTCAATCCTCCTCCAGGTTCTTCGATAAATTTTTCAGCGATGATGCGCGGTTTCATTTCACCATAATGCCATTCTCCTCCCATCCATTCGATACTATTGGAAAGCCATTCTTTCATTAATCTTTTCTGGGCTTTCCAATTTATATCTGTTTTATCCTTAACGATAGTAATCCAATTAGGTCCACTCCCATGAGTTGATTTTAGAACAAATTTAGAAGGAAGTGATGAGATATCAAAGTCGTCAATGGTTTCCCATACTCCTAAAACTTCATTCAAAAGATATTCATATCCCAATTCTTTCAAATAATTTCTTACTTCATATTTATCCGCTGCTATCGGCATCAGCGGATTACGATAATAAAGTTTTAACCAATTAAGTTTATCTGCGTATGTAATTGGGTGATCTATACTGAATGGATAAGTGTGAGTTTTTATAAATGATTTTTCTATTCGGGATTTTAAATCTTTCTTTTCCGACATTTTTTTACGAATGCGTAGGGATTTAAACCATAGAATCTTTAACCAAAGGTTTTTTTCTCTTGCTCTTAAAAGTGCTTTTTTTAAATCCATTTTTATGGGACTTTTTACATAAGGTTCGAATAATGGCGAAATTGCCGTGGTATGTTTTTTATAATATGTGGTGCATAGGGATTATAATTCAAACATCTTCCCTCATTTAAAGAATCTATTAATGCCATTTCTTCCATATCAAGTGAGAAATCAAATATGTCAATGTTTTCTTTAATATGGTCCGAATTTGAAGACTTTGGAATTACCACTATGTTTTGCTGAATCAACCATCTTAATACTACTTGTACAGTACTTTTATGATGACTTTCTGCAATTCTATTTAAAATTTCATTGTTTATTATTTCAAGTCTCGGCTTGCTTGATTGAAAATGACTAAATGTAGATACAGCTTCAACCATTATACCGTTATCCTGACAATACTTTATGAGGCCCTTCTGGGTATTTAACGGACTTATCTCAATTTGATTTATTACTGGCATCACATTGCTAATAGACTTAAGCGATTCAAGATGACCTTGTGTGAAATGACAAACACCTATAGATTTTATTAAATCATCTTGATATAACTTTATAATCTCCTTATAAATGTTTTGATATTTATCCCATGGCCAGTGAATAAATAGTATATCTAAATAATCAATGTTAAGTTTAATTAATGATTCTTCTACTGTATCACGTATGCTTTTAAAATTTCGTATGTTAAAAATCTTACGTTTACCTCGATAATATTTATTTGCGTAAAGAGTATCAATATGAAATTTTGAAGATATTATAAGCTCTTCCCTTGGAATTTTGGAGGCAGATAAAGCATCTCCCAAACACTTTTCATTATTATATTTTGATGCTGTATCAAATCTTCGATACCCGGAGTCAAGCGCCGTTTTAATAATATTGGAAAATTCGGATTTGGGAAGAAAAGCCGTCCCAAATCCAATTCGAGGTAGAATAACCCGATTATTTAAACTTATGTATTCCAAAATTCAACCTATAAATATTTTTTTATAATCTCCCATCTACCAACCATATCGCATGCTTGCGTACAATAGCCTGGTTGATTATTGCCCTCAATCAATTCGGGACCATTAGCAGTAATTGCAATATCCCAACCAATATATCGGGCAGAAGGTCTTTTCTCGGCTAATGTTAGGGCCAACTCTATCACATCCTTCCAATAAGGGATTTTTTGACCTATCAATTTACTTCCTGTACCGGGGTGTTTGGAGAAAAGTTCACCATTCGGATTCCTCCCTTTTGAGTCTATAATGCCTGAGTCAGGGTCAATATGAGCCATTACTCCGCCCGTATGTGTGTTACTTACTATACTTCCTTTACCTCCTATAATAACTATTGTATTAAGTAAATGGGCTTTCCCTTCTTTATCTGTAACTGTTTCGATTCTGCAGGTATTGACAGATGAGGGATTAAAAGAGGCCATTTCTTCACATTGTATAATAACTTCTTCAATTATGTATTGATTCCCTTCTCTGATAGATTGGATTAGATTTTTAATTTGACTTTCGTCAGAAGCATTAATCAAATGAATTCCAATCCCAGAATCTCCCACCTCGGGTTTTACAATTACTCTTCCTAAATTGTTTATGAAATCAATTATTTCGTTCTCAGAACTTGAAATACTGGAAATCCATTTATGGTGAATGAAGTCCTGAAAGTATTTATTAAATTCGCTTTTTCTTCTATATAAATTCTTATCCTCCGTTGAAAGAAATTTATTATAGATACCTTCTCTATTTTTCCTGCTTGTCAGATATTTTCTTCTCTCATTATTGGATTTCTTATAGAATTCCATTCCGATGTAGTCTTCCTCTGTGCAACCATACTTAAGATTGCACCTTATAAAATCAAAAATTAGATTCCATTTTGACCTCCCCGTTAATGTTTGATACTTTTCACCAACGGAAAGAGTGTGACTTAATTTAGATTTTATTGTTTTTATCATCCTAAAAAAGTAGATTGGTTTAAAAAAATTATTAAAGTCTGCTGTCAATCTCCTCTATGGCACGTGTGCCTTTAACGTCAAACACTACATGCATAGGTTTCATCACTCTTGAAAGGTTTATATCCTTGAATTCATTATGAGCTACTGCGTAAATGGCCGCATCAAACTTTTCTTCTGTGGGAAGGTCGGTTTCAATGTCAATTCCGTATTCTTTCTTTACGGCTACCGGGTTGGCCCAAGGGTCAAATACTGTTACGTTTATATTATATTCTTTCAGGGCCTTTACGATGTCGATTACCCTTGTATTTCGGACGTCTGGGCAATTTTCTTTGAAAGTAAAACCCAATACGAGAATATGACTACCTAAAACTTGGATTCCTTTCTTCAGCATCAGTTTGATTACCCTGTCAGCGACGTAAGCGCCCATACCGTCATTCATTCTACGACCTGCTAATATTATCTCTGGATTATAACCGTGTCTTTGCGCACACTGGGCGAGATAGTAGGGGTCAACGCCAATACAATGGCCTCCCACTAATCCAGGTTTGAAGGGGAGGAAATTCCACTTGGTAGAGGCCGCTTCCAACACGGCAGCGGTATCTATTCCCATTAGATGGAAAATTTTAGCCAACTCGTTAACGAAGGCAATGTTTATGTCACGTTGGGAGTTCTCTATTACTTTAGCCGCTTCGGCCACTTTTATTGAAGGAGCCAGATGAGTTCCTGCTTCGATAACTGAAGAATACACCTGGTTAATCAATTCGCCGATTTCTGGAGTGGATCCGGATGTAACCTTCTTTATTTTCTCTACCGTATGTAACTTATCTCCCGGATTGATTCTCTCCGGAGAATAACCAGCATAGAAATCTTCGTTATATTTCAAGCCGGACACTTTCTCGACCACGGGTAAACATTCATCTTCTGTAACCCCTGGGTATACCGTAGATTCATATACCACGATATCCCCCGGTTTGATTACTTTTCCAACAGTTTCTGAAGCTCCATAGAGTGGTCTTAGATCAGGAGTGTTATTTTCATCGACAGGAGTTGGAACTGCAACAATATAGAAATTACATTCTTTAATATCTTCTATATCAGATGTACACATAAATCCATGATTGGAGATTGCTTCTTGAAGGATATCATCATTGACTTCTAACGTAGAATCATGACCTGCCATTAATTCCTTTACTCTATTGGGGTTCATATCGAAACCAATAGTTGGGAATTTAGTTGAGAATAATCTGGCAAGAGGTAAGCCCACGTAACCAAGTCCGATAATACAAATCTTTATATCGTTCATAATAATTAAGGGTAATTCTAAGATTTAAAGGAAGATGTATGATAGTACAGTGAAAGCTAAATAAAACCCTGCTACATAATTAAGCTGGATATATTGTCTGGTTCTCAAACGTAACTTTAAGAAGGGATAGATGGACACGATTGGAAGAAGGAACCAGGAAAGATACGCAATACGGTTATTGAAAGGCACATAAATACATAGTAACCAGAATCCATTGGTAGCTAAATATGTACATAACAATAGTTGGTAAAGTCGGTCAATTACCTTGTGTTTGTATATAGTCCAAATACCAATTAGAATCGGTGGAAGACTGTAAACTATGAAGTCCCATCGGAAACCCAGTTTTCCACCCCATGCGTCTTCATCTGCCAAAAGATAACGGCTTGCACTTTGATCATCAGCAAATTCTGCTAAAAATCCGGTTAACCAATCAAAATGTAATGCAGCTATAAAAAGACAAAAAAGCCATCCGAATAAGAACCATTTTGGATTCCTTATAAAATAAGCCAATATGAAAGCATAAATTACGACTGTCATAGAATGATGAAACCCTAAAGAAATTATTGCAAAGATGGCTGCAATTATAGGTTTTTTATAAAATGCAAAGACTAATAAAAATATTGATGCGGCTGCCCCCGCCTTAATGCCGTTTGTTCCATAAGCAAATGTTGATAATGCGCCTAAATAGACAACAAGAGCATACAGAAGGTCGTTAGGAAAAATCTTTTTTAAGGACCAATAAAGACAACCAAAATATAAAGTAGCGATAATTACGAAGAGAACTACAACTTCATAGTAATTAGTGGCTAAATAATTAAATAAATTATCAAAAATGAAATTAGTAGATCCCCCATCTAGTTCAAAATACTCTCCAGAATTAGTAATATAATTAAACGTCTCGTTATAGTTCATCATGTCTACAAAAATTCTTGATAACGGTCGAAATCCGATATACAGAATTAAGAGAATTGTAATTGTAGCTGGAATAACGTACTCGCCGTTTATATTACTTTTTAAGACTCTTCTTGTCGGGTATTGAGTATATGTATATATGCAAAAGAGTGTAAGAACGGAGACTGCAAAAATATATACTCCAAAATATATTTCTGGGGATACCATTTATAATGTTGCTTCTTGATGTCCTATAAGAAATTCTTAATAATGTGTTTCTTTCTTAGATACAATACCAATTATAGTTTAAAAAAAATCATTTTTCATAAGAAAGAATTAAGGTATTTGATTCATTTTGATATACTCGCATACACGCTTTAAGTCTTGGGGTGTGTCTACCGCTATGGTATCAGAATCAACCTCTATGTACTGAACTTTGATACCATTTTCAATAAATCGGAGGATTTCTATATCTTCAATTGCTTCTATCTTAGCCTTCCCATGAGCTTTACCAAATTCACAGTAAAACCTTAAGGCTTCGGGTGTAAAACCATAGACACATACTTGTTTATAATAAAACACGTCGTCTATTTTCCCTTTAGGATAAGGAGCGGCTGCACGAGTTAGATATACTCCGCGTCCATCTTCAGCTGCAATAACCTTAGGAACTGTATTATTAATTAAATCAAGAGGATCTTTTATCTTTGTCATCAAATTTGTGACACTTATATCTGAACCTTTGCCCTCAAGGAAAGGAACGATTGCTTTTTTTATCGTTTCCGGCTCTATCAATGGCTCATCACCTTGAATATTCACATACAAATCCGCCTGAATTTTTTCTGCTACCTCCCCAATTCTATCCGTCCCTGTCTGATGAGTATCGGATGTCATAATCACATTGATTCCACGCTCTTTACATGCATTGAAGATTTTGGTATCATCTGTTGCAACATAAACAGTGTCAAATTCTTTTACTTTACATGCCTGCAGATAGACGCGTTCTATCATTAGTTTGCCGCATATATCTGCTAACGGTTTTCCTTCAAATCGTGAAGACTTATACCGAGCCGGGATAACAGCTATTATTTTCATTTCGTGATTTTTCGGTTTAAATAATTGAATAAATAGATTTGACTGTAAGGTCAGGGTAAAGAGAGGGGGTGAGAGTGACGAGTGGTTTGCTAGAAATTGAATTAAAAGTCCGGAATAAATTCCTGTTCTCCGTGGTGAGAGTCATCTCTTTTTCTGAAAGTATCTCCCCTTTGTAGCCGTCATATCCTACAACCGATACTTTCTCGGCTCCAAACGAAAGTGCAGTCTCAATCGCAATGGCTGTACATGAATCTGAATAGTTGGATCCAAACCTTAATGATTCTAATTCATAAGTATTCTTCAATGCAAAGGCCGGGACATCCGGAGACATGAGTCTTGGGGAAGGTGCAATTATACAAACTCCCTTAAAATCTTGCCCCCCATTTAGGTTCTTAGACAACCTTTTTGATTCATCACCTGTAAGACAATAATACTTTGAATTGCTGCAATCCTTGAAATAACCTGCATGACGTGCTGTTGCAAATATCAAAGCAAGTTCTGGTTTGGTTTTAACATATTCTAATATTGCAGAAAGGTGATCCTCTACAGAATGTCCACCCCCTATAATTAAGCACTCCTTGTGATAGCCTTTGAATATCGGAAATGAAAGAGTTTCTTCTGATTTATTCCTCTTTTTATCCAGCGCACTAACAATACTATTGAAACTATATGCAGGATTGGAAATCCAACCCATAACGTCTTTTTGAGGGATAGAATAGGCTCCAGAAAGCATATAGGGGAGGTTAGTGCCCCATTTATACTTATCCTTTAAATAACTGAAAGCACTTACAATCTCGCCTAAAATGTTGAAATCTACTTCCCAACCCTGTTTGCTCATATAGGTTAGCAAGAGCTCCGTTTTTAAATTTCCCGCACCTCTACCCATTCCGAGTATGGTGGAATCTATAAAATCAACGCCTTCCTCGATTGCGGCGATACTATTTGCTAATGACATCTCCAAATTGTCGTGACCATGGAATCCAATGTTTATTGAAACATCCTTTTTAATAATTGAATATATCTTCTTTACCTCATTAGGCATTATGCCGCCGAAAGAGTCGACCATACAAAATAAGTCAGCTACTTGGTTCACATCCCTAATCGCATCTAAGAAAGAAGGATCTTCTTCCCATTTAGACATATACATTACATTAAATCCGACCTTAAATCCTTTGTCCTTGATATGAGATGCAAGGACAATGGCTCTTTTGAAATTTTTTGGATCTACAGCCAGTCGAATCATATCCACCTTTCCAACAATTGGATTCAGCAAGGTTTCTAAATCTTCGGGCTTTACTTCCTTCTCATTTATCATCAAAGAGATTTTCTTAGTGCAATGTTCTCTTATAGTATTTAAGATTGAAACCGGAGTATAAGCAAAACGACCCATATATGATGGATGGGCCAGATTCCTATAACCAATCTCAATATATTCTATAGGAAGTGCATTTACGGCTTCGATGTAGAGATTTACTATATCATCGGGAAAATCCCAATCCGTATAGTAGCCACCATCTCTTAATGTGCAATCAAGAATTTTGAAGCTCATATTATTCTAATTTATAAGATTACAGACCAAATAAATGTTTATATGGTGTTTTCTTAATTAATTCAGTCGTAGGATATAAAACTGCAAGAATAATGGTTATAGTACACAAGAAATATAGAAGTTGAGACTGAAGAGTATTATCCATGAATAAATCTAAGGCACCGAATATCAATCCGCACGCAACGATGATAATCCTACTGTGCCAAGCGAAAAATACCATGGTGTTTCTTCCTAAATATCTCAAAAATCTATTTGAAAAAGACTGACAAACAATTATTATAAATCCTATGCCAGCGATGGCGGATATGAAGGTTAAAATCTCGTTCCCATATAATCCTATTGCCATGTCCAGCTGGGCACCTGAAACCCTGATGCAAAAGTATCCTGCAATGACATTAACGAAGAGGAACCCAAATGCACAGGGCCATTTATATTTCTTGGGTAATGAAATTGAACTTAATTCTGTTTTAAATATGTAGCCTAATAAAATAAAGAATTGAGCTACACAAGCCACGTCAAAGCACCAAGGAAGAGTAGAGCCTCCGCCTCTATAAAAAAGAAGAATCCCGGTTACTAAAATTAAGGAGGGTATAAGAGTTAAAATAGGCCTGTTTCTGCATATTCTTAATTCTAACCAGAGAATCAATTCCGCTAAAAATAAAGCTGCCAAAAACCATATAGTCCAGAATGCTTTTTGTTCAATCAGATTAACAAACATTTGCCAATAGTCTCCCGGTCCTCGTTTTTCATAGGCATATATGCAAGCAAAGAAAGCGTAGATTCCTAAACCCAGGACAAAATATGGGATTACAAGCCTTTGAAATTTCTTTTTGAAAAAAGTTTTAAACGGGTGAAGAGAGAAAACCAACCCGCTCAGAAAGAAAAACAGAGGCATTGCAAAAGTGTAAATCCATGTTGCAATATATGGGGGTTTAATATGAGCTACGAAGACCAAAAGCAACCCCAGCCCTTTTGCTGTATCAATCCAACCTATTCTATTTTGATTCATGACTTTTATAGAATTCATCGATATCAATTCTTTCAAATGCTTCCAATTTGCCACCTCTCGTGGCATTATATATCTTGACTCCTAATTTCTTTGAAATCTTTTCGGCCTTCTCATAAGCGCGGGTCGACTCCTCTATTCGAGGGAATGTATCCTTTGTCATGTAATGGGTCATCCCGGCTGTATAGTCACTGTCTCGGTTTGACTGCCTTACAGGTCGCCCTTTTGCGTCACGATAAACACTATAATTATGATCGATGCCTAACAAAATTATTGTTTTAAAACCCATATAGGCCGCCATCTGTATGGCTCCATAAGTGACTGTATATCCTTGATCTAATCTTTTGGGAACATCTTTGCTGAATTTGGGCAGTCCCGGATAATAATCTCGTTCACGGAGTACGAAATATTTCATTTTTGGAGATGCAAAGAGGTCCTTATGATTGATTGGTAAAAAAGAGAATTTTGATTTAATCATCTTTATCTTATCGTGAAACGCCCGGATTATGTTATGATCTTGGCATATGTAGTAGGTAGGTTGCCAACCCGTAGAATCACAGATTTCATAAATTCTGTTTGGTGCAAATGTTATGAATCCCAAATCTCTAATCTTAAAAAGATCTTCATGTTTTAAGCTTGGCCCAGTCCCTATGATAAAGCAGGTTTCTCCAAAGTGCTTATTCTTGAACTCTTTTAGTCCTTCCATCTCTTTTTTTGCGACTTTATATTGTTTTGACGCAATAAAAGAATAAAGACAATTATATGTGAGTTTATTAATATACGGTATTTTAAATAAAAAATTGGTAATCTTCATTTTATCAGAAACGCTTGTATCAGCGTATTATTTTACTTTCGATTTCAGTTTAGACAATAAAATCAAAATCCAGTATGACTCAGATTTTAATAGGCTTTTGAGTATTTTATCAGTAAAGTTTGTTGTTGGGGCGTGGGATATATTTTCAATTACTTTCTCTATTTTTAAATTATTCCGTAATAAGAAATCAGCTTGTTTAAAATTAACAGCTTTTGATGTAAGAGAAATTAAGCTAAGATATGCCGGGAACCATTGTTTTCTGACAACAAGATTACAGGTTTCAGAGGGGCTTGCTTGAAGTAATTCCTCAAAATATTGATTATATAGATTTAAATTAGCATTCAAATCGTAGTTCTTTTTAATTTTCTCTGTAATAGACTTGTCGTTGACAATATAATTATACAGACATACATCACTCACGACCAAAGAGGATACATTTTGTATCAGACGCGCATTAAAGACTCTATCTTCTAAAGGTTTTATATCTAATGAAAATCGGAGATTCAATCGATCAATCAAACTTTTTTTAACAAATTGTTTCCACATGAAACCATGATGAGAAGGTCCGTTGTACTTCCCAAAAAATTTGGGTATTATGCATTTAAGTTCTTCACCGGAATATTCTCCTTTAGGAATAAATGGTTGATTATGGATTGTCTTGCCCGGATAAACAGTGTTCCAGCAAGCAGTATAAAAATCACATTGATTTTCTTTTAATTCCGCGATTGCTCTGTCGTAACCTTCCGGGTCAAGAAAATCATCAGAATCACAAAATCCCACATAATCTGCCTGAACGATATCTAATCCTAAATTGCGTGCTCTAATATAACCGATATTTTCCTCCAACCGATGGATTACAAAGCGAATGTCGCGGACCGCATAATTCTCGCATATTTTTAGGCTGTTGTCTGTACATCCGTTATCAATCAGAAAAAATTCTACCTCCTGACTTTTGATTGCTTTCATTGAATCAAGAAGGCGAGGAAGGTCTTTCTCTGCTTGATAGACTGTGGTTATGATGGATAATTTCATTTATCGTCTACCAACTTTTTATATTGATCAAAAGACATCAAATTTTTATCTTTTTCAGATATGATGATATTTTCTTTACCCCCTATTAATTCAAATGGCCATTGAATATTCAACATGGAATCATTAAACATTATACCACTGTCACCCTCTGCGAAAAAGTCTTCAGAACACTTATAACTAACAATACTATCCTCGATTACAAGATATCCATGTCCGAAAAATTCAGGTACATAGAGCATTTTACGATTATCACCTGTTAGATGGAACCCCAAGCTCTGGCCAAAGGTCTCTGATTCCGGTCTTAAATCGGTTATCACATCAAAAACATGCCCCGAGATACATCTTACCAATTTTGCCTGTTGCTTATATAACTGGAAGTGCATGGCGCGTATTACCCCTTTTTTTGAAATGGTATAAAACACCTCTTTTAGAGTAAGGTCAATTCCAAATGATTGTAATATAGCTTGGCTGTAATCTTTTATGAAACCTCCTCTTTCGTCAGTTGCATAAAAAGGCTCCAATACATAAGCACCTTTTAGAGGTAACTCTATAGCATTAAATTTTCTTATCATGCCTCAATTCTTTTTAACCATTCATATGTTTTCATGATACCTTCCCTAAAGGATATTTCGGGTTTGAAACCACAGTCTTCTACGAGATTTGTAATGTCGAAAGTAGACTTAGGTAAATTAATACCGGTGAAGGGGACATCCCCAAAATGAGGAATAGCATGGGGGTCACATGCACTTATCATCTCCACAATAAATTCTCTAAGGGGAGCCGCCTTCCCACTCCCTATCATGTATTCATTGAAATCTTTCCCTCTCTGCTCAACGAGGAAGAAAGCCTTGGCCACGTCAGTAACATAAACAAAATCATAATTTTGAGTGCCTGACGTAAATTCGAGGTTTTCGTGATTTATTATTTTGCGAAGGGTCGCATTGATGAAGCGCGGGGAAAGTTCACCTACCCCATAGGCATTCGTAATCATTGGCCATAAGAAATCAATTCCAAGCTTTGCAGCCACGGATTTTGACATTGCGTGTGCGATATGTTTTCCCATGCCATATATATAACCTAATCCCGGCCTCAACCCATTGGCATGCATGGCTGCTTCAACCTCATATTCCATTATAGAACCGGCTCCAACAAAGCGAGAACAACCCGCTGAAGCGGCCATTTCAAGACACTTTACATTTAGTTCTGCATTCTTTAGCTGTAATGAGTAATCACACCTCTTTTCACCGGCAGACCCATCCCAAGCAAAGTGAATAAAAGAATTAGGCCTGAAATCCTCTAATAATTTTTTAAGCCTGTTACTCTCTGTAAAAAGATTAATACATTCATACCTGAGAAGATGATGCGATGGCAACCTATTAGGTTTGATAGAAACATCTAAAGCCAAAACTTCAAAATCTTTCGAAAGGTAGAGTTTGGCAACCTCACTACCTACAAAGCCGTCGGCTCCGGTAATTACTATTCTATTCGTCTGCATACAGTTAGATTTGAGAAGCTTTTATGAATGCATTAATTTGCTGTTGAGTAATATCTTGTCTGTCGTTTACAGGTGCTTTATGCCACTGGACGATTGAACTTATGGTCTCTTTAAGACTCCAGACAGGACGCCACCCAATTTCAGATTTAATCTTAGTATTGTCCAACCTTAAGAAATTTGCCTCATGAGGAGCACCACTATTTGTTTTTAGCGTTTCCCAAGTAAAGGTCTCACCCCAATACTTTTTAAATGTCTCCACGATTTGGAGAGTGGAAAAACAACCCTCATCACCGGGGCCTACATTGAAACTCCCAGCTAAGTTCATATTACAGGATTGCTTATAGGCCAATAGCAAATATGCAAATAATGGCTCCAGAACGTGTTGGTATGGACGTGTTGATGAAGGATTTCTTACTATCAGGGGTTGCTTGGTTTCTGCCGCCCGGACACAATCGGGAACGATGCGGTCTTTAGCGAAATCTCCTCCTCCTATCACATTCCCGGCACGGGCAGTAGATATTGCAATTTTAGAATCAGATGTAAAGAAACTTCTTTTATAGGTAGCCGTGACTAATTCGGAACATGATTTAGAATTGCTATAGGGATCATATCCATCTAATCGTTCATATTCTCTATAACCCCATTCCCATTCTCTGTTGAGGTAAACTTTGTCGGTCGTTATATTTACGAAAGAACAGGGGAGGGAATATAGACGCAAACAGTCGAGTATATTAACCGTTCCCATTACGTTGACCCCATACGTTTCAACTGGATTTTTGTATCCTTCTAAAACTATTGGTTGAGCAGCAAGATGGAAAACTATATCAGGCTTAACAAAATCAAAGAATGCTTTCAGTTCTGTGAAGTCGCGAATATCTGCAAATCTTGAATGGACGTTGTCTTCTAATTTGCAGAGATTGAACATAGATTGTTCTTCCGGTCTCAATGAGTATCCATATACTTCTGCTCCGGCCATCAAAAGGATTTCACATAGCCAAGAGCCTTTAAAACCTGTATGACCTGTAACAAGGACTTTCTTTCCCTTATAGAAATATAAAAGATTGTTTAAATCCATACTTTCCATGGTGCATTACCTTGATTCCATAATTTCTCTAATTCTATATTGTCTCTAAGCATATCCATGGGTTTCCAAAACCCTTTATGTTTTAGAGCATGCATTTTGCCATCTCTAACAAGGCTCTCCAAGGGCTTACGCTCGAACATTTCATTGTCTGCATCCTCCCCTAAATAGTTGAAGACTTCAGGTTCACAAACGAAAAAGCCGGCATTAATCCAGTTGCCTTCTCCATCCGGTTTTTCCAAGAATGACTTAACTTTGTTTGTGCCCGGATCTATTTCGACTGCTCCGAATCGGCCTACAGGTTTGTATACAGTCATGGTTAAAATTGCGTCAGTTTCCTTATGGCGTCGGATTGAGTCTGCGATGTTAAGATCAATTAGGCCGTCACCATATGTGAGTAAAAACGGTTCGTCGCCTATATATTTTTGAACTCTCTTTAGCCTCCCCGCAGTCATGGTTTCCAGCCCGGTATCTACAATAGTGACCTTCCAGTCTTCAGAATGACACTCATGTAAAGTGATATCATTATCTGCCAAATTTACAGTAACATCAGAATTGTGAAGGAAATAATTGGTAAAATATTCTTTAATCACATATTGTTTATAACCGGCACAAATTATAAATTCTTTAATGCCATATGCACTATATATTTTCATTATATGCCATAGGATAGGTTTACCACCAATTTCAATCATCGGTTTCGGCATATATTGGGTCTTTTCGCTAAACCGTGTGCCGTAACCTCCAGCAAATATTACTGCTTTCATAATAATTTTCTATAAAGTAATCTATGCTATTTTCAATTTATTTTTTATTAAAGAAAGTACCCATGACTGTTCCGTTCGATTGAATCCAATGAAGAATGAAGATCCGAGAGAAACTATAAAGGATAAAATTATGACAATAAATATATTTACATTGAAAAAGAATAAAGGAAGAATAAGCAGGAAACTTATGGTAACTACTAAAAATTCAGGCAAAATAACCTTAGAAAGATAATCAAGGGAACTTATTCCAATTAGTTTCCTCAATATTAAAATGCGTGCAATACAAATAAACAAACAAATAAATATTTCCACAATCACTAATGATTGAGGAGGGAACCCTAATTTAAAGGCTATATAGACAAATACAATATCACTCAAAGATATTGTATTTACAATAAGAGTATACAGTTTGATTTTACCCGTCGCTAAAGCTGCGTACGCCAACGTTCCGGAAAGGGCATCCGCTAAAGATGCTATTATCATTAATTGTGCAAACACTACTCCATAGTCAGGAATTATTTTAAGCCAAAATTTCAGAATAGGTTCAGTCCCCATGAGAACTGGGAATGCTAATATAAACAATAGCAAGAAGGATAGTTTCGAACTCCTGAAAATTAGATTATATAGCTCTTCCAACTGACCGCTTGCATATTTCTTGATGATTTGCGGGTTAACAGCTGTTTGGAATCCAGTAAGAAGAGTGGTAATCCCTCCATTAATTTGCACTCCGATTGTACGCGCAGCATTCAAAACGGGGCCAAAGAAATAGTTAAGAACGAGTGACACGCCTTGTGTTCTTAACACCCAACTTGCAGACCCGTAAAATTGCCATCCTATAAATTTGTATATGTCCTTAAAAACATTCTTATACCACCCAAAGTGGAATTGGACATGTCTATATTTTCTACGGGAGTAGAAAATCCATATCCCTATTACAAGAGTAGATGAAATAAATACAAAAAATGCATAATAGGATAACCGATATACCGAAACTATCGTTATTAAAAAAGCTACCGTTAATTTTAGTACTCCCTCCACAATACTTATATAGGCATAGAGCCCCATATCTTCATGAGATATGACAAGAGAAGTAAAAGGGATTGAAAGAACACTGATGACACAGGCGGCAACTGACAGTTGATAGACAACCATAGCTTGCTCATAACTTTCTATTGGTATATTTAAAAAGTTATAAAAATACCAAAGTCCAACTGTTTCTCCTATTAAAATAATTATCCCTGCTAATATCATATGGGTTTCAACACACATAATAAAAGTCTTCGTCAATAATTCATTGTCTTTTTTACCTATAGCAAATGAAAGGAATCGGTTTGTCGCTAAGCCCATGGAAGAGTTAAAAAAAGCCATCAGCCCTATGATGCCGCCAACCACGTTGTAAACACCAAAGTCTTCTACTCCCAGGGCATTAAGCACAACCCTGGAGGTGTAGAAGGACACCAACATCAGGAGGAACATCCTGATGTATAGCATCAGGGTGTTTTTGGCGATGCGTCGGTTGTCGGTTCCCATTTCGGTATGTTCCTGTCTCTGTTGACCTAAAATCTGAATTCAAACAAGTTATGACATTACAAAATAGGCCTTTCCTTGATTTCTTTTTTTGTGAGGAATAAGGACTCTAAGGGAGTTACTGTCTTATTAAATAGCAAAGATAGACCGTAACTAATCAAACATAGTATGATGAATATGATTATCGGATACTTAAAGGAATAAATGAAATTCGAGAATAGATGATAGCAAAACCAAGAGTGAATCATCCACATATTCATCGATTGATTACCAAGCTTTACCAAAGTTGTCGTAGCCCATTTGGAGTATGGTAGGAGAGCTAAAGCTGACAAGAGGAAAAAACCAAAGAAGAAGTTGTAGGGAAAGAAATGGCTGAATGCCATAAGCAACCCTATGAATCCAAGTATAATCAAGACCTGTAGCTTGATTCCAATTTTTGAAAGTTTAGATTGTATACCTTCAATCCAATTATATTTCGCTGCTATCATCCCCATGCAAAAGTTAAAGAGGAAGAGAGGGATATGTATGAGAGTATTTAAATAGGCCTCAACAGATGGGACGAGCGGGGTGACTCTCGTAATAAAGTAAATACTTCCCATATGGATTAAAAGGGTTCCTATGACTATATATAACCAGGGAACTCGATTAATCAACTTGTAAAGTAATGAAGCACCAATGGAGACTATTATGTAAGGAAACAAAAACCAGAGCTCTCCGTTATAAGAAGATTCAAAAGTAGATAGATTCAATAGGAGGGTGAGGGAACTTCCGGGATATTTGTCAGGTTTAACAAAATGACCGATTATGACAAATGTTATGAGTATTACCCAAAAATGAATTAATAATTTTAATAGTCTATTCCATCTGTTTTTATCTCCTTTCAAGTTGGATTTATATAAACCATAACCACCTAAAATCAAGAAAAGGGCAACCGGATTTGTATATTCTGTAAGAAAATGAACTAAGGGAATGCCGTCTATATAGATTAATGGTGTACAAAGATCTACAAATTGCATCCGATTGAACAGATGAAAGAATATCATAAAAAGGATAGCAATCCCTTTTAATATTTGAGTTTTCTCTTTCGTCATATAACTATGTTTAATTCGTGCCGAGTACATAGGTGAAACCGCGCGGGGAATCAAGCCGAACAGCGCGGGGAGTTTTAGAGGAGGACTCGATATTAGAATTGTAGTCTCAGCGTAAATATCTTGTCATGAAGAAGCCTCAGGCGCCCATGGAAGACTGAGGCTTATTACCAATTCAGTTTAGCGCGAAGCCCAGGATTCATATTATCAACGTCAATCTTGCCGCTGTCTTTGTATGAGTTCAGGAGAGCCTTAAGCGATTTGATAGTAATCTTATTTGGATTTTCAGGCTTTCTCAAATAGTCCTTTATTGCTCCGGCGATATCGCCCAGTTTCCAATAATCTATCTCTATTAAATCCCTATGTTTCGCTAATATGGAATTGGCAGCCCCAGGGGCTTCTCCGGGTTGGTTGTCAGATATTGTTATTCCGGCTTCAGCCAATCCCTTTTCGTCAAGCAGACAATAAGAAATCTTTTCCACGTCATGACGTCCGAGTGCCAATGCTACAAAAGCATCGTTGCAATCCTCTTCGGTGTCCGCTTTCCATACACTTAAGGTGTTTTGAGTTGAGCGTAATTGTGCAATGGCATCACCGGTGGCCACAAAAGGCTTTTCCGGGGTTGAGTGACTCCGCTCCTTATCCAAAGACTCTGTCCAATGAGACAGGCCTCCCAACATCCTAATCAACATCGGATATCTCTTCTTCCAGTTCTGCTTTGAGTTCCTCGGCGTATTCCTTAATCAACGGAAGTTCTATACTGACGTTTTGCAAAGCCTTCAGACATTCAGAACTCCTCCATTTTTCAATCACCGATAGGGCAGCCTCCTGCGAGGCAGCATTATTGTGGGCCAAGCCGGCAATCACTATTGGCATAAGTGAGGAGTCTTCCTTCGGAATATCAACGAGTGCGATGGTAAATAAAATACCGGCTACAACTTCGGGATTATCATAATATCGTGAGAAGACCTGGGCTATCCATACATAAGTGGTTATCCTGTTTTTCTTCAGGAATCTGTCTACCTGCTCTGAGCAACGGTTTGGCATTCCCTCCTCGAAAGTCGTGAAGTGTATCATCTTAACGAACTCGGGAGTAAATTCGTTCAAGGCCTTTAAATATTCCGAATTTGCCTTATTGTAGTCTTCGGAATCAGTAGTAAATTTAGTTTTTGGAGCCAGTGAAAGTCCGGATATAAAGTATGAAAAGACGTCTGCTTCACGCTCCGCTATAAAGTCTTCAACAGTAGGGTATGTGTTATAATCGTGCCGGAAGAAGCGCGTATAGGGGCGCTTGAATGAACTTAAGGAGTCCATCCCCGGGGCAGATTCAGGCTTTAATATAATCTTAATATTAGGAGAGGTTTTAGATTCTATGTGATGAGCCATAGGAGTGCAGGCGGTGAAGTTTAGGTAGGGAAGTAGAATTTTAGGATGTCGTTGGTAAGGGTTTCTGCCTGATTGAAGAAGTCGGAGACCGCTTCCTTGCTAAAATCATAATCGGGCAGGGGGGCAGTGTTGATGTCAAGTTCAATCAACTGAAGGTCTCGGGTTTTGGGAACGCCGTTGGTCATCTTTATCTCTTGAGATCCCATAAATTTACACACAAAATTTATCTGATATTCGGAGTCAAGAATTTTGCGCGGTGTCCTAAAAGTTTGGGTGAACTCAGCCTCAATCAATGTGTGTCCCTCAAATTCCGGATGTGAAAACTGGGCTTTGATAAATTCATCCCATTTTTTGATGGTATCTTTGAATTCAATTTTAGGTGCTATGGCCATTCGAGAAACTGTTTGACCGCTGAATTCAAGAATCATTTCAAAAAGAGGTTTCACGCTACCGATGAAGTCGTTCCATTGAACTTCCGTGGGATTTTCATCCTCATCTGTGAGTCGAAGGTAATCGATTTTGTTTGGCTGGAAGATTATGATTTCGCGACGAGAAGGAGCATTGATTGTCCATGTGGAAGGCGGATAGAGACTTCCCATCATATTCATAGGTTCGGGAGCATTGGAATTGAGCACGGGTACGCACCCGGGAATAAGCTCATGAACTTTTGTGTAGAAGTCAAAAGTATATGGGATATATGCCGTGAATAATGTCGCTCTGAATTCTACCAATTTAAGTTGATTTCCCATGCCGTTTAGGTTTTATACTTCGGAGATAGTCTTTATGTTATAACGCAATTCCTTATGTGAAAGTTATAAAGTCATTTCAAGAAATTGAGGGTTGTGCGATTATACTCTTGGCACCGCGTCTCGGGAGTGACCATGCGGATACCGGGGAGGAGCCCCGCGCTTCTCGGGGGGAAACTACCCCACCAAGGTCGCTCCCGCTCCCGTATGGTGGGGATAACCACCGGAGAAGCTCTCCGAGCTAACAGGCACATCCGCAGGGAGTTCTGCGATCAAAAAGTTCTGCGATTCTTTATCAGTGCGCGAGGTGACGGGAGCGTCCTTACGGAAATTACAATCTAATAAATAAGTTTGAGGAAGCCTTCCGGAGTTAAAACTGGTATTTCGGAGTATAAGAAGTCTTTCCCATTTCTAGTGATTATGCAATCACAATTATTTGTTATTGCAGTTGCGTATTGAATAGCATCTTCTAAATCTGGAGCCTCCAATTCGGTTGCCTTTAATATTTGGTTTTGCTCGTTAGGAATTACCGTGAAGATATCACAGATGTCTTTTAAATAGCCAATTAGAATAGCTCTTTCAGTCTTACGAAGAATATATGCAAAATTTGCGACCGATAAGAAACTAATACAAAATTCAATACCGTGTCTAAGCCCCCTGTCCATGATTTCTTTGGCAGCCGGTGCATATTCCTTTCTATCAAAGAGGTCGATAAGGAAATTGGTGTCAAGGAAAATACGGCTCATTTTGAAAGAATGTAACGGGTGCGTTCGTCATTTCGATCAATTACAGAGGTGTCCATTCTGTTGATTAGATTATGAAGTTTTTTAATCTTTTTCTCGGATTCCGTTTCTTCCTGACGATTATTTAGGGTTGTGGCCATAACACCCTTAATATTTTCTATCATTTTTCTTATAAGAGACGTGTTGGCGTCATCCGACAGTGTGACAATAATCTCAGCCATATAGATGTTAATTACTAGTTAATTTACAAGAACAACGTAATAGGTAAATAAATGTTTTTTCTCGCGAGCATAGCGAGACAAAAGAGCCATAGACATGCTCTCCGAGCAAGCCTGCATGCGTCCGGTTTACCCCACGAAGCTCGTTTGAACTCGCTTATCGTGGGGTTAACCATAGGAGAAGCTCTCCGAGCTAACAGGCACAGCAGCAAGAAGTTATGCGATCAAGAAGTTATGCGATTCTTAATTACACCTAACGACAAACCGCGATGCCGAATAAGGCGAGAGGCCCGGTGTTAGTCGGTGGAGTAGAGGTCGCGGGTATAGACGCGGTCGGCGATGTCGGCGAGGTCGGGACTGAGGCGGTTGGCGATGACCACCGCCGAGAGGCGCTTGAACTCCGCGAGGTCGTTGACCACGCGCGAGCCGAAGAAGGTGGTCCCGTCTTCGAGCGTCGGTTCGTAGATTATCACCTCGGCTCCCTTGGCCTTGATGCGTTTCATGACGCCCTGGATCGACGACTGACGGAAGTTGTCGGAGTTGGCCTTCATCGTGAGGCGATAGACGCCCACGATGCAGCGTCGTCCCTCCTCGGAGGCGCTGAACTCCTTGCCATCGTAGCCATACCACCCGGCACGACGCAACACCTGGTCGGCGATGAAGTCCTTACGCGTCCGGTTGCTCTCCACGATGGCGGAGATCATGTTCTGGGGCACGTCGGCATAGTTGGCAAGCAACTGCTTGGAGTCTTTGGGGAGGCAGTAGCCGCCGTATCCGAAAGAGGGGTTGTTGTAATGCATGCCGATGCGGGGGTCGAGACCGATGCCCTCGATGATGGCCCGCGAGTCGAGTCCCTTGACGGCGGCGTAGGTGTCGAGCTCGTTGAAGTAGCTGACGCGCAGCGCAAGGTAGGTGTTGGCGAAGAGCTTGACGGCCTCGGCCTCCTTCATGCCCATGAAGAGGGTGGGGATGTCTTCCTTGAGCGCGCCCTGCTTGAGGAGGTCGGCGAATACGTGGGCCTGCCCGGTGAGCCAGGGGAGGTCGGTGACCGCCGCGATGGCGGCGTTCTCCTCCTCGAAACCGGGCTCGGAGATGAGCTTGGGTATGCCGGCGATAATGCGGGAGGGATAGAGGTTGTCGTAGAGGGCCTTGCTCTCGCGGAGGAACTCGGGGAAGAAGAGGAGGTTGAATTTCCTGACGCCACGGGCGGCATACTTGACGTAGAGTGAGCGGCAGTAGCCCACGGGGATTGTTGACTTGATGACCATGACGGCGTCGGGATTGACGCGCAGCACGAGGTCGATGACGTCTTCGATGGCGTGGGTGTCGAAGTAGTTGCGCACGGGGTCGTAGTTGGTCGGGGCGGCTATCACTACGAAGTGGGCGTCGGAGTAGGCGGCCTCGGCGTCGAGGGTGGCGCGCAGGCGAAGCTCTTTCTCGGCGAAATATTTCTCGATGTATTCGTCCTGGATGGGTGAGCGGCGGCCGTTGATGGCATCGACCTTGGCGGGGAGGATGTCTACGGCGGTGACGTCGTTGTGCCGGGCGAGGAGGGTGGCGATGGAGAGGCCTACGTAGCCGGTGCCGGCGATGGCAATCTTCATGGGTTGGATGCTTTTAACCTGGGTGAAATGTTGGGGTAAGTTTTGCTTCCCTCAAGGGCGCAACAAGGGCCGCTGAGGGTAGCGAAAAGGACGGCTAACCGCCAAAGTATGTGTGGGTTCTCGTTTCATGATTGCCCACTGGTTCAATACCGCAAAGTTACAAAAAAATCCGCACCCGCGCAAATCCCACCCGAAAACGAGAGAGGGGGTCAGGAGGGGTCGACGTCGTAGTAGAGCAGGGAGGTCTTGATGCGGGGGTCGCGCGCCAGCGACTCGTAGATGCGGCGCAAGATGGCCTTCACCTTGGGCAACGAGGCGCCAACCTCTATCTTCAGCATTATCTGCTGAAGATAATACGTGGCCACGCGGCTCACGAAGGGCCGCTCGGGTCCGAGAACGCGCGCGCCGAAGACGTCGCGCAAGGCGGCTGCCAGCAAGGCGCCCGCCGCGTCTACCACGGCCTGATCCTTGTTTTTGACATAGACCATGATAAGCTTGGAGAAGGGGGGATAGTTCAGCTCCCGACGTGCCTCTATCTCTGCCTCATAGTAGGCCCGATAGTCATGGCGACGCACATACTCCAGCACGGGGTTGGAGGGGTTGGTGGTCTGTATCACCACCCGACCCTTCTCGCTGCGGCGTCCGGCACGGCCGGCCACCTGCTCCAGCATGTTGAATCCCTTCTCGTTGCTGCGGAAGTCGGGATAGTTGAGCACGGTGTCGGCATTCAGCACTCCCACAACCTTCACCTTGCCGAAGTCGAGTCCTTTCGACACCATCTGCGTGCCCACCAGGATGTCGGTCTTCGAGTCGGAGAAGTCGGTGATGATGTCGTGGTAGGCATCCTTGTTGCGAGTGGTGTCGAGGTCCATGCGCGCCGTGGTGGCCTCCGGGAAGCTGGCGGCAATCTCCTCCTCGATGCGCTGCGTGCCGTAGCCGAACACCTCGACGGCATTCTCACCACAGGCGGGGCAGACGGAAGGCTGGCGCTGCGAGAAACCGCAGTAGTGGCAATGGAGAGAGTCGGTGGGCTTATGATAGACGAGCGAGACGTCGCAGTTCTGACACTTGGGGGTCCACCCGCAGGCCTTGCACACCACCACCGGTGCGAAGCCCCGCCGGTTCTGAAACATGATGACCTGGCGCTTCTGCTCGAGGGCCTCGCGGGCAGCCTCGACGAGCGGACGCGAGAGTATGCCTCGGTTGAGGCGCTCCTTGCGCTGCGCCTTCATGTCGACAATCTCAACGTCGGGCAACGGGGAGTCTTCGAAGCGGGACTCGATCTCCACCAGTCCGTACTTGCCCGAAAGGGCCTTGTAGTATGACTCGATGGAGGGGGTGGCGGAGCCGAGGAGGGTCTTGCAGCCGTGCATGCCGGCCAGGACGATGGCCGCATCGCGTCCGTTGTAGCGCGGCGCGGGATCGGTCTGCTTGTAAGACGTGTCGTGCTCCTCGTCTACCACTACCAGGCCGAGCCTGGCGAATGGGAGGAAGAGGGCGGAGCGGGCACCGATAACGACGCACGGCTCGTTGGAACCCAGCAGTTTCTTCCAAATGTCGACGCGCTCGTTGTCGGAAAACCGCGAGTGGTAGACCAGCAGGCGGTTGCCGAAGACGGCGCGGAGCCGGTCGGTGAGCTGTGTGGTGAGCGAGATCTCGGGCACGAGCAGCAGTGCCTGGTTGCCCTGCTCGAGGGTGGTGTTGATGAGGTGGGTGTAGATCTCTGTCTTGCCGGAACCGGTGACGCCACGCAGCAGGGTGACGTTGTGGTCGGTCCAGGAGGCTCGGACGGCGTCGAGGGCACCGGTCTGGAGCGGGGAGAGAGGGGAGAGACGCACTACGGTGTCGACGGGCATGTTGAAGCGGTTGACGCTTACCTTGTAGAACTCGAAGATGCCCTTGTCGCGCATGGCGTTGAGCACGGCGCCGGAGACGCCCGACTTCTCGAGGAGCGCCTCGCGGGTCACCTCGGCAACCTTCTGCTGGCGCTGCATCCAGCGGGAGAGGTCGAGGTAGGCCATGAGGGCTTTCTCCTGCTGGCGCGCGCGGCCTACGGAGTCGAGCACGGCGTGCATGGCCTCGGTGTTGTCTCGCGGGATGGAAAGGCGCACGCAGGCGACGGTCTTGGGACGGTAGCGTGTGGAGAGCGACTCGGCAATCTCGAGCATCCCGGTGTCGAGCATACGTGAGATGAGGGCGCTACCGCGCTTGATGCCGAGGCGTTCCTCGAGGATGCTGAGGCGCAGTTTTTTCTCTTTCTCGAGGAGCATGAGCACCATAGCCTCCTTCTCCTTGAGCTTGCGCCCCTCAGGGAGCTCGAAGTCGGGGTTTGCCATTATCCACGATTCGCTCTCGGGCTTGAGTCCGGAGGGGACTGCGGCCTTGAAGACGTCGCCCTTGGAGCAGAGGTAGTATTCGGCAATCCAGTCCCAGAGCTTGAGCTGCGGGTAACGGAGGATGGGGGAGGCGTCGAGGAGGGAGAGGATGGGCTTGATCTCGAAGTTGCCCGGAGGGTCGGGGGTGAGGGCCTCCACGATGCCGGTGTAGAATTTCTTGCGACCGAACTGCACGAGCACACGGGAGCCGACGGCGATGTCGGCGTCGAGCTCGTCGGGCACGGCGTAGGTAAACGTCGCGAAGAGCGGCAGCGGGAGGATTACTTGCGCGTATCGCATAATCAACTTCTATTATTTATCGCCTTCGCGCTTCTTGGGGCGCTGCCACGCGCTTCTCGGGAGTTGCCTTGTGCGGGGAGTCGCCTCGCTTCTTGGGGAATGCCACGCGCGGGGGATTTGCCTCGCAAAAAGGGGAACTTTGTTCCGCGCGAGGCACGCAGAACCGCGGCCATTCGGCCGCTTGTTGGCGCAGAACTGGCAGAACTGCGCAGAAAAACTCTTTGTCTGCGCGTTTCGGGAGTGGCCACGCGCTTCTTGGGGTATGCCACGCGCGGGGGATTTGCTGCGACTTTCATTGACCCTGGTTTTGGTTGACTATCCTAAAATGTGGGTAACGGAGGTTACCATCTTCGAGGGTGTTGGCAAATCGATAGATACCTTTCTTATAAGGTAATCGCTCGTTAGTGTGTCCTATACAGAAATCATTCGCACCAAAGTTGATTAAGTATCCTAATTTGAAATGTGATAGTTTTAAATAGGTGATCAGTTGCCTACACTCGGTCTCACTCATATACCCGACAGCTTTCAACTCGATTATCACTTTATCGTTGACCACTATATCAGCCTGATACGAATCCTCAACTTTAACCCCTTTATAAATGGCAGGTATCATTACCTGGGTTTTCACGTCAAGTCCACGTTCACGAAGCTCATAAACGAAAGCAGCCTCATAAAATCGCTCCTGCAAGCCTTTACCGGCAGTTTTTCGTACCTCGAAGGCAGCGCCTATAATCTTGCTTCCTATGGCGTTATACTCGTCGATATCCGACATGGTAGATTCAAACCTAAAATATAATTGTTTATATGATTCAATTCTCGGGATATGCCTCGCGCTTCTCCGGGTAATGCCACGCGCGGGATCTGCCTCGTAAAAAGAGGGAATGCCTCACGCGGGGGAGTTGCCTCGCAAAAAGGGGGAACTTGGTTCCTGCGCGAGGCACGCAGAACCTCGGCCCTGCGGCCGCTTGTTCCCGCAGAACTAGCAGAACTGCGCAGACATTCTTGGCTCCGTCGTCTCGGGGCTCTAACCCTAATTTGGGTTGACTGTTCGTCTGCTCTCATAGACATGCTCTTCGAGCAAGCCGGCTTCGACGCCAACCACCCCACCAAGGTCGCTTCGCTCCCTTATGGTGGGGTTAACCACCGGAGAAGCTCTCCGAGCTAACAGCATCCGCTCCTACTATCCTACCAAGGTCGCTTCGCTCCCTTATGGTGGAGTTAACCATTGGAGAAGCTCTCCGAGCTAACAGCAAAACAAATAGTTCTGCGTCGTTCTGCCAGTTCTGCGCAAACCGCTGCGAAGCAGCGAGTTCTGCGTGCCTCGCGCGAACTTTAGTTCGAAAAAAATTATCGCGAGGCTTCCCTCCTTAGCGCGAGGCTTTCTCGCGCGAACTTTAGTTCGTAAGAAAATTATCGCGAGGCTTCCCTCCTTAGCGCGAGGCCTTCTCGCGCGAACTACCCCACCAAGGTCGCTTCTCCCTTATGGTGGGGTTAACCATTGGAGAAGCTCTCCGAGCTATTAATTGTTCGCGAGGCTCTTACCCGGCGCGAGGCGGCGGGTTAGAAGAGGTAGGCAAGCTGGAGGAACCAGCCTTGGGGGCGCGCTGAGAAGTTGTCGAGCTTGATGGTGCGCACCTGGTAGGAGACGCCCCAGTAGTAGCCGCCGGAGACCTGGAGGTGCTCGAAGAGCTCGGCACCGGCACCTATCTGGACATCGACCGTGCCACCGGGTGTCTCGATGACGGGGACGTGGTTGGTGGCGAGGTTGAAGGTGAAGACAGGTCCGGCATATACGAAGGGTGCGACGATGCGCTCCAGACCGTCGAGGCGCGTGTATTTAAAGCGCAGGTTAAGGGGAATCTGCAACGTGTGAAACCACACGTCCTGATTGCCCATATAGTCGGGAGCGCCGCTCCAAACGGGGCGCTCACCGAAGTTGACCTTTGCGCCGTTGAGCTGGTAGCGCAGACCGATGTCGACACCGAATCCGATGCCGGGAATCATCAGTTCGCCGAGGATGCCGGCAGTGGGACCAACCTTATAGCGGGTGGTGACCAGGTCTTGTTTCCAGTAGAGGCTTGAGCCGTTGACACCCACAGTGGGACCGAAGCGGAACTCGGCCGAGGCCGAGAGGCACACCAGCGCCGCCATGAGCAGGAAGAGACATCTTTTCATCAGAAGAGATAGGCGGCCGTTACGGTCCAGTAGTTGTTTTTCACATTAAGCTCGGAAGCATTGACGTCGAGCACCTTGTCGGCGATGTTGTTGATACCGAAACCGTAGGAAGCGGCGAGCTGGAGATGGCGCATGAGCTCGAAACCGAGACCCACATTCCAGGCAACCTGGCAAGTGCGCGTCTTGAGGTTGTTGACGATGTTCTTGTCGAGCTTGAAGCCGAAGTCGGGACCCGTATAGAGGAACGGGGTGAAGATACCGGAAACTACGGGGAGGTTAAACTTATATTTGATGTTGATAGGGATCATGAGGAAGTTCTTGCCCGCGTTCTTGCCGTTGAAGTCAACGATCTGGTTTTTGTCGTCTTTGAAATATGCCTGGGTAGCGTTGTTCATGCGGGCATACATAAGGGAGGCGTCGAAGCAGAGGCCGATGATGGGGACGTTGATTTCGGCCATAACGCCGGCTTCCCAACCGGTGGAGTTGGAGGGGGAGGTGAGGTCTTTGAGGACGTCTTTGCTGAAATGGAGCTTATTGACGTTCATTCCGGCCTTGACACCGAAGTTGAAAATCTTTGCCTGGGCAGAGCCGACGCAAAGGACGAGGGCGAGGAGGATAACGAGGGGTTTGATAGCTTTCATAGTTTTCATAATGGAAAAATTTTTGAGCAAAGTTAATAAAAAAGTTCGGAAGCGGCAAACGCGGTGCCTCGCGCGCGGGGCGGAGTCTCGCGATATGTATTTTTACGAACTGAAGTTCGCGCGAGCCGGCCTCGCGCACGGAAAGAGCCTCGCATTTTGTGGTTTTACGAACTGAAGTTCGCGCGAGGCACGCAGAACCGCGGCCTACGGCCGCTTGTTGCCGCAGAACTTGCAGAACAACGCAGTTTTTTTAGTCTTGGTGGGTCAACTCTACTCACGGATAGATACTGTTACTGTGGGAGTTAGCTCGGAGAGCTTTTCCTATGGTTAACCCCACCATAAGGGAGCTATAGCGACCTTGGTGGGGCAAGCAGTGCTAATGCAGGCTTCCTCGAAGAGGATGTCTATGAGAGCAGACGCTCAGCCGCATCGCGGCTCTCCTCGGGGGAGAATGGAAAAGAGGAAGTTGCCTCACGGCTACTTCCTCCCTTTTGTAAGTTTCTACAGGTAAAAAATCTTAAGGTAAAAAAGATTGTTTTAGGTTTTGTGCAAATTTAAGCCGTTTTATATTTCCGACCAAATTTTTATGCAGAAAAATGGTCAAATATGTTGCATAACATAAAAATTCTCTCCGTCAAAGACTCCATAGCCCTCTCCTGAGGGCCAATCGGGCAAAACTATCAGTTTTCTGCCGTCAGAAAGATTTTCTTCCACGCCGCGGTGGAGATGGCCGAAAAGATAGTAGCGGGAGGGGTCGCCTCCGGCGATGCGTTCCTCACACCACACCCTGACGGCGTCGAGCCAGCGCTGCTGACCGGGAGCGCAGGCGCCGTCACCGCGCTGCCGCGCGGAGAGGCGGCTGTGGCGGCTCCAGGCGTAGGCAAAGCCGACCGTCCAGCGCGGATGGATGCCGCTGAAGAGCTTCTGCAAGACGCGGTTCCTGAATAGGGAGCGCAGCACGCGGAACTTGCGGCTGCCCCCGACGGCGTCGCCATGCTGGATGCAGAAGCGGGATCCGAGGATGTCGCACTCCAGCACGCCGTCGACGACGCATATGCCGAGTTCGGCGGGGAGATAGTCGAAGATCCAGATGTCATGGTTGCCTATAATCCAGGTGATCTTTACACCGGCATCGGCGAGTTGGGCGAGTTTGCCGAAGAAGCGGACGTAGCCGCGGGGCACGACGTAGCGATACTCGAACCAATAGTCGAGGATGTCGCCGAGGAGGTAAAGCTCGCAGGCGTCGGCTCGGATGGCGTCGAGGAAGGCGACGACACGGCGCTCAAGGGCCTTGTCGGCGGCGTTGTAGGTGGCGCCGAGATGAAGATCGGAGATGAAGTAGGCCTTCGGCATGCAATCGCAGGGGTTAGAGGAGGCCGAGCTCGAGCTTGGCTTCCTCAGACATCATGTCTTTGTCCCATTCGGGTTCGAAGACGAGACGGAGGTCGAGCTTCTCAGGACCCTCGATGGCGGCGAGCTTCATGCGGGCGTCTTCGACGAGGAAGTCGGCGGCAGGGCAAGACGGGGCCGTGAGCGTCATATCGACATGTAGTGTCTTGTCGGCAGGGTCGTAGTCGATCTTATAGATGAGTCCGAGGTCGTAGATGTTGACGGGGATCTCGGGGTCGTAGACCGTCTTGAGGGCCTCGACGGCCTTCCGGGTTATCTCGTAGGTCTGGTCTTCGGGTGTCATATCGCAGAGTTTTTTGGGTTATTTGGGGCGGTGGGAGGCGAGGTGTTCCTTGCGGCGGAGAGCGAAGAAGAGGCCGATGACGACGACTGCCTCGAAGGCGACGGAGATCCAGAACTTGGAGGCACGGCCCTCGGCGATGAGTCGGGGACCGAAATAGATGTCCATCACTGCGCAGTAAACAGCCAGGAGCGGCGGCAACCAAAGCGACTTCTTAAGCTTCTTCCTCATATATTCTTCAGATTCTACCTCACGTGAACGCCTTTGCCCCTGTCAGGGCGTTTCACGATAGGGGGAAGTGGCGGGATTGAACGCGCCGGAGCTCAGGGTGGTGTAAAGCCGCAGGCACGCCAGGGCGTCGAGCGATGCATACTCCTGCTGGCGCCGGTTGAGCGAGGGGGCCTCCCAGTTGGTGAGCTGCTGCGACTTCGAGATCCGCTTGCCGAAGACGATGGCGTGGATCTTGGTGAGCGAGCTGTCGGCGATGCCGAAGCGCCGCACATAGTCCTGGAGGTCAATGAACCCCGCCGGAGCCAACGGGCCAATCTTGTTGAGACTGTGAAAGTCGTCTTTGATAGAAAGGCCCACCTTAGTGACGGCGGGATTCTCGAGGAGTTCCTTGACCTGGGGTGGTAGACCGATCCGGCAGAGGCGGAAAAGGAAGCTCCTCGAGGGAGTGGAGAGCTGGAGGAGCGCGACGCTGTGGGTCTGGCCTTTCTTGAAGGCAGGCTTGGTCTCGGTGTCGAATCCGATGAGAGCCGCGGCGGTGAGTTCGGCGACGGCGGAGTCGACTCCCTCAAGGGAGTCGACAATCACGATGTCGCCGGCGAAGCGCTCTGGCTCGAGGGCTGCCAGACGGTCTTTGGATATTGATAGAGTTTCGATAACTACGTTTTTTTATTAGGGTCACCGACATCCTCTTCGAGGAAGTCTGCTTGGATCCGGACTACCCCACCAAGGTCGCTTCGCTCCCTTATGGTGGGGTTAACCATAGGAAAAGCTCTTCGAGCTAAGCCGGGATTACCAGGCGAACATGGGGTAGGAGTTCATGATGTCGTTGACCTCCTGACGCACCTTGGCAATCTCAGCGGGATCGTCGGCGTGGGTGAGGACGCGGTCGATGAACCCGGCGATGGTCTCCATGAAGTCCTCCTTCGCGCCACGGGTGGTGATGGCGGCCGTGCCGAAACGGAGTCCGCTGGTGAGGAACGGGCTGCGGGAGTCGTAGGGCACCATGTTCTTGTTGGCCGTGATGTCGGCCTCCACGAGCACGCGCTCTGCCTTCTTGCCGCTCATGTCGGGGAACTTGGGACGAAGGTCTACGAGCATGGAGTGGTTGTCGGTGCCGTCGGAGATAATCTTATATCCGCGCTTGATGAGCGCGTCGGCGAGAGCCTGAGCGTTCTTGCGCACCTGCACGGCATACTCCTTCCATTCGGGCTGGAGCGCCTCACCGAAAGCAACGGCCTTGGCGGCGATGACATGCTCGAGCGGACCACCCTGCACACCGGGGAACACAGCGGAGTCGAGCAGAGCCGACATCTTCTTGATCTCACCTTTGGGAGTCTTCTTGCCCCAGGGGTTGTCGAAATCCTTACCCATGAGGATAAGTCCGCCACGCGGTCCGCGGAGCGTCTTATGGGTTGTGGTGGTGACGATATGGGCATGCTTCACGGGATTCTCGAGCAGACCGGCAGCGATAAGACCTGCGGGGTGAGCCATATCCACCATAAAGATAGCGCCAATCTCATCGGCGAGTTTACGGATGCGGGCATAGTCCCACTCACGGCTGTAGGCGCTGGCGCCGGCGATAATCAGCTTCGGACGCTCCGCGCGGGCCTTCTCCTCCATCTCCTCGTAGTTGACACGTCCCGTCTCGGCATCTACAGTATAGCTGATGGGCTGGAACATAAGACCGGAGAAATTCACCGGGCTACCGTGGGAAAGATGACCACCGTGAGAGAGGTCCATACCGAGGAACTTATCGCCCGGCTCGAGGACGGCCATAAACACGGCCATATTGGCCTGTGCGCCGGAGTGGGGCTGAACGTTGGCCCACTCAGCGTCGAAAAGTTTCTTGGCGCGTTCGATAGCCAGATTCTCAGACTCATCCACCACCTCGCAGCCGCCGTAATAGCGCTTGCCGGGATACCCTTCGGCATACTTGTTGGTGAGGCAGGAGCCCATGGCCCTCATCACCTCGTCGCTCACGAAATTCTCGCTGGCGATCAGTTCGATGCCACGACGCTGGCGAAGGTGCTCGCGGTCGATGATATCGAAGATTTCATTGTCTCTTTTCATGATATTTTATTGTTTAGGGTTCTTGTCATCAGGTTTCGTGTCTCGGGGTCAGGCGCCGAAATCGTCGTAATGTATTGACGAGGGCTCGACACCAAGATTATACAGCATATTATTGACGGCACGGCTCATCGGGCCGGGGCCGCACATATAGTATTCGATGTCTTCCGGGGCATCGTGGGTGGAGAGATACTTCTTGAACATCACATCGTGCACAAAGCCGGGAGTGTATTCCACGCCGGCCGCATCGGCAGCCGGGTCGGGACGGTCGAGCGCCAGGTAGAACTTAAAATTGGGGAACTCCTTCTCCAGCTCCAGGAAATCCTGGAGATAGAACACCTCGTTGAGCGCGCGTGCGCCGTAGAAATAGCTCATCTTACGGTCGCGCGTCTGCCGCGTCTTCAGCATCCACATAATCTGGGCACGCAGGGGCGCCATACCGGCACCGCCGCCCACCCAAATCATCTCAGCCTTAGAGTCGACGATAGGATGGAAATCACCATAAGGGCCGCTCATGAGCACCTTATCGCCCGGCTTGAGAGAGAAGATATAGCTCGAGGCCACACCCGGGGGCACATCCATAAATCCCACTTCCGGCTTCGGCTTAAACGGCGGGGTAGCTATACGGACGGTGAGCATAAACCGGTCGCCCTCCTCGGGATAATTAGCCATAGAGTAGGCACGGACCGTCTCCTCATTATTGGAGGCCTTCAGCGAGAACAGGCCGAAATTATTCCAGGCCGGGAGGTATTCATCGCCGATAAGCGACTTGTCGATATCCTTATCGTAATCCATAGTATACTTCGGGATACGGATCTGGGAATATGAGCCTGGGATGAAATTCATATGCTCTCCCTCGGGGAGCTGGACTATGAACTCCTTGATAAACGTAGCCACATTGCGGTTGGAGATCACCGTGCATTCCCACTCCTTGACATCCAGAGCCGCCTCGGAGACCTTGATGGCCATATCCTGCTTCACCTTGACCTGGCAGCCCAGACGCCAGCCCTCCTTCATCTGTCGGCGCGTGAAATGGACGGCCTCCGTAGGTAGCATATCGCCGCCGCCCGCGAGCACCTGGACGCGGCACTGGCCGCAGCTGCCCTTACCGCCGCAGGCCGAAGAGAGATGGACACCATTGTCGGAGAGAGTGGCCAGGAGCGTCTTGCCGGCCGGAGTATGGATCAGCTTGGCGCCCTCATTGATAGAGATGGCCACCTCGCCCGAATTCACGAGGAAACGCTTGGCCGTAAGGAGGACGGCCACGAGCACCAGCACTATGACCAGGAAGATCAGCGCCGCAGCGAAGAGAGAGTGCCAGAGGATATGAAGAAGCATAATTGACGTTTAGCTTTAATCGGTTAAGGGGGAAGGAGAGGTTTAGAGTTTGATGCCGAGGAAGCTCATGAAAGCGATGCCCATGAGGCCGGTGATGATAAACGTGATGCCGATGCCTCGCAGGGGCTTGGGGATGGCCGACACCGTGAGTTTCTCACGGATGGCAGCAAGGCAGATGATGGCAAGGAGCCAGCCCACACCGGAGCCCGCGCCATAGACCGTAGCCATCCAGGCATTGGAAAACTCACGCTGCTGCATAAAGAGCACCGCACCGAGGATAGCGCAGTTGACGGCTATGAGCGGCAGGAAGATGCCCAGCGAGTTATAGAGAGTGGGGGAATACTTCTCGATCACCATCTCCAGGATCTGGACCAGGGCAGCTATAACGGAGATAAACATGATGAGCCCCAGGAAGGAGAGATCCGTATCGAGATACTCCTGACCGAGCCAGCTCAGGGCACCCGGAACCAGGATAAAATGGTTGATGGCCCAGCACACCGGCAGAGCGATGCAGAGCACGAACGTAACGGCCACACCGAGACCGAAAGCCGTCTTCACATTCTTCGAGACAGCCAGATATGAACACATGCCCAGGAAGTAGGCAAAGATCATATTGTCTACAAAGATGGAGCGTATAAAGAGATTGAAATTTTCCATAGAAAAGCGGGACTACTGTTCCGGGTCTTTAGAGGGGTTCATTAAGGTGTTGATAGTGTCTATTGCTCCTGGAGGTCTTTATTGCGGGCGCGGTGGACCCATATGATGCAGGCCACCGTGATAAGCGCCATAGGAGGGAGAATCATCATGCCATTGTTCTGATAGCCGGCATCGTACCACCACTGCGGGATCACCTGATAGCCCCAGAGCGTGCCGCTGCCGAAGAGCTCGCGGAAGAAGGCCACGATGATGAGGATAATGCCGTAGCCCAGGCCGTTGCCCACACCGTCGAGAAAAGCGGGCCAGGGACGATTGTTGAGCGCAAATGCCTCAAGGCGACCCATGATGATACAGTTGGTGATGATCAGGCCGATAAATACCGACAGCTGCTTGCTGACATCGTAGGTGAAGGCCTTGAGTATCTGGTCGACAATGACCACGAGAGCCGCCACCACCACCAGCTGCACGATGATGCGGATGGAGGTAGGGATCGTCTTGCGCAGGCAAGAGATAATGACGTTGGCAAGCGCAAGCACGGCCACGACAGAGATCGTCATCACCACGGCCGGCTGGAGCTTCGCCGTAACGGCCAGCGCCGAGCAGATGCCGAGCACCTGGACAATGACCGGATTATCCTTGGAGAGAGGGTTGATGAGAGTCTGGAAATTCATTATTAAGAGAGGGAAGAATTAGCGGGATTTGAGAGACTTGAGGAAAGCGGCATAGGGAGCAAGCGAATTGGCAAGCATCTTCTGGACACCCTGCGACGTGATGGTGCCGCCCGAGACCGCGTTGACATACTCGCCCGAAGCCGGAGCCTGCCCTGCCTTCACCACAGCGATAGGGGAGAACTGACCCTCGGCATTGAAAATCTTCTTGCCGTCAAACTGGCCCGAGAAAGCGGGTTTCTCGATTTCGGCACCCAGACCGGGCGTCTCGCCCTGGTGGGCGAAATAGGCGCCATAGATAGTGGAGCCGTCGGCATCGAAGGCGATATAGCCCCAGATGGGTCCCCAGAGTCCGGCACCATAGACAGGGAGGATGTATTTAAGTCCGTCTGGCGTCCGGCACTCATAGACCGGCAGCTGACGCTCCGCATCGGGGAGCTTGACCTGCGCGGCCACATTGACAGAAAACGCCGGCACGGAGGAGTCGATTTCGCGGCCTTCGGAATCAACGATAAAGCTGCGTACGATATGGGAATCATAGAGCTCGGATACCGAGACCCCCTCGGAGGGTACGATGCGCGCAGCAGCCAGAATCTGCTTCTTCGTGTCGTCGGCGATGTTGCGCTCCTGCACGGGACGCAAAGCCTGATAGACCAGAGAGAGGACGACCCCCACAATGAGGACCAGAAGCACGGAATAGATCACCGTGTAAGTGTTACCCTGCCTGTTCATGACTCTGAAACTTTAACGGCACGTTTAAGCCGGCGGTTGATATTGGAGTTGACGACACACCAGTCGATAAGCGGCGCGAAGCAGTTCATCAGCAGCACGGCCAGCATGGCGCCTTCGGGGTAGCCCGTATTGTAGCAGCGGATAATCATCGCCACCACCCCTATGAGGAACCCGTAGATATACTTGCCGATCTCAGTGCGGCAGGCCGTGACGGGGTCGGTGGCCATAAACACGATAGCGAAAGCAAAGCCACCGAGAGCCAGCTGCTCGAAGGGGGGCAAATATGTGACGGGATAGAGAGGCGAGGCAAAATGGTTGGCCACAAAGCAGATGCAGAGCGCGCCGACGACACCGGAAGTGATGATCTTCCAGGAAGCGATACCGGTAGCCAGCAGAATCACGGCACCGAGGATGATGCAGAAAGTGGAAGTCTCGCCCCAGGAGCCCGGCATCAGACCCCAGAAGACATCCGAGTAGGAGAGGATGTCGCCGTTGACACCGAAAATGTCGGTAGAGCCCGGAGTGGTGGAAGAGGCCAGCTGTCCAAGCGGCGTGGCGCCCGAGAAGGCATCGACGGTAGCCTCACCGTCGGCCGTGCGCACAAAGACACTGTCACCGCTCATCTTGGAGGGGTATGCAAAGAAAAGGAAGGCTCGGGTAACGAGGGCAATGTTGAGGAAATTATAGCCCGTGCCGCCGAAGGCTTCCTTAGCGAAAATCACGGCAAAAGCCACGGCCACCGCAAGCATCCAGCAAGGAGTGGAGACCGGGCAGATCATCGGGATAAGGATACCCGACACCAGGAAACCCTCCTGGATCTCATGGCCGCGGATCTGGGCCACTATAAACTCGATGCCCAGACCTACGACATAAGCCGTGACAATCTGCGGAAGGACGGCGAAAAAGCCGTAGAAAAAGAGACGGAGCAGCGCATGGTCGGGGTCGCCTACGGCGAGCGCATGCTGATAGCCCACATTCCACATACCGAAGAGGGCACAGGGAAGCAGGGCGATGACCACCGTGATCATGGTGCGCTTCGAATCGTTGGCATCATGGATATGCACACCGGAGCGCGACGTCTCGTTAGGGGTAAAAAGGAATGTATAGAAACCGTCGAACACGGAATGGAGGGGAGCCAGACGGCCACCCTTCTCGAAGTGGGGTTTCAGACGGTCGATTCTTTGCTTCAGTTTCATCTCAAGGTTTGAGAGTTGAGCGTTTGTCGTTTAGGGTTTATCGTTAAGCAAGAGGAGGATTCAGGAGTCGGCGCGGAGGTCGTCGAGCGCACGGCGGATCATAGGCTGGAGCTCATGCTTGGAAGTGTCGACAAACTCAGGGAGCGCGAAATCTTCGGGCGCCACCTCGTAGATGCCGAGCTTCTCCATGCGGTCCACATCGCCGGCATTGACGGCACGCAGCAGGAACTCCGGATAGATATCGAATGGAAAGACCTTGTCGAACTCACCGCTGAGAATCATGGCACGGCGGCCGCCCTTGATGCGGGCATCGAAGGGGAAAGGTTTGGCCAGACCCTTGAGGAAAGCCGGGAATGTGCGCTTCGTGCTGAACTTCGATGGGCTCAGCGAGGCCCAGCCCATAAACTCATCGGCATTGTCGCCCTCGCGGATCACCGTAATCTGCCGGTAGGGGTAGCGCAGGAAGCCGGAACGCGGGTCCACCTTCTTACCCGTAAGCACATTGCCCGAGATAACCCTGAGGGAAGCATCGTCGAGCACGGCTTCGGGAAGAAGCTGATGGAGGTCGGAGCCCACGATAGTCTGAATCATGTGGGGGTCGGCGAGTTCCGGACCCGTAAGCGCCACGAGCGCCTTCCAGGAGGGGATGCCGTCGGTATACAGCTTACCGATACGGGCTACAGTGACCACATCGAGCGCCCATACCGTCTCTCCCTTATTAACCGGGGCCACGGCAGCAATCTGCACACCGACATTACCGGCAGGGTGAGGGCCCTCCACATTAAGGTTAACGCCATTGGCAAACTCATACGGGTGAGCGGCACGCGTGGCGATATAAGGCTTCTTGCCCGAGACAGCCTTCAGCACCTCCAGACCCTTCTCGATAAAGGGGAGCATACTGCCGTCGATAAGCGGAGCGGCGAGCGGCGCCGAATCGAACGCCGAGACGAAGATGTCGCGTGGTTCTGAGTCGGGGTCGGGGACGATATCAAACGGGCGCTGGCGCATAAGCGCCCAGATACCCGAGGCCAGAAGCGTCTCGCGGACAGCTTCGGCAGAGAGCTCAAGGTTGTAGGAGACGGGTTTCACCGACGAGGGACCGGCCTCCACCACAACGGCGAGGATCTTGCGGCGCTCGCCGCGGCGCACCTCCCTGACCTTACCGGCCAGAGGACTGACGATGCGGATGCGCGACGTGGCCTTATCGAAGAGGAGAGTGGAGCCGACGGCAACCTCGTCGCCTTCCTTCACGGCGCACTTCCATACATGACCCTCGAAATCGTCGGGGACAATACCGACGGATGCAGGAGCTACGACATCAACGCGGCCGGAGGGTCGGCCGTCGAGAGGGATGTCGAGACCTTTCTTGACTTTAATAAGACGAGCCATTATAGTTAGCAGCTACAATTGATAGGCAAAATTACAAAAAAACTTCCTCTTGCGCAAGAGGAAGTTTTAAGAGGTAAAATCGGGGCCCGATTCGGGAAATCCCCGGCGTAATTCTTTATGATGAGGGATTATTTCAGGTTGTCGACAAACTTACGGTATTCGGCATTATCGGGGTCGAGCTCGAGATACTTGTTGAAAAACTCCTTGGCCTTGGCCACGTCCTTCTGGTCGAGGTAGTAGTTGCCGAGATAGTTGTAGATCACCTTGGCGTCACTGTTGTAACGCGGGTCGGGATTGGCAACGAGCAGACCGTAAGCAATCTCGTATTCGGGCTGGGCAGCCTTAGCCACGTCGGCATCGGCAGCCTGGGCAATGGCGAGGTCGCCGAGGATCTTATGGGGCTTGTAGACATTGGGAGCAGCCTGAGCAGCCTTGTTGGAATAGTCGGCAGCCATACCGAAATACTTCCGGGCGGCGGCAGCGTCTTGCTGACGGAGAACCTCGCCCGTGTTCTTATCCGTGATGCCTTCCTTATTGAGCAGACCGGCAAAGTAGGCATAGAGAGCCTGCTGGGTAAACTCATTGTAGCCCGGGTTGGCAGTCTTGGCGATAAAAGCGGCGTATTCGTCGGCAGCCTTGTCGTAGTCTCCCGAATCGATATAGAGCAGGGCGAGCTGCTTATCGAAATTGGAATTGGAGGGCATTACGGAGATAGCTTCCTGGAGAAGGGCGATAGCGTCTTCGGGACGTTTGTCGCGGTCGAGCTCCTCGGCGATGAGGGTGTAGTCGATAGCTGCGAACTTATTGTCGGGGTTAGCCTTATGGGCAGCGAGGAGTTTCTCGGCGAGCGGAAGGATGTTGCCCTGGAGCGACTCGATCTGGGCAGCGTTCATAAACTGATAGCGCATAGCCGTGAAATTGTCGGGGTTCTGCTGCAGCAGGGAGGTAGCGTAGTCGTAGGCCTGCTGATACTTGCCGTCGGCAAAGAGGATAAACGAATAACGGTCTTCGTCTTCCTTGAAGTGGTTGGGATTCTTCACATAGTTGCCATACTGGAGGGCAGCTTTGTCGTACTGGTTGTTCTCGTAGTAGGCGTTTGCGAGCTCACGCTGTCCGAGGGCAGAGGAGGGATTGTTGTTGATGAGCTCCTCGAGCTTGATGATGGCATAACCCGGGTTTTGGGCATTCATGTACATATCGGCATACTTCACATAGGCCACGGCAGAAGTGGGGTCGTAGGAAGTAGCCATATCATACTTAGCGGCTGCGGAGCCGTAAGACTTGGAATTGTTGTTGGCATAGGCATCGTCGCGGAGCACGTCGCCCTCGAAGATGTAGATATCGGGGTTTTTGGAATCCTTTTTCAGCGCGTTTGCGATACGCTTCTCATAGATGGCCTTATTGCCGACGGGGTCGGCATTATAGTAAGCGCGGGCAATCTCAACCATAACCGACTGGTCTTTCTTGGCGCGCGACTCAGCCTCCTTAAAATACTTTTCGGCACCCTTAGCATCACCGTTTTTGAGATCGATATAGCCGAGACCCACATAGTTGTAGGGGTTTTCGGCATCGGCTGCGATACCGTCGTTGAAATACTTTGAGGCGGCGCTGACGTTGCCCTTACGCATCTCGATCTGGCCGAGATAGTAGTAGGAGAGGGCCTTGTCGGTGCCGGGGTTGTTAAGGTTGCGATTCAGGAGCTCCTTGGCGTTGTTAAACTGGTCGGCCTTATAGTATTCGATGCCCTGGGTGTGGGTCTGGGCGAAGAGGCCGAGCGAGCAGAGAGCCATCGCTGAGAGAAAAAGATTGCGTAACTTCATATGTGTTGGAAAAAATTTAATTATCTAAGGTAATAGACATCATATATTAAACGTGGTTTAAAGGCGCTTAATATATGGAGAAGAGAAAAAACGGATAGATTATTTGAGTTGGACGATGCGCGGGGTAAGCTTGTAGGGGAGTATGCCGGTGTTGGCAATAATCTTCTGACCCACGAAGCCCGTGACGAAATCGTAGAAGCTCTTCATGAGGGTTGAGCCGGAGGCCGTAGTGATCATATAGACCTTGCGGAAGAGCGGATAGTCGCCCGTTTCGATATAGGCCTGGTAGGGCTTGTAAGGCACGAGCGTGAAGTCGTTTTCGGCAGTGGGGTTCTGCAGGCCGAGCACCTTGACCTCCGTAGTGAGTTCCTTAGCGATGACGTCATCCGTCTCCTCATAGCCTTCTATGCGCTTCTCAACAGGCACCTTATGGGCATTCTCGAGAGAGTCGCCAAGCCAGGACACGCTGATGATACCGATAGCGTTAGGATTATCCTTGACCACATCGAACACCTCACGGTTGTTGTTCTGCGCGAAGACATGGACATTGGGGTTTTCGGAAATCAGCTTTCCTCCGAGGAACTTCTCGCGCATATAGAGCACTGTAGAGGAGTTCTGGTTGTCGAAGACGAGCTGGATGTCGGCCGTATCGGGGAGAGCCAGCTGGCTCCACTTGTTGATCTCGCCGTTCATGATCTTGCCGAGCTCCTCCATGGTGAGTTCGGAGAGGGGATTGTCTTTATTCACGATCAGCCCGACGGCATCTACGGCGATGCAGCGCTGCTTCACCACCTTCTTGAAATTGTCGCGGACATACTTGATCTGGTCTTTATTGAACTCATGGGTCACGATGATGGCATCGGTAGAGTCGCCCATGAGGGCGTCGACTGCCCGGGCCTCGCTGACATAAGAGGGTATGATGCTCGAGCCGGGATAGGTGTATTCAAACACGTCGATTTCCTCCTCGAGGATATTCTTGAAACCATCGTCGCAATAGATGGTGGCGGCGCCCTTGACGTATTCACCACGCTTCACCTCACCGCAGGAAGAGAGGCCGGCGGCAAGGAGAGCAAAAGCGGAAAGAAGGGCGAAGGAAGCTGACTTCTTCATAGGCTTAGATTAGGGAAAGTGGAAAAAGATTTTGGGGAGGAGAGGGGCAGGAGGGAAGGGTTCAGTTCATGCCCCGATACATACGATAGCCGCGGAAGAGGCCGTAGGCGCAGAGGATACCGCCGACAACGTAGGAGATAGCGGGGGTGAAGAAATCCACGGGGTCAAGGATAAAGAAGAGCCCCACGGCTATATAGAAAAGGACCATAAAAACGCCAAAAACGAATCTGGCTCCCTTAGGCACACCGTTGCCATTATTACCGTCTGATTTCATAATATCAAGATTTAGCAGTTAGTTTTATAAAATTAACAATTAAACGTTAAGAATAGTTGAAGAGGCCGCGTGGAAAAAACACTCCCGGCGCGACCTCTTCAAAAAAAGCAGTTATGGAAACTTATTGATTCTGGAGTTTGAAAGTGACGGGGAGGGTGAAGTAGGAACGGACGGCCTGGCCGTTGTTCTTACCTGCCTGCCACTTGGGCATTCTCTTCACCACGCGGAGAGCTTCAGCGTCGAGGTCTTTATCAACACCCTTGACGATGGTAGCGCCGCTGATGGAGCCGTCTTTTTCGACAACGAACTTCACGATAACACGACCGGAGACGCCGTTTTGCTGAGCTGATTCCGGGTAGCGGATGTTGTTGCCGAGCCACTTCATAAGAGCAGCCTGACCGCCGGGGAATTCGGCAGGCTGTTCCACAGCCTGGAAAATCTGGTCGGGTTTGGGCTCTTCCTTGGGTTGCTCTACAACGACCACCTGCTCCTTGACAGCCTGGAAGCGGTCGGCATCGTCGGAACCTTCCTGGTTGACGACACCACGGGCGGTATTGTCTTCTTTCTGTTCGTCCATAGTCATCACTTCGTTTTTCACCTTATCGGCGTCGACGATAGCGATTTGAGTAACCTGCACTGTAGCGAGCACCTCTTCGGGCACTTCGGGGATTTCCTGCTCGAACTTCTGTTCTTCGGGTTCTTCCTCGGGCACTTCCTCTTCCTGCTGGGCCATTTCGATCTGCTGCATGCGTTCGCGTTCGAGGAGGAGTTCCGCCTCGCGGTCGGCAGCGAGTTTATCGCTCAGTTTGGAGTAGCCGATTACAGCGATAATGATTACTACAAGACCAATAAGGGTAAAAATCACGGCGAGGGTGTGGCGTTTTTCGGAGTTCTTACGGAGGTCGTAAGCACCGAACTCTTTATTCTTACCCTGGAAGATAAGATCGCGCCATTCTTTAGAGGTCAGATTTGCCATTTTTTTACTGGATTAGAGTTAATAAATCTAACTTCCGGATTATTCGCCATGATGACGGTTCTGGTAGTCGATAAGCATAAGAGAGTCTACCGACGTCATATTATCGATCTGATACTTGGAGACGGAGTTGATCTGCATCTCGTCGAGGATTTCCACGAGTCCGCCGTAAGAGGCGTGGGGAGTGGACTTGATGATAATGACGGGTTTCTTATAAGAGTCGCTTTTGCGGATCTCCACTGCAGCGGCCTTATATTTCTCTTGTGCGGCTTCACGTTCCTGGGCAGTCTCGAGGCTACCGAACTCACCGTTGTTGTATTTTTCCTTGAGTTCCTTGATAGCTTCGTAGACTTCCTTATTACGGTCCTGGATGATCTTACGGATACCGCGTGCGGTATGGTCGCCAAGGTCGTTTACCTCATCGGAAAGGATTTCGGCCTTCTGGAGGTTGTTGTGAGAGGCGACGCTTTCCTGAGTGGGGGCCTCACCGTCGAGGGGTTTACCGAAATAGTAGTACACCTCGTTGATGACCTTGCCGTTGATGGTGTCGACATCCATCGATCCGGCCTTACGTTTGGCATCGATAATGATAGTGACTGCATCGTCGGCAGAAGCCTGGCTCATATTGTCGGTATTCTCGACCTTCTCGTTGGAGGGGAGAGCTATAGAGAGGGTCTGGGATTTGATCATCGTGGTACAAAGCATGAAGAACGTGATCAGGAGCATGTTCATATCCACCATCGGCGTAAAGTCTACGCGGATGGTCATTTTCTTCTGGTGGCCTTTTTTGCCTTTGCCACCGTCGTTTTGTTGAATCTCTGCCATGGTCTTATTCTGCTGCTTTAAGTGCTGTCAACAAGGTAAACTTATTCATCTTGATGGTCTGGAGGTTGTCCATTACCATATGGATCACTTCAAAGCTGGTGTTTTGGTCGGCCTTAAGAGCCACGCCGGTACCGTCTTTGATAGCTTCCTTAAGATTTTCATTGTCGGTTTGCCTCATGGCCTTCATCCACATCTGGAATTCGTTGGGACGGGAGTCGTCCTGGTTCCAGTTGATGGGGATTCCGGTGGGGTGGTTGGGGTCTTCGCCCGCGAGCCACTGGTCCATTTTGGTCATACCTTCGGGCTGGTAGTAGAGGTCGAGGAAGTCGCCCATATCTTTAAGGGGGACTCCGAACGAACCCAACTTACCGAAGGCAGCCTTTTGGGCGTCAGTAAACTGGATTTTGGGCGAGCGTGTCTCGTTGTAGACTTCGCTTACCTTTTCAAGGAGAGCAGCGCGCATTTTCTCGTTGCTCCAGGCTTGAGCGGTATCGTTGTTCATAGTCAGCCACACCTTTCCTTCGGGTGAGACAAGAACCTGGACCACGTTGGTTTCCTGGACCTTCTCGTCGGAGACGGAAGCCGGGGTAATGACTGTGGCGGGTTCTTTCTGGAGGAAAGTAGAAGTCAACATGAAGAAGGTAAGCAGAAGCACGGTAACGTCACTCATCGCCGTCATGTCGATGAATGTGCTCTTTTTTGCTATCTTTACTCTTCCCATACTAACTGTGACTTAATCGGTTTGGTAGAAAAATGGTGATATAAGATTAAAAGAATCCTATACTGGATTAACCCTCGTGAGTTGCGGCGAAAGTAGCAACGATAGAGAAACCGATCTCGTCGATAGCGTATGTGAGGTTGTCGATCTTATTGGTAAAGAAGTTGTAGGAGATAACGGCGAAAGCACCGGTTGCGATACCGAATGCGGTATTAACGAGGGCCTCGGAGATACCGGTGGAGAGTTCAGTAGAGTCGGGAGAGCCGGAGGCGGCGAGGGCCTGGAACGACTTGATCATACCCATAACCGTACCGAGAAGACCGACGAGAGTACCGAGGGTTGTGAGGGTAGCGATGATGGGGAGGTTTTGTGAGAGGGAGGGCATTTCGAGAGCCGTAGCCTCTTCCACCTCGTTGCGGAGCGTAGTGAGTTTCTGCTCTTTGCTGAGGGTATGGTTGGCGTCGAGTTCCTTATACTTAACGAGTGTATTGTAAACTACAGAAGCCACAGAGCCTTTCTGCTGGCGGCAGCGGTTCATAGCCTCGTCGATCTTGTTCTGGGCGAGGAGGAGCTTCACGTCGGTGACAAACTTGGTGGTGTTGCCTTTACCCTGGGCGGAGCTGATAGCGATCCAGCGTTCAACTGAGAGTACGATAACCGTAAGGAGGAGAGTCATCAGGATAGGCACGATGAAACCGCCCTTATAGACAGTACCGGCGAGGTTGAGAGGATGATTGTTGGTATCGCCGCCTTCGAAGTTGCCGGGGGCACCCATAGCGAAGAGGAAGATACAAACAGCTGCAGCAGCGCAGACGAGGATAACGATAAAAGCGTTCTTGATACCGCGAACTTTAGAAATTTTCTCGGCGTCAGCAATCTTCTGAGCCATCGGTTTAGCTGCGGGCTTGGGAGCAACCGGAGCCTGAACTTTTGAATCTTTGGATTCCATAGTTAGATTTTAAATTGTTGTTTATTAGTTTAATTAGATATTTGCAGAAATTGAGCGTCAGAAGCGGGAGAGCTCTGGAGAGCGTCGCGCCGATTCCGGGCTAAGATTCATAATTGCAAAATTACAATTTGTTTTTGAAACTTCAAAAAGTAAGGAAAAATTATTTGAAGGCAATTACTTGACAGCGGCCACTCCGGGGAGGGTCTTTCCCTCGATAGCCTCGAGGAGGGCACCGCCGCCGGTGGAGACATAGCTTACGCTGTCGGCCAGGCCGAACTTATTGACGCAGGCCACGGAGTCGCCGCCGCCAACGAGCGAGAACGCACCGGCCTGGGTAGCTTCGGCCACAGCCTCCGCGATAGCCTTCGAGCCGCGGGTAAACTTCTCGAACTCAAAGACACCGGCAGGGCCGTTCCAGAGGATAGTCTTGGCCGGGAGGATCACCTCACGGAAAGCAAGGATGGAGTCGGGACCCGCATCCATACCTTCCCAGCCGTCGGGGATATCGTTGGAGGGGCACACCTTAGTGTCGGCATCGTTGCTGAAGGCATCGGCAGCTACGCAGTCGGTGGCGAGCACCAGTTTTACGCCCTTCTCCTGCGCCTTCTTCATAAGGTCGAGAGCCAGGTCGAGCTTATCGTCCTCGCAGATGGAGTTGCCGATCTTGCCGCCCTGGGCCTTCATGAACGTAAAGGTCATGCCGCCGCAGAGGATAAGATTGTCTACCTTATCCATAAGGTTTTCGATGATACCGATCTTCGTGCTGACCTTAGCTCCGCCCATGATAGCGGTAAAGGGACGTTTGATATCCTTAAGGATAGCGTCGACGGCCTGCACCTCCTTCTCCATCAGGAGACCGAGCATCTTGTCTTCGGCCGAGAAATAGTCGGCGATGACGGCAGTGGAGGCATGTTTGCGGTGGGCCGTGCCGAACGCATCGTTAACGTAGACATCGGCGTAAGATGCAAGCGTCTTAGCGAAATCTTTCTGAAGGGCCTTCATCTTCTCGGCAGCTTCCTTATAGCCCGGGTCGGCCTTATCGATATCAACCGGTTTACCTTCCTCTTCGGGATAGAAGCGAAGGTTTTCGAGCAGGAGCACCTCGCCCGGCTTCAGTGCTTTAGCCTCATCGGCAGCCTTAGCGCAGTCGGGGACAAACTTAACGGGAGTGCCGAGAGCCTTCTCCACATCTTCGCGGATCTGGGATAGGCTATATTTCGGGTTAACCTTACCTTTGGGCTTACCCATATGGCTCATAATGATCAGAGAGCCACCGGCTTCAAGGATTTTCTTGAGGGTAGGGAGGGCACCGCGGATACGGGTATCGTCGGTAACCTTACCGTTTTCGTCGAGAGGGACATTGAAATCTACTCTCACGATAGCTTTTTTACCTTTAAAATCGTAATTGTTGATATTGGCCATATTCAATAGATTAATTACCGTTTAGAAAGTTGGCACAAAGTTAAGACATAAATACAAAAAAAGCAAATTTTTGACTATATTTGCAAAGATATCATACATAAGAGAAACGAAATGGTATGAACGAGCAACAGATTGCGAAAGAATTGTTAGGGAAAACCGGTGAGGAGATGGCTTCCATAGAGGCGATGGGAGAGTCGGGTTCGGCAAGAAGATATTACCGCTTACTGACCGCAAAGGGGAAAAGCAGGGTGATGTGTGTGTCAGATAATATTAAGGAGAACGACACCTTCATTTCCCTAAGCCGATATTTGAGAGGGAAAGGGTTGAGGGTGTCGGAAATATTGGCAGTGACAGAAGACAGGCGGGCATACCTGCTTCAGGACCTCGGGAACCGGGACCTGCTCTGGCATATAAAAAATGATGAAGGAAGGAGAAAAGTTGCCCTGATAGAGAACGCCATAGAAGAGCTGGCGAAATTTCAAGAATTGCCGGAAGAGGAATGGAGAGATATAGTTGAATTCGAACCTTTTAACGAAGACTTGATAAAGCACGACTTTAACTACGCCAAAGTGAACTTCTTCAGTATAGTTGGAGTAAAATATGATGAAAAAAGGTTTGACCGGGAGCTCGAGCGGCTCGAAAAGCGGTTGAGGGATTATCCCCGGGAAGGATGGGGACTGATGTATAGGGATTTTCAGAGCCGCAATATAATGATAAAGGAAGAGAAGGCATGGCTGATTGACTTTCAGAGTTCACGGTTCGGCCCCGGAATCTACGATCTCGTTTCCTTTGCATGGCAGGCCAAAGCCGGATTCAGCAGAGAGGAGCGGGAAGAGATAGCGCAAAAATACGTAAAAGCCAGTGACCCGAAAGGGACAACAGGATTGACCGGGACAGTTGAAAGAGAGATAGACTATTGGGCCATGTTCAGGATAATCCAGACCCTCGGGGCATACGGACTGAGGGGATTAAAAGAGGGGAAGCGCCACTTCATAGAGAGCATACCCGGAGCATTGGGCAACTTAGCTGAGTTGATGGAGAGACACGGAGGAGAGTTCCCGGAGCTAACGAAAACAGTTGATGGTGCCATCTCGGAATTCAGCTAAGCTTACAGGCGATGGCTTTCTGTCTTGAGGATCTGCGCAGATGGATCACGGTTTGGGCAGATGGGAATAAAATTGTAATTTTGCAGATAAATCAACTCATAGAAGATGGCAGACAACCAATTATTGGAAAGGCTCGAGGGGCTTGACGGGAGATTTGAGGAAGTTTCTACCCTAATCACCGATCCGGCTGTAATAGCCGACCAGCAGAGATACGTAAAACTCACCAAAGAATATAAAGACCTCGAGAAGATACTCAACGCCACGAAGCGATATCGGGGCGTATTGGACAGTATAGAGGAATCCAAAGCGATACTCTTAGCGGAAAACGACGAAGAACTGCGCCAGATGGCCAAGGAGGAATTGGAATCGGCCACGCAGGCACTTCCGAAACTCGAGGAAGAGATAAAACTGCTTCTGATACCGTCGGATCCCGACGACTCCAAAAACTGCATAGTGGAGATACGTGGAGGCACGGGAGGCGATGAGGCCGCATTATTTGCCGGCGACCTCTTCAGGATGTATCAGAAATATGCCGAGATGAAGGGATGGAGCCTGAGCGTCTCCTCCGTTTCGGAGGGAGCGGCCGGTGGATTTAAAGAGATAATATTCAATCTCTCTGGCGAGGGAGTTTATGGAATAATGAAATATGAGAGCGGCGTGCACAGGGTGCAGCGCGTGCCCGTGACAGAGACACAGGGACGAGTGCATACTTCGGCTGCCACTGTAGCCGTATTGCCGGAGGCCCAGGAATTCGAGGTAGAGATACACGAAGGGGAGATCAAATGGGACACCTTCCGTTCGAGCGGCGCCGGCGGACAGAACGTAAACAAGGTGGAATCGGGAGTTCGACTGCGTTACAACTGGAAAAACCCCAACACCGGTCAGGTGGAGGAGATACTGATAGAATGTACGGAGACACGCGACCAGCCCAAAAACAAAGAGAGAGCATTGGCACGTCTTCGCACCTTCATCTATGACCGCGAGCATCAGAAATATCTCGACGACATCGCCTCCAAGCGCAAGACTATGGTAAGCACGGGCGACAGGTCGGCCAAGATACGCACCTACAATTATCCCCAGGGCCGCATCACCGACCATAGGATCAACTACACCATCTACAACTTGCCTGCATTCGTAAACGGCAATATTCAGGAATGCATCGACAAACTGATTGTGGCCGAGAATGCCGAAAAGCTCAAGGCTTCGGAGCTGTAGAGTAGGGGGGAGGTAGCTATAATAGCTATAATAGCTAAGATAGCTAAAATAGCTAGGATAGCTAAGATAGCTAAGATAGCTAAGATAGCTAAAATAGCTAGAATAGCTAAGATAGCTAAGATAATTGGCGAGGCGGGGGCGGCTGGAGGAGTGAACTTAAGGCGGAGTGAAATCGTTATAGAATAAAGAATTCACAAACCTTAAAACTCCATACTATGAAAACCTTAGCAATAATATTTTACATCATCGGATCAGGACTGCTGATAGCTTCCTGTTTCACCACGGGAGTAGCATTGACATGGTGGCTTGGCGGCTTTGCCGTAGCAACCCTGATAGCCGGCTGTGTATGCCAGTACAACTCAACCAGCCGCCGTTAAAGGTGCGTGAAAACGCGCAATATACGGCATTGCCGGCTGGACTCATCTTCAGTCATTTACTTGACTCTACTGAGGTAAGTTTGAAAGAAATTCGTCGGCCCGATTCAGAGAGTCGGGCTTTCCTATGTCGAGGAGTTGGAGGTCTTCCTGGTTGTGGCCATAAAGTTTAAGACCGGAAAGGGAACCCAGAAAGAAATCCATAATAGAGAACTTACCCGAGAAGCCCCGTGACTTCATCGAGGCGATGACGGCGGGTGAGATCACGTAGATTCCGCTGAAGGCAAGTTCGGTCGACCCCGGTGAAGCCTTGAAATCGGATGGCCGGAAAGAATCATCCGAGAGAGAGTGCCAGCCCTCAAGCCTTCCATCGGAGCCAAATACAAGTTTGCGGGACGAGCGGCGGTCGCTGACGAGCAGGGTGGCGTCAGCCTTCCGGAGCTTATGGGCCAGCGAGAGAGCCGGGATGTCGACATTGGAGAGTATATCGGCATTATGCACGAGTATATCCTCATCGCCGTCAAGAAAGGGAGCCGCATTCAGGATTGCACCTCCGGTTTCGAGAAGAGTTGGGCGTTCATCAACGATGTTGATGTTCCAGTTGCGGTCTTTAACGAAGTCGATAATCTGGTCGGCAAAATGGTAGACATTCACCGTAATATCAGAAATGCCTGCCCTCCGGAGTTTTTCGACCACCAGTTGCAAAACCGGGGTTCCCCCTATGGGTACAAGTGCCTTCGGGTGGGAATCGGTCCAGGGTTTAAGTCGGGAGCCCAGTCCCGCAGCAAGTATAAAGGCCTTCATTTATCTTGTTCGCGGTGGATAAGATTTACACCAACGTCAGGAAACTTATCGAGGATATGGCGTGCAGTAGCTTCAGCGGCATAGACAGAGCGGTGTTGACCTCCGGTGCAACCGAAAGCGACCTGCAGAGAGGTGAAATCCCGCGATTTATATACGGCGACAGCCTCGTCGATTATTTCCCAGAAAGAAGAGAGGGCATTGTCGATATTGGAATCACTTTGCAGAAAATCGATAACCTCCGGATCCTTGCCGGTAAGGGTTTTATATTGCTCGTAGCGTCCCGGATTGTGGAGAAACCTGCAATCGAAAACGAAACCACCCCCGTTGCCTTCAGCGGGAGAGGGATATCCCTTCTTGTATGAGAAACTGATAACGTCGACAGTCAGCATGGAGGGGAGGGTTACATTATCATAAAGATTCCCCAGGCGATACCGACGAGCAGAACAAGGCCGAGGAGGCACCAGAGGATAGTTTTGACCGTATTATTCATAGTGGGCAACGCATTTAAAGTTATATCTATATAACGAAGGGTTACAATAAAAGGTTGCTTGGGGAGCAACCTTAAGGGTAGTCTATCCGGGACTCGAACCCGAGTTTCCACCGTGAGAGGGTGGCGTGCTAACCGCTACACTAATAGACCGTTAGGAAAACGGAAATTCGGCTGTAGATGGAAGAACTTCCGTTTCTGAGTGCAAAGTTAGTTTAAAAATTTGGAAGAACCAAATTTTCTGTCAAAAAAAGTTGCTTATTCAGCTGCGGCTTCTTCGGCGGGAGCTTCTTCGGCGTTTTCAGCTTCGGAGGCAGCCTTAGCTTCAGCTTCCTGAGCGGCGATAGCCTCAGCCTTCTTACGGGCTATGGCCTCAGCCTTCTTTTTATTGACGGCCATTTCAGCTTCGAGGCGAGCCTTCACGTCTTCAGCCTTCTTAGCGTTGATGTTGGCCTTCTTGGAGTCGAGAGCCTTCTGGCGTTCGGCCTTCCAGGCGTCGAATTTCTTCTGGGCTTCTTCTTCAGAGAAAGCACCTTTCTTCACGCCACCGCGGAGATGCTTCATAAGCATAACGCCTTCCTTAGAGAGGATAGAGCGAACGGTGTCGGTAGGTTGGGCGCCGACTTCAATCCAATACAAAGCACGGTCGAAGTTTAAACTTATTGTAGCAGGATTAGTGTTCGGATTATAGGAACCTATCCTCTCAATAAATCTACCATCTCGTGGTGCCCTGCTGTCGGCGATAACAATAGGATAGTAAGCGTAGCCTTTACGGCCATGACGCTGCAATCTGATTTTTGTTGCCATAAACTTGCCGGTTTATTGATTAGATTATAAGTTAATTACACACGCAAACCGGGTATGCGGCCCGAAATGCGACTGCAAAATTAGTAAAAAAAATGGAACCGGCCAAGAGCCGAGGGGGATAAATTGGTGAAAAATTAGGGTCAGATCCAGTTTTTGGAGAAAATGGACTGCAATTTCAGTTTGATAACGCCAAACATAGCCTCGCCGAAAATTCCGGAATTCATTTTGGAGGTGCCGAGCCGGCGGTTGATGAAAATGATAGGCACCTCAACAATCCTGAACTTTTTGGTGAAAGCCTTAAACTTCATCTCGATCTGGAAAGCGTAGCCCTTAAACTGGATTTTGTCAAGATTGATGGCCTCGAGCACCTTACGGGAATAGCAGACAAACCCGGCAGTAGTGTCGCGCAGGTTAGTGCCGGTGACGAAACGGACGTATGCCGAGGCGAAATATGACATCAGCACCCTTCCCATAGGCCAGTTGACGACATTGACGCCAGTGATGTAACGGGAGCCCACCGACATATCGGCGCCCTCCTCTTTGCATGCGTTGAGCAGGCGTGGGAGGTCCTGGGGATTGTGGGAGAAATCGGCGTCCATTTCCATAATATATAGGTATCCTTCCTTGAGACCCCACTTAAAGCCATGGATATATGCTGTGCCAAGACCGAGTTTGCCCTCACGCTGCTCCAGGTGAACCCGACCCGGATATTGGGCCATCTTGTCTTTCACCACTTGCGCCGTACCGTCGGGAGAATTGTCGTCGATAATAAGGATATCGAAATTATCCTGAAGGTTCACCACCGCATCTATGATAGAGGCGATGTTTTCAATCTCGTTATATGTAGGGATGATTACGAGTGCTTCTTTCATAACGGTGCAAAGTTACAAAAAACTTCAAGACAAAGAGAGAGTGAACCCAATAAAACCGACAATAATTAGAAAATGACATTAAATTTTTTCAAAAGATCGACCGGATGGTAAGATTCCTTCGCCTTTCGGAGACCCTCATCGCCCGAATCATCCTCACGATTGATGAACATGACTTCCGGATGGACATCAAGGATATGAGAAGCGAATTCCTTATTGATCATTTCATAGCTGCCGCTTACGGCACGCGTAGCCTTTTCGATATGGACGTAAAGCGTGTCGCCCTTGACATCCCCGATAGTGATGGCGCAAATATGTCCCGGAGCGTCATAGAGGACACCGCCGTGCATTACGGGGTCGCCTTCGGCAATCATATCAATCATCTTTCGGGAAAGGCGGCTCTCCTCGCGCGCCATGAAAGTTTCGTCGGCCTCTGAATCATAGACATCCATGAATGTCTGGGCCTCCGCAGCGTTGGAGGCATCGAGAGGGAGGAACAGCCAGTCGGGATTGCAGGTGATAAAATGGTTGACATGGTTGCGTTTCTTCATCATCTTTTTACCCTTCAACGTAGCGAGCATCTCCGCATCGTAGAGATAGTCGCTCCAGTCTGAGAGCGGTTCGATTCCCCGGGGGGTGAGTGCTTGCAGGGCAGGAATAGCGTATTCCGGCACGGCAGAGAGCTCGAGCGGGATATTCTCGCTGCGGCAATATTCTTTAAGTACCTCAATGGCCTCCGCAAGGGGGAGGGCACCTATAGGGAGGGAGAAAGCCGGGATAGAGCGGTCGTTTTCCACCACACCTTTAATAAAGAGCGTATCTCGGTAGACGGCAAACTCATACTTAAAAAGGTCGACCCACATAAAGAGGCCTGCGTAAGAGAAATCGGTGGTGCGGCCCGTTTCTCGTTCAAGAAACTGCCAGATTAGAGGCATATCGGAATGGGTAATCTTTCTGAATGAAAGAGGGGTATCTGAATGAGTCATAGTTAAAGTGAGTTATGAAAATATAACACGCCAGTAAAAGTAAAAGTTTGTGAACAAAGGGGAGGAAGAAAATGTTAAAAATGTAGACAACAAACCAAGAAACAAGAAAATAACTATGTTGAATTCAGTTACATTAAACGGGGCGCCGATGCATCTTTATGGCGAGTTCCCGAAAGCAGGTGATGACGCACCCAACTTTGCCCTTGTAGCAAAAGACCTCACGGAAATCTGTCTGCACGACTATAAAGGTAAGAGGGTGGTGTTGAACGTATTCCCGAGTCTTGACACGCCGGTATGTGCGGCCTCGGTGAGGAAATTCAATGTTGAGGCATCGCAGTTGGAAAATACGGTGGTTCTTTGCGTATCGATGGACCTTCCGTTTGCTGCTCAGAAATTCTGTGTAGCCAATGGCATCGAGAATGTGGCACCTGCATCCGGATTCCGCTCCGACTTCGGCACGAATTACGGCATGGAGATCACGGATGGTCCGATGAGGGGCCTTTACGCCAGAGGACTCATCATCATCGACGAAAACGGCAAGATCAAGGGCACTTCGCTCTGCAAGGAGATTACGGAAGAGCCGGACTATCAGTTTGCAATTGACCTACTGAAATAGATTTTATACAACCTAATGGGGGCGTGCCATCTTTGGCGCGCCCCCATTTTTTTATCTTTTGGCTTTTGGCTTTGGGATAGCTGGGATAGCTATTTTAGCTATCTTAGCTATTTGGGGTTAGGGTTTTCGGGATTTGAGACGTGCCTTTAGCATTTGCTCCTTTATGCCACCGTTTTTGAGAAAATCCTGCTTAATCAATTCTATGAAACTGTCTAGCATCCGTATTTCCTGATGGAGCAGTGTCAACATCATATTACAAAATTCTTCGTCATTAAGTCTCGGATATAAAGCAGTGTAGAATGATGAATCATTATTGTTTTTACAGATCTCTCTTAATTTTATAGCCCTGGGAAAATCATGTGCCCATACTGTTATTTTCCGTGTGCGAGTATAGTCCTCATAGTCATTCAATAATTCATGGAGACTACCACGGGCCACACCAAACAGTTTTATTTCCATCTCGGCAGAAATTGCCGCATCTGACCTTCCCTCAACAATATTTTGTTTGCCGGAACGAGCTGCCTGCAACATCTGATCGTAAGTTCTGTCTTTCTTTGAGATGTGGTTTTCAAGAAAAAGATAAGTCAGGTCATAGATGGCCTGGGCTTTCTTATAGACATTGAGGTTCCGATAGCTTGTTTTCTGGCGGGCAAAATCGGGTTGTTGCATGGTAGGTTTGTGGGAGGGTGGGTATTTTAGCTAATTTAGCTATTATAGCTATTATAGCTAATATAGCTAATATAGCTATTTTAGCTCGTTGGGGGAGATATAAGATAGGGTTACGGTGGCGCGGCCGTTGAAGTCGGGGATTGGAGGTCGGCACTTGGTGATAGAGCAGTGAATCTCGCAGCATTGGGGGAAGGCCGTCCTGATGCGGCTTACGATGGCCTCGCACACCGTCTCCAGAAGGTTGCGGGGAGTGGTCATCTCCTCCTTGGCTATCTCGAACAGGTCGACGTAAGAAATGGAATTGGAAAGGCAGTCCTCTCTGATGAGTTCAGCTGAGGGAGCAGGGTATTTCACCATGATATTGACCACGAAATCGTTGCCCTTCACCCGTTCGAAATCATAGACCCCGTGATAGGCAAAAAAATGGACGTCGGAGAGTTCGACTTCAAAGAGATCCATCAGTCGACCGGAATTTTGTCGATACGCTTTTGATGGCGTCCACCCTCGAACTCGGCTGCCAGATAGGCATCTACAGTCTCGATAGCGAGATGTTCGGAGATAAAACGGGCCGGAAGCACGAGGACATTCGCATCATTGTGTTGACGGGCAAGAGAGGCCAGTTCGGGAATCCAGCAAAGAGCCGCACGGATGTGCTGATGCTTGTTGAAGGTCATCTGGATACCGTTGCCCGAGCCACACATGGCAATTCCGAAATCGCATTCACCGTTTTCGATGGCACGGGCAGCAGGATGGGCATAATCGGCGTAATCGCAAGAAGCTTCCGAGAAGGTGCCGAAATCCTTGACCTCATACCCCAGGCCTTCAAGATGGGCTTTCACTATACCTTTAAGGGCGAAACCGGCATGGTCGGACGCCAGAGCGATCAATTTCTTTTCCATTGCTTAAAAATATTATGGTTGAAAACGTAGCGTACCATCAAATAATTAAGAGGTATACAAATGGCGAGAGCCGGGAGTAGGGCAAGAGTGTTGCCCACAATGCCTTTAAAAATGGCCACGAGCCCCGTCTGCACCCCCATGTTGATGGCATGACTACCGATAAATCCTAAAATGTTGTGGGCTGAAGGTTTTTTGTGGAAAGTGAAAAAAGAAGAGAGGAAATAATTGAAGATAAAGCTGATGCCATAGCTTATGAGCGTAGAGGGCACAGCCTTGACATGGACAGCGTCGACGAAAACCACGTAGACACCATACTGGATAACGGTGGCCGTGCCGCCAACGAGGCAGAAACGTATAATTTCCGAAAGTCGTGAATCGGAAAAGATGAGTTTTTTAAGATTCAGGCTCATCCTCCTGTTTCTTAGCGGCTGCGCAATCCTTATTGATGGAATCGATATAGTCAAGCAGTTCGGTGCGCCCCGCGCCTTTTTCGGAAGATGTGACAAACATCTTCGGGAGAATTTCCCAATGGACCTCCAGTGCATCCTTAAAACGGTTGACAGACGCCTCGGCAGCCGACTTGGAAAGTTTATCGGCCTTAGTAAACACGATAGCGAACGGGATGCCGTTCTCACCCAACCACTCGATAAAATCGAGGTCGATCTTCTGGGGTTCGTGGCGGATATCGATCAGCACGAAAAGACACGTCATGGCCTCACTGTGAAGAATATACGACTCGATTAGGTGACGAATCTCCTCGCGTTGTTTCATGCCTCGTGAGGCATAGCCGTAGCCCGGGAGGTCTACGATGTACCACTTCCCGTCGTTGATAGAGAAATGGTTGATCAGGAGGGTTTTGCCGGGAGTCTGGGACGTCTTGGCCAGACCCTTCTTCTTGGCGAGCATATTGATCAGAGAAGACTTACCGACATTGGAGCGACCGATAAAAGCATATTCCGGGCGACCATGAGCGGGACACTTAGCCACATCGGCATTGCTGATTTCAAACTTAGCGTTGTGAACTTCCATAGTATCAGAAAAATAAGGAATGAATCAATTGGAGAGTAAGATTGGTATGTTCGTCGGGGACGGCAAACGTTACCGTGGTTTTCGAGGCCCCTTCAGAGATGGCCGCCGGAGAGACGGAGGCACGTTCGAGAGTGTTGATGATTCGGGGTGAGATAAAGCCACCCTGTAGAATCTCCTCCCCGACTATTGCTACGATAGAGAGTCCCTTGATGAAATCTATCTCCGCTATATCACCGGCGGAGAACTCCGGAGCGAATTCCGACTTCACGATATTCAGAGCCGCATCAAGGTCGGCTTCCTTTAGGGCAAACGAGAAACAGTCGTTGTCTTCAGTGGGCGAGACCAGGAAGACATTGATACCGTTTTTAGCAAGTGCGTTGAACGTGCGTGAGCTGATTGACGCGACATTCTGGGCCGCATTCCCGTGCACATTAATCACGGCCACACCCTTCAGGGCAGAGAGGCCGCGCACCCGACCATGGTGAGCCAGTTCCTTATGCGAGAAATCCTTAATAAGAGTTCCCGGGGCTTCCGGATTGAAAGTATTAAGGATTTTGATAGGTATATTCTTATGGAAAACGGGGTAGATAGTGGGAGGATAGATAACCTTCGCCCCGAAAGAGCAGAGCTCCATACTCTCCACGAAAGACATGATAGGGATAATCCTGGCGTCCGGGATGATACGCGGGTCGGAGGTCATGAAACCGTCAACGTCGGTCCAGATCTCCAGTTCATCGGCATCGAGAGCTGCGGCTATGAGAGCTGCCGTGAAGTCGCTGCCGCCACGGCCGAGGTTGGTTATTTCGCCGGAGTCCTTATCAGTGGAGATGAAACCGCCTACGATGATGGGGTGACCCATTTGGGGCTTGAAATTATCAACGATATTACGGTTGGTAAGATTGGCTTCGGCGATATTTTTACCGAACCACTTTTCCGTCTTGATGATATCAAGTGAGTTAAGATGGGAAGACTCCGGAATCATCATATTTACGATGATGGAGGAGATTCTTTCGCCGAAGCTCACTATGGCGTCGAGGGTTTTGGCGGGGACATCACCGATGAGACTGACACCGTCATAGAGGCGTGCCAATTCGTCGAGAAGCGGGTGAACCTTGGCCTTGCAGTCCTCGACTGATTCGGGAGCTATGACGCCTTCAATCACATTATCGTGGCGTTCGCGTATTTTTGTCATCTCAACGCGATAATCATCGCATCCGGAGGCAGCAAGCGAGGCCGTAGCAATCAGTTTATCGGTAAGGCCACCGAGAGCCGAGACCACCACGACTGCGGGTGTGTCGAGACTGTTTATGATTTTCTTTACATTGCCGAGACTTTCGACAGTCCCGACAGACGTACCACCGAATTTTAAAACCTTCATTGTAACTTCAAGATTTTGTCCTTGCAAAGTTACAAAAAAATTGCGGTGTGTGAAAATACACCGTCAAAGGAGCGAAGCGCACTTATGGAAGCTATGATAGCTAAAATAGCTATGATAGCTAAGATAGCTATGATGGCTGGTTCAGGTGATGGGGATGGGCAGGAGGGGTTTCTGGGCGGTGAAGAAGGGGAGGAAATTGCGGCATAGGAAGATGGCGAGCCAGCAAACAAGGAGGAGAAGAGGGAGGTAAAGCAGGGGGCTGCTGTATGAGAGGTCAAGGAAACTGGATAGGGAATGCTGAATGGTGCTGATGATAAGTCGGTGGGTGCACAGCACGATAATTGAATACCGGCCGAAAAAAGAGATCAACGGGAGCCAGACAATGGCCTTGCATGCCAGGAGACAGCCTATGACTATCAGGAAGCTCTTGACGTAAGAGATGACAGGACTCTCCCCAACATAATTGCTCACCATCGAAAAGGAGGATTTTTCCACATAGAAATAAATGAGGAATGAAGCAGCGATAAACCCCAACCCCGTAATAAACAACCAGAATCTGTTGGAGCGTTCAGAAGAGGAAAGAGGGGTGGTTTTAGGGCCTATAGCAGGAGTAGAGGATCGCGAGAACTTTTTGAAAACGGGAGGAAGAAGGGCGGAGTTTCTGTCAAGGGAGGATTTTAGGAGGTAGCCCAGGTAGAAGAATGGGAGTGAGGTGAAAGCTGTGTCGACCCAAAGGGGAAGATTGAAATCGAGAAGGGAGCAGGCAATGCCTATAAGAGAGAAGGAGAGGACGCCCCAAATGAGGTATCTATCACCCAAAACTATGGTTAAGGCCAGGAAATACAGATTGGCGAAAAACAGGCACAGAAGAAACCATACCGGACTGTTGGGGAAAGAAGTCTCATGGAAAAGGGCCGTCGAGAGGTCGGCAAAAGAAGATATATCGGACCCAGCATCCACGCCAAAAACCGGGAGGAGGAGTACAGGGAGCGAGACCCAGAACACAAAAGGTATCAGGATATTATTGAACTTCTTAAGAAAGAAGACCTTAGCACTGCCATACGACTTGAAAAAGATGCCGGAAAGAGTGAAATAGAGCGGCATCCGAAGAGCATCCATATTAGGCAGCACAACCGTATCGTCAAGATGGAAAATGACCACAAGAATGATACAGATTCCCTTGGCGAGATCGACAAACGGCAGCCTGCCGGCATCGGAATAAGAGGCCGGAGAAAAAGATTCCTTTATAAACTGACCGAAAGAGAGTGCCAAGCTATCAGAGAGAGTAGTGAACTAACGATGAACGTAATATAACATCTGGGAGATTAACATAACATCTGGGAGAGTAATATAACATCTAAGAGAGTAGTTACTATCCGTCTGAGTTATCTGACATCAAAGAGAAGAGATTGAAATCTTTAAATGTATTACCAATTCTGTGCCAAGAGGGCAATATTGTCAAAAGGGAATAACCGGAACCTGAGAAAAGAGCATTCCCGGGTAGGTTTTCCACGCATACCTCCGCCACAAGCTGAGAGAGTCCCAGACGTTCGAAGGCAAAAATCGTAAGCGCGGAAAGAGCCGAGAGACCGAAGCCCCGTGAACGGAAAGAGGGATGGATGCAGATGCCGACATGAGCCCTCGAGTCGAACTGAGAAATGTTGAAAAGGTCGAGCACCCCCACGGGACCTTCTTCCGGTGAAACCACGATCAGGCGCAGTTGACCGGCGGCAAAAGGATCAGCATCATAAGTAAGCGCATAGGAGAGCAGTTGCTGGCGCGACAGGGGGGCCCGATAGTCAGACCACTGCGCGGAAAGGGGATCCCTCTCGCACTCGAGGATAAAATCCACGTCTTCGGGTTCGACGGCACGCAAAAACACCTTCCTTTTCATCAATCCTTATTGGCGAAAGTATCCGAGAATGGGATACGGTTGTTGATAGAGCGACCGAGTGTGATCTCGTCGGTATATTCGAGTTCGTTGCCAATGCTCAATCCCCGCGCGAGGATGGAGACATTGACGTCGAAAGGCGCCAGTTTGCGGAATATATAGTAGTTGGTGGTATCTCCCTGCATTGTAGGGTTAAGGGCCAGGATAATTTCCGAGACCTCGTTTTGCGCCACACGGTCTACAAGACTATCGATTTCAAGGTCGGAGGGACCGATGCCGTCGAGAGGGGAGATGACGCCACCGAGAACATGGTAAAGACCATGAAACTCATGGGTAGCCTCTATGGTGAGGACATCCCTGACAGACTCTACCACACAGATGATGGAAGAATCGCGGCGACTGTCGGAGCAGATATCGCACACCTCCGATTCGGAAATATTGTGACACTTAGAGCAATAGCGCACCTCCGACCGCATCTTGATAATGGCCTCCCCGAGCGCACGGGCCACCTCCTCATCCTGACGCAGGAGATGGAGAGCGAGACGAAGGGCCGTCTTCTCTCCGATACCCGGGAGTTTGGAGAGCTCTGCGACTGCATTTTCGAGAAACGCACTGTTGAGATGAAGGTTCATAAAGGAGACGCTAAGCTAAAATAAAAGAAACAATATAACGTTTTAGATAAAGAATATCAGAAGTTGGAAAGCTTCCGAAACGAGAGGGGAGACCCACAATAAAAAGAACGCTCAAATGATAGATTATATTATAGGAAAGCCTACCGAGCTCGCGCCTGCATCGGCCGTGATAGAGAATCACGGCATAGGGTATGAGGTAGCTATAACGCTTACCGACTATCCGAAGCTTCAGGGGCAGCAGGAGGCAAAACTATATATACACGAATCGATAAGGGAAGACGCGCACATACTGTATGGATTCACCGACCGCGCCACGCGCGAATTCTTCAGGCTGCTCATAGGGGTGAGCGGCGTCGGGCCCAACACTGCAAGGCTCATCCTCTCGTCGCTTTCGGTGAGCCAGCTTGAGGAAACCATATCCACGGGCAACGACTCAATGCTCAAGGCCGTAAAGGGCATAGGCGGAAAGACGGCCCAGAGAATAATCGTAGACCTCAAAGACAAGATAAAGAGCGTAGACCGAACATTTGGAGAGAGCGGCATCGGTGGAGGAGAGGAGACCTACAAGGACGCCCTGGCGGCACTCGTAACCTTAGGGTTCTCGCAGGCACCCACCCAGAAGGCGCTGCGCAAGATATTCGCGGCCAATCCCACGCTGACAGCAGAAGAAGCCATAAAGCAGGCATTGAAACTGTTGTAGGAAAAAAGCATGACAGAAAGGAAAGGTAAAAATACACTGATTACCCGCTTCAGGATATTTCTTTGTGTTGCAGTCGCCTCGCTGGTGGTTGCACTTTTTGCCTATCCTCAATACCGTCAGAGCGAGCTTGCACCACCGCCTCCCGCACCGGTTTACCTTGACAACACCATGATTCCCGACAGCGACTTCATGCCCTCGCGGGTAGAGAAGACGCTTCCGATGAGTTACGAAGACTATGCGGGAAGGGAATATGCCGCCGACCTCGAGACACCGTCCAACATAAAGACAGAGGCAATCTACGACCCCTCGACCGGGATGTATATACTGCACACCAAGCTTGGGGAGACCGACATAGTGACCCCCTACATGATGAGCGCGCAGGAATACAATGCCATGGTGACACGCAGGGAGATGTTTGACTACTTCCGCAACAAGAACGCAGAGACCTACGAAAACAAAGACAAAGAGCCCTTCAACATCTTCGACATGAACTTCGCCCTGGGTCCCCTCGAAAAAGTGTTCGGCCCCGGCGGAGTGAGACTCACCACACAGGGGTCGATACAGCTGTCGATGGGCGTGAAGAGCAACAAGACTGACAACCCCGCACTCTCGCTCAACTCAAGGAGGAAGACATACTTTGACTTCCAGCAGAAAATCCAGGCCACAATCGGCGCATCGGTAGGTGACAAGTTGAAATTCAACATGACCTACAACACGGACGCCACCTTCGACTTCGACTCCAAAAACCTCAAGCTCAGCTACGAAGGCAAAGAAGACGAGATAATCAAGGCCATCGAGGCGGGCAACGTAAGCATGACCACCGGCTCCAGCCTGATCAGGGGCGGAACGGCCCTCTTCGGTATGAAAGCCAAGCTGCAGTTTGGCAAGCTGACGCTGACGGGCCTCGTGAGCCAGCAGAACAGCGAGTCGAAGACAATCAACACTCAGGGCGGCGTTCAGGCGCAGGAATTCTCCATAAAGGCAGACGACTACGACGCCAACAGACACTTCTTCCTCGCGCAGTATTTCTACGACAACTACGACAACTTCGCCTCCAGGTTGCCCTACGTCTCCTCCGGCATCCAGATAACGCGCATCGAGGTATGGGTAACTAACAAGCTGAGCAACTACCAGGAGAGCCGCAACTTCGTAGGTTTCATGGATCTCGGCGAGAACACCCGGCTGGCCAACGACTATTGGATTCCCAACAATTCCATGGCCATCCCGACCAACCAGAGCAACAACCTGCTCGACGTTATAAAGACACAATATCCCGGAGCCAGGAACATCAATCAGGTTACGCAGGCCCTCGACCCCTTGAAATCTTTCGGCATCGAGGGAGGCAAGGACTATGAGAAGGTTGAGAGCGCCCGGCTTCTCAAGGAGTCGGACTACATACTCAACCCCACATTGGGCTACATCTCGCTCAAGCAGCAGCTCAGCAGCGACGAGGTGCTCGCCGTAGCGTATGAATACACCTACCAGGGCAAGGTGTATCAGGTCGGGGAGTTCTCTGCCGACGTGTCATCGACAAGCGACAACCTCTATCTCAAGATGTTGAGGGCCACGACCATTTCGCCAAAGTTGCCGATGTGGAAGCTTATGATGAAAAACGTCTATAGCCTCGGCGCCTATTCAGTGCAACAGAAAAACTTCAAGCTTCAGATAAAATATCTCAGCGACACCACAGGCGTTGAGATCAATTACCTGCCGGTAGGCGACATTGCCAACCAGCCACTGCTTCAGGTGATGAACCTTGACCGCATCGACTCAAACCAGGAATCGAATCCCGACGGCTTCTTCGACTTCATTGAGGGCTACACAGTGCAGAGCCAGCAGGGAAAGATTATCTTCCCCGTGGCGGAGCCCTTCGGCTCCAACCTCGCGAGAAAGATCGGCGACGCAATGCTCGCCGAGCCCTACGTATATCAGGAGCTGTATGACTCCACGCAGACGGTGGCAAAGCAGTTTGCCGATAAGAACAAATTCTCATTGACCGGAGAATACCAGGCCAGCAACGGCGCTCAGATCAGACTCAACGCCATGAACGTGCCCCGGGGTTCGGTGGTGGTGATGGCAGGCGGCGTGGTGTTGAACGAAAACACCGACTACACCGTAGACTACACGATGGGCATCGTGACCATCACCAACCAGAGCATCATAGACTCCGGCACCAACGTAAGCGTAACGCTCGAAAACCAGAGCCTATTCAGCATGCAGCGGAAGACGTTGGTTGGGCTCGACGCCCAATATCAGGTAAACAAGAATCTCAACATAGGGGGTACGCTGATGCACTTCGCCGAGAAAGCCCTGACAGAAAAGGTGAACATAGGCGAAGAGGTGATCAACAACACCATGTGGGGTCTCAACCTCAATTACAACCAGGACTTCATGTGGCTCACCAACCTCATGAACAAGGTGCCTACCATCAATGCCACGGCTCCGTCGTCGCTCAAGCTCTCGGCGGAATTCGCCCAGCTCGTGCCTCACCAGCAGAAAAGCGGAAGCAACGCCGGCTCCAGCTTCATCGACGACTTCGAGAACACGCAGATCGGGGTAGACTTGAGGAATCCCTACTCATGGTTTCTCGCCAGCACACCCTACGACGGCGGCGCCGACGCCCTCTTCCCCGAGGCCGGCCTCTCCAACAACGTGGACTACGGCAAGAACAGGGCCCTGCTGGCATGGTATTACATCGACAGGGTGTTCACCCAGCGCAACTCCAACACCATACCCGGATATCTGCGCAACGACCTCAAGCAGCTCTCCAACCCCTACGTGAGGGAAGTGACCGTAAACGAGATCTTTCCAAACAGGGATGTAAACTACGGAGAGAGCAACACCATACAGACCCTCAACCTCTCCTTCTATCCCAAGGAGAGAGGACCCTATAACCTCGATGCCGACAACATAGCCAGCGACGGCAGCCTCCTCAATCCTGAAAAGCGATGGGGCGGCATAATGAGGAAGATGGACAACACCAACTTCGAGACCTCCAACGTGGAATACATCCAGTTCTGGCTGCTCGACCCCTTCCTCGACCCCGAAAACCCCAACACCGAGGGAGGCGACCTCTACTTCAACTTCGGCGAGATAAGCGAAGACATCCTCAAAGACGGCATGAAGAGTTACGAGAACGGCATACCGGTAGACGGCAACGAGGAATTCATGGACAACACCGTATGGGGCCGCGTATCGCGCCAGAACTCCCTGACGTATGCCTTCGAGAACACCACCAACGACCGCATAATGCAGGACGTAGGACTCGACGGCCTGCCCAACGACGACGAATACACCTATCCCAGTTATCAGGAATACCTCGACAAGCTGCGCAACAAGCTGCCGGCAGAGACGATAGCGGCGATGCAGGCCGACCCCTTCTCGGCGATGAACGACCCCGCGGGCGACAACTATCACTTCTATCGCTCCGACTACTACGACGAGACACAGACCGGCATCCTCGACCGCTATAAAAGATACAACGGAGTGGAATGGAACTCCCTCTCGCCCGACCAGAGCCCCAACCCCCAGTATCAGAGTGCCAGAAGTGTGCCTGACGTGGAGGACATCAACCAGGACAACACCCTAAACGAATATGAGCGCTACTTCCAGTATCACGTCTCCATCCGACCGGAAGACCTGGAGGTGGGCAAGAACTACATCGCCGACAAACAGACATCGATTCAAAGGACCCGCGACGGTGACCTTGAGGTGACATGGTATCAGTTCAAGATACCCCTCTCCGCTCCCGAGAAGGTAGTGGGAGGCATCTCCGACTTCACCACCGTAAGGTTTGCCAGGATGTTCATGACCGGCTTCAAGGAGGTGACACATCTCAGGTTTGCCACCCTCGAGCTCGTAAGGGGAGAATGGCGCGACTACCAGTTTAACCTCAACAGCCGCAACGACTCGCCGGCCGAAGGCGAGCTCGACATGTCGGTGGTAAATATAGAGGAGAACTCCTCGCGTACTCCGGTAAACTACGTGTTGCCGCCGGGAGTGGACCGCATACAGGACCCCGGACAGAGTCAGGCCACGCAGCTCAACGAGCAGTCGCTGCAGCTCAAGGTTACCGGCCTGCAGGCAGGAGACGCAAGGGGCATCTACAAGAACACCCAGCTTGACCTGCGTATATACCGCAGGCTCCAGATGTGGGTGCACGCGGAGGCAATGATCGACGACCCGACAAACCTAAAAGACGGCGACCTCGCCCTCTTCATCAGATTGGGCTCCGACTTCAAAAACAACTACTACGAATACGAGATACCCCTGGACCTGACCCCTCCGGGCAACTACAACAACTTCAACTCCGCCGACAGAGCCAAAGTGTGGCCTCTGTCCAACCGCCTCAACGTGCCCTTCGAGCTATTCACCAACTGCAAGATAGCCAGAAACAAAGGACGCAACGACGGATTGGACGGATATGGATTTACGACGGTATACACCATGAGGGATCCCGACGACGAGCGCAACACCGTGAGCATACTCGGCAATCCGAGCCTGAGCGACGTGCGCGTAATGCTGATCGGTATCAGAAACCGCTCCAACTCCACAAAAGACGGTACCATATGGGTAAACGAGATGAAAGTGACCGACTTCAACGAAAACGGAGGCTGGGCACTCAATACCAATGCCAACCTCGCGCTCAGCGACGTGGCAATGGTGAACTTCTCCTTCCATAAAGAGACGGCAGGCTTCGGAGGCGTGGACCAGGGACTGAGTTCGAGGCGCCTTGAAGACTACGAGCAGATGAACGTTGCCGTGCAGGGCGACGTTGGTAAGATCGTGCCCGAGAAACTCAAGCTCAGCGCACCCATCTACTATTCGAAATCGAACGAAAAGACGACCCCGATGTATAATCCCCTCGACCAGGACCTCCTGCTCAAGGACGCCCTCGAGGCCGCCACCACCAAAGCGCAGAAAGACTCCATAAAGAGCTACGCAATAACGAGCAAGAGCGTGGAGAGTTTCTCGATAAGCAACCTGCGCTTCAACGTGCAGAGCAAAGACCCCATGCCATGGGATCCCGCCAACTTCCAGCTGGCCTTCTCGTTTAACAAGCAGAAGAACATGGACCCCACCACAGAATACGAGAACACCAACGACTTCAGGGGTAGTTTCCAATACAGTTACTCCCCGATGATAAAGCCGCTGAAACCCTTCAGCTTTATCAAAGGGAACAGCAAGACAGCGAAATTCCTGAGAGAGTGGCAGATCAACTGGCTCTTCAACAACCTCACCTTCTTCACCAACATGACCAGGTATTATTACGAGCAGCAGACGCGAAGCGCCGTAGACGACGTGTTCCAGCTGCCGGTGCAGGTCAGCAAGAACTTCTACTGGAACCGCCAGCTCTCCATCAACTGGAACATCATCCAGAGTCTCAGCTTCTCCTTCGCAAGCAACACCACCGCCAGGATAGAGGAAACGACGGGAGCCGTAAACCGCAGGCTGTTCCCCGACAAATACCAGGAATGGAAAGACACCGTGCTCTCCTCGATTAGGGGACTCGGAACGCCGTGGAACTACAACCAGACCTTCACGGCCACCTACAAGGCCCCCTTCAACAAGATAGCCTTCCTTGACTATCTCACCGGCAACGTAAGCTACAACTCCACCTACGCATGGGAACGCGGAGCACAGATAGAAGACATCTTCCTGGGGAACTCCATCCAGAACCAGACCACCTGGAACGCCGACGCAAGGCTCAACTTCGAGACCCTCTTCAATCATTCCGGATACCTTCAGGAAGTCAACAAGCGCTTTGCCTCATCCACGGCCTCGCGCAACAATAACAACAAGAAATCCGCAAAGACACGCCAGAAAGACAACAAGCCCAAGCAGTTTGAGAAAGCCATAACCCTAAATCCCGACTCCACGACCATCGTGGCCCACAACCTCAAGAACAAAAAAGTAAAGATAAGGGCCACGCTCGACGACAAACCCTACAGGATAGAGACCAAGGTGATCGACGAGAACAAGATCGAGATCCTGACCAAGGGAGCGGCAACAGTAAAGCTTACCGTGACCGAAGACAGCAAGAGCAAGGGAGGCGATGGAGAGAAAACCACAGGAGTGCGGGCAGTGGCCGACCATGTGGTGCGTTTCCTCATGATGCCGAGGAGTCTCTCGTTCAGGTGGAGAAACAGCCATTCACTCACCCTGCCCCAGTTCGCGCCCAACATAGGCGACATCTTCGGCCAGAGCACCAAATACGGCCCGATGGCCCCCGGCCTCGACTTCGCCTTCGGCTTCTACGACGAAAGCTACGTAAACCAGGCATTGCAGCGAGGCTGGCTGATGACCGACACCGAGCAGACCGCGCCCGCCATCTGGAACGAAGGGGAGGAATTCTCGTTTGAGCTGAACCTCGAGCCCATCCGCGGCCTCAAGATAGTATTGACCTCGACGCTTAGCGACTCCAAGACAAGGCAGGTGCAGTTCATGTATGCCGACATGCCCACGAGCAGGAGCGGCAACTACACCCGCACCCACATAGCGCTGGCCACCGCATTGAAAGGCTCCAAGGCCTCCGACGGCTACAGTTCCGACGCATTCAGCAAATTCCTCCAGAACATACCCGTAGTGGCCTCCCGGTACGAATCGCTCTACCACGGAATGCGATACCCCCACGGAGGATTCATGGAAGGCAATCCGCTGGCCGGGAATATCTACAATCCCGAGGTTGGAAGCGTCAGCACCACCAGCCCCGACGTATTGATACCCGCCTTCATAGCGGCCTACAGCGGCCAGGATGTAAACAAGATAACGCTCGACCCCTTCCCGGGACTGTCTGCCATGCTCCCCAACTGGAAAGTGACCTACGACGGCTTCCTCCAGATGGGCAACATGAAAAACATATTCAAGGCATTCACCGTAAACCACGCCTATCAATGCTCCTATGCCGTAGGATCCTATACCAGTTATCTCAACTGGGTAGGGGTGAACGGCGATTACGGCTTCACGATGGACGAACTGACACGCTCGCCGGTGCCGTCATCGCCTTACAACATCTCGAGCGTCTCCATCACGGAGAAATTCGCGCCCCTCATCGGAGTGAACATGACGTTTACCAACGACCTCACCCTCAACGCCGAATACAGGGACACGAGAACTTTGAACCTCAACACATCAGCCGGCCAGATTGTAGAGACCACGAGCAAACAGCTGACCATAGGAGCCGGCTATAAGATAGTAGACTTCAACAAGATCATCAAGATAGGAAGCAGGCAGGGTGGAATAAGCAACGACCTATCGCTCAACCTCGACTTCTCCTTCGCCAACAACCAGAGTCTGATAAGAAGGATAGAGACGGCCTACACCCAGGCCACGCAAGGCACGCAGACCTTCTCCATCAACTTCATGGCAAGTTATCAGTTGAGCCGCAGGATTACCCTCAACGCCTTCTTCGACCATCAGATCAACACCCCGCTGGTGTCGAATTCGGCCTATCCGACCACCAACACCAACGTCGGGATGTCTGTCAACATCTCGTTGGCAAGATAAAGTACAAACGAGCAGGAAACGAACACTACAAGCAACATGAGCGACTATATAGTATCAGCGAGAAAATACCGCCCCTCCACCTTCAGGAGCGTCGTGGGCCAGAAAAGCCTGACCACCACGTTAAAGAACGCAATAGACAACAAGCGGCTGGCACAGGCTTACCTCTTCTGCGGACCGAGAGGAGTAGGGAAGACCTCTTGCGCACGCATCTTCGCCAAGACCATCAACTGCCTGCACCCTACTGAAGACGGCGAGGCATGCGGAGAATGCGAATCGTGCCGAGGCATAGACCAGGGAAACTCCTTCAACGTGGTGGAGCTCGACGCCGCCTCCAACAACTCCGTAGACGACATCAGGAAACTCACGGACGAGGTAAACGTGCCCCCGCAGGTAGGAAAATTCCGGGTGTTTATCATAGACGAGGTGCACATGCTATCCACATCTGCCTTCAACGCCTTCCTCAAGACCCTCGAGGAACCACCAAAATATGCAGTCTTCATACTCGCCACCACCGAGAAGCACAAAGTGATTCCCACGATATTGAGCCGTTGCCAGATTTACGACTTCAAGAGGATTACAACGGCCGACATGGTGGAACACCTCCAGTACGTTGCCGGAGAGGAGGGGATAAAGGCATCGGTGGAGGCACTGAACGTGATAGCCCGCAAGGCCGACGGCGCCATGCGCGACGCCCTCTCCATCTTTGACCAGGTGGCCGCCTCCTCCATGGGCGACATTACCTACCAGTCGGCGCTGGCCAACCTCAACGTGCTGGACTACGACTACTTCTTCCGGCTTGTCGAGGCCTTCAGAGCCGGAGACGTAGGGCAGGCACTGTTGATATTCAATGAGATTGTAGACCGGGGATTCGACACCCTCTTCTTCATCAACGGGCTCGCCTCCCACATACGCGACCTCATGGTGGCGGCCGACCAGCGCACCGCAAAACTGCTGGAAGTGGCGGAAGAGGTGGTGGAGAAATATACTGCACAGGCCCAGTCGCTTCCGCTTCAATGGTATTTCGCAGCCTTAAAGCTCATCAACGACGCAGACATGAACTACAGGACGGCCACCAACAAGCGGATGCTCGTGGAGTTGCTGCTCATCAGACTGTGTCAGCTTCTCAACCCGTTGCAGCCCCCTTTTGACCGCATAGACAACGAGCCCCCGTTGTCTATGCCCGGACCGATAAACCAGACTTACCAGCCGGAGAGAGGGGCGCCGGCGCCCTCACCCGCAACCGAGCCACAAAGCTCAGCACCACAGGAGAACCCGGCTCCAAAGGCCGAGACTGACAGGAAAGAACCGGCCCCTGAACCGCAAGCGCAGACGGTCAGGCCGGTGACGGCAGCTACCACAAAGGAAAAGCACGTGGCCAAGGGAACAAAGCGAGCCAAACGACTGAGCGACCTTGAGGCAGAGTATGACAACAGCGTGGCCGAAAGGAAAGAGCGGCGGAATAGGGTTGAGAAGGAAGCGCTCGACGGAGCATGGGCCGAATTCATTGCGGAAAACCCGGAGAAACAGATCCTGGTAGGAGCCATGAAAGCCGCCTATCCGCAGCCGGTAAGAGAGGAGGAGTATTTAGTGAAGGTACAGCATCCCGCGCAGGAGCAGGCCTTCAGCACATATATGGGCAAACTGCTTGAATACCTCCGCAACAAACTTGAAAACGACTACATCAGCATAAAGGTAGAGATTCAAGACAGCGGAGAGATAAAGAAGCCGATGCCCACCAAGCAGTTCTTTCAAGACATCCTCGCCAGCAATCCCAGCATAGCCGAGATGGCGCGAAATCTCGACGTAGAGATAATATAGAGTATAAAAAAGCCCCGGAAACGGGGCTTTCTTTTATCAGCTTGCGATATTCGCGTTTACGCGCTTATACAATTCCAAATCAATTCCAATAAGTGCTAATCATTTTTGAAGACCAGATTATCGTCGGCGACATCGATGACGATGGGTTTGGCGCGGTCGACCTTCTGGGCCAGGATATCCTTCGAGAGCTGGTTGAGCACCATACGCTGAATGGTACGCTTGACGGGACGGGCACCGAACTCCGGGTCGTAGCCGTCTTCGGCAAGCAGGTCGAGTGCCTGCGGGGTCACCTCGAGTGTGATGCCGTTGGTTGCGAGCATCTTGCGGACACTGTTGACCTGAATCTTCACGATATCCAGAATTTCCTTCTTGTCGAGAGGGGTGAACATCACCGTCTCATCGATACGGTTGAGGAATTCCGGACGGATGATCTCCTTCAGGCGGTCCATCACATCCTGCTTCGTGGTTTCGATAATGTTCTGCTTCTGGTCTTCTCGTTTGCCGCTGAACCCCTGGAAATTGCGACGAATGATGTCGCTGCCCATATTGGAGGTCATGATGATGATGGTATTCTTGAAATTGATAAAGCGGCCCTTATTGTCGGTAAGGCGACCATCGTCGAGCACCTGGAGCAGGATATTGAACACATCCGGATTAGCCTTCTCGATCTCGTCGAAAAGCACCACGCTATAGGGTTTGCGACGCACGGCTTCGGTGAGCTGGCCACCCTCGTCGTAGCCGACATATCCCGGAGGAGCCCCGACGAGACGGGAAACCGAGTGTTTCTCCATATATTCCGACATGTCGATACGCGTCATCATATCCTCATCATCGAAGAGGTATTCGGCCAGTGCCTTAGCAAGTTCGGTTTTACCTACACCGGTAGTGCCCAGGAAGATAAACGAACCGATAGGTCGGCGGGGGTCGTTAAGACCGGCCCTTGAACGTCGCACGGCATCGCTGACAGCCTTGATGGCATCCTCCTGGCCAACGACACGGTGGTGGAGTTCCTCCTCAAGGTGGAGAAGTTTCTCCTTCTCGCTCTGTGCCATCTTCTTAACGGGAATACCGGTCCAGCGGCTCACAATTTCGGCGATGTCTTCGGCATCGACCTCCTCCTTAATCATGGCACCTTCGCCTTGCAGCTGACGGAGCCGCTGCTGGATCTCCTTATTCTCATCTTCCTTCTGTTTGATCTTACTGTAGCGAATCTCGGCCACCTTGGCATAGTCGCCTTCGCGTTCTGCGCGTTCGGCCTCTATGTTGAGTTGCTCGATATCGATCTTGTTTTGCTGAATTTTATTGATCTCGGTCTTCTCGGCCTGCCACTTGGCCTTAAGTTCCTTCTCCGTGTCGCGGATATTGGCAAGGTCTTCGTCGATTTCCTTCAGCTTATAGTCGTCACCCTCTCGCTTGATGGCCTCACGCTCAATCTCGAGCTGCTTGATTTTTCGTGAAGCCTCGTCGAGCGCCTGCGGCATGGAGTCCATTTCCAGACGCAGTTTCGAGGCAGCCTCATCAATAAGGTCGATGGCCTTATCGGGGAGGAAACGATCTGTGATATAGCGCACGGAGAGCTGCACGGCGGCGATGATAGCCTCGTCCATGATGCGCACCTTATGGTGGTTTTCGTAGCGTTCCTTCAATCCACGGAGAATTGAGATAGCGGCAATCTCGTCGGGTTCGTCGACCATCACCTTCTGGAAACGGCGTTCGAGAGCCTTATCCTTCTCGAAATATTTCTGGTACTCGTCGAGAGTTGTCGCACCAATCGAGCGCAGTTCGCCACGGGCCAGCGCGGGCTTCAGGATATTGGCCGCATCCATGGCGCCCTCACCCTTACCGGCACCCACGAGTGTATGAATCTCGTCGATAAATAGAATAATCTCACCGTTGCTTTGGGTCACCTCATTGACGATAGCCTTTAGCCGCTCCTCAAACTCACCCTTATATTTGGCGCCGGCCACGAGGGCACCCATATCGAGCGAATAGATTTGCTTCGACTTCAGGTTTTCGGGTACGTCGCCGCGCACTATTCTCATAGCCAGACCTTCAGCAATGGCCGTCTTGCCGGTGCCGGGTTCGCCCACGAGCATAGGGTTGTTTTTGGTGCGGCGCGAAAGGATCTGGAGCACACGACGGATCTCGTCGTCGCGACCGATCACAGGGTCAAGTTTGCCGTTGCGGGCGCGGTCGTTAAGATTGATCGCATACTTGCTCAGCGCCTGGTAAGACTCCTCGGCACTCTGGTCGGTTACCTTATTGCCCTTACGGAGCTCCTTGATGGCAGCGTCGAGGCCTGACTCAGTGACGCCGGCATCCTTCAGGATCTGTGAGGCCTTGCAGCGAGTGCGGAGGATACCCATAAGGATAGCCTCTACGGAGACATACTGGTCGCCCATCGACTTCGAGTAATCAACGGCCTTCTGGAGGGCATCGTTGCTTTCCCGGCTCAGCACGACATTGCCACCCGAGACTTTCGGGAGGGAGGCGATATCCTTATCGAGTCCCTGCACCACAGCCGGGAGACTTGCGCCAAGTTTCTGGAAAACAAAATTGATGATAGTCTCGCTTTCGGCTATCATAGCCTTGAGGATGTGGGAGGGTTCGATTTGCTGCTGACCCTCCTGCTTCGTCATATCAATCGCCTTCTGGATAATCTCTTGCGATTTGATGGTAAAATTATTGAAGTTCATAATATTAAATTTGATAGTTTACGATAGTGGTTTCTGCAAATATAACAAGCCAAGGAGCCTTAAGGTTCGCGGGAGGGGGAGAAATGGAACGGCCGTAAAGAGGCTTGGTGGGAGAGAGGAAAAAGGGTTGTGTAATTGACACAAAATGTGTAAATTTGCAGTTTGTTTCAACACTCTTATTCCTCCAGCGGCATAAGACAGAAAATGGCAAAGAAATTCAGGCATAAAGAAGGGCTCCGGCTCGAGCGTGGAGGCGAACTCCGGGAGCTTGAGATAGCATACGACACCTATGGGACGTTGAACGAAAGGAAAGACAACGTGATATGGGTGTGCCATGCCTTGACGGCCAACAGCGACGTGGCCGACTGGTGGCCCCACACGGTGGTGGAAGGGGGATTTCTCGACCCCCAAAAATGGTTTGTGGTATGTGCCAACATCATCGGTTCGCATTACGGCACCACCGGACCGCTCTCCCCGGATCCCGCCACGGGCGAGCCCTATTACGGCGACTTCCCCAAGGTGACGATAAGAGACATGGTGAGAGCCCACATCCTGCTGAGCCACCACCTCGGCATAGAAAAACTGCATGCCTTAGTCGGGAGTTCGCTGGGAGGTTTTCAGGCCATGGAATGGGCCTTGATGGAGCCGGAAAGGGTTGATAGACTCGTATTGATAGCCACCGACAGCGGCGTGACCCCCTGGGCTGCCGGACTCAATGAGACGCAAAGGATGGCGATCAGGACTGACGTCAGCTACGGGCAGCGGGATGCCCGGGCAGGAATCGAGGGGATGAAGACAGCCAGAGCGATAGCCCTGCTTTCTTACCGCGGAGCCTCAGGCTACAATCTCTCGCAGAGTAACCCCGTAGATATGGAGCCTTACCGGCACAGGGTAGCCACCTATCAGACCTATCAGGGAGAGAAGCTCGGAAAGAGATTTGACGCCTATTCATACATGGCCATACTCGACGCCTTCGACAGCCACGACGTAGGGCGGGGACGAGGGGGCAAGGAAAAAGCCCTTAACGGAATAAAGGCTAAGACGCTCTGCATATCCATTCCCACCGACATCCTATTCACTACAGGAGACGTGGAGAGACTTGCAAGGTCAATACCCGGAGCGGAACACAAGGAGATAACTTCGGAATTCGGACACGACGGATTTTTAGTGGAACATGAACAATTAAACAAAATATTAAAATCATTTTTAGACAAAAAATGAAAAAACTCAATATAGGTCAGGTAGGATTCGGGACGGTAGGTCAGGGAATCTACAAGGTGATAGCCAACGCCAAGAACGCGCACGCCAGCATCAGGAAGATCTGTGTGGCCCATCTCGACAAAGACAGAGGGGCAGAATTCGACAGCGCCAAGCCGTTGCTTACAGACAGGATAGACGACCTGTTTGAGGATCCGGAGATCAACCTGATAGTAGAGGTGATCGACGACGCCGAAGCCTCATATGAGATAGTGACCAGAGCCCTGAAGAAAGGGATACCGGTGGTTTCGGGCAACAAGATAATGATAGCCAACCACCTGCCCGAGCTCATCGAGCTTCAGAACAAATATGGGGCAGCCCTGCTCTACGACGCCTCATCGTGCGGTTCCATCCCCGTGATAAGGAACCTGGAGGAATACTATGACAACGACCTGCTGCTGGAGGTAAAGGGGATATTGAACGGATCGTCCAACTACATCCTATCGCGCGTGTTCGACCACAACGAAGATTACGGCGACGCCCTACAGCGGGCCATCGACCTCGGGTTTGCGGAGAGCGATCCAACCTTCGACATAGAGGGTTTCGATTCCCTCTTCAAGCTCATCATCATCACCAAGCATGCCTTGGGGGTGTACGTTAGGCCTGAAGACGTATTCATATACGGCATATCGAAGATCAGCAACTTCGACATCAAATGGGCACGCGAGAAACGGGTAAAGATCAAGCTCGTGGCCCAGGTTGTAAAGATAAGCGACAAAGCCTTCACGATGTTCGTGATGCCGGAGTTTGTAGACAAGTCAAAATACATCTACAGCGTAGACGACGAATACAACGGCGTAGTGATAAGGGGGGAGGGTTACGACAGGCAGTTCATGTTTGGCAAGGGAGCGGGCAGTCTGCCCACGGCCTCGTCGATATTGAGCGACATCATGGCCATACGGCGCGACTACCGGTATGAATACAAGAAGATGCATTACATCGACCGCCCGGAGTATACCACCGACGTGAGTCTGAAGGTGTATGTAAGATTCAAGGAAACCAGGATTCCGGAGCTGCTGCCGTTTGAGAAAATCACGGAGAGCTACAGTTCGGAGCAGGAGAATTACGTGATTGGGCACATCAAGCTTTCGGAGCTTATAAAGCATCGCCAGACGCTTGACGCCAAGGATGTCTTCATCATCAACATTCCCCAATTCTTCATTGACAGAGATTAGACAGAGACAACAGACATTGAATACAGGTAAAAAATCGCAGATAGAATCCCTGCTGAGGGAACGTATACTCGTGCTCGACGGAGCCATGGGTTCACTGATACAGTGCTCATGCCATCACGGCGAGAACGAGGATTCCAAACTGTCAGACCTCCTGGTAAAGGAAGACCCTGAGCTGATAAAAGGCATCCACCGGAGTTATCTGGAAGCAGGGGCCGACATAATAGAGACTGATTCCTTCAACTGCAATCCCTATTCGCTTGCCGACTACGGGATGGCGGGGGAGGCCTACTCCCTTTCGAAAGAGGCCGCCAGGCTTGCCAGGGAGGCCGCCGACGAATTCACGGCGCAGACCCCCGGGAAGCCCCGCTTCGTAGCGGGCTCGGTAGGACCCACCAAGCATATGCTGTCGCTTGCCGAGGAGGGAGGCGAACTGACCTTCGACAGCGTGGCTGAAGCATACCGTATACAGATTTCGGGACTGCTTGACGGCGGAGCCGACATCATATTGATCGAGACTGTGTTTGACACACTCACGGCAAAAGCGGCACTTTATGCCATCGGAAAACTCGAGGAGGAGAGAGACGAGAAAATTCCGGTAATGATATCAGGAACTGTAGAGAGCAATTCGGGCAGACTGCTGTCGGGCCAGAGCATTGAGGCCTTCTACACCTCCGTGAAACATGCTGACCCGATATCAGTAGGGTTAAACTGCGGGTTCGGTTCGGAGCACGTGCTGCCTTACCTCCGACAGCTCTCCGAGATAGCTGAGACGGCCGTCTCCGTCTATCCCAACGCCGGACTTCCCGACGACTGCGGAGAATATCACGAAGACCCGCGGAGTTTCACAGCTAACCTCAGGAAATGCCTGGAAGAGAGGCTTGTGAATATAGTCGGGGGCTGCTGCGGCACGACACCCGAACACATAAAGGAACTGGCAGAGCTCGCGGAGCAGTATGCCCCGCGCCCGATACCGGGCAAACGAGGAAAACTTGAACTCTCCAACCTCGAACACAGCGACGTTGGGAGTTCACGGGAACTGATACAGGTAGGAGAGCGCACAAACGTGGCCGGATCCGCCAGATTTGCCCGACTGATACAGGAGGGCAACTTCGAGGAGGCCATGGAGGTGGCCGCAAAGCAGATAAAAGACGGCGCCCGCATCATCGACATATGTATGGACGACGGCCTCTCCGACTCCGGAGCCAATATGGTGAGATTTCTCAGGATGCTCAACGGCAACGGCGAGACTGGAGGCGTACCGATAATGGTGGACTCATCCGATTGGAATGTGATACAGAAAGCCCTGAGGGTTTGCCAGGGAAAAAGCGTGGTGAACTCCATATCGCTGAAGGAGGGGGAAGAAGACTTTCTGAGCAAAGCCCGCGAGATACGCAGGCTGGGAGCTGCGGCGGTAGTGATGTTGTTTGACGAAAAAGGGCAGGCCGACACATATGAAAGGAAGATAGAGGTGGCCCAAAGAGCTTACCGACTTCTGACTGATGACGGTTTTGCCGCCGAAGACATCATATTTGACCCCAACGTGCTGACCGTAGGGTCAGGGCTGGCGGAACGAGACCTTTTGGCCATCGACTTCATAAAGGCGACACGCTGGATAAAGGAAAATCTGCCGGGTGTTTCCGTATCGGGGGGCATCAGCAACCTCTCGTTCGCCTTCCGCGGCAACAACCCTCTGAGAGAGGCGATGCACACCGTCTTCCTCTATCATGCCGGCAAAGCGGGTTTGAATATGGCAATAGTGAACCCCGGAATGCTCTCCATATATGAAGAGATAGACGCCGAGTTGCTGCAAAAGATAGAAGACCTGCTGCTTGCACGGCGCGACAACGCCGTAAACAGTCTGATAGAATATGCCGAGCAGCAGAAGGCTTCGAAAGAAAACGCCGTAGACAACCCCGAAAAAGAGGAGAAACTCTCTCTGCAAGCCCGCATAGAGCAGCAGATCAGAAGAGGCAAGGAAGCCGGGCTTGAGGCACTTATGGAAGAGGCACTGGCGGAGAAAGACCCGATGATGCTCATCGAGGATTACCTGATGCCATCGATGAAAAAGGTAGGAGTGATGTTTGGTGAAGGCAAGATGTTTCTCCCCCAGGTGATAAAGAGCGCACAGGTGATGAAAAAAGCCGTGGAAATCCTCAAGCCCCACATGAAGGAAGACCCGACGGGAAACATGGGAGGCAAGGTGGTGATAGCCACTGTGAAAGGCGACGTGCACGACATCGGGAAAAACATTGTAGGGCTCGTAGTTTCATGCAACGGTTACAGCGTCACCGACCTTGGTGTGCGTGTGGACGAGACAGTGATAGCAGACACAGCGGAAGAGCTGAACCCAGAGGCCATATTGTTGAGCGGCCTTATCTCGCCATCGCTCAACGAAATGATAAAGACCTGCAGGGAGTTGAAACGAAGAGGTATTGAGATACCTGTGATAATCGGCGGTGCAGCGACATCAGAGATGCATACAGCGGTTAAAATCGCGCCTGAATATGACGGCCCCGTGTTCTATTCACCTGACGCCAGCGCCAACCTGCAGATCCTAACAACCCTGAGCGAGGAGAGCATAAAGGCCAACCGCCTGCGCCAGCAGCTTCTGCGAGAGAAATATCAAGACTCAAGGAAAGCAGAGACCGGAGCGGAGAAACCCTCACAACAGAAAAAAGAGATTCTTTGGAAAACCAAGGAAATCCGGAATCCCAATGAAATGGATAGGAGGGTTTATATCGATTTCCCCATTGAAGAAGTAGAGCCTTACATTGACTGGAACTGGCTGCTGCATTCCCTCGAGATGGGGAAAAACGGTACGGATGATAAAGCGTTGGAGAGCAAAGAAAAAGAAGGTGTGCTGGAAGATGCACGGAGGTTGCTCGCCGAGATAAAACGTGAGAAACTGTTACGGCTTCAGGGAGTAGTCGAGATATTTGAGGTTTCAGGAAGCGATGACGGTATCACGTTCCGGCTCAAAGACGGCGCATTCCGGAAGCTCCCCACCCTTAGGGCCGAGCGCGGAAATGATGCCGGAAACAGCATCAGCGACTTTGTGGCTCGGGATAAGGATTATGCCGCCCTCTTCGCCGTGAATGCCGGCATCGGACTCGAAGAACTGATTGCCGAGTTCAACCGGAAAGGAGACCTCTATTCAGCATTCCTGAGCAAGCTTATAGCCGACCGGCTCGCGGAGGCATTCGCAAGCCGCCTGCATGATATGGTAGCCAAGGAAAGCTGGGGATTCCGTGAGAAAGGAGATGAGGGCGTAAGGATAGCCTTCGGATACCCCGCCGCTCCCGACCACAGCCTTAAGCTTGATGTATTCGAAATGCTGGAGGTAGAGAGGCTTACTGACATGCGTCTGACGGAAACGGCCATGATCGTGCCCTCAGAGGCAGTCTGCGGGATTATCTTCCAGCAGGGAGAATACATCAACGTAGGGAAGATCGGTAGCAGCCAGTTGGCTAGATACGCCTCCGCCAGAGGTATGATGATAGAGGAAATGGAACGCTGGCTACCCAACAACATATCCGAAAGGGAGGAAAAGTAAGCGAGAAAACAGGTAAGAAAAGAATGAAAGTAATAGAGCTCTTAAACGACGCTATAAAAAGAAACGACACCCTCTTTGCCTTCGAACTGTTGCCGCCGCTCAAAGGCGACGGAAGGGAAGGAGTGTTCAGAGCCATAGAGAACGTCTTAGACTACAATCCGGCATACGTGAACATCACATGGCACAGGGAGGGCGTCAAGAAGACAGAGACTCCGGAGGGAGTGCCGCAGTATCATGCCGTCAGAAAGCGCCCGGGCACGGTAGGGATTGCAGCTGCCGTACAGAGACACTTCGGGCTTCCGGTGGTGCCGCATCTCATATGCGGCGGCATGTCGAAATATGACATCGAGGATGCCCTGATAGATATGGACTTCATGGACATAGACAACCTCCTCGCGTTGCGTGGCGACAAGAGGGTAAACGAGCCCAAATTTACAGCCGAACCCGACGGACATGAGCATGCCATCGACCTCGTAAGGCAGATAAAGGCCATGAACCGGGGGGAATTCATCGACGGAGAGGTAGAGGAATGTCACCATTCCACCTTTTGCATCGGCGTGGCGGGTTATCCGGAGGTGCATGAAAGCGCCTTCTCGCCGGCCGACGACATAAGAAGACTTAAACAGAAGGTAGATGCAGGCGCCGACTACGTAGTGACCCAGATGTTTTTCGACAACAGCAAATACTTCAAATTTGTGGATGCATGCAGGGAGGCCGGTATCAACGTACCCATAGTGCCGGGACTGAAACCTCTCGTCAGAGAGAGTCAGATTAAGGGCCTGGCGGAGACCTTCAGCATCGAGATGCCTGAAGAACTGAGAAAAGCCGTGGAAGCCTGCAAGGGTGACCGAACAAAGGTGCGCCAGACAGGGATCGAATGGTGTGTGGCGCAGTCGAAGGAGCTTAAGGAGAGGGGAGTGCCCGCGCTTCACTACTATACGATGAGCCGCACCGAAGACATCGCCAAGGTGGCGAAAGAGATTTTTTGATTGCTATCTTAGCTATCTTAGCTACTATAGCTATTTTAGCTATTATAGCTATTTTAGCCCTTAGATTTCGGCTGAGAGCGAGAGGCGGAAGTTACGCTTCGGCATGGGGTAGTTGATGATGACATCGTAGTCCTGGCTCAGAAGATTGTTGACTTCGAGCAGAACGCGGAGTGCCACCTTCCCAAACCGGAAATCCTTGCTTGCCGAGAGGTCGGATGTATACCACGGCTGTAGATAATTATATAGTATGTTCTCCTGCTGGCTGTACCGCTCACCCACATAGATAAACGAGTAATTAAGAGTCCAGGAACGCCATTGAAGATTGACCACCGCCGAACCCGAATGGCGGGGGATATAGGGAATCTGATGGCAGTAATAACTGTCTGAGGGAGAGGTGACATCTATGGCCCGTTGGAAAGTATATTGGCCTCTCAGCGTCACGAAAAACTCACGCAGGGGGTTGAGTGTGACAAGGCCGCTGAGGTCGATGCCTGATATGTCAACCACTCCGAGATTTAGCATCGTCCAACGGAACTGCTGACCTTTCGGGTAAGCCACAATCTTATCCTTGACACGATTATAGTATGCGTCGGCGCTCAGACGGACAGTATGGAGCAAGGAGTTTGCCGAGTGTAGATAAAGGATACCTACATTATACTGCGAAACCCGCTCGGGGTTGAGCGACGAGTTTCCGTAGTCGGCATAATAAAGGTCGTTGAAAGTCGGCATTCTGAACGAACGCTTAAAAAAAGCACGCAGTGAGAAATCGCGGTTGCGGAGAGGGTTTCCCGACAGAAAGATTGCAGGCGAGAACGCATGGAGATTGCGTGAGGGTTTGAGGCTGCGGAAAGAGTCGTGAACCAATGTAGCCAGAATGCTCCCCTGGGCCTTGAACCGGTCGATGTCGAAAGCAGTGGCAAGAGAGATGAAATTTGAGAAACGGTCGGGCCTTACGAAATCGTAGAGGTCGGCGTTCATCGTATTGAACAGGAAATCGTAGCTAAGAGAGACCGACCACCAGCTGTAGAAATCATACTTATTGGCCGAGGAGATATAAAGTTCTTTCTGGCGATAGATATTGTCGATTTTCAACTGGTTCTCGTCATTGTTGACATAATGGGTGCGATAGGCCGCAAATTTGGCGTTGTTGAGTGTCGAAAACTTGCCGAAATAGCCGGTGTAGCTCCCCTGAAGAAAGGAATTGAGATCCCAGACTCTCTCGCCACGGCGCCATACATTATTGACTATAGCCCCCGGAATGCCTCTTTCGGAGTTATACGTGTAAGCCTTGGCATGCCATATACCGTTGTCGAGGTTGCCATTGAAATTCAATTCGATACGGGTTGCATTGATGTCGCCGTTATGGCGCACGGCGGTAGTGTCGTAGGCAACCTCTCCGGCCGGAGTGACCCTCCGGTAGCGAAACTTATATCTGCCACTTGACTTAAGCCACTCTGCACTCAGGGAGGCATTGACACGGGAAGACAGACGCAACTCCACCAGCGCGGAGGGATTGATGAGATCGAAGGATCCTGTGCGGAACGCAAGGCGAGCGTGAAAGCGCTCTCCCTGCTTAAATGAGGGAGTGCGGGAACGCATATAGACATTGCCCGCATTGCCGAAATCCTTAGCCGGCTGGAGAATCTCGCTCTTCTGGCCGTTGTAGAGAGAAATTGACTCCATATTGTCGAGAGAAAACTGCCCGAGGTCGATCTGGCCGTTCTGGGCGTTGCCGAGTTCCACTCCATCGTAAACCACGCCCGTATGGTTGGAACCCATAGAACGGATATTTACAGTCTTGATACCCCCGACTCCCCCATAATCCTTCACCTGGACCCCGGAAAAATACCTCAACGCATCGGCCACGGAATTGGAGTTGAGGCGTTGCAGCTCATCGCCTGTGAGCGACTGCGCCGGTATCACCTCGCCGACGGGTCGGTGACCCGTGACTACCAGTTCATCGAGACTGTGGCCAACGGTATCTGCCGCTTCCGTAGCCATCAATGGCTTCAGGACTGCAAGGAAGGCAAAAAGCAACAGATACCGCAAGGGAGAATGCATCGCGAAAACGAATGGGGCGGGGGGTATTTACTCCTGCAAAAACGTGCAGTTATTCTTTCATCAGTTTGGCAGCGCGAGAGAAGGAGTTCATAATTCTGGTGGGGCGGCCTTTCTGGAAAGCTCCGAGCGCGTAGCCGTGCTTATTTCCCCAGAAGTCTGTGGTCTGGAACATTTCGGGAGCCCAGTAGAAGACGCCTGTGCAGGCACCGTCGACATCATTGATCACCATATCGAACAGGTCGTTGAGAATCTGCTCCCCCTTCTCAGGTTCTTCTGACGCCACGCCCACCTCCGTAATCATGATATCGCAGCCATATTTCTCGCGGAGCTTGCGGATATTGTCGGCGGCGTCTCGTATAGTGGTGGCCTCGTCGGGTTCGGCACCGGCCTCCATAGCCCAATAAGGATAGACACTCATGCCGATAATGTCCCATTTGGAATCGTAGCTGGCCAGTCCGTCGAAAATGGTGTTATAAAGGTCGTTGTCATATCCGTTGTCGATATGCACAATTACCTCGGCCTCCGGGTATACGCTTTTAACCGCATCGTAACCTACCTGAGAGAGGCGCGCGTAGTTTTCAAAATTACCCTGCGAGATCTGGGCCAGCGGCCAGAGCATACCGTCGCGGGTCTCGTTGCCTACCTGCACCCACTTAACGTTGATACCGTTGTCTTTAAGCAGCTGTAGAGTCTCCACCGTATGTTGGGCCAGAGCCTCGCCCATCTGCTGGAGGTCAAAGTCTTTCCAGTCTTCAGGAGGGTATTGCTTACCGGGGTCGGCCCACCAGTCGGAATAATGGAAATCAATCATTATCTCCATACCGAGGTCACGGGCACGCCGCGCCATTTCCAGGACATCCCCCTTCGAACTGAAGCCATCCTTGGGGTTGACCCAGACACGAAGACGCACGGCGTCCATGCCGTAATTCTTCATAAGTTGAGTGTTCTCGGTCACCACTCCGGTGGTGTCAGCAGAATATACACCTCGGGCCTCATCGGCCGTGGTACCGCTGATGTCGCCTCCGAGCCAGAGATGTGCGGGCTTCTTAGCCTCGCACAGGGTCATAGTGCAAAGAAATGCAAAGAGAAATACCAGTTTTTTCATACTTTATGGGGTCTAACAATTAGGAAATTTAAATATAGTGCAAAATTATAACTTTTTTTGTTAACTTTGCATTCCCTACCTTCAAGCGGAAGATAATACCATAAACTATACCAAAAAACAACAACCTTAAATAATACCGTAGAATGAAACCTAATTTTAAGATGAACCCCAACAGAGTGGTTCAATTCTTAGAGAAAGAACCGTCAGAGATCACCAAAGCCGACATCATCCGTTTCGTAAAGGAAAACGAGATAAAGATGGTGAAATTCATGTATCCGGCCGAAGACAACAGGCTCAAGAGTCTCAACTTCGTGATCAACTCCGAGGAATATCTTGAAACCATCCTCACCTACGGAGAGAGGGTAGACGGGTCAAGTCTGTTCCCATCGTTTATCGAGGCCGGCAACAGCGACCTCTATGTGATACCGCGTTTCAGCACGGCCTTCGTAGACCCCTTCTCGGAACTGCCGACCCTGACATTTCTGGCCTCCTTCTTCAACAAGGAGGGAAATCCGGCGCAGTCTTCGCCCGACTACGCCTTGAGAAAGGCCTGTGAGGAATTCGAGAAGACCACGGGAATGGAATTTTATGCCATGGGAGAGCTGGAATATTACGTGATCTCCCAGGACCCCGGACTCTTCCACGCATCCGACCAGAAAGGCTATCACGAATCTGCACCCTTCGCCAAATTCAATGAGTTTCGCACGGAATGCATGTATATGATTGCCGAGTGTGGCGGCCAGATCAAATACGGCCACAACGAGGTGGGCAACTTCACGCTCGACAATATGATCTACGAGCAGAACGAGATAGAGTTCCTCCCGATACCGGCCATTCAGGCGGCAGACAACCTGATGATAGCCAAGTGGATAATCCGCACGCTGGCTGTAAAGAAAGGATATGACGTAACGTTTGCACCGAAGATAACGGCAGGAAAGGCAGGCAGCGGACTCCACATCCACTTCAAGATAATGAAAGACGGGGAGAACATGATGACGACTGACGGCAAACTGAGCGACATAGCGAAAAAGGCAATAGCCGGCATACTTGAAAACGCCGACGCCATCACGGCCATGGGCAACAAGGTGCCCACCAGCTACTTCCGCCTTGTCCCCCATCAGGAAGCTCCAACCTCTATTTGCTGGGGCGACCGTAACCGGTCGGTGCTTATCCGTGTGCCTCTGGGCTGGACAGGAGAGAAAGACATGTGTTCGCAGGTGAACCCGATGGAGAAAGCCCAGAAAGGGAAGACACCGCAGAAGCAGACTGTAGAACTGCGCAGCGCCGACTGCTCGGCCGACATCTACCAGTTGCTCGCAGCCATGGTGGTGGCAGCACGCACGGGTTTCGAGATGAAAGACGCGCTGAAGCGTGCAGACGAGATGTATGTAAGTGTCAACATCCACAACGACGAGAACAGCGAGAAACTCGCCTCACTGAAGTCGTTGCCCGACAGCTGCGTAGCCTCCGCCGGTTGCCTCAAGGAAAAGAGAAAAGTGTTTGAAGATAAGGGAGTGTTCTCATCCCGCCTCATCGACGGCATCATCGACAAACTGATGAGTTATGACGACCTCAACCTCCGCAAGGAGACTTCGGCCGACCATAACAAGATGATGAAGCAGGTGAGGAAATACTGGCACTGCGGATAGCAGGATCAACTGGGATAGCGGAGGCTATTCCTCAAAACGGGAGGCGAAAGAGTCCAGTTTGTCGATATAGAAATCACGGAGGTCTTTCCACCGATAATAGTTACCGAAAGCGGGAGTCACGGGCAGCGTGGCTTCCGCTTCGTTCAGAAGCACTTTCACCAGAATATCGTCTGCCGTGTATGGAGCGTCACCTTCAGGCCGGTAGAAGACCATCTGGATATTGCCTCCCATGGGGAAAATCTCGTAGGCTCGCCAATTATCAGCCAGAGTGGAGAGATCAGACGTTTCATATGCCGCATTATTGAGCTCCATAAGCACGCTGAGGGGGATGAGCATGGTCTCGTGTCCGAAGCGAAGGTTTACACTCTTAAGAGGAGAGAGCATGGCGGTGTCAGCGCTCTCGATAATGCTGCGGAGGAGTACACGCTGGTTGTAGGGCGTGCGGTTATTCGTGAGCGGAGTGTTGCCGACCCGAATATACCACTCGGCATTTCTTGCCAGCCACTCATTGCTCAGTTCTTCGGGAGTGAAGACATCGTAGATAAAGGGATAATCGTCGTGGCTCTGCACATTCACGGCCAAGTCAAATATAGCTTTGAAGGCCTTATCCTCGCCAATGCTGTCGGCAACGAAACTCCGGTTGGAGAATACCTTGTTGAAAAAGGCTTCGGGTTTAGGGAGAGAGTTGCGGTAGGCGGAGGCAACAGGTTTGGCTTCGTAGGCCAGACGGTAGACAACAGGATCGTTGGGATTGAAATTCAGTATGTTCTGAGTGGTTTGGGAAGCGTCCATAGTGATGTTCATTCCCGGAACCAGTTTTTGGAATTCTGCCACCTCATTTGCCATAGACAGAATGCAGCGAATCACCTCCGTCGACTTGGCATCGAGGATGGTTGAATCGGAGAACAGCTCGGGGAAATTGCGGGCCATGCGTGCTGCTATGCCCCGGTGCTGCCTATGCCCGAGTGGGGTCAGTTCGCCGAGGCGTCCTTTCGAGTCGTTGGCCATAACCTGTATCTCCTCCAAAAGCTGCATGCCTCTGGGCGTCAGCGCGTCATTATCGGCTGCTTTGCGGAGCACCTCGACCGCCACGGCATACGTTTCGGGATGTATACGCCAGCGGCTGCCGTGGCGCCCGTAGTGTTCCATATGGAAGGGTTCGAACCCTTGGGGTGACGGCGACAGTTCCGGTATGCCATATACCGGCACCGGATAAGCCATGTATTGCGAGCCGGCCTGAAGTGAATCCACATATACTTTTGAACTGGCTGAAAAAGAGTTGCCTAAAGCAATAAAAATAAGGGCAACCAAGCCGGAGAAGAACTTTCGTAGCATAATGTTGAGAATATAATCGGTATAAAATTTTGCCAAAGATAAGACAATTACGGCTAACTGCAAAATCTGACCGGAGAGCAACCAAATGAGGGGCTGCATTGTTATTAAGTAAATTATTTCCCCAAAAAGACCTTAATCAAAATAAATTACTATGGAATTAAAAGATATCAAGTCGCCTCAGGACATAAAGAATCTTGACATAGCGACACTTGAAGACCTCGCCGGCCAGATGCGCAAGGCGATACTGAACCGTACGTCGCAGATAGGCGGTCACGTAGGTCCCAATCTGGGTGCAGTGGAGACAATCATCGCCATGCATTATGTCTTTGACGCGCCGAAAGACAAACTGGTGTATGACGTGTCACACCAGGCCTTCTCTCACAAGATGCTGACCGGTAGAGCCGACGGCTACCTCTACAAGGAAGACTTCGCCAAGGTAGGGGAATACACCGACCCCAAGGAGAGTCCGGAATACGACATCTTCTATGCCGGGCATACCTCGCCGGCACTGAGCCTCTGCGTTGGTCTGGCCAAGGCCCGCGACCTGAAAGGCGAGAACCACAACATAGTGGCCTTGGTAGGTGACGGCGCCTTAAGCGGCGGAGTGGCCTTCGAGGGCCTGGATGCAGGAGGTGCACTTGACGGCAATCTGATCTGCATCTTCAACGACAATCAGATGGCAATAGCCGAAAACCACGGAGGCATGTATTCCCACTTCACCGAACTGAGAGAGACAAACGGCACGGCTGCCAACAATCTTTTCAAAGCCTTCGGTTGGGACTACGTCTACGTGGCAGAGGGGAACAATGTGAAGAAGATGATTGAGGTTTTGGAGAAGGTAAAAGACTCCAAACACCCCGTTGTGGTTCACGTCAACACCCAGAAAGGTGAGGGGTATGCCCCTGCGGAGGAATACCGCGAGAGGTTTCATTACCGCAACCCGTATTCAATCGGGTCGGGCAATCTGCTGAATATCGACACAGGAGAATCATATACTGGAGTGTTCAAGGAATTCCTCAAGAGCAATATAAAGAAATATCCCGATATGCTGATTATCTCTTCGGCCACCCCCGAAGACTTCGGGCTCGGCCCCAAAGAGAGAAAGGAACTGGGAGCCAACTATATCGACGTGGCAATAGCCGAACAGACCGGAGTATCGGTGATGGCCGGAGCTGCACGTGGCGGCATCAAGGTGGTGTATGCCGTTGTCTCCACCTTCCTGCAGCGAGCCTACGACCAACTTATGGAGGATTGGGCAATGGACAACAGTCCGGCTGTGCTTAATGTGGATTCTACCGGTATTGCGGCCATAACCGACCAGACTCACCTCGGCTTCTGGGACATCCCGATGATCACGTCGATTCCCGAAGTGGTATATCTCGCGCCGGCCAATGTAGAGGAATATGCGGCCATGCTCGATTGGGCTATCAATCAAAACCAGCACAAGGTGGCTGTACGAGAGCCCGTCTATTCCGTGGAGCACGCGGATTATGAGGTGGACACCGATTATTCCGACCTCAACCGATTTAAGGTGACCCGACAGGGCAAGGAGATTGCCATCATAGCCGCCGGCGACTTCTACGTAAGAGGCAAGGAGGTCTGTGAGCTGCTCAAGGCCAAGGGTTATGACCCGACGCTGATTAACCCGAGGTTCGTTTCGGGTGTCGATGAAAAACTTCTGAAAGACCTTGTGGCTGACCATAAGGTAGTGACTACCATCGAAGACGGTTCGCTCGAGGGAGGCTTCGGGCAGAAGGTGGCCGGATTCCTTGGCGATACACCTTTAAAGGTGCTCAACTTCGGATTGCAGAAGAAATTCGTAGACCGTTATGATGTTGAGACCCTCGAGAAGGAATATGGACTCCGTCCGGAACAGATTGCGGCTACAATCCTCAAAAATCTTGAGTAAATTGTATGATGGATGAACAGAAAGGGATGGCATTCTGTGAAGCCATCCCTTTCTGTTTTGTTATTTCTGGAGATAGGCCCGGATTTCACCTATCGGGAGTTTTGCTGTGAGGTATAGAGGTATCTTCTCGCCGTCGGTAGAGATCCAGGTGTCGATATCCTCGCTCGACTTCTTTCCCCCGTCGCGTGTAAAGTTAAAACGGAGGTGGAGTGCCTCGCGAACGGTGTTGTCCTTCAATTTGATTTTCTCCACCCCGAGGCAACGTATCTTCACGGTTTCTTTCCGGCGCCCGGAAAAGACGGTGGCGGTATAGATCTTATTGAAGTTTTTGGGAGAGTAGTCAAGATTTCTCAGATAGTAGAAGATGGAGAGCATATCGTAGACGGGTCCTTCAGCCGAGAGGTTGACCTCAGCCACCGACTGTTTCCCCTTATCATATCGGAAGCGCTTTGCATGGCCTACCGTGGCGGAGCCATTGTAGGAATAGCTGATCACGTCGCGCTTGTATTCATTCTTCTCGTGGGTGATTTTCTCGTATAGGAGGGGTTTAAGGTCGGCGACCCGCAGGGAAGTCTTGAGAGTATCGCGCACCTTGTAAAACTTGTCGGCCCATGGTTTGGTGTGGGCAGCCAGGACAATATCGTAATTGCCTCCATTGCGCACAAGGCGCAGCGTGGCCTCACCGGCATCCTTATGTATGAGACCCCATTTATAAGAGATTACGTATTTAAGCGTCTCATTCTTAAATCCAGAAGCATGCGCGGGGAGGAAGAATGAAAGAAAAATTCCGGATAAAAATAAGGCTTTGATAATCTTCATAGGTTCAAAATCCGTTATATTGTTATAAGACAGAGACCCGGAGTATAAGTTTAGACACCATGGAGAAAAAAGTAGAGAAACATCCCTTCACACCATTTCTGCCCAAGGGCTGTAAGGTGGTGCTGTGCGGCACCTTCCCGCCCAAGCGGGAGAAATGGGCAATGGACTTCTTCTATCCGAATTTCTACAACGATATGTGGAGGGTGTTCGGTCTTATATTTTATGGAGACAAGGACAGATTTTTCGACAGGAAAAACAAGACGGTAGACAAGACGGGAATCCAGAGCATGCTAACCGAGAATAAAATAGGGATAGGGGAGACGGCCACGGAAGTGGTGAGAACGAAAGACAATGCCTCAGACAAATTTCTCGAAATAATAAAACCGGTAGACCTTTCCGGGATGCTGGCAAGAATTCCTGACTGTAAGGTTGTGGCCACGACGGGAGAGAAAGCCGCATCAGTGATAGCGGAACTCTCGGACACCGCGATACCCAAAATGGGAGAGAGGGTGGAATGCCAGGTCAGGATGCCCGACGGGAGTGTAAGGGAATTCCTTCATTGGCGTCTGCCTTCCACGTCGAGGGCCTATCCGATGAAGACCGAGAAGAAAGCCGAATATTACAGGGAGATGTTTAGCTTTCTGGGCATAGTGTAGAGAAACCTTTTTTTTTACATAAGGTAGATAACAATCATAAAAAACAGACGAAGCCATATTGACCACCCGATGTCATTATGGCTCTATTTTTATACACAAAATATTCAGAAATCTACAAATGGTAAGAAAAAGATAAGAAAATGATGCAAATTTGATTAAAAAGTGTGAAAAATTTAAAAAATTGTTATAATTTTGCACTCGATTTAGGTCAACAGGCTTAACATATCACTAGTTAAACAATAAAATCTAAGGTACATGAAAGGCGATGCCGGCTGTAAAAAGTCGGTAAAAAACCTTTTATGTTTGATGTAAATGAGGTAGTAAAAACAGAGAGATAACCAACGGCCTGAAAAGAAGGGGAGGGAAGCGACCCGACCCGGAAGATATGGTCATAACAAACAACAAAATCTTAAGGTATGAGAAAACTTTACTTGATGTTACTGACACTGCTCATTCCTTCCGCCCTGGCATTTTCCCAGCGCGAGGTAAAAGGAGTGGTAGTGGGGGCAGATGACAATGAGCCCCTGATTGGAGCGACAGTAATGCCGGAGGGATTTCCGGGAATGGGAACGGCCACCGACATTGACGGCGCGTTCACACTGTCAGTGCCCGACAAGGCAACGAAACTTCACGTGAGCTACGTGGGCTATGTGTCTCAGACTGTAGACATCACCCCGGGCGTGATGCACATAGCACTCAAGAGTGCCGACACTAAGCTTGACGAGGTGATGGTAGTGGCCTATGGCACGGTGAAAAAATCCGAATACACAGGTTCGGCAGCGGTAGTGGGAGCGGCCCAGTTGCAGACATCGCTGGTGTCTGACGCCACCTCGGCACTCGCTGGCCGTGTGAGCGGCGTGCAGATCCTTTCGTCGGATGGTGCACCGGGTTCGGCTCCTATGGTAAGGATTCGCGGTGTAGGCTCCATCAACGGTTCGGCAAGTCCGCTCTATGTGGTTGACGGTGTTCCCTTCAACGGCGACGTAAACCAGATTCCGGCCACCGACATAGAATCGATGACCGTATTAAAAGACGCCGCTTCCACGGCCCTTTATGGCGCACGCGGCGCGAACGGCGTGATACTCATCACCACCAAGTCGGGAAGCAACGACAAGGTGAAAATCAACGTAGACATGCGTTGGGGTGTAAACCAGCGGGGTGTACCTGACTACGACCTTGTATGGGACGAGCGCAACTACGCTGAGTTGGTATATTACGCCCTGCGCAATACCCAGCTTTACAACGGGGCATCGGCAGCCGGCGCACACGCCATAGCCAACGCCGGCCTATGGAACGCCATCGGTTACCAGACCTGGACAGTGGCACCCGGACAGTCGTTTGTAGGCACCGACGGCAAATTCAACCCTATGGCCACGAGAGGCTACATAGCCAACGGACAGTATTTCCAGGGAGACAACTGGGTAAAGGAAACATTTGAGAACAAACTCAGGCAGGAATACAACGTGAGCGCATCCGGAGGTACGGAGAAACTTACATATTATGCATCGCTCTCTTACCTCGGCGACCAGGGTATCATCAAATCCTCGGGGTTCAACCGCCTCAACACATCTCTCAACGTTGACTATCAGTTGAAGAAATGGCTCAAGCTGGGTGCCAACATGGCCTATACCTATACAAACTGGAACTATCCCAGCGAGCAGACGACAGACTACGGCAACTCCACGAGCACCGTAAACGCCTTCGCTCTTGCCACTACTCTCGGCCCGATGTATCCTTTCTACGTGCGTAATGCCGACGGATCGATTGCGATAGACCCCGCCACGGGCAAAAAAGTGTACAGCTACGGCCTCAACGACGGCGGCTTCACCCGCAACACGCTCTCCAATTCAAACCCGGTGGGCGACCTCGTCTATAACTACGACAAATATATCTCCGACGTGTTCCGCGGAAAGTGGTTCGCGCTGATCAACCCGCTTGAGGGACTCGACATCACCGGCACGATTGGCTACAATGTAAGCAACACCCAGTATCAGGGATACTCCAACCCCTGGTATGGCCAGACAGCCGAGGAGGGTGGCAGCGCCGAGCAGACCGCGCAGCGCTACCGCACAATCGACGAACAGGTGATAGCCCAGTATTCCAAGACCTTCAACGACCTCAACGACTTCTCGCTGATGGTAGGTTGGGAACACGACACTTACCAGAGCACGTACTTCTACGGATACGGCTACAACATCTATACCCCGGGCGACTTTACGCTCAACAACACCATGGCCGACACCCGTATGGCAGGCGGCTATCAGTACAACCTTGCCCACATGGCATTCTTCGGCCGACTGAACTACAACTACAACGGCAAATATTACGGCATGGTATCGTTCCGTCGCGACGGTTCCTCGAGGTTTGCGCCGGGTCACCGGTGGGGTAACTTCTGGTCGGTATCCGCAGCATGGGATATGGCCAAGGAATCCTGGCTTCAGGCTTGCGAAGAGATCGACCTGCTTAAGATCAAGGCCTCGTTTGGCCAGAACGGTAACGACAACCTCGGGCTTGACGATCCCTACAACTACCTGCCATACCAGGACTTCTACACTATCACGGGTGCCAACGGAGTATGGAGCGACGGAACGCTCGCCTACAAAGGCAACCGCGACATCACATGGGAGAAATCGAACGCATTCAACGTCGGTGTGGACTACTCCTTCTTCCAGGGTAAGCTGAGCGGTAGCATCGAATACTTCTCGCGCCAGACATCAGACATGCTGATGATGGTGCCCGTAGCTCCTTCGCTCGGCTACAGCAACATACCGATGAACGTGGGCTCCATGCGCAACAGCGGCCTCGAGGTAGAGATCAACTACAACCCGATAAGGAACAAGAACGTAGACTGGAATCTCAACCTCAACTTCACGGCACCGGCCAACAAGGTGCTGAAGCTTGACCCGTCGCTTCTCAACTCCGACGGCGTATGGCGCAGCGGCATCCGCTACTTCAAGGAAGGAGAATCCATGTATCAGCTCACGCTTGCCAAGTATGCCGGCGTGGATCCCGAAACCGGTTTCGAGCAGTTCTGGGCAAAAGATGCAGAAACGGGAGAGGAATATCTCACTTACACAGGCTCCGAGGCCTTCAACAGCAACGCATGCCCGGCCGGCAACATGTTGCCCAAGCTCTATGGCGGTTTCAGCACCCAGCTGCAGTTCTTCGGTTTCGACCTCAACGTCTCCCTCTCGTTCCAGCTTGGCGGCAAGGTGTTCGACCAGTCGTATCAGCAGTACATGTATGTGGGCGACACGAGGAGCATAGGACAGGCCTTCCACAAAGACATGCTCAAGGCCTGGACTCCCGAAAACCCCAACAGCGACATACCCATGCTGATCTCCGAGACCCCCTACAGCGGCAACGGAAACTATTATTACAGCGACCGCTGGCTCGTTTCGAGCAACTACCTCTCGCTCAACAACATCACATTCGGTTACACGCTTCCCAAAAAGGTTACGGCCAAAATCGGACTCTCGGACGTGCGCATCTATTTCGCGGCTGAAAATGTAGCCCTGTGGTCGGCCCGCAAGGGAATGGACCCGCGCCAGAGCTATGTATACACCAACGTGGGCACCTACTCCCCGTTGCGTTCACTCACGGGAGGTCTGCATCTTACATTCTAACCCTCAAAACGGACAACAATATGAAACTGAATAAAATATTAGTAGTAGCGGGGGTCAGTGCTATGGTAGGCCTGAGTTCCTGCAACGAATTAGACAAGGAAGTGTTTACCAACGCCGTGACTTCCGAGCAGAAGGAGCAGGCATTGGAAATGAACCCCGAACTGGCGCAGGCCTCAATCAACGCCATATCCACGGGAGCCTACCAGATGTTTGCCGTACTTGGCGAGAGCCACGACGACTTCGGATTGCCAGCCGTGATGATGATGCTCGACTCCAACGGCCAGGACTTCGTAAGTCCCAACAGCGGCTACAACTGGTTTTCACCCTCAGTGGCCCTCACCGTGGGCTCCAACCGCAGTGACGAGACCTACCTGATATGGTTTACGTGCTACAACGCCATCAAGTCTTGCAACTCTGCTCTCGCGTCGATACCTGCTGACGCCGAGGAACCCATCCTGCAGTTCTACCGCGGTCAGGCCCTCTGTTTCCGTGCGTTCTATTACTGGATTCTGGCACAGGTGTACCAGCACAACTATTCAGGACATGAGAGTGCACCCTGCGTTCCCATCATCACTGAAGAGAACGAAGAGGAAGCAGCCACACAAGGGGCAGCCAGGGCAACGGTGCAGGAAGTGTTCGACTTCATGACATCCACGCTCAATGAGGCCATCGACCTCATAGCAGGCTCCGGAATCACGGCCCAGGAAGTGATGTCCACCAAGCCCAAGCGCTTCTTCAACCTCGATGCCGCCTATGGGATGCTTGCACGCGTCTGCCTCACAATGCACGACTACGAAGGAGCACTCGAGGCCGCACAGAACTGTCTGAGCCACACCGGTTGCCAGCCATATTCTCTGGCGGAGGTGAGTCAGCCCACATTCATCAGTCTCGACGACAGCTCCTGGCTCTTCGGACTTCCCGTTGCTCCCAGCGACGAGGCAGTTTTGAGCTGGATAGTCAACTTCCCCTCGATGATGGGTTCGTTCTGCTACGGCTACGCACAGAACGGCGCCTGGAGATGGTGTAACGCCAACCTCTTCAACGCCATTCCCGACAGCGACGTGCGCAAAGGATGGTGGCTCAACAGCGAATACGAGTCGGCAAATCTCAACGACGCCTATATGAGCTATCTCGACTCCTTCGGCTACACCGACGACAGGGACAACGGCGGCATTGCAGTGCAGAAATACACCCAGGTGAAATTCGCCCCCTACGGAGGTGAACTCAACACAACCACCAACGCATGCGACATCCCTTACTTCAGGATAGAGGAGGTATATTATATCCTTTTCGAAGCCCAGGCTATGACGGGCGATGTGACAGGGGCCGTATCGGCACTCAACAACTTTGTGAAGACCTACCGCAATCCCTCCTACAACTTTGTGGGAGCCAGCTCACAGGCCGTTCAAGATGAGATCTGGATGCAACGTCGCATGGAATTCTGGGGTGAGGGCTTCGTGGCTTGGTTTGACCTCAAACGTCTCGGCAAACCCATCGACCGCAGGGGAGCGGGATATCCTTCACCCTTCATCTATTATGTTGAGCCGGGCAGTGACGTTTTCGTATTACCCATTCCCCAGCAGGAGACCCAGACCAACAAGTTGCTCACCAATGCGGATAACAATCCGGAATGGAACCGTCCGACGGTAGTAAAAGACTAACTTCAAAGAAAGAAACATTATGAAAATAAAAGATAAGACAGGAAAGCTGGCAGTCATGACGTTTGTTGCCGTGCTGGGATTAAGTTCCTGCAGCAATGACGACATCGACTACACGTCGGGCACGTATCCCGATGCTCCGGAATCCTACTTTGCGATTCAGGACGTGCAGAAGTTCAAGGTAGGTGAAGACGACAATGACTTCACGCTCACCGTATTCCGCGCTTCAGTATCTGACCCCTCCACAGTAAAATTAACCTGGAGCGGCGACGTAGACAAGTTTGTGCTCCCCGACATGGCCACATTCGATGGCGACGATCAGATAGCCGAAGTGGAGTGTCTCATCGACAACTCGTCGATGACCGCACTTGAAACCTACAAGCTTAAGGTGTCGATACCGGGAACGGTTGACACGCCCTACACCCAGAGTGCCGTTGAGTATGAATTCACTTACTCCCCGATGTCGCAATGGGCTCCCGTAGGCAATGATGACGGACTGGGATATTATGAATTCTCGTGCTACTATGACGGCTATGTGGAGGATCCTGTCCTTGTAGAGGAGCGCCACAGTCTTGCCGATGAGAACCAGGTGGAATACCGGTTCAGCTGGCTTCTTGACTATGACGATCCGGAAAGCTGGGAAGTGTTCCTGACGGCCGAATCTTCCGATGGCGGCGAGAACATTACCGTTCCGGTGCAGCTCTTCACCATCGATGAGGACGGATATGAGATCTACGTGGCAGACCTTGCCACATATACGGGCACTGAAGACTTCGACCCGAGTTACTTCGATCCGGAGGAAGGGGTGTTCTACCTCGACCTGGTTTATTGGGATTCTGAAGGTATCTGGGGCTACGGATATGAGTTCTGCAACCTGTATGGCTACGGCTCAGACGACGAAGGGGACTCTGATGCCTCCTATGGTATAGCCCCCAAAATGGTCAAGTCGAAGATTGGCAAGATCAAGAGTGGCAGGATGCGGAAAACCTCCCGTCTTCCTTTAGGGAATCTCCTGCCTCAGCGAAACAGATAAACACTTTTCGCTTCCATAAGAATTCTCCTGCCGAATCATCTGATTTGGCGGGAGAATTTATTTTTATGTAATGTGAGGTAATTTATTACGCTTGAAATGTTGGGGCCGAAAAGTAAAAATTAAAAAACCACTTAATCCGTTAAAGTAGGAATTAAGTGGTTTTTGGCGGTGATCCGTGCAGGATTCAAACCTGCAACCTTCTGATCCGTAGTCAGATGCTCTATTCAGTTGAGCTAACGGACCCTATTCCGGCAAGAGGTGTTATCCCCGTTTGCGAGTGCAAAATTACAACAAAATTCCGAACTGACAAAATTTATCGTAAAAAAATTACTAAAAATGTTAAATGTGGCACTTTTAACTGTTAAAAGGTGCAGTTTTAACATTTGGTGTTGAACAGAAATAGGAAATCGATTGTAATATATACAGAGAACATCGGAAGCCAACAAAGATGTTCCCGAAAAAATTATTATCAAAATCTTAATTTAATTTATTATGGCACAAACACTTCATCCCGTGGTGCAGAAATTAGTGGATCTTATCCGCACCAACAACTGGCAAGACAAATTCCAGCAGGCCCTCGACAAATGTCAGGCAGAAAAAGTTGTCGACTTCGAAGACATCAAGACCCTTGACGACTACTTCAACTGGTGTAACGCACAGCTGAGCTGGGTGCCTGTTGAGAACAATTACGGCACACTTGTTTATCAACACATTGCGAAATTCTACTTCCTTCTCGACCAGAGTCCTGTGAAGGAACTTCAGAATCCGGTGGTACCTCACGACAAGATGGCTCCTCTGACGCCGCTTAGCGCATGGATGCGCGAATACGTGGACGCACTTGGTGCATGGATGGACAATCCCGACTCCATCACGCCGGAATCTGAGGCCACGTTCTACAAGGCAGCCCGCTACAATATGGACGAATACATCCGTCCGCGCGGTGGCTGGAAGACCTTCAACCAGATGTTTGCACGTCGCACCAAACCGGGTTACCGCCCGATAGCCGCCATCGGCGACCCGACAGTGCTCGTATCTCCGGCAGACTCCACATTCGACGGACAGTGGGAGGTAAACACCAACTCACACGTCAACATCAAGGGCCTTGACTGGAGAATTGAAGAGCTCCTTGAAGGCAGCCCGTATGCCAACGAATTCATGGGCGGCCAGTGGACACACTCCTTCCTGAACACCAACGACTACCACCGCCAGCACGCTCCTATCATGGGTAAAGTGCTTGAGGCCCGCGAAATCCAGGGCTGCTGCTACCTCGAGGTAAGCGCCGAGCCTATCGAAGGCGACCCCGACGGCAAGAAGAAAGTTGTGATGAAACGTAACTTCGACATCCCCGACACTCCGGGTTATCAGTTCCAGCAGACCCGCGGTCTGGTAGTGATCGACAGTCCTATAGGCCTCGTGGCAGTGCTCCCGATGGGTATGGCTCAGGTAAGCTCCATCATCGTAACGGCAGAAGTTGGCCGTACGCTCTACAAGGGTGAGGAAATCTCCTACTTCCAGTTTGGCGGCTCCGACATCGTGACCGTATACCAGGGCCAGAGCAACGTAAGCTTCACGGCACAGCCGGGTGTACACTACAAGGTAGGTACACGCATCGGACAGGCATTCCCCGTAGTTCCTCCGCGTCGCTTCTAAGACAGCAACCAAAGCAGTTATATCGAAACAGTTCTTTTTAATTAAAAATTGAGCGGGAGAGGGTTGGACCTTATAGACTGACCCTCTCTTTTTTAATCCAAAAGAAAACCTATGGCAACTGACGTAAAGCAGACGGGCACGGCGGCCGTATCGCCAAAGAAGGCGACATTGTCGATGACGGGGATGATGATATTGATTGTCACCACCATCCTCAGTCTTCGTGGACTCGCATCACAGGCCGAATTCGGATATACATCGATATTCTGGTATGTGTTGTCGGCCATCATATATCTTGTGCCCTATTCATTGGTATGTGCCGAGCTGGCGTCGACCTACACCCATAAGGGAGGTCCCTTCAGATGGTGTGCCGAGGCGTTCGGTCCCAAATGGGGCTGGGCCGCGATGTATATGGACTGGATAATGGTGTTGATATGGTTTCCGGCAGTACTGATGTTTGCGGCTGTTGCCCTTGCCTACATCTTCTGGCCTGTAAGCTTCGACAGCCATCTGGCCTCCAACAAGATCTATACACTCTGCATCGTGCTGGGAGTATTCTGGCTTGCCACATTCAACACATTCCGCGGGCAGTCGTTTTCCAACAAGCTGTCGACGATGGGCGGCCTCTTCGGCACCATCATTCCCGGCGCCATCCTGATAATACTCGGAATCGTGTATATCTGCACGGGCGGCCATAACGAGATAACGCCCCACCAGGACTTCTGGCCTGACTTCGAGAAATACAGCACGATTGTGCTTGCCGCCTCCATCTTCCTCTTCTATGGCGGTATGGAGATGCAGGCAGTGCACGTCAACTCGATGCCCAACCCATCGAAGACCTTCCCGAGGTCGGTATTCTTCGCCGTGATCATCATTCTTGTGATCTTCATCGCCGGCACACTTACCATAGGCTTCATCGAGCCCCAGAAAGACATCAACCTTCTGGCGAGTCTACTGATCACCTACAACGGCCTGTGGGCCCACATCGGGGTGCCCTGGCTGGGCAATGTAATGGCAGTCTTCATCACATTTGGCGTACTTGGCCAGGTGTCTGCCATCATCGCAGGTCCGTCGGCAGGTATCCTTGCCGTTGGTAAGTCAGGCTACCTTCCCCGCAGCTGGCAGAAGACCAACAAGAACGGTATCCAGACAACTCTTCTTTGGATACAGCTTGTGTGGGTATCGATTCTCTCGCTGGTGCTTATAGTATTGCCGAGTGTGGAATCCGCCTATCAGATCTTGAGTCAGCTCTCCACCATCATTTACCTCGTGATGGTAATCATCATCTACGCCGCATTCGTAAGGCTTCGCAGGACAGAACCGAACGCCAAGCGCGGTTTCAAGATTCCCGGCGGCGACTTCATGAAGTGGGTGATCGGCATCGTAGGTATCGTCGGCGCGATTCTGGCCTCCATCCTCAGCTTCCTGCCCCCGTCGCAGATCAATACCGGCAGTCCGGCCACTTACGTGATACTCCTAATCGTTGGTTTCATCGTGCTCATCAGTCTGCCGTTCATTATCTATGCATGCAGGAAACCGAACTGGCGCGACCCCAACACGGATTTCTATCCCTTCAATTGGGAGATTGAGGGTAGGACACCCAACACCGTATCGAAATGGGCTGCCGACTATGTGCCCACGAAGGAACAGGTGCAACGTGCAATGGAATGGCAGGACGGCGAACTCGGTCCCGTATCGATGAAGGATGTCGGTGTGGTAAACGAGCTCAACATAAAGCCGCAGCTTGAAACCGACCATCTTGGCAACCTCACCGACGACGACAAACCGAAAGACAGCGAGATGCTTGATCCGGACAAGACGGCCTCTTCCGCTCCTAAACAACCGGCAAGTCCGGCGCCGGAACCTCCGGAAACTTCGGCTCCTGAACAACCGGCACCTCCGGCGCCAGCACCGCCCATTACGGAGCAGCCTGAAAAAGATGCATAATTATGAAATATAGAAGGGTTTCCCAAAAGGGGAACCCTTCATCTTGATTGCTTAAACATATTAAAAATAACAAGTCGACTGTTAAAAATACAGGTTATATCAGAACATTTTGAGTCCTGCCAATGTTTTAATTGTGAAAACAGTTGAAAAACACAATTGAAAAACACATAAAAACCACATAAATAACACCAATTTCTTATAAAAATTTAAAACTATGGAAAAGACACTTCATCCCATCATGCAGAAGTTCGTCGATCTGATGAACCAGTACAACTGGCGTCCGAAATTTGAAGAGGCGCTGAAGAAGGCCCAGAGCTACAACGTAATCGGCATGGAAGACATCAAGACTGTTGAGGATTACATCAACTGGTGTAACGATCAGCTGAGCTGGATTCCTGTCGAGAACCGTTATGGCAAGGAGGTCTACAAACATGTCTGCAAGTTCTACTTCATCCTCGACCAAAGTCCTGTGAAGGAACTTCAGAACGCCGTTGTACCTCACGACAAGATGCAGCCGCTTACGCCCCTTAGCGCATGGATGCGCGACTGGGTAATAGCCCTTGGCGCTTGGATGGACCAACCGGGTTCGATCACTCCGGCATCTGTAAAGACATTCTATGATGCTCCGGCTTACAACATGGACGAGTACACCTGCCCGCGCGGAGGTTGGAAGACCTACAACCAGCTCTTCGCCCGCAACACGAAGCCCGGCTACCGTCCCATCGCTGACATCGACAACCCGAGGGTGATCACATCTCCTGCCGACTCCACATTCGACGGCCAGTGGGAAATCAACACCAACTCTCACGTAGACATCAAGGGTCTCGACTGGAAGATCGAAGAGCTCCTTGAGGGAAGCCCCTATGCCGGAGAGTTCCAGGGAGGTCTTTGGACACACTCCTTCCTCAACACCACCGACTATCACCGTCAGCATGCCCCGATCATGGGTAAGGTTGTAGAAGCCCGCGTAATCCAGGGTACCTGCTACCTCCAGGTAGAGGCTGTGCCTATCGCAGGCGACCCCGACGGCAAGCACGACGTGGTGATGAAGAGGGTATTCGATGCTCCCGACGACGCCGGTTATGAATTCATGCAGACCCGTGGTCTGGTGGTTATCGACAGCCCGATTGGCCTTGTAGCCGTTCTCCCGATGGGTATGGCTCAGGTAAGCTCCATCGTTCTGACGGCCGAAGAGGGAAGGACACTCCGCAAGGGCGAGGAAATCTCCTACTTCCAGTTTGGCGGCTCCGACATCGTGACAGTCTATCAGCAGTGCTCCAACGTGAGCATCACCGCTCAGCCGGGTGTACACTACAAGGTAGGCACGAGAGTAGCCGAGGCTTTCCCCGTAGTGCCCTGGATCAAGTAAGGCGTATGCCATAAGTAAAATCAATGTGAAACCTTTAATCTTAAGATGAATATGGCAACGCAGTATCAACCCATCGTACAGGAACTCGTAACGATGATCAAGAACAATGGCTGGGAAGACAAATTTAAGGAAGCCATTGCAAAGACAGTCTCCTACAACATCACCGGCATGGAAGACATCAAGGACCTTGACAGCTGGCTCAACTGGATCAACATGTTCGTGACATGGATTCCGAAAGAGAACCGCTGGGGCAACCTCTGCTTGGAATATCTCTGCAAGTTCTTCTTCGTCTTCGACCAGAGTCCTGTGAAGGAACTCCAGAACGCCGTGGTGCCTCACGACAAGGAGCAGCCTCTCACCCCGCTCAGCGCATGGCTTAAGAGGTATATGATCGCCCAGGGAGAATTCCTTGACAAGCCGGAGTCGCTCACGCCGGAAACATTGCAGACATTCCGCGACGCTCCCAACTACAACCTCGATGAGTATGTAGAGCCGAGAGGCGGCTGGAAGAGCTTCAACGAGTTCTTTGCACGCTGCACCAAGCCGGGCTACCGTCCCATCGCCGAAATCGACGACGACCACGTGATCGTAGCGGCAGCCGAGGCAACCTTCTCGGGCCAGTGGGAGGTAAACGCCGACACCGGAGTAAACTGCAAGGGTCTCTACTGGAAGATTGAAGAGCTCCTGGAGGGCAGCAAGTACAAAGACCGCTTCAAAGGCGGCATGTGGATGCATTCCTTCCTCAACACCAACGACTATCACCGCCAGCACGCTCCCGTTTCGGGTACAGTGCTCGAGGCAAAGGTGATCCAGGGTACGACGTATGTGAACATCACCGCAACACCCGACCCGGACAACCCCGGAAAGAACAAGGTGGTTCACGACAACATCACGGCTCCCGACACTGCTGGATACGAATTCATGCAGACCCGCGGCCTGATTGTAATCGACAGCCCTATCGGTCTGGTGGCCGTGCTCCCCATCGGTATGAGCAACGTCTCGAGCGTTATGATTACAGCCGAAGAGGGCCGCACGCTCCACAAGGGTGAGGAAATCTCCTACTTCCAGTTTGGCGGCTCAGACTACGTGATGGTCTTCGAGGAGAAGAGCAACGTATGCTTCACGGCCCAGCCCGGAGTGCACTACAAGGTAGGCACCAGGATCGCAATCGCAAATCCTGTGGTGGACCCCAAGAAGTCCTGCAAGTAAAAAGGTAGAATTATAAAAGACTGATAATTAGGTTGACTCCGAAGGGGGTAGCAATGAACAACTGCCCCCTTCGGTTTTTTCTGAAAAATGGACCCTCGATGCGAGGTTCATTACCCCCACACTTAATACACACTAAAACTTAATCCCCTTACTTAAATACACTGGTACTATGGCTAATACCAATACCTCAAAACAGGCAGCCCCCTCCGGCAAGAAAGTAGCATCACTTTCAATGACGGGCATGGCAATCCTGATAATCACGACAGTGCTCAGTCTTCGCGGTCTGTCGTCGCAGGCTGAATTCGGGTATACGTCAATATTCTGGTATATCCTTGCAGCCATCATATTCCTTGTTCCCTTCTCACTCGTATGTGCAGAGCTGGCGTCCACCTATACCAAAGACGGCGGCCTCTTCCGCTGGTGTGCCGAGGCATTCGGACCGCGCTGGGGCTGGTCGGCAATGTATATGGAGTGGATGGTGGTGCTCATCTGGTTCCCGGCAGTGCTCATGTTTGCAGCCGTTTCACTGGCCTATATTTTCTGGCCCGAGAGCTTCGACCAGCACCTTGCGGCCAATAAGATCTATACGCTCTGCATCGTGCTCGGCGTATTCTGGCTCAGCACCTTCAACTGCTTCCGCGGCATCAAGTCGGCCAACAAGCTGTCGACGCTCGGCGGTCTCTTCGGCACCATCATTCCGGGCGCCATCCTGATAATCCTCGGCATCATTTACGTCTGCACCGGCGGCCACAACTACATCGACGCCACGCAACCGTTCTGGCCCGACTTCAAGAAATATGAGACCATCGTGCTCGCAGCATCCATCTTCCTCTTCTACGGCGGTATGGAAATGCAGGCAGTACACGTAAACAACATGCCCAACCCGGCAAAGACCTTCCCGAAATCCGTGTTCCTGGCCGTTATCATTATCCTTGTGATCTTCATCGCAGGTACGCTTGCCATCGGTTTCGTGGAACCCGCAAAAGACATCAACCTTCTGGCATCGCTCCTCGTGGCCTACAACAGTCTTTGGGCCCATCTCGGAGTGCCCTGGCTTGGCAACGTAATCGCAGCGTTCATCACCTTCGGCGTTATAGGCCAGGTGAGTGTGATCATCGCCGGTCCCTCCACGGGTATCCTCGCCGTGGGCAAGTCGGGTTACCTTCCCCGCTCGCTTCAGCGCACAAATAAGAACGGCATCCAGACCCCGCTCCTCTGGATTCAGGGAATCTGGGTAACGGTTCTCTCCCTGGTGCTCATCATCCTTCCGAGTGTAGAGTCGGCCTATCAGATTCTGAGCCAGATGTCTACCATCCTCTACCTCATCATGGCCATCATAATATATGCAGCCTTCGTACGCCTGCGTCACACGGAGCCAAACGTAAAGCGCGGTTTCAAGGTTCCCGGCGGCAACTTCGTGAAATGGCTTATCGGCATCGTGGGTATTATCGGTGCAATCCTTGCCACAATCATCAGCTTCTTCCCGCCCTCACAGATCAATACCGGTAGCCCGGTGGTATATATCGTAATCCTCTTGATCGGTTGCGCCATACTTCTTGCCGTTCCCTTCATTGTCTACGACCGCAGGAAAGCCAGCTGGCGCGACAAGAATACCGACTTCTACCCCTTCAACTGGGAGATCGAGGGACGTAAACCCGATGTGGTCTCCAAATGGCCCGAGGGATACGAACCCAGCGAAAAAGAGATTATCCGTGCCATGGAATGGGAAGACGGCGACTTCGGGCCCGTCTCCATGAAGACAATCGGAGACATCGACAACCTGTCGTTGCAGCCCGACCTCTCCAACGGAGTACCGACGGTCGACGGACAGCCGGTAAAGACAGCGCCATCGTCTCCGGCAGCCAAGGCAGCCGAACTAATTCAGGAATCGGAAGAACTGATTGAGGAAGCCAACAAGCTCAAGCAAGATGCCGAGGCTCTCAATAAGGAGATTTCCCAAAAAGAGTATGAGCAGACTGTCGTAGCCAAACAGCAGTCACAGGCATCCCAGGAAGCAGCACCGGCACAGGAAGCTCCGGAAGCCCCGGTAGCACCTGAAGCACCTGCAGCCCCGGCAGCTACACCAGATAACAACAAACCGACGTCGGACACCGACACCGACACAACTACCACCAATACCAATCAATAAACCTTAATCAAAAACACTATGAAAAAGCTTATTTTGATATCCTTGGCAGTTGTGGGACTCAGCGCCTCGGCCCAGTATTCCCATCCGATGCAGAAGGAAAATCCCGTGAACATCATCCTCGGAGACGTTGCCGACTCACTGAAAGTGTATCAGGCATTCGCCGAAAATTCACCCGCCGACTTCCATGTGGCCAACGCACCGCGGTTCGCAATCGTCGGCAAAAACAGGAAGTTCTACCTCGGAATCGGTGGCGACGTAAAGGCCACTATGAGTTTCGATTGGGGATCTCCCATCAAAAACTACAATGAATTCATCGTCTCGGCTATTCCCATGGGGAATCCGGAAGGAAACAAGGGCCAGTTCGGATTGAGTGCCCAACAGAGTGACTTCTTCCTCAACTTTGTGGCACTCCCTGACAATCCCAACAAGATTGGCGTCTACGTCAATGCCATCCTGCTCGGCAACGGTTATCTGCCTCAGATAAGAAGTGCATATGTGAGCTATCGCGGAATCGAGGCGGGATATGGCTTCAGTCTCTTCACCGACCTCGCCGCAGACCCGACAACAATCGACTATGAGGGTCCGAATTCCTTCACAGTGGTGATAAACGCAAAGTTTGACTACCGACACTACTTCGGGAAACACTTCGGAATCGGTGTAGGCGCCGAGCTGCCGATGGCAAGCTACACCAACGCCACACATACCCAAACAGTAGAGCAGCGTATCCCCGACATACCGGCCTACGTGCAGTGGAACTTCGGCAATAACAACCGCATCCGCCTCTCCGGACTGCTCCGCAATATGCAGTATCGCGACATGGTGACCCATAAGACCAAAAACCTTGCCGGATGGGGCGTGCAGCTCAGCGGTAACTTCAACATTTGCGACAAGCTGATAGGTTACTACCAGGCAACGACAGGTAAGGGTATGACAAGCTACTTTGAAGACCTCACAGGGCTTGGACTCGACATGACACCGGTGCCAGGCAACAACGGCGAGCTTCAGACCGTAAAGGCATGGGGCGGATATCTCGGCCTTCAATACAACATCACCAACAAACTCTATTGCACGGCCATCTACAGCCACCTCCGCAACTATGCCCAGAACTACAGCGACAGCTCCACTCCTTGGGACACCCAGTATAAGTATGGCCAGTATGTGGTAGGAAACCTCTTCTACAACATCAACAACCTCTTCACATGGGGTGTAGAATACATCTGGGGTCGCCGCGTAGACATGAACGGCATGCAGGCCCACGACAACCGCGTGCAGACTATGCTTCAGGTCAACTTCTAAAACAAGATCATAATATAGGCAAGTAGATAGTGATAAGTAAAGTGGATTAATGAAGGGGAGGGTGTGCCGTGATTGGCACGCCCTCCTCGTTTTTGGGGAGTTTCCCTATTCTTTTTGATGAGGCACCTACATTTGCCATAAAGGAGAAAATTGCTAATTTTCCTCTAAAAAGTGTATGCGAAATTCCCTGTTATTATGACCAATATGATAATTTTCACAAACTTAGGTGCATAGATATCCTTTCCACGGTCATTATTCACACATGGAGGCAGATAAAAGT
>JAFLTW010000004.1 GCA_022509085.1 Muribaculaceae bacterium | reverse complement strand
CGATCCTAAACTTATTTCAGGTGACGATAGCGCAAGGGCTCCACCTCTTCCCATTCCGAACAGAGAAGTTAAACCTTGCCACGCCGATGGTACTGCGAAAGCGGGAGAGCAGGTAATCGCCGTCTTATTGAGAGCCAGCAATTAGCTGGCTCTTTTTTTGTCCGGTCGCGAAGTTAAACCTTGCCACGCCGATGTCCGGGTTGGCTCTTTTTTTTATGATTATTTGGTGGTGTGGCGGAATTTTTGTAATTTTGCATGCCGATTATATCCATATGTAGTTAATTCGGCTACCCGCGCAGCGGTAATAGCCACAGGATCAGGTAGAACGGACAAGTTGCTCAGGCCTTGCAACCCCGCGACACCTCTTCCACAAAACATTTGTGTATAATTAATTTTAACTCTTAAATAAAGTGGACTCACTTAGTTATAAGACTATTTCCATTACGGAAAACGACATCAAGAAGAAATATCTCGTCGTTGACGCTACCGACCAGATCCTAGGTCGTCTCTGCTCGAAGATCGCAAAGATCCTCCGTGGCAAGAACAAACCCGACTTCACGCCCAACATGGACTGCGGCGACTACGTAATCGTAATCAATGCCGACAAGGTGAAGATGAGCAACGGCAAGATGGAAAAACGCGAATACCTCCGCTATACGGGCTATCCCGGTGGCCAGAGGATGTTCACTCCCGCCGACCTGATGAACAAGAGCTTCGGCAAGACAATGAAGAGCGGCAAGCACCCCCTCTTTATCAAGGTGGTGAAGGGTATGCTCCCCAAGACCCGTCTCGGCGCTGCCCAGCTCAACAACCTCTTTGTGTTCAACGGTCCTGACCACCACATGGAGGACAAGAATCCCGAAATTATCGACATCAATAAAATCAAATAACGAAGATGGATAAAGTTAATGCAATCGGTCGCCGTAAGGCTGCAGTGGCCAGAGTATATCTCACTGAGGGGAACGGACAGATCACAATCAACAAACGCCCCCTCGACAACTATTTCCCCTCTTCGATTCTCCAATATGTGGTGAAGCAGCCGCTCAACACCCTTCAGGTGGATGGAAAGTATGACATCATGGCACATCTCGATGGTGGCGGCTACAAAGGTCAGGCTGAAGCCCTGCGTCTCGCCATCTCCCGCGCCCTGGTGAAGATCAACCCCGAAGACAAGCCGGCTCTCCGTGCTGAAGGTTTCATGACTCGCGACCCGCGTGCCGTAGAGCGTAAGAAACCGGGTCAGCCGAAGGCTAGGAAGCGCTTCCAGTTCTCCAAGCGTTAAAATTTTTGTGATAACGCGCAATCTTCGAGGGATTCGGCGCCACTCGCTTTCGGTCACATACTAAATGTATGCTCCCTTCAAGCTCGGGCTTGAAAACCCTCGAATCTTACGCATTCTGACAAAAATTTTTTGGATGCGGGTCTGAAGATCCCTCTGACAAAAATTTTTTGGATGCGGGTCTGAAGATCCCTCTGACAAAAATTTTTTGGAAGTTCCGCTTCAAACTAAAGATTCTAAGTTTAGTATCTAAATCGGCAGGATGATGCAAGTCCTACCTGCCGATTGGAAACGAAAACAAACAAATATTTCTAATCTCAACAAACAAAGTTTCTTAAAAGAAAGTAAACAGACAAAATGGCAACACCGACATTTGAACAACTTCTCGACGCCGGATGTCACTTCGGCCACCTCAAACGCAAATGGAACCCGTCGATGGCTCCCTACATATTCATGGAGCGCAACGGCATCCATATCATCGACCTCAACAAGACGGTAGAGAAACTCGACCAGGCTGCAAAGGCTCTCAAGAACATCGCCAAGAGCGGCCGTAAGATCCTCTTCGTAGCCACCAAGAAGCAGGCCAAGGAGGCTGTGCAGAACAAGGCTACAGAGGTAGGCATGCCCTACGTGATAGAGCGCTGGCCCGGCGGTATGCTCACCAACTTCCCCACAATCCGCAAGGCTGTGAAGAAGATGTCGTCGATCGACAAGATGGCTAAGGACGGCACGTTCGACAACCTCTCCAAGCGCGAGAAGCTCCAGATAACCCGTCAGCGCGCCAAGCTTGAGAAGAACCTCGGCTCAATCGCCGACCTTTCCAAGCTCCCTGCAGCCCTCTTCGTGGTAGACGTGATCAAGGAACACATCGCCGTAGCAGAGGCCAACCGTCTGGGTATACCCGTATTCGCTATGGTCGACACCAACTCCAACCCCGACAACATCGACTACGTGATCCCGGCCAACGACGATGCCACCAACAGCATCAACATCATCCTCGACACCGTTTGCGAGGCCATCAAGGAAGGCACTCTCGAACGCAAGCTTGAGCATGACGACGATAAGGACGCTCCCGAGGCCGAGGCCGCTCCCAAGCGCCGCCGCACCCGCAAGAGCGAGGCTGACGCCGCCAAGGCTGAGAAACCCGCCGCACCCCTCCACACCCCCGGCGAAGCCGGCAACGAGGAGGAGATCCGCAAGGAGACCGTAGCCGAACACGAGGCAGCCTACGCTGAAGACAAGGAAGACGTCCCCACTCCGGAGGCCGAGGCCTACAACGAGAAGGAGCAGAAAGCCGACGAGGCAGCCGACGAAGCAAAGTAATTTAACATCACTACTAAAAGAAAAATGGCAGTAAGCATAGAAGATATCAAAAAACTGCGCACCATGACCGGTGCCGGTATGATGGACTGCAAGAACGCCCTGGCCGAGACCGGAGGCGACATCGAGGCAGCTATCGAAATTATCCGTAAGAAGGGTCAGGCCGTGGCCGCCAAGCGTGAAGACCGCGAGGCAGCCGAGGGTTGCGTGCTCGCAGGCAGCAAGCCCGGCTTCGCAGCCGTAGTGGCCCTCAAGTGTGAAACCGACTTCGTGGCAAAGAACGAGTCGTTCCGCGCCCTTACGAAGAAGATCCTCGACGCAGCCGTAGAAGCCGGCGCCAAGAGCCTCGACGAGGTGAAGGCCCTCAAGCTCGACAACGGACGCACCGTAGAGGAAAACATCACCGACGAAATCGGCAAGACCGGTGAGAAGATGGAACTCGGCGCTTACGAGTGTGTTGAGGCTCCCACCGTAGCTGTCTACGAACACCTCGGCAACAAGCTCGCCACAATCGTCGGCCTCAGCGAAGAGGGTATCGACGGTTATCCCGGCAAGGAAGTGGCCATGCAGGTTGCAGCCATGAATCCCGTCTCCGTAAGCCGCGACAGGGTAGACCAGAAGGTAATCGACTCCGAGATCGCAGTGGCAGTGGAGAAGACGAAGGAAGAGCAGGTGCGCAAGGCCGTTGAGGCAGCCCTCAAGAAGGCAGGCATCAACCCCAACCTCGTAGACAGCGAAGACCACATCAACTCCAACATCACGAAGGGATGGCTTACGGAAGATGAGGCAGCCAAGGCTCGCGAGATCATCAAGAAGACCTCTGAAGAGAAGGCCGCCAACCTCCCCCAGGCCATGATCGACAACATCGTGAAGGGCAGGCTCAACAAGTTCTACAAGGAAAACTGCCTTATGGAACAGGAATACCACCGCGACGGCAGCATGACCATCGAGCAGTATCTCAACTCTGTTAAGAACGGTCTGATTGTTACCGAGTTCAAGCGCGTAAACCTCAACGCTGACTAATATCCGACATAAAAATTTGCCTCGCAAATGCGGGGCAAATTTTTTTTATAAAGAAATTTGATTAATTTTGCATCATCAAAAGAAACCAATACAAAAGAAACCATAATTAATCATCAAACAAATTTTTTCATGAAAAAATTTTTACTTTCCTTAGCAGCCATGGCACTCGGCGCAACAGCCATGGCCACCACCGTAACATTCAACTTCACTGAAAATGACTACGGTCTGCCCAACGACAACGACACTTACGTAGAGCCCAACTCAACCATCAATGAGGATGGCGCCAGCATCACGCTCCTCGGCACATGGCGTATGTGGAGCGACGGCCTTCGTTGCTATACCAAGACCAAGAACGCCTCTTTCCAGGCTTACGCTGAGGGTCACAATGTAACTGCCGTTACCATCGTTTCCTCCAAGGGCGCTACTTTCGCTCTCGACGGAACTTCTGAAAACATCACCGAATGGACGGGCAGCGAACCTATGGTAACCTTCGTAGGTACGAACAAGGACGGCAACTTCGCAGTTGAGTCCATCACCATTACTTACGACGAGAACAGCGACGTTGAGACTCCCGATCCGGGCCAGACCGCTACAGTTCTCAGCGTAGCTGAAGTTCTCAACAACCTCCCCGCCGACGGCGCATTCATCGCCGTTAAGGGTTACATCACCAACATCAAGGAAGTTGACACGGGCGAATATGGCAACGCTACATTCGACATCGCCGACGAACCCGGCGGCAGCCCCACACTGAAGGCTTACCACTGCTACGGCCTCGGCGGCGCTAAGTTCACTTCCGCTGACCAGCTCGTAGTAGGCGCTTACGTAGAATTCGACGGCACCTTCGAAAACTACATGGGCAACACTCCCGAAGTGAAGAACGGTTCACTCCTGAAATATGATGCCACAGGCAACGGTGTATCCGTAGTGGTAAAAGACGGCAACGCCGTTTACTTCAACCTCCAGGGCCAGAAGGTAGCCAACCCCGAAAAGGGTATCTTCGTAAAGGTTCAGAACGGCAACGCAGTAAAGGTGGTTAAGTAATCCCAGCCGTTTCTGCATAAGCTAACATAAAGGGTTGCCCTCACCGCAGGGCAACCTTTTTTTGGATACGGGCGAATGTTAAAAATTTGGTATGAATAGGGAAAATGATTAATTTTGCAAGCAATAAACTATAACATTAACCAATAACTCAAATTTTTTTTCATGAAAAAATTTCTCCTTTCTTTAGCAGCTGTAGCTATGTGCATTGCAGGTGCATCTGCAGCGCAGGTTACTTACGACACCGCAACCCAGGGATATACAAATGCCCAGGACATATCGGTGGTGAATCTTTCACCCATCACCCTCACCTTTGATAAGGGCAGCAACAGCAACACCCCCAAGTATTACGACTCAGGTACGGCAGTTCGCTGCTACGGTGGCAACACAATCACAATAGCCGGTATCGATGAATCCTACACCATTACCGATGTTGAATTCACCTTCGGCACTAGCGATGGCACCAACGCCATTACGGCTGAGCCCGGTAATTGGACCTCTCCCAAATGGACCGGCAACGCCAACTCCGTGAAATTCACCATAGGGGGCACCTCCGGCAACCGCCGTATTGTCAAAATTGCGGTTACATATGACGCCGGCGAGGCTCCCGTCGTTTCTGCTCCGAAGATCTCTTGCGCCGCCAACAAGGTGACCATCACTTGCGACACTGAGAACGCCGAGATCTACTACACCACCGACGGCACCGAACCCAGCGCTACATCCGCTAAATATACCGCACCTTTCGCCATCACTGAAACAGTGACGGTAAAGGCTGTTGCCATCGTCGGCACCGACAAGAGCGTTGTAGTCAGCTACACGGCCAACTATGTGCCCACTTACGCCGGTTTCGAGGCTTTCATCGAAGCAGGTGCAAGTACAGGTACGGTTGACGGCCCCATCACCGCCGTATATCAGAACGGCCAGTATCTCTTCGTCGTTGACGCCAACGACTATCCGATGCTCGTGTATGGCAACACCAGCGCCACATTCAACAATGGCGACGCCATCTCCTACATCACAGGCAAATACAGCCCCTACAACAACCTCCCCGAATTCACCAACCCCGTATTCGGCGACGTGACTGCAGGCGACGCTGTTGAACCCCAGGTGGTAAACGAGGCCCTGACGATTGCCCTCGTAAACCGCTACGTCACCATCAAGAACGCCACTATCGAAGTGACCGTTGACGAAAACGACAAGGAAAACATCTCCATGACCTACGGCGACAACAGCGTGGTTATCTACAAGCGCTTCGCTGACGTGGAAATCCCCGCCGACCTCGACAAGGCTTACAACGTAACCGGCTTCGTATCCGTTTACGGCGAGACCATCCAGCTTTATCCCACTGCATTCGCTGAATATACCGGCGACGAACCCGGCGACGAACCCGGCGACGAGCCCGGTGACGAGCCCGGTGACGATCCTAACGCTGCCGTAGGCGCCATTGACGCAGAAAACGGAACGGCCGTTTACTTCAATCTCCAGGGTCAGACAGTTCTCAACCCCGACAAGGGCATCTTTGTTAAGGTTCAGAATGGCAAGGCAGTGAAGGTTGTTAAGTAATAATATTTCTATCACTATAACAGGTGAGCGTGGCAAGCGATTGCCGCGCTCTTTTTATTTTTGTAGAAAAATTTTTTCTGATAAAGGAAAAATGATTATCTTTGTGGGGTAAATTCAGGAATCCCGATGAACCCACGATATAATTCCGAAACACGCCGTTGCTCCAATTCCCTGAAGCGACTTTATATGACTGTGTGTAAAGGAATAAAGACTGCGACGCCCCATAATGCCCCGGCATTACGGGCGTTGGTTTTATTGTTGCCCCTTCTGCTGGGAGCCACGGCGTGTGTGCACGAATATCCCGAGGAGGGATGCACCCGGACCCGAACCCTGCGCCTCGAATTCAACACCGGCTTCGAACTGATGGAATACGACTACACCGAGCCCAGCCGCGCCGGCGAGTCGCGCTATTCGAAATATAGCGAACCGCAGGGAGAGATGACCTATATAATCCACGCCTATCCGCTCGTCGACGGCGTAGTGAACCCCGACAAATATGAAAGTTTCGAGGCCACGCAGACCGTTGCCGGCAGCTACGACTACTCCACCACACTCCATCTCGACCCCGGCAACTACCGGCTCATGGCCTGGGCAATGTTCAGAGTTGAGGGCGAATACTACTACAACGCCTCCGACTTCGGCGACGTGACAGTAAAGACCGACCCCTATACGGGCGACACCGACTATCGCGATGCCTTCGCGGGAGTGCTCGACGTCAGCATCGGCGGCGAGGAGAGCGACGGGGATATGGTGGTGAAGATGTATCGCCCTCTGGCAAAATACGAATTCATTGCCGACGACCTCAAGGAATTTATCGCCAGCGAGCAGAAGCTCAATCCCGGAAAGCAGATAACTCTCGACGACTATTACGCCGTGTTCAGTTATCCGCAGTTCATGCCGAGCGAATACAACATGTTTACTGAAATGCCGGCCGACGCCGTGCAGGGTATAACCTACCGGTCGGATCTCACAACGTTTGGCGACGACGAGATCTCACTCGGTTTCGACTACGTTTTTGTAAACCATATGGAGTCTTCCGTCATGGTGCGTGCCGCCATCTATGCCAAGGCCGACGACAGGGTAGTGGCCGTGACCCCGATGATACAGGTGCCGTTGCTGCGCAGCCACGACACTCTTGTGAGAGGCAAGCTGCTTCGCATCCCGTCGCAAGACGGCGTGGGCATCGACCCCGGCTTCTGGGGCGACTTCGACCTCCACGCCCCCCTTGTGGAAGAAAAATAAGCATCATAAAATAAGAATTATATAAACTTTAAATCCATAATCCAAACAACAAAACAATGAAGAAAGCAATTTTAGGATTTGTTGCACTCGGAGGCATGCTCCTCGCAACATCATGTGCCAACGACGCCGACCTTAACGGCGACTATGGCAAAGCCACGAAAGTGACCATCAGCGTAAATGTCGACGACGTTGTCGGCACCCGCGCCATCGGCGACGGCACGCAGGCCACAAAGCTCCTCTATCAGGTGTATGACAGCGACGGCACGACTCCCGTCGGTGAGCAGGGCAACGCTACCGTATCCAATTACAGTGCTACAGTAGAACTCAGCCTCGTCTCCGGCAACAGCTACAAGGTGGCATTCTGGGCACAGAACCCCGCCTGCACCGCCTTCAACACCACAGACCTTACCAACGTGACCATCGACTACACCGGCGTAACGAACAACTACGAGGGTCTCGACGCGTTCTTCGCATGCGCAGACCTCACCGTAACGACAGGTATGCCGGACCAGAGCGTAACGCTCAACCGCCCCTTCGCACAGGTTAACGTAGGTGTCAACAGCGACAACTTCGCCGCCCTCGGCATCGATGCCAGCTCGCTGACCGTAACAGGCTACTACAACTCAATCAACCTCGTGACAGGTGAGGTAGGCGCTCTGCAGCAAGGTAACCTTGTTCTCGGCAGCGCTGCTGTCCCCGGCGAGACTTTCGGTGTAGATGCTGACAACTACAGCTACCTCTCTACGGCCTATCTGCTCGTGCCGACTTCTAAGGCCAACTATAACATGGACTTCGCCTTCACCGGCACGAAGAATTACACCCTTAATTATCCCAACGTGCCCCTGCAGCGCAACTACCGCACCAACATCCTGACCGACCAGGATATGGAGCCCGTAAACTTCACCATCACCGTGGACCCTAACTTCACAAACCCGGATCTCCTTGAAAACGGCGAGCTCGTGCCGGGTGAGGCTGCTCCCGAAGAAGTTGGCGTTTCCGACGTTACTGTTAACAACGTAGACGGTACCATGCAGTTCAGCGCCAACATCACCGGCGACGTTACGAGCGCTGCTTTCGTCTGCACACCCGCTACCCGTGCAGAAGCAGAAGTTATTGAAGTAACCGCTACCATTGGCAACGGCACGATTACTGCCAGCAAACCCGCTTCCGAATTCGCAGAAGGCGTAAGCTATGCCGTAACAGTGAAACTTAACGGCAACGTAGTGCCTGCTACCGGCGAACCCGCAGCACCCATCACTCCCAACGAAGGCAACGTCGGCGGTGGTGATGACCAAGGCGAAACAGTTACTTATACTGCTTCTTGGGACAAATACGGTAAAAACGGCTCCAATAGCAGCTATGACAATTCAGGCGATATGGAAATGGACGGTGTAACTTGGACACTTCAGGGTAATTCCCAGATAAATCCCTGGCGCCTTGGTGGCAAGAATCTGACTGGCGTTGACCGTTCATTCTTCAACATAACTCCAATTCTCGGGAACATCAAGACTATCCAAATCCAGAATGGTACAGCTACGGCGACTGTTAACTCCATTAAAGTTGTTGTTTCCAGCGATTCCGAATTCTCCAGCACTCTTTTCAACCAGACATACGACTACACCTCCGACGGCACAATCACCGTTGAGAACACTACGGGTCAGGCTTGGAATGACTGCTACGTTAAGATTACTTACAATGTTAACTGTGGTGGCTCCAACCAGTACGTGCAGCTCAAGAGCGTAGTAGTAACGGCAGTTAAGTAATAGAATACTGATTCTCTTATAAAAATGAAAGCCGCGGCAACGCGGCTTTTATTTTTGCAGGTCGTAGAGCAGTTCGCGGGCAGTTTTCCCCAGCCGGGGATGTCTCCAGCCCGGAGCCAATTCGGCAAGCGGCTCAAGCACAAACTGTCGCTCCTCCATTCGAGGATGCGGCAATTGAAGCTCCGGAGTGTCCACCACAATCTCATCGATGGCAATTATGTCTATGTCGATGAGGCGGTCGGCATACGTGCCGTCGGCATTGCGGTGTGCCTCAGGCGATATCTCGCGCTCGATGGCCTGAAGCCGACGGAGCACCTCCTCCGGCTTCAGTTCGGAGGTAACCATCATACCCAGATTGAGGTAGGGGTGGGGCGACTCATAGCCCCAAGGCTCCGACTCTACCGTATGCGACAGCTCGAAATAGCCGAACTCACGCTCGATGGCCCGAACCGCCCGACTCAGATTCATACGCCGGTTGCCCAAATTGCTCCCCAGGTTGAGAAATATCGTCATTCTGTGTCTGTTTGTGCCAATTATTCAGCGGATTTTTTGCAAAATTACGGAAAAATTATTAATTTTGCTGATGAATCTGTGAGAGGACTCGGAAGTCCTCTCGTTTTTTTAAGAAAATCTAAAGATGGCAGAACTTAATTTGCAGAACCTTAAGGATTTTGTGGAGGAGCAGCTCAAAGACACCGACTGCTTCCTCGTCAAGGCCGAGATCCTGAAGGGGAAAGACATACTTGTGGAGATCGACTCCGACTCTCGCGTGGACATCGACTTCGTGGGTGGCCTCAATCAGGCCATCGAGGCGAATTTCGCCCCTGAAATCGACGACTACAACCTCGAGGTGGGAAGCGTAGGACTCACATCGCCGCTCAAACTGCCCAGACAGTTCAGAAAGAATGTGGGCAACGACGTGGAGGTGCTTACCAGAGACGGGCGCAAACTCCATGGCATGCTGAAGAGCGCCGACGAGGAGGGCTTCGTGCTCATCACCCGCGAGAAGGTGAAGAAAGAGGGTGAAAAACGTCCCGTAACGGAAGACGTGGAGTATCCCTTCGCCTATGGCGACGTGAAGAGCGTGACATACGAGATCAAGTTCTGAAATTGCAAAGAAAATTTTACCGCTGAAAAAATAATACAAGATACAAGATGGCTAAGAAAGCTGAAACCGTAAATATGATTGATCGGTTTGCCGAGTTTAAGGAACTGAAAAACATCGACAAAACCACAATGATCAGTGTGCTCGAGGAGTCTTTCCGCAATGTGCTGGCAAAGATGTTTACCACCGACGAGAATTTCGACGTGATCATGAACCCCGACAAGGGTGACTGCGAGATATACCAGAACCTTGAGGTAGTGCCGGACGGCGAGGTGGAGAATCCCAACATGGAGATCGGCCTCACCGAAGCACGCGAGATCGACCCCGAATGCGAGGTGGGCGAGGAAGTGTCGAAGCAGATCTTCTTCCAGGACTTCGGTCGCCGCGCCATACTCAACCTGCGCCAGACTCTCTCGTCTAAGATCCTCGACCTGCAGAAAGACGCCGTCTACACCAAGTTTAAGGAACTGGAGGGCGAGATTGTGACTGGCGAGGTGCACCAGATATGGAAAAAGGAAATCCTGCTTCTCGACGAGGACCAGAACGAGATGCTGATGCCCAAAGACGAGCAGATCCACTCCGACTTCTTCCATAAGGGCGACATGGTGAGGGCCATCGTAAAGATGGTAGACAATCACAACAACAACCCCAAGGTGATCGTAAGCCGCACCGACGAGCGCTTCCTCCGCCAGCTCTTCGAGCAGGAGGTGCCCGAAGTGCGCGACGGCCTCATCACCATCAAGGCCGTGGCACGCGTGCCGGGCGAAAGAGCCAAGATTGCCGTTGAGAGCTACGACGACCGCATCGACCCCGTAGGTGCCTGCGTCGGCATCAAGGGTAGCCGTATCCACGGCATCGTAAAGGAGCTGCGCGGCGAGAACATCGACGTGATAAGCTACACCACCAACCCCAAGCTCTACATCCAGCGTGCCCTCTCGCCGGCAAAGGTCAACTCCATCCGCATCAACGAGGAGGCAAAGAAGGCCGAGGTGTTCCTCCACCCCGAAGAGGTGAGCCTTGCTATCGGCAAGGGCGGCCTCAACATAAAGCTTGCATCGGCCCTTACGGGATATACAATCGACGTTTACCGCGACATCGAAGACAACGAGGAAGACATCTATCTGGATGAATTTGCCGACGAGATCGACGAGTGGGTAATCGAACAGCTCAAGAACATCGGACTCACCACGGCCAAGGCCGTGCTCAACGCCACGGCAGCCAAGCTGGAGCAGGCCGACCTTGAGGAAGACACCATCCAGCACGTGCTCGAGGTGCTCCGCGCCGAATTTGAAGACGACGAGGAACCCGAGGAGGCTGAGGAGAACGAAGAGGAGGAAGAGAAATAATGCATCTCATAGGGAAAAGGTAAAGGGTAAGTGAGTGAAGAGTAAAGGTTTGGCGTAGAAATAGATTAATCTCTGATAATGATTAAGATCAGCAAAATAGCAAAAGAACTGAACGTAGGAGTCCAGACCGCGGTGGAGTTTCTCCGGAAACGCAACATCGAGGTTGAGAGCAACCCTAATGCAAGAATCGATGACACCGCCGCCGAACTTCTGATGAAGGAGTTCAGCCGCGACCGCAACGTGAAGGAGGCAAGCGACAACTTCACGAGTGCGCGCCAGGAGCGCAAGATAGCGCGCCAGGAGCGCACGAAGCCCGAGGAGGTGAAGACGGAAGTGCCCACCCTCTCCGGGCCGCGCATCGCGGGCAAGGTGGACGTCAGCGACAAGAACCGTCAGGCCGTGCCCGTGCCCGACCCGGAGGAGGCCGCACGCAAGGCAGTCGAGGCCCGCAAGGCGCAGGAGGCTGAGGAGGCGCGCAAGGCTGCCGAAGCCGCCGAGGCAGCTGCCAAGGCGGAGGCCGCACGCAAGGCCCGCGAAGCGGAAGACGCGCGTAAGGCCGAGGAGGCCCGCAAGGCAGCCGAGGCCGAAAAGGCCGAGAAAGCCGCACGCGAGGAGGCCGCTCGAAAGGCACAGGAATCCAAGCTGGAGGCCGCGCCTGCAGCCCAGGCTCCCAAGGCGGAGGCTCCCAAGGCGGAACCGGCTCCCGCTCCCAAACCGGAGGAGACCCACCCCATGACGCTCGGCGAGGCCGGCGGCACGGAGGTGTTCCGCGTCGTCTCACACCCCGAGGCTCCCGAGCTCAAGGTGGTGGGCAAGATTGACCTCTCATCGTTTGCCACTTCTTCCTCTTCGGGCAAGAAGAAACGCCGCGACCGCAAGAAAGGCGGCGAGGAAGGCGAGGCCGGACGCCGCAAACGCGTCAAGATAAACCAGAAGGTCGACGTGGAGAAGGCCGCCCAGCAGGGCGTGGACCAGCGCAAGGGCAAGGAAGACCAGAACAAGAAAAACAAGGGCCAGCAGGGCGGACGCGACAAGCAGAAGCAGAAAGCCCCGCAACGCCAGGAAGTGAAGGCCGAAGACGTGCAGAAGCAGGTGAAGGAAACCCTCGCCCGCCTCAGCAACAAGGCCTCAAAGAAGGCGGCGAAATACCGCCGCGAGAAACGCGAGGAGATGCACAACCGCGAACTCGCCAACGCCGAGCGTGAGGCTGCCGAGAGCAAGATCCTGAAGCTCACGGAGTTCGTTACGGCCAGCGACCTCGCCAACATGATGGATATCCCGGTGAACAGCATCATCGGCGCCTGCATGAAACTCGGCGTGATGGTATCTATCAACCAGAGGCTCGACGCCGAGACCATCAACATCGTGGCCGAGGAGTTCGGCTTCACCACCGAATACGTCTCGGCTGAGGTTTCGGAGGCCATAGCCACCGAAGAAGACCGTGAGGAAGACCTCCAGAGCCGTCCGCCCATCGTCACCGTGATGGGCCACGTAGACCACGGCAAGACCTCGCTTCTCGACTATATCCGCAACGCCAACGTGATAGCCGGCGAGGCCGGCGGCATAACGCAGCATATCGGCGCATACAACGTGAAACTGGCCGACGGCCGACACATCACCTTCCTCGACACCCCGGGCCACGAGGCCTTTACGGCCATGAGGGCACGCGGCGCGAAGGTGACCGACCTTGCCATCATCATCGTGGCCGCCGACGACAGCGTGATGCCCCAGACGGTTGAGGCCATCAACCATGCCTCGGCTGCCGGAGTGCCTATGGTGTTTGCCATCAACAAGGTAGACAAACCCACTGCCAACCCCGACAAGATCAAGGAGGAGCTCGCCAACATGAACTACCTCGTGGAGGAATGGGGCGGCAAATACCAGAGCCAGGACATCTCGGCCAAGAAAGGCATCGGCGTAGAGGAACTGATGGAGAAAGTGCTGCTCGAGGCAGAGATGCTCGAGCTGCGCGCCAACCCCGACAGGATGGCCATCGGCTCCGTGATAGAATCGAGCCTTGACAAGGGCCGCGGCTATGTGGCCACGGTGCTTGTGCAGAACGGCACGCTCAAGGTGGGCGACGTGATACTTGCCGGCACCAACTACGGCAAGATCAAGGCCATGTTTAACGAGCGCAACCAGAGGGTTGAGTCGGCCGGACCGGCTACCCCCGTGCTCGTGCTCGGCCTCAACGGCGCACCGACGGCAGGCGACACCTTCAACGTGATGGCCACCGAGCAGGAGGCCCGCGAGATTGCCGCCAAGAGGGAGCAGCTGCAGCGCGAGCTGAGCCTGCGCACCAAGAAGCGTCCGGGACTCGAGGAGCTTGGCCGCCGCCGCGCCCTCAACGACTTCCACGAGCTCAACCTCGTGGTGAAGGGCGACGTGGACGGCTCGATCGAGGCACTCTCCGATGCCCTCATCAAGCTCTCGACCCCCGAGATCCAGGTGAACGTGCTCCACAAGGGCGTGGGTGCCATCTCGGAAAGCGACGTTACGCTCGCCGCCGCCTCTGACGCCATCATCATCGGTTTCCAGGTGCGGCCCTCGGCCGCAGCCCGCAGGGAAGCCGAGAAGGAGGGTGTGGAGATTCGCCTCTACAGTGTGATCTACAAGGCCATCGAGGAGGTGAAAGACGCCATGGAGGGTCTGCTCTCGCCCGAAATCAAGGAGGAGGTGACCGGAACGGCCGAAGTGCTCCAGACGTATCACATCTCGAAGGTGGGCACGATTGCCGGCGCCATTGTACGCGACGGCAAGATCAAGAGCCGCAGCAAGGTGCGTGTGATCCGCGACGGCATTGTGATCTATACAGGCGAACTTGGTTCGCTGAAGCGATTCAAAGACGATGTGAAAGAGGTAGTGAGCGGCTACGACTGCGGTCTGAGCGTGCAGGGCTACAACGACATACGCGAAGGCGACCTTATCGAGGCCTACGAGGAAGTCGAGGTCAAGAAGTCGCTTTAAGGACAGCATTAGCTGAAAAAATCAATCCGACCCTCGTGGGGGCCGGATTGATTTTTATTGTATTGCCGTCGGGGTTCTACTTCAGCTCCACCTGCTGGCGCACCGACTCCTCGTGGATGGCGGCCAGGATGGCGCGTACAAAGTCGGCCGACATGTCGAGGCGTTCACCGTCGGCCACTCTCTTCTCCATAAGGGCCTTGTAGCGCTGCGTCTGCACCACCGGGAGGTTATGGCGGCGCTTGAAGAGGCCGATCTCGCGCGACACCTCCATTCGCTTCGAGAGCAGCTCGAGGAGTTCGTCGTCGAGCCTGTCGATCTTATAGCGGAGGTCGTCGAGGCTCTCGGCCGTGGCCGCGGAGTTGCGGCTCTCGAGGGCGCGCACTATGCAGGAGAGCTCGCCGGGGGTAACCTGCTGCGCGGCGTCGCTCAAAGCCTTGTCGGGGTTGCAGTGGCTCTCTATGATGAGGCCTTCGAAGTTCATGTCGAGGGCCTGCTGGGCAAGCGTGGCCACGAGCGCGCGGCTGCCGCCAACATGGCTGGGGTCGAAGATGATGGGGAGCTCGGGAATGCGCCGGTTTAGCTCGATGGGGATGGCCCAGCGCGGCTGGTTGCGGTAGATGTGCTTGCCGTAGGTGCTGAAGCCGCGGTGGATGGCGCCGATACGGCTCACTCCGGAACCGTAGATGCGCTCTATGGCTCCTACCCAGAGCTCGAGGTCGGGGTTGACGGGGTTTTTCACAAGCACGGTGATGCTCTCCTTCTTCTCTTCGGGGAGCAAGGCCAGGGTGTCGGCAATCTCCTGCACGGCAAAGGGGTTGGCCGAGGTGCGGGCGCCGATCCATACGGCGTCGATGCCGGCCCCGAGGGCCTCCTCGAGATGGCGGCGGTTGGCAATCTCGGTGGCCACCTGCATTCCCGTTGCCTCCTTCACCTTGCGGAGCCATGCCAGGGCCTCCTTGCCACGGCCTTCGAAGCCGCCCGGCTTCGTGCGCGGTTTCCATATGCCGGCGCGGAATATCGTGATGCCGGCCTCGGCAAGCTGGCGCGCCGTGTCGAGCGTCTGCTCCTCGCTCTCCGCGCTGCAGGGTCCCGCTATCACGATGGGTCCCTTATGGTCGGCGGGGAGGTTGAATATCGGTTTGAGGTTTTCTATCGTCATTATCTGATGGTTTCCTTTATTCGTTTGAGTGCCTCTTCAAGTCGGTCATCGGGCGAGCAGAGCGATATGCGGAGGTAGCGCGCGCCGTTGGAGCCGAAGATCACGCCGGGGGTGATGAATACCCGGGCCTCGTCTTGGATGAGCTGCGAATACTCTATGGCGTCGGGCTTGCCGTCGGGGATGCGTCCCCACACGAACAGCCCCTGCTGCGGCAGGCGCACCGAGCATCCGAGGGCCTCCATCATCTCCACCCCGATCTTCTGCCTGCGGGTGTAGACCCCGTTGAGCCGCTCATACCAGGAGCCGGGCGAGGCGAGGGCGGCGATGGCGCCCTCCTGCACGAAGCGCGACTGGCCGGAGTCGACGTTCGACTTGACGCGATGCACCCAGCTGAGGTACTCGGCATTGCCTATCAGCATACCCACACGCCAGCCGGCCATGTCGAGACACTTGCTCAGGGAGTTCATCTCGAGGCATGTCTCGCGGGCGCCCTCTACCTGCATGATGCTGGTGAGCCGCTCGCTGAGGATGAAGCTGTAGGGGTTGTCGTTGATTATCACGATCTGATGGCGCCGGCCGAACTCCACAAGGCGCTCAAACACCTCCATCGAGGCCGGGGTGCCCGTGGGCATGTTGGGATAGTTGACCCACATCAGCTTGATCCTCTCGAGAGGCATCTTCTCAAGCTGGTCGAAGTCGGGCATCCATCCCGTCTCCTCGCGGAGGTCGTAGGTGAAGATCTCAGCCTGCACCAGCCTGGATGCGGCGGAATAGGCCGGATAGCCGGGGTTGGGCACCAGCACACCGTCGCCCTTGTTGAGGAAGGCCATGGAGATGAAGGTGATGCCCTCCTTTGAGCCGGCGAGCGGAAGCACCTCGGAGTCGGGGTTGAGACCCTCGACGCCATACCACCTTGCATACCAGTCGGCAAAGGCCTGCCGAAGGGCAGGAAGCCCCATGGCGGGCTGGTAGCTGTGGGTGTCGGGGCGCTCAAGGGTTTCCACGGCCGCGCTGACGGCAGCCTCGGGCGGCGGAAGGTCTGGACCTCCCATGCCCAGCGATATGATGTCGGCGCCCTCGGCATTGAGCCGGGCTATCTCTTTCAGCTTGCTGGCAAAATAGTAAGGCTTGATGTCCGACAGGCGGTCGGACGGACGGATCTTGTTGTCTGTATTCATTCTCAAATCTGGTTTTTGCAACTTATGTACTCCCCGAGAATCTTGAAGCCGGACGTAAGCGGCCTTGCGGCCTCGAGCGCCTGCAGGTAACGCTCCCGGCGGTCGAAGGCGAGGTCGATGTAAAACTTGTATTCCCACTCGCGGCCGATGATGGGAAAAGACTGTATCTTGGTGAGGTTGATGTCGTAGAAGGCCAGGATGGTGAGCACCTTGGAGAGGGCTCCCTGGGTGTGGGGCAGGGTAAACACTATCGAGGCCTTGTCGGGTTTGCCGTCGGCGTTGGCCCCGGCCTTGGCTGCACTGCCGGCGCCCTCCGGGTGAGTCACTACGAGAAAGCGCGTGAAGTTGCGTTTGTTGGTCTCGATCCCCTCCCGAAGCACGTTGAGGCCGTAGATGCGGGCGGCAAAGACGCTGCATATGGCCGCGTGGCCATCGAGGCGGTGCTCCGCTATCTCGCGGGCACTGCCTGCCGTGTCAAACTTCTCGATCATCCGCATGCGCGGGTGCTGCCGCAGAAACTCCTCGCACTGCATCAGGGCGATGGGGTGGGAGTTCACCTCCGTAATGTCGTCCAACGTCTGCCCGGGGAGTGCGGCCAGGGAGTGCGATATCCGCATCTTGTATTCCCCGGTGATGAGCAGGCCGTGGCGATGGATGAGCTCATGGTTTTGAAGCAGGCTCCCGGCGATGGTGTTCTCGATGGCTATCACCCCGATCAGGGAGGGATCGGCGGCAATCTGCTCCACCATGCCCGAGAACGTCTCCACGGGCACTACCTCGATGTCTTCGCCGGCAAAATACTGCCGGGCAGCAACATCGTGGAAACAACCTTCTATACCTTGGATTAAAACACGTTTCATAAGCCTGAAGTATCCCGTGAGAGAAATTAAACGCAAAGTTAGTGAAAAATTGCGAATTACCCATAAAAATGCGACGTCCCCGCCGTTTTACGGGCGAGGACGAGGCATTTTTATATAATCGACTTGTAAGTTATTCCAAAGGAGTAACGGCGGGATTATTCGCCCTTGATCTGGGCCTTGAGAGCCTTCTTGAAGTCTTCGAGAGCGGGCCAGAATGCCTTGAAGGTCTCGTTTTCGGGATATTTCTTCAGCACGTGGTGAAGAAGGCGTACGCCCGTTACGAGCTGCTTGGCATGCTTTTCGGTGATGTTGCCGAGGGCTACAGTCTTGTCTACAAGAGCTGCAAGGTCATGATGGCCGCCGAAGTTGAAGTTGTAGGCTTCCTTTATCTTGCCGTCAACTACTTCAGTAACGTTGAAGTGGTATGATCTCTTCTGCTTGTTGCAATCACATTTTTCCATAATATCAAAATTTTAAGAGTTGGTTATTTTGTGTTTTCATATTTAAAACAAGGGCGAGCCAAAAATGGTTCGCCCAATGTTAAATTTTTTTACAAACGCTTTCAGACGTAGAAGCTCGACTTCACTTTCCTCCTGATGGATAGGAAGTTGACCAGAATCGAGAGCGCCACCAGGCCGGCGCCGCAGAGCAGCGATACGGCCACTCCCACCTCGTTCTGGCCCGAGAGCGACCGGAGCCCGGAGATGTAGATGTTGCGGAAAATGAGCATGGCCACCACGGCCAGGGCGTAGGAGGCCAGCGCTGCCCAAAGGGTGATGCGTTCGTAGGGTCGCCCTACGGCCTGAAGGTCGTAGCCCAGCATGATGAGAGTATGGAGCTTGGAGCGGTTTTTCTGCATCAGCAGAGCCACGGAGAGCAGCAGGATGAAAAAGGATAGGAACGTGATGAGTGCCCCGATGGCAATAACCACACCCGACACCAGCTTGAGGAAGTAGGCCGCCTGCGAGCCCTTGTCTTCGCCGGCGCGCTCAAGTCCATGCTCGTCGAGATAGCGGGTGATGGCCACGTCGCCCGGACTGCTTACGTCGAGGATGAGGCGTTGCGGCTCGCTGGCTTCATTCTCTCCCAGAAGAGCATTGCTCCACTCCATGAACTCCTGGGGCACGAGGATGGTGTTGAGCCGGCCTGAGAAGCCGGTGATGCGGGCCTGTAGGCTCACCTCCTTCGAACCGTCGCGGCTCGAGAGCCTCAGCTGCAGGGGGATGGAGGAGAGCATCCCTTCCGTGAGCTGCGGCAGACCTGAAGACGAGGCGAAGCCGAAGTTGTAGAGGGTCAGATAGTCTTTCGAGATGATTACAGGCACCTCGTTCTGCCCCGGCTCAAACGACCATGAGGAGGGATCAACGTCGATGAAGCCGTCGGGAATGGCCTCCAGAAACATGTTGGTCGACATTCCACGGCCTCCCTGATTCATGTATGCCTTCACCTCATAGTCGGCGCTCGAGAAGCGTCCCAGACGGCGCAGCCATGGCTGCGCCTCGAGCGAGGCCGTCTCGGCCTCCGTAAACCCGGTACGGGCAGACCCGAGCATGTGGGAGGCCGTCACCTGCTTGTTGACTATGATATAGTCCTGGTTGATAAAACTGTCGTCGGCGCTCCAGATGGGCCGAATGTCGGCATAAAACTGTATGCCGGAAATCACGATGGCCAGCCCGATGAAGTTGGAGAGGATGAAGCCGGCGAGCTGCACCTTGCTCAGGTTGCGCCTGAGCAGGCGGCTGATTGTGGCACTGTTGCGTAGTCTCATAGGTAAAGTGTCTCGGCGTCGGAGAGCAGCAGATGGTTGCCTACGGAGGTGGAGATGATGGCTGCCCCCTGCCGCGCGGCCTCCTCCTCTATGATGGAGGCCACGATGCGGTTGTTCTGCTCGTCGAGGTGGCTTACGGGTTCGTCGAGGAGTATGAAGTCGAAGGGCTGCGCTATGGCACGGATTATGCCCACGCGCTGCTGCTGACCGATCGACATGCGTCCTACCGGGAAGTCACGGCGCGCCGCGATGCCCAGGCGCCCGAGGAGCTCCTCGATGCGCTCGGGGGCGAGATGGCCGGTGAGGTCGTTTTTGAGCACGATGTTTTCCATCGCCGTCAGCTCGGGGAAGAGCCCGAGGTCTTGTGGCAGGTAGGCGAGATTGGAGCGCCGTATCTCCTGCCATTGCGCGATGCGGAGGGTGGCTATGTCGGTGGTCCCGAAGAAGATCTTCCCCTCATAGTCGCGCCGCGAGCCGTAGATGTAGGCGCAGAGCGACGACTTGCCCGTGCCGCTCTCGGCCGAGATGATGTAGCGGCCGCCCTTTTGGAGCCTCAGCTCCGTGAGCCATACGTCACTTTTATGGTGAGGCTCTCCGCGAAACACCGAGGGGAGAGCCTCCCTGATCACTATCTCTTTGATTTCCACTCCGGCTGTTATTTTTCAGACCCGTGCATCATGATGAGGCACGACTCCAGGGAATTCCGGCCTTTTGGGGTAAGCAGCTCATACTTCACCTGGATGCCCTCGCCGCTCCGCACACACTTGAGGTTGAAGCCCTTGAAGTTCTGTTGGAGCTTGGGGTTGGAGCTGAGGTCGAGTCCCTCTGTGGTCATGGCCACAGCCAGGAGAGCGTCGTTGAAGTCGCCCTGCAGGCCCGCGATCTCCACGCCTTCAGCCTGCGGGAACTGGAAGTAGGCGCAGCGTCCCGAGGCCCTCACCGAGAGGTCGGAGGGCTTGGTTGGAATGTCGGCGATGAACTCAGCTGCCTTCTGCGCGGCCTCCTCGCTCTCGAATGTGAGCATCAGCGCCGAGGGGCGTGGGAAGAGGGAGCTCCCCGAAAGGGTGCAGTCCATCACGGCATTGCCGTCGAGGCTCTCCAGAATCTCAACAAACTGGGAGGGGAGACGCATCAGACCCTTCAGCTGCCCCATCACCTTCTCCACCAGACTCTTGTCGAGAGCCACGGCTGCGAAGAGGTTGCCCTTGCCGCGGAATTCCTTGAGGGCGGCAGAGTCGATCTGCTCGAGCTCGAGGGCGAGCGGAGCTGCGAGGAAGTCGCCGTTCATCACCATGGCGCTGCCCTCCGCCTTGCCCTCCTTGAAGTCGACGTAGCCGCCTACGTATTGGGCATTGTCGAAGAGCATGTTGAGATATACCGACTGCGAGGCGCTCTGCATCGCTCCGCCGAGCTTGAAGAGGTAGGAAACGTCGTGGCCCGAGACGGCCATCTCGGAAGAGTAGTCGAGCGCCAGCACGCTCTCCGGCCCCTTAAGCTTGGTGAAGCCGAGGATGTCGGAGCTCTCCACACGGGGATATTCGGCCGTGAGCCATGCCTGGTTGCCGCATACGAATACCGTGCCCCCGTCGAGACACCACACGCCGTCGGAGTGCACGAACTTCTTCTTCGACTTCTCCTCTACCTGAGAGCGGAACTTGTCGGCGTTTTTCAGCGCTACGGTTGCTATCGTGGCGTTCTTATGCTGAAACACCACCACGGGAGTGGAGAGGTCGGCCTCCGTGTCGCCCTCCAGCAGCATGCTCCAGGAGGCATTGAGGTCGGAGGGGAGGGGTGCATCCTTTCCGAGGCGCGAGCCCATCTTCTCCACGTCGGCAATCGCCAGCATGGGGGTGGATTTGGGAACGGTGAGAAGCAGGGCCTCGGTGTTGCGGTTGCTGCACGATGCAAGCAGCAGCATGCAGAGGGTCAGCAGACCCATTAACGTTTTCTTCATATCTCTATTCGTGTTTTCTGCCGACAAAAATACTGCATTTAGACGGGAAAAGGGGAGCGGTGATTATTAATAAATGTTAAAACAGCAAAATGCACTGTCGGGAAGGGTCGGAGAGGGTGAAAAATTGACCGGAATATGGGGATTATTTGGGAAATTTTAACTATTTTTGCGCAAAATTTTATGGAAGCATCGTTTTCTAAGGAGTTGCAGGCTCTCTCTGACCTGATAGAGCTTCTGGCGGCTCAGAGAGATGAGGCTGCGGTGAAGCTCACCCAAGCTCTTGAGGAGGTGGCCGACCTTAAGGCTCAGCTCAAGAAGACTCAGGAGGAGCTTCATCAGAAGACCCTGGATGTGGAGTTTCTGACGCTTTCGCACAAGCTGGCAGAAACCCCCCAGAGTCTGGCCGAGGCGCGGGCAACCGTGCGCAGGCTGAAGGCCGGCGTGGATAAGGCGATTGCCCTTCTGCGCGATGATGCCACCATATGATTTTTCATCTCCATGCAAGGATGAAGGAAGAAGACAAAGTAAAACTGAAAATAAATATAGCCGGAGAAAGTTTCGTGGCCAACGTGCCTTACCACCATCAGGAGGAGACAAGGCAGACGGAGACAGACGTGAATGTGCTGTTCGACACGTGGAGGACCCGATTCCCGGAGAAAGGCGACCGTGAGCTGCTGGCCATGATTGCCTTCAGATATGCCGACCGTTACGGCGACCTCATGCGCGAGCGCCTGGAGGCCTCGGAGGAGCTGTCAAGGCTCACCTCCCGCCTTGAAGAGCTCATATGAGGGAGTGAGATAGTGGCGCACAGCAGCTGCCCCACACTCACGGCAGGCTTTACTTCACCATTCCGCCCATATTCCTTTCCATGGAGCCCCCGGAGCCGAAAGGCACCGCGGGGGAGAACGTGATTTTTGATAACTTAAAAAACTGTAGGTAACTCTCAAACAAGACAATAACAATAATAAAGACAATAAATTAGACTCACAGAGATATGGAAACCGTAATATGGATAGTAATAGCAGTGGCCGCAGCCATCATCGGCTTCATAGTGGCTACGTTTTATAGCAAAAGCTCGGCGTCGTCGCGCGCTAACCTCATAGTAGACGAAGCCCGCAAGGAGGCCGAGGTGATCAAGGAGAAGAAGGTGATCGAGGCCAAGGAGGAGGAGATGAGGATCATCGCCGACGCCGAACGCAACGCAAACCACAGGCTCCAGAAGGTGCAGACAGCCGAGGCCCGCGCCAAGCAGCGCGAGATGCAGCTCAACCAGCAGCAGGGCGACCAGGCACGCCGCAAGAAGGAACTCGACACCCTCCAACGCGGCATAGACAACCGCGAGAAGGAACTCGCCGAACGCGAGCAGCAGCTCGAGGGCCGCGAATTCCATCTCGGGGAGAAGGAGGCCCAGCTCGACCAGCTCGAGAAGAAATCGAGAGCCGAACTCGAGAAGATCTCGGGACTCTCGGCCCAGGAGGCTAAGGATAAGCTCATAGAGAGCCTCAAGGCCGAGGCACGCACCGCAGCCGCAAGCTACATCAACGACATTATGGACGATGCCAAGATCAACGCCAACAAGGAGGCCAAGCGCATAGTGATCCAGTCGATACAGCGCGTGGCTACGGAGACGGCCGTGGAAAACTCCGTCACAGTGTTCCACATAGACAACGATGAGATCAAGGGACGCATCATAGGTCGCGAGGGACGCAACATCCGCGCCCTGGAGGCTGCCACAGGCATCGAGATTATCGTAGACGACACGCCCGAGGCCATAGTGCTCTCAGGCTTCGACCCCGTAAGGCGCGAGATAGCACGCCTGGCTCTCCATCAGCTCGTGACCGACGGCCGAATCCACCCCGCAAGGATCGAGGAAGTGGTGGCCAAGGTGCGCAAGCAGGTGGAGGAAGAGATAGTGGAGACCGGCAAACGCACGGCCATCGACCTCGGCATCCACGGACTCCACCCCGAGCTGATTCGCCTCGTGGGCAAGATGAAATACCGCTCCAGCTATGGCCAGAACCTGCTGCAGCACTCACGCGAGACGGCCAACCTCTGCGCCGTGATGGCATCCGAGCTCGGCCTCAACCCTAAGAAGGCCCGCCGCGCCGGACTGCTCCACGACATAGGTAAGGTGCCCGACGACGAACCCGAACTGCCGCACGCCATCATCGGCATGAAGCTTGCAGAGAAGTTTAAGGAGAAACCCGAGATATGCAACGCCATCGGCGCACACCACGACGAGGTGGAGCAGACGAGTCTGCTGGCCCCGATTGTGCAGGTGTGCGACGCCATCTCCGGCGCCCGTCCCGGCGCCCGCCGCGAGATTGTGGAGGCCTACATCAAACGCCTCAACGACCTCGAGCAGCTCGCCCTCTCGTATCCCGGCGTGCTCAAGACCTATGCCATCCAGGCCGGCAGGGAACTGCGTGTGATTGTAGGCACCGACAAGATTTCCGACGAGGAGACCGAAGTGCTGTCGCAGGAGATTGCCCGCCGTATCCAGGACGAGATGACCTACCCCGGACAGGTGAAGATCACCGTGATCCGCGAGACCCGCGCCGTGGCCTACGCAAAATAAGCAGAGGCCATGAACTGCGAGAAGAAACTTCGGGACAAACTCGAAGCCACCAACTGGCTGGAAGGCATAACCTACGTGGGGAGCGACTGCGATGCCGTGCAGGTGCAGTTTAAGAACACCCGCGCCGCCTTCTTCCGCAACTCCGCCGGGCTGCCGCTCGAGATCGGCGACCAGGTGGTGGTGGAGTCGGCTCCCGGCTACGATATCGGCAAGGTGTCGATGACCGGACCCCTCGTGAAGCTCCAGATGCGCAAGGGCGGCATTGACAAGGACGCCGAGCTGAAGAAGGTTATCCGCAAGCCTACCGCCGAAGACCTCGAGAAATTCGAGGAAGCCAAGGCCCGCGAACACGACACCATGATACGCTCACGCCGCATCGCCGACGAACTCGAGCTCAAGATGAAGATCGGCGACGTGGAGTTTCAGGGCGACGGCACAAAGGCCATATTCTACTATATCGCCGACGAGAGGGTAGACTTCCGCAAGCTCATACGCCTGCTTGCCGACGCCTTCAAGATAAGGATAGAGATGCGCCAGATCGGAGCCAGACAGGAAGCGGGCCGCATCGGCGGCATCGGCCCATGCGGCCGGCCACTCTGCTGCTCCACATGGCTCAACCGATTCGTGAGCGTAGGCACCGGCGCCGCCCGGCTGCAAGACCTCTCGATGAACCCCCAGAAACTGGCCGGACAGTGTGCCAAACTCAAATGCTGCCTCAACTTCGAGACCGACGTCTACTATGAAGCAGCGGCCAAAATGCCACCGAAAGACGTGCCTCTCGAGACCGCCGACGGCACCTTCTACCTCTTCAAGAGCGACACGCTTGCGCAGAAGGTAACCTATTCTACCGACAAGAAACAGGCCGCCAACCTCGTAACCATCTCCGCACGCCGCGCCATGGACATCATCGGCATGAACAAGGAGGGAGCCAAACCGATTGCCCTCAGCGAGGAGGCTCCGGTAGAGGAGAAGAAGGAATACATCGACCTCACCGACCAGGACTCCCTCACCCGCTTCGACAAGGCAAAGAAGAAGAAAAAGAAAAAGAAGGGCGGCGGCAATCGCCCTGTCCAGGGCTCCGGCGCCCAGCGTGGCGGCCAGAAAAAAAACCGGGAAGGAAGGGACGATGCGCCCCCGAAACAGGAGTAGAACCGGGCCTATGAAGAGTGGCATCATGCCGGCATTGGCCGTGGCGCTCGTCGCAACGGCGGGTCTCACGGGATGCGGAAAGAAGCAATGCCTCTGGACACGCACCTACAGTTTCCCTGCCACGGGATGGAGCGGCGACTCCCGGCTGGAGTTCGCACCCGATTCCGCGTCGCTCGCCAGGGGTAACGCCTCGCAGGCCATCATCGGCCTCCGTTACGGCGCCGACGCGCCGCTGAGGGAGTTTCCCGTGGTGGCCGAGACAGAGTCACGGGCCACAGGAGCCTATACTCTCGACACCCTGACAATCCGACTCCTTCCCCTGGAGCAGCGCACGGCCAACAACGCGCGGTTTGGCGTTTTCGAGTCGGTAGACACCATAGCATTGCACGATGCCCCGAAACCCGGATGGTCGCTGACTCTCCACCCGGCCACAGCAGAAGATATAAAAGGACTGATATCAATAACCCTTGAACTTAACTAATATGAAAAGCATGCTTTACACACGCACCGGCGATGCCGGCACAACGTCGCTCGTAGACGGCTCGCGCGAGGCGAAAGACCACCCGCGGGTCGACGCCTACGGCGACATCGACGAACTCTCGTCGGCGCTCGGGCTGCTTGCCTCGTCAAAAGACTGTCCCGACGAGATACGCGGCGAGATACGCCACATACAGAACGTGATGTTTAACCTTGGCAGCTACCTGGCCACCCCCGTAAAGGAGGGTGAGGAGAAACCACTGCCCGGTCTGGACGCTGAGACCGAGGTCCTGGAGGGCTGGATTGACTCTCTTGACGAACGAACGCCCAAAATCCGGCAGTTTGTCTTGCCCGGTGGCTGCGAGGAAAGCAGTCGCGCCCACATGGCGCGCACCATTTGCCGTCGCGCCGAGCGTAAGATAACGGCCCTGTCGCGCCTCAGCTACGTTGACCCCGCCGTGCTCGGATACGTAAACCGCCTCTCTGACTACCTCTTCATCGCCGCCCGCTATCTCAACTTCATCGCCGGCATCGACGAGGTGGTATGGAAACCCTGACGGCAGCAAAGATATCAATCGAGTAAACTATTAAGCGAGAACTAAACTATTTTGAGGGTTCTTGCGTTAAAGAATAAGAAAAAACGGATAAAAACACATTTACGACTATGTATTGGACATTAGAATTGGCATCCAAGCTTGAGGATGCACCGTGGCCCGCAACCAAAGACGAACTCATAGACTACGCCATGCGCTCGGGCGCCCCGATGGAGGTAATCGAGAACCTTCAGGAGATAGAAGACGAGGGCGACACCTACGAATCCATCGAAGACATCTGGCCCGACTACCCCTCCAAAGACGACTTCTTCTTCAACGAGGATGAGTATTAGGAGTCTCAAATCCAATTAAACTAATTGATATTCAAATAGTTATGCTTAAATCCACCTGAAATTTCAGGTGGATTTTTACCCATTTTTAGGGGAGAAAATGTCAAAATAACCTTATATTGCAAGAAATCGGCTACCCACTGGTTACCCACTCCTCTCCAAAAATCAGTTTTTTTGTATAAAATTTTAATCTACTCCCTAAATATGAGAAACATAAACTACCTTTTTTAACAGGATTAAATTGTAAAAATCGCAGATTAGTAATAAATAACTTCAAAGATAAAATTTTTTCGGATAATTTTTAACTAACCATAATACGACTATCAAAAGTCCTTTCTAATTCTATCCTAAAATGGAGAATTTATATAGAAGAAAAGACTATAAAAACTATTTTTTATCATAAAGGAGATAGAAGTATCATAGGATAAATATATGGACGTTCAGTATTCATTTGATATTTTTCAGTAGATAAAATCAATGATCCTCAATTACTATCACTAAATCTGAAAGTTTATCTATTTCCCTAGGTGATAGATGTCTTTTTGTACCTGAAAAATACTTTATTGAATTGAGGAATCGACGGATCTCCTCCTGTTCTTTTTTATTAGAAACGAGAATCCCTTCTATGTCCTCAATATCGAATTTTAAAGTATATTTTTCGAGTTCTTCAGTTGGAGCTGGTCGCTTTGTCAGAAGGGGGTATTTGCGCCATTTATCGTAAGCCTTTTTTGTGTGAATCCATTTAACTTCTGTAATTGGTACCGTATACCTCCATTCTCGTTCAGCATAATTATTATATGGATTTCCCATCCATTCAGAAGTATATTTTTTACAGTATCCGACTATCCCAGACTCCAATAAGGCCTTACAATTTCTATTTATCGGATTCAACATATCATCGGTAATATACCATACGGGACTCATCCATCGTTGTCGTAACGCCCATTCCTTCTTCATCAGAATGGCATATTTACCGTAATCCGGATCTGCATTTTTCATAAATTCTGAAATGTCAGTATCTTCAATATCCCCGAAGGAAATCATAGGCACTCCAATAAACATAACATCCGTAGGATCTTTTAAAAGTCTGAGATCTTCAGCATGATAATTTGGTACAAACCCCTCGGTCAAAACTTCAATTATCCTGTAAAATTCTTCGAAGCGATGTATTATAAAGTTATGTTTACTACTCATTGTGCTCTTTTTTTAAATAACGTCTTACATCATCGAATAGTGAAGGCTTGAGGTTAATATCTGAAAAATCCTTAAACAAAATATTGACCTCAATCTCCGTTTTGAATGGTTCATAGTTAACAGTGTTAAGATATTTTTGAAGCCTTGCCAACTCCGGGAACAACCACTTATGCTTATTATGCATCCACCGGCAAACCATGGGACATGAAGTTTCTTGACATGGCTTATCTTGAAAACGAAGAGTTATCCCTTCGAAATCTTTATATCTATCTGGCACTGATTCGTTATTATACTCAACAGGACACCAATATGCACATCCCTGATTTTCATGTCTTTCCAATGGTTCTAAACTTTTCATGTTAAGAATAAGATAGAATCTAAGGGTCTCCCTAATGAAATACCTTGTGTTTTCCTTTCCTGTGTTGTCTATGATTGTATGGGTATCTATTTCATAATTTGGTATTAGAGTAATTTCATCGGTTATGAGGTGTGAAATCCAATGAAATTTTGAGTCTGCAGATAAATGACTTACATTCTCATTAAGGAGATGGTAGTTTATCCGGTCATTTGAGACATCCATCAAGTCTGCCATACGTAATAGAATAGAAATATACTTCGAACTGACAACATCTTCTTTAGCGGAAGAACGGATATCATAAATATTATAAATATCCTTACCATGATCTTCACCTGCTTTCGCCACTGCTTCGACTATCGTTTCTTCCAAATATTGGAAAAGATCATGACGTTTATTTTTTATAAAAAGAGCACTCTCTTTAGGATGTTTTGACCTAATATCAGATTCAAAGAATTCATATATTCCCTGAAATATTTCAATCATTTTACCCCCGAAGGATTTCCAGAAATTAACCAAATCATTCGAAATGATTTTTCGAGCTACTAAATTATCCCATTTACTTATTTCATTTTTCATTTCCTTAAGATATTTACCCATTATTTCCAGGTTCCCTTCTTCCGTATGACAGAAACGCTGTAGATCAGGATGAATAACCATGCTGATATCATGGAGATAGCAGGCAAGAAAGAGTATGTAATAATCAAGTCGCTTTAACTGGAAGTAATCTATACGACGAACAATATCCATTGAGAGTTTTATCAACTTCACAGCATGTTCCTCATTATGCAGTGTATAGGAGTTCAGGAACTTTGATCCATTCTGCCATAATCCTTTCACAATCCGATGAGTGACGATAAGATTGTCAATTTTCTTCGGATCTACAACTTGACTTACAAATATTTTTACTACTTCCGGAAGACCGTTATCAACAATCATTCTTTCCGGAAGCGCATGAGATTCAATTTTAGAGAGAAAGTGCCAAAAATCATTAAAATCAAAATTAGGATTCCGAAGCCATATCAGAATTCGGAAAGCTGCATAATCAATGCTACCACCCTTTGTCTTGACAAAAGGCACCTCCTCAGATGGATTGACCCCTATCAATACAGAAAAATATGCATTCAGAATTCTACGCTTGAATTCATCAGATACTTTATTAACGAAATTGATATAATTTCGTCCCCCAAATAATAAGGAGCTTCGGTCATTATTTTCCTCAGTATTTTTTTCAGTTTTTCCCTTAGTATTTTCTTCAGTATTTTTTTCAGTTTTTTCCTCATACTCATTGTCAGACGAAAATATAAATGGGAATTCTTTTGGAATATACTTCCGTAATATATCTATTGCCTTTGCTGTGTCTATATTGACAGCTGCAGGAAAATTATTTTGTATACCTTTATAAAGACTTTCATATCGATTCCCGGTTAAATTCCGTTCCTCTATCACCCCCTCTAAATATTTATGAAAATAGAGATGGGAATATGAAATTTCACCTACACCGGAAAAATTTTCTTCAAATTGCTGTATCTTATCTTTAAGTTCATTCGCCTGATTGAGAGAACTACACTTTAATAGCTGGACTGCCTCGGCTCTAAATGACTCTTTGTCTGTAATTTTAAACCACAAAATTTTTCGGTCCCTGTCAAACTTTTCTTGCGAGGAAACATTTTTTTTGGAAAGATGTTCTTTATCATATTCCTTCAATTTATTCAGGGAAGGAACTTTATTTCTAAATTCCAATCCCTCGGGGCTCAATAGTTTTAGAAACCATTCCTCAAGATCGTTATTTATCTTACCGGAATCCATAGTATCCATCCATAAATTTCGAGATAAGAAAATCTTACGGAACCTTTTAAAAACTTTTAATTGAAGTGCATTTTTATCAGTATCATTCTTAATCCCTTCTTTATTCCCATTCTTCTCTTTCTTCGGGTGTTCAGATTCTAACTGATTAATAGTATACCAAGCAAATTCATTCAAGGCATTCATTTTATCCCTTGAGATACGTCTATCATCACCATCCTTAAGGAATGAATTCGTGCCTGAAGCATTACGTCCTAACCCTCCCATGGACTTTATTTCTTGATTAGCTTCATCTATAGTCTGAATCTTACTTTTCCCTTCCTTATGAAACTCAATTTTATAAGAATCTTTAAGTAGCATATGAAAATCTACAGCGGTTACACTGTATTCTTTCAAGTCGTCTGGCAAAGAATTATTACATTTGTCTTTAACTACAGATACCCACCGATTATTCATTTCCTCAAGAGAGGTTAAATCCTTTAATTCATTATTAAGAGCTTTAATCTTATCATCAAAATTTATTTTTAAATTCTCTTCAGAGCTCCTGACATATATGACAGAATCATCCACATAGAAATAATCCTTTCCCTTGAACATGTTATCGCCCATAATATTCCTACGGATATCTGTCATACAAAGATTACCAAAAAAATATGACTGAGGAAGACCCTGAGCTATTCCTTTGGCAAAAAACGTATCACGATTTTTAATTTCTTCCAAATAACTATCCCCTACATTGTAATATTCAAGTTCAGGATCAAGAATTGTGTCGCTATCCTTAATTTTAAGGAACAACAGTTTTGCTGTGATTCTTTTAATTATACTAAAATTCAGATTATAAATATCCTCATTAAGGGATTGTCGCGAATTTATATTTTCCTTTATGTTTCTTCGATATCTTTCCTTTAAAATATCGCAAATCTTGACAAATAAGTAAAAAGGAGAAACCGAAGGAAAAAACTCTTTTATATCAAGCGACACTTCGTATTCATATTTATGGCTCCTGCTATATTTGTCGCATGATTCTACAATCTTACGGTTATAGGCCTGATAATTAGGCGCCCATCTTTCATATATGCGTTCCAATTTTAGTGAACCACGGTTACCATAGAAATTATCTGGAATCGATTTTAACAGATCAGAAGGGAAGCGCCGAGGTGTGGCACTCTCCTCCATTTCATCACTATCTTCAAACATTAAGATTTGGAGCATGGCAACCATACAGATCTGATCTATAAGGGTAGCCGTATGTAATGGCCTGAATTTTACCTTGTCTTTTTCATCATCATACTTCTTTATAGCGAAGAAAACTGAAGTTTCAAAATATTCATCCGGCTTGATAATTATATCTTTAAGTCTATTTTTACATACATTTATAACCTCTTTAATTAAATCCCAGTTATATTTGTCATGAAGAATGTAATATAACTCCAAATCGCTCTTATTATATAGCAAACTATTAGTATTTCCGGATTTACTCTCATCATCTATGTTTGCAACAGTATTTAAAAGATAGAGCTCGTCAATATATGATTCTAGAGCATAGATTGCCCGATAAATATTACGATCAGATATTACAAATTCATATAAAGGAGCTTTCTTAAGTTCCTCATTATTAATTCCACTATCTATCATCCGTGAGATTTTTTATTGTTTTGTTCAGTAAATTTATATTTAAGTCCGACTATTTCTAGCCACTCTTTTATCTCGTTATAATTTTTAGTATTAGTCTGGATGTTAGGTTCCGAAGTCTTAAGAAGTTCACTCCATTTTAACTGACCATCCTTGCCAATATTTCCCTTAAATATTGCTTCTCGTTCATCAGGGGAGAATTTGGGTACTGAAACCTTCTGGCAGAACAATAAATCATTTCCTGAGTATAGACTAAGATGAATCTTATCGGTGGTATTATAGGAATTAAAATCTCTTAATCCATTTTCATTTATTATTAAGTGGGGCTTATTACCTTTATACTCTACCATAAGGATATTGTTGCATCCTATTCTAAGAGGCTTTGTTTTGGATTCTCTTTTTATATCAAGTTGTTCCCAATTGAATTCCATATCCATTATTTTACATAAAATATAGGTATCCAAGAAAAAAATATTCAATTCTATTAACGTTTTAATCATTTTACGAAACATTTCTGTAAAATAACCGATATTATATTTCCGATCATGATCTTTCAAGAGAATATAGCGATAAAACGACAATTGAGGATTTATTTTTAAAAATTCCGTGATCTCAATTTCTTCGCTCGAACAAATTCCTTTTTTAATTGATTTAATGATACCTAATTTGGACTCTAATTTGGCATCTAAATTGTGTAGGTCAAAAATATATGAAAATAAAGAATACTTCTCGTTCTGATTAAATAAGCTTTGTTCTTTTGAATCATTTAAAACATCATTAGATTTCAAAGGTTCTTCACTCTTAGCGTTTGGGTCAAACTCGTTAATAAGTTCACCTGTAAATTTAGAGTAACTCGAAAAGATGTCGATTGGATTTGTCCTCATATTTCAATTCTTAGTATTAATAGCCTCAGATGCATACCATTCTCCATAATCCTTGTACTCAGCAGGGATATCTTCTTTAAAAATAGGGATCCCTAATTTAAACAAGGCCCTCCGTAGTTTCATAAATCCATCCCATCCGGCTTCGTCATTGTCGGGCATCATTTTTAGTTTATAGCCACGTAATAGGTGCAAGTCTTCTACAGGAATAATAGTAGCACTTGGAATAGCCAGTGAAGCTTTCCCATTCGATAGCATGGCCAGACAATCCGTTACGCCCTCTGTGATATACAAATCTTTTTCAACTGTAAATTCATTTAGTAATGGCATATTGAAGAGATGTGTCTTTTGACGAGATAAGAATTGAAAACGAGGCGCTTTTTCATTATCACCAATATACCGTGATTGTAATCCTAACAATTGATCGTTTTTATCTCTATATGGGAAAAGAATGCAGGGAGTCCAAAACGAGAGATACCCTTTTTCTCCAAATAATCCGCTTGCCCTACATCGCTTTTCTCCAAATTCATTCCATATTTTTTGGCTTATTGAGCGGCTGTCATCAATCGACTTTACGCCTATTTTGCATATAATTTCCTTATTTAATTTTCTCTTTTCAAACAAAAACCTTTTTGCACTTTGGTTCAAGATAATATTATTAAGTAACCATTCAGCTATTTCAGTGTCAAACATTTTATTGCAGTCTGAATGATCTTTATTCGAAAAAGTTCGGGTGGATACTCTTCTTTTAGGTATATAGGATGGTTTCCCAGTCGGAAGGATAATACCATAGATGGCACATAGCTTTTCACATGCTTCAATGAATCCACACCTATCATATTCCATCATAAAACTGATGGCATCACCACCTTTACCACATGAAAAACAGTGCCAAACATTTGTCTTTGATGGATGGAATGAAAGGCTGGGGACAGATTCCGAATGCAAGAAACAATATGCCTTATGTCTCTTTACCTCAATTCCAAATCTACAGGCAAGATCTTCACAATTTATTTGCCGAAGGTAATTTATAATGTTTTCTTTTATATACATTAGGTTAAAATAAGGATTTTATTAATTTAAGAAAAAAGTAAAGTTATTAAATCATTTTAAATAGTCCTTTTAAAGGAATATTTACAGCGATAAAAACTAAATATTTTAAGTTTAAGTATTTATTAATTAAGTGATGGGAATAAATTACAGATGACACGTTGGTATATATGTCTCAATTTCAATAGACGGAAGTTTGCTCCCTTTCGCCTTAACCTGACTGATAAACTCTGATATCTGTTTAGCCGACATCTTATATCTTATAAACGCATAATACAAGAAATCAAGGGTAGTCAAATACGTAATCTGGTTATCTTCACAATATTTCTTGATATCCCGCAAGTTGCTACTTCCCAATACATCTTGATTATCCCTACAATAAACCATACAGGCACTTTCACCTCGCCCCAACGTAGAAATCAAACGTGCATATTCTTGACGGGATTGTCCTGCCGGCAAAAAATAAACCATTGAAAACTTTTCATTATATAAGTTTAGAGTGTTGTCCAGTTGAATTTTCGTAGCACGATTCTTGGTCAGTTCATCATAAACTACATCCAGAATAATATATCCATATTCTGGAAAGATCTCAAAAAGCAAAGACAATGAATCACCTTGAATAAAGTGAATGATCACATCGGCATCCAATACTATTTTAATCTTCCCAATCATCTATGCCTATTTTATTCATTAACTCAATATAATGTCCGGCTGAAATCTTTTCCGCATCATAAAGATTTTTTGCTTTTTCTCCAAAATCCCCTATTACAAGTCCATTGTTGCCTGGATAATATAAACCTATATCGTATCCAAACTCTCGCGCAGTTTTAGTTACAGGCAAAGACAACAGATAATTCCTTTGTTCTCTATTTATAAGTTTAAGGTCTGACATTCGATTTACAGCAGCCTGATGAGAAACAGAAAAATAATGTTCTATCTTCAATACCGTCGCTATAGATATTATACCCTTTAGTAATTCTTCATCTGGGATAAGCTGTTTCACTCCATTTGATGGCATAAGAAAAATCTGAGCGAAATAGTCAGCACATTTTTCTGATTCATCTTTTGTGCCGTTGAGCCAACAAATGTGTGGTTTTGGGTTATCTTCTATGAAAAGGTGATACAATTCGTGGGCTATCGTGAAATGTTGCCTACCTTTTGGATTATTAGAGTTTATAAGCATAAATCTTTTGTCTCCACTTCTTAAACTCATTCCACAAAAACACTCGGACAAAGGTCTGTAAATAGTAAGCACATTGTATTTCAATAATAAACTTTTGAGATTGATGGCTTCTGTATCACTAATTCCAATAAACTGACGGAATTTTGAAACCTGATTTTCAATTATATTTGATTGTGGAGATTTCATCTGGCCGAAATTCTTTCCATTTTAAGATAAGATTTAACAATGTCTTTAAATCGCATCACCTCTACTGCATCTGATTGTAATAATCCTGAGGTACGAAATGCCGAAATAAGCAAGGTAGCGTCAATATTTTCATTTTCTTCAAAGAGGCATCCCATATCACATCCAAAGAAATCACTTGCTTTTTCTATTATGTCATATGGTATTTCACGGTCACCTAATTCGTAATTACTATAAGCAGAACGTGATAAACCTAATGCGTTGGAAACATCATTCTGAGTATATCCCGCAGTTTCTCTTAATTTTTTTAAGTTTCGGGCTATTATTTTATCCATTTCATTATCTTTCTCTTTGTCCTTCTAAGCTTTCTGTGGCAAAATTAATAATTTTATTTGTAAATACAATGATTTGCCACAATAATAAATTATTATTCTGCTTAAATGATGAATTGTATGGGGATGATGCAAAGACCTGTCAATTAGATATAGAGATATTGATGAGTTCTCACCTCTGGTAGATATCAACTAACAACAGCATTCAAAGACAACAAAGACAAATAAATATTTTATTGGTTCTCAATGAAATAACCTTTTATCTTCTTTTATAGAGGAAGACGATACTCTTCTTTTATAAGGAAGAGGATTTTGATGTGAAATCCTCCTTAAGGAAGAAGAGTATTAATCAAAACCTGAAATATCAATCAATCCATAACTCTTCATAAAACTGCACGCTATCCCAAATTTTGCAACCCCTTAAATATGATTAGATATGATATCAACTGTGCTATCCCATTGCTATCCTGTATTAAATTGATACATCTTAACTTATTGATATGCCATAACTTATACAAAATTTCAGATTTCTTCAACGAAGATGAATACTGAAAACGAAGTTTTGTATCGCGAGTCGGAACTCAGTGAACGTCACATCGAAGAAGTGGTTCGCGTTTCGAAAGAAACTTACCGATCGCAATTTAACCTTATACGACTGTTTCTTTGGTAGAGTTTATTTCAGTTGTCCAAAGCGGCAAAGCCGAGCGCCCGCTATCCATTTCTTTAGGATTGTCTATTACAAAGGGCTAAAGCGAGGTCGAGCGGCTATCCCAAGACTCCCCCAAAATCTTACAAGAAAAAATGAAATGCAAATGAAAGATTGTATTGGGTTTTGGGATAACTGTGGTAAGTAAATCAATTAAAATGACTAAATTTGCTGAATAAAATCTATTTTGTATGTCAAATAAGGCAAAAAGGAATCTCGCGTTGGCTATGGTTATTTTATCCCTGGTCTTATATGTTGGAATATTCATAAAGAAAATATTTTTGGGTGGTAATATTGATTGGTGGATGTGGTTGTCGCCAGTTTGTTGCTTCATCGTCTTTCTGGGATGTTATAGAAATTTCAGTCAGGCAGTGAAGGAAGATGAGAAATATGGTCCTATAAAATAATTCAATATGGAAATAAAGGAAAACAATAACATTATAATTACGGGGAAGGACATCTGTAAGATAGTTGGTACAATAGCTGGACTATCATTCTTACTTTGGTTAGGGAAGGCTTTATTTTCAGATTATGTAAATCTTCCAATATTGATAGGTTCAGCTTTATGTACTTTAATTCTGTTTTGGTACGGCCAGAGAAAGTGAGAATTCACAGTTCTGATGGGAAAAGGCACGCATAACCAAATACAGTAGTTATATCTTTGGAATAAATGTGCAAGTCTATATCCCTATGATTCACCATTAGTCCCATTATTAATGAACCAATAAGGTTTACCCTTAAACCATTTCTTTCAAGGATTTCTATAGAATTTGACTCTTAAGGATTTGTTTTGCCTTATCCAGAAATTGTGCAGATATTTGTTTTATATCTGGCAGTTGCATCTGTCGTCAATTTGAAAATGATGGTAAAGAAACAAAAAAGATTGGAAATAAAATGATTAAGACCTATACAATCCCCCTGAAATTACTTTTTATTCAGCTGATATTTATTTTCATTTTTTTAGTAAAATTAAACTTTCATACATTACATTATGTTTTATTATTAAAACTCAATAAATTAGGTCAGTATGAAATCACTTAAAGCAAACACAGGAACAATTGTGCCTTCTCCAGCTCTGATAGTTTCCTGTCGTAGTAAAGAGGGTAAAAACAACGCCCTTGCCGTAGGCTTCGCCTCGAACGTTTCCATTAATCCACTAATTGTGATGATTGGAGTCGTTCCTACCCATTATTCCTATAAACTTATCGAGGAATCCGGAGTATTCGTTATAAATTATCCAAAAGAAGACTATATGAAGGAATATCTTTTCCTTGGTTCAAAGTCTGGCAAAGATATGGATAAATTCAAGGAGATGGATATAAAATGGAAAGATGGCGATGTGGTGGATGCCCCTATCCTCACTGACTGTGCTGTTGCTCTTGAATGTAAGGTTATTTCATCTGAAACTCCTTGTGGTGGAGACCATACAATCTTCTATGCTTCTATCGAAGCGGTGCATTGTGATGAAAAATATGTAAAGGAAAATGGAAGAATAGACTGGAAGAACATTCCATTGCTTTCAAATATGAGTTTGATGTAAGTCAAATCCGCATAATAATCTAAAACAGGGGTGAACTAATATATATTCTTTCGCCCCTGATTCTTTTGTGATAATATCATTACCTTTGCATATACAATTCATTTGACCATGCTAATCTTTTACCACGGCTCATCAGTGTTAGTTGAGGTCAGTAGTTTTCCTGCGGAACGTGTACCAGCGGAGCTGACATACACTAAACTCTGACTCTCGAACTCGCAGGGCTCGTTTCCCATTAAAGGAATGTCACATGCACTGGAAGGAGACGGTAAGGTCAAGTTCGGATATGGTATCTATTTGACCAGTTGCTTCAAGTCTGCCGCACATTACAGCGAAACGAAGTCAAGACCTGCGACAACTCACTATGTCTATACGGTGGAAGTACCAGACCTTACGGATGACAACCACATTGACTTCAAGAAACCAGTTCGCCCAGAGATAAACAATACAATATCTATTTTAAAATTTCGTTATATTACAATTGCCAATTTTTTATAGGCTATTAATCATTTAAACAACAGAGACTCAATGGGTAAGAGAACGACGCCAGATAATATAACTGAATTGTCGGGATGTGAGATCTTTGTCTTCGGGAGTAATCTTGAGGGGCAACATCTCGGAGGAGCGGCTCATACGGCGCATAAAAAATTTGGAGCCGAATGGGGAGTAGGAGACGGCCCGACAGGTAAATGTTATGCAATACCTACAATGCATGGTGGAATCGACGATATCAAACCATACGTTGATAAATTTATCCAATATGCCAAAGACCATCCTATGAACAGATTTTTGGTTACCAGAATTGGATGTGGCATAGCAGGTTTTTCGGATAAGGAGATGGCTCCGTTGTTTTTGGAAGCGTTACGCATTCCCAATATTACGCTTCCAAAGAAATGGATACTTACTTATATTGATCTTGATTTAGATCCTGATGTGGAATTTGGAGAATTTCCTGAACCACAGGCACCCGATGTAATCTCGGAAGAACTCTTACATGACCTTACAAAACAATATGCATATCCGATAAGCAATAAGTTATACAAGTGGATTCCCCAATTATACATCCGTTATGTAAAAGGGAAGGATGAATTTGGCCACACCACGCTGGCTCATTGCTTTTTCCTTGGTAACGGAGAAATGTACGTATGGGATACAGACGAAAGATGGAAGGATGAACACAATCAGGATATAGTTGAATCTTTCTACGGCGATGAGTGCAAGGACAGGGGATATGCTCATCGTGTTATTTTTGCGGGAGTGGCAACCGGTGTAAAAGATTGCAATGGAGAGGAGATCTATACCGGAGACGTAATCCATATCGGTGATGACGAAGAGGGTGAGAATTTGGCCCTCGGAACCACCTTTAACGGAGAAGATTATGCATTCCTCCTTGACAACCATGAGCTTCTTTTGTCGGAATGCAAAGGAAAAACCTTAAAAAGGATTGGGACGGTATTCTATCAGCTTGAAAAAAATGAAACGCCAGTCACTTCTTTGAATGAAAGAACGATGCGTTTTCAAGGGTGGAGGGATACAAGCGAAGACAAGGAATTAAAGATCCTTATGTCGAAGTTCACACCTAATTTCGACCAGGAAGAATGGAAATACAGAGCCCTTGAAATATTGGGTGCTGAATACAAATGGAATAAATAAAATGTAGTAATATGGAAAACAAAATTTCAAATCAGCAATTAGGATTGTTAGGCGAAAATTTGGTAAGTGCCAATCTTTTAGCGCACGGATGGGATGTTGCCAATTTGAATGCCTCATTCGGAAATTTTAGGAACATAGACCTCATATGTCAAAATAAGGATAATGAGTGTGTTAACATTCAGGTCAAGACGATATATAATAATAATTCTGCTTTTATAGGTCTAACATCCAAAGAAGCAGTTGAATCTATTTCTAATAATTTAATAGTGAGTGCTTGGGTATTCGTGCACATTAAGAGTCTTGATCCACTTCTTGCAGATTATTATGTTTTATCCAAAGGACAGATGATAAAGCTTATCTCAAAACTGCATCAATGGTACCTATATGAATGGAATCGACCTGCTAAGGCATCTTTAGAAAATAGTCCTGCAGGAGTCCATTTGTGGATGTTGGAAGGTAAAAATCGTTCTTCGAAATTTTCTGATAAAGATTTTATCAATCCTTTAAAGGATGTGAAGTTGATAAACAACTGGGATAACCTGTGGCTCCCGTGATAGAAAGTGCAACAAGCGGAATTGCTGAAAGAATGAGAAATAATAAGAAATGAGAAGCCCGACTCCAAGCCGGGCTTCTTTTCGTTGATGCGGATTTCAATCATTTCGGCGATGTCTCTGAAGAAATTGTGCTCAAGCACGATACTCAGCTGAGCCAGAAGTTGCGAGTCGATGGTGGGTTGCCTGAATATGTCGTATACGTTTCTCCGGTTATTTGCACTCTTTCGTAAGCCGGGTTACGATGTCCATGAACTCTTTTTGTTGCTCAGGCGTCCAGGTCCTTTTGATCTTCATTGTTTCCTCGCTCATCTCACCGAGCACTTTGTTCTTTTCTCTTGTCTGCTCGTTGGCATGTCCCCATGAGGAAGTCTGCACATACATCGAGCACATCCCGAGCTTGGCCATCTCCTCCATGGAAAGGGCTTCGTAGTTGATGGGCGATGAGGTGATGTATTCGTATACCTTATCGGCATCGCCATGTTGTTTCACAAGGTCAAAGGCCTTGTTGATGTTGTTGGTGGCGCCGCCGCCGCATGCACTCAGCAGAAGTGTCATTGCCAGAGAGCAGAAGAATAAAAACTTTTTCATCTTTTTACGTATTTTGGTTTATAGGTATTTGCTCGTCAAGTTGTTGGTTGTCCCTTTTGTCAGTTTGCGCTAAACCGTCCGTTTTCCCGGATTCACGGTATCCGCCGCAAATTTAATAATAATATGCCAATGAGCAAAATGCCCTCCCGCGCCGGTTCAAGCCGGTTCTCTCAGTTAAGGCAGAGTCAAATATTTGTGCAATTAAGATTTATTCATTAAATTTGCAATAATAAGATATCTACATATGGCACGACCTATTAAAGAAACTCCAATCCTATTCGGAACTGATGCAAGACGGTTTGAAGAAAGGATGAAAAATCCTCCTAAAATTACGGAAGAAAGGAAGGAAGAAATGATTCGCAATTATGAAATGATAATGAAAATGTTGAATAGTAATGACTGAACAGGAGTTTCAGAATAAGTTTACAATCCAACGTTTAGGTTTCAACCCCCAGATTGGAGACTTTGATTGCCTTGATGAAGATCTAAATGATTTCATCCGGAGTGAGGCGATTGCATATGAAAAATCGTTGCTCTCCATGACATATCTGATAAACGATAAGGAAACAGGCGAACTTGCAGCGTATTTTAGCCTTGCCAATGACAAGATTTCAATTACAGATTTTGAAAGTAAAACTGAATTCAATAGATTCAGAAAACAGAAGTTTGTAAACGAGAAAAGACTGCGAAGTTATCCAGCGCTTAAAATCGGGAGGTTGGCGATATCCTATAAATATCAAAGTCAGTCACTTGGAAGGATTCTTATTGACTTTATAAAACAGTATTCTTTAAGGGCCAGATACGCGGGATGTAGGTTCGTAACAGTAGATGCTTACGTTAATGCACTCCCTTTCTATATTAAGAATGATTATCAGTTTCTTAATAATGATGATGAGGATAAAAATACCCGGGTAATGTATTTTGATCTTGCCTCATTGCTATAGTATTTATTTGGCGCTGTCGCATTAACACCCCCATACGGTGCTAATGCGACTGTTTGTATGAGGCAGTGAACCTTGAGCCGCGTCGCGGTAGTGGTGCCACCATTTCAGATATACACCCAGTGTTGGGTGCCTGGAGGGGCTTGTTCCTATGTAAGCCAGCCCGTTGTCGATGTTGACGGGAGCGAGAAACATCCCCCCCAATAGCTGTCGCAGATAGTCTACTATTAATTTATCTCCACACTTCATTAATATGGCTTATTTAATATGGCTTACTAATTGTTATTTTAATAAAAATCACTAATTTTGCAGCGTGATGCTGTTAGCATTACAGGCATAATGAGATAGCGTTTTCGCATTATTCCTTGATGAAACTTGGACACTTTCATTGATTTGCGGAATGGTGTTGAAGGGACGCTCTTCTTTGGCTTGTTATATCATTTTGAGAATAAATTGATATGCGGTCAAAGTGGGGTTACCCTTACTTACCGAGCAAATCATGAGAGTCCAAGCCCACATCAATAGGAAGTGAGGAAGGAGGCTCCGCTTTTTCTTTCTAAACTGAATTTATAAACCCGCATTTCAGAGCCACGGAATGCATCGATACAAAATGCTTATGAAAAAGTATTTTAAACTCTTATTTGTGGCACTCTTTGCCACAATGACAATCGCTCTCACGGCTTGTGGAGATGATGAACCCACATTACCCGACAAAGAGATTAACACAGACAATACAGGAGGCTCCACCAATCCTGAACTTCCTAATGACAATGAGGACAATGATGACAATAATGACAATAATGACAATGGGGATAATGTGGACAATGAGATAGAGAATTCAAAAGAGGAAGACGGTTATGGAGATCCGGCGTATGCTTCCAAATATGAAAACAACCCCGATTATTTTGGCTTTATCACAGTCTACAATGATGAGGGGAATGTGTTATATACAAGAGACGTTTATAGTGCGGGTTATTATTTTTATAAAACAGACATTGACGATAAATACGCAACCTTACTGTTGAGGGCCTATGTTGAATCTGATGGTTCCCTTAGTGATGGCATAGATCATGTTTATAAAAATGCCAACACTATAAATGAAATCTATATTCAAGATCACCTTACAAGGATTCCCATAGGAAAAATAGCTAATCACGGATACGCATACTTCACAACGTTCAAGAAGGAGGGCGGCCATTACATAATAAACTCTGTAAGAGGTTGGTTTGATGATGGAGATGTAGAGGTTGTGTATGTTAAAAACGAATATATAATAGTCAAATTTACAAATTGTCAAATGGAGATGTCCGGGAAGAATTGGGGGCGTTTCAATGGAGAGATAAAATTTGAATTGAAACCCGGGTCTTTTTTCTAAGAAATAAGACAAGTAGGTGAAGTGAGGGAAGTGGAGATAATTTTTGATGCAGCCTCCTGTAGTAATTCAGTGCGGTTCGTTTTGTTATTTAATTTCACTTAGTAAAGTACGAAAAGAGACCATACATTCTGATTTTCGGATTTTTTTACGCCCAATTAATTGTCATGTTTAGAAAAATAATTAATTTTGCAGCGTGATGCTATTGGCATTGCAGACATATTAAGATAGCGTTTTCGCATTATTCCTTGATGAAACTTGGACACTTTCATTGATTTGCGGAATGGTGTTGAAAGGACGCTCTTCTTTGGCTTGTTATATCATTTTAAGAATAAATTGATATGCGGTCAAAGTGGGGTTACCCTTACTTACCGAGCAAATCATGGGAGTCCAAGCCCACATCAATAGGAAGTGAGGAAGGTGGCTCCGCTTTTTCTTTCTAAACTGAATTTATAAACCCGCATTTCAGAGCCACGGAATGCAACAAAAATCTAATCTGTATGAAAAGATTTTTTACTGCTTTATGCGTGGCACTGATAGGTTTAGTAGGGGCCTTCGCACAAAAGGGAGACATGGCAGCTGGCCTGAATCTGGGTGTCGCTCCATGTCTTGAGAAAAATGCTTCTCTAACAAACTTCGGTATTGGTGCGAAATTCCAATACAATGTCACCAACCCTATCCGTCTTGAAGCCGATATTGATTATTGGTTTAAGGCAAAAGGCATGGACATGTTTGATATCTCTGCAAATGTCCATTATCTCTTCAATGTCGGCAGCAAGATTAAGGTTTATCCGATCGTAGGTATCGGTTATGCGAGTGTTGGAGGCGGGTATTCTTTCGACATGGATGACTTTAATGACATTTTCGGAGATTATGGCCAGTTTTTCTCACGGGCATCTGATGATGATTTTGATTTCAGTGGAGGTTCTTCACGCTTGAATAGATTCATATTCAATGTGGGTGTTGGTGGTGAATACGCCATTACTTCCAAACTCTCAGCAGGTCTTGAAATCAAATATCAGTACGTGAAAGATTTCCAACGTCTGCCAATTACAATAGGTGCAACCTATCATTTTTAACAATAAATAAATTTCAGTTATGAAAAAGTATTTAAAACTTTTATTTGTGGCTCTCTTCGCCACAATGACGCTGTCACTTGCTTCATGCAAAGATGACAAAGACGAACCCGATGGTGGGGACTTGGTGGGCACATGGATGGTTGACCAACAGCCACTGGATATTGAATATCTTCAGTTTAAGTCAAATGGGGACTTTGCGAAGATTGACGTTCCTGGGGAAATGTGGGATGATCCTGATTTGAAACCTATCGCTCCGAAAACGGAAGTAATGAAAGGGAAATGGACACGTAATGGTGATACAATCAATGTTGTGTATGATGACGGTGAAAAGACTTCCGTCAAAATTGAAAAAATCACCTCAAAACAATTACATGTAATTGTACTTGGAATTAAAGGAGTATATGAACGAGTCCCTGATTCTACGGTGGATCAATACCTTAAATAAGTATTAATGATTCCATAACTAAAAGCCGTGATGTCAAGTTCAGACTTCACGGCTTTTTCATTCTGTTTCTTAAACCTCTCCGAGGATGAGTAAAGATGAGGCGATGAAATCCCAATCAGTGCTGAGCGTCGCGATCGCTAGTCTGGGACAGCTCCTTAGCCGTGTAGCGGCTCTCCCCTAAGCAGACAATTGACATATGGAGGAGGAGGTAGGAGCGTTAATGGACATGCTCCGTGCTTTACCCGCAGCATACGAACCGAACAACCATACCTTTTTATAGGTTGGTTTTTCAGGTAAGCGATTATTGCCTCAATATTTAGAACTTCTTTTCCCATTTCAATCACGAATTTAGTAAAATTCTAATTAACAACAAAAAAAGTGTGAAAATTAAACCCTTTGAGAGGTTACAGGGATTTATATGAGCGCAATACATCGACGAAACTTATCTCGTTGGGATTTTTGCCAAAGGTCCTCAGCATGAAGTCGTTTTTTAAATCCGAGAGTGTATGTTTCCGGGTGCGGTATTCCTTACCTGCCACAGCCAGGAGGGAATGATAATCACCCTCTATAGTTCCAAACCACGCAGGATTTGCAGAACCTCCTCCAAGGTATATGCCTCGCAACGCTGTTTTGCCTCATTGTAGCGGTTATTGACCTCGCAGAATGAGCGCCAGATGTCGCTGAATCTTGTGCGCTGGGAGATGGGGAGTTGCAGTCCGTCAGGGTTAACGGTTGAGCAGCAGTTGCTCCCGCTGAGAGGCGAACCGCTGATATACCACACGAGATTGCCTTTGGCATCCACAGCCGCCTCACGGTAGTTGAGCCACCATTCCAGATATACACCCAGCGTCGGGTGCCTGAAGGGGCTTGTTCCCATATAAGCCAGCCCGTTGACGATGTTGACGGGAGCGAGAAACATCCTGCTGTCGCTGAATATTCTCTCAGCATTGTCAAGCAGGAACCATGCGTTCTCTGTGAAGAGATGGTGATTGTACTGGCGGGTCGCCTCGGCCTCGTCGCTTTTGGAGAGAGTCTTGGGCTTACGGCCGACTGACAGATACCTACCCGTGGTGTCGAGCTGAAGGCCTGTCGGCTGAATTGTTTTCGGTTGCTCCGCTTTGAGGGTGCATGAAAGAGTGCGACCGTCGATCAGTGTGATGTCGAGGCGGTCGGAGATGGGCTGTTCTGAAAAGCTTGTTGTCTTGTTCATAACTTATTGGTTTTAAGGGTTAATATTCAGATTAAACCTTCGTATCGTTTTCCCACCGTGGGTGATTATGAACATGAGTGTCACCTCGGTTGGGGGCAGCTCTGCGGCTGCTCTCTTGATACTATGGCCAGAATGTATTCGTTCTCGTTTGCGGCTGCAAAATTAATACGAAGTTTTCATTCCTGCAAGTCCTTCCCCCAAAAAAATCATTCAATAAGAAAGAATGACAAACCCCACGAATTCATTTGCGAATTTCGTGGGGTTTGTCGAAAAAACATTTATCAGTGTATCGGGTGATCGTAGGCATCGTAGTATGTTACGACGGCCTCACCGTCCTTATTGCTCGTAACCTTGAAGTAGGCGCAGCCGGGGGGCACGGCGATAGTCTTGCTCTTGCCGGTCGAAGTGGCCTGGCAGTTGGTGAAGGTCACGCCGGCCGGAGCTGCGGAGAGGTCGACGATATACGGGGCCTTGAAGAAGCAGCGGTTGAAGGTGGTTGGAGCCTCCACCTTGCATGTGAGCTCGTCGTCGCCATGGCCGGTGCTTACTCCGGCCTCGAAAGTGGTTCCCGAGTATGAGATGAGGCTCCAGCCGGGTCCCGGCACTGTGTAGCCACGGAGGTTGGAGTTCCTTACTATCAGCTGCACCCCCGAAGCGTCAGGTTTCTTGTTTGGCCAGTAGGTTTTGCCCGAAATGTATGCGTCGTCGAGGGCGATGGTCTGGTACACGTCGTAGATGGCCACATTGTCGAGCTGCACCGACTTCATGTTCTCGTTGGGCGATATCAGAAGCCCCGTGTAGGCATATGGTGAGCCGCGGAGCACGAAGTTGGTGATCTTCGTGTCTTTCTTATACCATTGTGTACCGGTGTTTACTTTGAGAGCATCGAAGTATGCCTTATGGTCACGTGACGTGACAAACATCACTGCGGAGCCTTTTGACCTTACGTTGTCGGGGGTGATTACGGAGCGGTTGCCCACGCCGTTACCCTTTATGTTCACCGACTCCACGTAGAGGCCTACGTTGGCCGTCTGGTTGGGTGCCCAGGTGATGTCAACGTCAGTAGGAAGTTCGATGGGGTAGTAGAACTGTCCATCCTTGTCGTAAGAGTTATGATAGAAGGGGTGGAGTGTCTGCACCTTCTTAGCAGCACCGCTTCCGTAATAGTTCTCGTTAAGTGAAATCTCATCCACATACCAGGACGATAGCAGGGGCATAAGGTTTAGGGACACCTTCTCGATATTGGAGGTGCGCAGTCCGGTTTTGTCTTTGTCCCAGTCAATCCTCATCTCCGCGAAAGTTATATTGTCGGCATAGTTTCCGGTGCATTTTGTAGAGGAGGATTTATCCACATAGTCCCTGCTGTCGCCTCCGACGAACCTCTGCACGTTGAGGTGATAGTCAGCTCCCACATATGCGAAACCTGTCCATTCCATTTTCTTTGCATTGTCGTATTGCGCATATACGAGGGAGAAAGGAGTATAAGACGTACCGATAATCGTGGTGTTGCTCACGGAGTTGTTGGAAATGGATGCGGGTAAAGATCGAGAGTTGGTCACATTTACGTCTCCGTCGAGATTGTCGGCAAGGTCTACAGAGCCGATGAGCCCTCCGAGGCGTCGATATCCCTGGATAGTAAGGTTGTTTACCTGGCAGTTTTCAACCTTTCCTCCGATGGTATTGAAGCAGCCTACGATACCTCCGGTATAGATACCGCGTGCAAAAGTGCGGTTTCTGATGTCGTCATTAGAACCTATGTTGGTCATATCGCCGCGATACATCGGGGTGTTTACGATGGTTCCACCGTCAACCACGCAGTTGGTAATCTCGATGTTGTCGCCTAATGCCACACCGACAATACCTCCTACACCGTTGCAGCCCTTGATGTCCACGTTCAGAAGTCTTACGTTCCTGATTTTAGCATTGGCGAAAACCTGGCCGAAAAGTCCACGGGCAAGCCATGGCGGGGTGTCGGTAAAACGGAAACTTGTGTTGAACTCCCGCTTGTCAGGAGCCGCGGCAGTAAAGCTTGTGCCGCGTTCCGGCTCCCAGTCCATCACCTTGATGCCGAAGCGCTTGGTGGTGAGGTTGCTGATGGTGTGGTTATTGCCGTCAAACTCACCCCAAAATCCTCTTACATGAGGATTGGAGTTCTTTGCGCTGAATGTATTTGAAGCCGATGCCTGCTTGAAGGAACTGGACATACCACCGGAATCATATCCCTGATACTGCATCTGGTCAACGATTTTCCCTTCAAAGCCTATAGGAATCCACTCAATTCCGGAAAGGTCGATATCTGCCATCAGTTTCACCTTGGCTCTGTCTTCGATACTTTTGCCGTTGGCATCCTTGTTATAACCGATGAAGTGGAACCGATTCCCTACGGGCCAGCCATCGGGATCCTTGGTGTCGTAATTGTTTACGTTGGTGTTTCTGTCCTGATGGGTAGCTTTCAGTATTCGGAGTTTAAGCTGGCGGTCGGCGGGAGGGTCGATACCCTTGTATACCAGCTGCTTGTCTCCCGAGCCATCATTATACCAATAATAGTCTCCCACATACTTGTTCCAGTATCTTTCGGCTGTTTCGCGTTTCTTAAGGTCACCGTTCACCATGCGCTGGAACCATAGAAGGCCGTCCACGTCGGAGATCTGAATCTCGTCGGCCGCAGCATCGTAATAGACACCCTTTGCAAGCGGTCCGCTCCATTCCCAGTTGTCATCAGCTTTCCAGGCGTCATAGTCGCCGGCGAAGTTGCGGTCGAGCGATACGGAGAATGCATTCTCCTCCGTAAGGAGGTTGCCCACGATGTTGGTGCGCCAATTGCGTTGAACGGGCACATGATTGAGATCGATCACAGCTATCTCATCGGAACCGTCGGCATCGGTGGCTATCCACACCTTGATGTTGTTGAGCACTTCACCTTCGTCTTTCGTGCTGTTTGACAGGATGTAGCACATCGAAAGATATTTGAAGGTCTCGCTGCCGTAATTGTTCCTGCTGTCGAAATTGGCGTAGTCGCAGTAGCCGTCGCTGTCGATGTCTCCGGTCCAGTTGGCTATGGAGCTCGTCTTTGAGTCACCCTTTACCTTCACTTTAAGGAACTGTTCCCCATCGTAGGAGCTTTTGTCGAGAGTTCCGTCGCCTTTCGGTGTCCCCGGGCTATATACCCAGTCCCACATGGAATATGAGGAGTCATCGGGTATACGGTCGAAAAACTGATATGCAGGTATGGGAGCATAGTCGTAGTCGACTACGGCGAAACTTTCCGGGGTGGTCTCGTTCTCGTCGGTTGTCGTGGAATAAATCCGGTCGTTCACCAGGTCGAGATAACGGGCCGCACGGTTGATTCTTATTCTTGAATACAGATACTTTCTGGATGTGTTGCGCGACGTTATCTCGTAGTCAAAACCCGAGGTTCCGACATTTATCTGAGCCAGAGGACGATATAGATACACATTCTGTTCGGCCTTACCCGTGGTATTGCTCGGGATGATTACGGTGGAGCGGCAGAACACGTCGCGGTCTTCGTCGTTGTTGAAAGTATTCACGTATTCATACTTGTCATCACCCGTGGAGACCTGGTTCCGCCCGTAAATCACCTCAACCTTGCGGAGGTCGGAGGTATTGTAGACCCTCGATTTGGAGCTCTGAGCCCAGAATGCCACCTTGTAAGTCACACCGCGGCGCATTGTGAGGTTAAGCTCATAAGGGAACTTGTCCACACGCTTAACGGTCTGACCGTCTCCGTGGTCGAAACCGAGCTTGGCAAGCTCGGGGTCGACGCCGCGGCTGAATTCCGTCAGAAGGTTGTCTTCCGAATCGTAGACGGCATAGATTATCATGTCTACGCCGGAACCGTCGCTGATGGTACGCGAGTCGGCAGGCGTCCCGTCAGCGCGCGTGCTGGTGGAGGCAGCTTCCGGAAGGAGGGTGAAACAGACGTTTACCATCTCGCCTCCCTTGTCGTCGTAAAGAAGGTCGTCGCTGCACCCGGGTGTTACAATCGCTCCCGCCGCAACGGCAATTCCTGCAAGTATATTGGAAAATATTCGTTTCATTTATTCCTGTCAGGGTTCCCGCTATTTCACGTCATACTCGAAACCGAAATAGTAGTTGTCCCAGTATTTTTTGAAATTTTCGTTATTTGAATTTCCTCCGGAGAACGACCAGTTGTTGGTGTTGGTGTTTCCAAAAGTGAGTCCCCATAGCCAGCTTTCGTCTTCGTTGCCGAAGTTGGTGTAGTCTCCGCAATATTCCGATACGACATGGAGATGATATTTCGATGTAAGGACAAAGAACTGGTTGCTCAGGATGTTTGTGCGCCAGTTTTTGCGCACGGGCACGTTATTGAGCACGAGAATCTCTCCGAGCCCCGTATTTTTATATACACCTTCGGGAGCATTGATATCCACACCCACCTCCATGCCGTAAGCAGTAAGGCGCAGTTCGTCGAGGATGGCTCCATACATTTCCTTTTCGCCTGTGTTCGCGAGCCGATGAGCCTCCGGGACGAGGACGTAACACATTGAGAGGTATCTGAAGATTTCGGTAGCCGGCCGATATCCGTTGTTGAACTCCTCTTCATGGCCGTCGCGGTAAGAAAGATAGTCTTCCCAGCTTACATAAGGATAAAACCGGCCATCTCCCGTATAGTCTACGAAAAGAAGCTCTTCCCCTGAGTTTGGCTTGTATCCCAGTCCTCCCATATCCACTATCTCTTCAGGGCTGTTGGCTATCCTGTAGAATGCCGGCAAGCGGTTGAGGTTGAAGGTTACGTCTGTCAGGAGCGATTTCCCCTCCACGTCGCTTGTAATGGCCATATCTCTAATTACGTCATAAAACTGAGCGACTCCTTTCAGGGTGATTTCCGACTGGATGTAGCTCACCGCCGACGGGCGCAACACCGCTGTGCCCTCATAATCCCAACCGGCAGTGCCGACGTTGATCTGCGCCAGTGGACGGTGAAGCACCACCTCGCATTTCTTTGCTGAGTTTACATTGAAAGGTTCTGTCACTCCGCAAAATGCATCCCGGAGTTCATCGTTGTTGGGTGCATTAAAATAATCTACCTTCACTAACGTGAGGTCGGATGCGTCATAGGCAGCGGTCTCGCTGCTTTGGGCCCAGAAGGCCACTCTATATGTTTTCGCCGGGTCTATCTGAATCTTCAGATTTACAGGCCAGGCGTTTTTGCCTACATGAAGGAGATTCTGACCATATCCCGTCGATACGTTGCATACGGTCTCGTCTGCTTTTTTAAATTCAGGCGCCAGGGTATAGTTTTCGTTTCCTTGTGAATCGAAATCTACCTCATATACCGCAAACAGCATTACGTCGATATGGTCACCCTGACTCAGGGTATTAAACGGGTTGATGGGCAGGCTGAAGCCCGGATCAAGGTCGTCGGCAGGTCCGACAATTTCACCGGCCCTTGTGGCGGCCGATTGGACTTCCGGCATAACGGAGATGGTAACGATGTTGTCACCGTTTGCCGGTTGCTGAGGATCGAGAGATACATCGTCGGAGCATGCGCAAAGGCCGGTCATAGCCAATGCAGCAAGCGTTCCGAAAATATATTTGAGAGTTTTGTTCATTAAAAATCTTTTAAAGAGAGAGGCGGAGAACCGTATGGTTTTGGCGGTCCTCCGCCTTTATTGGTTCAGGCCTTACGGCCTATGGTGTTTTTTGTGGGTTCGTTAAGCACCGGGAGCTTCGGGTTCAGTAGCAGCGGGCTTGTGAGTCTCATGCTGGTCGTGGAGGGTGTCGCTGTTGGGGTTGCCTTCATCGTCAACAGTGGGATGGGGGAAGAGGTTGGTGGTCCAGATAGTTACGCCTTCTGCATCTTTCTGATTGTTGACGTGGTTGAATTCGCCATCGTAGATTGGGCAGAGGTGAACGCAGAGACGGGTGTTACTGAAGAGGCTGGTTTCGTCGTCGTCGTCATCGTTAAGACCACCGATGATGTTGGTGCGCCAGTTGCGGCAAACGGGGACGTTCTGCAGTGAGAGGTAAGCGTAAGCGTTCTGGGTCTTTATATCTCCTTCCTCGTCGAAATAGTTGTCAGTGCCATCGGATTTCTCAGCGAAGTAAACGGTCACCTTGTCGAGTGTTGATGACGTGTAAGTGGTAGGTTTGGTGGGTTTGCCGTTAACCTTCACTTCTGTAGCAGCTACGAGTACGTAACACATTGACATATACTTGAACTGGTCTGTGAGATAGGCCTTGGTTTCGGGGTCGTAGGTGGGATAAGCGGTCTTGAATGGACGTAGGGCTTCCTGAGTGTCGTTGGGGTTGAGCCTTACATTGAGGAATTCCTCGCCATCAAGCTGAAGAATATCACCAACATCATCAGGAAGTTCAGTTTGCTGCCACCATGCGGGGAAGAAATTCCAGTTGAAAGTGACCTTACCATCGAATCCTTCTTTCTTGGATATCGTGTTACCGAGGATGTTAAGCTGGTTATAAACGCCTTCAAGTTCAATCTTGGAATATTTGAGCTTCTTGTTGGGGAAGTAGTCTTTGTCCTTGAGCACTTTGGCAAAGTCAGCACCCGTTGTTCCGACGTTGATCTGTGCGAACGGACGGTGAAGGATGATTTCCTGGCTCGTGGATTCTTTGGATGCTGCGGAGATTTCATCGCTGACAGCGCAGAAAGCGTCGCGGAGCTCGTCATTGTTCAATGCGTTGGCATAGTCAACTACTACGTGCTCGAGGTCACTCGTAGTGAAGGCTTTACATTTTGAGTCCTGAGCCCAGAAAGCCACCTTGTAGGTCTTGGCGGGGTCAGTGGCCAGCTTGATTACTGTGGGATAGTCGCTGAGCGACTTCTCGAGGATGTTCTGGCCATAACCGGGTGTGATGCCCTTTACTTCATCCTTACTCTTCTTGAACTCGGGGGAAACAACCCAGTCTTCTCCTTTTTTCTCATAGACGGTAAACATGAGGACATCAACGCCTGTACCGTCACTGATGTGGCGGAGATCGTCTGCGCGAGTGCCGAGATTGGCGGCTTCGGGCGTGAGGCTGAGAGTAACAATTTCTGAACCGTTACCGAAGACAAGGTCTTCTGCAGTGTTGGAGAGGTTGAGACTCTCTTCGTTCGAGCATGAAGCGAAGGCAAGAGCTGTCATTGCCAGGCTTCCGAAAAGAATTTTGTTAAGTTTCATAAAGATTTAGTTAGTGATTAAATATGTTGATATTCAGGTTTTTCATTAAATTCAAAAGAGATCGAAACTTCCGGTGCCTTCGGCAGGAGCTCCCATGCGTCCCGGAGGATCGAGCACGCTGGAACCACGGCTACTCCTCGACATCCCGCCGATTATATTGGTACGCCAGTTGCGCATGGCCGGCACATTGGTCAGCGTTACGCTCGCCTCGGTTGGGTCAGCCGGGGTATTGATGAAGGATACGCTCAATTCTTCTATTACAGAACTTGAATAGACAGTCTGTGGATCGTCAGTGGTGCTGTTCACGTCGCTCGCGTCGGTTGCCGGAATCTTGCTTGCAGGCACGAGAACATAGCACATAGCGAGATACTTGAAATGCTCTGTCCGTGGTGTTCCGTCGGAATTGAGGGTGGGGAAACTGGTGGTATAGGGTTCATATTTCCCGTCCTGGTTCAGGTCTACCTTAAGATATTCCTGCATAGGGGAGTGGGCGATGGAGGGTATGGTATTGTAATCAAATGTGGCGTCTGTAAGATTCACATTGTCAATTTCATCCTTTAGGACGTTGAATTTCTGCGCCACATTTTTGAGCGTAATTTTTGACAAGCGGATTCTGCCGTTCAATAGCCTTGAATCATGGGCGATGTTGTTCTCGAGGTCTGCGCCTGTTGTGCCGACGTTAATCTGTGCGAAGGGTCGTGTAAGCGTAACTTTCCTCTCCTGGCTGCCATATTGTTCGGACACAGAAAACGATTCCACCTTGCAGAACGCGTCACGGTATTCATCGTTGGCCAAAGCCCCGGTATAATCCACCTTAACCTCCTCAAAGTCGGATGTGTCGTAAGCGTTGGTCTTGCTGCTTTGCGCCCAGAAGACAATGTGGTAGGTTCTTCCGCGTATAAGACGCAGCTTTACCTTATAAGGTTCGTCTGGACTGAAATAGGTATAGTCTTCCCGATATCCAGATTTCGCGGCCACGTGTTGTCCGTAGATGTTGTTGCCATACTGCGACTGCAGAGAATAATGGTCGTTATAGACAGCGAAGGTAAGTTTGTCGATCTCCTTGCCGGTACTTATCACCTCATTGTCGCCGATAGCACGGGTCGGCAGGATGTCCCGGTCGAGGTCAACCGAAAAATTCACCTCCACATATTCTTCACTTCCGGTGGAGAGATCATCTTCCGGGGAGGCGATGGAATCCGTACACGCCCCCAGGAAGAATGCAAGCGCTGCCATGGAGCATGAGGAGAATATCTTCTTGAACTTTATATCAATTGCCATATTTCGAATTCAAATGTCAGATTACCAGATTACGTTGTGGTTGCCGTCATACGAAGGGTCGAGACCCACACCTCCTTCGCCCTCGAGCGAGAGGAATGTGCCGTGGAGCAGGGTGTGCACGTCGCGTCGCAGGGGCACGGTCAGGGTCGACGAACCGGCCACATGCACTCCTTCGGGGTCGTAGATGTCTACGCGCATCTGCACTCCGGCATCCCTGATGTCGTTGATGAAGACGTATTCGAAGCCAAGCGATGCCTCGCTCTCACCGGTCACCGTCATCCTGGTAGTGAAGTGGAAGCCGCCGTCGGCGTTCTCCAGGCGGTCGTCGGGTGCGCTGTAGGAGCAGGGGTAATACATCGGGAAGGAGAACACCACCATGTATTCCGAGCTCTCTGCGCGGCGCGGCAGGTTGCGTCTCACGGTCTCGCGCTCCAGAAACTCCGAGAGGTCGGTGGTGACGAGCTCAAACTTACCCATAGGCCGACGCATCTTAAGAGTGTAGGATTCCGAGCGGTTTTCCGCCGAACCTATGTCGATTATTCCTCTATAACCGTCGCGAAAATCAGTGTTTCCGGTATATTTTTCCCTTACTAATTTGATGCTGTTGAAGTCGGAGGCGTCATAATATGCGCCGTCCTTCTCGTTCTCTATCAAATGGCTCCATACCACGATGGTGTATGAGACTCCCAGCGGGAGTTCAATGTCGAGATCCGTATCGTAATTGCCGTCTATCTCTTTTAGGAAAGTGAATTCCGCACCGCCTTTCGTGTCGGAAATCTGCGGAATGGCCATCAGCAGAATCTCCATCTTCCCTTTGTCGGGTACGGGGGAGTAGGTGGAAGTGGTGCCGGGATAGCCTTCAAATATGTCGGCATCCGGATAATTCTGACGGATGGCTCCCGAAATGGGATCGTAAGTGTGGTCCCACACATAGAGGTCGGGGGCATATTCAAGGCGGATTGTCACCTTGCGCAGTTCGTCAGGCTTGTTTATGTCGTCTTCTTCAGGCCAGAGGTGGATGCAGCAGCCCGTGCACATCACGAGCAGCCCCGAGAAGAGCAGCATCGAAATCGATTTTCTTATCATCCCTTTCCTCATTATCTCTTGCCTCCTCCCTTTACTTTGATATGACGGTAAATGTCGAATGTGTAGCCTATCGTCACGGCCGCCTGGTCGAGCCCGTAGAAGGTCTTCTTACGTGTCTCGAGGTACTTCCCGTCTCTATAGTCTTCGGTGTTTTCAAACACGTCGTATTTGAGGGGATAAACGCCGCCTCCGGCCGTAAACTCGAGGCACCATTGCCTGCGGCTTCCGAACTGCTTGCGCCAGCCGAAAGCCACGCCACCACCCATCGTGGGGGTCTTACCCTCATAGTCCTGGTAGCGGTGAGCACCGTTGAAGCCCATGTTGTAATAGGAGAAGCCGAAATGGGCGCCGACAAACCATCCGTCGTTTTCACGGGGATTGAACCAGTAGCGGAGTTCAGGCTGGAAGCCGGCAACCCTGAAGCGGATCTTCTGCACGAAATAGTCCCATTTGGAGTAGAACACCGGGAGGGTGAACGACCAGTGCCTCCCCAGGTCGATCTCAACGGCGATGTTGGCTATCAGCAGCGCCCAGTCTATAAGGTTGGTCTTTATGTAAAGCCTTCTCACCCACGTCTCGATTTCCGGAATGTAGATAAACGCCGGGGCTGCAGACAAAGGCAGCGATCCTACGCGTGTCAGCCCGTCGATGGTCGGCTCCGCGAAGTCAAGGTGATAGATGAGCGATGCCTGCGCAAACCTGTTTTCGGCCAGGATGGGTTTCAGCGTTTCCCACACGCGGCCGTTCTGCATGGAGCGCAGACGCAGCAGGCGGCTGTCGGTGTGCATGCCGCGATACCATCTCACGGTGTCGGCCGGCATACGGAGTACCTCGAGCACCTCCTCACGGCTCGGGATGTCGGAAGCCTCCACTCCCTCCTCAAACCGCAGCCACGGGATGTAGCTGTCGGTCTTCACGATGAGGCTGTCGGGGAAGTCAAGCTCCTCGCGCATCCATTTCTTGAACATCTCCAGGCGGTTACGGCTCAGCCACTGATTGCGCTCTATGTAGCCGTCGGGTGAGGCCGTGCCTTCGAAGGCAATGCTGTCTATCTCGATCTCACGTGTGTTCTGAAGATAACGCAGGAAGTCGCGAAATTCCGTGAGCACTTCGTCGTTGTCCATATACTGCCGGTCGATGTTGATGCTGTCGAGCCGGTAGTCTATATGAAAATCGCGTTTGTAGGTCTTCGCTTCAACCTCATGAAAGCAAAGCCCTGCCAACACAATAAATGACAATGTCTTTAAGAATGTTCTCATTAAAGTTCTTCAGAGAATACAGAAAATACCTGCAAATCCTGATATGTGGTTTTTCCTTGTTGGTCTTATTTCTTGCGAAAATTTGTGCAAAATTACAAGTATTTTTTTACATATGAAAATTTTTTAGCTTATTTTAACGGCTCTTTAACGGTTCTTTAACGGTTCGTTCAGTGCATATATTTGCCGTCAAAAATCGTGGTCATTCTCATTTTTAACATTCCGGGGAGTACATTTTTAACATTTCGGCAGGGCAATTTGCATAACTAAAACAGGTTATGCGTTGTTATTAATTCAAAACCTTAAAATATTTGATACTATGAAACAGAAAATTTCTTACAGCTCCGTATTATCGGGCTTGTCAATCGCGTTCTTCGTGGTGTTTATCGCCATTTTCGTGTTGTGCTGGGTATTTATCAATAAACCCTTCGACAACGTATTCTTCTGGATCCTCTTCGGCCTCTTCTGCGTAGGCATCATCTGGATCTGCGGGTCGGTGCCCTATTCGGTCAATGCCGACGACGACTATCTCGGCGAGGAGCGCCCCTTCCGCACCAGGAAGTACCGCTATTCTGAAATCAAGTCGGCCCAGGTTGCCGACGGCGACACCTATGCTTCGGTCGACAAGAAGCATCACGCCCACGGCCGGTTTAAAAACCCGGTTCTGATCACCCTCAAAGACGGTCAGCAGTTTATCATCGGCAGCGAGGATCCTACCAAACTGGTCGATTACATCAACAGCAAGGTGTCTTAGAATTATCGAAAAAAAGTATTCTGACAAAAAGTCCATCCCCACAGCGGGGATGGACTTTTTTGCGATATTCCGGGCGCGCCTTTATTGGGGCGTAAGCGTATCGTAGAGTCTACGGCAACCGTTGTCGAGGAGGTCGAGCACCAGCTCAAAGCCCTCCGAGCCTTCATAATAGGGGTCGGGCACATGGTCGTAACCCATCCCGGGGTCGACGAATGTGGCCATGGGTATAATCTTGCGCGCCGCCTCGAGAGTGGGAGCCATGCGGCGCAGGTTGAGCGTGTTGTTATCGTCCATGGGGATGATGAGGTCAAACCGGTCAAAGTCAGCTAGTGTCACCTTACGGCAATGATGTATGAGTTCTATGCCCCGCTGCCGGGCGTGGATGCGCATGCGGCTGTCGGGCAGCTCCCCCACATGCCAGCCTCCCGTGCCCGCGGAGTCTATATCCCATCGGCCGGCGGCGCCGGCCTCGTCTACAATAGCTTTCAACACGCCCTCGGCTGCCGGCGAACGGCAAATGTTGCCCAGGCATACGAAGAGCACCCTTATCTTCTGTTTACCCTTAAGGTTGTCTATTAGTTGCTGTGTCTTGTGGTCCATGGCTTATCTGTAATTTTTGATCCGCTCCTTAATATAGCTCTCAAGGGCCGGATTGTTGATTATCTTGAAATGGTCAAGGATGGAGAGGCAGAAGGAGCCGATGCCCCTCACGTCGGAAATCGGGCAACTCAGCAGGAAAGGAAACTCCGGGTCCGTGTTGTCTTTGCTCAGGAAGTTGGCCGTATAGGGATATGTTTCCTGAATCAGCAGCCATCCCAGGCGGTCCAGCCTCACCCGGATGTCGGTGACGTTTTTGCCCGTGGCGAGCATGTTGAAGGGGTCGACGGAATAGGAGTACTTTGAGCGCTTGAATGTCTCGTCAAGCACGCTCACCTCCTCGCAGCGGCTCAGCTTGAACACCCTCAGGTTCTTGTCGCCCTTCTTTATCCCCACGAGCAGGCCGCGCTGCGGAAGGAGCTCTACAGGTTCCACCACCCGGTCGGCCACTTCCTTGTAAGACTGATACTGGTCCAGCCTTACGTATCGGCAGGAGTCGATCGCCTCCTGCACGGCGATGAATTTCTGCTGCTCGGAGTCTTTTATCACCTTGCGCTTCTCCTCCTCCATCTTTTCGCGTTTGGTCTGCGTGAGTTCTTCGGTGGTGTTGGCGGCCCGGATATAGGCCTCCTTGATGTCGGCAGGTCGGCGCACCTCGTGTCGGTTGTGAAGGCGCAGGGTGTCTTTCATCCTAACACATCCCAGCTCGAAGGGGAGTATGTCGATGCGCAACACGGTGCGCCCCTCCACCTGCGAGAGCGAATATCGCACTCTCGTAGCCGTGATGTCGGAGTCTTTGTCCGAGCGGCGGTAGGCCTCGAAGGCATTGTCAACCCTATGCTTTATGTATCGCAGGTAGGGGTCTGCCTCGGGGGTGAGGATATGGTTGTTGCGGTAGAGCCAGCGTATGTCTTCATCCACCCCCGCGGCATTGCCGAAGTCGTTGACTCCGAGCTGAAGTGTGCCGCCGTGGAGGCTGTTGAGGAAGCCGTTGACAGTCTTCAGGATCTGCCATATCTGTATGTCGGGGTTAGGGGTTGTGTCGCCGGTCTTGCTTGGGAGGAACACGATGGAGGTCTTGAACTCGAGCATGTCGCTCTCCTCGCCAAACCAGTGTTTGTCTGAAGCCTCCTCCTTATATATCGACTTTATGCCGAGGCATTGCGATATGGAGCGCTTTATGCGGTTAATCTCCGTTTCGGCGATATTGCCGGCCAGGGCGTTGGCTGCGTCTATGAGGTTTCTGAGGCGCTCTATGTCCACCTGGTTGTCGGCTGAGGGCAGAGCTGGCGTAGGGTTGTGGTTATAGCCGAGGATGGTGCGGATTATGGCGCTGCACTCGGCGGCAGCCTCCGTCTCCTTCAGTTCGTCAGGAATCTCGGGCAGCCCGAGCCAGCTGTGGCCGGGGTCTTGGGCGAAGGCCCAGAGTGCCTTGAGGTAGTTGAGCATGAACTCGCAGTATGCTCCGTCGTGGGTGTCGTCGGTCATTGCAGCCATGATACGGCTCCCCGTAAAGTTGTAGTAGCGCTCGTAGAAGGGGAGCAGGGAGTCTTGCGACATAGTGGCAAGCAGATGGCAGATTATCCTCGGAAAGATCTCGCCTACCATGGGCGTTAGGGGTTTGGCGGCTGTGAATACGGGGCATTCCTCCTTCCAGAAGTCCAGGAGGTCGGCAATCAGGTTGCCCGGTATCTCTTTCCTGAATTCCTCGTGAGAAATCTCGTAAATCTCCCCCTTCCTGGTGGCGTTCAACACGGTGTTGCCGTTTTTGTCAATGTTTTGCTTGATGCTACCCACCTCGATACTGAGATTGCAGTTTTCAGCCTCGGCTTCCGCTATCTCGTTGTCCCATTTGTTGTTCATTATGTTCACGGTGTGCCCGAGGTGAGTTAGCCAGCGGCTGCCTCCGGGGTAACCCGTGATGAAGATTGCCTCGTAGGTGTCGGGGAAGTTTTCGGGGTTGGTAAAGAATTCGCGCAGCGGTCCGTAGAGGCTGAAGTATTGGCGACCGTCTTTTTCGATGAGGCGCACCTTGAGAATGTTTCCTTTCGAGAGGGCCTGCAGGAAGTCGCGTCGCGTCAGGGTGGTCAGCGCGCTGAGGTTGTGGAAGTTGAGCAGGTCGAGATAGAGCTCGAGGCGTTCGTAGGAGGGGTCGATGGTCTCGCATTTCACCCATTCGAAGTTGTGGATCACGTCTGTCACCTTTACGTAGAATGTCTGATCCTGAGTGTAGGTCTTGAGTTTCTTCCGCACCTCGGGAGCCTGTTCGCGGGCAGTCTGGATGAGGCGGTTAAGGAGTACAACCTGGTCTTTGAAGTCGAGCTCTATAGGTTTTTTCTTCTCGTCGTCGAGGATACTTACTCCCAGGCTGAGGTAAAGAAAGGTCTTGAGTTTGGAGGAAATCAGTCGTGAGAGGCGTTCGGTGCTGATCTTCACTTTGTCGCCCTGGAAGAGGCAGCTTCCTTTCCCCTCATATCCTGCCATGATATGGCCGTTTTTCAGGAAGGTGATGCCCAGCAGTTTCTGGGCGAAGAGAGGTAGGTTGAAGGAGTCGGCAGCAAGGTCTTTGAGGCTGTAGGGGAGGGTCTCGATGCCATTCCCGAGAGCAAGGTTGACCGTTATGCTCTTTATTTTCTCAAATGAACCCTGATCGCGGTATACGTTGTTCACCACGAGTGAGTCGAGCAGTGTGACCAGTTCATCGGCCATAGGTTTGCCTCTTTTTAGGGTTGCGTAGATGGAAGCGAGGGTAATACGGAGGTTTTTAATATATTCGTCGTCAATGGGTATTGTAATTCCGAGGCGGTGTGGAAAGTAAGTTGTTAGAAGGTCGCGTGCCACTTCCTCGAGTTTTACAATCGACTCCTGGAGAAGTCCGTCTTCTAAATTCTCAAAATCAGCGTCTGCCAACGATTCAAGCAGGCTGTCGAAGTTTTCTTTTAAGTAGTCGTGCCTTATCGGTATCCAATTTTTCATTGTTGTAATGGAGCTATAGTTTTTATAAAAATTAAATTCTCCACAAATTTACGACAATTTCCTGAAAAATTTCCGAAAAATAAAGAGGGGATGTGTCAAAATGAGGAATTTTGACGCAGCCCCTAAGGTGCGTTAAAATGCGTGAGATGCTAGGCGCTGAGGATGAGCTCGCAGGGAGTTTACTCCAGTAAATGACCAAGAGCGAATTCCGATAGCAACGCCGCAGATCGCGTATTTTTACACACCGCCTTCAGGTACGATATATTCCGTTCTTATCAGCAGCAGGTGCAGTTGTCGCAGCATTTGGCGTCTTCAGTGCACCGGCAGTCGTCACCGCACGTGCATTCCTCACAGCAGTTGCAGTTGTCGCCGCACTGACAGTTTTCGCCGCATTGGCAGTTGTCTCCGCACTGGCAGTTGTCTCCGCACTGGCAGTTGTCTCCGCACTGACAGTTGTCTCCGCAGTTGCATTTCTTGTTTTCTTCCATATCTGTAATATTTTTTGTTAATAATTCAGTAATCAAAGTTATTCCTTGGGTTATTGCTTTCCTGTTGAGTGTATAGTTACCCTTCCGGCCATTCATGGTGACGATACCGGCGGTTGTCAGTTCCTTGATATGGCGCGAGATTGTGGATTGGGCCATGGGGAAAAGGTCGACGAGCGTTCCGCATTTGCACCCGCACCGGCAATTCTCGCCCGGGCAATTCTCGCCGCAGTTGCATTCCGGGCACCCGCATTTGCCGCAGCTCCCTTTGTCGATCAGAGCTCTCACGATGGCCACACGTGTCGGGTGACTCAAAGCCTTGGCAAAACTCGCAATTTTTGCGTCAGCCGTTTCATTTTTTTCATGCTTCATCTTTATGAATGAGGTTTAGTCTGTAATCCTTATAAATTTATCGCAAAATTACGATAAATATTTTTAATAGCAAAATTACGATAAAAAATATTTAAAAATTGACTCTTTTTAACTCTAAATAAGTTTCCTCAATAATGAAAAAATTCCCCACGCGGGAGTCTGAAATTGCTTATAATTGTTCCGAATGTGCCTAAAAAAGTGAGATTCGGAACCAATATAACGCTCCAAATTTTGTTATTTGCTTAATAATGTGTAACTTTGCTTTTCAATTTAAATTTAAGTCGATAAATAAAATTTATGAGCAAGATTATAGGTAGGGAATGGGAGCAGAGGGTGCTCAGAGATGCCGTCGATTCAGACAAGCCTGAGTTTATAGCAGTCTATGGGAGGAGACGTATTGGGAAGACTTTCCTCGTCAGGAATTTTTTTGAGGGAAAATTCGACTTTTATATGAGCGGTTCATTCCGCGCTCCGATGAAAGACCAACTTGAAAACTTCCGCATCCAGTTGGAAACCTATTCCGGTAAATCTTGGCCAAAAGTGACTTCATGGCGTGACGCTTTCAGGCAGCTCCAAGAATATCTGTCTTCGCTGCAAAAAGATAAAATTATTGTCTTCATCGACGAACTTCCCTGGCTTGACACCCCGAGGTCACGCTTCATCAGTGCCCTGGAACTCTTCTGGAATGGTTGGGCTGACTGGAATGATAAAGTGAAGTTTATCGTTTGTGGTTCCGCCACAACATGGATGACCCATAAGTTAATAGGCAACAAAGGCGGTTTGCACAACCGGGTAACTCACCAACTCTATCTGGCTCCATTTAACCTTAGGGATTCGGAATTGCTGCTCAAGGCCAACGGAGTGGAATGGACACGTCACCAAATCGTGGAATGCTATATGGCTGTGGGCGGTGTCCCGTTCTACCTTTCAAAGATGAAGAAAGGATTGAGCCTGCCACAAAATATCGACCATCTGTTTTTTCACGATAAAGGCGAACTGCGTCAGGAATACGATACACTGTTCAAGTCTCTTTTTAATGATTCCGAAATCTACCGACATGTAGTGGAACTCCTCGCATCCAAAGCTGAGGGGCTCACTCGCCGGGAGATAAGGACTGAACTGAATCTTAACGAGGGCGGTAAACTTACGGAGGTATTGACCAATCTCAAGACCTGTGACTTTATTCGCGAATACATGGCATTCGGGAGGAAGAAAAAGGGCAATCTGTTTCAGTTAACCGACCTTTATACCTTGTTTTACCTAAAACATGTTAAAGATTCGGGTAACGGGTCTGAAAACTATTGGTCTACCCGTATAGACTCTCCAGCCCATCGCTCATGGGCAGGTTACGCCTTTGAGCAGGTTTGTCTTCATCACACCTATCAGATAAAAGAGGCACTCGGAATATCGGGTATTCAGACTTCAATCTATTCTTGGACAGACGAGGAGAAGGGCAGAAAAAAGGCACAAATTGATCTCGTGATTGACCGCCGCGACGAAGTGATCAACCTGTGTGAGATTAAATTCTCGTTGGGAGCTTACGCTATCACACCTGCCTATATGGAAACCATGCTGACACGCAAAGAGCAATTTCGGGAAACTACCGGCACTCGTAAAGCTCTCCATCTGACAATGATCACCATGGACGGAGTGCTCCACAACCCTCAGTGGAACATGATTCAGAACGAGGTAACTGCCGACGCCCTTTTCAAATAGGTATCATGGTTTTGAACCCGAGGGCCGGGCGGAATGTTAAAATACTATGAAGAACACTCTTACCATTTACAGTTGTTTCAAGCGGCAAGTGCTTCTACAGCCCGAGGCTATCGCAGTCAGGGAGGATGGCCGCAGCGTTACTTTTGCCGAACTTGACAGGCTTGTCAACGGACTGATGGCAAAATTTGCGGATTGTCACTATGAGTTTATCGGCATCGTGATGAGCCACGGCATCAACCAGATTGCGGCTATGCTCGCCGTGCTAAAGAGCGGAGCCGCCTATGTTCCTGCCGAACCCTCTCTCCCCGCTGAAAGACGCGACTACATGATGCGCAATGCAGGAATAGAACTTATTATTGACGATAATTTCTGCCGTAATCCCGTGATGGATGCTCCGGACTTCCCCGACCGCTCCACACCTGAGGGTCTCGCTTACGTGCTATATACCTCAGGCACTACCGGACGTCCCAAGGGAGTGATGATAGAAAATCATTCCGTAGTTAATTATGCCCACGCCTTCGGGAAAGAGATGAAAATCGGCCCGGGCGACGTGATGCTTCAATACTCCGTATGCTCGTTCGACATCTTCGTGGAGGAGGTGTTCGCAACATTGCTTAATGGTGCCGCGCTCGCAATCCCCGATTCGGGAATACATGACGGGCCATTACCCTTGCTGATGGACTTCTGCCGGCGCCATGAAGTCACCGTCCTCGATGCTTTCCCATACCTTATCGCCGACGTGAACGCACGGGCAGAACTTCTGTCACCATCCGTCAAGCTTATCGTAAGCGGCGGCGACGTGGTGAGGGCCAATTATATAAGCAACCTTAAAGACCGCGGACTGAGAATCTACAACACTTACGGCCCTTCCGAAACAACCGTCTGTTCCAACTACTACAGAATCGACAACGCCACTCCGCTCGAAGACGGGACATTCCCTGTAGGCAAGCCGGTGGAGGGTGTCGACGTAAGGATAATGGACGATGATCTCAACGAGATGGCAGACGGTTCCGTAGGAGAGATATGTATAATGGGAGAGGGGGTCGGAAGGGGTTACCTCGGTAATCCTCCCGAAGGGAAAAACTATGTCACGATGTCTGACGGAAAACGGCTCTATCGTAGCGGTGACATGGGATATCGCCTGCCCGACGGCAACTTTGTGTTTATTCACCGCAAAGACGACCAGGTGATGATTCTCGGCCGAAGGGTAGAACCCGAGGAGGTTGAAAACGTGCTGAATGCCTTCCCTGAAATCGACCGCGGTATCGTGAGAGCCTGCAAAGATGAGTCCGGACTCCACTACCTTGTGGCCTATATTGTCCCAACCCCGGGTTTCACACTCTCCGAGCTCAGACATTGGCTCGCCTCGCAACTCACTGATTTTATGCTTCCGGAGTTTTATGTCGCGCTTCACAGGATACCGCTTACCGACCGCGGGAAAGTGGACTTTGACTCTCTTCCGGTCGTCCTCAAGGAGGGGGATTACAAATGATTACACTGCGCCGGGTATATGATATCGACAAGCTCATGCAATGGAGAAGTGAGGTGATTCAGCACGTCTTCGGCATTGTGCCTGACGGCGCACTCCTTGAAGCAAACAGGAATTATTACGAGCAGCACATACCGGACGGCTCCCACCGAGCCATTATCGCCGAGATTGACGGAATGGAGGGAGGCTGCGGATCCATATGTCTCGGAGATGAGCTCCCTTCGCCAGACAATCCTTCCGGCCGATGTGCCTATCTTATGAATATATATGTGCGCGATTCTTTCCGCGAGAGGGGAGTGGGACATGCCATCGTGCGCAATCTCGTGGATGAGGCGAGAGGGCTCGGATGCGGCAAGATATACCTCGAAACCACTGAGCAGGGACGCGGACTTTACGAGTCGCTCGGTTTTGGCGACCTTCCCGACATGATGAAACTTAGAAATAACTGAGGAATTTATGGAAACGTTTAAATTTGGAGAATACAGTTGCGACCTTGTGAGAGCTGCCTCCGGTTCAGCTAAAATCACTTATCTGATTTATCCTGCTGTCTTGCCGCTTGAGGCTGACTGGCTCACGAGAATGGCAGATGTTTCAAAGGGTAATGTAGTGGTTGTCTATATCCCCGCACAGCTGTGGAACGACAGTCTTACCCCATGGCCTGAGCCGGGCGAGACCCATGATGCCCCGCCTTTCGGCGGAAAGGCTCCGGAGTTTCTGAAGCAACTCTCGGGCACCATCGTGCCGCAACTGGAGAAGGATGCCGGCCTCGAGCCGGTAGGAGTTCGCAACCTCATCGGGGTGTCGCTGTCGGGTCTCTTCACGCTTTGGCAATGGATGCAATGTGACCTCTTCGCCTCCATAGGATGTATGTCAGGGTCTTTCTGGTTTCCGGGCTTTATGGAGTGGTTTGATGCTGAAAAAGTCCCGGCCAAAACCGGCAAGGCATTCTTCCTGCTGGGGGAGGAGGAACCGAAGGCCCATATCAAGGCATTCCGGAGTGTGGGTATGAATACTCTGGCGATTGTTGACCGTCTGAAAGCGGCAGGCGTGGCTACGGAATTCCGTTGGGTGCCCGGCAATCATTTCTCCGACCCGCTCGGGAGGGCGCAAATGGCGTTCGAGGCGTTAAACAATTAAGACTTGCGGGGCGTTTATATCATAAAGATTCCGCTCCTGCGGGCAGAGTCTTTTTTACTGACAGTATAAACCTTAAAAATTTGATATTATGCAAGCTCTGTTTTTTATAGCCACTTTTGTAGGAATATATTTCCTTATCGCTATCTTCAATCCCAAGACTATGCTGTTTTTCCTTCCCGAAAAGTGGCGGAAGACATCTGTAGCAGTGTGGTTGACGGTATTCTTCGTTGCAGCCGCCATTGTCTTCGTGAGCGTAAGCCCCGCCGCCCAGGCTTCAGGAATCTGACCTTAAAACCGTCAGTTTTGACGGTGAAAAAAAATAGACAAATCGCAAGTTGCCGATTACCGGTGCTTGCGATTTGTTGCTTTGTGATCCATACTGGATTCGAACCAGTGACCTCCTCCCTGTCAAGGAGGCGCTCTAAACCAGCTGAGCTAATGAATCCAAACTTTGTATAATTAACGGCCTTGACTTTCTTTTTATTGTAGACTTCCCTTTTTATGGTTAACTTTGCAACGTAAATGAAGATTCAAGAAATCTCAGACCTTGCTGCCCCCGGAATTGCACCCTACGTAGGCCTGACCGACCGTGAGATGCGGCGCAGCGACATCTTCGTGGCTGAAAGCCCGAAGGTGATTTCCACCGCTCTCGATTCCGGCTTGAAGCCCCTTTCGTTTCTTTGCGAGAGAAAGCATATAGAGGGAGATGCCGCGGATGTAATCTCGCGCTCCCCGGATATGACTGTATTTACGGGTTCCCGAGAGCTGCTCGCGTCTATCACAGGCTACACACTCACGCGCGGCGTCCTGTGTGCAATGAAACGCCCGGAACCCTTGGACGCGGCGTCCCTGCTCTCCGGGGCAAAGAGAGTCTGCGTGGTCTACGATGTCTGCGATTCCACCAACGTTGGTGTGATATTCCGCACAGCGGCTGCTCTGGGCTATGATGCCGTGATACTTTCCTCCACTTCCTGCGACCCCCTGAACCGTAGGGTGATAAGGGTGTCGATGGGTACTGTTTTCCGAATTCCCTGGGCCATGGTCCCCGACGTCGCCGGGCTTCTCAAGGAGACCGGATTCAAATCCGTGAGTATGGCCCTGACTGAACGCAGTGTGTCTCTCGAGGATTTCTCGGTCGATGCCGACGAACGATATGCCTTGCTTCTTGGAAGCGAAGGCTACGGACTTCCGCAGAAGGTTATCGACGGCTCCGATGTCGTGATCCGTATCCCCATGCATTACGGCGTTGACTCGCTCAATGTGGGGGCGGCTGCAGCTATTGCGCTATGGACCTTCCGAAAATAAGGCCTAATTACCTCGGGATATTGTATATTTCGGTTGTCTCTTTTTCAGTAAGCGGATAATAAGCTCCCATCGGGCTCCCCTTGGTTTCATGGAGTTTTCTTACCATGAGAGGAATGTCCACTTCCTTCAATCCGAGTTCGGAATAGGTCACCGGCATACCGATGGATCGGAAAAAGTCCTTGAGAGCCTCGATCCCTTTTCGGGCTGCCTGCACCTCGTCTTTTTCATTTATTCCGAATACGTTGCGCGCCATCATTGCCACTCTTTCGGGTTTATGTTCAGCCATAAATGTCATATAGGCCGGCATTATGACGGCGAGTCCGGCTCCATGCGCCACATCGTATAGCGCCGAAAGCTCATGCTCCATGCCGTGGCTGCTCCAGTCTTCAGCCTTCCCGCAGCCGCACACTCCGTTATGGGCAAGCGTACCGGCCCACATGATGTTGGCTCTCGGGTCGTATGCCGTGGGATCTGACAATACCTTCGGGGCCTCCTCTATGATGGCCTTGAGGAGTCCTTCGCTGATTCTGTCGGTTACCTGCACTCCTGCCGTAGGTGTGAAATATCTCTCGAAGATATGGGCCATCATGTCTACGATGCCGCAAGCAGTCTGATAGGGAGGCAACGTGTATGTCAGCTCCGGATTCACAAGGGCAAACACGGGACGCAACACGTGTTCGGTCCTTATCGAAACCTTGCGGAGGTCCTCCTCGCGTGTGATAACGGAGTTGCCCGAACCCTCGCTTCCGGCTGCCGGGATTGTGAGCACTACCCCAATGGGAAGGGCTTTGTCGGGGACTGCCTTGCCGGAGTAGAAATCCCAGAAATCTCCATCGTAGAGAGCTCCGGCTGCTATGGCTTTAGCCGTGTCGATTGCGGAACCTCCCCCTACGGCAAGGATTCCGGTAACTCCCTCATCCCGGCAAAGCCCGATACCGAGTCTTACCGGACCGTCGGTAGGGTTAGGCCTGATGCCACCGAACTCAAAGAACTCCACGCCATGTTTTCTCAGTGAGTCTTCCACCTGGTCGAGAAGACCGGATTTGCGTGCGGAATTCCGGCCGAAAACCAGCAGCACTCTGTTCCCGAGCAGTGAGGCAGACATTTCGCCTACATGTTTTTGGGCATCGCGACCGAAAATGTATCTTGTGGGGGTGTAGAATCTAAAATCGTTCATGGTATTCGTTGCTTTGTGGTTTTAAATGACAAAATTATAAAATTCATTCAGAAAATTAAATATGAGTTTTAACAATTTTTGGTTTTTAACTAAAAAAATCTTAAATTTGCAAGCAGAATCATATACTAACTCATAATTTCACATCATCATGAAAAAATTATTACTTGTTGCCTTTATGGCAGTTGCTTCTCTTACGGCTTCCGCTCAGTTCTATTTCGGCGGTCAGGTAGGTTTCAGCCGTAATGCCACCCACAACGAAACCACAGTCGTTATCGCTCCCGAAGTTGGCTACAGCTTCAACGAAAAGTGGACCTTCGGCGGTATCCTGGAATATGACTACGGCTATGCATCCGGCTACGACGTAAACGTTTTCGAGATCCTTCCCTACGCAAGGTATAAATTCGCTCACCTTGCCGACAATAAGGTGCAGTTCTTCTGCGACGGCCGTGTAGGTTTCGGCGTACAGAAAGGTAAGGGTCAGGACGCAGGTTTCGTATATGAAATCGGTCTCCGTCCCGGTGTTGCGTTCAACGTCAACAGCCATTGGAGCCTCGTGGCTCATCTCGGCCAGCTCGGTTGGGAAGGAGCTACCGACAAAGCTACAGGTCTCTACGCAAAGAGCAACCAGTTCACTTGGAATATCTTCAACTGGAACGATATCCGTCTCGGTTTCTACTATTCCTTCTAAGAACCTCCAAGAAAACTATTACGGACCGCGTCAGTCTCCTGGCGCGGTCCGCTATTCTTGTGCAATTACGGTGGCTTTGCCTACATCCTTATCAGCCTGCCTATCCCATCGGCCGATGCGGAAGGAAAGCGGCTTCCTACATACTCTATGATATAGTCGCGGCATTCCCCGGGCGTAAGGTCGGTGTGCAGCTCGCTGCTCTCGAAGAGCATTTCCGGCGTTGAGTATTCAGCCACGCCCCACCCGTAGCGCTCCCCGCGGCGCGTCTGCTTGTAGCGGAAGTCGGAGATGCATACGTGGCCGCCCATCTGGAGACGCTGCAAAGGCCCCTCAAGGGTGTGGCGCGAAGGCTTCCCGGCTCCCTTTTCTGAGGTTAGGTTAAAGCCGGGATCCGAGGTTGCCTCCAGTTCCGGGAGGTCGTAGGCTGTGCGTCTTTTCGGTTTGCCTATAAGTGTCTCCCTCAGCTCGGTGGATGTCATGCGGTCGTTGATGCTGATGATGTCGAAGATCATCTCATCGGTCGACCCCGGCGTTACAATTCCGCTATCGCGCCTCATCTTCAGGAAGTAGGGTATCAGCTCACGGCTTACGAAGCCGGCCTTCCTCCGGAAGAACTTGCCATACATGGTGGTGCGACGCCTTATCACGGGTCCTTTCCATTCCCAGCACCCTTCATCGTCGTTGCCGCCGAAGATGAGCGCCGGCGGGGTCATCTCCTCTATCGAGAAACCCTTTATGTTGTTGCGGAAGAAGGGGAGAAGCCCATACTTCAGCGCCGCCCCTTCAAGGTCGTCAATCGTAAGTATCCTCATAGCTCCCACTACCACGGAATGTCTGAAACGAAATGCATGTCGCGGCGAGTACGCGGGTGGGCAAAACGCAAGGTCTGCGCATGGAGCGCAAGACGGTGAAGACGCGACACGTGGCCGCCGTATTTCACGTCGCCAACTATTGGATGACCCATGTCGGAGGCGTGAACCCTTATCTGGTTCTTGCGCCCCGTGTCGAGCTCGAACTCCACGAGCGTGTTGCCCTGAAATCGGCGCAACACCTTGTAGCGCGTCACGGCCATCTTCCCCGTGCCCTCCTTGCTCGAGTACACCTTGAAGGCACTGTTCTCCTCGAGCATGCTCCTTATCTCACCTTCGTCCTGCTCCACGATGCCCTCTACAAGAGCCACGTATTTGCGCGAGATCACCATATTGTTCCAGTTGTGCTGCATGGCTTCCTGCATCTCGGCCGATTTGGCAAACATCATAAGGCCCGAGGTGTGGCGGTCGAGCCGATGCACCACAAATATCTTGTTGGCCGGATTCTTGGCCTTAACATAGTCTTTCAATATGTTGTAGGCTGTCTCCTGCGGTTTGCCCGGTTTGCCCGTGGAGGGCGCTCCGGTGCCTACCGACAGCAGGCCGTAGCCCTTGTTGACCACGATGATGTCGTCGTCTTCATACACGAGCTCGAGCCTGTGGTGGTGAAAGGTCACGAAAGGCCTGCTGAAGTTGAGCTCCACCTCTGCTCCGGGCGCAAGGGGATAGTCGAAGGCGCTCGTCACCTGTCCGTCGGCCTTCACGTGGCCGTATTTTAGCCATTTCTTTATGTCGTTGCGCTTGGCATCTGCAAAAGTCTGCTCGAGGAAATCGATGAGCCTGACTTCCTCCCCGGCTCTGTTGACCCTCATCGCTATCTTATCGGGCGTGAAGGCGCCGCGGTTTCTCTCTTTGTTCATCTTGTTTTTGGTCTTTATCGCAAAATTACTAATTTTACGAAAAATATATGCAATTATGAAGTCAATAATATCTATATTTTCGGCATGTGTGCTCGTGGCTTTCTCAGCCTGCGCACAGAATTCCACAACTTCCGTGCCCAACGTCGAAGAAGCCGCTGCGACTCCCAAGAGGGTGTCGATTCTCGGCGATTCCTATTCCACATTCGAGGGCTTTATTCCCGAAGGCTACATCGCATGGTATAAACCGGTTCCCAAGGAAGGGCGCCCCACTGACGTGACGCGTCCGGAACAGACGTGGTGGCAGATCTACATTGACCGCCACGGCTATGAACTGGAAGCCAACGACTCCTACAGCGGCGCAACGGTGTGCAATACGGGCTACGGCGGAGCCGACTATTCCGACCGCTCTTTCGCCACACGTGTGGGGCGACTCGGCAATCCCGACATTATTTTCCTATTTGGTGGCACCAACGACGCATGGGCGGAGGCGCCGTTGGGTGATTACATATGGAGCGGTTGGTCCGACGCCGACCTCTATTCCTACCGCCCGGCTGCGGCATACGTGGTGTCTAACCTGAAGGAGCGCTATCCGGAGGCGGAGGTTCTTGTGATCATCAACGATGAGATCTCTGAAGATGTGAAGGAATCCACTGTCAAGATAGCGGATCATTATGGTGTGGGGTATGTTCAACTGCATGATATCGAAAAGATGTCGCTTCATCCCGACAGCCGCGGTATGGTGCAGATTGCTGACCAGATAGATAACGCACTTGCCAGATAAGTTGTGTTTTTCTGATAATATTTGCTATTTCGGGCAATTAATTATATATTTGTAGGAAAATAATTTCTAATCTGACCTTTTATGAAGAAAATTTTATTGTTTTTAGCCATTGTGTCCTCGTTTGCAGTGTCGTCAATGGCTCATTCAGCGTCCTGGATTCGTAATTCCCGGTCGCAGGTGCGCAGCACTACTGCCGCTGCCTCTGCCGACGAATTCCTGGTATTCGGTTACTGCAAGGGTTATTCGAGTGCGCTTACTCAGGGTGCCGGGACATATAAGGCCGCCATTCAGGTACCAGCCTCTACAGCGGCCACTTGGAAGGGTGCCAAGGTTACGCGTGTGAGAATTGGCGTAGGCAGGATGTCGGCTCGCCAGCTGACTGTCTATTTCTCGCGTACGTTGATGGACAACCCGTCGTATTCGCAGGATGCTCCGATTACCGTGCAGGAAGGATGGAACGAGATAGAACTCACCACTCCCTTCACAATTGACGGCAACGGTTTCTATGCGGGTTATCAGGTACGCGCCAATCAGGGAGACTATCCCATCGGCATAGACGACGTGCCCACCGCCAACCGTATGGCTGACAATGTATCATATGGAGGAGTGTGGGACCATATTGGAGCCGCCTATGGTTCTGTCTGCATACAGCTCGTGATTGAGGGTGACAATCTGCCGAAATATAATCTGGCTCTTTCGGAACTCGAAATGGCAAGCAACGTAAGGCCCGGACAGAAATTTCCCGCCAAAGCCATCGTCTCCAACAACGGTTCGGTTGTGGCGAATGAGTTTATGCTGAATTATACGGTGGGCAACGGCCAGAACGCCACAGCTACATTCAGGATGCCCGAACCGCTCGCTCAGGGGGCGTCGGCCCAGTTTGTCATCGAAGGCATATCTACCGATGAAGAGGGCATCAATTTGCCTCTGAACATCTCCGTAGGCAGTGTCAACGGAGAGGCAGCCGAAAAGACGGAGTCAAGTGAGATAACAGGCTGGCTAAGCTGTGTAAAAGACGGCTATAAGAAAGCCTTTGTAGTGGAGGAATGGACAGGCACATGGTGCGGCAACTGTCCGTTGGGAATCGTAGGTATGGACTATATGAAGGAGAAGTATGGCGACGACGGCTTTATCGGCATCGCGGTGCATCAGGGCGACGAGATGCAGGTTTCCTCCTATATGAGTTTCCTTCAGGAATACGAGCCTTACGGATTTCCGGGATGTATCGTGAACCGGTCAAAGATCATGATGCCATCGAAGGCCGAGCTTGAGGCTTATTATAACGAGACAAAAGATGTGGAGTCTTTTGCCGATATTGATGTAAAAGCCTCTTACGACCCCGCCACTCCGCGCGAGATGAACGTGGAGGCGACCGTAAGGTTTAAGCTGCCTTACGAGGGCGACGATTTCCGTCTGGCATTCGTTGCTACCGAAGATCATTTGGGTCCGTACACTCAGACCAATTATTTCTCGGGTCTTAATGCCGACTACGGCGGTTGGGAGAAAAAGGGAGCGTATGTCAACTGGTATTTCGATGAGGTGGCACGCATAATCAAAGACTGCGACGGGATTGCCGAGAGTCTTCCTGCCAGTTTCGAAGCGGATAAGGAGTACACCTATGCCACGACCCTTCGCACTGCCTACATCAACGACATTGACAAGAGCGACATCATCGTTCTGCTACTTAATGGTAAGACCGGTGAGATCTCCAACGCTGCGAAATTCCACATGTTCGATTACACATCGGTAGGCAAGGTTGCTGAATCTGACGTGCGCATTCTTCCGCTGCGCGGAGGTCTTAAGATTGAAGGCGAATACGCTGACTGTTCAGTCTATACCCTCGACGGCCAGCTGGCTGCAAAAGCATCCGGCGCCGAGACCGTGGGTCTCAACGCCGGAATGTATGTGGTGCGCGTGGCTGACGCCGCGGGCAATGTCACGGTCAGAAAGGTCGTTATCTGATCCTTACTTTGAGTGTCTGGCTGTCACCGCTTGCGGTGGCAGCTTTTATTATGTAGAGGCCTCCCGAAAGTCCGGTGGCAACGCTGCCTTTGGGATTGAGGGCCGTGAATACCTTCGTGCCGGCGATATCGTAGATGTCGAGTGTAGCATAGTCGCCCTCCACGCGGATCAGACCGCCATTTTCTACGCTTATAGCAGCCGGGGCGCTCTCGGCAATCTCCTCAACACCGCTCTCCTCAACTCCGTCCCAGTCCATGGGGAGCACGTAGGAGATGGAGCCCATCGGGCCTGTCCAGTCGTCCCAAGACCATGTGCTGTTCCTGAAGACGATGTAGGTAAGGTCGGGCGTACCGGCGAGGGCACCCGTGCAGAGCATTTCGCGGGTGTCGTAGATGCTGGTGGAGCCAAGTCCCATTATTACCTCATGCACGAGGTTGTCTTCCATCCATTGGCCAAGGAATGAATTTTTCTGCGCGATATAGTCTTCGATGGCTACGGCCTGCGTCTGCATCTGCGGGAAGATGTAGCCTTGCGGCGAACCCGTGTCGGAGCCGAGTGCTCCCGTATGGCCGAGGATTGAATAGTCGGCAGTGATGTAGTCGAACTGCACGGAGCGGTTGCCGTTGAAAATACTGTATTCCCCGGTCTCGGTGTCGATTATCACGATAGCGTAGCCGCGGCCGGCTATCGTGGCGTTGGAGACGAAATATTTGCCGTCGGGGGTCAGCAATCCGCTGTTGAATACGAACTGAGCGCCGGAGTCGGCATAATCGTAATAGCTCTCCATGAAGGCGTTGAATTCCCTTTCCCAAGGCACGTAAACATCCATATATTCCTTATAAGCCTTGTTGTAGGCCTCAATGGCCTCGGGGGTCATGAAGTCTTCATACTGCGGCTCGCGTCCCTGATATCCTCCGTAGATATAGTTCTCATAGGCGACTGTGAAAGCTTCAATCTGGGCGTCAGTCATATACTGCTCCTGTACGGGCATCATGTATTCGTCGGCGAGCTCACCGGGCCAGTGCGGGAATTTTATGTTGCGGGGATTCAGAAGGTCCTGTGCGGGACGGGTGTAGGTCCAGTTGCCGGAATCGTCGCATTTGTAGATCACGGGCTCCATCTTGAGGCCGTAGTAGTCGCGGATTTGTCCGGCTACGGTCTTGCCGTCGTCGCTTATCGAGATGGCGGTGACATATTGAGGCACTCTTCCCGTCAGGTCGAGTTCGGGGTGGGGGAGCGCCACAGGGTCATCGTACCCACCCTGAGGCAGCCTGTGCCAAATGGCCGGCAGGAGCATGATGTTTTCGGCGTAGACGCTGAATTCATCGCCGCCAATGCCGCCGCAAATCACACTGCCGTCGGGTGTGATGCTCTTGGCGTTCATTATCCATTGGGGGTTGGGGGTCTTTAAAACGGTCCAAACGCCGTTTTCCCAGTATGCGCCGTTGGAGGTGGAAGTCGAACCTACTACAATACCGTTGTCGGAAACGGCTTTACGGGGGCTTATATCATAATAACGAAGGCCGCCATCACCGTAATAAACCCATTCCTCCCCGGTTTCACGGTCTGTGATCACCACGGCGCCCTCCGAGATGTCGGCTGCGGTCCAGCGTCCGTTGGACGAGATACCGACCACGTCCTGGTCGTACATTTCTGAGGGGGCATCGGCCGCCGCATTCACGGCAAACATCGATACCGCTGATAAAAATAGTAATGATTTTTTCATAATAATTATTTATAAAGGTCAGAGATATTATTGCATTTTTATTTATTTCCCAACAAAATTAATGCATAATTTCCAAATTACCAAATTTTAATTCCCCTTTTAACTTTTACCTTTCCCACTTTCTAAGCTTCAGAATCCTTTCCAGCCATCCCTCTATGATAATCCCTCTATAATAATAAGGAGAAGCCTTTTCTCCTCCTTAATACCACTGGATACCGTTGGAGCTGGAGGAGCGCTTGTCATACTTGAGGTCTTTGAGCAGGGAGGATTTCACGGCGATGTGGAAGGTGTAGGATTTATACGGCCCGACGGGCACGAACGATGCCGTCATCGTGAAGCAGTGGAGGTCGCGCGTTATCGAGCAGTTCATGTAAGCTATCTTCTTGGTGTCGAAGTTGTAAGACATCGAAGCCGTGAAACTCCAGTTTTTCGTGGGCCGGATATTGCCCGAGATGGAGAGGTTCTGGAAGAATTTGCCCCGATAGTCCATCTTGTCGTAGTCGAAGTCGCCGTAACCGTAGCTTACGGAGTAGTTGAGCGTAAGGCTCCATGGGCATTCCCATTTGGAGTAGCCGTCGGCGTCGGAGCTGTTGTCTACCTGTCGCTTCCGTTGCCGTCGCTCCTCGGCGCGCAGGGAGAAGTCTTCGGAGTTTTCCTGCACTCCGTCGGGGAATTCTCCGGGTGTCTCGCCAAAGGGGTAGTCTTCGTCGGGAAAGTCGGTGTCCGTGCCTGTGGGAGTCCCGGTGTCTTCTTTCTTTTTCTTGCGGAAGGTATCGTTGTTGAAAGTGTAGGAGAACGATGTGCCCGTGGATGAGAGCTTCACCCATCCTTTGCCAGCCTTCCAGCGGGGGATGTTGACCCTCACGGGCGAACCGTTGGCGTTGAGGCGGTAGATATAGGGATCCCAGGTGGCAGAGAGCGAGAGGTTGAAGTTTTTCACAAGCCTGAGCATGATGCTTGTGTTGAGGTTGCTCCAGTTGAGTGAGTCGGCGGCGAAGTTGTAGCTCTGGCCGATCGAGAAGTTCTCGATGAGCGAGATTTTCTTCACCCCGGTTGAATCGCTCTCGCTTTTCACTTTCATCTCGAGGTTGTTGGCAAGGTTGACGGAGAGTATGCCGGTCTTGCCGCGCGAGGGAGTGCCGAAGAGGCCGTGCTGGAAGTAGCTGTAGTCGCGGGTCACTTCCTGGCCGTTGGCGTTGGTGTAGCTGTAGGAACCGTAGTAGCCCCAGCCGGGTGCTCCGAAATCGGGTGCCCATGAGAAGGAGACAGTGGGTGTGAGCACATGGCGTATCATCTGCACCTTGTCGCCCAGGAATTTCATCGGTTTCCAGAAGCCGTAGATCTTGGTGTCGAGCGAGATTGCGGCATTGAAGTCGAAGACGTTGTAGAAGCCGTAGACTGTGTCGGCAACCTCGGTCTGAGCGTTGGGGTCCCAATCGCGCTTTATCTTTGAGGTGTACATCCTGTCGTTGAGGGTGACGGAGGGCGAGATGTTGACGTATTTGAAGAGGGAGAAGGTGGCTGATATGGGCACGGAGTGCTTCATGCCGTTACGCCAGTCCTTGATCAGGCTCTTCTTGAAGAATTCGTTCTGCTGTGCGGTGAGGGAGTTCTGAAACTGGCCGGAGTAGCTCATTCTTATCTTCTCATACCATCTCTCTCCTCCCACTGACCGCTTGCGCTTGAAGGGGGCCGTCTGCGACATGGTGATGTTGATGTTGGGGAAGGAGACGGCAAGGGTGGAGTCTTGTGTCCTCTGGGCTATGTTGGCCGTGGCGGCGATGGCCCATTTCGTGCCGGGAAACCGGTAGCCGAGGCTTACGGTAGATGATTTGGTGTTTTCGGTGAAGGCCGAGCTGTAGTATGAGTTGAGGTCGTTGCGCGTGTAGCCTGAGGTGGTGAAGTTGACGGAGGCAGAGAAGGAGAGATTGGGGTTGGCCTTGGTGTCTTGCGTGTGACTCCAGATCACCTGGAAGTTGGTCTGCTTGGAGTAGTCGGGAGTTCCCTTGTCGCCTGTCACAGTCGTAAGGTATGAGATGTTGAAGTTACCCCGGAAACGGTAGCGTTTCACGTAGGTAGACTGCCCCGTGACCCCCCAAGACCCCTTGGTGTAGATCTCGCCCGTCAGCGCAAGGTCCACGTAGTCGCTGAAGGCGAAGTAGTAGCCGCCGTTGCGCATAAAGAAGCCGCGGTTGTAGTCTTCGCCAAACGAAGGGAAGATGATGCCGCTGGAGTAGTTTTTCGAGAAGGGAAAGTAGCCGAAGGGGAGTGCCAGCGGCAGCGGCACGTCGGCGAGCACCATATAGGCCGGCCCGGTCACGACGTCTTTGCCCGGCCGCATCTTCCCTTTGGTGATGTTGAAGTAAAAGTGTGGGTGATCGTGGTCGTCGCAGGTGGTGTAGCGACCGTTTTCCAGGAAGTATGATCCGTCGGCGTTCTTCTTGGTTGCGCCGCCCGTAAGATATCCCTCTCCCTGTTGGGTCACGATATTGGTGATGTAGCCTTTCTCCGTCTTGAAGTTGTAGCTCATCGTCTCGCTTTCGTACTCGCCGCTTTTGTCTTTGAACACGGGGTTGCCGTGGAGCTCGCCAATCGAGTCTCTCACGCCGGAGGCGTAGACGGTGGAATTGTCGAGGTCCATCGATATGTTTTGCGAGTTGAGGTTGAATTCTCCGTAGTCCACCTCTCCCTCGCCGTAAAGGAAGGCGTTGTTGCGCCCTACGAGCACGAGCGAGTCGGAGGCCTTGAACGTTACCGTAGAGTTGATGTCGGAGTTCTTGCGGTCAATCTTGGATATACGGCTGCGACCGGCCTGCAGGGAGTCGAGGCGGTCTTCCACGGCACTCTCTATGCTGTCGAGGGTGTCGTCGATGGTCTCCACAGCCTCAAGCATCTGCCTGCGCAGGGAGTCGGGAGCGAGGCTGTCGGCCGGGTAGGGGAGGATGGTGGCGATACTGTCCTGCGCGTCACCCTCTGGGGCGCTCCGGAGTTCCGGACCACCCGAACTGCCCGCTATGGCGAGGCCGATGGCGAGCAGGGTGATGAATATGTGGACTACGTATCGTTTCAATCTCTCGGTGTGTCTGTTCTTTTGTCTTTCTTACTCTCTGTGGAGCTATCTATGCGTGCCGCTTTATAGTTTAAGCATCTCGGCCTCAGCCAGGAGCGACTCGCGATAGCCGGCGCGGTCTTCTTCCACTATGTTGTCGAAGTCTTCGGCATAGATGCGTATGCGCTCGGGCTCCACTCTCCAGGTGGAGTCAAACCTTTGCATTATCCATTCTCTCTCGAGTTCGGGATAACGCTCGAATGCCTCGGTGAATATTTCCTCGCGCTCCTCAACGGTCGCTGCGTTCCGCGCGCGGTCCAGGGTGTCGCGGGTCAGGATAAGCCCGGAGAGGTCGAGCCATTCGGCAGGCTCGCCGACACTCTGCTGCGGCTCTCCCTCGGGAAACTGCCCGTCGGGGAGCTTGCTGTGAAGGTATTTGAACACGGCGAGGGTGTAGAGCTGCCGGGCTCTCTCGAGCGAGGCCTTGCTGAATTTCATGCCTTTATACCTTATGTAGCGGTCGTCGTCGGCCTGAAGGTGGAGCAGTTCGGCTATGGTGTCGAGGGCTGTGAGGATACGGCTTACGGTGTAAGGGTTGAGCACCTCGAATATTATGCGGTCGTGCATAGGCAGTTTACGCTTGAGCCGACGGTCGCGTGTGGGCCATTTCATCTCGTCGCGCATCAGCCCGCACGAGCGAAGCATCATGCCGGGCACCACCACCGTTGCTCCCTTGTCGTCGCCGAAGAGGTAGGAGAAGGGGAATTCGGTAGAGTCTGGATGAGTCTTGTGGTCGCCCATAAGCAGGGAGAAGGCGCCTATGGAAGCACCGTGCATCAGGTAGGAGTTGGAGCTGGTCTTGACGCCCCGCTCCAGCAGCCCCCAATGCACCGGGCCGAGCTTATACATGTGGTTGCTCTGGTTTGACGAGCTGCCCGCGTTCATAAACGATGTCTGCACCCCTATCAGCAGCGTTCCCTTGTGCATGCTTACGGAATAGGGACCTCCGAGCACGGCGCATGCCTCGCCGTTTTCCATGCTGCAGTTGGCGAAGAAGAGGGAGTCGTGGGCCGTGAAACCTTTCCCGATGCTGACGCCCTGGCCGACATAGACGTTGCGCAGGGTGGCGCCGGAGTCTACGGAGCCGTCTTCCACGATGAAGCCGTCGGCGTCTACGCCCGCTCCCACGAAGGCAAGGGGACGTCCGGGAGCGGCGTTGTTTACGATCATTCCGTTGGCGAGCCTTCGGGCTCCCTCTATCGTTACCTCGCGCCCTACGGCTACGTTGAAAAGGGTGCCGCTGTCGCGTATCACGGCTTTGTCGCCGATGCGCGGACTCATGGCTCTCTCTTCACAGTAGGCCACTGTCTGCGGAATGAGTGAGTCCTCTGCCAGCTTGGGGTCGCGTGCCATGAGTGTGGCGCTCTGGGCCGTAAGCCCGGGGTAGATGGGCACCGGCCGCGAACCCGTCTCGTCGAGCACCGATACCTGGAGTCCGAGTCCGCAGGTGGCCTCGGGCTCGAACTCGATGCGACCAACGTTGTCGATGGTCACTTCGTTGCCGATGACGGCGTTCTTGATCCAGCCCCCTACGTTGCGTATCGAGGCGCCGTCGCCTACGTGGGTGTCGATGAGCCTCACGTTACGGAGTCCGCTGCCGGGATAGTCCACGGCGTCGAGTTTCCCCACGCTGCAGTCTCCCTCGAAGTCTACGTTTCGGATTAGGCTGAGGTCGGTGTCGGGGTGAAGGGTGACGCGGCTCCAGTCGGTGGCCGTGCATCCCTGGCGCTCGAGCTGCTGCTTGTCCCACCATGCCGGGCCCTGCCGCTTGCCGCAGAAGGCCTCGGCCGCAGCGGGTACTTGCGGGCTCTCCGGCTTATAGTTCGGTGTCGTCGTCATAGGTCTGGTATAAGAAGTCGTTGTAGGGGAAGCGCTCGGCGTGTATCTCGCGAGCCTTGAGGTAGAGGATCTGTTTGAGGGCATCGACATTGGTGTGCTCCCTGGCCGACATGAAGACGCAGTTGTTGTCCATCTTTGCCATCCATGTCTTCTCGAATTCCGAGAGGGGTATGTTTTCGCGGGTGGCCGGAGTGAGGTCGTCGGGATCTTTCTCCACATGGCTGAAGGCGTCGATCTTGTTGAACACCATGATCATCGGTTTCTCGCTGCCGTTGCAGACGTCTGTCAGCGTCTTGTTGACTACCTCGATCTGCTCCTCGAAGCCGGGATGGCTGATGTCTACCACGTGCAGCAGCAGGTCTGCCTCTCTCACTTCGTCGAGGGTCGACTTGAAGGAGTCCACGAGATGGTGGGGCAGCTTCCGGATGAAGCCTACCGTATCGGTGAGCAGGAAGGGGAGATTTTCTATCGTCACTTTCCTTACGGTGGTGTCGAGGGTGGCGAAGAGTTTGTTTTCGGCAAATACGTCGCTCTTGCTCAAGAGATTCATTATCGTCGATTTGCCCACGTTGGTGTAGCCCACCAGGGCAACCCTCGTCAGTTTACCGCGGTTTTTCCGCTGGATGCTTTTCTGGCGGTCGATGAGCTTGAGCTCATCCTTGAGGCGAGAGATCCTGTCGAGGATTATGCGTCGGTCGGTCTCTATCTGGGTCTCGCCGGGACCACGCATACCGATGCCGCCGCGCTGCCGCTCGAGGTGGGTCCACATACGTGTCAGGCGCGGAAGGAGATACTGGTATTGAGCCAGCTCTACCTGTGTGCGTGCCGTGGCGGTCTGCGCCCTCTTGGCGAAGATGTCGAGGATAAGACTCGTGCGGTCTAATATCTTGATCTTGAGCTCGCGCTCTATGTTGCTCACCTGCTTGGCCGAGAGGTCGTCGTCGAAAATGATGAGTCCTATGTCGTGGTCTTCCACATACTGGCGGATCTCCTGGAGCTTACCGGTGCCCACATAGGTTCTTGGGTTGGGATACTCCAGCTTCTGCACAAACTGTTTTTCGGGCTCCGCACCGGCGGTGCGTGCCAGAAAATCAAGCTCGTCGAGATATTCCTTCACCTTCGCTTCGGTGAGGTTTTTGGTAACGAGCCCGACCAACACGGTGCGTTCGTTGGCCTCTCTGTCTATTATGTTGTCTTCTATCATATAATATACTCCAACGGCGGGAGACCCCGTGGAGCCACCCGCCGCGTCTTCGCTATTCGTTGAGGTTATTTCTTAACCTTGTTGTATCGGGCATTGAGTCCTTCTACCACTTCGTTTGTTACGTCGAGCGCGGGGTTGTAGTAAGGGGCCGATTCAGAGAAAAAGATGGCCTCGTAGCCGTGAACCGCCACATATTCCTGGAGGAAGTTTTGCAGGGAATCCATGATGGTCTGCGAATTTTCCATCATGGTCTTCTGTATCTCGAGCTGCAACTTCTGGAGCGACTGCTGCGACTGCTGATAGTAGTTCTGCAGCTGCTCTCCCTCCTTCTGCAGGGCGTCCACCTCGCTGGGAAGCTGGACTCTTTCCTGCGACAGCTTGTCCTGCTTCTGCATGAAGCTGTTGTAACGGCTCTGGAAACTGTTGCCCAGCTTTCTCTCCTCGGCGTCGTAGTTGTTCTGAAGCCTCATAAGCTGCTCCTTGAAGTCGATGCCGAGATTGTAGTTGCTCACTATGCTGTCGTAGTTGATTATCCTGTAGTTGGGCAGAGTACCCGTGGCAAGCTGCGTCGGGGCCAAGGCTTTCTTGCCGGCAGCCGGCTGCTTGGCGTCGTTGCCTCCGCCACATGCACCAAGCGCTGTCAATGCCAATATGCCGAGGGCGGCATACATCTGTGTCTTTTTCATCTGATTTTTTCTGATGTTTTATTTGAAACGCAAAATTAACGAAATTTTGCCGATATTACCATATCGGAAAACTAAAAAATGGTTAAAATACTATATTTATTCAATTAAATTTGGTGGGGTTAATAAAAATGGCTACTTTTGGCACACTGTTTAGTCCATAACCAAAAAACTATATCATGGAAGTTAAAGATCTTAAGCCGGAATTAATCTGGCGCTGTTTTGACGAAATCACCAAGGTGCCCCGCCCCTCCAAGCATGAGGACCAGATTCGCGCCTATCTTCTCGATTTTGCCGGAAAGAACGGTATCGAGGTGAAGACCGACGCCGTAGGCAATGTGCTTATGAAGAAGCCGGCCACGAAAGGCCACGAGAATGCCCCCACTATCGTGATGCAGGCCCATATGGACATGGTAGCCGAGAAGAATTCGGATGTGAAGCACGATTTCCTTAAAGACCCCATCGAGACCTATATCGACGGTGAGTGGGTAAAGGCCCGCGGCACTACTCTCGGTGCCGACAACGGTATCGGTATGGCCGGTGCTCTGGCGGTGATGATCGACAATACGCTCGAACACGGTCCGCTTGAGGCCCTCTTCACCGTGAATGAGGAAATCGGTCTGGAAGGAGCTGAAAACCTGGGATCTGACATGATCACCGGCACGATGCTCCTCAACCTTGACTCGGAAGACGACGGTGAGATCTTCGTAGGCTGCGCAGGCGGTATCGACACCACCGCTGTCTTTACCTACAAGAAGAGCATGGCTCCCACCAATTTCACATATTTCCATATCGAGGTGTCCGGTCTGCTCGGCGGCCACAGCGGCGGCGATATCCATCTGGGCCGTGCCAACGCCAACAAGCTCATCTCCCGCTTTATCTGGGATTGCTCCAAGAAGTATCCCGTAGAGGTGAGCGGTATCCGCGGCGGCAACCTCCGCAACGCTATTCCGCGCGAGGCAAGCGCCGAATTCGGCGTGCTCAGCGACCATAAGGATGAGGTAGTGAAGGCTCTCAATGAATATGCCGATGCCATCCGTAACGAATATAAGGGTCTGGAGCCCAACATGAAGCTGGAAATCAACGAGATCGAACGTCCGGAGTTCTGCATCGACAGTGCTACGTCTCTCGCTCTGGTCCGCTCCATCTATTCCGCTCCCCACGGTGTCTACTCCATGAGCCGTGACCTCGAGAACCTCGTGGAAACCTCAACCAATCTCGCTGCCGTGAAGATGGAGGGCGACGACAAGATTGTGGTTACCACCTCGCAGCGCTCCTCCGTAGAGAGCCGTAAGATGGATATGGCAGGCCAGGTTGAGGCCCATTTCGAACTCGCAGGTGCTGCCGTTGACCATAGCGACGGTTACCCGGGCTGGGCGCCCAACCTCGAGAGCCGCATCATGAAGATCACGGCAGAGGCCTATGAGGAGCTTTACGGCGTGAAACCCGAAATCAAGGCTATCCATGCCGGTCTGGAGTGCGGTCTCTTCCTTTCGAAGTATCCTCACCTCGACATGGTGAGCATGGGTCCGACGATGAGAGGCGTGCATTCTCCCGATGAGAAACTCCTTATCCCCACAGTAGAAAAGTTCTATCGCCATCTCTGCAAGGTGCTTGAAAAAGTAGCCTCTATATGAGACGCTTAACGGCATTCGCGGTGCCGGCCTTTGTGGCCGGCATCGCTTTGAGTGCCGCCGCAGCCTGCGGCACGTCGTCCGGCTCTCCCTCGCCCGGGGAGCAGGCCGCTGCCGATTCTGCCCGTCAGGCCGCTATCAGGGCCGACTCCATCGAGGCTGCCCGCGCCGACAGCCTTTCACGCTACGAAAGCCTTACCGATGAGGACTTCCGCCTCGTAGCCGCCGAACTGAACGTGGAGGTGGCAGCCATGAAGGCCGTCGTGGCCATCGAGGCCGGCGCCGCTATGAAGGGCTTCTGGGCCCCGGGCGTGCCCGTGGTGAATTTTGACCCCTCGATGTATCGCCAGCATGCCTCGAAGGCCGTATCGAAGGCTCCCGACAAAAGCGCCAAGGTACCCCCGGGGCTAAAGGGGTACGCGCTGAAGGAATGGACCCAGCTCACCAACGCGCGCCATAAGAACGCACAGGGTGCCGACATGGGTACTTTCTGGGGTATGTTCCAGATCGGAGGCTTCAACTATAAGCTCTGCGGATGCAAGACGATCGAGGAGTTTGTGGAGAAGATGTCTTACTCCGAATTGAGTCAGCTGGAACTCTTCGCCCGATTTATCGAGAACACCGGGATGGTGAAGTATCTGCGCAACAGGGAGTGGGCCAAGTTCTCGCGCGCCTATAACGGCCCGAGCTACGCGCGACGCGGCTACCATACCCGCATGGCGGCAGCCTACAAGAAGTTCTCTAAAAACTGAACCGCCCCAATCTTCTCCGCGGCCTAAATTCTAAACTCTCAACTTTTTTTGGTGGTTTGCGCAATTTTTTGTAATTTTGCGCCGAAACTGCGTAGTGTAGCAGTTCATAACGTGATTTATTAACTCTATTTATTAACTTTTAATGACAGACAAAATTCAAACCCCTATCGCTGATTTCGATTGGGATGCCTATGAAAAAGGCGAAACAGCTGGTTCGAAGAGCCGCGAAGAGCAAACCAAAATCTACGACGAAACTCTTAAGACAGCTAAAGAAAACGAAATCGTAACCGGTAAGGTTAAATCCATCTCAAAGCGTGAAGTGCGTGTCGATATCGGCATGAAGTCTGACGCTATCATCCCGGTGAGCGAATTCCGCTACAATCCGGACCTTAAGGTGGGCGACGAAGTCGACGTTTACGTCGATGCGCTCGAAGACCGCAACGGCCAGCTGAGCCTCTCCCACAAGAAAGCCTGCGAAACCCGCTCTTGGGACCGCGTTAACCAGGCTCTCGAAAACAACGAAATTATCAAGGGCTACGTCAAGAGCCGCACTAAGGGCGGTATGATTGTCGACGTGTTCGGTATGGATGCTTTCCTCCCGGGTTCACAGATCGACGTGCGCCCCATCCGCGACTACGATATCTTCGTTGATAAGACAATGGAATTCAAGGTTGTCAAGATCAATCAGGAATATAAGAACGTTGTAGTGAGCCATAAGGCTCTTATCGAAGCCGAACTCGAAGCCCAGAAGAAGGAAATCATCTCCAAGCTCGAGAAGGGCCAGGTGCTCGAAGGTAAGGTTAAGAATATCACCAACTACGGTGTATTCGTCGACCTCGGCGGCGTTGACGGTCTCGTGCATATCACCGACCTTAGCTGGGGCCGCGTAAGCGATCCTCACGAGGTGGTTGAGCTCGACCAGGACATCAAGGTCGTTATCATCGATTTCGACAACGAGAAGAAGCGCATCGCTCTCGGTCTCAAGCAGCTCCTCCCGCACCCCTGGGATTCCCTCAGCGAGGATGTGAAGGTAGGCGACAAGATCAAGGGTAAGGTAGTGGTTATGACCGACTACGGTGCATTCGTTGAAGTGCAGCCCGGTGTTGAAGGCCTTATCCACGTGAGCGAGATGAGCTGGAGCCAGCACCTCCGCAGCGCCCAGGACTTCCTGAAGGTTGGCGACGACGTGGAATGCGTGGTTCTCACCATCGACCGCGACGAACGCAAGATGTCGCTCGGCCTTAAGCAGCTCCGTCCCGATCCCTGGGAGAATATCGAAGAGAAGTATGCCATCGGCAGCAAGCATACCGCCCGCGTACGCAACTTCACCAATTTCGGCGTGTTCGTTGAAATCGAAGAAGGTGTCGACGGTCTTATCCATATCTCCGACCTTTCCTGGACCAAGAAGATCAAACACCCCTCCGAGTTCACTTCTATCGGTAACGAAATCGAAGTGCAGGTGCTCGAGATCGACAAGGACAACCGTCGTCTCTCCCTCGGCCACAAGCAGCTCGAAGACAATCCCTGGAACGACTTTGAAAACGTCTTCACTCTCGGCTCTATCCATAAGGGTACAATCACCGATATGGTAGACAAGGGTGCCCTCGTTTCCCTCGCTCAGGGTGTGGAAGGTTTCGCCACTCCCAAACACCTCGTTAAGGAAGACGGAACCCAGGCCCAGAAGGGTGAGACCCTCGACTTTAAGGTGATCGAGTTCAATAAAGACAGCAAGCGCATCATCGTCAGCCACAGCCGTATCGCTGAAGACGCCAACCGCGCCGAACGTCGCGCCGAACGCGCACAGCGCGCTCCCCGCAAGGAAGCAGCCGTAGAAGGCGCTCCCGCTATCGAGAAAACTACCCTTGGCGACCTCGAGTCTCTCCAGGCCCTTAAGGAGCAGCTTAAGTCGGAAGGCAAGTAAAACGAATCCCCGTTGAAGCAATGAACTCTTTTATTCGCGCTCTCTCCGGTCTGACCCTCGGCTTCTCCCTTTGCCTTGCCTTCGTAGCCTGCGATAATAGCGACCGCGCCTACGAGAATGCAAGTGTGGTGAACGTGGAGAAGGGTGCCGCGCCCGAAATGTGGACCCCCGAAACTGAAGGCGTCTCACAGACTGACGTTCTCGACCAGGCTGCCGGACTTACCGTGCATCCTATCGATGAACCCGCCGACACCCCCGATTCAGCTGCCGAATTTACCGACCGGCAAGATACGGAATAAAAAATTTATTGCTCATTCCACAATAAAGGCAAAGTTACAAGATTTTTTTGTAACTTTGCTTTTTCTTTATATCATACCAATACCCGGTTTCAGTATGAGAAGACGCTTTGGCATTATCGTTTCGTGTATGGCCCTGCTCGGTGCCATATCTCCTGCCAATGCCCACGCTAAAGGCTGGGAACCGGTTAAGGTGGAGAAGATTACGGCTCCGCATGTGGCTTCGGATGCCGAGCTCGAAATCCGCGCCGGCGGTGGAGTAATCTATGTCAACACATCCAAACATGTCAATATCAAGATCTTCTCTATCCTCGGCAGCCGTATCGCCGAAGACTCCCTCGCTCCGGGGTCTTATCAGTTTGCGGTGCCGACCCACGGAATCTATATCATCAAGGCAGGCGACATCACCTGCAAGGTGGCCGTATAATACCGAATTATAAACCTTAAATAATACCAAACAACAAGAAATGAGCAACAAGAACATCCCCGATCTCGATTGGAAAAACCTCACGTTCTCCTATACGAAAACCGACTACAATGTCCGCTGCACGTATAAGGATGGCAAGTGGGGCCCGATCGAAGTGAGCGACTCAGAGTTTATCCCTATTCATATCGCTGCAAGCTGTCTCCACTACGGACAGGAATCTTTCGAGGGCCTGAAGGCTTTCCGTGGCAAGGACGGGAAGGTGCGTATCTTCCGCATGGAAGAGAATGCCAAGCGCTTTATCCGCTCCGCAGAAGGCACCAAAATGCAACCCATGCCCGTGGAACTCTTCTGCGACATGGTGCGCAAGGTAGTGAAACTTAATGAACGCTTTATCCCTCCCTACGGCAGTGGCGCATCTCTCTACATCCGTCCCCTCGAAATCGGTATCACTCCCCTTATTGGTGTGAAACCGGCTAAGGAGTTTATGGTGATGATGCTCGTAACACCCGTTGGTCCCTACTTTAAGGAAGGTTTCAAGCCCACAAAGGTGTGCATGAGCCGCGAATATGACCGTGTGGCTCCGAAAGGCACAGGCTCCATCAAGGTGGGTGGCAACTATGGCGCATCCCTCGTGGCCGGCGAGAAAGCCCACGACCTCGGTTATAGTGTGATGCTGTATCTCGACCCGAAAGAAAAGAAGTATCTCGACGAATGCGGAGCTGCCAATTTCTTCGGCATCAAGGGCAACAAGTATGTGACGCCCCACTCCGAGTCAATCCTTCCCTCCATCACCAACATGAGCCTTCGCCAGCTGGCTAAAGACCTCGGTATGGAGGTGGAACAACGCCACATCCCCGTGGAGGAACTCGAAACCTTCGAGGAGGCTTCCGCCTGCGGTACGGCTGCCGTCTGCTCCCCGATATCCCAGATTGACGACCTCGACACCGGTAAGGTATACAAGTTTACCGAAGAGGCCGGCGAACGTACAACACAGCTCTACAACAAGCTCCGCGCTATCCAATACGGCGAGGAACCCGATACCCACGGCTGGTGCGAAATCATTGAGTTCGACTGATGAACGAGTCTGCGTTTGTAAACGATATTATCGACAGATACATAACGGATGAGGAGCTCAAAAGGCTCCTCATCACACATTCTCGGATGGTGGCCCAAAAGGCACTCTCCATAGCCCGGGAGTATAGCGGACCGGAATCGGCGCCCGACCTTCAGTTTGTCTATGATGCCGCTATGCTCCACGATATCGGCATCGTGAAGTGTGACGCTCCCTCTATCCATTGCCACGGCTCGTTGCCTTATATCTGCCATGGCATCGCAGGAGCCGAAATATTGAGAGGGGAGGGGCTTGACGAAAGGTTTGCCCGTGTGTGCGAACGCCATACGGGCTCCGGCATCACCCGGCAAGATATCATCACCCAGCATCTGCCCCTGCCTCCCGGCGATTACCTGCCGGAATCGATTGAAGAAAAGATAATCTGTTATGCCGATAAGTTTTTCTCCAAATCGGGCGACCCTACGGCCGAAAAAACTCCGGAAAGGGTAGAGGCCTCCATGAGGCGACACGGGCCTGATGCATTCGACCGTTTCCTCAAGCTCCAAAAGGAACTATGCCAAAACCAATGATGCGCCTCGTGCGTTATAAGAATATGCAAGGTTATCTCTCGATAGGTGTCTTTATTGATGGCGGTTATTACGCCAAGGTAAACCGGGCTCTCAAGGCAGTGGAGAGCTCCATTATCCGCGTGCGCTCCCTGTTTGAGTTTATCAGCAGCCGCCTGGCGCGCGAGGAAGGGGTGAATCCCTCCGACTGCCAGATTACGGAAGCCCACTATTTCCGTGGTCGTTACCGGGTGAAGGATGCCTACGACAAACACCTCCTCTATAATGAGAGGAAGTTTGAAGACACGTTGATAGAAAACGATGTGATTTTCCACTATAAACACCTGCGCGAAGTGGAGAAAGACGGTCAGGTGCAGGTGATCGAGAAAGGGGTAGACGTATGGTTTGCCCTCGAGGCTTACGAACTGGCAACCTTCCGTAAGTTTGACTATGTGGTGCTCATAACGGGCGATGCCGACCATGAGATGCTCGTGCGCAAGCTCAAGGCCCTCAAGATCAAGACCGTATTGCTTACATGGAACCTCACTGACGTAGACGCCACTTCTCCGCTTCTAAAGGAGGAGGCCGGACATCATTGGGAACTTTCCAACATCATCGATGAGGATCCTAAACTGAAGAAGAAACTCCTCTACAAACTCCGCGACTCTCAAACCGAAGGACTTGGCGACACGTTCTGACCTCAGACTCTATTTAAAACCTAAGAATCCGACTCTAACTATAAACACCTATAATTATGAAGAAATTTGGAATTTTGTGCGTTATGGCTCTTTTCGCTGCCATAGCTTTCTCCTCCTGCCAGGATGGATCTTCCGATCAAGACAAGGCGCTTGCCCAGAAGATTGAAAACAATGAGGAACTCTCTTCGTCAGATTATTCCCATATGATAGAGTATGTGGGAGCATATGCCGAAGACGCCCAGAAGTATCTTGACATGCAGATCAACGGTGACAACCTTGCCGAAGCTAAGGAAGGCCTGGCTAAACTTGCCACGGATTATCCCTACGTCGGCGTCTATCGCGCTTGCATCGCCGCCACTCCTCTCAATAAGTTCAGCACCGACGACCTGGAGAAAATCGCCAAATATGCGGGTCTTATCGAATTTACGGCTCCCGCCGGCTATACTCTGCCTACCGCAGGCCCCGATGCTGCCGGTCTGGAAGAAGCCATTCCCGACTCCGCCAACGGCGTGATTGCCGGTGCCGTCGACACCGTTCAGGTGAAGGATTTCTGATGAGATTCGACCCATCGCTGGTGATGGATTTCTGAAGAATATCACCATTTACCATAAATTTGAGTCCTCAAGGCACGTCTGCTTTGAGGACTCAAATATGTTTTATAACATATGGTGTTTTAGCATTCTTCTCACTCTTGCTTGCATTTTGTCATTCTAAAGTGGGTTTGACTTGCCGTTGTATAGCGTTTCTCCCGATTTGTTATTTTAACATTCCGGTATGTTTGGCAAAAAGATATTTTTTATTTGGATATTGCGGTTTTTTGCATTACCTTTGCCGTCATAAACGCGTGAGCGTTGATAAGATTTTAGATTAATTTCTACAATCTGACGTGAATCCGACGCCGGATTGAATATTCGGAGAGGGAAGGGATAAGGTTATCCTCTGACATCAAATCTAATGCCGTGAGAAATCTATGCCTTATCGATAGTTAAGCCTGAATTGAGATTTATATTATAGAGATTGAGTACAAAGATACCTGCCTTTTATCTACCATGAAAACACTCCCACACCCAACCCTCTCCGAATATCCGGCAATATGAAGACACAAAAATCCCGTTAACATATTTTACATGCGAAATGGCAAGTTATTTGCCATTTTTTTGTAACTTTGCAGATTATTTTTCAATTTTAGACAATTTTTCATCTGACATATTATGTGTGGAATTGTAGGATACATCGGTTCCGGTAATGTATACGACGTTTTGATCAAAGGCCTCCACCGCCTGGAATACCGCGGCTACGACAGCGCCGGTATCGCCCTCGTCGACGATAAAGGTAAGCTAAGCGTGTTTAAAGCCAAAGGAAAGGTGGCCAACCTTGAATCCTATTGCGAAGACAAGAATACGGATTCCGCAGTGGTAGGTATCGCGCATACCCGCTGGGCTACCCACGGCGAACCCTCCGACCATAATGCCCATCCCCATTACAGCGAAGACGGTAATCTGGCCCTCGTGCATAACGGAACGATCGAAAACTACCAGATCCTCAAGGATGCCCTCATACAGCAAGGGTGCACTTTCCAGTCGGAAACCGATACGGAGGTGCTCGTGCAGCTCATTGAATATATTAAGGTACACAACAACTGCTCGCTGCTCGATGCCGTGCGCGAAGCCCTCAAGGAAGTGGTAGGCGCCTACGCCATCGCTGTAGTGGAAAAAGACAAACCCGACACGATTATCGCCGCCCGTAAGAGTTCTCCGCTCGTAATCGGTATCGGCGACGGTGAGTTCCTCCTCGCTTCCGATGCCACACCCATTGTGGAATACACCAAGGATGTGGTCTACCTTAAGGATGAGGAAATCGCCATACTCCAACGCGGCAAACCCCTCCAGCTCGTCACTCTCGAAAACGAGAAGGCGAAGATTGACGTCAAGACCCTCCAGCTTTCCATCTCCCAGCTCGAGAAGGGCGGATATCCCCACTTCATGCTCAAGGAGATCTTCGAGCAGCCGAAGACCCTCCTCGACTGCATACGCGGCAGGGTGGTCGACGGCGGCAAGCAGGTGATGCTCAACGGTGTCCTCGATAATAAGGAGCAGTTCCTCAAGGCCCGTAGGTTTGTCATCGTGGCATGCGGCACCTCATGGCATGCCGCCCTCATCGGCAAATACCTGCTCCAGGATATGTGCCATATCCCCGTGGCCGTGGAATATGCCAGCGAGTTCCGCTACAGCAAACCTGTAATCTATGATACGGATATCGTTATCGCAATCTCCCAGAGCGGCGAGACGGCCGACACCCTGGCCGCCATCAAGATCGCTAAGGGTATGGGTGCGTTCGTCTACGGTGTGAGCAACGTGGTGGGTAGCTCTATTCCCCGCGAAACCGACTCGGGTACGTATATCCATGTGGGTCCTGAAATCGGGGTAGCATCCACAAAGGCCTTTACAGGCCAGGTGATGGTGCTCACTATGCTCGCCCTAAGCATCGCCCAGCTAAGAGGCACAATGACACCACATCAGATTGAGGAAATCGGTAAGGAGATTCTCACAATCCCCGACAAGGTGGAGGGAATCCTGAAATCGCTCAACGAGAAGGTGAAGCAGATGTCGCTGATCTATACGTATGCCCGCAACTTCCTTTATCTCGGTCGCGGTTATTCATATCCCGTGGCTCTCGAAGGTGCCCTTAAACTTAAGGAAATCTCTTACGTCCATGCCGAGGGCTACCCGGCCGCCGAGATGAAGCATGGGCCCATCGCCCTGATCGACGAGGAGATGCCGTCGGTGATCATCGCACCCAAAGACCACCTTTACGACAAGATTGTAAACAATGTGCAACAGGTAAAGGCCCGCGGCGGCAGCATCATCGCCGTCGTAACCGAAGGCGACGACCTTATCAGCGAGATTGCCGACCATGTGCTCGAGGTGCCTAAGGTGTCTGAATGTCTCTCGCCGATCATCACGAGCATACCCCTCCAGCTTATATCCTATTATATAGCCATCAATAAGGGGAAGAACGTGGATATGCCTCGCAACCTGGCAAAATCGGTCACCGTTGAGTGAAAAATACGGCAAAATTTCAATGCTTATATAAAAAAGTGAAAAAATGTAGGCATAAATTTTGCAGAATAAAAAATAAGTGTTAACTTTGCACTCGATTTGCGGACGACCATATTGCGTGCGTGAAAACAATGCCTCTTTAGCTCAGTTGGCCAGAGCACGTGATTTGTAATCTCGGGGTCGTTGGTTCGAATCCGACAAGAGGCTCAAAATCTGCTGAAGCGTCAGCACAAGATTGAAAATATTGCAACAAATAATTCCGGGCGTGTTCCAGAGTGGCCAAATGGGGCAGACTGTAAATCTGCTGGTTGATACCTTCGGTGGTTCGAATCCATCCGCGCCCACTCCTTCCTAATGCGATGGTAGCTCAGTTGGTAGAGCATTAGCCTTCCAAGCTAAGGGTCGCGAGTTCGAACCTCGTTCATCGCTCAAGAAAAATATAAGCCTATGTAGCTCAGGGGTAGAGCACTTCCTTGGTAAGGAAGAGGTCACGGGTTCAAATCCCGTCATCGGCTCCAAATTCATCTCCTCGACGAGAAAAAGTAAATAAACAAAAATAAAAATACTTACTAGCAACTATGGCTAAAGAAAAATTTGAAAGAACGAAACCGCACGTGAACATCGGTACGATTGGTCACGTGGACCACGGCAAGACCACCCTCACCGCTGCTATCACCAAGGTGCTCGCAGAACAGGGCCTTTCTGAAATCCGTTCATTCGACTCCATCGACAACGCTCCGGAAGAGAAAGAACGTGGTATCACTATCAACACTGCTCACGTAGAATATCAGACTGCCAACCGCCACTACGCTCACGTTGACTGCCCGGGTCACGCCGACTATGTGAAGAACATGGTAACCGGTGCTGCCCAGATGGACGGTGCTATCATCGTAGTTGCCGCTACCGACGGTCCGATGCCCCAGACTCGCGAACACATCCTCCTGGCCCGCCAGGTGAACGTTCCCCGTCTCGTTGTCTTCATGAACAAGTGCGACATGGTAGACGATGAAGAAATGCTCGAGCTCGTTGAAATGGACATGCGTGATCTTCTTTCACAGTATGAATACGACGGCGACAACACTCCCGTTATCCGCGGCTCTGCCCTCGGCGCCCTCAACGGCGAAAAGGAATGGGTTGACAAGGTGACTGAGCTTATGGACGCCGTTGACAACTGGATCCCCCTTCCCCCGCGCGACGTTGACAAACCGTTCCTCATGCCTGTTGAAGACGTATTCTCCATCACAGGTCGTGGTACAGTTGCTACCGGCCGTATCGAAACCGGTATCATCAAAGTCGGCGACGAAGTTCAGATCCTCGGCCTCGGTGCAGACAAGAAGTCTGTTGTAACCGGTGTTGAAATGTTCCGCAAGCTGCTCGATCAGGGCGAGGCTGGTGACAACGTAGGTCTCCTCCTCCGCGGTATCGATAAGAACGAAATCCGTCGTGGTATGGTTATCTGCCACCCGGGTAAGGTTCAGCCCCACGATCACTTCAAGGCTCAGGTTTACATCCTGAAGAAAGAAGAAGGTGGCCGCCACACCCCGTTCCACAATAAATATCGTCCCCAGTTCTACATCCGTACTCTCGACGTAACCGGCGAAATCACGCTTCCCGAAGGTATCGAGATGGTTATGCCTGGCGATAACGTGGAAATCGATGTTAAGCTCATCACTCCCGTAGCTTGCGACCCGGGTCTCCGTTTCGCAATCCGTGAAGGTGGCCGCACCGTTGGTTCAGGCCAGATCACTCAGGTCTACGAAGACTAATCTGCACGGAGTCTTAGTCACTCCCTTAAGATAAACCTTTCAAGCAGGAACCTTATAATCTCGTCTAAGAAGTAAGGTTCCTGCTATTCACGGGAATAGCTCAGTCGGTAGAGCACTGGTCTCCAAAACCAGGTGTCGGGAGTTCGAGCCTCTCTTCCCGTGCAAAATATACCCAAAAGATGAAATTATTCAAGGATATTCAGGAATCATATAACGAACTTCGTTATAAGGTTTCTTGGCCAACTCAGAAACAGTTGATCAATAGTGCGGTGCTCGTTCTGATTGCTTCCATCGTCATTGCATTCGTCATTATGATTATCGACTGGATCTTCGAGCGTCTCATGCAGTTGATTTACAGTATCGGTTCTTAAAGCTCAAAGCCAAAGCGCAGATGTCTGACAGAGAACAAAAGTGGTACGTCCTGCGTGCCATTTCAGGTAAGGAAGCTAAAGTTAAGGAAGTCCTTGACGCGGCTATCCGCAACACGGATTTAGGTGAGTATGTTTCTCAGGTGCTTATTCCCACCGAAAAGGTTTACACCACTCGCGGAGGGAAGAAGGTGATCAAGGAGCGTACCCTCTATTCCGGTTATGTCTTCATTAAGGCTTTTCTCACTGGAGAAGTGGCTTACGAACTCCGCAACACCACCAACGTAATCGACTTCCTTCGCGGAAGGGCTAAGGGTGCCCAACCCGAACCCCTGCGCGAAAGCGAGGTGATGCGCATGATGGGTGCGGCCGACGAACTTGCAGACCCCGATGAAAACACTGTGATCGATTTCATTGTAGGCGAACCCGTAAAGGTCACCTCCGGTGCCTTCAGCGGTTTTGCGGCTACCGTGAAAGAGGTCAGCGCAGAGAAGCAGAAACTGAAAGTGGAGGTGAAGATTTTCGGTCGCCCCACCGATCTTGAGTTGGAATATTCGCAGGTAGAAAAGGTTTGACGGCTGGCATGGCGCCTCAAAAGCGCCTCTGTTACGGTCCGCTCGAGAATCGGCTGATGCCTGAAACATTTTTAATTAACAGTTACAAATGGCTAAAGAAATTGCTGGACAGATCAAATTGCAGATAAAAGGCGGTGCAGCTAACCCCTCACCCCCCGTTGGTCCCGCTCTCGGTTCCAAGGGTATCAATATCATGGAATTTTGTAAGCAATTCAACGCCCGCACCCAGGACAAGGCTGGTAAAGTGCTCCCGGTTGTCATCACTTACTACACCGATAAGTCGTTCGACTTCGTAGTAAAGACTCCCCCGGTGGCTATCCAGCTTAAGGACGCTGCCAAAATCAAAAGCGGTTCGGCTCAACCTAACCGTACAAAGGTAGCCGAAGTAACCTGGGACCAGGTACAGGAAATTGCTAAAGACAAGATGCCTGATTTGAACTGTTTTACTATTGGCTCGGCGATGCGTATGGTTGCCGGCACGGCCAGAAGCATGGGTATCACCGTAAAAGGGGATTTCCCTGAACTGAACTAAAAACTTCAATTTTAACAATGGGAAAACTGACAAAAAATCAAAAGTTAGCTCTGTCGAAGATTGAAGCCGGTAAAGTTTACACTCTGGCAGAGGCCGCCGAGAAAGTAAAAGAGATTACTTTTACAAAGTTCGACTCCTCATTCGACATTGATGTCCGCCTTGGCGTGGATCCCCGTAAGGCCGACCAGATGGTTCGTGGCGTCGTTTCTCTTCCCCACGGCACCGGTAAGCAGGTACGCGTTCTCGTGCTCTGCAACCCCGACGCTGAAGCAGCCGCTAAGGAAGCAGGTGCCGACTATGTCGGTCTCGATGAGTATATCCAGAAAATCAAAGATGGCTGGACAGATGTCGACGTGATCATCACTCAGCCCTCCGTGATGGGTAAACTCGGCCCCTTGGGTAGGATTCTCGGTCCGCGCGGCCTGATGCCTAACCCCAAGAGCGGCACCGTAACCCAAGACGTTGCTAAGGCCGTTAAGGAAGTGAAACAGGGTAAGATCGATTTCAAGGTAGACAAGACCGGTATCGTTCACGCCTCTATCGGTAAGGCTTCCTTCGCCCCCGAAGCTATGGTAGACAATGCACGCGAATTCGTGCAGACGCTTATCAAGCTGAAACCTGCAACCGCCAAGGGCACTTACATCAAGAGCATTTACGTTTCAAGCACTATGAGCCCGGGCCTCAAGGTAGACCCGAAGTCTGTGGTGGAATAATCATCTAAATATTCTAAGGCATTATGAAAAAAGAAGATAAAGCTACGGCTATTGAGATGATTGGCAAAACGCTCAACGAATATGCTTGCGTTTACCTAACCACTACCGCCGGTCTCAACGCCGAGAAAACAAGCGCTCTGCGTCGCGCATGCTTCAACGACCAGATCAAGATGCTTTGCGTGAAGAATACTCTTCTCAAAAAAGCTCTCGAGGCAAGCGATAAAGACTACTCCGAACTCTACGACCTCCTTCATGGCGAAACTACCCTTATGCTCAGCAACGTGGGCAACGCTCCCGCCAAACTGATCAAAAAGTTCCGCGAAAAGAAAGAGACCATCCCCGCTCTCAAAGGCGCTTATGTAGAGGAAACTGTATATGTGGGTGAGGCTTCGTTGGAAACCCTTGCCAACATCAAGAGCAAAAACGAACTCATCGCCGACATTGTGGCTCTGCTCCAATCCCCGGCAAAGAACGTCGTCGGCGCTCTCCAAAGCGGTGCCACCAAACTTCATGGCATCCTGGAAACCCTTTCCAACAAAGAATAAACCCGTTAAAAAATCAAAAAACAGAATATTACAATGGCAGATTTGAAAGCATTTGCAGAACAGTTAGTAAACCTCACTGTAAAGGAAGTCAACGAACTCGCAGCTATCCTCAAGGATGAATATGGCATCGAACCCGCAGCTGCTGCCGTAGCTGTTGCCGCAGGCCCCGCCGCAGGTGCACCCGCTGAAGAGGAAAAGACAAACTTCGACGTAGTTCTCAAGGCAGCCGGCGCCAGCAAGCTCGCTGTAGTGAAACTCGTTAAGGAACTCACCGGTCTCGGCCTCAAGGAGGCTAAGGAACTCGTCGACGGCGCTCCCAGCGTTGTTAAGGAAGGTCTTCCCAAAGCTGAAGCTGAAGGCCTCATGAAACAACTCCAAGAAGCCGGCGCAGAAGTTGAACTCAAATAATATCTGACCCTATTCACAGTAGGTTAAGGACCTCCATCCCGGGGTTCTTAACCTATTTTATGTCTTTTTTACTCTCCTTAACTCTTTCCGGGATACTTTTTTGCTTATTCAGTTGCTTCTTGTTCAGAATTTTATCCCAGGGTTGATAGCTCCGACTACATCCCACAATCGCGACATTGAAGCCAACTTTATTTCACTCAATTTTCCAAATGGCAGTTAATTTAACCGAAAAACCGCGGGTCAATTTCGCATCGATTAAAAATCCGCTACCTTTCCCCGATTTTCTCGAAGTCCAACTGCAATCGTTCCGCGACTTCCTGCAGCTTGACACTCCTCCCGAACAGAGGAAAAACGAAGGCCTCTACAAAGTCTTCGCCGAGAATTTCCCTATTGCCGACACACGCAATAATTTCGTGCTTGAGTTTCTCGACTATTATATCGAGCCTCCACGCTACACGGTAGAGGAATGCCTCCGCAGGGGCCTCACTTACAGTGTCCCCCTCAAGGCTAAACTGAAACTTTATTGTACAGACCCTGACCACGAAGATTTCGACACTACTATTCAGGATGTTTACCTGGGCCCGATACCCTACATGACGGAACAGGGAACATTCATCATAAACGGTGCCGAACGCGTGGTGGTGAGCCAGTTACACCGCTCCCCGGGCGTCTTTTTCGGCCAGACTACTCATGCCAACGGTGTAAAACTCTATTCCGCCCGTATCATTCCCTTCCGCGGCAGCTGGATTGAGTTCGCAAGCGACATCAACAACGTGATGTACGCTTACATCGACCGTAAGAAGAAACTCCCCGTCACCACTCTGCTCCGCGCTATAGGTTTCGAATCTGACAACGAGATCATCAAGATCTTCGACCTGGCCGAAGAGGTGAAGGTGACAAAGACCAATCTCAAAAACAACGTAGGCCGTAAGCTTGCCTCCCGTATCGTCCACTCATGGATGGAAGACCATGTCGACTCAGACACGGGTGAGGTGAACTCCTATGAGCGTACGGAAATCGTGGTGGAACGTGGCAGCCAGCTCCGCGAGGAAGACATCCAGAGCATCATGAACTCCGGGGTGCAGACCGTCATGTTCGAGAAGGAAAACGTCAATACCACCGACTATTCCATCATCTTCAACACCCTCCAGAAAGACCCCTCCAACTCCCAGATCGAGGCCATCCAGTATATCTACCGCCAGCTCCGCAACGCCGATGCCCCCGACGAGGCTTCGGCCCGCGAGGCTATCCACAACCTCTTCTTCTCCGAAAAGAGGTACGACCTCGGTGAGGTAGGTCGATTCAGGATCAATAAGAAACTCAACCTCGACACTCCCATGAGCGTGAAGGTGCTCACCAAGGAAGACATTGTCGAGATCATTAAATATCTCATAGAGCTCATAAACGCCAAGAGTGTGGTAGACGATATCGACCACCTCAGCAACCGCCGCGTGCGCACGGTTGGCGAACAGCTCTACAACCAGTTTGGCGTCGGTCTCTCACGTATGGCCCGCACTATCCGTGAGCGTATGAACGTGCGCGACAACGAGGTGTTCACTCCCATCGACCTTATCAATGCGAAGACTATCTCGTCGGTCATCAACACCTTCTTCGGCACCAACGCCCTCTCCCAGTTCATGGACCAGACCAACCCTCTGGCCGAGATCACTCACAAACGCCGTATGTCGGCCCTTGGCCCCGGCGGTCTCTCGCGCGAAAGGGCCGGTTTTGAGGTGCGCGACGTTCACTATACCCACTATGGCCGTCTCTGCCCCATCGAAACCCCCGAGGGTCCCAACATCGGTCTGATCTCATCCCTCTGCGTATACGCCAAAATCAATAACCTCGGCTTTATCGAGACTCCCTACCGCCGTGTTGACGACGGAAAGGTAGACCTCGACAACGGCGACGTGACCTATCTCACCGCCGAGCTTGAGGAAGGTAAGGTGATAGCCCAGGGCAACGCACCCCTCAACGACGACGGCACATTCATCCGCAACCGCGTGAAGGCCCGCGAGGATGCCGACTTCCCTATCGTGGCTCCCGAACAGGTGGAACTCATGGACGTATCGCCCGTGCAGATTGCCTCTATCGCTGCCTCGCTCATCCCGTTCCTTGAACACGACGACGCCAACCGTGCCCTCATGGGCTCCAACATGATGCGTCAGGCTGTACCCCTTCTCTGCCCCGAAGCTCCCATTGTAGGTACCGGCATCGAAGGCCAGCTTATCAAGGACAGCCGCACCCAGATCATGGCCGAAGGCGACGGTACGATAGATTACGTGGACGCTACCCAGATCCGCATCCTCTACGACCGCACTGAAGACGAGGAATTCGTGAGCTTCGAGCCGGCCCTCAAGGTGTACGAGCTGCCTAAGTTCCGCCGCACCAACCAGGGCACCACAATCGACCTCCGTCCCATCTGCCGTAAGGGAGACCGTGTCAAGAAAGGGGAGATCCTTACCGAAGGTTACTCCACCCAGAACGGCGAGCTCGCCCTCGGCCGCAACCTTAAGGTGGCGTTCATGCCCTGGAAGGGTTACAACTATGAGGATGCTATCGTGCTCAACGAACGCATGGTGCGCGAGGATATCCTCACCTCTGTCCATGTGGATGAATACACACTCGAGGTGCGCGAGACGAAGCGCGGTATGGAAGAGCTTACCTCCGACATACCCAATGTGAGCGAAGACGCTACGAAAGACCTCGACGAACGCGGTATCATTCGCATCGGCGCCCACGTGGTCCCCGGCGACATCATGATCGGTAAGATCACACCCAAGGGTGAGAGCGATCCCACCCCCGAGGAGAAACTCCTCCGCGCTATCTTCGGCGACAAGGCCGGCGACGTGAAGGATGCCTCCCTCAAGGCTTCTCCCTCGCTGAAGGGTGTGGTTATCGGCACGAGCCTCTTCTCGCGCGCTGTCAAGAAGAAGACGAGCAAGAAGAGCGCCAACGCCCAGCTCCCGCTCCTCGACGAGCAGTATGAAGACAAGCAGGCCGAGCTTAAAGACCTCATGGTCTCCAAACTCGTCTCCCTCCTCGAGGGCAAGACCTCGAAGGGCGTGAAAGACTTCCTCGGCGTCGACGTGATCGAGAAGGGCAAGAAATTCAACAAGCCCCTCTTCAACGGTCTCGACTATGAGACGGTAAACCTCTCGGGCTGGACCGACGACGAGCGTATCAACAATATGGTGAGCCAGCTCATCACCAACTATCTCCGCAAGAGCAAGGAGATCGACAGTGAGCTGAAACGCAAGAAATTCGACATCACCATCGGCGATGAGCTCCCCTCCGGAATCATGCAGATGGCCAAGGTATACATCGCCAAGAAGCGCAAGATCGGTGTGGGCGACAAGATGGCAGGCCGCCACGGCAACAAGGGTATCGTCTCGCGCGTGGTGCGCCAGGAAGATATGCCATTCCTCGAAGACGGAACTCCCGTCGACATCGTCCTCAACCCGCTTGGCGTGCCCTCGCGTATGAACCTGGGCCAGATCTTCGAGACGGTGCTCGGCTGGGCCGGCAGGGAACTTGACGTGAAATTTGCCACTCCCATCTTCGACGGAGCCTCGCTCGACGACCTGAACGAGTGGACCGACAAGGCAGGTGTGCCGCGCTACGGCAAGACATACCTCTACGATGGCGGCACAGGCGACCGCTTCGACCAGCCCGCCACCGTCGGCGTCATCTATATGCTTAAGCTCGGCCATATGGTTGAGGACAAGATGCACGCACGTTCCATCGGTCCGTACTCCCTCATCACTCAGCAGCCCCTCGGCGGTAAGGCCCAGTTCGGTGGCCAGCGCTTCGGTGAGATGGAGGTCTGGGCTCTCGAGGCCTTCGGCGCAAGCCATATCCTCCAGGAAATCCTCACCATCAAGAGCGACGACGTCGTGGGCCGCAGCAAGGCCTATGAGGCTATCGTAAAGGGTGAACCCATGCCTACCCCCGGCATTCCCGAGAGTCTCAACGTGCTCCTCCACGAGCTCCAGGGCCTCGGTCTCAGCATCACCCTCGAATAATTCAATCAGCTAACAAGGAATAAGGAATATTACAGATGGCTTTTAAGAAAGACAATAAGATTAAAAACAACTTCACCAAGATCACCATCGGCATGGCCTCTCCCGAAGAAATCAAGGAGAAGTCGAGTGGCGAGGTGCTGAAGCCCGAAACCATCAACTACCGCACCTACAAGCCCGAACGTGACGGCCTGTTCTGTGAGAAGATTTTCGGTCCGGTGAAAGACTATGAGTGCCATTGCGGGAAGTATAAACGTATCCGCTACAAAGGCATCGTCTGCGACAGGTGTGGGGTCGAGGTGACGGAGAAGAAGGTGCGCCGCGAACGCATGGGCCATATCGAGCTCGTGGTACCCGTGGCTCATATCTGGTATTTCCGCTCCCTCCCCAACAAGATTGGCTATCTGCTCGGATTGCCCTCGAAGAAACTCGACTCGGTGATCTATTATGAAAAATATATCGTTCTCAATCCCGGCGGCGTGGATGGTCTCGAGAAAATGGACCTCCTTACCGAAGAGGAATACCTCGACATCATGGAGAAACTCCCGGAAGAGAACAGGAACCTTCCCGACGACGACCCCAACAAGTTTGTGGCCAAGATGGGTGCGGAGGCTATCTACGAGCTGCTCCAGCAGATCGACCTCCCGCGCCTTGCCGCCGAACTTCGCCATAAGGCCGATACTGAAGGCTCGCAGCAGCGCAAGACGGAGGCCCTGAAGCGCCTCCAGGTGGTCAACAGCTTCCTCGCAAGCGCCGACCGCAACCGCCCCGAGTGGATGATTCTTAAGGCAGTGCCGGTGATCCCGCCGGAACTCCGCCCCCTGGTTCCTCTGGATGGCGGCCGTTTTGCCACCTCCGACCTCAACGACCTCTACAGGCGTGTCATCATCCGCAACAACCGCCTCAAAAGGCTTATCGAAATCCAGGCTCCCGAGGTGATCCTCCGCAACGAGAAACGCCTCCTCCAGGAAGCAGTTGACTCCCTTCTCGACAACAGCCGTAAGTCTACGGCCGTAAAGAGCGATGTCAACCGTCCCCTCAAGTCGCTCTCCGACTCCCTCAAGGGCAAGCAGGGCCGCTTCCGTCAGAACCTCCTGGGTAAGCGTGTCGACTATTCGGCCCGTTCGGTTATCGTCGTTGGTCCGGAGCTCAAGATGCACGAGTGCGGTATCCCCAAACTTATGGCTGCAGAGCTCTACAAGCCCTTCATCATCCGTAAGCTCATCGAGCGCGGCATCGTGAAGACCGTGAAGAGCGCCAAGAAGATAGTAGACCGTAAGGAGCCCGTGGTCTGGGACATCCTGGAATACGTAATGAAGGGTCATCCCGTTCTCCTCAACCGTGCCCCGACGCTCCACCGTCTCGGTATCCAGGCATTCCAGCCCAAGATGATCGAGGGTAAGGCCATCCAGCTCCACCCGCTGAGCTGTACCGCCTTCAACGCCGACTTTGACGGCGACCAGATGGCCGTACACCTTCCTCTCGGCAACGAGGCTATCCTCGAGGCCCAGATGCTTATGCTCGGAGCCCACAACATCCTCAACCCCGCCAACGGTGCGCCTATCACCGTGCCCTCCCAAGACATGGTGCTCGGTCTCTACTACATCACCAAGCTCCGCAAGGGCGACAAGGGTGAGGGCAGCGTGTTCTATGGCCCCGAAGAGGCCGAAATCGCCTACAATGAAGGCCGCGTAACGCTCCATGCACCCATCAAGGCTCTCGTAAACGACGTGGACGCCGAAGGCAACCATATTGAGCATATCGTCGAGACATCCGTGGGACGCATTCTCTTCAACCATTATGTGCCCTCCGAAATCGGTTTCGTCAACGAGATTATATCCAAGAAGTCGCTGCGCGACATCATCGGCCGTGTCATCAAGTCGTGTGGTGTGACACGCTCCGCACAGTTCCTCGACGACATCAAGAACCTCGGTTATCAGATGGCCTTCCGCGGCGGTCTGAGCTTCAACCTCGGCGACGTCATCATCCCCGAGGAGAAGCAGGAATATGTGGCCGAAGGCAACGCTCAGGTTGAAGAGGTGCTCAACAACTATATGATGGGTATGATCGGTGCCACTGAACGCTACAACCAGGTGATCGATATCTGGACACACGTCAACGACCGTCTCTCCAAGACCCTCATGAAGCAGATGGAGGAAGACCAGCAGGGCTTCAACTCCGTCTATATGATGCTCGACTCCGGTGCCCGTGGTTCCAAGGACCAGATCCGCCAGCTCTCCGGTATGCGTGGCCTTATGGCCAAGCCCCAGAAGGCCGGCGCCGAAGGTGGCCAGATTATCGAAAACCCGATTCTCGCCAACTTCAAGGAGGGACTCTCCGTGCTGGAATACTTCATCTCTACCCACGGTGCCCGTAAGGGTCTTGCCGATACCGCCCTCAAGACTGCCGACGCCGGTTATCTTACCCGCCGTCTTGTCGACGTGGCCCACGATGTGATCATCAACGAAGATGACTGCGGAACACTCCGTGGCCTCGTCTGCACCGAAATCAAGAATAACGAGGAAGTTGTGGCTACCCTCAGCGAGCGTATCCTCGGCCGTGTCTCTGTCCACGATGTTGTAGATCCCTACACGGGAGAGCTTATCGTGGCTGCCGGTGAGGAAATCACCGAGGCCGCTGCCGAAAAGATCGAGAAGTCTCCCATCGAGAGTGTCGAGATCCGTTCAGTCCTCACCTGCGAATCGAAGAAGGGCGTCTGCGCCAAGTGCTACGGCCGCAACCTTGCAAACCACCGTATGGTGCAGAAGGGCGAGGCCGTGGGCGTCATCGCTGCCCAGAGTATCGGTGAACCCGGTACGCAGCTTACCCTCCGTACGTTCCACGTCGGTGGTGTGGCAGGTAACGTGGCTGCAGTGAAGGATATCACCGTGCGCCATGAAGGCCAGCTCGAACTCGAGGAGGTGCGTACAGTCAAGGATAAAGACGGAGTGGATATCGTGGTGAGCCGTATGGCCGAGATGAGGGTTATGGAACCCAAGAGCGGCATCATGCTCTCCACGGCCAACATCCCCTATGGCTCCAAGCTCTATTTCAAGAATGGCGCCAAGGTGGCTCCGGGCGACATGGTGTGCGAATGGGACCCCTTCAACGCCGTTATCGTCTGCGAGGAGAAGGGTAGGGCACGCTTCGAGAATATCGAGGAGGGTGTAACCTACCGTGTGGAGGGCGACGCTTCCTCCAGCCTCCATGAGAAGATCATGATTGAGAGCAAAGACAAGACCAAGATCCCCACCGTGCAGCTCGTTGATGCCAACGGTGAGATAATCCGCACATACACTCTCCCCGTGGGTGCCCACCTCCTCATCAACGACGGCGATGAGCTGCTCCCGGGTCAGGTGTTCGTAAAGATTCCGCGCGCTTCCAACTCTGCAGGCGACATCACGGGCGGTCTGCCCCGCGTTACGGAGCTCTTCGAGGCCCGCAACCCGTCAAACCCCGCCGTGGTAAGCGAAATCGACGGTGAGGTCACCTTCGGAAAGGTGAAACGCGGCAACCGCGAGATCATCATCACCTCCAAGCTCGGCGAGGAGAAGAAGTATTCCGTGCCTCTCTCCAAGCAGATCCTTGTGCAGGAAAACGACTACGTGCGTGCCGGCACCCCGCTCTCCGACGGTGCCATCACTCCGGCCGATATCCTCAACATCAAGGGCCCGACGGCCGTACAGGAATATATCGTCAACGAGGTGCAGGACGTCTACCGCATGCAAGGTGTGAAGATCAACGACAAACACTTCGAGGTGATTGTGCGCCAGATGATGCGCAAGGTCAACATCATCGATCCGGGCGACACCCGTTTCCTCGAACAGCAGGTAGTGGACAAGCGCGAGTTTATGGAAGAGAACGACAGCATCTGGGGCAAGAAGGTAATTGTAGACGCCGGCGACAGCCAGAACTACTATGCCGGCCAGATCATCACGGTCCGCAAGCTTCGCGACGAAAACTCCGCGCTCAAGCGTAAGGACCTTAAGGTGATGACCGTCCGCGACGCCGTCCCCGCCACGTCCGAACAGATCCTGCAGGGTATCACGCGTGCTGCCCTCCAGACCTCCAGCTTCATGTCGGCCGCCTCTTTCCAGGAGACCACAAAGGTGCTCAACGAGGCTGCCATCAACGGCAAGACCGACACGCTCGAAGGTATGAAGGAAAACGTGATATGCGGCCACCTTATCCCCGCAGGTACCGGTATGCGTGAATACAACAAGCTCATCGTTGCCAACAAGGAGGAACTCGAGGCTCTTGCCTTCGACGAAGATCCCGGTGAGGTTGTGCTTGAGGAAGCAGCCGAAATCGAGGCTACAGGCCACATCGACTGATCCATACTCCATAATTGGTATAATACGGGAAGGGAATGCCTCAGGGCGTTCCCTTTTTCATTGCAAGGCTTTTTTAGATTACTTAAATCATGACAGCTTTTGACGTGAATGAGGAATTAATGGCAGGGAATCTATAAATTGAAAAATTTTTATTGTTTATACGTGATAAAATATTAATTTTGCGTTTGTTTATCATTTATAAGTTATGAAAATCATACCACGCCGTCATTATTTAGCCAAAATCGAACATTACTTCAACCGTGACACATTGATAATTCTTACCGGACAACGACGAGTTGGCAAGAGTTATATGTTACGCAGCCTTAAGGCGATGTTGGAAGCCGACAGTTCGAATCATATAATTTTTATTGACAAGGAAAAGAGAACTTTCGATGGTATCACCGACTATACTGAGTTAAACTCCTATATTGATGCCAATTTAAGACCCGGAAATAAGAATTACATTTTGATCGATGAGGTTCAAAATATTGATGAATTTGAGAAATCCTTGCGAGCCTACTATGAGGAGGAAAATATAGAAATCATCGTTACGGGCTCCAACTCGAAAATGCTGAGCACCGAGCTGAGCACCCTGATAGGAGGTCGTTATAAGGAGATCTACATTCAATCCTTAACTTATGCTGAGTTCCTGGAGTTCCACAATCTGGAGGATTCCGAAGATACAATTAGTAAGTATCTGATATTTGGAGGATTACCAGGGTTATTAAGAACAGGTTTGAATGAAGATGATGCCTTGGAATATCAAAGCGATGTGTTGAGCACGGTGTTGCTTAAAGATGTAGTCATGCGAAATAAGATTCGTAATGTGCAGTTTTTGAATAATCTTGTCAGTTATCTTGCCGACAATACGGGAAAGCTTATCTCCGCCTCAAATATATCGAAATACATGAAGGCACAAGACAATACCATTTCCGCAGGGTTGATTCTGAATTATCTTGAATATCTACAGGAATCATATACGATAAAGAAGGTTGTGAGATACGACATTCATGGTAAAAGACTGTTTGAAAGTAATGATAAATATTATTTTCAGGATTTAGGAATCAGAAACTCTCTGTTGCGAGCCAAAAGAGCGTTAGACATTGAAAAAGCAATAGAGAACTCTGTATATAATCATCTTATATATTTAGGATATGAAGTGACGGTCGGTCAGTTAAATGGAAAGGAAATTGACTTTGTGGCCCAACGAAGCGGCCATGATCCCGTCTATATTCAAGTGGCTTATCTTATTGCCGGAGATGAAACCTACAGGCGTGAGTTTGGTAATTTGAAGGAAATAAAGAACAATTATCCCAAATATGTCATTTCTCTCACCCCTCTGCTGGATAGTGCGACGGATGAAGGAATAAAACATATCTCACTCCGCTCATTCCTTCTCCGGTCGGCCCCCCTGTAATTCGTAACGAGACCAGGGAGGGTATGCTCTTTTTGCATTCCCTGGAAGACTTTACGGAGGTATATAAAACTTTTTTGGCCAAAAAAGTTTTATATAAGCATTTTTATTGCTAACTTTGCACCGGTTTTCTACAGGAAGACAGCTTTACGACAGCTATACGACCGTTTTAGCAATGCAACACACCGATTCTAAGGATAAGGACTCCCAGGAGCTTCTGCGCCGGATTGTGCCCATAATAATGGAGAATGGTCTGAAGGCCACCACCATGGACTCGGTGGCCACACGCCTCGGCATGTCGAAGCGTACCCTCTATGAGATCTTCCACTCCAAGTCGGAGATGATCAAGGCTGTTCTCGATGCCAACGAGCGCCAGGCCCAGGAGTTTATCTCTGAGGTCTTTTCCCGCTACGACAACGTGCTCGAGGCCCTGGTAGAGGTGTTCAAATACAACCGCGACCTTATGGGCCGCATGAGTGTCAGTTTTTTTCACGACATGGACCGTCTCTATAAAGACCGCCGTGCCGACTATGAGCATAGCAGGGAAGGGCGCTATGAGAAGATGATGGAAATCTTTCGCCGTGGTGTGAGGCAAGGTGTCTTCCGCCCTGACGTAGACTATAGTGTGCAGATTCGCATGATGAGTATCCAGATGGAGGGCTTCAAGCGAATGGAGGAATTCTTCCCGTCCGACATCACCCTGCAACGTGTCTACGACACCATAACCCTCGCTTTCCTCAGAAGTATAGCCAGCCCGAAAGGCATGGGTATGCTCGACAAACTCACGGGTGCCCTCCAGGGCGAACTGAAAGTGACTGACTGATTCCTTCTAAAATTATAAAAACACTACAGATATTAATGAAAATTTCAGCTAAAAGCCTGGCTATCGCCGTTGCCTGCGGAGCACTCTCCTGCGGCGGAGCCTTCGCTCAGGAGCCCGACAGCGTCAGTGCAGGCTCTCCTCTGCGCATTTCGCGTGAGGAATGCATCGCAATCGCCCTGCAAGACAATCCGACCATAAGGGTGGCCGACCTTGAAGTGAAACGCCTCGACTACTCGAAGAAGGAGATTCAGGGAGCTCTCTTTCCCAGCATCGACTTCTCAGGAGCCTACCAGCGCACCATCGACCTGCAGACCATGAGGATGAACCTCGGAGGCGAGAGCCAGAGTCTGAGAGTGGGCAGCCAGAACACGTGGAATTTCGGTTTTGCCGCCCAGATGCCCATCATCTCCCCGTCGCTTTGGAAGAGCATCCAGATAAGCGACGTGCAGATCCTCTCGGCGCTCGAGACGGCCCGCTCCTCGAAGCTCGATCTGATTGACCAGGTCAACAAGGCCTATTATGCCCTGATGCTGGCAATCGCCTCCCGTGATGTGCTTCAAGACAACTATGACATCGCCAAATTCAACGCCGACCTCTACAAGCAGCAGTTCGACTACGGTACGGCCTCCGAATACGATGTGCTCCGCTCGTCGGTAGCCCTTAAGAATATAGAGCCAGAACTCCTGCAGGCCGACATCGCCATCAAGCAGTGTCAGCTCTCCCTGAAGGTGCTCATGGGTATGGACTATGCCGTAGACATTATGCCCAACGTCACCCTGGCCGAGATGCAGCGCGACATGTATGCCTATCCCCTCGGAGCCGGCGACAATATAAGCAACAACAGCTCGCTACGCTCCCTCGACCTCCAGCGCAAGATGCTCGAGAAGACGGTGACGCTGCGTAAGTTCGCCTACATTCCCACTCTGGGACTTTCCTACAACGTAAGCTGGCTCTCGCTGAGCAACGGCAGTCCCTTCAAGGGTCTGGAGTTCAATCCCTACTCCAACGTGGGGCTTGGCCTGAGCATACCCATCTTCAGCGGCGGAGCACGCTACCATGCCGTGAAGCAGGCTGAGGTGCAGCTTAAGGAGATCGAATTCCAACGTGAGTATCTCGTCAACTCGCTCAATATGCAGGTGGAGCTCGCCCTCGACAACATCAACCGCGAGGCAGAGCAGATTGCCTCAAGCCAGGAGAGCATGAAGCAGGCCGCCAAGGCCCACGAGATAATGCAGAAGAGCTTCGAGATCGGGGCAGCCTCCTATCTCGACCTGCGCGACAGCGAACTGGCCAACACCACGGCCCAGCTGGCCTACTACCAGTCGATCTATAATTTCCTCGTTTCCTCCTCAGAACTCGACCTCCTGCTCGGTAAGGAGGACTTCATCAACCCCGCAAAATAATCCCGATTCGAAAAAAAGATTAAAACACAATGATAAAGAAAATGAAATTCGCAGGCAGCCTCTTTGCCGTTGCTGCCATGGCCGGAGTGCTGATGGTCTCATGCTCCAAAGGAGACAAGGCCCAGGGCCCGCAGACCGAGAAGGAAGACGAGGCCCCTCTCGTTAAGATTGAAAAGGTGTATGAGAGCGATGTGATGCAGAAGGGGGTATACACCTCTTCGGTAGATGCCGACCTCATAAACAATATCTCCTCCTCGATGCCCAACCGCATCAAGGAAATCTATGTGGACGAGGGTATGAACGTGGCCGCAGGACAGAAACTCGTGGTGCTCGACGACGTCAACATCGTAACCTATGAGACTCAGGTGGCCAACGCCCGCGCCAATCTCGACAACGTGCAGACCAACTACGACCGCGCCCTCCAGCTGTATAAGATCGGCGGAGGCACCAAGCAGAATGTCGACGCCATGGAGACACAGCTTATCACGGCCAAAAACTCGCTCGCATCTGCAGAGAGGACGCTGAAAAACGCCAGGGAGAACACCGTGCTTACAGCCCCTATCAGCGGTGTGGTGACGGCACGAAACTACGACCCGGGTGACATGACCGGCGCCCTTCCCATTCTCACCATAGCAAAGGTAAACCCCGTAAAGGTGGTGTGCAACATCTCCGAGAGCGAATACTCCAAGGTAAAGAAGGGTATGAAGGTGGCCTGCACTTTCGACACGTATGGCGACGAGGAGTTCGAGGGGACGGTAACCATGATCTCGCCCACCATCGACACCAACAGCCGAACCTTCGGCATCGAGATTACGCTTCCCAATGCCAACAGCCGGGTGCTCCCGGGCATGTTCGGACGCGTTACTTTCAATTTCGGCGAGGAGCGCCATGTGGTGGTGCCCGACAAGGCCGTGGTGAAGCAGCCCGGTTCAGGCAACCAGTACGTCTACGTATATAAGGACGGCAAGGTGAGCTACAATAAGGTGGAGCTCGGCCAGCGTATCGGCACCACCTATGAGATCATCTCAGGTGTCCAGGACGGCGACGAGGTGGTGGTGAGCGGCCAGGCCAAGCTTGCCAACGGCATGGAAGTGCGTGTGATGCAATAAAGGGAGAGAAAGCGAAAATTAGGAAAAACAAGCATAATAAGATTCACAGAATATGTCATTATACGGTGCAGCGGTAAAACGCCCGGTCATGACCACGCTCGTCTTCGTGGCCATCATTATCCTGGGTCTGTTTTCGCTGGTAAAGTTGCCAATCGACCTCTATCCGGATATCGACACCAACACCATCATGGTGATCACTATCTATCCGGGTGCGAGTGCCGAGGATATAGAACAGAACGTAACCAAGCCGCTTGAGAACACACTCAACTCCGTTGAGCATCTCAAGCATATCTCTTCGCAGAGCCGTGAGAACACCTCCGTGATCACGCTCGAGTTTGAATACGGTTACGACATCGACGTGCTGACCAACGATGTCAGAGACAAGCTCGACATGGTGGAATCCTCGCTTCCCGACGATGCGGAGAATCCCATTATCTTCAAGTTCTCTACCGACATGATCCCCATCTGCCTGCTGTCGGTGCAGGCCACGGAGAGTATGTCGGGCCTCTACAAGATTCTCGACGATGCCGTAGTCAATCCTCTGGCGCGTATCGACGGAGTTGGTTCGGTTTCGATCTCAGGTGCCCCGAAGAGGGAGATCCACGTCTATGTCGATCCCAAGCGCCTTGAGGCCTACAACCTCAGCGTGGAGCAGATCTCGAATGTGATTGCCAACGAAAACCGCAATGTGCCGGGCGGCTCCTTCGATATCGGCTCCAACACATATGCCCTGCGTGTGCAGGGTGAGTTCACCTCCTCCTCGCAGATGGAAAACCTCCCCGTGGGGAGCTACAACGGCCATATCGTCTATCTCAAGGATGTGGCAAAGGTGGTGGACTCGCTCGAGGAGCGCACCCAGCACTCCTATATCATGGGCGAGGAGGGGGCCATCGTCATCATCCAGAAGCAGAGTGGCGCCAACTCGGTGGCCATATCGGAGCAGGTGATGAAGATGCTTCCCAAACTCCAGAAAAACCTCCCATCCGACGTGAAGTTGGGTGTGATTGTCGACACCTCCGACAATATCCGAAACACGATCGCCTCGCTGGAGGAGACCGTGCTCTATGCGCTGCTCTTCGTGATGATCGTGGTGTTCGTCTTCCTCGGCAAGTGGAGGGCTACCCTGATCATCATCATAACCATCCCGGTGTCGCTGATTGCCTCGTTTATCTACCTTTACGCCACGGGCAACTCGCTCAACATCGTCTCGCTCTCGGCGTTGTCGATATCGATCGGTATGGTGGTCGACGATGCCATCGTGGTGCTTGAAAATGTAACGACCCACATAGAACGTGGTGCGGACCCGAAACAGGCAGCCGTCCACGGCACCAACGAGGTGGCCATCTCCGTAATCGCCTCCACGCTTACGCTGATTGCGGTGTTCTTCCCGCTCACTCTGGTAACGGGTATGACGGGTGTGCTTTTCCGCCAGCTGGGCTGGATGGTCACCATCATGATGATCATCTCCACGGGCTGTGCCCTCTCGCTCACCCCGATGCTTTGCTCGCAGTGGCTCAGGCACACCGACTCCCACAGCAAGGCCTACAGGATCTTCTTCGGTCCCATCGAGAAGGCTCTCGACAAGTTTGACAATGCATATGCCTCCCTGCTCCGAATCGTGGTGGGCCATAGGGTCGTCACCATCATCGTCTGTCTCGGAATCTTCGTGGGCTCGCTCTTCCTGATGAAACACGTTGGTACGGAATTCTTCCCAACCAACGATAATGCGCGCATCGGCGTGAACCTCGAGCTCCCGATTGGCTCGAGGGTTGAGCAGGCCGAAGACGCCATCGGAAGGCTCGACTCCATGTGGAGGGCCGACTATCCGGAAATCCAGGTGATAAGCTACACTGTGGGTCCGGCCTCTTCCGACAACACTTTCGCCTCGCTGCAAGACAACGGTCCGCACATCTCGTCGATGAACATCCGCCTCTCCGACCCCGGCGAGCGTGAGCGTGGCATCAAGGAGATTGCCGCCTCCATGCGTAAAGACATCGAGGAAAACTTCCCGGAATTCAAGAAGGTGCAGGTCAACGTCGGCGGTGGCCGAAGCTCCGGTATGGGTGGCCAGAGTGTGTTGGACTTCGAGATTTACGGCTACGACTTCGAGGAGACCGACTCCGTGGCCCAACGCCTCAAGCAGGCCCTGAGCGGCATTCCCGGTACGGCCGACATCACTATCTCACGTTCCGACTATCAGCCCGAATATCAGGTTGACTTTGACCGCGAGAAGCTCTCGCTCTACGGGCTCAACCTGGCCACGGCTGCCACATATCTGCGCAACCGTATCAACGGCGCCACGGCTTCCCAGTTCCGTGAAGACGGTGAGGAATACGACATCAAGGTGATGTATGCCCCCGACCAGCGCACCACAATCGAAGACATCGAGAACATCACCGTGATGACCCCCACGGGTCAGGGCGTGAAGATCAAAGACCTGGGAAAGGTTGTGGAACGCTTCACACCTCCTACAATCGAGCGTAAAGACCGCGAGCGTCTCATCACGGTATCGGCCGTAGTCGACGGTGCTCCGATGAGCAGCGTCGTGGAGGCTGCGGAATATGAGATTGACCGTATGGAGATCCCGGCCGGCATCAGCGTGGGCATCTCCGGCAGTTATGAAGACCAGCAAGACTCCTTCTCCGACCTCATGATGCTCGGCCTGCTCATAATCGTGCTCGTCTACATCGTGATGGCTGCCCAGTTCGAGAGTCTCACTTACCCCGGCATCATCATGACGTCGCTGCTCTTCGCATTCTCGGGCGTATTCATCATCCTCTTCCTCACGGGACACACCCTGAATGTGATGTCGATGATCGGTGCCATCATGCTTATCGGTATCGTGGTGAAAAACGGTATCGTGCTCATCGACTACATCTCGCTCAACCGTGAGAGAGGTCTCTCGATCCGCAATGCCGTGATCGACGGCGGTCGCTCACGTCTGCGTCCCGTAGTGATGACCACTCTCACCACAATCCTCGGTATGGTGCCTATGGCAGTAGGCTCCGGACAGGGTGCAGAGATGTGGAGGCCTATGGGTACGGCCGTTATCGGCGGTCTCACCTTCTCCACAATCCTGACGCTTCTCTTCGTGCCCGTGCTCTATTGCGTCTTCGCAGGCAACGGCGTGAAAGCCCAGCGTCGCAAGCTCCGCAGGAAACTCGCGGCCGCAGAGCGTAAGGATGCCGCCGGCGATAACTAAACCATCCCCTAAACAGACAAAGACATGAAATCCGTATTCATAGCTTACGACCAAGCCCACCATGAGGCCATCATCGACGCCCTGACAAGACTCAACTGCCGCGGTTTCACGGCCTTCGGCAATGTGCAGGGCCGCGGCAGCAAAGACGGCGAACCTCACTATGGCACCCACGCCTGGCCCGCGCTGGCTCAGGCAATCCTCACCATGGTGGAAGACCACCAGCTCAAGCCGCTGCTCAAGCGCCTTCGCGAACTCGACGAGGGGAAACCCCTCCTCGGCCTGAGGGCTTTCGTCTGGACTATAGAAGAAACCATCTGAGGCAGTGCACCCCCGCGTGCAGCCGGCTGACGTGAAACCCTTCCGAGACTTTTCGGATACATAACAATACCTGAAAAATCCTCTTTTTGACAAGAGGATTTTTTTTGTTAACTTTGCAGTAAAATATAAGAACACAGATTTAGAACACGGTATAAGCCTATGTTAGAGAAGATAGAAGCCCTGAGGCAGGAGGTAAGCGCCCTGGCGGCCGCCACTCTGCAGGATGTGGAGCAGATGAGGATAAAATATCTCGGCAAGAAGGGTGAGCTTAACGCCCTTATGGCCGACTTCCGCAACGTGGCTGCGGAGCAGAAACGTGAACTCGGCCAGAAGATCAACGAGCTGAAGACCCTGGCTACTGAGAAGATCAACTCCTTGCGCGACCAGCTGGCAAGCGCCGATACCGAAGACGAGACGCTCGACCTTACGCGTACGGCTACGCCGAGCCATTTCGGCACACGCCATCCACTCTCGCTCGTGAAGCGCGAAATGCTCAACATTTTCGCATCCATGGGCTTCACAATAGCCGAGGGTCCGGAGATTGAAGACGACTGGCATGTCTTCTCCTCGCTCAACTTCCCGGCCGACCATCCGGCACGTGATATGCAGGATACATTCTTCATCTCGCGCAACCCTGTCGACGTGCTTCTGCGCACCCATACCTCAAGCGTTCAGACACGCGTAATGGAAAAGACCCAGCCTCCCATCCGCATTGTCTGCCCGGGGCGTGTATACCGCAACGAGGCAATCTCGGCCCGCGCACACTGCTTCTTCCACCAGGTGGAGGGTCTGTATATCGACAAAAACGTATCCTTTGCCGACCTCAGGCAGGTGCTCCTGCAGTTTGCCCGCGAGATGTTCGGTCCGGAGACGAAGATAAGGCTTCGTCCCTCCTATTTCCCCTTCACGGAACCTTCGGCAGAGATGGACATCTCGTGCAACATATGCGGCGGTGAAGGCTGCGCCTTCTGCAAAGGCACCGGCTGGGTGGAGATCCTGGGCTGCGGTATGGTCGACCCCAACGTGCTCAAGGCCTGCGGTATCGACCCCGAGGTGTATAGCGGATATGCATTCGGTATGGGTATAGAGCGTATCACCAACCTGAAATACCGTGTCAAAGACCTCCGTATGTTCTCCGAAAACGATGTGAGGTTCCTCCACGAATTCGACTGCGCGCGATGACCATCAAGGAGCGCGTGGAGGGTATCACGGCGTGGTTTGAGGCCACGATGCCCGACCCCAAGACGGAGCTCGACTATGACTCGCCGTTCCATCTGCTGCTGGCCGTAATCCTCTCTGCACAGTGCACCGACAAGCGCGTCAACATCGTCACGCCTCCTCTCTTCGAGGCATACCCAACGCCGGCCGTGTTGGCCGCCGCTACGGAAGAGGAGGTGTATCAGTATATAAAGAGCGTCACCTTCCCCAACAACAAGACCCGCTCGCTGCTGAAGGCTGCCCGGATGCTCGTGGATGAATTCGAGGGTGAGGTGCCCGGAGACATTGACTCCCTGATGAAGCTCCCGGGAGTTGGACGCAAGACGGCCAACGTGATGCTGGCCGTTGTTTGGGGAGAGGCTGCCATGGCCGTCGATACCCACGTATTTCGGGTCAGCAACCGTCTCGGCCTGACCGACAATTCCAAAAATCCGCTCGAGACGGAGAAAAAACTTGTGAGGCATTTCCCTGCGGAGAAACTGCCGAAAGCCCATCATTGGCTCATTCTCCATGGCAGATATGTATGCAAGGCCCTGCGCCCCGACTGCCTCAACTGCGGCCTGACGGCCTACTGCAAGGCCTACAAGGACCCAAAGAGGATGAAGAACGCCTCGTTGGCAAAAAACAAAAACAAGAGAAAGAAATGATAAAGAACGTTATATTCGACCTCGGCGGGGTGATAATCGACATAAAGCGTGAGCACGCCGCCAAGGCGCTTGAGGACCTCGGAATAGTTGAGGCCGACCGCATCCTCGGCGAATATGAGCAGAAGGGTATTTTCCTGCTGCTCGAAGAGGGGAGGGTGAGCGACGCGGAACTATACGATTCACTGAAACCCCTCTGCAAGGAGGGCACCACATGCACCGACATTAAGGTTGCCTTCGAGAAGTTTCTCACGGGGTTGCCTGTAGAGCGGTTGCGCACAATAGAGAAGGTGCGTGCCAAGGGCTACAAGACCTACGTACTCTCAAACACCAATCCCATTTTCTACAACGACTGGATTTCGAAAGCCTTCAGGCAAGACGGCAAGAGCATCAATGACTACTTTGACGGAATCGTGGTGTCGTTTCAGGAGCTGATGTGCAAGCCTAACCCGGAGATCTTCGGCCATCTGCTGAGCCGCTACGGACTCAAGGCGGAAGAGACCGTCTTCCTCGACGACTCGGAGGCCAACTGCGCCTCGGCCGGCACCCACGGGATCCATACAGTTTGCATCACCTCTTCCGGAGAAGACTCATTTGAAAATGCCTGCCGACGACTGCTGCAATAGCAGGTGCGGCCTATCAGAATATCACAGCTCCCCGCTTCGATGAGGCGGGGAGCTGTCGCGTTGTATGCACAGTTTTATATATCGTCTTGGATTTCGTCGACGTTGTGCTTGGTGACGGGTGGGAGCGCCGTAGTCGGCGTTGAGAGGAAGCCCGTGAGGAAGCGCTCGCGGAATCTTTCGAGCAGCTCCCAGAAGTTGGGTACGAAGAGCGTACCAACCACGGCGTTGATAAACATGCCGAACACAACGGCCGTGCCCAGCGATATGCGGCTCTCCGCGCCGGCTCCCGTGGCGAAGAGCATTGGAAGCACGCCGAAAACGAAAGCCATCGCCGTCATCATGATTGGGCGGAACCTTATCCGTCCGGCCTGGATCGCGCTATGGCGGATGTCGAGTCCCTGACGCCTGAAGTCGACGGCATATTCCACAATCAGGATGGCGTTTTTTGCCGAGAGTCCCAGCAGCAGGATAATGCCGATCTGGGTGTAGATGCTGATGCTCTGGCTCATGATGAGGCAACCTATCACCGTGCCGAGGATGGCAGTGGGCATCGAAATGATTACGGCCACGGGGTCTGTGAGGCTCTCATACTGCGCCGCGAGTACCAGGAGGGTGATCACTACGGCGAAAAGGATCACGAGGGCTATCGTCACCCCTCCCTGCGTTTCCTGATAAGCCTCGCCTGTCCATGCGTAGCTGTAGTTGTCGCCCAGCACGCTCTGCACCAGCTCCTCCATAGCCTTTATGCCGTCCGACGAACTCACGCCGTGGGCCGGTGTGGCGGTCAGCTGCGCCGTCTGATACATATTGTAGCGGTTTACGGTCGGCGACCCGAAGCTGGGCTCCACCGTCATTATGGATGAGAAGGGCACCATCGAGCCTTCCGAGTTGCGGATGCTCAGTTTCATCACGTCGTCGATCCGAGCCCTTGCGTCTGCATCGGCCGAGAGATTTACCTGGTAAACCCTACCGAACTCATTGAAGTCGTTTATGAAGGTGCCACCCATATAGGCCGAGAGGGTGCTGAAGACGTCGCCCAGAGAGAGGTTGTACATCTCCACCTTGTTGCGGTTGAAGTTCAGTTTGTATTGGGGCACCTCGCCCTCATAGAGCGAAGTGACGGATGCTATCTTGCTGTTGCCCTTCGAGGCCTCAACCACCTGCTCGAGGGCGTCCTTGAGCTGCATGGCTCCGAGATTGTTGATGTCGAGCAGCTGCATCTGCAGACCTGCGGCCACGCCCAGACCCGGTATGGCCGGGGGATTGAAGGCAAACACTTCGGCCTCCTGGATGCCGTAGCACATCTCGTTGAATTTCTCGATCAGGGCCTCGGCCGTAGCTCCCTTTCCCTTGCGTTCCTTCCAGGGCTTGAGGGTGATGAAGAGCGAACCGAGATTGCTGCCGTTGCCGCCGGCCATGAACGAGAAGCCCGAGATGGCCATCACGTTGTCTACCTCCGGGAATTGCTTCACCATTGCGTTCACCTGCTCCAGCACGGCCGTTGTGCGCTCGAGCGAGGCACCCGTGGGCAGCTCCACGGAGCCCATGAAGTAGCCCATGTCTTCTTCGGGCACATACGAGCTCGGCATCTTCACGAAACCATAGAAGGCTGCGGCTGTGATCACCACGTAGGCCACGATAGCCACGATTGGTCTCTTGAGGAATGTCCCCACGATGCGCATGTAGAGCTCAAGGGTGGCACCGAATCCTTTGTTAAACCAGCGGTAGAAGAAGAAGGTTGTGGGCTTGGTGCGCTTCTTCAGGAAGAGGGCACACATTGCGGGGGTAAAGGTCAGTGCGTTGAAGCCTGAGAAGGCGGTCGAGACGGCGATGGTGAGGGCAAACTGCTTGTAGAGCTGACCGGTGATGCCGCTGATAAAGGCCGTCGGGATAAAGACGGAGAGGAGCACGAGCACTTCGCCCACAATGGGGCCGGTGAGCTCCTTCATGGCTTTCTCTGCCGCCAGGCGTTTGTCGAGTTTTCCTTCGTCTACGATGCGCGCGCAGTCTTCCACCACCACGATGGCGTCGTCTACCACGATGGCGATGGCCAGCACCAGGCCGAAAAGCGTGAGGGTGTTGATCGAGAAGCCCAGCAGCTTCATCACGGCGAAGGTTGCGATGAGCGACACCGGGATGGTGAGCATCGGTATGATCACCGCTCGCCAGTTTTGCAGGAAGATAAGAATCACCACCATCACGATCAGTATGGTGAGAAGGAATGTCACGAGCACCTCGTCGATCGAGGCGTCCACGAATTCTGTGGTGTTCATCATCACCCTGTATTCGATTCCTTTGGGGAAGTATGGCTTGAGCTGCTCCATGCGCTCCTGCACGCGTTTTGCCACTTCGAGGGCATTGGCTCCGGGGCGCTGGTACACACCCAGCAGACCGGCTCCCTTGCCGTCTACCATGCCTCGGCCGGCATAGGTCTGGCTGCCGAGGTCGAGCCGTGCTATGTCTTTGAGCCTCAGTATGCCCTGGCCGTCGGCTCCTGTCTTTATTATGATGTTGCCGAATTCTTCGGGAGTAACGAGGCGTCCCTCCGTGGTAAGTGTTATCTGGAAGGGGTCGTGGTTAGGAGCGGGTTGGGCGCCAACGGAACCGGCCGATACCTCCATGTTCTGGGCCGACACTGCCGCCACCACGTCGGCGGGCGTCAGGTTGCGCGCATGCATCTTCATGGGGTCGAGCCATATACGCATGGAGTATTCTCCGGCGCCGAATGCGTTCACCTCTCCCACGCCCTCCAGACGCGACAGCTCGTCTACGATGTTGAGCTTGGCGTAGTTGGTAAGGTAGAGCTCATCGTATTCGTCGTTCTCGCTCTCCAGGGCGATAAACATCACGATGTTGCTCGAGCGCGACATCACGGTGACGCCCTCCTCCTTCACTACGGAGGGGAGCACGGCTTCGGCGATGGCAACGCGGTCCTGAACCTTTACAGCAGCAATATCGGGGTCGGTGCCCTGCTTGAAAGTGATGGTAAGGTTGTAGCTTCCGTCGGAGCCCGACGACGAACTCATGTACATCATATCTTCCACACCGTTCACCTGTTCCTCTATGGGTTCGGCGATGGTGTTGGCCACGGTCTCGGCATTGGCGCCGGGGTAGGTGGCCGATACGGAGACGGTGGGCGGAGTGATCTCAGGAAACTGCGCGATCGGGAGCGTGAAGACGGTGAGCGCTCCGGCGAGCACCATCAGCACGGCGAGCACGATAGCGAATATCGGCCTCTCTATGAAGAATTTCGAGAACATAGGGCCTTACTTTGTTTCGGCGGGTTTTGCCTGAGTCCCTTCCGGCATACCTGACTGTGCGGGCTGTGCTTCCACCGGTTTCACCTTTGCGCCGTCGCGCACCTTGAGCAGGGCCTTGGTTACGTATTTCTGACCCGGCTTGAGCCCTTTGGTCACGATGCGGCGGTTGCCCGAGGCGAGCTCGCCGATGGTAATCGGGGTGTAGACCACCTCGTCATTGTCGTTGACCACGTAGACGTATTTACCACGCTGGTCAGTGCCGATGGCCGCGTCTTCCACCAGAATGGCATGCGGGTCGTTCTGATATGGGAGGGAGATGGTCACATACATGCCGTCTCTGAGTTCGTCATATTCGTTTTTTATCTCGGCGTTGAGTTTCATCGTTCCCGTTCCGGCATCTACGTCCGGGGCCACGTAATGGAACCGGCCCACGTAGTCATGTTTCAGGGGGTCGCTGAACTTGAGGGGGATCATCTCGTATCCCTCTTTCACGGAGCTTGAATTGGGACCGCTGATGTGCATGAAGGTGCGGTCGTCAACGAAAAACTCAGCGTAGAATGTGGAGTTGTCGTAGAGAGTGGCAAGCACTACGGGGCTTGCTTCGCCGCTTATGTAGGCTCCCGCCTGGAAGCTGGCGTCGGTAATGCGCCCGGTGAATGGGGCCGTGATGCGGCAGTAGCCCAGGTTGGTCTGGGCGGTGTGCAGGTTGGCACGGGCTGTCTTTATCGAGGCCTCGCCCTCCTCATAGGAGCTTTTTGCCTGGAGCACCTCCATCTGGGAAACGGCGTCGCTTTCCAGGGCTTTTTTCATGGCCTCATACTGCTTCGACGAGTAGGCGGTGCTGCTTATGGCGTTGTCGAGCTGTCCCTGTGCCTGCTGCACGGCGTTGCGGTATTGTGTATCTTCAATGGTAAAGAGAAGCTGACCTTTGTTTACGATGGCTCCGTCGGTGTAGTTTTTCGAAAGGAGAGTTCCGTCTACACGGCCCACGATGTTCACCACACTTGTGGCTCTCAACCGGCCGGGATACTCCTTGTAGATCATCACGGAGTCGGTGGTCACTTCGGCGACGTCCACCTCCATGGGAGGCATCTCGGCGCCTTTCTTGTCGTCTTTCTTGCAGGCGCCTCCTGCCGAGAGCAGGAGGGCCAGCAAGCTGTAGGTAATGATTTTTTTGTTCATGTCATGTTGTGGCGGGTGCCAGCAACTTCTTGCGGAGGTGCTCGAGCATGTCGCGTGTCATGGCGTCGAGGTCATACTCCGGCTTCCAGCCCCATTCCTCGCGCGCGCAGGTGTCGTCGAGTTTGTCGGGCCAGGAGTCAGCGATGGCCTGGCGCAGCGGGTCGAGCTTGTAGGTCATCTTGAAGTCGGGCACGTATTCCTTTATCTTGTTGTACAGTATCTGTGGGTCGAAACTCATCGATGCGATGTTGAAGGAGTTTCGGTGGATGAGTTTGGAGGGGTCGGCCTCCATAATTTCTATGGCGGCGCGCAGTGCGTCGGGCATATACATCATGTCCATGAAGGTGCCGGGTTCGAGTGGACACTCGAATGTCTCGCCCTTCACGGCCGAGTAGTAGATGTCTACGGCATAGTCGGTGGTTCCACCGCCCGGAGGGGCCACGTAGGAAATCAGACCCGGGAACCGCACCGAGCGGGTATCAACGCCGAATCGGCGTGCGTAGTAGTCGGAGAGCATCTCGCCGGTCACCTTGGTGACGCCGTAGATGGTCGAGGGGCGCTGCAGGGTGTCTTGCGGGGTGTTGTATTTCGGTGTGTCGGTGCCGAAGGAGCCAATCGAAGAGGGGGTGAAGAGGGCGCAGCCCTTTTCGCGAGAGATCTCGAGGCAGTTGAATAGGCCGCCCACACCGATCTTCCATGCGAGCTGGGGCCTGGCTTCGGCCACGGCGCTCAGCAGGGCGGCGAGGTTGTAGATTGTGTCGATCTTATACTTGTCGATGGCTCCGGCTATCTGGTCGGTGTTGGTGATGTCCACCTCCTCAGCGGGGCCGCTCTCCAGGAGTTCGCCTTTGGGTTCGGCTCCCTTGATGTATCCTGCCACCACCGTGCCCTGCGGATATTCCTTACGCAGGCGCATGGTGAGTTCCGACCCTATCTGTCCTGTGGCTCCGATAATCAGAATATTCTTCATGGTCTCAGTCTGTCTGTTCTTGCTTTGTTGGTTAAGTTGGTCTTATTTGATCACTCCGAGTTTCTTGCCCACCTTGATGAAAGCGGCGATGGCGCGGTCGAGTTCCTCGCGGTTGTGGCCGGCTGAGAGCTGCACACGGATGCGGGCCTGTCCTTTGGGCACTACGGGATAGTAGAAACCTGTAACGTAGATGCCCTCTTTCTGCATCTCGGCCGCAAAGTCTTGCGAGAGTTTGGCGTCGTAGAGCATCACGGCGCAGATGGCGCTCTGGGTGGGTTTGATGTCGAAGCCCGCCTCGATCATCTTGGTGCGGAAGTATTCCACATTTTCCATCAGACGGTCGTGGAGCTCATTGCTTTCGCCGAGCATGCGGAACATCTCGATGCTGGCGCCGACGATGCTGGGGGCGAGTGAGTTGGAGAAGAGGTAGGGGCGGGAGCGCTGGCGGAGCATGTCGATTATCTCCTTGGGACCGGTGGTGAAGCCGCCCATGGCGCCGCCAAACGACTTGCCGAGGGTGCCGGTGAAGATGTCGATGCGGCCGTAGCAGTCGAATTTCTCGGCCACGCCGTGACCCGTCTTGCCCACGACGCCTGCGGAGTGGCTTTCGTCTACCATCACCAGGGCGTCATATTTCTCGGCCAGGTCGCATATCTTGTCCATCGGGGCAACGTTGCCGTCCATTGAGAATACGCCGTCGGTGGCGATTATCTTGAAGCGGCAGTCCTTGGCTTCCTGGAGGCAGCGTTCGAGGTCGGCCATGTCGGCGTTGGCGTAGCGGAACCTCTTGGCCTTGCAGAGGCGCACGCCGTCGATGATGGAGGCGTGGTTGAGGGCATCGGAGATTATGGCGTCCTCTTCGGTGAAGAGGGGCTCGAAAAGTCCGCCGTTGGCGTCGAAGCAGGCGGCGTAGAGAATGGTGTCTTCCGTTTTGAAATAGTCGGAGATCGCTTTTTCGAGTTCTTTATGATAGTCTTGCGTGCCGCAGATGAAGCGCACGGACGACATGCCGTAGCCTCTGGCGTCGAGGGCGTCTTTTGCGGCCTGTATGAGGCGCTTGTTGTCGGAGAGGCCGAGGTAGTTGTTGGCGCAGAAGTTTAGCACGTCCTTGTCGCTTCCTTCCACTTCGATGTCGGCCCTCTGCGGGGTGACGATGATACGTTCGTTTTTGTAGAGTCCGGCTTCCTTGATGTCGGTGAGTTCCTTCTGAAGGTGTTGTTTGAATTTGGTGTTCATGGTATAGTGTTATAGTTGTTTTTTCCGGTTTTATCCTGATTTAAGCGGGTCTTGATTTACCCTCCAAAATTACAATTTTTTCTCCATATACACAATATGCATTTTTTATTCGTCTCGCTTTGATTATCCATCTGTCTTTAGTTTGCGAAGTCGATAGAGAGGCCGAATTGCAGCCTTCGCGGGTCGATGGGATAGTGAGGCATGGAGAAGTAGTTTTTGGAAAACCATCCCTGATTCACGTGGCTCCAGAGAATGAAAAAGCGCACTTTGTAGAGTTTGGCGGTTACGTAAGCGTTCATCAGAGGGTAGTTGCCCACTGCGATGGCCACGTTCTTGTCGGTAGACTGCACGTGGAATGAGGCGGTAGCGGGCTGGTACATCATGCCTCGGTAGCGGGTAAAGTAGTCGCAGTCTACGCCCACCTGCAGTGTTAGCACCTTGAAGAGACGGAAACCCAGATACATGTTGCTGTAGATGGAGAGGGCAGGCAGCGGGAGCACGTCCTGGTTGGTCGAGGCCTGGTAGGTCACGGTGTTGTTCCAGTTCCATATGCCGAAGTGGAGCTCCTGGTGGATGCGTGCTGCGAAGATGCCCACGGTGCCTCCGTTCTGGGCCGGCAGACCGTATTGGTTGAAGTAGACGAGGTTTTGTACGCTCTCGAAGTTGGCCGAGAGGGTGGTGTTGCTCCAGGGGACGAGCAGCTGGCCGCCGACGCTGAATTTACGTATCTTGCCGAAGTTGTTCTGCCATACGAAATGGTTGGAGATATATTCCTTTAGCAGCCAGGAGGGAGCGAGGTTGCTGAAGGCTCCGTGTGCCTCGAGTTTCACGGTGTCGCCCAGGAGCTTGAAGTTGGTCTCGATTCTACCGTTGATGTCGATTTCGCCGGCGGCTTCACCCACGAGGCCGAACTTTGCGTCGGCCGAGTATCGGATGAGGCTGCCCTGTGTCTTTTCGAGTCGCCCTCCTACCCATAGCAGGCTCTGGGTGGTCTTTGGGGCTATGTCGAGGCCCGGTGGTAAGGGGGTGAGCAGGTCGGTGTCGCCCTCCACGCCCTGATAGTTGTCCATGGCTGTCACCTGCGAGTAGCGGCGTATCTGGTAAGTGGCGTAGGCCGAGAGGCCGAACTTGGCCCATTTCTGGAAGCCCTCCATAAGCTCGATGCCGATGGAGTTGGCCACATGCCAGTAGTATGTGTTGTCGTTTGTGCCACCGAGGTTGAAGTATGTGTCGCGGAAGAATTCGGTCTCGCTTGCGGCGTTGGTGTTCCAGAAACGGTGGCGCCGGGTCTGGTAGTCGAGGGAGTAGATGAATTTGGTGACGGGGACATAGATGTCGCGCGTGAGGGTGTCGTTCACCACCTCCTCTTTCCAGAAACCCACCTTGAATGCCTGTGTTGTGAATAGTCGCGAGCCGGTCATCCTTGTGAAGGCGTTGGTAAGACGGGTGGGAATGCTCTTGGTCTCAACGTGGTCGTCGCCGCCCTGGATCACTGCAGGGTCGGTGATGTAGAGGTCGTCGGCGATGCCGCCGTTCTCCTTGTTGAGGAAGTTGAAGGCGTTAAACAGGACCTGCATCTCATATCGGTGGCCGGTGTAGTAGACGTCGGCTCCGTATGAGATGTCTTTTGAGGCCTGGTCTTCGTAGCAGCCCTTTGAGTAGAGGTAGTCGATGAACGCCGCCACGCCGATTCGGCGGTTTACGTTGCCGGCAAACTGTGCCGAGAGGCGGTCGGTGTGGGTGTCGCGGTTGCCGCCGAAATTATAGGCGAGCAACGTCATGGGGGTGTAGACGTTGTAGAATTTCTGGGCGTCGGCGTTAGGAAGCCAGATGGCCAGTGAGCGGTCGAAGAAGAAAGGTGAGGGAGCGGGGCGTTGGAAATACATCATGTTGAGAGCCTCCGTACCGAGGTTGCCCGTTGTGGCCATGGCGTCGGAATACATCGCGGGGATTGCGATGCGCTGGTAGTTGTATAGCGCTGTGTCGATTTCCGCTTCCACGTGTTGGCCGAGAGGGAAAGCGAGTGTCCAGGCGGTGCTTCGGCGCTCGGGCTTCCGCGCTGCGCTTTCCCCGGAATCTTGCCCATTGCCCTGGCCGGTTTCGCCGGGGGAGGCGAGGGGTGTCTGTTGCTCCACCATCCCGGGTTGCATACCCGGGGCCTCGCCCGGAGGGGTAACGTCAGAGAGCTCCTGGCTCCCCGCCGTGAAGGGGAGGAGCAGAAGCATGGTGATGAGGATTATGAGATGTCGCGTTCTTGCCAATTGAGTTCCGGGTAGCTGCGGATCAGGCCTGGTGGGCGGGGCGCAGGAGGTCGTTTACGGTCTTTACGGGGTTGAAGGTCTCGGCGGGCACTTCCACGAAGATGGTGTTCCAGTTGCTCATGGCGCCATTCCACAGTCCGGGGAGCTCGAGGGCTTTGAATTCCACGCCCTTACGGCTCTTGGATGAGATGAAGCCTGTGGCCCTGTCTACGTAGTCGGGCAGATGGAAGGGTTTCCCTTCGAAGTCTTTTACGGCGCAGGCAAGGTCGACAGGGTTGAAGTGAGACGACTCCTTGAGCATTTTCACGGCCTTCTTGTCGTCCATGTCAATCTGGGTCGACTCGAGGATCTGGAGGCTTGTAGAGCCGTCTTTTTCGCGGATTATGAAGGGACCTCCGCCCGGTTCACCTTCGTTTTTCACCATACCGGCCACCCTCATCGGGCGGTTGAGTTTGGCGAGGAGGAATTCGGCTTTCCCCTTATCGTCGAGTGAGGCGAAGTCAGGATTTTCCACGTGGAGGTTGAGCCGCAGGAATTTCTCCATCTCCGCGAGCTTTTCCGGCGCGGGGACGCCTTTCTTGAGCAGGTGGCAATACTCGTCGGCCTTCTGTTTCAGGCCCACGAGGATACCGCCGATCACCTTCTTGTAGGTGTTGGTAACGTCGCGTTTCTCGTCGGGCACCACATTGTCGATGTTTTTGATGAACACCACGTCGGCATCGATGTCGTTGAGGTTTTCGATGAGGGCTCCGTGGCCGCCCGGGCGGAAGAAGAGCACTCCCTCCTCGCGGTAGGGTTCGCCGTTGTCGAGGGCGGCTACGGTGTCGGTAGCGGGTTTCTGCTCGCTGAGCGACACCTCGAATTCCACGCCGTATTTTTTCTCGAGGCTCCCCTTGATTTCCTCAATCTTGGTCTCCACGAGCTTGCGGTGTTCGGGGCTCACGGTGAAGTGGATGGCCGTGAGTCCCTTCTTTCCGGCGGCATACTGGGCGCCCTCGGCCAGGTGTTCTGCCAGCGGTGTGCGGCTGCCGCCCATAATCTTATGGAACTCGAGCAAGGCTTTGGGGAGCTGACCGTAGTTGAGCCCCTTCTCGTCGAGCAGGGCAAACACCACGTCCTTGTATCGTTTCTCCTTCAGCAGGGTGTGCACGCTCTTGCCGAAAAGGCGGATGGTAGCGGCGTTGAGAGCCGGGAAGAAAGCGAAATTCTCTATCTCGCCGAAGAAGGTCTTTATGAAGTCGCTGTCGGGTTTGTCGGCCTTGCCGTTGAGGAATGCGAAGAGGTCTTTAAACATACGGGAGGCAGCGCCGCTGGCGGGCACCATTTTCACCACCTTTCCGCCGGCCTCGAGAAATTCTTTCCATATCTCCTCGGAGGTCTTCAGAGTGTCGGGCGTCACCACCACGATGCCGTGGCCGGGAGTGGCCGGAGCCACGAGTTGGAGAAAGGGGAATCCCTCCTTGAGCATCTTCAGCTGGGCGTCGAGGGTCTCCACGCTGATACCTTTTTTCGCAAGAAATTCAATGTCGGCTGCCGTCAGTTTCATAATTTCGGAGTTTGATATAGTTAACGTGCAAAGTTAACAAAAAAAATCAAGTCGCGCAACGGTGGCATTCCGGAGCGCGAATTGTAAGGGGTAAGGGTCTTTGACTTTAAGGTGGAGGTAGGAGTGTGGAGGTCAGACACGTTCCACCGACTTCACGCCTCGTACGGCCTGGAGTTTCTTGATCAGACCGGTGAGCTGGGAGAGGTCGCGCACACTCACGGTGAGGATTGCCAGGAAAATGCCGTCGTCGGAGTCGACCCGGAGGTTTCGGATGTCCACCCCGATATCTTTCGAGATGATGGAGGTGATATTGTTGATGATGCCGAGGTCGTCGCTTCCGGTGATGCGTAGTGAGGCGAGGTAGGAAGCGGCGTCAGACTTTCCGCTCCATTCCACGTCGACCACCCTCTCGGGGTAGCGGGCGGCGATGTGGCGCACATTCGGGCAGTTTTTCTTGTGGATTTTCAGGGCACCGTCGGCAGAGAAGAAACCGAAGATCTCGTCGCCAAACACCGGGTTGCAGCACTTAGAGAGGCGGTATTCGATTCCGGAGATACTCTTGCCGTCGATCACGAGGGGCGAGGAACCCGTCTCCACCTGTTCCTCCTGGGGTTGCATTCGGTATTCACCGGCCGACACCTTCACCGTCTCCTGAGCCGACGACTCGAGGTAGTCGCCGATAGCTGTGAGCAGTCGGCTCACGTCTACCTTCCCCTCTTCGATTGCGGCGAAGAATTCCGTGGCCTGCTTGTAGCCCTCCTTGCGTATAAACTTGTTGAGCAGGGCCTCCTCGATGTCAATCTTACGGTTGCGCGCCCTGCGCTCAAAGATCTCCTTGCCGAGAGCCGCCTTTTTCAGTGTGGCCTCGTTAAGGCTCTGGCGAATCTTTGTGCGCGCCTTGGAGGTCACCACGATGTCGAGCCAGCTCTGTCGCGGGGTCTGGATAGGAGAGGTGAGAATCTCAACCGTGTCACCGCTCTCCAGGCGGTGGTTAATCTTGCGGTGCTGGCCGTTGACGATGGCGCCGGTACACTGCGCCCCGATACGGGTGTGGATAAGGAAGGCGAAGTCGAGCACGGTGGCTTTCGGTGGCAACTTGAAGAGCTGACCCTTGGGCGTGAAGGCATACACCTCCCTGCCCTCGGCATCGTTGCGGGCGCTCTTGAGGCTGCTCAGAGCATTCTCCTCATTTTCGAGAATCAGGCGCGCGTTGTTCATCCAGCGGTCGGCGCTGCTCCCTTTTCCGCCCTTATAGCGCCAATGGGCAGCCAGACCACGCTCGGCCACCTCATCCATCTCCCTGGTGCGGATCTGCACCTCGACCCACTTGTCTTGCGGACCCTTCACGGTGGCGTGCAGACTTTCGTAGCCGTTCTCTTTGGGGAAGGAGAGCCAGTCACGCATACGTTTTTCGTCGGTCTGATACATATCGCCCACGATAGAGTATGCAGCCCAGCAGGCGTCTTTCCCTTTCTCACCGGGGATGTCGATAATCACGCGGATGGCGAAAAGATCACGTATGCCGCTCACGTCGGTTTTTTGCTTGCGCATTTTCCCCCAGATGGAGGAGATTGACTTTGTGCGTCCCTTGATCTCAAACTTCAGGCCGGCCTCCTCAAGCTTACGTTTCACCGGTCCGATGAACTCGGCGATGTATGCGTCGCGCTGCTTCTTTGTCTCGTTTAGTTTTTGGGCTATCGACTTGTATATCTCGCGGTTGGTGTATTTGAGGGAGAGGTCTTCCAGCTCACCTTTTATCTTGTAGAGGCCGAGTTTGTGGGCGAGCTGCGAGTAGATATATTGGGCTTCGAAGGCCACGTTGCGCACCCATTCCTCGTCGGGATGGAGGTTTATCTCTCGCATCACGGCCAGGTTGTGCACGGTCATTATGATTATCACCCGGATGTCGTCGGCCAGCGACAACATCAGGCCACGCAGGTTTTCATACCCGGCGCTTGCGCCCTCGTGAGAGAAACGGCCCACGGAGGTCATTGCCACGAGGAGGGAGGCCACGTCGGCACCCCAGTCTTTACGGATACTCACGATGTCGAGGATACCGTCGTGGAGCAGGGGGTAGAGGGCAATGGCTGCAAGGCAGTTATGGTCGGGGTTGATCTGTTCGGCGAAGAGCATAAGGGTTTTAAGACCCACCAGGGCACGCGGCAGGCCGTGGGCATCGTATGGAGTCAAGCCTGCGTCTTTGGCCTCGGACATCAGATGCAGAATGCGGTCGGCCTCGTCGGCTGTGAAGTTGTCGCCATACTTCTCGCGAAACTCCTTCAGCAGCAGATAGAACTCCCTCTTTTCCCTATATGTCAGTTCCCTCATCTCCTTTACCTTTAATTACCTTAAGTCACAAACTAAACTACGCAGATAGAACGCAGCAAACGGAGGAATATTGCCCTGGCGAAGCAGCGCAGCCCCGGCTTGGGTATGCCGAGGGAGCACTGCATCATAATTTTGCGAATACTGATTAGTAGGACGGTGAATTTGATGCAAAATTACAATGAGGAGGGAGGGAGGAAAAATCACGAGCTTATACAAACCCAAATCAATTAACATATAATTCCATAGAGGAATGGACGTTATATGGAAAAAATGTATTAACTTTGTGATTGATACATCTCTAAAAGTTTATGCCAATGACATAAAAGACAGAAAACTAATTTATTACGACATATTAGGAAAAGCGTTTTTGCTTAATCTTGAACTTGAAACTACCACTTTTAAGTCCAACCAAGAGTAAAGCAGGAATGCTCACGTGTGATAGCGTGGGCTTTACTCATTTATTTGGTTGGCAGGTTGTGGTAGACCTCAAGTTCGGATAAAAGAGATTGTCCACGTTTTTTGTGTGCTTATGATTGTATAGTGGATTTCTCTTTAGGCAAACGATTCCGATAAGAAATCTAAAACTATAATTTCATAAATACTCAAATCAAACAAATGAAAAAATTAATCTACTCATTCTTTGCAGCCCTGGTTGTGATTACATCAAGCTGTAGGTATGACGATTCCGATCTATGGGACTCAGTCAACAATCTTGAAACGAGAGTTACTAATCTCGAGGCACTCTGCAAGCAAATTAATACAAATGTAAACTCTCTCCAAACCATTATCAATGCTCTTCAGGAGAATGACTATGTAACCGGTGTGAATCCTTTGTATGAAGGCGGTGTTTTAGCCGGGTATACAATCAGCTTCACCAAGAGCAATACAATTACCATATATCACGGCAAAGACGGGCAGAACGGCCTAAATGGAACCAACGGTGCAAACGGTTCCAATGGTCTGGACGGGAAAGACGGTCAGAACGGTCTGGACGGGAAAGACGGTCAGAACGGTCTGGATGGTTACACCCCTCTGATAGGTGTTAAGCAGGATATTGATGGTCATTATTACTGGACACTTGACGGAGAATGGCTCCTTGACGGCAGCGGTAACAAGGTTCTCGCGGAAGGAACACCCGGTAAAGATGGCCAAAACGGTGCCGATGGCAAGGATGGTCAGAACGGCATCAATGGCACCAATGGTCAAGACGGTAAAGATGGCAAAGATGGAGTAGACGGAAAAGACGGTCAGAATGGCACCAACGGTCAGAACGGTAAAGATGGAATCACTCCCCAGTTCAAGATTGAAGATGGGGACTGGTACATTTCTCTTGACAACGGTCTTACATGGCAATATCTCGGAAGAGCACAGGGTGCTGACGGGAAAGACGGTAAGGACGGAGTTGACGGGAAAGACGGTAAGGACGGAGTTGACGGAAAAGACGGTCAGAACGGTCTTGATGGGAAAGACGGCAAAGATGGTGCACCTGGCAAAGACGGTGTCGATGGCAAGGATGGCCAGAACGGTGCTGATGGTGCTCCTGGCAAAGACGGAGTTGACGGAAAAGATGGTCAGAATGGTAAGGATGGACGTGACGGACAGGATGGTCGTGACGGGGATTCAATGTTCAGCAACATTGACACCTCAGATCCTGACTTCGTAATCTTTACCCTTGCTGACGGTACGGAATTAAAATTGCCTCGGTATAAGGATTTGGCAATCGAATTTAATGAAAGTAATTTAGTTGGTATTCGCACTAACTCTATCAAAAAAATCGGTTATTCTATTATAGGGGATATTAACCAGGTTAGCATAGAACTCCTTTCTTCCGGAAATATTTCTGCAGAGTTAGAGAAAAGTTCGGCATTAGCTGGTAATATTGTAATAAAAACCGGGGCAACAATAGGAGAAAATGACAAAGTTGTGGTCTTGGTGTCTGACGGTCAAAGAACGATAATGAAAAATATATCGTTAGAAGAAAGAGGACTAAGAATTACTGATAGACTTAACTATTTTGTTGAAGAAGATGGAGGTAACATTAATATTACTATAGAAACAAATGCTGAATATTCCGTTCAAATCCCTTCTGAGGCGCTCTCTTGGATATCGTTAAATAATAACAACACAAGGAACTGGAGAAGTGAGGTTATAACTATAGTAATACAACCTAATTCAGGAGTAACACGTACAGCTAAAGTAAGCCTATTGGATGAGAATAATGACCTTTTTGATTATATTATTATAACTCAGGATGAAAGCCTTAACATTCCGGATAATATGGAAATTGCTTTCCCAGACCCTGTCTTTAGGAAAATAGTTTTATTTTTATTTGATGCAAATAAAGATGGCAAAATATCGAAAGAGGAAGCGTTAAGCGCAAAACGAATAGAATTTTCACAAGAGTATGATGTAAGTGAGATTGAGTCTGCAGAAGGGATACAATATTTTAGAAATCTCGAATATTTATGGTTATATGAAACCTGTATTAAACAAATTGATTTATCCCATAACAGAAAACTCCAATTTTTAAATATTGCCTATTCCTGGCTTGAGAAATTAGACATAACAAATAATCTAATGTTAACAGACTTAGAATGTGAGGGTTGTGAATTGTCTGAATTGAATGTCGCAAATAATACTGAATTGGAGATTCTCAATTGCGGTGAAAATAGACAAATACAAAAATTAGATTTATCTAATAATTTAAAACTAAAAGTTTTAGAGGTATCGGAATTACCATTAGGCTCGTTAGATGTCTCAAAACTTAAATATCTTGAACGATTAAAATGTGGCAGTTGCGGTCTATATCAACTTGATGTTTCTAACAATCAGAATTTAATACAGCTTTTTTGCGATAGAAATTACCTAACTGTTATTGATTTAACTAATAACACGAACCTACAGTCATTACTAATTGAAAAAAATAATCTGTCCGTTCTAAATATCTCCAAGACAAAGATAGGTTTGGAAAAAATCGAATCCACTACCTGGTTTAACAATCCATTATATTGCTCTCAAATGGAAAATTTAACAGAGTTATATGTAAAAAAGGGAGCTGTAATAGATGGTGTCACCGATAATAGAAATTCTAGATATATTCCGGAGAGAACTAATATAAGATATGTGGAGTAAATACTTGAACTTGTATTGGCGACCACTGTCTTAACGGTCGCCAATACACTTCAGAAACTGAATATGGAAGAAATAAAACTGATTCCAAAATGGAATGGCCAAAAGGAGGGTTATATCGATGAAAAAGGGAACTGGGTGATTGATCCCATCTTCGACACGGCATGTCATTTTGAGGGAGATATTGCGAGGGTGGAAGTTGGTGAGAAATGGGGTATTATTAATCAATATGGCGGATGGATATTAAGATCGTCTTTTTACTCTATTTTCCCGTTTGACGAGGCATTAGCGGTAGCATGTCGTTATAAAAAATGGGGAGTAATTGATAAATCCGGAGAATGGGTAATACATCCAAAGTTTGATGACTTGGACAGTTTCTCCTTCGGATTGGCACCCGTGCTGGTTAATGGTTATTACGGTTATATAGATAAGAGCGGGAGCATGGTGATTGAACCACAATTTAACACGGCATTTTCATTTGATGAACATGGCTACGCCAGGGTAGACTATGGCAGCGAAACTTATTGGATAAACCGTGAAGGAACTTTATATGAAGAACATCCCCATAAATGTTAAACTTAAAAATCAGTATTATGTCTCTTTGGAAGAAAGGAATTGAAAAAAGTAAAATAGGATCTAACGACGTAAAGGCCTATATAGAATGGTTCTTCAAGTATCAGAATAAATTTGATTCATACGAAATCGTAGATGAAAATAATTGGATAGTCAATGTTAAGGGAACGGTGGAATTAAAAAGCGGTGATTTCAGTGACGAGAAGCTTCCCTTCAAATTAGGTGTCGTCACAGGAGATTTAATCCTACGATGCGAAACGCTGTCACCCATAGTTCTCCCGTCCAAAGTAGAGGGTGAAATCAAAGTGGAATCTTAAAATAAGCATCTACTGAAGTACACCCCTTAGGTACAACTTATAAGGACATCAGCGACAACTTATGCGTGTTGTCGCTGATTCAGTATTATGCTGTAGATACAACATATTTGTTTTTGGCGCGGATGTCCTTGAAGAGGGCTTCAGAATGACTTTTAATCCCTCTGTTTAGGAGCAGTTCTAATGGTGATGTTGGGATGATATCAAGCTATTTTTCTTCTATGGCATGAATTTTCATGAATTAGCTTGATGAAGCAATGGGGAGCGTGCTGAACCGTGTTGAAGCATGAAGGAGTATGATGGAGCGGAAGGAGTGGAGGGTTAGGCATGGGGAGATTTGCAAAAAAACATGATAATGCTTATCTTTGCATTCAAACTCCGAAGGTAGCGTTAACGTCGGCATATCAAAGGCACGTCAACGCCTCCTATCCAACAAATAAGACGCCGAGATGGGAAATGAAATTATATATCCGATTGACACTGCCAACTTTAGGAATCTTAGAGAAAACAGTTTTGTCTATGTAGACAAGACCGGGTATATACATTCCTTGATAAATACCAAGGTGAAGTATTATTTCCTGGCTCGTCCGCGGCGCTTCGGCAAGAGCCTGTTTCTCGACACCATGGCCGAATATTTCAGCGGCAACAGGGAGCTGTTTAAGGGTCTGGCCATCGACAGGTTGCACCCGGAGGAATGGGAGTCGTATCCCGTATTCCGTCTCAATATGAGCGGGAAAGCCTATGCTACGCCGGCAGACCTCACTATAAAGATTGAGACACAGCTGGAGGACTGTGAAACCCTTTATGGGCTCCCCATAATCGGGGGTGACTCCGCTCCAGAATCCGAGTATCGGTTCGAGTATCGGTTCGAGTCTATCATCCGGAATGTGGCTGAAAAATATGGCAGGAAAGTCGTTATCCTCATTGACGAGTATGACGCACCGCTTAGTTCGGCGATAGGCCAACCGGAACTTCAGGAAAACTATCGCGAGCAGCTCCATGGACTCTACTCCGTGTTGAAAAACGCGGAGCCTTACATCCACTTCTGTTTCCTGACGGGCGTCACACGCTATGGGAAGGTGTCCGTCTTCAGCGGACTGAACAACCTCAACGACATCACATTCAGCGACGAGTATGCCGGCATTTGCGGCATAACCAACGAAGAACTGAGGGAGTATTATTCGGATGGTGTTGTTAAACTTGCCGAGAAGCAGGGAGTCTCAGTAGAAGATGCCTACGGACTGCTGAAATTCAATTACGACGGCTACCACTTCAGCGAGTCGATGACGGATATCTACAATCCCTACAGCATAAATTACGCCATGCACAACTGCAAGATTGAAGATTACTGGTGTCAGTCGGGTGTGCCTACCATCCTTTCCAAGGCAATATTGCATAACGATTTCGACATATCCACTCTCAGCGGCAAGAAAGTAAGCAAGTCGACACTAACCGACCTCTCAATCTATGCCTTAAACCCGATACCTCTGTTTTACCAGACCGGTTATCTAACGCTCAAGGCCTACGACAACAGGCGCCAACGCTATACTCTCGGTTATCCGAACCGCGAGGTAGAGTCAAGCATCCTTAACAATGTGTTGGAGCTTTACCTTCCCTCCCCGCAGGAGAAGAGGGGGGCCATCTACGATATGGAGGACGCCCTGGAAGAGGGTGACGCTGAAGGGTTTGTAAAGCTGATGAAGGCATTCCTGGCCGACATCCCCAACCAGCTTCACAAGTATGTGTCCCGGTATGAGAACTACTACCATACCATCTTCTACTGTCTCACCACGCTCATGGGGCTTGACGTAGAAGCCGAATACAGTACGTCTGAGGGTTTCATCGACATGCTGGTGAAGACTTCCGGCTATATCTACATCATCGAGCTGAAGATCAACGGTACGGCCGATGACGCGATGCGCCAGATTGAGGAGAAGCATTATGCGGCGCCCTTCGCCGCCGACAGCCGCAAGCTGGTAAAGATCGGCCTCGGTTTCTCCACCGACACCCACAACATCACCTCCTCGCTCATCGGGGGAGGGAAAAATTATTAAATTTGGAGAAATTTTTCACATCAGGAATATGGCGGTTAAGTATCCGATAGGTAAACAGGATTTCAAGAACCTTAGAGAGGGAGGGTTTATCTATGTCGACAAGACGCAGTATATTACCCATCTTTTGGAGGGGGCGAACTATTATTTTTTAGCACGACCCCGGAGGTTTGGCAAGAGTCTGTTCGTATCGACACTTGAATATTTTTTTCGAGGGGAGCGTCAGCTCTTTACAGGATTGGCCATTGACTCCTACCCGGATTGGGAGTGGGATGAGTATCCCATAATTCACATTGACCTCAGTGGGTCGAATTATACCCGGGAGGGTTTTCTTGAAACAATGCTTACGCGCATATTGGATGGTGTAGAATTGCAATACGGGGTATCGACGGATGGAGCGATGAATCTTAACGACCGGTTTGCACGTCTTATTACGGCGCTTTTCCAAAAGACGGGAAAGCAAGTTGTGGTATTGATTGATGAGTATGAGAAACCCGTAACAGATAACATTGACAATACAGAAAAGCGAGACCAGTATCAAGAGTTTTTGAGAGGATTCTATGGCGTGCTTAAATCGTTGGACAAATATCTCAAGCTCGTATTTCTGACGGGGGTTACAAAGTTTGGGAAAATGAGTATATTCTCTGCTCTCAACAATCTGAATGATATCTCCCTCGACAAGGAATATGGTGCGATATGTGGATTGACGGAGGAAGAGTTGCTAAAGAATTTCGGAGAGGGAATAGAGACCTTGGCTATTACTGAGGGTATCGGATTAGAAGAGGCAATAGGTTTATTGAAGGAAAATTATGACGGCTATCATTTTGGTAGGAATTGCCCGGACATCTACAATCCGTTTTCGATACTTTCGGCATTAAGCAAAAGCGAGATAAATCCTTATTGGTCGGTGACGGGCACTCCTTCGTTTCTGATCCATCTCTTGATTGCCAACAGATATAATATAGAGAACCTTGAGGGTATCCGTATCAGTGAGGGAAAACTATTGGGAGCCGGCAACCAACTGGACGACCCTGTACCGCTATTTTTCCAGACCGGTTATCTCACCATTAAGAAGTATGACAGAACGAGCCGAAGTTACACATTAGGATTTCCGAACAAGGAGGTAGAGATCAGCTTTATGGAAAGTCTGTTGCCATATTATCAGAAACGGCAAAGCTATGGGAAGGAGACCTTCCTCAACGATTTCACGGAGGGATTGCAAAGCGGAAGGCCTGAATTGGCGATGAAAGCATTAGTGGGATTTTCTGCCTCAATCAGTTATGAGATTGTACCCAAGGCTGAGATTGAGCGACATTTCCAATCTATGATATTTATTTTCAGCAGACTCGTAATGCCCTATGTAAATGAAATCAAGACAGAGGATCGCACGAGTGACGGGAGGATAGATCTCATTATTAAAGTAGGGGATTATATCTATCTAATAGAGATAAAGCGGGATTCGACGGCAGAGGCAGCTATCAAACAGATAAAAGAGAAAGGATACGACCTGCAATTCAAGACTGACAGGAGAAAGGTTTTCCTCATAGGAATGAATTTCTCAACGGAGAAACGCCGCCTGGAAGACTATTTGATTGAAAGAGCCGAATAAAGCAAAGAGACCTACAGGATGGATTAATAAAATAAAGCAGTAAAGATAAAGAACCAAAAATGAGGATAAAGGAAATGAAGAATAGATGGATGCTGACTGTGGCGATGGCGATAGTACTTGATGATCTTGTTAAAACAAATTAGTTAATTCTGACAGGATGAAGGAGAAGAAGACGAACGCGGCGCGGATTCTGGACTCGATGCATATAGGGTATAAACTTCATACATATGAAGTGGATCCCGACAATCTCGCCGCCGAACATGTAGCCGAATTGCTCGGCGAACCCATCGAGAGAGTATACAAGACCATCGTGCTCCGAGGCAACAAGACCGGGCCGATAGTGTGCGTCGTGGCCGGTTGCAACGAGGTAGACCTCAAGAAGGCCGCAAAGGTATCCAGCAACAAAAGCGTCGAGCCGCTACCTCTCAAGGATCTGCTGCCTACAACCGGTTACATACGGGGCGGTTGCACGGCTCTGGGCATGAAAAAGAAATTCCCCACCTTCGTAAGTGAGGAAATCGTAGGCTACGACACCATCTTCGTAAGCGCCGGCATACGCGGGATGCAGATAGAACTCACCCCGGCCGACTATCTGCGAGCCACAGAAGCCGTGACAGCCGACATCATAGCCGACAAATAAGAGCAAGCCGATCAGGACTTAATCCTTGAAGTAATTGTCGGCGATTGCCGCTATTGCTGCATCGTCGGGCACGGTCTTGCCCTCGGCGTCTTTCGTCACCAGTTTCCAGGCAGGATAGAAGTCGGGGTTCTGGGCAGCCTGATAGTCCATGGCCTCATACTGGGCCGCGTCATGCGCATAAGCCGCATTCTCAATGGCCTCCTGGGAATAGAGCAGGCTATCCTGAAACTCCTCTTCCGTAATAAGGTCGACATAAAGCAATTCCGGATTCACCGTAATCTGGGCGTTGCGCCCCTGAAGGTCTTCATTGTTTATATAGACCCATACCAGGCCTGTGATGGCCTGCAGAAATTCTTCCTTTTTCATAGTATCAGATTTTTATGATATAACAACTGAGAGGCGTACATTGTTGGGAAAACGTCGGCACGCCCGGAGGGGAGCCGATAATTGGAAAAAATGTATTAAATTTGCGGCAGAAACCAATTAACGTTCAGGCATGAATACATTTGGCGAAAGAGTGCGGCTCACGACCTTCGGCGAGAGCCACGGACCTGCCATCGGCGGGGTGATCGACGGATTTCCCGCCGGCTTCAAGATAGACTTCGACTTCCTGGCCCGCAGAATGGCCGAGCGGCGTCCCGGCCAACGCGGAACGACGCAACGACGCGAAGACGACCTCCCGGAGTTCCTTTCCGGCCTGACCCCCGAAGGCCTGACCCTCGGCACACCCATTGGTTTCATAATCCGCAACAAAGACACCCGCTCGCAAGACTACGGCAAGCTGGCCACGGCCTACCGGCCCAACCATGCCGACTACACCTACCGGGCCAAATACGGGCTACGCGACCATCGCGGCGGCGGCCGAGCCTCCGCACGCGAGACGGCATGCCGCGTCGTGGCCGGAGCTCTTGCCGAGCAGTGGCTCCTCGCCAGGGGAGTTGCAATCGAGGCAAGGCTGACGCAAGTGGGCACCATCCGAGGAAGCCATGAGAAGCTCATGGAGGAGGTGGAGAGGGTGCGCCTCGACCTCGACTCCGTAGGAGGCATAGTGGAGTGCACCATCAGCGGACTGCCGGCAGGAGTGGGCGACCCCGTATTCGGAAAGCTCAACGCACGGCTCGCCGCCGCCATGATGAGCATCAACGCCGCCAAGGGCGTAGAGATAGGCGACGGCTTCGAGATGGCCACAAAACGCGGCAGCGAGGTGATCGACGAATTCTATATCGACTCAGATAATGAGTCAGGGAACAGCGTAAAGACACGCACCAACCACAACGGAGGGGTGCTGGGGGGCATAAGCACGGGGATGCCCGTGACGCTGCGCGTAGCCTTCAAGCCAACCCCAACAATAGGAAAGCCCCTCCCTCTGCTAAGCGAGGAAGGGGAGACCTTCATAGAGACCGTGCCGGGTCGTCATGACCCCTGCGTGGCAGTCAGGGCCGTGCCCGTAGTGCGGGCCATGGCCGCACTTACGGTCATCGATTCGATTCTGTAATCCAGATTTTCAGGCGGTTGTTGAACTCCTGTTCACGGAGCAGCCGCTCCACGGGCAGGTGCATCCTGTAGCGCCAATAGTGCTCGGAGTTTGCCGGCTCGTTGATCTGCTCTTCCGCCGGTTGCTCGCGGCGCAGTTCGCCGCTGGTGGCCACCCAGTCCTGCCAGGGAAGCACGCAGAGCATGGAGGGAGAGTCAAGATGGAGCTTCACAATCTTCTCGCAGAGCCAGGGCTCGGCGAAATAGGGAGCGCCGCCATGCTCGCCCAGCACATTGTTGAAGAAGCGCTGTGAGCGGTCATGGTCATCTTCCCACCATGCACGTATGCCCGGCATATCGTGGGTAGAGGTAGTGCAGACACTGTAGTAGGGGTAATGCCATGTGTTGCCGAACTCCACCTTGGGGTCTTTCGGCATCCTCTGGATCTCGAGAGAAAGGATCTCGAGGCGGTGCATCACCTCGGGCACGCAGTCGGGAATCATACCAAGGTCTTCCGCACACGTGAGCATATCCGTTGAGTCAAGCAGAGGGGGAAGTTTCCACATAGCCTTGCCATACCAGAAATCGTTGTGGCGGTGATAGTAGAAATTATTGTAGAGCCTGTTGAAACACCACTTCTCATAGTCGGAAAGAATACGGAACTGGTAGGAGAACTGGCCGGAGATCCTGGGGTGGTAGTGCCCCGGGCGATAGGGATCTTCCACGAAGAGCACCTGGTCAATGAGGCCCAGCAGACCGTCGCGCATATGGCGGTTGGCTTCCGTGTCTTCAAGCTTATCGAAATGGGCCTTCACCTTGCGCTGGGAGTCAAACTCCTCCTTAAGGCGGTAGCGGCCATCGCCGTTGTAGTCAAGATACTTCTCGCGCACCTCCTGTGCATGGTGGCCGAAGAAATCGCCGAGCATCCAGTCGAGGATAAGCGGGCGGCACTGGACATCGGGATTAATCCAGAAGTCATAATTGTTGCGCATCTCCTCAGGAGAGAAGGGGAGTGCGGGGTTGAAATAACCCAGCAGACCGTGGATGCAGTCGATGGGAATCTGCCAGATCCTGAAGAAACCCAGGATATGGTCGATGCGGTAGGCATCGAAGAAATCGGCCATCTTGCCGAAACGGTTTCTCCACCACATAAAGCCGTCGGCAGCCATCTCCTCCCAGTTGTAGGTCGGGAAGCCCCAGTTCTGACCGAGCACGGAGAAATCGTCGGGCGGCGCACCCGCCTGGCAGTCCATATTGAAGAGTCGCGACTTCTGCCATGCGTCGACACTGTCGCGGCCCACACCGATGGGTATGTCGCCCTTGAGCACGATACCCTTCGCATGGGCATAGTCGCGGGTTTCGCGTAGCTGGCGGTCGAGATGATATTGCAGGAAATAGTAATAGTCGAAAGCTTCCCTGTTGGCCTTACGCAGAGCTTCCACACGCTCCTGATCATAGACGGCATACTCCTTCCAGTTGGCGGGGTTGGAGGTGGCGAACTTATCGCGGAGCACACACCAGGCGGCATAGGGGAAGAGCCACTCCTCGTTTTTCTTCACAAACTCCGCGAAGGGTTTGCCGGCCAGGGTGTCCTTGCCGCTCTCCGCAAATACCTCGCGCAGGTAGGCCTGCTTGGCATTGTTGACCCTCTCATAGTCGATTTCCGTCAGAGCGTTAAGCTCGCGGCGAAGGTCTTCGTAATATTTCCTCTTGTCGGGATTCTTGGGCACGCCCACCTCCTCCAGACGCAGATACATGGGATGGAGTGCGAAGCTCGAGTTTGCGCTGTAGGGATAGGAGTCTTTCCACGTCATGGTCTTCATGGTGTCGTTGACGGGGAGCACCTGAAGGATATTCTGCCCCGTAAGGGCGCACCAGTCGGCCATCTTGCGCAACGACACAAAGTCGCCCACACCGAAATCCTCTTCCGTACGGATGGAGAAGACGGGGATTGCCGTTCCGGCTCCCTTCCAGTTGTGGCCACCGGCCACAAAGCGGAGACCTTCGACCACGATAGCCTCCGTGCTCTGAGTGGAGCGGATACCGAAGATGCGGTTGGGGCAGTCTTCCCAGCGGCGAAGCTCGCCCGTAGCGGGATTGAAGACAGCAAACTTATATTCAAAAGGCACGGGGAGCCTGTCGAGCGGCAGGGTGATCTGCCACACCGGATAGCCGGCATCTGCCATGCGCGGAGCCTTGGCCGGATCCCAATTGCCCAGCAGGTCGCCCTCGCCGCACACCACGACATACTCGTCGGGCTTCACTACCGGCGCGCTGACACTGAGCCTCACCATGCCACCCTTAAGGTCGGCATCGGCAGAGCGGTCGGCACGGCGGAAGATACCGTCGGTAAAAGCCGAGGAATAAAACGGCTTGTCGTGGGGGAGATCCTGCCAGTTGGAGAAGACCGAATAATGTCCCACACCCTTGCCGGGGGTGAAACGGTGTGGCTTGCCCCACTCAAAGCGCCAGGCCTGACCGGGAGCCTTCACCACAAAAGAATAGTCAAATTCGGGGGTCGTGGCCGGCAGATCCACCTCCACCTCCCACATATCGGGACCCGTAAGAGTCATTTCTATCGCCTTTTCGGGGTCGCCGCCTCCGAGCGCCGCCACCGAGCCCACCAGGTAGAGGCTCTCGCCCCACGTGGTGTGATAGTTAAGATGAAAATGTATTTTCATAGTCGTTGAGTTTTTGAGTACAAGATTTTAGAGGAGGGCAGAGAACCGGGCTTTAGCCGCAGCGCGACGAACCGCAATTCTTGCAGATGAGGCAGCCCTCCTGATATACCAGGGTCTCCTGGCCGCAGTTGGGGCACTTCTTGCCCGAGGCCTGGGTGCCGTCGGGGATATATTTCTTCAGGGCACGCTCCACACCGTTTTTCCACGTGTTGATGCTTGTGGAGTCGAGTTCGAGGCCTCCCACGAGTTTCAGCACCTGGTCGATAGGCATACCGTAGCGGAGCACACCGGAGATGAGTTTCGCATAGTTCCAGAACTCCGGATTGAACTTCTCCGATAGTCCCTCGATAGTGGTCTTATATCCACGCTTATTGATAAACTGGAAGTCGTAGCGCTTGCGACCCTGGTCGTCGGTAGCCTTGATAATCTTACCGGAGGTGACGCTCTTCGGGCAGAAGATGCCGTCGTCGTCGTCGGCGAGACCCGTAAAGATCTCGTAGGGGCGCCCGTCCACCAGCCCGACGAAAGCAATCCACTTCTCCTTATTGTTCTGGAAGCGCACCACGTCCGCGTCGAGCTCGTTGGGCCGCTTCACCAGGATTTCAGGCGGCGCGATGACGGGATTGGCCTCCTCGGGTTTCTCCACGGCCTCCAGCACATTGTTGCGCGAGCCGTCGCGATATACGGTGCAACCCTTGCAACCGGCCTTCCAGGCCTCCACATAGAGCCGGCCCACCAGTTCTTCGGTAACGTCGGCAGGGAGGTTGATGGTGACGGAGATGGAATGGTCCACCCATTTCTGCACGGCGCCCTGCATCTTCACCTTCTCCACCCAGTCTATCTCATTGGCCGTGGCCATATTATAAGGGGAGCGGCGGATCAGATCGTCGATTTCCTCGGCCGTCATCTTAGCCTTCGGCTCGATGCCCTGCGCCTTCATCCACTCGAGGAACTTATGATGGTAGACCACATACTCCTCGAAAGCGTCGCCCACCTCGTCGACGAAATCTATGGAGACATTCTCGTCGGAGGGGTTCACCTTGCGGCGCCGCTTGTAGACGGGGAGGAACACCGGCTCGATGCCGGAGGTGGTCTGCGTCATTATCGAGGTAGTGCCCGTAGGGGCTATGGTCAGGCAGGCGATGTTGCGGCGTCCCTGCCTCACCATCTTCTCATAGAGGGCCGGGTCGGCCTCCTTAAGGCGGAGGATGAAAGGATTGTTCTTCTCACGCTCGGCATCATAGACCTCGAACGCACCGCGTTCAGCGGCCATATCGACACTCGCGTTGTAGTAAGCCAGAGCCAGGGCCTTATGCACCTCGGCCGAGAAAGCCGTGGCCTCGGGCGTGCCATAGCGGTAGCCCAGTGCGGCGAGCATGTCGCCCTCGCCCGTAGTGCCGCATCCCGTGCGGCGACCCTTCAGGGTCTTGCTGCGTATCTTCTCCCAGAGGTTGAGCTCCGAGGCCTTCACCTCCTCCGTCTCCGGGTCTTCCTTAATCTTCGCGATAATCGTATCGATCTTCTCCATCTCCAGGTCGATGATGTCGTCCATGATGCGCTGCGCCTTCCCCACATGATCACGGAAAAGCTCGAAATTGAACCGGGCCTCAGGGGTAAAGGGCTTGTCGACATAGCTGTAGAGATTGATGGCCACCAGGCGACAGCTGTCGTAGGGGCAGAGCGGAATCTCGCCGCAGGGATTTGTGGAGATGGTCTGGAAGCCGAGGTCGGCATAGCAGTCGGGCACACTCTCACGGGTGATGGTATCCCAGAAGAGCACACCGGGCTCGGCGCTCTTCCAGGCATTATGCACAATCTTGTTCCAAATCGCCGTGGCATCCACCTCTTTCGTTGTGTCCGGATCGGGGGAGTCGACGGGGAACGTCTGGAGATAAGGCGTACCCGAAGTGGCGGCCTTCATGAAATCGTCGTCGATCCTCACGGAGACATTGGCACCGGTGACCTTCCCCTCCTGCATCTTCGCATCGATAAACGACTCGGAGTCGGGATGCTTGATGCTTACCGTCATCATAAGGGCCCCCCGGCGTCCGTCTTGCGCCACCTCTCGCGTGGAATTAGAGTAGCGTTCCATAAAGGGGACAAGGCCGGTGCTGGTGAGGGCGGAATTCTTCACCGGCATACCCTTCGGGCGGATATGGCTGAGGTCGTGGCCCACGCCACCGCGACGCTTCATGAGCTGCACCTGCTCCTCGTCGATACGGATAATGCCGCCATAGGAGTCGGGTTTGCCGTCGAGCCCGATCACGAAGCAATTGGAGAGCGAGCCCACCTGGAAATCGTTGCCAATGCCGGCCATAGGGCTGCCCTGGGGCACGATATAGCGGAAATCCTTAAGGAGCTCATAGACCTCCTGCTCGCTCATGGGGTTGGGATATTTCGCCTCGATGCGCGCAATCTCGCGTGCGATGCGGCGGTGCATATCGTCGGGCGTCTTCTCGTAGATATTTCCGAAAGAATCTTTCAGCGCATACTTGCTCGACCACACGCGGGCAGCGAGCTCGTCGCCCTTGAAATATTCAAGAGAGGCCGCATAGACATCGTTGTAGGTGTATGATTTAGGTTCGATTATAGAAAATAAGTTGTCCATTTTAGGTAATTTTTCCAATTGGAATTTTGAAATTGTTGGCAAATTTGATAAAAAATTTTTAATTTTGCAAAGGAAAAAATTCACAGAAAAGTCTTCTTCAAACTGTATCAACGATTTAAAAAATAATGATAGATACATATTTCACAAACCGTCGGAGCGTGCGTAAATTTTCATCGCGCGAGGTGTACGACCCCCTGCTGAGGGAGGTGCTCGCTGCAGCGATGAAGGCACCCACCACGAGCAACATGCAGCTCTACAGCGTAGTGGTGACACGCGACGAGGCGCGACGCGCAGAGCTGGCGAAGCTGCACTTCTCGCAGCCTGCAGCCACGGGGGCGCCCGTATTGCTGACGATATGCGCCGACCTTCACCGCTTTACCCGATGGTGTGAGGTGAGCGGCGCCGACGCCGGCTTCGACAACACCATCACTTTCCTGTCAGCCTTCGCCGACGCCGTGATCTACGCCCAGCAGGTGGTGACCATTGCCGAGCGGCAGGGCCTGGGCACGTGCTATCTCGGCACCGTGACCTTCAACGCCCCGGAGATAGCCAAACTGCTCAAGCTGCCTAAGATGGTGGTGCCCGTAGCCTGCATAGCACTCGGCTGGCCTGAAGGCGAGGGCGAGCCCACGGAGCGGCTCGAGCTCGACGGCCTGCTCCACAGCGAGGAATACCACGACCCAAGCGACAGGGAGGTGGTGGAGATATTCAAGGTAAAAGAGCAATACGGGCCCAACAGGAAATATGTGGAGGAAAACGGCAAGAAAAACCTCGCCCAGGTGTTTGCCGAAGTGAGGTATCCCCGCGCCATGAACGAAGAATTCTCAAAAAAATTCCAGCAATATCTTCATGAAAACGGACTCTGACTCCCAGGAAGTGGAATATATAGACCATCAGGGCCGCATCAAGGCCATAAACCCGGAGAAGGGCACCGTCACCGTTTCGCTGCTTGAGGAGGCCAACTGCGGCGAATGTCCCGCCGGGAAACTCTGCAGCAACTTCCTGCCCGACAAAAACGTGGTGGAGGTAAAGGTGTCGGATCCCGCAGCCTACAGCGTAGGAGAGTTCGTGACCGTAAGGGGCACGGAGCGGCTGCACCGCAAGGCAGTGATGCTCATCACCGTGATTCCCTCTCTGGCCCTGATAGCAGTGATGATAGGGATCTATCTGCTGACGGGGAGCGAGGTGGCCGCCTGCGTGAGCGCCATAGGGGCCATGATAGTATTCTTCTTCGGGCTCTACCTCATGCGCCACAAGCTGGCCCATGAATTCACATTCGAGCTTATAAAATGAGTAAATGAGTAAATGAGTTATATAGTATTATCACTTGCGATAGTGGGCGGGATAGGGATTGTAGCGGCCCTCCTGCTCTATTTCGTGGCAAAGAGGTTCAATGTGGTTGAAGACCCCCGCATCGCGGAGGTGGAGGCCATATTGCCGGGCGCCAACTGCGGCGGCTGCGGACTGAGCGGCTGCGCCGCCTTCGCCCGTGCATGCTGCACAGCCACCAGCCTCGACGGGCTGAACTGCACCGGACTCGGCGACAAGGAGATGGCCCAGATTGCAAAGATTGTGGGCCTGGCAGAGGGAACACGGATAAGGAAGGTGGCCGTGATAAGATGCAACGCCGCCTGCGAGACACGCCAGCTCGTAAACCACTTCGAGGGGATAAGATCGTGTGCCCTCGAGCACTCCTACTATCAGGGAGAATCCGCGTGTAACTTCGGTTGCCTTGGGCTCGGCGACTGTGTTGCAGCCTGCCCCTTCGATGCCATGACCTTCTCCGAGAGCGACAAATATCCCACCGTAGACATAGACAAATGCACCGGCTGCGGCAAATGCCTCGAGGCGTGTCCGCGCGCGCTACCGAAGATGCGCGAGGTGCACCCCGGCAAGCAGCTCGTATACGTAAACTGCTCCAACCGCAACAAGGGTCCCCTCGCCATGAAGGAATGCGAGGTGAGCTGCATCGGCTGCGGGCTCTGCAAAAAGAAATGTCCGTCGGAGGCCATCACCCTCGAGAGCTTCCTGGCCACGATCCACGGCGACAAATGCATCAGTTGCCTGGAGTGTGTGTCAGTATGTCCCAGAAAATCGATAATGGCCGAGGATGCCCCGGCCCCACTGAAATAACGAGACACAGCATGTTGAAGAGATTTAAGAAAGGGGGCATCCATCCCAACCCGATGAAACTTACAGCCGGCCGGCCTATCCTCGCCACTGAGGCACCGCGGGAGGTAAGACTTCTGCTGAGCCAGCACATCGGTGCCCCGGCGAAAAGCATCGTAAAACCGGGCGACGAAGTGGAGGCAGGCCAGATGGTGGCCGAGGCCGGAGGCTTTGTGTCGGCTCCGGTGCACACCCCCATCGCCGGCAAGGTGAAAAAAATAGAACAGGTGCGCGACGCCCAGGGACTCTGGAAAGAGGCCATACTGATAGAGGCGGCTGAACCCGAAGAGGGAGCCCGGCCCGAAAGAGTAGACTTCGACGAGAGTCACCCCCTGCGCAGCGACGAAGAGATAGAAAGGCTCAGCGGGCAGGAGATAATAGAGATAGTAGGCCAGGCGGGTATCGTAGGCCTTGGAGGCGCGGCCTTCCCCACAAGGGTGAAACTCACCATACCCCAAGGGAAGAAAGCTGACGTATTCATCATCAACGGCGCGGAGTGTGAGCCCTACCTCACCTGCGACGACGCCCTGATGCGCCGCTACCCACGAGAGATAGTTGCCGGGCTGCGCTACCTGATGAAAGCCACATCGGCACCCCGGGCACTTATAGGCATCGAGGCCAACAAACCGGAGGCCATCGCCGCCCTGACAGACGCCGTAAAAGACTACCCCGAGATAGAGGTGATGCCCCTGCGGACCGCCTACCCGCAAGGGGGGGAGAAGCAGCTCATCGAGGCCCTCACGGGTCGGGTTGTACCGGCAGGAGGACTACCGATCGACGCCGGAGCCGTAGTGGACAACGTAGCCACGGCCTTCGCCGTATACCGTGCCGTAAAATTTGGCGAGCCACTGATGAAAAGAGTAGTGACCGTAACGGGAATGGACGTAGAGAACGGAGGCAACTTCATAGCCGCCAACGGCATGGCCACCGACAACCTGATAGAGCTCGCGGGCGGTCTGCCTGAGAACACCGGCAAGGTGATAGGCGGGGGCCCGATGATGGGGCGCGCCATGAGCACCGTGGAAGCCCCGCTGACCAAAGGGAGCGGCGGCATACTGATCGTGCCCGAAAAGGAATCGGAGCGCGGAGCCGTGTCGCCCTGCATCCGCTGCTGCCGCTGCGTTAGCGTATGCCCCATGAGTCTGGAGCCCTACCTGCTGCAAAACCTCGGACAGTTCGGCATGGCCGAGGAGGCGCGCGAGGCCGGGGTGCTCAACTGCATGGAATGCGGCTGCTGCAGCTACATATGCCCGGCAAACCGCCCCATCGTAGACTACATACGCCTCTCCAAACTTCAGATAAGGAAACTACCCAAATAAGCAAACCACACACAAAGAACAGAAGATAATCCGCTTAGACAATGAGCAGACAACTTAACATATCACTCTCTCCGCACATCCACGGCGGCATGAGCACGCAGCGCATCATGTGGCTCGTCGTGGCCTCGCTCATCCCGGCGCTGGTGATAGCCTTCCTGACCTTCGGGGTTCAGGCCATCATCATCACCGTGATCTGCATCGGGGCATGCCTGCTGACCGAATGGGTGATCACGCACTTCGTGATGCACCGGCCCCCGACGCTGCTCGACGGATCGGCCATGATCACCGGCATCCTGCTGGCCTTCAACCTCCCGAGCATCCTGCCATGGTGGATGGCGATAGTGGGCTCGGTGGTGGCCATCGGCATCGGAAAAATGTCGTTTGGCGGCCTGGGGTGCAACATATGGAACCCCGCGCTGGTAGGACGAGTGTTTCTGCTAATATCCTTCCCTGCGGCCATGACCACATGGCCCGAAGGAGTGGGAGCCGGGGCACGGCTGCTCGTGACCACCGGCGCCTCCACCCACGCCATCGACGCCAACACAGGGGCCACGATGCTGCAGCTGATGCAAAGCCAGGGCATCGGTAGCCTCGACCCCGACTACCTGGGCATGATGATAGGCAACATGAACGGCTCGCTGGGCGAGGTGGGCTCCTTCGCCATCCTTGCCGGCCTCGTGTTCCTGCTGTGCATGAGGGTTGTGACATGGCATATCCCGGTGGCCGTGCTCGGCTCGGCGGCATTCTTCTCGTGGGTGTTCGGCGGCAATCCCATACTCGACCTCTTCGCCGGCGGCCTCATACTGGGCGCATGCTACATGGCCACCGACTACGTGACATCACCTATGAGCCATAGAGGGCAACTGATCTTCGGCTTCTTCATCGGCTTCATCACCATAATAATCCGCAGGTTCGGGTCATACCCTGAAGGCGTAAGCTTCGCCATCCTGCTAATGAACAGTTTCGTGCCTCTCATCAACCGCTATTGCCGGCCACAGCCCTTCGGCGAGAAGCAGCGTAGGGAGATGCTCAAGAAAACCGCCTAAGGATATGAAAAAGTTAAAATCGACATTGCCCAATATGATCCTCTCGCTCGGGATTATAGGAATAGTGGCCGGCGGACTGCTCGGCGGGATGTATGCCATCACCAAGGAGCCGATAGAGAAAGCGGAGAAAAACCAGCTGACAGAATCGATAGCCGAGGTGACGCCCCCCTTCACCAACTCACCGGAAGACGACAAGACCACAATAAAGGTAGACGGCAAAGACTTCATGGTGTTTCCGGCCATGGAGGGCGACCGGCTCGCCGGCGCGGCCGTGCTGGGCTACACCATGGAGGGCTTCTCGGGAGAGGTGGCCGTACTCTGCGGCTTCGACGCCGAGGGCAACGTAAAAGACTACAGAGTGATACGCCACGCCGAGACGCCCGGCCTGGGCGCCAAGATGGAGGAATGGTTTCACGACCCCACGGGAGCCCGGAGTGTTATAGGGAAGAACCCCTCGGTAGAGAGTTTCTACGTAACCAAAGACAAAGCCAACGGCGGCCAGATAGACGCCATCACGGCAGCCACCATCTCATCGCGCGCCTTCCTGGGCGTGATGAGACAGGCCTACACCGCCTACCGAGAATACGCCGCCGGGAAAGGGATAGAGCTGGCAGCAGCAAAATAAGGAAAAGAAGACAATGGAAAAAAACTACTGGAAAATATTCTGGAACGGCATCATCCCGGGCAACCCCGTCTTCGTGTTGCTGCTGGGAATGTGTGCCACACTCGGCACGACCTCCTCGGCCATGAACGGCCTGATGATGGGCATAGCTACGGCGGCAGTGCTGGTGTGTTCGAACGTAGTGGTGTCGCTGATGAAAAACCTCATACCCGACAAGGTGAGGATTCCGGCATACATCGTGATAATCGCCACGTTCGTGAGTGTGCTTCAGCTTGCCATCAGCGCCTGGATGCCGGCGCTCAACGCCTCGCTCGGCATCTTCATCCCCCTGATTGTCGTAAACTGCATCCTTCTGGGCAGGGCAGAGGCCTTCGCCGGCAAGAACGGCGTCTTCGCCTCCTTCCTCGACGGCCTGGGAGTAGGAGTAGGCTTCATCTTCGCCCTCACCCTGCTGGGCGCGGTGAGGGAGTTTCTCGGGGTTGGCTCGCTCTTCGGCGGCAAGATCTTTCCCGAAGACTACGGGGCACTCCTCTTCGTATTGGCACCCGGCGCCTTCATCGCGTTGGGCTATCTGATAGCAATCGTAAACAAGATAAGAAGATAAGGCCATGCTTGCATATCTCTCAATAATACTGACCGCGATATTCATCAACAATATCGTGCTGGCCCAGTTTCTGGGCGTATGTCCCTTCCTTGGGGTATCCAAGAAGACGAGTTCGGCGCTTGGAATGGGAGCGGCAGTGACGTTTGTGATGACGCTGGCCACGGTGGTGGCCTGGATCCTGCAGATGTATGTGCTCAATCCTCTGGAGCTGCAGTTCTTGCAGACCATAGTGTTCATCCTCGTAATCGCCTTCCTGGTGCAGCTGCTGGAGATTGTGATAAAGAAGATAGCCCCGGCCCTGTATCAGGCCCTGGGCGTGTTCCTGCCGCTCATCACCACCAACTGCGCCGTATTGGGTGTGGCCATCCTCGTGATCCAGAAAGACTTCAACCTGATAGAGAGTGTGATCTACGGCTTTGCCACGGCAGTGGGTTTCACGCTGGCACTCTGGATCTTCGCCGGCATCCGCGAGCAGCTCGAGCACACCGAGACCCCGAAAGGGATGCGCGGCATACCTCTCGCGCTGGTGTGCGCCGGCATCCTGGCGATGGCCTTCATGGGCTTCAGCGGCATAAAAATCGGATGAAAGCCACGGGAAATTTGCGTAAATGAAAAAAAAATATTAATTTTGCACCGTCATTCGGAGGAAGGCGCCTTAGGGACGCAAGAATCCGAGGGATAAACATGGTGAGATTAGCTCAGTTGGTTAGAGCGTCGGATTGTGGTTCCGAAGGTCGTGGGTTCGAGACCCACATTTCACCCTACCCTAAACCAACTCCCAACTCCCAGACAGCCCTTGCGACCCTCCAAACGCAGGGGTTGTCACTTTATTTAGAGAATAATCCGGGAGAAGAAAGAAAAGCAATGCTATGAGAAAATTCATAATGACGTTTGCCCTGGCGGTGACCCTCGCCGCACTGGCCGGAGAATTCTACTCCACATGGCCCGACTGGGATAAGAAATATGAAGGCGAGAAATATTTCGAGACCGACACCACGTGGCATCCCGACATCCTCGAGGGGTATGAGAGCAGATACGTAAACCAGGGCGAGGCCTTCGACGGTCCGTGCCGCTCCACGATAGTAAGACTGCTGGACCCTAAGGGGAGCAGGAAAGCCTTCCTATACGTGCACGGTTTCAACGACTACTTCTTTCAGAGCGAGATGGGAGAACATTACATAGACTCCGGCTACAACTTCTACGCCGTAGATCTCCGGAGGTACGGAAGGAGCAGGCTACCGTGGCAATATCCGTTCAATATACGCAACCAGCAGGAATACTTCGCCGACATCGACTCCGCGCTGGCGCAGATAAGGCGCGACGGCAACACCGACATCACTCTGGGCGGCCACTCTACGGGAGGCCTCACCGTGATTCTCTACGCAGCCGAAAGGGGAGAAGGGATAGGAGTGGACAGGGTAGTTACCAACAGTCCTTTCCTCGCCTGGAATTTCTCTCCGTTCATGCAGAAAGTGGCCATTCCCTTCGTAAGCGGGATAGGAGGTATGTTCAAGAACTCCAAGATAGACCAATCGAAATGCGACGGATATGCCTACAGCCTGTTGAAGCAGTTTCACGGCTTCTGGACCTACAACACCAACTGGAAGATGATTTACTCGCCCCCGGTGACTATGAGTTGGGTCAGAGCCATCAGCAAGGCCCAAGGGAGAGTGAAAGACAAACGTAAAAACATCAAGGTGCCGCTGCTGGTGATGCACAGCAGCCGGAAGATCGACGGCTGCAACTGGACCCCCGAGTTCATGACGGGCGACTGTGTGCTCGACCCCTTCGCCATACAGAAAATCGGCGAGACCTTAGGGGCAGACCCGCGACAGACGACGGTATGCGCCATAGACAGCGGGCTGCACGACCTGATTCTCTCCGAACCAGGACCGCGCAAGGCAGCCTATGACAGCATCTTCGCCTTCATAAGGAGGCACTGACAGTAGGATACAAAAAAACCGACTCAAAGAGCCGGTTTTTTTATGTCGTTATGTAAGGGTGTCAGTTGTCGTATTTTAAAAAATTGCCCGATTTGTCAAACTGGATCTCCACACCGTTGGAGAGCTCCACATCATACCCATGCTTCTCCTTCTCGATGCCGACGATTAGAGCACCGGCATGTTTCTGATGTACATAATTGGTGATTGCTGTCGGAATCAGACCGGCCGGCACAGGCTTGTTGACGGGCGTATCGACGCTTTCCCAGTCGCCGTTGCTCTTAAAGGATATCTCGCTGCCGTCGGTAAGAGTGACTTCATATTCCGTAACCTTACCGAGGTCTTTCTCCGTCTTGACGAGAGAAACGGCAGAAGTGAAATTCTGTGAGAGGGTGGTGCGCGCCTTCTTGGGAAGGACAGTGGCATCGTGGGTAACGTTTTCCTTACCGCAGGCCGTAACCCCAATAGCGAGGGCAAGAGCCATGATTAATCCGTGAGTTTTCATAGTCATTAAAGTTAAGTGGTTGTTTTACGAATAAAACAACCACTTGACATAAAAGGTTTATTCCCGGGCCCTGAAGCGCCCATAGAGACGGTGTGTTACCGGAGGGAGGTCATCAACGGTCCATGGTGACGAGGAGTTCCTCGTTGGAGCGCGTCATCTCCATACGTTTCTTCATGAACTCCATGGCCTCGAGCGAGTTCATATCGCCGAGATAATTGCGGAGCACCCACATCCTGTTGAGAGTTTCCTCGGGGAGCAGGAGGTCGTCGCGGCGTGTGGAGGAAGCCACGATGTCGACAGCCGGGAAGATGCGTTTATTGGAGAGTTTGCGGTCGAGCTGAAGCTCCATATTGCCCGTGCCCTTGAACTCTTCGAAGATAACCTCGTCCATCTTAGAGGACGTTTCTGTGAGTGCGGTAGCGATGATGGTGAGCGAGCCGCCACCCTCAATGTTGCGGGCCGCGCCGAAGAAGCGTTTGGGGCGCTGGAGAGCGTTTGCGTCGACACCGCCGGAGAGGATTTTGCCGCTGGCGGGGGATACGGTATTGTAGGCACGTGCAAGACGTGTGATGGAGTCGAGCATGATCACCACATCATGACCGCTCTCCACGAGGCGTTTTGCCTTCTCAAGCACGATGCCGGCAATGCGCACATGGCGGTCGGCGGGTTCGTCGAATGTAGAGGCGATAACCTCGGCATTGACACTGCGGGCCATATCGGTAACCTCCTCGGGGCGCTCATCGATAAGGAGCATGATGATATACGTCTCGGGATGGTTTTCGGAGATCGCGTTGGCGATATCCTTAAGGAGAATGGTCTTACCTGTCTTCGGGGGAGCAACGATGAGAGCACGCTGGCCCTTACCGATGGGGGCGAACATATCGACGATACGTGTGGAGATGTTTGACGAGCGACCCTTGGTGATCTCGAACTTCTCGTCGGGGAAGAGGGGAACGAGGTGTTCAAACTTGGCGCGGTCGAGGATGCGCGAGGGTTCGAGACCATTGATGGTGATGGGTTTCACCATAGGGTAGTATTTCTCTTCTGGTAGGGGGAGGCGTACGGAGGCCTCCACTACATCGCCCATGCGCAGGCCATACTGCTTGATCTGCTGCTGGGAGACGTAGACATCGTCGGGCGAGGGGAGATAGTTGAAATCGCTTGAGCGCAGGAAACCGAAACCTTCGGGCATAACCTCGAGGACGCCATACATAGTAAGCTTGCCTTCGAGAGCCGCGGCGGGGAAACGGTTGTCGGGCTCCTGCTGGCGGTTGAACTTACCCTTCTTATTCTTTTGCTGCTGCTGGTTTTTGGGAGTCTGGGTGTTGGCACCGGGCTCCTGGATGATGACCTGCTGGGGTCGCTGCACGTAGTGGCGTTCAAGCTGCTGGGGAGCCGGGTGCGGTTCGCCGGGCTGCTGATGCTGCTGGTTTTGCTGCGGCTGCTGTTGGGGCTGGTTCTGGTTCTGGTTCTGCTGGGGTTGGTTCTGCGGCTGATTTTGTTGCTGGGGTTGCTGGCCGCGAGGGGTGAAAGTGCGCCCTTTAGTTTTGCCGAAGAAGGAGTCGAAGGTGTTTTTCTGCGTACCCTTCTCGGCATTCTGGCTCTGGTTTTCAGGACGGGAAGAAGCCGGGAGGAGTTTGGGCTCTACTGCGGGAATTTCGGAATTGGGAGCCTGAGCCTCGGCGGCTTTAGCGGCCTCGGCCTCCTTCTGGGCTTTTGATTTCCTACCACGGCGTTTCTTCTCGGGTTCGGCTGCCGGTTCCTGTGCCGGTTGGTCGGCAGCGGGAGCCGGCTGGACGTCTTCTTTCGGAGCGTCCTGCTGGTCTTGGGCGGCAGCTTTGGGTTTGCGGCCGCGGCGCGGCTTTTCGGGTTGGGCTTCGGCGGCTTCCGGAGCGGCAGCGGCCTTAGCTTCTGGTTCAGCCGTCTTCTTCTTTCGGCCACGCTTCTTGCCCTCGGTTTGGCGAGCCGCCACTTTCGAGGCTTCCTCTTTGGCGTTAGTTATGGCCTGGTTGTCGAGGATATAATAACAGACATCGAGGATGTCGGCTGAACTTGCTTTTTTCATGCCCATGCCTTCGGCAATTGAAATGATTTCAGCCGGAGCCATGGCTTCGAGTTCAAGGAGACTGTACATAGTCTGGACTAAAAAATGAAAATGTAAATGAAAATGTAAAAGTGAAAAAAGGTCAGGGGGGAGGGAGAGGAGAAAAGCCCTAAAAAATTGATTAAGGATACAATATACGGGCTTTATTGATGCAAAATTAATAAAAAAATCCCAAACCACCAAAAAAGGAATCGGGCACGTTGTTTAAGAGCTGCCAATTCAGGTGATTTCCGATAAGGCTTGTAAAGTCTTATAAAGTCTGATAAGGTCTTATAAAGTCTTATAAATTGGTTGGGGTGAAGGAAAATTAAGGTTGCCAGACTGCAAATTTTTTTCTAATTTTGTACCGACAATTCAGGTAAAATAATCTTAAACAGAATTCGCTATGAAAATTCGTGCAGCTATTGTCGGATACGGCAACATCGGCAAGTTCACACTCGAAGCCCTCCAGGCCGCTCCCGATTTCGAAATCGCAGGCGTGGTAAGGCGCAACCCCTCCGACCGCGCAGGTATTCCCGCTGAAATTCCAGTAGTCGGCTCTATCAAAGACCTTGAAAAGGTAGACGTGGCTATCCTCGCCACTCCCACCCGTGAAGTTGAGAAACATGCCGAAGAAATCCTCAACCTTGGAATCAATACCGTAGACAGCTTCGATATCCATACCGATATCCCGACCCTCCGCCGCCATCTCGGGGAGGTAGCCAGGAAAAACAACCGAGTAAGCGTAATCGCCGCCGGCTGGGATCCGGGCAGCGACAGTGTGGTGCGCACCCTTATGGAAGCTATCGCCCCGAAAGGTGTCACCTACACCAATTTTGGTCCCGGAATGAGCATGGGCCATTCCGTAGCCGTGCGCAGCAAGGAAGGCGTCAAGGAGGCCCTCTCCATGACGATTCCTACCGGAACGGGCATCCATCGCCGTATGGTATATGTTGAGCTACTCCCCGGAGCAACGCTCGAGGCCGTCACCAAAGCCATAAAGGAAGACCCCTACTTCGCAAGCGACGAGACCCACGTAATGGCCGTAGAGAGTGTAGACGCACTCAAAGACATGGGCCATGGAGTCAATCTCGTGAGGAAAGGCGTGAGCGGCAAGACCCAAAACCAGCTTCTTGAGTTCGACATGAAGATCAATAACCCGGCCCTCACAGGCCAGGTGCTCGTCTGCGTGGCCCGCGCCTCCATGCGCCTCGCCGCCGGATGCTACACCATGATCGAGATTCCCGTGGTAGACCTCCTTCCCGGCGACCGCGACAACTGGATCGGCCGGCTTGTCTAAGACAATAGGTATATGAATAAAAAAATTGGTGTGAGAAATTTCTCACACCAATTTTTTATACCGTATCCGCTTCGGAGTGGCGGCGTCTTCGCCGTCGCGCCGCTTGCGAAACTCCTCATATTCCGAATAGCTGCCCTCGTAGAAGGTAACCTTGCTGTCGCCCTCGAAGGCCAGGATGTGGGTGGCGATGCGGTCGAGAAACCAACGGTCGTGGCTGATTACCACGGCGCAGCCGGCAAAGTTTTCCAGACCCTCCTCAAGCGCGCGGAGGGTATTGACATCGATGTCGTTGGTGGGCTCGTCGAGAAGCAAAACGTTTCCCTCCTCCTTGAGAGCCATAGCCAGATGAAGCCTGTTGCGCTCCCCGCCCGAGAGCACTCCGATCTCTTTCTCCTGGTCGGCTCCCGTGAAGTTGAACTTGGAGAGATACGCACGGGCGTTCATGTCGCGGCCTCCCATCCTGAAGCTCTCCACTCCCTGCGATATCACCTGATATACGGTCTTGTCGGGAGCGAGGTCTTTATGGTTCTGGTCCACATACGCTATCTTTACCGTTTCTCCCACGTCAAACTCTCCCTTGTCCTGATTTTCAAGGCCCATTATCAGTTTGAAGAGGGTGGTCTTGCCGGCACCGTTGGGGCCGATCACACCCACTATGCCGTTGGGCGGGAGCATGAAGTTGAGGTCTTCGAAGAGGTTTTTCTCGCCGTATGCCTTGGCCAGATGCGAGGCCTCTATCACCTTGTTGCCGAGGCGCGGACCGTTGGGGATGAATATCTCGAGTTTCTCCTCCCGCTCTTTCTGGTCTTCGTTGAGCAGCCGGTCGTAGCTTGCGAGCCTGGCCTTTCCTTTAGCCTGACGGGCCTTCGGGGCCATGCGTACCCATTCCAGCTCGCGCTCGAGGGTCTTGCGGCGTTTGGAGGCCTGTTTCTCCTCCATTGCAAGTCGCTTGGTCTTCTGGTCGAGCCAAGACGAGTAGTTACCTTTCCAGGGTATACCCTCGCCGCGGTCGAGCTCGAGAATCCAGCCGGCCACGTTGTCGAGGAAGTAGCGGTCGTGTGTTACGGCTATTACCGTGCCGGGATACTGCCGCAGGTGCTGCTCCAGCCAGTCGATGCTTTCGGCGTCGAGGTGGTTGGTGGGCTCGTCGAGCAGGAGTATGTCGGGCTGCTGAAGCAGGAGACGGCAGAGGGCCACACGGCGTTTCTCGCCTCCGGAGAGAGTGGAGATCTTCTGGTCGTCGGGCGGGCAGCGCAACGCGTCCATAGCCCGTTCGAGCTTGTTGTCGATGTTCCAGGCATCGGCGGCGTCAAGTTTGTCTTGAAGCTCGGCCTGGCGGTTTATGAGCTTCTCCATCTTGTCGGGGTCGTCGAGCACCTCGGGGTCGCCGAAGGCATTGTTGACCTCATCAAATTCCTTCAGCAGGTCCATTACGGGCTGCACCCCTTCCTCCACCACTTCTCTCACGGTCTTATCGGGGTCGAGTTTGGGATCCTGCTCGAGGTAACCTACGCTGTAGCCGGGGCTGAACACCACCTCGCCCTGGTAGCTCTTGTCAAGGCCGGCAATTATCTTGAGCAGTGTCGATTTGCCGCTGCCGTTGAGGCCGATGATCCCTATCTTGGCTCCGTAGAAGAAGGAGAGGTAGATGTTTTTCAGTATCGTTCTCTGCGGCGGGATAGTCTTGCTTACCCCCACCATCGAGAATATTATCTTTTTGTCGTCTGCCATGTTCTTTTTCTTTGAAATGATTAGATCCTCACCTTGTAGTCGCAACTCACCTTTCCTTTGGAGATGTTGTTGAGTTTGTTTCTGATGAGCTGCTTTCGTATCGGGGCTATATGGTCTGTATAGACCTCTCCGCAGAGGTGGTCGAATTCGTGCTGGATTATCCTGGAGGCAAAGCCGCGGAATTCCTGCTCGTGGGGCTCGAAGTTCTCGTCGAGCCACTTCAGGTTGACGTGCTCATGGCGCCTTACGGTCTCGCTGAGTCCGGGCAGCGAGAGGCAGCCCTCCTCGCGGCTGACGGGTGCCTCGTCTTCTATCACCTCCAACTCGGGGTTGATCAGAGTGAGCTTGAGGTCTTTGCACTCGGGGAACTTGTCGGCCACGGGACTGCCGTCGATAACTATCAGCGATATCGATTTTCCTATCTGGGGGGCCGCGAGCCCAACGCCCTCGGAGTTGTACATGGTTTCCCACATGTCGCTGATGAGCTGCTGCAGCCCGGGGTATGTGGCCTCAATGTCTTCCGCCTCTTCGCGGAGCACCTTGCTGCCGTATAAATAAATCGGGAGTATCATATGTCTGTCTCTTTTTCTTCTTGTTCGGGTGTCAGGTTTCCGGAGAGGGTCCGGCTGTTGAGCCAGTCGGTGAGCATAATCACTGCTGCCATCCTGTCGGCGAGTTCTTTCTCCTCACGCCTGCTCTTCTTGAGGCCGGCGAGCGCCATCTCCCTATGGGCAATCCTGGAGGTGAAACGCTCGTCGAAGCGCTCCACTTTCATCTCGGGCAATTCCCTTGCCAGATGTTTCAGGAAGGGCTCGATGTAGCGGTTGCTCTCGGAGAGCTCGCCGCTCGTGGTGAGCGGAAGCCCGACCACGATGCAGTCTACCTGCTCGCGCCCGCAGTAGTCTTTCAGGAAGGCCATAAGGTCGCATGCCCTAACAGTAGGGAGGCCGTTGGCGCAGATGCGCAGGGGATCGCTGACGGCCAACCCGCAGCGCTTCCTGCCATAGTCGATTGCTAACACTCTTCCCATTTCAACCTACAAATTTAAGCTATTTTTTTCAATTTTTTGCTCTTTACGCTTTTTATTCTTATTTTTGTGGCCATTACCCTCCCCAAGTCGTTAATTATGAAGCATCACAACGAGAAAATCATCTTAGCCTGCCGTCGTGCGTGGGACGATGCCGGCCGAGGCCGCATGCTCCTTGCCGTGAGCGGAGGTGCTGACAGCACGGCACTCTTTCTGGCATTCCAAAAGGCGGGAATTCCTTTCGAGGTGGCCCACTGCAATTTCAACCTGCGTGGCTCCGAGTCGCTCCGCGACAGGGAGTTTGTCAAGGTGCTCTGCATGAATTATGGCGTGCGCCTCCACGTAGAGGAGTTTGACGCCGCTAAGGAAGCGCGCCCCAAGGAGTCGGTAGAGATGGTTTGCCGCCGCCTGCGCTACGATTTTTTCCGCAAGCTTAAGCAGAAGGATGGTTTCGCCCGGATTGTGGTGGCCCATAATGCCGACGATAATGTGGAGACGTTCTTCATCAATGCGCTGCGCGGCTCGGGGTCGCGCGGACTGCGCGGCATGGAGGCCGATACGGGCGAGATCTTGAGGCCGCTGCTCCGTTTCCGCCACCGTGACATACTCTCTTTCCTGAAAGAGAACAGGCAATCATACGTGCTCGACTCCTCCAACCTTCGCTCCCAGGATTTCCGACGCAATTTCCTGCGCAATGAGGTGTTTCCCCTACTGGAGTCGAAATGGGAGGGATTCTATACGGCCGTTGCCACCACCATGGACATCCAGGCTCGCGAGAACAGGATCGTAGACCATTTTACGTCGCAGGCTCTCGAGGGTGTCGATGACTTTCTCCCGTGGCACAAGATCTATAATTTCCCCGACTCTGAGACGCTTATATTCTATTTTATCCATCGTTTCGGCGGCTCGCCCGATGTGGCCCGAGAGATGGCGGCGAGTGCCGATTCGCTGATGCCGGGCAAGTTCTGGAATCTAAACGATGAGTATACGGCTTCGTTTACCCGCAAAGGAATCCAGGTGTCGAAACGTCTCCCTTCCGAAGAGCCTGCTCCTCCCACCTGGCATTGGGAGAAACTCGAGGGAGATGCTTTGAATATGGACCAGGTTGCGACTGCTCCGCTATCAGTAGCCTATCTTCCCGACTCTTCAGAAAATTACCGCTGGGAGAATGCGGACAAGAAGATGAGGATCAAGTCGCTGGGGATGGAAGGTAGCCAACTGGTATGGAAGGTGTTGAAGGATGCGGGGATCCCCCTGGCTGAGCGCCGCGATGTGGCAGTCCTGGTCGACGTCCGCTCAGGGGAACCCGTCTGGATTCCGGGCATCAAGCGTTCCCGCCTCTGCCTCGTGGCCCCAGACGCCACCTCAGCTTATCGTCTCTCACTGGAAGGAGAGGCGAGGGGAGGCCTCTGAAAGAGCACAAGAGTCTTTTTTTCTACTTCCCGGATGGGGTTTTGGTGGAATGGGAAATTTTTTGTAATTTTGCACCGCCAATTCAGCGGGATCGCGACCTGCTGAGAAAATTATGTTAACACTGCAGTATAATTAACAAAGAAAATGAAACAAGAGATTCATCCTTCGAATTACAGGGAGGTAGTTTTCAAAGACATGTCGAACGACGAGATTTTCATCACCCGTTCCACAGTGGCCTCACGCGAGACGATAGAGGTAGACGGCAAGGAATATCCTCTGGTAAAGCTTGAGATTACGAACACTTCCCACCCGTTCTTCACCGGCAAGCAGAAACTCGTGGACACCGCAGGACGCGTGGACAAGTTCCGCAGCCGTTACGGCAACCGCACGAAGAAGTAATAAAAAAAGCAACCCCGACGGGTTGCTTTTTTTATGCATCATACCCACGCCACTAAACGATGCCGGTTGCCCCTTAGACATTGACGAAAGCCCTTAGGAATAAATTGGCCCCTGTTGAGAGAGATTCAACAGGGGCTTATACGATTGATAGCGGTTCAGTCGAAGATGCCTTCCACGGTTTCGCCGAGGGCAGATTCCGGAATCGGCTCGGACTCCCAGCTGAAGCCTCCGCAGGGATTATAGCCGTCGGGAATGTTGAATTTGGCATCCTGGGAGTAGGGGAGTTTTTTGTCGGCATATACCTTTCGCATATAGAGCCCATAGATAGGCAGGGCGGCCTTGGCGCCCTGACCGAGAGCCATGGTGTTGAAGCGGATGGTTCGTTCCTCACCGCCAACCCACACCCCGGTGACGAGTTCGGGCGTGACGCCGATAAACCATGAGTCGGAGTTGGAGTTTGTGGTACCTGTTTTGCCGCCCATATCGGCAGAAATGCCGTAGCTGCCGCGCAGGGCGCGACCCGTACCGTTGTCGATGACGCTGCGGATCATTGTGATCATCTTATAGCAGGTGGCCTGGCTGGTGACCTCCTCATGGTGGGGAATCGCACTATATATCACATTTCCCTGGTTGTCTTCAATGCGGGTGACATAGACGGGATCGACGCGCAGACCGTCGTTGGCAAAAGTAGAGTATGCGCTTACCATCTCCTTCACGGAGACATCGTTGGTGCCGAGACTCAGAGGGAGTGTAGGCTCGATATATCCCGAGATGCCAAACATCCGGAGTTTATTCACCAGGTTGACGGGCTGGAGGTCGTTGAGCAGTTTGGCGGAGATCCAGTTGTTGGATGTAGTGAGGGCCCATTTGAGGTCGACCATCTCGCCCACGCGACCGCCGCCGGAGTTGCGCGGCGACCAGTTGCCGAATCGGGGCTGGGAGTTGAGGATGGTGGTGCAAGGAGTATAGTTGGTAGAGTCTTCTAGCGCCAACGTGTAGAGGAACGGCTTCATGGTGGAGCCTATCTGGCGTTTGCCTCGTCCGGCCATATCGTACTGGAACCAGTAGAAGTCGGGGCCACCAACGTAAGCCTTGACGCTACCCGTTACGGGGTCCATGCTCATGAGGCCGGTGCGCAGGATTGTCTTCATATAGAGGAGTGAGTCGCGGGGCGACATCTCCACCGTCTTGGAGGAGGGGACATATTTGTCGCCCTTCTTCTCATATGCGAAGACATCCATGGTGTATTTCTCGTCGAACGACTTAAGGATATCCTCTTCCGGGATACCGGCGAGCTTCATTGTGCGCCAGCGTTCAGTCTGGCGAATGGCATTGTTGATAAACTTGCGGGCTTGCTCGGCGGAGATACGGGGAGAGTTGTAGGGGCCTGCCGGGCCCTTCTTCTCGTTGAAGAAAGCCGGCTGGAGCACACCGCCCAGATGCTGGTTGACGGCCTCTTCGGCATATCGCTGCATGGTGACGTCGATGGTGCTGTAGATTCGCAGGCCGTCGGTATAGAGGTCGTATTTCTGGCCGTTAGGTTTCGGGTTTTTCTCGAGCCAGCCGTATAGGGCGTTGTTTTCCCACTCGGTGGAGTCGGTCTTATAGTTGCCGACGGCGATATTCCAGGCCACCTCGTTGGCATATCTGTCGCGACGCGGGGCAATGGGTTTCTTGGCCGTCATGAGCCGTCGGATTTCCTCGCGGAGGTAGGGGGCGCCACCCTCGTGGAAGTCTACGCGGTGATAGTCGAGCTCGATCGGCAGGCCTTTAAGGGAGTCGGCCTGGGAGGCCGTAAGCTTGCCGGCCTTCACCATCTGGTCGAGCACGACATTACGGCGGTCGCGGGTGCGCTCCTCGAAGCGCAGGGGGTTGTAGAGGCTCGGGTTTTTAAGCATCCCTACGAGCATTGCGGCCTCCTGGATATTGAGGTCTTCGGGTTCCTTGCCGAAGTAGACATTAGCTGCGGTCTTGATGCCGACGGCGTTGTTGAGGAAATCGAAACGGTTGAGATACATGGCCAGGATTTCCTTCTTGGTATAGAAACGCTCGAGCTTGATGGCAATCATCCACTCGATGGGCTTCTGCATGGCGCGCTTGAAGACGTTGCCGGTGGGCTGGGAGTAAAGCTGCTTGGCGAGCTGCTGGGTGATGGTGGAGCCGCCGCCCGACGACTTGTCGCGCAGGAGGACGGTCTTTACCATCGAGCGCCCGAGGGCGCGGAAATCCACACCGGAGTGGTCGTCGAAGCGTACATCCTCCGTAGCGATGAGCGCATCGATGACGTGAGGGGAGATGTTGTCGTAGTCGTTGTTGATACGGTTGCCGTTGCCGATGAAGTAACGGCCGAGCTCGGTGGTACCGTCGGAGGCGTAGACCACCGATGCGAGTTTGCTGTGGGGGTCTTCGAGTTCCTCGATGGGAGGCATGTAGCCGATCACCCCATTGTAGATAAGGAGAAGAAAAAGGGCTATGAGGAATCCTCCGCCGAGGAAGATTCCCCACATCCAAACGATTATTTTCTTGGTTCTCATTTATTTGACACCGAGGTCGGAAAGAATCTGGTCGATATGGGCCTCTGCCTTAGCGATGAGGTCTTCATATTCGGCCTTGTCTTTCATATCCTCGCGCACTTCGATATAGAACTTGATCTTGGGTTCGGTGCCGGAGGGGCGGATGGATACCTTGTCGCCGTTTTCGGTAAAGAACTGCAGGACGTTGCTCGTGGTAGGGAAGTTGAGTTTGGTGAGCGATCCGTTCACGAGGTCGCGGCAGTTGAGGTCGGAGTAGTCTTTGATGGCGGTCACCTTGTTGCCGGCGAGTGTCTGGGGAGGATTCTCGCGGAATTGCTTCATCATGGCCACAATCTCGTCGGCTCCGGACTTGCCGGGACGTACGATGCTGATGCCGCGCTCGCGGGAGAAACCGTATTTGGCATAGATGTCGATTACGAGCTCATAGAGGTTGAGACCCTGGTCGGCGGCCCATGCGGCGATCTCGCACATCAGGGAGATGGAGGAAACACTGTCCTTATCGCGGCAGAAGGTTTCGGGGAGGAAGCCGAAGCTCTCTTCGCCTCCGCCGAGGTAACGGCCCTCGTTCTCCATATTGCGCATGACGTCTGCAATCCACTTGAAGCCGGTGTAGCAGTCGAAACACTTCACTCCGTTGGCGTCAGCGATACGCTTGATGGTTTCGGTGGTGACGATGGTCTTTACGACATAGTCGGTGTTACTGAGGTCGCCGAGTTCGGCATGGCGTGTGATGAGATAGTAGATGAAGATCATGCAGATCTGGTTGCCGTTGAGCAGTTTATAATCTCCCTTCTTGTCTCTTACCACCACTCCGATACGGTCGGCGTCGGGGTCGGCGGCGAGCACTATGGAAGCACCCTCGCGGCGTGCCACATCGATAGCCATGGCCATAGCCTCGGGATTTTCGGGGTTGGGGGAGACCACAGTGGGGAACTCACCGCTCTGCACGTCTTGCTCGGGGACATGGATGATATTCTCGAAGCCCCATTCGGCCAGTGAGCGATAGGTAAGACGAGTGCCCGTGCCATGGATCGGGGTGTAGACAATCTTCATGTCTTTATGGCGGCGGATAGAGTCGGGGCTGAGGGAGAGGGTTTTGATGGCGTCAAGGTAAGGCCTGTCGATGTCTTCGCCTACGATCTGGATAAGCTCCTTGCGGGGCTCGAACTTAATCTGGTCGACACTCTTGATGGCGTTGACATAGTTGATGGTCTCCACATCATGCGGGGCGATCATCTGGGCGCCGTCGCTCCAGTAGGCCTTATATCCGTTGTATTCCTTGGGATTATGGCTTGCCGTGATGTTGACGCCGCTCTGGCAGCCGAGATGGCGGATGGCGAAGGATACCTCTGGAGTGGGCTGGCAGGAGTCGAAGAGATATACCTTGATACCGTTGGCCGAGAAGATATCGGCAACGAGTTCGGCAAACTTGCGGGAATTGTTGCGGACGTCGTGACCCACCACCACGCTGATCTGCGGGAGGTCTTTAAAGCAGTCGTTAAGATAGTTGGCTAGGCCTTGGGTAGCGGCTCCTACGGTGTAGACATTCATGCGGTTGGAGCCTGGGCCCATGATTCCGCGGAGACCGCCCGTACCGAATTCGAGGTCTTTATAGAAAGCTTCAATGAGGGGAGTCTTGTCTTCTGCCTCGAGCATCTCCTTGACCTGGGCGCGAGTTTCTTCATCGTATTGCGGTCCGAGCCATTGGCGGGCCTTCTCTTCACATACTTTAAGCAGTTGTTCGTCCATAATTTTATATGTTTTTCAAAATTGATGCAAATGTAATTAAAAAATCTGACTCTGAAAATTTTTTAATTCTTTAAAAATTGTTATTTTTGCCACAAAGAAACTCAAGACGAAACCTTAGGAAGATATGATACTATCGATGACGGGATTTGGGAGAGGCACCGCATCGGCCGGAGGGCGAAAGATATGCGTCGACATCAAGGCGCTCAACTCCAAGCAGCTTGACCTGATAGTGAAGGTGGCGGGGCGCTACCGCACGCTCGAAGGAGAGCTGCGCAACCTCACGGCAGCCGAGGGAAGGCGCGGCAAGATAGAGGTAGTGGTAGGGATCGAGCTTACCGGACAAGCCGCAACCACCGCGCTCAACGTAGACCTCATAAGGCAATACAAGGCCCAGATAGAGGAGATGGACCGCGAGTTGGGACTGCCGGCGCCGCAAGACTGGCATGCCGTATTGCTCAGACTCCCGGACGCCCTGAAGGGAGAAGACGAGGAGCTCGGCGAGCAGGAGACGGCCGCCTTCATGGAGGCGCTCAGAGAGGCCCTGCGCGCCATGACCCTCTTCCGCAAAGACGAAGGGGAGAAGCTGTATGCCTTCTTCAGCGAAAAGATAGCCAACATCGGAGCGCTGCTCAAGCAGGTGGAGCCCTATGAGGAGAGCAGGGTAGCCAAGATAAAATGCCGGCTCACCGAGCAGCTCGAGAAGCTGAACGGAGTGGACTACGACGCCGGGCGCCTCGAGCAGGAACTGATATACTATATAGAAAAGCTCGACATCTCGGAAGAGAAACAGAGGCTCCGTGCCCACCTCGACTACTTCGTAAAGACGATGGACGACGAAAGCGGCGACGGCGACACCAAGGGCAAGAAACTCGGCTTCATAGCGCAGGAGATGGGACGCGAGATCAACACCCTGGGCTCAAAGAGCAACAACGCCGAGATGCAGATAATCGTGGTGAAGATGAAAGACGAGCTCGAGCAGATAAAGGAACAGGTATTAAACGTATTGTAAATGGCCGGAAAGATCATCATACTGTCGGCCCCGTCGGGCACGGGCAAGAGCACCATCATAAAGCACCTCATGGCCACCCGGCCCGACCTCGACCTCCACTTCTCGATATCGGCCACGAGCAGGAAACCACGGGTAGGGGAAACCCACGAAAAGGAATATTACTTCCTGACCGAGGAGGAATTCAGGCGCAAGATAGCTGCGGGCGAGTTTGTGGAATGGGAAGAGGTGTATGAGGGCACTCTTTACGGCACCCTCGTGAGCGAGGTGGAGAAAAAAGTGGAAGAGGGGCACACCGTTATAATGGACATCGACGTGAAAGGGAGCCTCAGCGTAAAGAAACGTTTCGGCGACCGCGCCCTTGCCATTTTCATCATGCCCCCCTCGATACAGGAGCTCGAGGTGCGGCTCACCAACCGCGGCACGGACAGCGCGGCCGACGTGGCCCGCAGGCTCGCCAAGGCCGGGTATGAGATGACCTTCGCCCCGCAGTTTGACTGCATAGTGATCAATGATGACTTCTTCAAGGCCGCCGACGAGGTGGCCGAAAAGATAAAGGAATTCCGCCCCGGAGAATGAGAAGAGCGGCAATCTTCGGAGGCAGTTTCTCGCCCTTCCACGAAGGGCACCGCAACCTTGTGAGAGAGGTGTTGCGTCGCGGACTTGCCGACGAGGTATGGATAATGCCCTGCCGGCGAAATCCCCTCAAGGACGGGAGCACCACCTGGGACGACCGGACGCGCCTCGAGATGCTTCGCCGGGAAGCCCGCGAGATAGACCCCGAGAGAGTGAGGGTGAGCGACATGGAGCTCGGGATGCCCGAGCCTTCGTATACCTGCGACACCGCAAGGCGCCTGATGGCAGAACACCCCGACGTCAGGTTCCGGTTGCTCGTCGGGGCGGACTCCTACCTACGGTTTGAGGAATGGAGAGACTGGAGATGGCTCGAGGAGCAGCTCAGCCCGATCGTGTATCCGAGACCCGGCTACGGGATAGAACACCTGAGGGAGGGCTGGACACTCCTTGACGACGCCCCGCAGACAGACATCTCCTCCACGCGCATCCGCAACGAAATGAAAACAAAAAGTTGAAGAGAAAAGAGAATATACTATGGACAACAGAGAAAAGATACTGGCCGTGACGGCACTCAGCGCCGAATATTGCAGGGCGTTGCAGACCTGCCGCGACATGGAGCCGGAGGAATTCACCGACAGGATGGTAAACCTTCTGCCGCGCCTTTATCTCGCCTTCACCGACGTGGAACCCGACGAGACCATGGCCCTGAGCGAGGAAGACGAATACTTCGAGACCTACGTAGACGAAGACTTCTACGACAGCATACGGCGTGGAGTGGAGGTTCTGCTGGGGCCCGACGACACTTTCCTGGAGACCTTCGAGGAGAATATGAAATACAGCGACACCCCGATAGCGGCCTCCGTCTCGGAATGCCTTGCCGACATCTTCCAGCCCCTCTTCAACTTCATATCGATAGTGAGAGACAGCGAGGGAGAGAAGGTAGAGGCGGCCTACCGTAACTGCCGTGAAGACTTCGCAGCCTATTGGGCGCAGACACTATGCAACGTGCTCAGGGCCCTTAACAACATAAAATACAAGTCGTAAAAAAATGATAGAAAGACTGCTTGAGAGCCTTGACAAGGCCACGTGCAACTTCTGCGCGGTTAAAGAGATAGAGAGGCGCCTTGTGGAAGCCGGATACAGCGAGCTGGCACTTGAAGAAAGCTGGAACGTAAAGCCTGGAGGGAGGCATTACATAAAGAAAAACAGCAGCTCCATCTTTGCCTTCCATATAGGGAGCGGCATGGCGGAGGGAGAGGGTTTCCGCATCGTGGCCGCCCACAGCGACAGCCCGGGCTTCAAGCTCAAGCCCAACCCCGAGATTTACGGCGAGAACGGAGTGACGCTCCTAAATGTGGAGAAATATGGCGGCGGGATACTCTACACATGGTTCGACCGTCCCCTTTCGATGGCAGGGAGGGTGTTGCTGAAGAGCGACAACCCCTTCAGGCCCGAGGAAAGGGTATTCGACCTGCGGCGTCCGCTGGCCACCATACCTCACCTCGCCATACACTTCAACCGCGCCGTCAACGAAGGGAATGCCCTGAGTGTGCAGAAAGACATGAAGCCCGTGATAGGGCGCTTCAGCAAAGAGGAGATTGAGGAGTATAAGAAAGAGGGAGGAGTGGTGAAAAAGACCGTAGCCGACCATCTTGGAGTAAGCGCCGACGATATAATAGGGCAGGAGATCTGGCTTTATCCCGTAGGAGCACCGGTAATCGACGGCTGGCATGGCGAATACTTCCAGTCGGGCAGGATCGACGACCTCAGCATGGCGCTGACGGGACTGGAGGCCTTCATAGCCGCGTCAAAGGAGAACTCCGGGCCGCGCCACACCCGAGTGCTGGCCATCTTCGACAACGAGGAGACCGGCAGCGGCACGAAACAGGGTGCGCATTCCCCCTTCCTTAAAAACGCCATGGAGCGGATATGCCGGGCTACCGCCGGAGGGGACGCCGAGGCCTTCCACAGAAACCTTCAGAAAAGTTTCCTGATTTCGGCGGACGACGCCCACGCATATCACCCCAACTATCCCGAGAAGCACGATCCCACCAACCATCCCTACATTGGTGGAGGTCCCGTGGTGAAGATAAACGCCAACTCGAAATATATGACCGACGGGCATTCCTCCGCCGTCTTCGCAGCCCTGTGCGAGAGAGCGGGGGTGAAATGCCAGTATTTCGTCAACCACGGCGACGTGGCCGGAGGCAGCACACTCGGCAACATCCTGACGGGACAGCTGGAGATAGCCGGCGTAGACATGGGATGCGCCATATGGGCCATGCACTCGGCATGCGAGACAGCCGGAGTGAGCGACCATGAGGAGACGGAGAAAGTGTTCAGATATTTCTATTTGTGAGCAAAAAATTGTAATTTTGCAGATTGATAAGCCGACCGGATCGAAGACACCTCTAAGTTGCCCCCGGAGGGGCTGAGGGAGTTTGGCTTAAAATTTGCAGAAACAGATATAAAAATTAAAAATAATGAACGTAAACTACGAAAAACTCGACGCTGTACGTGGCCAGATTCAGGTCACGGTAGAAGAGAACGACTATGCCGCAGAGGTAAAGAAGCAACTCAAGGAGATAGGCAAGCACCGTCCGGAACCCGGATTCCGTGCCGGCAACGTGCCCGAAGGAATCCTGCGCAAGAAATACGGCATTCCCGTGAAATATGACGTGATCAGCAAGCTGGTAGGCAACGCTGTGTATGAATATATCCGCGAGCACAAACTCCACGCTCTGGGACAGCCCGTGCCGGTAGCCGAAGGCACCACCGACATCGAGGAACCCGTGATCACCTACACCTTCAAGATCGGTCTCGCCCCCGACCTCGACCTCAAGGTAGACAAGGACCTTCACATACCTTATTATCAGATCAAGGTGAGCGACGAGATGGTGGATGAGCGCGACCGCCTGCTGAGACGCCGTTTCGGCAAGCAGGAACCGGGAGAGGTGACCGACCCGACAGCCGTAATAAAAGGTGTTCTCACCGAGCTCAATGAAGACGGCACAGTGAAAGAAGACGGAATCGTAGTGGAAAACGGCATCATCGCGCCGCAATACTTCAAGAGCCCCGAGCAGGCCAAGCTCTTCGAGGAGAAGCACCCCGGCGACGTGGTTCGCTTCAACCCCGCGGCCACCTGCGACGCCAACGTAACCGAGATGAGCTCCATGCTCAACATCGACAAGGACGACGTGGAAAACCACAAGGGCGACTTCAACATCGAGATCAAGGAGATCATCGTGGTGGTTCCTGCAGAGCTCAACCAGGAATACTTCGACATGGTGTTTGGCAAGGACCAGGTGCACAACGAAGAGGAATACAGGAAAGCCCTCAAGGACGTAATAGCCGGCGAACTCAAGGTGAACTCCGACTACCGCTTCACCCTCGACGCCCGCCACGTGCTCACGGAGCAGGTAGGTGAGATTGAGCTTCCCGACGACATCCTGATCAGCTACCTTGAAAACCGCGACGGCGCCCAGGCCGGAGCTCAGGTAGCCGAGGAATACGATGCCATGAAGCCCTCGCTGACATGGCAGATAATCTGCGACGAAGTGATAGACAAGCTCGGCGTGAAGGTGACGGAAGAAGACGTTAAGGCCCTCGCCAAGGTGAGGATCCGCGAGCAGATGGCCCAATATGGCATGGCCAACGCTCCCGAACAGCTTGTAGACCAGTATACGGAAAACGTGCTAAAAGACGAAAAGGCACTTCAGCGCCTCGAGACAGAGGCAGAGAGCAACAAGATGTTTGCTGCCCTCTTCGACGCCGTGACCACCGACGTGAAGGAGGTGACCCCCGAAGAATTCGGTGCCCTCTTCAGAGACGCCGCACCCGAGGCATAAAAAAGAACATAAACAGCAATAGGGGCGGCAGGCACATGGCGCCCCTATATTCATTATTAAAACAAGATGAAAATATTCATAAATAAAACAAGATGAAAAACGACTTTCAGAAATTTGCCGTAGACCATCTCGGCATCAACTCCAACACACTGCACTCATACACGTCGGCAGTCAACGCCGCCATGACGCCCACGGCCGACTATCTCAATCCCTATATCCTTGAGGAGCGCCAGCTCAACGTGACTCAGATGGACGTCTTCTCGCGCCTGATGATGGACCGCATCATCTTCCTTGGCACGCAGGTGACCGACCAGAGCGCCAACATCATCCAGGCGCAGCTGCTCTACCTCGACTCCGTAGACCCCGAGAAAGACATCTCCATCTACATCAACTCCCCCGGCGGATCGGTATATGCCGGCCTGGGCATCTACGACACGATGCAATACGTGAACAGCGACGTCTCCACCATCTGCACCGGTATGGCAGCATCGATGGCAGCCGTATTGCTCGTTGCCGGTGAGAAAGGTAAGCGCTACGCGCTGCCCCACTCGAGAGTGATGATCCACCAGCCGATGGGCGGCATTCAGGGTCAGGCCTCCGACATCGAAATCACCGCCAGGGAGATACTCAAACTCAAAGAGGAACTCTACAAGATAATTTCCGAACATTCCGGGCAGCCCTTCGAGAAGGTGGAACGCGACTCTGACCGCGACTACTGGATGATAGCCAAGGAGGCGCAGGAATACGGCATGATCGACAAAGTGCTCGTCAACACCAAGAAAGGGAAATAAGCGGGCAGGCAATGGCAAAGAAAAAAGGTGAAATCTGCATAATGTGCGGGAACGTCGACTCCAAGTCGGTTCCCGTCATTACCGTTTTAGACGGGCTCAATCTCTGCACGGACTGCATCCGCTTCATCGACCAGGCGAGAGACGAGCAGTTGAAAGTTGCCGGCCCTGCAAAAGAGACGACCCCGGCAGAGACGAAAGCCATACCCAAACCTGCGGAGATAAAGGCGTTTCTCGACCAGTATGTGATTGGACAGGACGAGGCCAAGAAATACATGTCGGTGGCCGTCTACAACCACTACAAGCGTATAGCGCGCAAGGAAGCGGCCGACGACGGAGTAGACATCGAGAAGAGCAACATAGTGATGGTAGGGCCGACGGGCACCGGCAAGACCCTTCTGGCCAAGACCATCGCAAGGCTGCTCGACGTGCCTTTCACCATCGTTGACGCCACGGTGCTCACGGAGGCCGGCTATGTGGGCGAAGACATCGAGAGCCTGCTGACGAGACTTCTGCAGGCCTGCGACTACGACGTGGAAAAAGCAGAGAGGGGCATCGTCTTCATCGACGAGATAGACAAGATAGCTCGCAAGGGCGACAATCCCTCCATCACCCGCGACGTCAGCGGCGAGGGAGTGCAGCAGGGACTCCTGAAGCTGCTGGAGGGGAGTGTGGTGCTTGTGCCGCCTCAGGGAGGCCGCAAGCACCCCGATCAGAAGCTCATACCCGTAGACACAAAAGACATCCTCTTCATATGCGGAGGGGCCTTCGACGGCATAGAGCGCAAGATAGCTTCGAGACTCAACACCCACATAGTTGGCTATGGCCACGACGAGTCCAAGAAGAAAAAGCAGCGCGAGAACCTGATGAGATACGTGTTGCCGCAAGACCTCAAATCGTTCGGCCTCATACCGGAGATTATCGGCAGGTTGCCGGTGCTCACGAGTCTCGAGCCTCTTGACCGTGATGCGCTTCGCCGCATCCTTGTTGAGCCTAAGAACGCGATCATAAGGCAGTATAAGAAGCTCTTTGAGATAGACGGCATCAACCTCGAGTTTTCGGAAGATGCCCTCGACACGATAGTTGACAAGGCCATCGAGTACAAGCTCGGGGCAAGGGGACTGCGGTCGATAGTGGAGACCGTGATGGTAGACGCCATGTATGACGCCCCGTCGAGCAACCTCAAGGAGCTGCACATCGACAAGCCGTATGTGGAAGAGAAATTAGAGAAGGCCAACTTCGAAAAAATGAAACTCTCGGACTGACCGGGAGTTTTTTTGTTACCTGACCTGCGTAAAATGTTACGAGGTAGGACTTTTTATGTTAAAAAAGCTGCAAAAATTTGGTGGATTGTTAAAAAATTTTTAATTTTGAAAAAGAATACATACTAAGAAACAAGGAAATCACCACAGTGCAGAAGAAAATAGAAGAAGCCGCGATATACGCCGCGTTGAAACGATATTTCGGGTTCGAGAATTTTAAAGGGAACCAGTTGCCGGTAATCACGAGCCTTCTGGAGGGGCGCGACGTATTCGTGCTGATGCCGACAGGAGCCGGGAAATCGCTCTGTTACCAGTTGCCGGCTCTGATGTCGGAAGGTACGGCGATAGTGATCTCGCCGCTGATTGCCCTGATGAAAAATCAGGTGGATGCACTGCGTATGCACTGCGAGAACGACGCCGTGGCCCACTTCCTCAACTCATCTCTCACCAAGAGCCAGATAGAGAAGGTGAAGAAAGACGTGCTCGACGAGCGCACCAAGCTGCTGTACGTAGCGCCCGAGTCGCTTTCTAAAGAGGAGAATCTGGAGTTTCTTAAGCATGTGTTCGTGTCGTTTTATGCCGTCGACGAGGCCCATTGCATATCGGAGTGGGGTCATGACTTCCGGCCTGAATATCGCCGCATACGGCAGGTGGCGGCCGAGATCGGACAGCGCCCGATAATGGCCCTCACGGCCACGGCGACCCCAAAGGTGCAGCACGACATACAGAAAAACCTCGGTATGCTCGACGCCGTGGTCTACCGCTCGAGCTTTAACCGCCAGGGCCTGAAATATGAGATACGGCCTAAGACAAAAGACGTGGACACCCACATAATAAAATACATTAAGAGTCACCCCGATTGCAGCGGCATCGTCTACTGCCTGTCGCGCAAAAAAGTGGAGGAGCTTACGGAAGTGTTGAAACTCAACGACATCCGTGCCCTGGCCTATCATGCCGGTATGGACGCTCCCACGCGCTCGGCAAATCAGGACGCCTTCCTCCACGAGAGAGCGGAAGTGATTGTGGCAACGATAGCCTTCGGTATGGGTATCGACAAACCTGACGTAAGGTTTGTGATACACTACGACATCCCCAAGAGTCTGGAGGGATATTATCAGGAAACCGGACGCGCCGGACGCGACGGCGGAGGAGCCGAGTGTATAGCCTACTATGCCGTGAAAGACCTCCAGAAGCTCGACAAGCTGATGCAGAACAAGTCGACGGCCGAACAGGAGATAGGGAGGCAGCTGCTGCAGGAGACAGCGGCCTACGCCGAGAGCGCCCTGTGTCGCCGCAAGATCCTGCTTCACTACTTCGGAGAGGAGTTCCACGACGAGAACTGCGGATGTTGCGACAACTGCCTAAACCCCAAGACGAAGCGCGACGCTACCGACCAGCTTCATGCCGTTCTCGAGGCCGTAAAAGCCATCGACGAGGAGTTCAGGCTTGAATACGTGATCAATGTCGTGATAGGTCGCTCCACGGACGAGGTTAAGAAATTCGGCCACGACAAGCTCGAGGAATTCGGAGTTTATACCGCTGAAGACGAGAAATTTGTGACAGCCGTTGCCAAGCAGGCCATCATAGCCGGTTATCTGGAGAAAGACATCGTAAACTACGGCGTATTGAAGCTCACCGACAAAGGCAGGGAGTATATGGCCAAGGGAGGCGAATTCACAATATTGGAAGACCGCGAGTATCCCGAAGGAGAGGGAGAAGGGGGCATCAAGGGAGGAGCCGCCTGCGCGGCCGACCAGACCCTGTACTCCATGCTCAAGGGGCTTCAGAAAGACGTGGCGCGCCGGCTCGACCTGCCGCCTTACGTGATATTCCAGGAGATGTCGCTCGAGGCCATGGCCACCACATACCCCGTAACGATACAGGAGCTTGCCCTCGTGCCCGGAGTGGGAGAGGGTAAGGCCAGGAGGTTTGGCCAGGAATTCGTCGACCTCATAAAGCGTCATGTGGAGGAGAACGATATCCAGCGGCCGTCGGAATACAAAGTGAGACAGATAGCCAACAAGAGCCAGATAAAGATCTTTATCATCCAGAGCATCGACAGGAAAATCGACCTCGAGGAGCTCGCGGAGAGCCGCAGCCTGGAGTTTGGAGAGCTGATCTCGGAGCTGGAGGCCATAGTGCAGTCGGGCACCAAGATCAATATCGACTACTATCTCAACGACATTCTGGAGGAAGACTGCCAGCAGGAAGCCATCGACTACTTCCGCGAGACGGAAGACGATGACCTCGAGGCGGCCTTCGAGGAGCTGGGCGAAGACATGTCGGAAGAGGAAATACGCCTAATGAGGGTGAAGTTTATCTCCGAGATGGGAAATTAGAAGACAAAATAAAATAGGGAATGCAGCGTTTTTTATATTAGAATAATACGAAGAACGCAAACATTAATGAAATCAAAGTTTCTGATTGGCGGAGCCGCCTTATTGTCGGCGGGAGCCATAGCCTGGGCAGCGAAAGACCCCGTAGTGATGACCATCAACGGAGAAGACGTGCCCAAATCCGAGTTTGAATATCTATATCACAAAAACAGTCAGCAGCAGATAGAGGCCCAGCCCCTGGAGGAATATGTGGGCATGTTTGAGCTGTATAAGATGAAGGTTGCCGACGCCAAGGCAGCCGGGATTGACACCACAGCAGCCTTCAGGTCTGATATGGTGAAATATCGCCGCGACCTGGCGCTTCCTTACGTGGCCGACTCCGTCTACCTCAACAGCCTTGTAGACGAGGCCTATGAGCATTCGCTCGAAGAGCTCGATTATTATCATATAATGTTGGCGAAAGGACGCACAGCAGCCGAGATGGAGGCAGCTCATCAGAAGGCCGACAGTCTGAAAGCCCTGATCGAGAATGGCGCCGACTTTGAGACCCTGGCGAAGGCTAATTCCGTAGACCGCACTGTGCAGGCCAACGGTGGCCATCTTGGCTTTATGGCCTCCGGCCGACTTCCCTACGGCTTCGAGCATGCCGCCTACAGCCTCAAACCCGGTGAGCTCGACATAGTGGAGAGTAACGCGGGCATCCATCTGATAAAGGTAGGCGACAGCAGGCCGGCGAAAGGTAGCGTAAGGGCAGCCCACATCATGAAGCGCGTGAGCCCCACTGCCGACGCCGAGGCGCAGGCGAAGGCAAAGGCACAGATCGACAGCATCTACAGCGTGCTTATGGAAAACCCCGCCGACTTCGAGAAACTCGCCCAGACACTGAGTGACGACCAGGGTTCGGCCCGCATGGGAGGACAGATCGGTTGGTTTGTATCCGGCATGATGGTGCCCGAATTCTCGGATGCCGCCTTCGCATTGCCCGTCGGTGGTATCAGTGAGCCCGTAAAGAGCGACTACGGCTGGCACATCATCAAGAAACTCGATGAGGCACCCGTAAGGAGTCGCGCGGCAATCAAACCCGAGCTCCTTCAGCGCTTTGACGACCAGAGAGACGACCGCTACAAGATGGTCAGGGCCAACCGTATAAAGAATCTCTCCAAAAAGCACAAGGGTGTGCGCAATGCGGCCGCCTACGAGGCAATGAAGCAGTATGTGGAGCAGAACGGCGTAGATTCCGTGTTCTATGTCACCTTCTCGCAGACTCCTGATGTGGTCTTCACCGTGGAGGGCACGCCGACAACGACGGCGCAGTTCGTGGCCACACTCAACAATGCGCCGCTTCCCGACCCCTACTATGGCGCCATGATGCTTGATGACAAATATGACAGCGCATTTGACGAGGCACTGATCGGCGCGGAAGAAGACTGGCTGTATGCCAACAACGCCGACTATCGCAACCTGCTTAACGAGTATCGCGACGGCAGCCTTCTCTACGAGATTAGTCTTCAGAAGGTATGGGACAAAGCTGCCAACGACACCGAGGGACTGGAGAATTACTTCAACGCGCATCGCTCGGAATACAAATTCAAGGAGCCGCGTGCCAAAGGATTCCTTGTTCTTGCCAAGAACGACAGCGTAGCAGATCTCGTAAAGGCCCGCTATGCCGAAATTGACAAGGAGAACGCTCTGCTCACGATGCGCAACGAATTCCGCAATGAGGCCGTAATCGACAGACTTCTCGCCTCTCAGGGCATCAACCGTTTCGTAGACTACCTTCTTTTCGACGGACCGGAACCGGAGGTGAACCAGAAATTCCCCGTCTATTTCATCCTCGACCCGCGCGTCGTTGCGGAGCCTGAAGAGATGATCGACGTAAAGGGAGCCGTAACTTCCGACTACCAACAGGAGCTGGAGCAGGAATGGGCTAAAGACCTCCGTAGGCGTTACCCCGTGAAACGCAACGACAAGGAACTGAAAAAAGTGAAATAAACGATAATAGTTAATATAAAGGCGGCTACCCTTCCGGATAGTCGCCTTTATTCCAGGGGGACAATCCAACCTCTCTTCCATTGGTGCCCTCCTTTGTCCCACCCAATTTTATAATCTTACGTTGTAATCTTTTGGCCGTCAAATCTTAAAATTATGTAAAAAATCGCTAACTTTGCAAAATGGGAGAAATAGACTAAATATTTCTACTAGCCCGTAGAGCTTCGCCCGTTGTCGGAATTCGTGCCGACATCCGCGAGATAGAGAAGAAAACCACCGGAATGTTAGACAAAATCCTTGACTAAGCCATGAAAGAAGAAAATAAGCTCTATTTGGACAAAAACTATGTCGATTGGATTTCAGAGCTATCCAAACGTTACCGTGTTGCACAGATCAAAGCCTCGGTTGCGGTAAATACCGAAATGCTTAAATTCTACTGGGAATTGGGTAAAGATATAGTAAACCGTCAAAGTGAAAATAAATACGGTTCTGGTTTCTTCGAGAGGTTAAGTCGGGATCTCAAGGAGGCAATTCCTGAAGCTAAAGGTTTTTCGGTAAAGAATTTATATTACATCCGTAAGTTCTATCTGATGTATTCTGATATTTTCCCGCAACTTGGGGGAAATTTCCCACAAGTTATGGGAAATTCTAACAATTCAAATCTCCCACAAGTCATGGGAAATTTAAAATCTGATGCGGATTTGATTACAAATGTCCCTTGGGGTCATCATCGCATGTTAATTGATAAATTTTTCGAGAATACCGAACCAGTAATTTTCTATCTCAACGAAATTGTAAGTAATGGATGGTCCCAAGTTGTTCTTGATCATCAAATCAGCATGGGCCTTCATCAACGTAAAGGGAGGGCACTATCCAATTACAAAACAACTTTGCCGGATGTCACCAGTGATTTGGTTCAACAATTGACTAAAGACCCATATATTTTTGATTTCACAAATCTTGTAGAACCGTTTAAGGAAAGGGAGCTGAAGGACGAGTTGCTGCGCAACATTACCAGTTTCCTGCTGGAATTGGGAGAAGGATTCGCATTTGTAGGGAAGGAATATAGACTGAAAGTTGGCGAAACGGAGCAATATATAGATTTGCTTTTTTATCACTTGAAAATCAGGGCGTATTTTGTATTGGAAGTCAAGGTTACTGCCTTTGAGCCGGGATATGTAAGCCAGTTGGGGACATACGTAACGGCAGTCAACCATCTGCTAAAAACCGAGCAAGACAATCCAACTATAGGATTGTTAATCTGTAAAACCAAAGACAATGTATTGGCACAATATGCCCTGGAGGGATATAACTTGCCTATTGGCGTGTCAGAGTTTCAGCTTGAGAAGTTCCTGCCAGAAAACTTCAGGAGTGCGTTGCCTTCAATAGAAGAAATAGAGGCACGACTTTCTAATATTGATGTAAAGGAGGGAGGAGAGGCATGAAACGATACGATTCATGTAACGGAAACACCGAACACGATATGTGGGTGGATTTTACCGCCCATAATTAAACTGGTGAACTCGGAGAATACTTCGATGACACCGACGTAGATAACATAGAAGATACCTCTATTGGTGCATACTGAGTAAGAGAGGTGCAATAAACGGGAGGGAGTGCGTTATAACTTAAAATAAGATGAAAGAAAAGCCTAAATTTAGGCATTACTTAAAGGATACTGAAAGTTATGACATGTTTGTTATCACCCTTAGACATCCTACGAGAGATTGGGGAGCGGTTTAAGGAATACCGGTTGAGGTACGGACTGACGCAAAAGAAGCTGTCAGACCTTACGTGTGTGAGTGTGACAACGATATCGAAGCTTGAGAATGGCAATCTCTACGACATTTCGTTTTCTACTCTGTTTAAGCTTCTTCATATGGTGAATCTTGATGAGAACTGGGAGCAGCTGGTGCCTCTGCTTCCTGAGTCGCCATACATGTACAAGCGCCAGAAGAAAGTGCAACGCATCCGCTCAAAGAATAAATCATGAACAGTCCGGGGCAATCTTTTTACGCTGGTATCCTGCGGTATCAGAAAGGGCAGTTGCCTGAGGCGAAAGTCCTCTTCCCCAAATATTGAGGTAAAGGAAATATCCAAAAAAATTGCTAATTTTGCAAAGACTTCGTAGGAGGCTGATATATGGAAATCATTGACAACGTCAACAAAACTCTAAAGGAGGATTTGCTCGCAACCTTGCATCCAAAATCAAAGGTTGCTATCGCAGCGTCATGCTTTTCCATCTATGCGTTTCAGGAGCTTAAAGAGCAGTTAGGAGAAATCGACGAACTCCGATTCATCTTCACTTCTCCCTCCTTCACAACCGATAAACAAGAGAAACAGAAACGCGAGTTTTACATCCCCCGGCTTAACCGTGAACGAGACCTCTACGGCTCGGAGTTTGAAATCAAACTCCGCAACGAGCTTTCACTGAAAGCAGTCGCCAAGGAATGCGCCGAATGGATACGCAAGAAGGTTTGTTTCAAGTCAAACCGCACCAATGCCGGAATGCCTCCGATGATATCGGTTGACGACACGACTTATTCCCTTAGCAATCCCACCGGATTCACCACCGTTGAGCTCGGTTGCGAAAGAGGCAACAACATCGCCACCGCCATCACTAAAATGGAGGCGCCTTTCTCGACTCAGTTGCTCGGAATTTTCGACCAGATTTGGAACGATAGGGAAAAATTGCAGGTCGTAACTGAAGAAGTGCTTGACAACATCTCCAACGCCTATAAAGAAAACTCACCGGAGTTTATCTACTTTGTGACCCTTTACAACATCTTCAACGAATTCCTCGAAGACATTTCGGAAGATGTGCTGCCTAACGAAGCCACTGGATTCAAGGACTCCGTTATCTGGAACAAGCTCTACAATTTCCAACGTGATGCGGCTTTGGCCATCATCAACAAGTTGGAGAAATATAACGGTTGTATTCTTGCAGACTCTGTCGGGCTCGGTAAGACCTTTACGGCACTGTCTGTAATGAAATATTACCAGTCGCGAAACAAGAGCATCCTCGTTCTCTGTCCCAAAAAACTTTACGACAACTGGAACACCTTCCGCTCCTTCTATGAGAACAATCCCCTCATAAAAGACCGGTTGAACTTCCATATCTTCTACCACACCGACCTGTCGCGCAAAAGCGGCTACTCCAATGGCGATGACCTGGAACGTATAAGCTGGGGCAACTTCGACCTCGTGGTGATCGACGAGAGCCACAATTTCCGCAACGGTGGAAAAGTTACCACCGACGAGAACGACGAGAACCCGAGGGAGAACCGCTATCTTCAGCTTCTCAACCGCGTAATCCGTTCCGGAGTCAAGACAAAGGTACTGATGTTGTCAGCCACCCCAGTCAACAACCGCTTCAACGACCTTAAAAACCAACTTGCACTCGCTTACGAGGGAGAAAGCGAGAAATTAGACAGTCTGCTGAACACCGACAGAACTATTGACGACATCTTCCGTCAGGCACAGGCGGCATTCAACCGATGGTCGGAACTTCCGGAGGAACACCGTTCAACCAAGGCTCTACTCGACTCTCTGAGCTTTGACTTCTTTGAAGTGCTGGACAGTGTGACCATCGCCCGTTCTCGCAAGCATATCGAGCAGTATTACGATACAACCGACATCGGAACCTTTCCTTTGCGGTTGCCTCCTATTTCCAGACACCCTGACCTTACCGATCTGAATAAAGCGATAAATTACAATGAAATTTATCAGATAGTTTCCGGTCTCAATCTTGCCATATACACTCCCTCCGACTTCATCCTTCCGAGTAAACGGGACAAATACGTGGAAGTTCGAGATGACAATAGGTTCGGAACTGAATCCCGTGCCGGTCGAGAACGCGGTATCAGAAGACTTATGAGCATCAACCTGCTCAAACGTCTTGAAAGTTCGGTCAATTCTTTCAGGATGACTCTCGAACGAATACTTCATCTTATTTCAAGCACCGTCACTTCAATAGATAATATCTCTAACGGAGGGGATACTGGAGTTGACGACTTCAACTTTGAAGACGGTCTTGACTTCGACGAGCAAAACGATTCCGTTTTCATCGGAGGTAAGAAAACTAAGATTGACCTTCGGGATATGGACTATATCCAGTGGCGTGAATTTCTCGATGAAGATATAGAGAATCTGAAACTTCTGCTGTTCATGCTGACTGACATTACACCCGAGCACGACTCCAAACTACAGCAGCTCATTTTGGATTTGCGAGATAAATTCGCCAATCCAATTAATGGCAACAACAAGAAGGTCATCATATTCACCGCTTTCTCCGACACCGCACTTTATCTTTACGATAATCTTGCACAGCTCATCAAGGAACGCCACGGACTCAACTCCGCGCTTGTGACCGGTGATGTCGAAGCCCGCTCCACATTAAAATTGAGAGAAAAAATGGACTTCAACAAAGTCCTTACACTATTTTCTCCTATATCCAAAGAGCGTTCCACACTCTATCCGAATATTCATGAAGATATAGACGTATTGATAGCCACAGACGTAATCTCTGAAGGTCAAAACCTTCAAGATTGCGACTATCTCATCAACTACGATATTCATTGGAATCCTGTCCGCATCATTCAGCGCTTCGGACGTATCGACCGTATCGGCTCACGGAATGAGAAGATTCAGCTTGTGAACTATTGGCCAAACATGGATCTGGATGATTATATCAATCTGAAAGGAAGAGTTGAAGCCCGAATGAAGGTTTCAGTAATGACGGCCACAGGCGATGACAACCCACTCTCGACTGAAGAAAAGGGAGACCTTGAATATCGTCGCAAACAGTTGGAACGATTGCAGACGGAAGTGGTTGACCTGGAGGAAATGAACACCGGGGTTTCGATTATGGACTTAGGACTTAACGAGTTTCGTCTTGACCTGCTTGAATACATGCAGCAAGGTCATGACATCGAACATACCCCTTACGGTCTTCATGCCTTAGTTCCGGCAACCGCCGACACCCCTCCTGGAGTCGTGTTTGTTCTGAAGAACCGGATTAACTCCATCAACATCGACAAGAAGAACCGGCTCCATCCTTTTTATATGGTCTATATACAGCAAGACTCATCGGTGCTCGTGAACCATCTTGAGCCAAAAGACTTGCTTGACCGACTTCGCAAACTTTGCAAAGGTAAGACGGAACCGATAATGGAGTTGTGCCGGAGATTCAACGGCGAAACGAGGGATGGCCAAAGGATGGGTACTTATTCCCGACTTCTTGGCGATGCTATTTCCTCGATTGTCAAAGTCAAGGAGCAAAGCGACATCTTCTCTTTTCTTGAAGGGGATGCATATGCCCTTTTCGGCAACCAAGTCAAAGGTCTTGACGATTTTGAATTAATATGTTTCCTAATAATCAAATAACATAGAATAAGTTACTTATATAATATGAAACCAAAATTAGAGAAAACTAAAATAATTAAGAACCCGAATATTTCTCGTCCAAGAAATCAAGCATCTAGAAATTTAGAGGCTGTATTAAATGCTTTAGGTCCCGGCTGGGGTATGAGAGAGGCAGGTTCTGTTCCTGGAACAACAGAACCTCAAACAAATGAGGACTTTGTCATTGGTGCAATGTTTAAAATCAAACATAAAGGGAGTGACCCCAAATATCCATTTCAATATTTCGTAACTCAAGGTACAAGTAGTGTATTGTCACTTTTCAAAATGGTTCAAGGGATATATCACATAGAAGCGTTCGAAACTAATGGAGCGGAAAAAAGCGAAGACTATGATACCTTGCAAGAAAGAAATATCTTAAAATTGCCTCAGGATTATACAATAGCAAGTCAATTTGTGCAAGATAATTTAATTGGTAAAACTCTTAGGATTGTGGCTAGGTCGGGCCAAAATACTGATACCTATAGAGGCAGATATTATATATTCGCAATTGAGGATTAATGTACGGATTGCCGGTATCTACGGAAGTTAAGAGGGTGTTGCCAAAGGCTCAGATTTATAAGAAGTTTGAGTTTAAGCAATCGCAGCGTGATGCCTTTGACAGAGACATAGCCAGGCTCGACTTTACCCATGTAATTTCGCCACAAACATTACCGGCTATAGCAGAAGCAGAAGATATCAAGGCTATTTTCGTGGTGAGAGTAGAACTGAAACGTTTGGATTATGATCCCAAAAATCTAATTCTAATATCCAAACTTATTCCGCATAAATTGATTCTAATGCTTTGTCATAAAGATAAAATGCAGATTGCTGTTTATCACACGGGGATTTTCATCAGTCCGTGGAGCACTACGGAAAATATTCATTTGGAATTAGTAGGTCTAAATCTGGACTCAATTTGGCAGAATTTTATCTCTCAAATATCAGGATTAAAGGTCGATGAGGGTTCCGATATAGATACGGCAATCGAATCTAACCGGAAGAAAGAACAATTGACAAAGCAATTGGATTCACTTCAAAAGAAATTGTCCAACTGCCGACAGAATAAAAAGCAGTTGGAACTGTTTCATGAGATCAAGGAACTAAAACGCGAACTATCAAGCATAAAATAAAGCATCATATATGGAAAAGCAGAAGATGGAAACGACTGACATGGTGAGGGAGAATATCGACAGAATCGGTAAACTTTTTCCTCACTGTGTCACGGAAACAACAGATAAGAACGGCAACCCAGTTCATGCCATAGACTTCGACAAACTTCGTCAGGAGTTGGGCGAGGCATTTGTCGAAGGTAAAAAGGAACGCTATCAGTTTACATGGCCGATGAAGAGCCAGGCATCAGCACTTGCCAACACACCGACCACGATGACCCTCCGCCCGGACAAGGAGAGTTCAAAGAACTTCGACACCACCGAAAACCTGTATATCGAAGGGGACAATTTAGAGGTGCTGAAGGTGTTGCGTGAAACCTATCTCGGTAAGGTTAAGATGATTTATATCGACCCACCGTATAATACCGGTAAGGATTTCGTCTATAAAGACAACCGTTTCCTAACCCAGAAAGAGATGGACACAATGGAAGGCAAATATGATGAATACGGCAACATCTACAAAACCAACACCGAGTCCAACGGTCGCTTCCATACCGACTGGCTCAACATGATGTATCCCCGACTCAAAGTAGCCCGAGACCTCCTCTCCGATGATGGCGTGATTTTCATTTCAATTGGAGAAGAAGAAGTTCAAAATCTTAAAAAAATTTGTGATGAAATTTTTGATGAAGAAAATTCTTTAGCAATTTTTATATGGGAAAAACGTACATCAAGAGAAAATAGAAAAGTCTTTTCCGTTAATCATGATTATATATTGGCATACGCTAAAGATTATTTCAGATTTAAAGAATTAAGAGGTAGTTTACCATATACAGAACAAATCCTTTCGCGTTATTCAAATCCAGACAATGATCCTCGAGGAGACTGGCAATCTGTGGCTATTACAGTTCAAGGTGGTCATGGAACAAAGTCTCAATTTTATAAAATAACTACTCCAAGCGGGAGAGAAATTGATGTTCCTTCTGGTTTATGCTGGCGTTTCACAAAAGATAAATTAGAGGAACTGATTCAAGATAACAGGATCTATTTCGGTTCAAATGGAAATAATGTGCCGAGATTGAAAGTTTTTTTGAGTGAAATGGAGCAAGGAATTACTCCACATACTCTTTGGAAGGCGGAAGAAGTTGGAACAAATGATAGTGGAAAAAGAGAGGTCTTACATTTATTTAAGGGCCAATCAGTATTTGACACTCCTAAACCTGTTAGTCTTCTACGTAGATTTATTGAAATATCTTGTAAAGATAATAACTTTTTGGTACTTGACTTCTTCAGCGGTAGCGGAACTACTGCTCATGCTGTGATGAAACTGAATGCAGAAGATGGTGGAAACCGCAAATTCATCATGGTACAGTTGGATGAAGAAACAGAAGAAGGTAGTGAGGCAAGAAAAGCCGGTTATAAGAATATCTGCGAAATCGGCAAGGAGCGTATCAGAAGAGCCGGTGAAAAAGTAAAGGAAGAAGCAGGTCTGCAAGGTCAGGATTTAGACATCGGTTTCCGGGTATTGAAACTTGACAGTTCCAACATGAAGGATGTGTCTGTGGCTCCAAATCAGATCGGCACATTCAACTTCGATGATGTTTTGGATAATGTGAAAGATGACCGCACGGACCTTGACCTCCTCTTCCAGATAATGCTCAACAACAGCATTCCGCTTTCTGCCAACATAGAGGAACAAACCATTAACGCCCATAAAATCTATAATGTTGATGATGGAGATCTTATCGCAGTGTTCGACCGTTCGGTTGACGACAAGACCATCATAGAAATAGCAAAGATGCAGCCATTGAAATTCGTGATGAGGGAACCGGAAAACTCGGCCGAAAACAAGTACAACCCCGACAACATCATAGATAATTTCGAGCAGATATTCGACCTATATTCACCCAACACCATCAGGCGAGTATTATGACACAGAAAGAGAAAACCGGAGTAAGGCTTAAATTCAAGGTTCAGGCCTATCAGACCGATGCCGTATACTCTACCTGCGAAGTCTTTGACGGCCAGCCCTTCAATGACGGAGCCATCTATCGAATAGACCCCGGCAAACTGCCAGACGGTGTGTTGGATCTGCTTGAAGACACCGGTTATAGGAATGCACCCTTTGCCATCAGTCCTGATACTATTCTGGAGAACATAAAGATGGTACAGAAAATGAACCATATACCAGTTTCACAAAAACTCGTAAGAGGCGTGGCTCCGGTCAACCTCGACATCGAGATGGAGACAGGTACCGGCAAGACCTACGTCTATATCAAGACGATGTTCGAACTCAACAAGCGCTACGGATGGTCTAAGTTTATTGTCGTTGTTCCCAGCATAGCGATCCGCGAGGGTGTGGCCGAAAGTTTCACACTACTTGAAGACCATTTCTTTGAGCAATATGGCAAGAAAATCAGATGGTTTGTCTACAACAGCGACCGACTCAACGATATTCAGAATTATTCCGAAAACGGCAACATAAACACCATGATTATCAACAATCAGGCGTTTGCTCAGTCGATGAAACAGGGAGCGTCCAACAAAGCCTCCAGGATTATATATTCCGAACAGGACAAATTCAAGTCGAGAAGACCTATCGATGTGATTGCTGCCAACAATCCGATAGTGATACTCGATGAACCCCAACGATTAGGAGGAAAGGCTACAGTAGAGGGTATCAAGCAATTCAATCCACTCTTTGCCTTGTATTATTCCGCTACTCACAGAGAGCAGCATAACTGTATTTATGCTTTGGATGCCATTGACGCCTTCCGGCAGAAGTTGGTTAAGCGCATCAACACCATCGGTCAGTATGTATCGAATCCTACCCCCACGGCTTATATATCAGTCAAAGAGATAATAGCGAAGAAAAACATTGTAAAGGCCAAGTTGGAATTTCAAAAGAAACTGACAGGCGAGAGAAAAGTCATAACCTTTGTAACCAAGGATTTTGAAAAAGGTGAAGACCTGAAGCAGGAATCGAAACTTGATCTTTATGACGGATATATCATAACCGACATAAGCCCGGAACACCAGTCCGTCACGTTTATGAACGGTAAAGTGCTCCATGTTGGCGATATTATCGGTGACGACTCCTACCGCGAGGAACTACAACGCTCCCAGATCCGGAGTCTGATAAAAGCCCACTTTGAAAAGGAAAGAGACCTATTCAAAAGAGGCATTAAATGTTTGTCGCTGATATTCATTGACTTCGTAAGTAACTACCGCAGTTATGATGCCGAAGGGAACATGGTGAAGGGTCGTCTTCAAAGGATATTTGAAGAGGAATATGCCCGTGCTGTGGAGAAGGAATTTCATATATGGGATGAGGACTATAACGAATACCTTAGGCAGTACAGACCGCAGACAGTTCACAGCGGTTATTTCTCCATTGACAAGAACAAACGGATCGTGAACACCGAGAGCGACAAGGAGGGTGACAGCGAAGACCGAGAGGCATTCGATCGTATTTTGCGCGATAAGGGTTGGTTGCTAAGCATGAGTCCCGACTCCCCCCGCTTTATCTTCTCTCATTCCGCTTTGCGAGAGGGTTGGGACAATCCCAATGTGTTTCAGATCTGTATGCTTAGGGAAACGTCAAACGAAACGTCAAGACGTCAGGAAGTGGGTCGTGGGCTGCGTATCTGCGTTGATCGGAACGGAGTAAGACAAGATGCCGAACTTCTCGGTGAAGACTTCTTTGAGATAAACGTACTGACGGTAATTGCCAACGAATCGTTTGCAGAGTTCAGTAAGGCGTTGCAAAACGAGATCATGCAGACTCTGCGTGAACGGCCTACAAGAGTGGATGACGACTATCTGCGGACATTCACGAATGTTGAACTGACGACCAATGCCGGAACGAAACGATATGTGGGGAACGGTGATATTGAAATGCTTAAGGCATACCTTAAAATCAATAAGTATATTGATGTAAACACAAACGAGCCTACCGACAAATACCGCGAGGCTTCGGCTTCAAACTCTCTGGTTCCTATGCCGGAAGATATTGAGGATTTGTCTGATACGTTCAAGAAGATAGTTGATGCTGTAATTGATAGGGATCTTCTTAAGGAGATGCTTAATGACATAACCGGTCAGGAGAAAACGGAAGTCAATAAACTGAACGAAAACTTCAACAAAGAGGAGTTCAAAGCCTTATGGAATGAGATAAACCATAAATACGTCTATACCGTAACTTACGACAGCGACCAACTAATTGAAAAAGCTGTCAATTCTATCAATGCCCACCTTAACATTAATCGCCCGATGATTGTAAAGGAAAAGGGTAAGCAAAAAGTTACGGAAGACAACAAGGTAGTATTTGACAAGACCGCGTCAGAACCCCTGACATATTTCGTAGAAGCGCCAATTTCCGATAATACACGCTATGATTTGGTTGGCAGACTGGCAAGTCAGACTCATCTTACCCGGCATACTATAATTCAAATCCTGAAAGGCATAAAGCCTAATCAACTGCATATGTTCGCATGGAATCCGGAGCAGTTTATTTCGCAGGTATCGAATCTCATTAAGGCAGAAAAAGCGACTATGATTGTAAGCCATATTGAATATTCGGTAACAGAAGGTAAATATGACTCTAACATATTCACTTTGAAGTCAAGAGGGGATTTTGCCAAGGCTATCAAGACGAAGAAGCATATCAGTGATTATGTATTTTTCGACAGTGACGTGGAAAAGAAGTTTGCCGAAGGACTGGAGAGCGGAACCGAAGTGGCAGTATATGCAAAACTTCCCCGGACTTTCCAGATACCTACACCTGTCGGCAACTACTCGCCCGACTGGGCAATTGCCTTTGAACATGAGGGTATGAAGCACATCTATTTTATTGCCGAAACGAAAGGCACGTTAGACAGCATGAACATTAAGCCTATCGAGGACGCGAAGATAAAATGTGCCAAAACTCTCTTCAATGAGTATTCCGATGCCAATGTCCGCTACGAGCACGTAGACACATTCGAGGAACTAAGGAAAAGACTCCAAAAATATATGATAGAATCCTAAAAAGATTTTGAAATAACCCTAAGTGATGAGTAAATACGAAGAACTGACTCGAGATCTCAAATATTCTGATGATAAGAATTTAAAAATTAAAGTACTTAAAGAAATTTTTTCTTGTGAAGATATTTCTAACGATGAGGTTCATAATTTCATTCTAAATTATTCTATTCATTATATTCTCCAGGTATCGGATCTTAAAGATATACTAGAATGCCTAATTACTAAAGAAATTATATTGGATCGCATAGATCCTCTAACTACATTAATGGGT
>JAFLTW010000036.1 GCA_022509085.1 Muribaculaceae bacterium | reverse complement strand
AGAAATATTCTTTTATACTGCCCATCTTTTTGCGTAATATCTCTTATTTTTTAAGTTATCTCTCCACCTGGCCTCCCAATATGTCGAGAAGCTCGGTGGTGATGGATTGTTGACGTAGCTTGTTGTATTCCAGCTGAAGCTCTTCGTTGAGTTTCTTCGCGTTGTCGTTGGCAGCCTGCATGGCCATGACGCGTGCTGCCTGCTCCGACGCACGGTTTTCTATCGTGATCTCCTGCATCATCGAGAGCACAAACATCGGCAACACCTCGTTGAAAATCCTGTTGGGGTCGGGCTCGAAGATGTAAAGACGGTTTTCCTTCTTCACTCCCTCGCCTGCACCCTCCAACAGCAGCTCTTCCTTTACGGGGAAAAGCGTGTCGACCGTAGGGCGCTGACGGCTTATGGAGAAAAACTTCATGTAGACCACCTTTACCGTGTCAAACTCCTTCTCCGTGAAGGCTGTCTTCAACGTGAGGGTGAAGTCGTCTACCTTAGCAGGGAGCATCTTGGAGTTGACATCGTCGAGAATCCTCACATCGATGCCTTCCACCTTAAGGTGAGTGCACGCGCGGGCCACCTTCTTGCCGACGGGGAAGACCGTTATGGCAACGCCGCCGCCATATGTGTGCCTCAACTCTGCAACCTCTTCCAGAAGTTTCTTGAAGATGTTGAGATTATAGGCACCACAGAGTCCATCGTCACTTCCGAACAATACAAGGCCTACCCTCTTCACCTCCCTCTCCTCGATAAGGGGGGATGTGAAGTTGACGTCTGACGAGAGGATATGACCCATAATCTGCTGCAACTGGCTTTTGAAAGGGAGAAGACGGCGGAGTTCCTGCTCGTTCTTATGCACCTTGGCCGAAGATATCATCTTCATGGCGCCGGTGATCTTCTCACTCGACGACACGGAGCCTATCCTCGTTTTTAATTCCCTCAGTGTAGCCATTTGCTATCAGTTGGAGTTTGAATAACGTGATGAAATTTCAGATGCACACTGGCGCAGCTTCTCCTCAACGTCGGGTGTGAGTTTGCCGGCACGGAGCTCGTCGAGCACCTCTTTCTGATATTTGGCCTTCAGAAGCTGGAGGAACAGTTCCTCAAATTCCTGAACCTTCTCCAACGGAACGTTCTGAAGCAGTCCGTTCACACCGCAGTAGATCACGGCAACCTGATTTTCTACAGGCCAGGGCTCGTATTGCGGCTGTATAAGAAGCTGCTGGTTTTTCCTACCGGTGTCGATCACACGTGCGGTGACGGGGTCGATGTCGCCACCAAACTTGGTGAACGACTCCAGTTCGCGGAACTGTGCCTGGGCAATCTTCAGCGTACCGGCTACCTTCTTCATCGACTTGATCTGGGCGTTACCGCCTACACGAGACACGGAAATACCTACGTTGATGGCCGGACGGATACCCTGGTTGAAGAGTGATGTCTCAAGGAATATCTGGCCGTCGGTGATCGAAATCACGTTGGTGGGGATGTAGGCCGAAACGTCGCCTGCCTGCGTCTCGATGATCGGGAGGGCCGTAAGGGAACCGCCACCCTTCACCATCGGCTTGAGCACCTCGGGGAGGTCGTTCATGTTAGAGGCCACTTCCTGGTCGGCAATGATTTTAGCCGCACGTTCGAGCAGACGTGAATGGAGATAGAAGATATCACCGGGATAAGCCTCACGTCCGGAGGGTCGCTTCAAGACGAGCGATATCTCGCGGTAGGCTACGGCCTGCTTCGAGAGGTCGTCGTAAACGATCAATGCGTCGCGGCCGGTGTCGCGGAAGAACTCACCGATGGCCACGCCCGCAAACGGTGCGTAGTAACGCATCGAGGCGGAGTCGGAAGCCGTAGCGGCCACTACCACCGTGTATTCAAGGGCGCCATACTTCTCAAGGGTATTGACGAGGGCTGCCACTGTGGAACCCTTCTGCCCGATCGCAACATAGATGCAATAAACGGGTTTGCCGTCGAGATAGTTCTGACGCTGGTTGATGATGGTGTCGATTGCAATAGCCGACTTACCTACCTGACGGTCGCCGATGATAAGCTCACGCTGGCCACGACCGATAGGGATCATGGAGTCTACGGCCTTCAGTCCCGTCTGAAGCGGCTGGTTTACCGGCTGACGGAAGATTACTCCGGGTGCCTTGCGCTCAAGAGGCAGACGAATAAGGTCGCCCTCTATCGGCCCCTTGCCGTCGATCGGCTCACCCAGAATATTGATGACACGTCCGAGAAGGCCTTCGCCCACAGGGATAGATGCAATTTCACCCGTGCGGCGCACTGACATATTCTCAGTTACGGAGTTTACGTTGTTGAGAAGCACCACACCAACATTGCTTTCCTCAAGGTTGAGTGCTACTCCCTTCACACCGTTCTCGAATTCCACAAGCTCGTTGGCCCTTACATTGTCAAGGCCATAGACGTGGGCCACACCGTCGCCCACCTCGAGCACGGAACCCACCTCCTCAAACTTCACCTTCGAGTCGATGTTGTCTAATTGTTGTTTTAAAATATCAGATATTTCGCTTGGGTTAAGCATCTTATCAGTTTAGTAAGTTGAGACGTAATTGTTCTAATTCGTTGCTAATCGAAGCGTCCATCCTCGAGTCGTCGACATCGATAATGAACCCCCCGATGATGTCGGGGTTTACCTGCTCGCTGAATTCGAGCTCGGTGTCTTTGAACGAGTTGCTCACCAAGGCGCGCAACTTGTCCATTTCGTTCCGGGGTAGGCTGACAGCAGTCGTTATCCTTACCTGAGAAATCTT
>JAFLTW010000035.1 GCA_022509085.1 Muribaculaceae bacterium | reverse complement strand
CAGTGGTGGTCTTGCCGTTGGTGCCTGTGACGCCCACGAGGGCGAGTTTCGACGAGGGGTGGCCATACCATGCGGAGGCGAGCATACCGAGAGCCACGGCGCTGTCGGCCACGCGGATGTAGGTGATGCCGCTCTCGAACTGCGAGGGGAGTTCCTCGCAAACGATGGCTGCCACGTGGGTGCTGGCCACGACGGGGATGTATTTGTGTCCGTCGGTGGTTACGCCGCGCACGGCCACGAAGAGGCCGTCTTTCACAGCCTTCCGGGAGTCGCTGTCGACGCTTTCGATATTGCGGTCGGTGGAGCCGATAATCTCTTCTACGGCGATGCCTTGCAGAAGATCAGAGAGTTTCTTTGTCATATATAGGGGGGATATTAGTTTCGTAGGGTTAAAGTCAGTTTCGTAGGGTCAGTTTTACGCAGGATCCGCGCGGGGGTTGCGCTCCGGCTCCGGGTGACTGGGCCACGACGTAGCCGGCGCCCTCGATGCTTACCTTGAAGCCCTTGCGCTCGAGCAGCCTGACGGCCGACTCGAGGTCGTAGCCCGTGAGGTCGGGCAAGACGCCGGCACCTGTGTCGGTGCGACGGTCGCTGAAGGTGGTGGAGGATCCCACGCCGAGCTGTCGGCGCACCTGCGAGGAGTTACGGGAGTCGGAGAGGGGAATGGTGGGCTTGGAGTTGCTGCGCGAGGCGGTGAAGGTGGAGACATTGTCGAGCATGCCGCGCGAGAACATCTTGAGAGCCATGTTTTTCACCACCATGCCTGATGTGGAGCCGGCGCCGCGACCGGCGGGAGCCAGGATCAAGGCCATACAGGAATATTTGGGGTTTTCGGCCGGGAAGTATCCGGCGAAGGCGAGTCGACGTTTTGACTTGTCGTAGGCGCCACCGGTGTCGGGAATAGGGAAGGCTGTACCGGTTTTTCCGGCTATTCGCACGCGGTCGTCGCGGACGCCGCGGGCCGTGCCGTGCTGGCCCCATACCGGCTGGAGGATGCATTCCTGCATCTTCCTGGCGGTCTCCTCGGAGCAGATGCGGCGCGAGAGTGCGGCGATATCGATTGTAGAGTCACCGTTCTCGCTGATGAGGCGCTTAACGAGGTGGGGCTTCACCAGCGTTCCCCCGTTGGCTATGGCGTTATAGTAAGCCAGCGTGTAAAGCGGAGGGATGGAGGCGGAGTAGCCGTAACACTGGCGGGCCAGGGTGAGGTGGCGCGCCGTCATTGTCTGCCGGTTGCCATACATGTCTTTCTCCTCGAGGGTCGGGAAGAAGGGAATCTCCTCGCCGTAGATGCCGGAGTTCATGGGCTCGAAGAAGCCGATGCTCCTGAGGCGTTCGTGGAATGAGGCAGGGTCTTTGGAATAGCCGCGGAACATAACGCGTGAGATTCCTGTGTTGCTCGACATCTCGATAACCTGCTTCATCGACTTGACGGTGGGAGCGTGGGGGTCGGAGGTTTTCTGGAAGGGGGAGCAGTCGATCGCGTCGTTGACGCTCTTGACGAGGCCGTCTTCGAAAGCGATCATCATTGAGATCGGCTTCATCACGGAGCCGGGTTCGAAGCCGCGCACGGCGCGGTTGAGCGCCTCGCCGTAGGTGCCGTCTTCGAGGAGCTCGATGTTGGCCACGGCCTTGATCTCACCGGTGGCCACCTCCATGAGCAGGGCGGTGCCCCACCATGCTCCGGCCTCCTCACACACCTTGGTGAGTTCCTCCTCGAGCATGTCCTGCATGTCGATATTGATGGTGGTCTGCACGTCGTAGCCACGCTGCGCGGGGGTGTCTACCCAGTGGTCAACGCCGCTGGTCATCATCACTTTCTTGGCATATCCCACCTGGCCGTAGAGGAGCGAGTCGAGGTCTTTCTCGAGTCCGGAATAGCCGTGAATCTCCTTATTGTACTCGTTGACGCGACCGATGCTTCGGTAGGCCATCTTGCCGAAGGGGTAGATACGCACCGTCTTGGGGTCGGTGTAGACGGGGTTTCGGGTGCCCTTCCCCTTGAAATTCTTGAAGAAGGGGAACTGCTTCACCATCTCGAAATCTTCGAGCGAGCCTTTTTTCACGAGTTTCAGGGCGCGGGGACGTTTGTCGGCGTCTTTAGCAAACTCTGCTTTGAGGCGCGTGTGCCAGGAGTCGGGGGAGTCTTTGGCCACTGGCTCGTCGAGTCCCTTACGGAGGGGGAAGTAATAGTCGAGTGAGTCGGCCAGAGAGTCGATGGAGGCCCAGGGAATCTTCTTGCCGAGTTCGCGTATCTTCTGGTGGCGCATGTCGAAGGCCACGTCGTAGACTGTGAGGTTGCAGGCCAGGATGTTGCCGTTGTCGGCCAGGATGTTGCCGCGCTCCGGGGGAATCACCTTGAGCTGGTTGAGAATGGAGTCGGCTGTGGCGTTCCATTCGTCGGCCCGTATCACGGTGGTGTTGATCAGGCGACCCACAATGGCCAATGATAGAATTACGAAGCCCACGGAGATGAGGAGGTAGCGCATCAGGATCCTGGTGCGGTTTGACATCCCTTTCCGGGGAGGGAGATTTCTGTTCGGTCTACTGTTTCTGTTACTCTGGGCTGCCATTCAATAAGGAGAAAGTGTTGAAAAGTTTTTGATGATTATTCCTGATAAAGTGTTACGTCGTAGGGTGGTTGCTCCTGGAAGATAAGCCCGAGATTGTTTTTCTCCACGAGTCGCATCATTTCCTGCTCGCGGATGAGCGACATATAGGCGGCTTTTTCGCGGAGTTTGTCGCTTTCGCTCTCCACGAGTTCCTTCTCGAGTTTCTTGATCTGCTCCATCTTGGTCTTGGTCTTGTAGCGCATACCCATAAGTGCGAGCACCACGCAGACGAACACCAGCAGGAGCCAGGCGTTGTTTTTAAAGAAATTCACGGATACGGTCTTGCCGTAGCGTATGTTGCTGAAAACGCCCACGGCCGCATCCTTAACGGCAGCGCCTGCGCGAGCCTTGGTGCTTTTCTTCGCTTTGCTTTTGGTGTCTTTTCTTGCCATGGGGTTCTTAGTCGTTGGGTATCTTTATGAGTTCGGCGGCGCGGAGTTTTGCGCTGCGCGAGCGGGGATTTCGCTCCACTTCGTCGTCGGAGGCCAC
>JAFLTW010000034.1 GCA_022509085.1 Muribaculaceae bacterium | reverse complement strand
TGAAACAACCATGGACTGTTGGAGCCGGAGGCTGGATATCGAGCTCCGTGCAGTCGCAGCTCTTTCTTACCTTTGGATATCATACCCTTTCACTTAGTTCTCTCGACGTGGACCTCAGCGGTTGGGTCGGACAGTCGTATTATGCCGCCATGCTCTCGGGGAGAATATCTCTACCATCCTACAACCCCTCGTCGCTTAGATTTATGGGCGTTGTATCACGCCAGAAACTCTATGAGCAGGAACTGATGTTTTACCAGAACAGTACCCCCAGCTTCGTAAACGAGGCCCAGCAGTTTGTAAGGCTCGAATACAGCATGGCCCTGGGTAAGCCGGCAAGGGGATACGCAAAGTTGAGCTATGGACATATACTCGATGAGTATTTCCCCCGCGGCGAGCAGCAATATCCCAACCGCGACCATACGGAATATCTCACGGCTGCTGTAGAAGTGGGATATGAAGCCAACACTTTAGGCAACCAGCTTTATCCCATGGCAGGGCGCCTGCTCGACGTAAACGTGATTGCCCTCTTCGACCGCAGCAGGTTCAAATCGTTCAATCAGGGAGAGCCGCTGCAGACTACCCGCTTCACCAATCATTTCCCGGTGTCGGCAAAGGCCACCTGGAAGCAATTTTTTGCTCTCCACAACCGGTTTATCGTAGGCGGATTTGCCGAAGGTCTCTTTACATTGTCAGACCTCTATCAGAACTATATCGCAACTCTGGTGCATGCTCCCGCATTCGCGCCTACACCCTCAACCCGAAATTATTTCAACATGGCATTCAGGGCCGACAATTATTTGGCGGCAGGCGTGGTGCCGATTTGGAACCCGGTGCAGAAATTTCAGTTGAGAGGTGACTTCTACCTGTATTCCCCGGTGCGCAACCTTGTTCCCAAGGGAAATGGCTGCGCCTACGAGGGATGGTTTCGCAAGGCTGAATTTATCGGAGAGATAGCGGCCGTCTACAACTTCAAGTTTGCATCCCTTTCCCTCTATTGCAACTATCTCACCGCGCCTGCCCGCAACTGGAATTTCGGAATCAATCTCGGTCTGCTGTTCCAGGCTCCGCGCCTGGCCCGTTGACGCCGGTAAAAGCCCGGAAAGCCGGATTTGAAACCACCTCCATATCGGCTTTGATCAGCATAACCGCAGCCCTCAGTCTTGTGCAGAGATTGAGGGCTGCCTCACTGCCCACCACCATACAACATGTGGCCAACGCATCGGCCTCCATGCACGTGGGCGCTATTACAGTGGCACTTATCACATCCGATTCTACGGGTCGGCCGGTGACGGGGGAAATGGTATGGCCGAACCGTCCGCCCTCTTTCTCATGGAAATTACGGTAGTTGCCCGAGGTGGCAATAGCCCCCTCCGACAGGCTGATCTTTTCTACTGTTTCGCCCGGTTTGCTGTCGAATTCAGGTCGGTCGATGCCCACCGTCCATGGTTTGCCGCTCTCGTTGACTCCTGCCAGACGAATCTCTCCGCCTACCTCCACCAGATAGTTGGCGACCCCGTTGTTTTGCAGCATTTCAGCGATGCAGTCTACGCCGTAACCTTTTGCAAGGGCTGAGAAATTGAATTCAATGGGCGGATTCTCCTTTATCAGCCGGGTACCTGAAATTTCAGTTCTGGCAATCCCAACCAACTGAAGCAGACTGTCGAGGCGAAGCGTGTCAGCGCTCACCTTATGGCCTTCGCCAAATCCCCATGCACGGATTAGCGGCGCCAATGTGGGGTCGAAAGCTCCCTCCGACTCCCTGTTGATCCTTCGGCTTTCCTCGTAGACACGGGTGAAATGTGAATCGACGGAATCGCTTAGATTCCTGTTGATGCGGGCCACAACAGAACCGTCGTTGAAAGGGGAGAGACTGCGGTCGATTTCATTAAGCACCAGGATAATTGAGTCTCCAAGATCCTCTTCACACTGATAAGTGATATGATAGAGCGTATTCCAGGCCATGCCGTCTTCGTGACGGTAGGGGGCGGTATGACTGCAGCCTCCAAACATTATGGAGGCTGCAATGATGTAGTAAAGTATATTCTTGAAATTCATTATAGGGTGCGGGAACTAAATCTTAATTTTTCTGACCTTATCGCCACGTTTCTCGATTACGATAGAGCCGGGTGCAGGTCTTTCAATGCGGGCACCCTGAAGGTTATAATAGACCGGAGATGATTCAAGGTCGGTATTGATGCCGGAGACTTCAGAGTTGCCGCCTCCATTACCGCCATTGTTGCCACCTTCATCCCCATCATCTCCTTCATCGTCGGGAGTTTCTTTTACCTTTTCTCCCTCTATCGTAACGTATACAAGGCCGGAGACACGCTGCTTCCCTTCACCGACAGCCGTGACAGTGAATGCATATTCCTTATTTTCAGGATCGAGACCTTCCACCTTGTATGAGGTAACAGTGCCTACGGAGAAACCGTCCCATTCCGGGAGAGGTTCCATTCCTCCGCCGTAGGTAACCGTGATGTCGTCGATAGCCACGTTGCCTATGACTTTCACCATCACGAATCTTATCTGGCGCACACCCGGTTGAGTCACGTCGATGCTGACATTCTCAGCCCTGCCGTTTTGAGGCGCGTATGTCTCGAGAGTCACCCAGTCGGCATCCACCAGTCCTTCGATGCGGAGGGATGTATTGACGGAAGACTGCCCCTTGGCCCAGAAAGAGATTTTCGTGATGTCTGCCTCAGCCGCGGGAGAGGTGAGGGTGGCATTATTCTTACTGAACTTGAATGAGGGGGAGGCAACACCAAAGTTTGAGCTCGTGGTGTAGAAATCGGTGTCGCTCGCCGTCCAACCCTCACCGACATTCGAATTGTCGAAAGCAGTGGAGAGTTCTCCCGAGGGGCCGTCGGAAGGACCGTAGACCGTAAGGAGATATTCCGTGGCACCCTCTACCGGCTCCCATTCTATGAGGAAGTTCATTTCGGCTTCCGACCATTCCGTGGCGAGGGGAGCGGGTGTTTTAAGATAAACGCCACCTCCGGCCACATCGAAAGTGATGAGACCGTCATGTTCGGAGATATCAGTTACGGGAAGGTCGATGGCATTGCCGCTCCAGTCTTTGAGGGCCGGCACTGTCTCGGAGGTAAAGGAATTCTTTCCGGTGGTGCCTGGGAAGGTGAAGCCCTCAGCGTAGTCGTAATCGGGATTGTTGTTGGCCTCCACAATGTCGACATACTGGTGGCTCCTTGTGTTGTTGACCACATTATTGTCGAATACCGATTTCACGTAGTCGATATGCCAGATAAGCAGACCATGGTTGGGCAGATACTTATCCCAGCCTTCCAGCTGGCGGTTTTCGAGCAGGAAGAATTCCGAAGTTTTGGAAGTCGGAATCAGACCGAACTCACCGCTCGAGATATTGTTGAGTGTCACGGTCATGTTCTCGTCGAGCATTATAGGCTCGTTCCATCCCATGGCGTTGCGCTCGTAAGCACCGTAGTTGGGAGGTGTGCGGCCCTCATTGTTGTAGGGGCCATAGTCTAGAACAGAGTATTCACCCGGTGTGTATTCCGCATTCGAATTGGTGGTATGGTAAAGGTCGGGGAGACCCAT
>JAFLTW010000033.1 GCA_022509085.1 Muribaculaceae bacterium | reverse complement strand
TACGGCTACGAGTACCACTCCGACTCCGACTCCTAACCCCCTCCCAAAAATAGACAATCGCAGAACTGCTCAATCGCAGAACTATTTTAACAGAATACACAATCGCAGAACTGCTCAATCGCAGAACTATTTTAACAGACTTCCTTGCCTTTAAAAGGCTGCTGACGTGGCTGTTAGCTCGGAGAGCTTATCCTATGGTTATCCCCACGATAAGCGAGCGCAAGCGAGCTTCGTGGGGTAAGCCGAGCACAAGGAGGCTTGCTCGAAGAGCATGTCTATGATATGACAGCGCTATCCTCCCATCCGATGTCATCCGCGTTGTTCCGCTCGTTACTTACGTTCGAACATGCTAACATATAAAGAGTTCTGCGATAAAAATGTTCTGCGATTAAACTCAATGTGCGCGAGTCCCCATATCCTCCGCGTTGTTCCGCTCGTTACTTGCGCTCGAACATGCTCACATGTAAAGAGTTCTGCGATAAAAAAGTTCTGCGATTGACCCCATTATCCCCACTGTTATGCGATACTTAGTCACTGGCGCTGCCGGGTTCATCGGCGCCGCCGTCTGCCGCCGGCTCCTGCAGAGCCGCGATGTCGAGGTGGTCGGCCTCGACAACATCAACACCTACTACGACCCGGCCCTCAAGTTCGGGCGCCTCGCCCTCCTCGGCTTCTCCGAAGCCGACATCGACTGGTACCGGCTCTCCACCAGCTCCGCCGACCCGCGCCTCCGCTTCATCCGCATGAACCTTGAGGACACCGACGCCATGCGCATGCTCTTCGCCAACGGCGGCTTCGACCGCGTGATCCATCTCGCCGCCCAGGCCGGCGTCCGTTATTCCATCGACCATCCCCACGCCTACATCCAAAGCAACGTCGACGGCTTCATCAACATCCTCGAGTGCTGCCGCCATTACAAGGTGTCTCACCTCGTCTACGCCTCCTCCTCCAGCGTCTACGGCCTCAACGGCAAGGTACCCTTCTCCGAGAGCGATACCGTAGACCACCCCGTGAGCCTTTATGCCGCCACAAAGAAGAGCAACGAGCTTATGGCTCACGCCTACTCGCAGCTCTACGGCCTCCCCACCACCGGCCTGCGCTTCTTCACCGTCTACGGCCCCTGGGGACGCCCCGATATGTCGCCCTACCTCTTCATTGACGCCATCCTCAGCGACCGACCCATCAAGGTGTTCAACAACGGGGATATGTATCGCGACTTCACCTATATCGACGACATCGTGGAGGGCGTAGTAAGGATTGCCGACGTCATTCCGCAGGGCAACCCCACGTGGGATGAGCAGCACCCTGACCCTGCCACGTCTCCGGCCCCTTACAGGGTCTACAACATCGGCAACTCCAGCCCCGTAAAACTTATGGACTACATCCGGGCCATTGAGAAATCGATAGGCAGGGAGGCCAGAAAGGAGTTCCTCCCCATGCAGCCCGGCGACGTCTACCGCACCTACGCCGACTCCTCGGCTCTCGCCGAGGCCACCGGCTTCCGCCCGTCGACGTCGCTCCAGCGCGGCATCGACGCCACCGTCTCCTGGTTCCGCTCCCAGCGCGAGGTATCTACCCCCTAACACGTTCGCTACATGAAAGGTATCGTTCTCGCCGGTGGCTCCGGCACACGCCTGTACCCCATCACCAAGGGTATAAGCAAACAGCTCATCCCCGTCTACGACAAACCCATGGTGTATTACCCCATATCCACGCTCATGCTCTCCGGCATCCGCGACATCCTGGTAATCTCCACGCCCGAAGACCTCCCCTCGTTCCGCCGCCTCCTCGGCGACGGCTCCGACTTCGGCATCCGACTCTCTTACGCCGAGCAACCCTCCCCCGACGGCCTCGCCCAGTCCTTCATCATCGGCAAGGAATTCATCGGCAACGACTCCGTCTGCCTCGTCCTCGGCGACAATATCTTCCACGGCGCCGGCTTCTCCTCCGTGCTCAAGCGCGCCGTCGAGTCCGCGGAGAAGGAGAGTAAGGCTACCGTATTCGGCTACTGGGTAGACGACCCCGAACGCTACGGCGTCGCCGAGTTCGACAAGGAGGGCCGCTGCCTCTCCATTGAGGAAAAACCCGTCCATCCAAAAAGCAACTACGCCGTGGTAGGCCTCTATTTCTACCCCAACAAGGTGGTGGGCATCGCCGAGACCATCAAGCCCTCCGCACGCGGCGAACTGGAAATCACCAGCGTCAACCAGGCCTTCCTCGCCGACGGCGAACTCCGCGTCGAGACCTTGCCGCGTGGCTTCGCATGGCTTGACACCGGTACCCACGACTCCCTCTCCGACGCCTCCATCTATGTAGAGGTTCTCGAAAAACGACAGGGCCTGAAGATTGCCTGCCTTGAGGGCATCGCCTACCGGCAGGGCTGGATTGGGAAGGAAAAGATGATTGAGCTCGCCCAACCCCTCCTAAAGAATCAGTATGGCCAATACCTCCTTAAGGTTATAGAAGAGGTAGAACGAACAGGCAACGGTAATTTATGGAACTGATCGACACCGCCATTGATGGCGTATATATCCTGAAACCACGGGTCTTCACCGACTCAAGAGGCTATTTCTTCGAGAGCTACTCCAAGAGAGTGTTTGAGGAGAAGGTCGGCAGGGTCGACTTCGTTCAAGACAACGAGTCGATGTCGAGAAGGGGAGTGGTGCGTGGCCTTCATTTCCAGGCTCCTCCGTTTGCTCAGAGCAAACTGGTAAGGTGCATCCGCGGCAGGGTTCTCGATGTTGTTGTCGACATCCGGGTCGGTTCACCGACCTACGGTCAGCACATAGCCGTGGAACTTTCTGACGAAAACAAGCTTCAGTTTTTCATCCCGAAGGGCTTCGCCCACGGCTTCGCCGTCTTGAGCGACGAGGCCGTCTTCCAATACAAATGTGACGAGTACTACCACCCCGAGGCCGAGGGCGGTCTCTCCGCACTGGATCCCGCGTTAGGCATCGACTGGCGTCTCACCCCCTCCGAGATCCTCCTCTCCGACAAAGACCTCCGCAACCCCTCCCTCTCCTCCTTCACCTCCCCCTTCCTCCCCTAACCATATCACTGAATAGACAATCGCAGAACTACTCAATCGCAGAACCCTTTTAAAAGAGACAATCGCAGAACTGCTCAATCGCAGAACCCTTTTAAAAGAGACAATCGCAGAACTGCTCAATCGCAGAACCCTTTTAAAAGAGACAATCGCAGAACTGCTCAATCGCAGAACCCTTTTAACAGAACAGACAATCGCAGAACTGCTCAATCGCAGAACTATTTTTGTCTTTATATAAACAAGCTGCCGTTTTGACGTCCCACCGCGTTGTTCTGCTCGTTACTTGCACTCGAACATGCTAACATATAGAGAGTTCTGCGATAAAAGAGTTCTGCGATTAAATAAAAAGGAGCGCGAGTCCCCATACCCACCGCGTCGTTCTGCCCGTTACCTGCGCTCGAACATGCTAACATATAGAGAGTTCTGCGATAAAAAAGTTCTGCGATTAAACAAAAAAAGAAATGGCTGATTTACTAAAAATAGGTAAAGACATAATCGGCGCTGCCTTTAACGTTAGGAAAAACACTGGCCGCGGTATGCTTGAGAAATTTTATGAAAGCGCACTTGTTTATGAATTGAAACAAATGGGTTATCAAGTTGAGCGCCAAGTTGCAATTCCGGCTATTTACAAAGGAGAAATAATACAGGATGCATATCGTGCCGACGTCATAGTAGAAAATCAGGTCATTATAGAGACAAAGGCATTATCATATATGGATTCATTAGAAACTTGCCAATTGAACACATATTTAAAACTTTCTGGATACCGCCTCGGATATCTTATTAATTTTGGTGCTAGAGATTTCAGAATTGGCAATTTGAAGGATGAGCCCCCATATGAATACGGTATATACCGCATGGTCAACGGTTTCTAACTTCCCTTCATCCTCCGCGTGTCTCCCATAACCATTGCGCGTCTCCTCATTAGCCACCACGTCGTTCCGCCGAATAGACAATCGCAGAACTGCACAATCGCAGAACTATTTTAACAGAATTCACAATCGCAGAACTGCTCAATCGCAGAACTATTTTAACAATTTGCTTTATATAAACAAGCTGCCGTTTTGACGTCCCTCCGCGTTGTTCTGCTCGTTACCTGCGCTCGAACACACTCATATATAAAGAGTTCTGCAATCACAGGGTTCTGCGATTAAAT
>JAFLTW010000032.1 GCA_022509085.1 Muribaculaceae bacterium | reverse complement strand
TGGTTCGACAATCTCGATTCCTCCCTGGGCGGCATGGATAAGCTCTCCATTACGGCTCGTGCGCTCACTGCGTTCTATGAAATTTCTCCCTCCGACTCCATTGTTGATGGTTTACGTCAGTGGCTGCTGCTTCAGAAGCAGGCAACCGACTGGCAGGAAGGCACCGGCTGTGTCGACGCCATATATGCAGTCCTTACATCCGGCTCTCCCTGGACCGGCAATTATGCGTCTCCGGAAATCCGGATTGGAGATACGGTTATTGCTCCTTCGGAGTTTGAACAACTTACGGGTTCTCTCACAATCAGTATTGACCCCGCAAATCTCTCCGGCAGCGACCTCTCTATCCGTCGCTCATCTCCCTCTCCGGCATGGGGAGGTCTGATCTCACAGTATATCTCCCCTATGGAGTCTGTCACGGCTCATGCGGTCGAGGGGCTTTCCGTGTCGAAGGAGCTCTGGAAGATTGTGGAGTCGCCGGAAGGCACCGTGGCAGTCCGGTGCGACACGCTTTCGGTTGGCGACAAGGTAAGGGTTACGCTTATCATCGACAATGCACGCGATATGGATTTCGTCACGCTCACCGATGCCCGTCCGGCGTGTCTTGAACCCGCCGACCAACTCTCCGGCTATCGCTCCATCGACGGTATCTGGACATATCTTGAGACGCGCAACAGCTCCACCAGCCTGTTTTTCGATTTCCTTCCCCGCGGGCGCAACGTCATCTCTTATGAATGCCGTGTCTCCGAGGCCGGAACGTTTGCTTCAGGCATCGCCACGCTCCAATGCCTCTATTCGCCTCTGCTTACCGCACACACGGCAGGCACAGTGGTGGTAGTGAATGAATAGACTTAGATTTCTAACACGAGTTTCTCGTTGTTGAGATATACGGGGCCTTCGAACACTTCGGAGGCCTCTTTTACGAATCCGCTCTCATCTTTGTAATAGCGCGAGGAGTAGTGGCTCGTCAGCAGCGCTTTGGCTCCTGCGTCGCGTGCCACCATCCCTGCCTGCCGGGCCGTGGAGTGACCGCGCTTTGCGGCATCGGCGGCGTTGGCCTCAAGATATGTGGTCTCGTGAAGAAGCAGGTCTACAGGGCCTATCTTCTCGGCTAACCCGGGCATATAGGCGGTGTCGGAGATGTGCGCATAACTGCGTGGCGGGGTCGGCGGGGTGGTCAACAGTTCGTTTTTTATCACCTTTCCGTCCGCTCTGGTGAAGTCTTCGCCGTTTCTTATCCTGTTCAGCATACTCACCGGCACTCCGTGGAAGTCTGTCATCTCCCGGTTGATGTGTCGCAATCCCGGTTTCTCCTCAAATACGTACCCGACGGCCGGCACACGGTGGTCGAGCGGAATTGTCCTGACCCTGAGGGCATGGTCTTCGTAGGCCACCTCCTCTTTAGTGGGGTCAAGGATGTTGAATTTTACCTCAAAAGGCAAGTCGCGCGAGAAGTAGTCTAAAATCCTGGTCAATATCTCGGCTCCGTCCTTGAAGGTATGGATGGTGATGCTGCCCCCTTCCTGCTGCAAGCCGAGCGTACCAATCAGTCCCGGCAGACCGAACACGTGGTCGCCGTGGAGATGCGTCAGGAATATGTGTGCGAGCCGTGAAGTCTTGAGCCTGTGGAGCTGGAATGTACGCTGCGCCCCTTCTCCGCAGTCTATCATGAAGAGTCGCCCGCGATGGTCCACCACAGTCGATGAGGGCTGATGCGTCGGTGTCGGTTTCGCCGATCCGCATCCCAATGTATGTATAGTGAAGTTATTTCCCATATTGTGCTCTTTTTACTTAACGCTTGCCGGCCCTTTTTAGTTCCTCCGTTGCAGATCCGGAGATTTTTTTGTAACTTTGCATTATGATACGCAAAATATTCTTTTTTCTCTCATTACTTTTCGTTCTCCCTGGCGCTTACTCTTCACTCCGCGCCCAGGATTCCGACCTTATTTATCCCCGTAAAGTGGTTGTGGAGGAGTGGACCGGCCTCTGGTGCGGCATGTGTCCCAGCGGCATAGTGGGGATGGAATATATGGAAGACACTTATGGTGAGGAGAATTTTATCGGTATCGCTGTCCATTGCGACGACCGGCTCGAATCCCCTGCATACAAGGACTTTATTCGGGATTTCATCGTAACCAGTTTCCCCGGATCGGTAATCAACCGTTCCCGCGTAGTGAACCCCGACAAGCAGCTCCTTGAAGCCCATTATAAATCTATAGTGGAGCAAAATACTTTTGCCAAGGTAGAAGTGAGTGCCGAAACTCCTTATTCATACGATAAGGAAATGGAGGTGACGGCCACAGTCACATTCTCCCGGCAGCTGGATAACGCAAGTTATAAGCTTGCCTTTATCCTTACTGAAAACAACGTGGGCCCGTATATGCAGACCAATACTTATGGCAGCGGTTTCCTTGGTCCGCTCGACGGTTGGGAAAAGAAGGGTAGTTATGTGCCATACCATTTCTCGCATGTGCTCCGTGATGCCGTGGGTTGCCTGGGTATCGAGGGGAGCGTCCCTTCCTTGATAGAGCCTTCGGTCGAATACGGTTATTCCGCTACTGTGCCTCTCGACAGACTTGCCGACATTAACAACAGTACGTTAATTGCGCTCCTGATCGACGGCAAAACACGCGAAATTATCAATGCCGATAAACTCGCGCTTCAGACGGTAGATCAGCCGGAGCCCGAAGACCCTGAAGACCCTGAAAATTCCGGAGTTACTTCGATCGCAGGCGATCCCTCGCGGTTACCGATAACATTGGTTTCCGGAGGTTTTGTTGCCGGCACCGACGTCTGCTCCGGATATGTCTATTCCACAGACGGCAGGCTCGTACAAAACTTTGCAGGAGGCCAACACGTAAGTTTGACAGGAGGTCTATATGTGGTAGTTGTCTCCGACCTTGACGGCACTCGTTGTTCCTATAAGTTGGCGATTCCATAAATCATTATAATTAGGTATTGCCGGGCAAATCCTAATTTAGGAATTTTGCAGGCAATGAACAGAGCCAGATTCTTCATAGCCATACTTTTGGGTTTTCTGTCTGCCGGACTGCGTGCAGCAGAACATACTTCCTATGGAGACTCCATTACTGTCTCTGAGCTCCCGGAGCTGAATATCGTTGCCATCAAGCAACCGGGAGCCATTGGCAACCAGGCTGTCAGCGCCACTAAGGTAGGAATAGCTGAGGTGGAACTCGACAACATCGTCGATATCAAGTCACTCTCCGACGTTGTACCAAATTTCTATATCCCGGTCTACGGCTCGCGTATCACATCTACCATATATGTTAGAGGTATCGGGGCGAGGATGGACCAACCCTCCGTAGGACTAACCGTAGACAACCTCCCCGTGCTCAATAAGGATGCCTACGACCTGGAAATTCCCGACATCGCGGAGGTTGAGATGCTCCGCGGTCCGCAGTCCAGTCTTTATGGCCGTAACACTATGACAGGCCTTATCAACATCCGTACGCTCTCCCCTATGAATTTCCAGGGGGTGCGCCTGCGTGGTGAGGGGACTGTCAACGGGAGCTGGCGTCTCTCGGGCGGCTGGTATCATAAGTTTAATCGGCGTATCGGCCTCTCTGCCACACTGGAACTTAATTCTCTCCATGGCGACTACCGTAACAGCTATAATAATTCTGAAGTGGGTCGCGAGGAGTCTGGCAGCGCGCGGGTTAAGTTCGAATGGCTTCCCTCCTCACGTCTCTCGATTCTAAACACATTCTCAACATCGCTGCTGAAAAACCATGGGTATGCCTATGCCTCGGCGATCAACCATATGATCGAATACAACGACACATGTTTCTACCGGCGGTTCCTGATCAATGATGCCCTGACGGTCAACTACAATTTCGATTCCTGGAAACTGACCGGCATCGCTACCGTGCAGCATATCAACGACAATATGACTCTCGATCAGGATTTCCTTCCCGATCCCTACTTTACCCTCACCCAGAAGAAACAGGAAACCGACCTCACGGCCGAACTCCTGGCTCAGCGACGCGAAGGCCACCCCTATCACTGGCTCTTCGGGGCCTTCTCCTTCTACCGGCATCTCGACATGCAGGCGCCCGTGACGTTCCGCGAAGACGGTATCTCCAATCTTATAGAATACTACCGCAACAAGGCAAACCCGTTTTTCCCGATTAAGTGGGACTACGACAGTTTCCTCCTCGACAGTGATTTCAGGCTTCCCTCTTTTGGGGTTGCGGCCTACCACGAGTCGCGCCTGGAGT
>JAFLTW010000031.1 GCA_022509085.1 Muribaculaceae bacterium | reverse complement strand
CTGGAGCCGGCGTATATGTGGTCTTCAAACCGGTCGAACACGGATTCGGAGGGGTTGTCGAGATAGGAGTTGATCTCCTCGACGATCACCTCCCGCTCCTTGTCGAGCTCGCGGGCGGGGAAGGATGCGCCGGCAATGAGGTCGGCGATGAGTTCGATGCCCCGCTCCACGTACGCCTCGTCGTAGCCTGAGGGGGCGATGCTGTAGACGGCGGTCCCCTCCTTGTTGGTGTAGGCGTTGAGTTCGCCGCCGATGCTCTCCATGCGGTTTGAGATGTGCCAGGAAGATCGTCGGGCGGTACCCTTGAATATGGTGTGCTCCACGAAGTGGGCCAGACCGGGCAGGTCGGCCGGTTCGTCGCGGGTGCCGGCGTCGACGAGGATGCCGCAGTAGGTGACGTCGCCGGTGCTCTGCATCACGGCTATCCTCATGCCGTTGCTGAGTGTAAGGATCATTTTTCAGGTCTGAATTTTTGGAGAAAGTCTCTCACGGTGTCGTCGATTTCTTTCTGCGACTCGAGGTGTTCGCCCGAGAGGCGCCACATGGCGCGGCAGTAGAAAGGCTGGCGTGAGAGCAGGTGGGAGGAGACGAAGTCGGTGAGTTCCTCGGGTGATTTCCCGGCCACGAGGGGTCTTGTGGGGCCGGCGGCGATGATACGCTCGGCGATACGGCCGGGGGAGGCCACGAGCCAGAGAGTCTGGCCGTGGAGCGTCATGAATTCCATGTTGTCGCGCCAGCAGGGTGTGCCTCCTCCGCATGCCACCACCACATTCTTCATGGCGGCGGTCTGCTTCAGGGCACGGCTTTCGGCCAGGCGGAAACCTCCCTCGCCCCTTTCGGCCATTATTTGGGGGATCGGGGCTCCCTCCTGCCTCTCCACGAGTTCGTCGAGGTCGACAAACTCGCGCCCCAGGGCTTGCGCCAGAGCGCGCCCGAAGGTGGTTTTGCCACAGGCCATGTATCCTACGATATACAGTCTCTCCTCTTTCATACCGCAAAGTTAATGAATTTATCCGAGGAAAAAATTAACGAATGGAGCGTTTTTAGTAACAATGTTGACAAATTTTTATTAGATTTGCAGAATAAATTGAATTTTTCTTTTAAAGAGACCACCTATGGCAGAAGAGAAACACACCATGCAGCTTGACCCGCAGCCGCAGCTTGAAGAAGAACTTTTGGGCGGCAAACGCCTCCACATAGGCCTTCTGGGCAACTATCCCGACACAGAAGAGACACGCATTCTTCTCACCCCCGAGGCCTGCGGCCTCCTCACCTCGGCAGGCATGTCGGTGTGTATGGAGGAAGGTGCCGGCATCGACATCGACTTTCCTGACGAGGTCTACGCCGAATACGGCGTCAAGATCTGCAACCGCAAGACGGCCCTTGAGCAGGATGTGGTGCTCTCGTTCGCCCCGCTCAAGCCTGAAGACGTGCTGAAGATGAAGGAAGGTGCCACACTGCTCTGCATGATGGCCGACTCCCTCTTCAACAAGGGCGTGATCGAGGCCAAACTGCAAAACAAGATAACTCTCTGCTGCCTCTCCAACATGTTGAGCTTCAACGGCGAGCCCGTATTTGCCAACATCATCGACCAGATAGACGGCCGCGGCGCCATCATGTATGCCCAGGAGCACCTTTCGTATCTGGGCGGCGGCAAGGGCGTGCTTCTGGGAGGCGTGGCAGGCGTGAACCCCTGCGAGGTGGTGCTCGTGGGCGACGGCCGCGAGATCTATGCCGCCGCCAGAGCCGCCATCGACCAGGGTGCGCAGGTTACCCTTCTCAACAACGACATCTCCGCGCTGCAGACAGCGCAGGTGCTCTGCGGCAAACGCCTCACCACGCTGGCCATCCACCCCAAGGTGCTCTTCAACAAGATAAAGAGCGCCGACGTGATAATCATGGGCAACACCACGCGCCAGTTTGAGATGCCGCGCAACCTCACCATGGCCATGAAAGAGAGCGTCTACTACATCGACCTGCGCGACACCCATCCGTCGGTGTCCGTGCCTCGCACGGTGGCTATGGCCGTGAGCAACGTGATGGTCAACCTTCTCAACGACATGGCCCTCATGGAGGGCATCGACCGCATGATCGCGGCCACGGAGGGAATGCAGAACGGCATCATCACCTATAAGGGGCAGCTCGTAGACAAGCTTGCCGCCTCCTACCTCGGGCTGCCGTACGTTGACCTTGCCGTGATGATAGCCCACCCCAATTGACTCCCCATCTGCTTCATGTGGTGCCGTCGGGAGAATGGGGCGGCGCCGAACGCTATGCCTTCGACATCTGCCGCCATTACCGTGGCAGAGGCTGGGACGTAAGCGTCCTCACGCGCGACGCCCGAATCGTCGACACTCCCTTCCGCGAGGCCGGCATCCCCGTATGCCACGCCCCTCTGCGCGACTACCCCGACTATTACTCCTCTCGGGCCATGGCCCGGCTGTTTGCGGCGATGCCGCGGGGGGAGGGGATAGTGCACGTGCACCGCTACAACGACGCCCTTACCTGCATCGTTGCGCGCCGGCTCGCCGGGCGCCCCGACATTCGCCTCGTGGTCACGCGCCACAAGGCCGAGAGAGGTCGCGACAGCCTGCTGCGCCGGGTGATCTACCGGGGCATCGACAGCCACCTCTTCGTGTCGCAGTTCTCCAAAAGCAAATTCTATGAGGGCTGGCGCCCCGGGCGCTCCCCCCTGCCTGAAGAGAAGACCGACGTAACCTACAACTCCCTGCTGCTGGCCTCCCCCGCCGCCACACCTGAGCCTCCCGGCGGACCCATAGCCGCGGCCTACCGCGGCCGGCTCAAGCCCGGCAAGGGCCTGGAGACCCTAATCGACGCCTTCGCCCTCATCAGGGGCAGCAAGGTGCGCCTGAGAGTCATGGGGAAGGGAGAGCCCGAATATGTCGACACCCTGAGGCGCCGCGCCCAGTTGAGCGGAGTGGCCGAACAGATAGACTGGAGCCGCGACACCGACTTTGCAGAGCCCACCATCGCCAGGGTGCACTTCGGCGTGCTCCCCTCCGAGGAGCCGGAGGCCTTCGGCATGGCCAACCTTGAGTTCATGGCCTGCGGACGCCCCCAGGTCTCAACCCTCAGCGGCGCCGGAAGTGAGGTGCTCAGTCCCGGCGAGGATTCAGTGGCAGTGGCTCCCGGCAACCCCCGCGAGCTGGCCGACGCCATAATGCTGCTCGCCACCGACCCCGGCCTGCGCCGCGAGATGGGCGCCAGGGCCTTCGGGCGTTACACCTCCCTCTTCTCATGGCCCCGCTTCATAGAGCGCCTCGAAAAACATTATCTCCCCTAAACGCATTATACCAAAAGAACTCCAAAACCCCAATCCTTCCATACTATGAAACTCTTCTTGCTCGATGCCTATGCCCTCATCTTCAGGGCCTACTACGCACTCATCAGGATGCCGCGCATCACCCAGGCCGGCTTCAACACCTCGGCCATCTTCGGCTTCGTCAACACCCTCGAGGAGGTGCTCCGAAAGGAGAAGCCCACCCACATCGCAGTGTGTTTCGACCCCCAGGGTCCCACATTCCGCTCCGAGGCCTTCGCCGACTATAAGGGGGAACGCGAGTCGACCCCCGAAGACATACGCCTCTCCATCCCCATCATCAAGGAGATTGTGAAGGCCTACGGCATCCCGGTGGTGGAGGTGGCCGGATATGAGGCCGACGACGTGATCGGCACCCTCTCCAAGCGAGCCGCCGCCGAGGGATACACCGTCTATATGATGACCCCCGACAAAGACTTCGGCCAGCTCGTGGGGCCCAACGTGCTTCAATACAAGCCCTCCTACCGCGGCCAGGACTTCGAGCTGCGCGGCGAGGAGCAGGTTTGTACACGCTACGACATCCGGAACACCTCGCAGGTGATAGACCTCCTGGCCCTTATGGGCGACAAGATCGACAACATCCCGGGTTGCCCGGGGGTAGGCGAGAAGACGGCGGTAAAGCTCATAAAGGACTTCGGAAGCGTGGAGAACCTTCTGGAGCATACCGACGAGCTCAAGGGGGCGCTGAAAAAGAAAATCGAGGAAAACCGCGAGCAGATAAAATTCTCGAAATTCCTGGCCACGATCAAGACCGACGTGCCCCTGGAGATGCCCCTCTCGGAGATGGCCGTGACGGAGCCCGACCGCGACAAGCTCTTCGCCATCTTCCGCGACCTGGAATTCAAGAGCCTGGCCGACAGGGTAAGGAAACGCCTTGACGGCGAGGCGGCAGGCACCAGGGCCTCCTCCGCCGGGAGCTTCCCCACCTCGCTCTTCGACTTTGCCGACGAGCCGGCAGCCGAGGAGCGCGGCGAGGCCGCGAAATTCGACAGTTCCACCCTCGCCGTGGAGGTGGTCGACTCCGAGGAGATGGCCGAGCGCGTGGGCGCGCGGCTCACGGAGGCCTCCGAGTGTGGCTTCTTCATGCTCTCGCATGGCGAGAACGACGTCACCGCCCTCTGGGAGGGCACTGCCGTGGTGATAGCCGACGGTGAGGATAAATGGAAGGGATGGTTTTTCCCCCAAGGCGTCAAGGGCGCGCCCCAGGCTGTGCTCGACCTCATGGCGCACAACGACATACGCAAGGTGTCCGAGCAGGCCAAGCGCGACTTCGTCACCGCCTCTAAATTTGTGGAGGGAGCCGCAGAATGGCATGAGAACTTCGACGACGTAACCCTCTGCCACTATCTTCTGCAGCCCGACATGCGCCATAGCCTCGAGAGCCTGGCTTCCCGATATCTCAACTACGACATGCTCCCCGAGCCGGCCGTCGGAGGCCGGAAGGCCAAAGACCTCGTGCCCTCGGCGCTTCCTCTCGAGGAGAAGGCCCGGCGGGCTTGCGAGCGCGCCATGGTGGCCCTCAGGCTGCTCCCCGTGCTCAAGGCCGACCTCGAGCGGGAGGGCACACTGCGCCTCTACCGCGAGGTTGAGCTCCCGCTCGTGAGGGT
>JAFLTW010000030.1 GCA_022509085.1 Muribaculaceae bacterium | reverse complement strand
GAGGCTATCGCACAAGCCACCGTCGACACGGACTCTTACGACTACTTCCTGGATGAAAATTCAGGCGCCGACCTCCAACTTCAGGACGAGGTGGCCAGTCTATATCCCTCCATGGACGAATTCAGACGTGATTTCTACGCCCAACTCTAAGATTTATCATGCGCTTACAATTTATCACTATGAAAAAAAGACTGATATTCATGCTCCTCTGCGCTGTGATCGCCATCCCGGCCTTCGCGCAGAAACAGCATAACCACAAACAAGGCAAACCGAGCCATAAGGAGATGCTCCAGTTCAAACTCAATTATCTCGCAGATGAAATCGATGTGAAGGGTGATACAAAGAAACAGTTTGAGGAACTTTATTCCCAGATGGAAACGGAGCGGCGAGCCATCTTTAAGAAAATGAAGGCTGCCGAAAAGTCAATTGCCGATAATAAGAACGCCTCTGAAGCCGACTACGATAAGGCCTATAAGGAAATTGCCGACGCCAAGGCAGAGATGGCCCAGATCGAAAAGAAATACGATGATAAGTTTGCGGCACTCCTTTCTAAAAAACAACTGTTTAAACTTAAGGAGGCCGAACAGAAGTATAATGACAGGATACGCGGATGCCGCGATAAAAAACGGGGCGAAGCGAAAAAATAAATACCGACATTGACATGCTGACCACCAAACGATTTAAGACTGTCTTATCGACAGTCTTTTTAATTGCCGGCACCCTGCTTTGCGCCGGTGCCACAAAGACCTCACAACCCCTTCCCACCCCCGATTTTGCTTTCCCAAAAACGGTGGAGGAAGATTCCTTCGGCAGGCTCCAGGCTGCCCTCCGGGCCCACAAACCAGTAGATGCCCTTCGGGCGTTTATGGACTGGTCGGTTGCCTCGACGCTCGTCTCTGCCGAAAATGCCACCAAGGTGTTGCAGACTGCCGACTCCATCGGCAACAATCTGGAGGCTCCCTACTCGGCTGTTCTTTACCTGCTCGAGGCTCAAATCTACAGCGATATCTATCATGCGAACCAGTGGACATTCGACGGCAGGACAGTCGATGCTGACATGGCTACCCAAAATCCTGAATTCTGGGACCGTCAAATTTTCGCTTCCAAAATCCAAAACCTGCTTAGTGAGGCTCTTGCGGAGAAAAGTAGCGCCGAAAACTTACCGCTCGAGAATGTGGCTATCCTCCTCGATGACGCCGCGCCCCTCTCTTCCTTCTCTCTTTATGACCTTGTCGTCTACAAGGCAATCGAACTCAACCAGGCTATCTCCTCAAAGTCTGTTATCCCTTTTTATCCGCAGGAGGCCGCGACCATCGACTCGCGTCAGCTTCTTGAGTCACTCCTCACTCTCCATCCCCGGCCATCCCTAGCCCGCTCAACGGCTCTGCTGTATCTGGCACTTCTTAAGACACCATTGGAGATGAAGGAATTCCTCCGTACGGAAATAGAGGGCTCTGCCGACTCCGAATTCGTCGTGCCCCTCCTTTCCTTCTATTTCAATATGTTCCTTTACTCCTCCAGTTTGAATGAATCGGTTAAGTTTGAGCTGTATAAAGATCTTCACTGGTTTCTCGATGTTGTCGATTCCGTGGCTAATATTCAAATGGATTCCGAATACAGAAAGGCGCTCTCCGACATGAAGTGTTGCATATTCGCTGAGGAGGGCAACATCCGGTTCCCATCTACAGCCTCCACTTTCCAGCCTGTCCAGGTAAATGTTATCTCGCGCAACATCTCCGATTTTTATGTTGTTCTTCTTTCCGTTCCGCAATCCAAGCCCGGCCGCGTTACTCTCGCCCAACTGAAGTCGCAGTTTAAGACTGTGGCCTCTCGTCATATCGTTATCTCTGACGACACACCTTTTGTCAGTCATGATTCAGTTTGTTTCGACATCTCAAAACCGGGAACCTATACATTCATCCTGTCCCGCACTCCCGACGTGTCGGGGCTGATCCATAACGGTTACTCCTATTTTTATCCCACCCGTATGGAGGTTTCGGACATCGATATCCTATCGGTCAACAGGATTCTTTCGGATGCCGATGGGGGTAAGAGCAAGCCTGACATCTCTGGTTGCTTCGTCATGAACACCGGCGACGGTAGCCCCGTGAAGGGAGCTTCAGTGAAGTTTGAAAACCAACGTTCATATTACGAAAAGGGGAAGACGAAGTCGGAACACCGCTCTACCGACAGTGCCGGCTTTGCCTCCACCACTCTTGAGAATGCCGAGGCTACTGCATCATTCAACGGCTCCCGCGCCACTACCTATATAAACTGTTATCGGGAAAGTCAGCTCTCTGAGGAACTGCAATGCAGGTTGTTTGCCGACCGTGCTGTTTTCCGCCCCGGCGACAGGGTGAATTTCCTGGCTATACTGTTTGAGGCGGATGGCAATAATGCATCAGTTGCTTCAGGGACGGAAGTGAAGGTTTTTCTGCGTAATGCCAACCGGGAGAAACTCGACAGCATCACGGGTGTCTCCGATTCCTCAGGCCGCTTCTCCGGATCTTTCACCATCCCTGCCGACGGTCTCCTCGGCCAGTGGTCGCTCTACTCTGAATATGGCTCCTGCTTTTTGCAGGTGGCGGAATATAAGACTCCCTCTTTCTTTGTTTCTCTCCAGAAGTCTGAGGCAGCTCCGGATTCCATAGCTTTCAAGGGTATTGTCTCCACATTCGCAGGGATGCCTCTTGGAGATACGAAGGTCGACTTTAGCGTCGAATATAGCCCCCGCTTCGCCCGATTCTATAATTCCAACCGTCAGGAAACTTTCTCTTCTTCCGTCTTCACTGCCCCGGATGGTGAGTTCCGCATCGTGCTCCCAATATCCAACCTCGATGCGAAGCACTATGATGGGGTATTCAAAATCTCGGCTTCCGCCACCGACTCCGCGGGTGAGACCCAGACATCAAACACCGAGATTTTCTTCCTCCGTAACTCCTTCTTTATCGATACCTCCATCCCTGGCGTGGTAAAACTTACCTCCGATTCCCTCTCGTTTCCCGTTAAGGTTATGGACATTGGCTCCCTCCCCGTGATCCGTGAGTTGGAATATTCCGTGTTCCGCGAGGGAGAGTCCTCACCTGTTCTTCAGGGTGAATTCCAAAGTCCCCTCTTCTCTCTTGATGCCTCCACCCTCCCCTCGGGACGATATCGTTTTGAGTTTAACGTGAAGGATGGCGGCATTGAGCCATATATTTGTAATACTATACTCTACCGCCCCACGGACACGATACCTCCCGTTGAGACTGCCCTTTGGGTGCCTTCCGATAAAGTGACCGCCACTGAGTCCGACTCCGAGGTTGCCGTCCCGTTCGGCAGTAGTTTCCCGGGGCAGCACATCCTTTGCTACATCTCCGACTCTGAAGGCCACTCCTCCTACCGGTGGATCACTTCCGATGGCACCATTCAGAGTCTTATGGTACCCGTTCCGGCTGCAGACGCACGGAGGTTCGTGCAATTTTTTGCTTTCCGCGACCATCGTCTCTATGAGGAGTCGGTGACGGTTATTCCTTTCTCACAGTCACAAAAACTTGAGATCGAGACCGTAACTTTCCGCAACCATCTTGAGCCGGGAGCTACCGAGTCGTGGCGTTTCAAAGTCAACCTTGGTTCTGATCCTCATCCGGCCTTTGCTTATGCGCTGCTCTACGACAAGGCGCTCGATGCCATAGCTCCTCTGAATTGGAACACTTCCCTATTCTACCCCTCTTATCCGAAGTGTGTCAACATATGGGGCAACAGCTGTGGCATTCAGTTCGATTCCTTCCAGACTAACGGTTGCAACCCACCTTACCTCTCGGTTCCCGACCTGAATTTCCAGACCTACGGTTACCCTCTGGCCACCCAAAGATCCTCGACCCGCGGTCCGGTTATGTACAAAATGGCGTCACGCTCAATGGCTACGGCCGACGATGCGGCGGATGTGTCTGTCGTCGAGGAGGAGGTTGCCTTTGATTATGGTAGGAGCATTGTCAATGCAACCGCAAAATTGGAGTCGGCTTCCTATATGGAATCTCCGGACGCCCGCATCGAAGGTGTCACACAATCTGAAACGGGCCATACGGGCAATGTGGGCTCTCTTGCGGATGTCAAGCTGCGCCCCATCGAACTCCCGGTGGCTTTCTTTAAACCGGACCTCTCGACGGATGCCGAGGGACTTCTCGACATCGAGTTCACCGTCCCGGATTTTAACACCACATGGCGCCTGCTTCTCGGTGCCTATGATTCCTCTCTTTCGTCTGCCGGCCGCTCGCTGGAGTCGGTGGCAGCAAAGAAGGTGATGGTGAGAATGCTGGCCCCGCGCTTCCTGCGCACCGGCGACGACATCCGCCTCACGGCCACGCTCTTTAATAATTCCGACCAAACTCTTCCCATCGAAGGTGTCTACGAGATTTTCAACCCGCTCTCCGGGGAGGTGCTCCAAAGGCTTTCCACTCCGGCCTATGAGCTGACGCCATCGGCCAACCGGGTTTTCTCCACCGATTTCCATTGTCCCGATTTTCTCAATGCCGTTGGTCTGCGGGTCTATGCCCTCTCACAGGGTGCCTCCGATGGTGAAGAGACGGTCATCCCGATTCTTCCCTCCTCCCAACCCGTAGTCGAGTCTTTCCCGTTCTATCTCTCGGCCGGGCAGCAAGACCTTAGTCTTGAACTCCCTGCAGTGAGTCTAGATTCTAAGGCAACCTTTAAGTATTGCGACAACCCCTCTTGGGAGGCCCTCACCGCCCTACCTTCTATCATAGAGCCTGCCAGTTCTTCGCTCACCTCTCTTCTGGATGCCTTCTATGCCTCCTGCGTTGGTGATGCTCTTGTGGCTCCGGGAAGCGATCTCTATCGTGGACTCCAACTTATTGTGGATGGTGAGGCCGGAGACTCTCTGCTGGTATCGAACCTGTCAAAAGACCAAAATCTAAAGGTCGTCACTCTCAACAATACGCCATGGGTAAATGATGCCGCTTCCGAGAACCTTCGTCTCTCCCGTCTCGCTCTCTTGCTCGACAAGCGTCGCTGCCATGAGTCGATTCTCGACCTATGGAAGAAAATTGCCGCTCTCCAGAACCCCGACGGTGGCTGGAGCTGGTGTAAGGGTATGAAGTCGAGTCCTTACATCACGCAGTCGCTGCTTCTCTATGCGGCCCGTCTTAAGTCGCAAGGGGCTCTTCCCTCCCTCCCGGGACTCGACGACGCCGTTAGGAAGGCCCTGCGTTTTGTGGAGTCTCACTATCTTGAAGTTTACAATGACACTAAGGGCAGTAAGGATGCTTTCTACTCCTCCCTCCTGGATTTCCTTTATGTAAGCTCCTCGCTGCCTGCCTACAAACCCTCCTCGGCTTTCTCGGCTGTCCGCCACGCGGCCCTTGCCCATCTGGCCTCTTCCTGGAAATCTCTGTCAATTTTCAATAAGGCTACGGCAGCAGTCACTCTTTATCGTGGCGGTTATCCTTCTATGGCCCGCGAGATTCTGGAGTCTCTGCGTCAATATGCCTCTTCGTCGCCGGTCAAGGGGGTCTGGTTCGACAATCTCGATTCCTCCCTGGGCGGCATGGATAAGCTCTCCATTACGGCTCGTGCGCTCACTGCGTTCTATGAAATTTCTCCCTCCGACTCCATTGTTGATGGTTTACGTCAGTGGCTGC
>JAFLTW010000003.1:219829-238122 GCA_022509085.1 Muribaculaceae bacterium | reverse complement strand
GCAACGCCTACAAGATTCTTGAATTCTACGCCGGGCCACTGTACAACAACGTCACCAACAGAGGGAACTACAGCGCCGTCCGCCGGTTCGGTTACCGGAGCTACGTCGATGTATTCAACAGCTGCGGGTTCGGGTACGTTAAGTACGAGAGTTTCGGGGTTGAACTCGAATGTAGTTAATTTGCCTGTGATGGGTGTGGCTGTAACGCCTGTGAGTACCCAGTCAATGCCGCTGTCGACAGCACCCTGGAATACACCGTAGTGAGTGAGTTCATTAGCTGCGTTTGCATTGGTTTCTGCACCGATAGTAGCAACTAACTCTTCGCCGTTCATCTTCTTGATGTTGAAGCTCTGCGGCCATACGTTGGCAGTAATGGTGTAAACGCCGTCTTCGCCAAGTGTCATCTCTTTCGCATTGGTCTCGTCTACGAAGATAGGACCGCTGAGAACGTAAGTGTATTCGGGTTCGCCTACAGTGAAGGAGAACTCAACTGCATTGTTCAGTGCGGAGTTGAACTGGTTCTGCTCTACAGTTACAACACCTGCGGGGAGAGTGAACTTGTAAGTACCGTTAGCAAGAGGAGCGTCGGGAGTGTAAGCGAGCTTGTAGATATATCCGCCGGATATACCGCCAACTTCGCCGCCTTCACCGTCATCCTCATCCGGATCGCGTTCGTCTTCCTGCTGCTCTTCTACTACGCAAGCAAATTCAACCTGCTTGAGAGAACCGTTATAGTCCATAGTCGCCTTGATGGGATCGGGAACCAGGGGAGATTCGGGATCGGTCGGATCAACATGGCTCATGGTGGCGGAAACGAGCTTATAGCCGGTGCCCCACCATACCTGTACGGTTTCGCAAGAATCAACGGTAGCGCCGTCTTCGGGATCCGTATTAACGGTAACCTTGTTGATGTCGAAGTCAAGACCCTGCATGGTGAACCAGAGAGCCTGACCTACGCCGTTTACTGAAGTCCAGATATCGCCGTTATAGGAGATGCCTTGGAGAGCACCCGTCTCAACGAGGATAGTCATCGGGCCATTGGTAAGTTCTGCACCGGGGAACGTGATAGTGATATCGTCGCTACCGTCTGCAGTGTAGGAACCGGAGGCCAGAAGGGTTGACTCATCGAGAGTAGTCTGATTGCTGATATAGATGGGGCTCAGATAGAGCTTCACCTTAGAAGCGTCAACTACGGATACGCCGTTGGAGATGGCGCTGCCGAGTACGAGACCCTTGAAGTCGGAAGCCTGAACATTCTGATACTTACCCGGCTTGATAGTCATTGCGCCTGCACCGGATACAGTATAGATGTTTTCAATTTGTTCGGTATAGTTGTCGACTGTAGTGTCGCCGTCATAGCTCTTCCAACCGATGTTGTAGCCGGGGATCACGAGGATATACCATGCCTTCGGATTGTCAAGAGTCTGGGCGGGCTTAACGGTAAGGCTTTCATACCAGCGGCCACCGTAAATGGGGTCGTTGGGAGCGCCGAATTCGAACGTTACGTCGATGGGTGTGCCGTTGAAGAAATTCCATTCACCGTTTGCGCATTCATAAATCTTGGTGTTGTTCTGAACTTCGTTCCAGCTGTAGCCGTCGCCATAACCGATATAGTAATCGTTCATGGAGAGGGTGATAGCGTCGATTGTCTGAACGGAGGGATTTGAACCCTTGGGGGGAACGGAGAGGATTTCGTCGGGATCGATGGCTACGCCGCTCGACAACATGTCGTACATGCGCATTACGCCCATACCTTCATATTCTCCGTCTTCATCTGACGTAGAGGTATCGAGCACCTGGCCGTTTACGGAGATACCTCCGTCGCGTACGCCAACATAGTTCCATGCTTCCCAACCCGATGTGTTGATGAGCGGACTATTAACGATATCCACTATGAGCGAATTACCATCGGTGGTGCAGTTAAGGCCATTGCCGCCTGTGAGCTCTCCACCGCCGGGAATCTGAACGTAGATCTTCGACTCGTCGAGAATCTGAACGGGATAGTTCCAGGTAAAGGTAAAGCCCCAGAGTTCGTTGATGATTGCTCCTGTCTCAAGTTCTTCGGGAGAAGCCTTGAAATCATTGAAATCAATGGGAGTGTTGGGAGCAGTGAGGGTAACCACGAAGCTGTGCTGACGAGCACCATCCATAAGGTTAACCTGAACATAGTTGCAACCGGGATACAAAGATGAAACGTCTTCCGGCGGATAAACTTCATAAGTAGTGCTGCTTTCAGCAAGACCGTCGCTTGTTATGGCAAGTTCATAATCCGCATTGTAAACAAGGAGAACTTGTGTTGCACCGGTATTCTCTGTTCCGGGAGGAACGAGGACACTGAACTTGTTGTTCTCAATCGTATACGGTTGTAAACTTTCATTGAGAGCAGCCTCGAGACCATCCGTATCACCTTCGATAGTGAAGTAGGTGTTGTAGTCTGTCTCGGTGATGTTCACCGTGATTGTGGTAGGATTATTGCCGACAGCGGGATTCAGAGTGAGAGTTACAATCTGCTGCTCGGTAACATCGGGGTTGTTGTCAGGACCGCTCCATGTCCATGTGTTGGCATTAGAAGCGGGACTGCCGGTAATGGCGATGTCGTAATCCTGATCGAAGAGGATGAATATCTGGGTATTAGAAGTGGGAGCATTCATCTTGAATGAACTGCCCGTCCATGTACCCTCAACTTCATCAAGTTCCTCATTGTAGATAGCAGCATTGGCTGCGTTCCAGTCGCCCGTGAAAGTAATGGTCACGGGGTCGGGAAGCTTCGTCAGAACTGTAGTACACTCACTGTCGTTGAGGTCAAGAGTGAACGTAACCTCAGCACTCGTGAAGTAGGAGCCGCCTCCGTTGGTGGACGAGTAGATTATCCAAGCATAACTATAACGCGGATTAACGGCAAGTGCAGTAGTTACAACATTTGCCGTATTGGGAACATAGCCCAAGAACTTATCGCCTTCGGGATAGTACCATTGCGTAGTTCCGTCGCTCTTCAGGCTATAAAAACAGAATGAGGTTTGTGGAGTACCTGAGTAACCGCCGGTACCAACAACAGAACCGGTGAAGACACCGTTGGAGCTTGTAAGCTTAGTGTCTGTTGAAGGGTTGGCTACAGGAGTAAAGTTGGCTCCGCCAGTACCTACGCAAACGTACACCTCGGTCGGGAGGGTGTCGTCGTCGTCGTCACCGTCATCGTCACCGAGTTCTTTCCACGTGAAGGTTGCGGTACGGTTAACAATGTTGATGACAACATCCATGGTCAGCTCATCATAAGAACTACCGATTACCTGACCGGTCGAACTGTCAGAGTTCCAGACACCGATGCCGGCGTCAATGGTGTTGGTACCGACACTCTCGCCAAAGGTTGCCTCAAAAGTAGGATTAGACTTGGAGATGGCAACAGGAATCGACATTCCAAAACCGGAAGGTCCGTAGAATGTGTACTTACCTGCAGATTCTGTTTCAGCGTAGAAGTTGAAACATCCAAATCCATAGGGATAGACGGTGACAGTGCCCGAATAGACACCGTTTCCATCACCGGGAAGTTGAGTCCCGGTCAACGGATCTGCCGTAGAAAACGGGTTACTGCTTGAAGACTGACAGGTCTCCAGATAGAGAACATCCGGATACTGCGCCGAAGCAGTGAACGCCATCACCATCGCGACCAAACATAAAAACAGTTTTTTAAATCGCATAGATTTTGGGTTTAGTTAATAAAAAGTTGTTATAGATCACTTAAGTTTGTTTCTAATGGATTGCAGAATATTATACTCCTTATATTATATATAGGCGCAAAACACTACTTCCGCAACCTATCGATATATAGCCTTTTGCACTCATAATTTCTTCTTTTAAGATTAAAGTTATAAAGAATATAATTTATGATTGACCGCAAATTTAAGCATTATTTTTGAATTTTAAAAATTTTTCAGGAAAAGTTTTCGCGCTCCCGCGCAAAAATCGCCCCGAATAATTTGCTGCACCGCCCTCCCCGGGGATTTTTTTGCCTCGCGGGATTTTGCCTCGCGGGATTTTGCCTCGCTTTATGGAACTTTATTTCGCGAGGCACGCAGAACCGCGGCCTTCCGGCCGCTTGTTGCCGCAGAACGGGCAGAACTGCGCAGAAAACCCTCTTGGCTTTATCCCTGTCTTGGGTTGACTCGCGGGGATATGCCACGCGGGATTTTGCCTCGCGATATTTTGCCTCGCGGGATTTTGCCTCGCGCTCTGTTAGTGCCTCGCGGGATTTTGCCTCGCGTTACGGATATGCCTCGCTTTATGGAACTTTATTTCGCGAGGCACGCAGAACCGCGGCCTTCCGGCCGCTTGCTGCCGCAGAACGGGCAGAACTGCGCAGAAGAAGCTATCGTTATCCTATTGCTGCCGTGGGTGTTAGCTCGAAGAGCTTAACCCATGGTTAACCCCACCATACGGGAGCGAAGCGACCTTGGTGGGGTGTATGCGCACATGTCCAGACTTGCTCGGAGAGCATGTCTATGAAAAAAAGAAAAGAAATCACTAACTTTGCTCCATGAGCACTACCCTTTCACTTTGCCATTTCGTATTCAACTCTCCGAGCTATCTCCCACAATCCCAGTCTATTGACCCTGTCAATAGTGGTAATCCCTGATTGTAGTTGACTGATGTGGCTGCTCTCATAGACATCCTCTCCGAGGAAGCCTGCATGGGCACCGCTCACCCCACCAAGGTCGCTGTCGCTACGCGACTTCGCTCCCTTATGGTGGGGTTAACCATAGGAGAAGCTCTCCGAGCTATTTCCCCCAATTGGCATTAAAAAATCTTCTGCGAGGTTCTGCCAGTTCTGCGCAAATCGCTGCGTAGCAGCGAGTTCTGCGTGCCTCGCGCGAACTTCAGTTCGAAAAAAAAATATCGCGAGGCTCTTTCTATGGGCGCGAGGGCGGCTCGCGCGAACTTCAGTTCGAAAAAAAAATATCGCGAGGCTCTTTCTATGGGCGCGAGGCTCCTCCCCTGAGCGCGAGGCGCCGATGTGCCTATCCCTGATTGGGGTTGACTCGTCGATGTTAAAAAAATCTTCTGCGAGGTTCTGCCAGTTCTGCGCAAATCGCTGCGTAGCAGCGAGTTCTGCGTGCCTCGCGCGAACTTCAGTTCGAAAAAAAATATCGCGAGGCTCTTTCCTGCGCGCGAGGGCGGCTCGCGCGAACTTCAGTTCGAAAAAAAATATCGCGAGGCTCTTTCCTGCGCGCGAGGGCGGCTCGCGCGAACCTCAGTTCGTAAAAATAAATATCGCGAGGCTCCTTAATGCGCGCGAGGCTCCTTAAAACGCGCGAGGCTATTTAGTGCGGAAGAGGGGGTGGCGGTCGAGGGTGGCGCGCAGGTGGCGGCGGTCGAGGTGCACGTACAGCTCGGTGGTGGTCAGCGACTCATGCCCCAGCAGCTCCTGGATGGTGCGCAGGTTGGCGCCACCCTCCAGCAGGTGGGTGGCGAAGGAGTGGCGCAGCGTGTGGGGCGACACCTTGCGGGCGATGCCCGCAAGCTCCGCCAGCTGCCGCACTATGTAGAAGATCATCACGCGCGTGAGGCGACGCCCACGCCGGTTGAGAAACAGGATGTCGGCGTCGGCCGACGCCACGTTGAGCAGCGCACGCTGCTCCAGCCACTCCGCGGCCAGGGCCGCGGCACGCTCCGAGAGCGGCACAAGCCGCTCCTTGCTTCCCTTTCCCTCCACCAGCATATAACCCTCCGACAGGTTCATCCGCGAGATACGGAGACCGATCAGTTCGGAGACCCGCAAACCGCTCCCGTAGAGCATCTCTATGATACACTCGTTGCGCAGTGCCTCATCCTTCTCGCGAGGGATGGCCGCCACCATCGCGTCGATCTCCTCCACGCTCAACACCTCCGGGAGGTGGAGCGTGAGCCGCGGCGGGTCAAGCAGCTCCGCGGGGTTCTCCTCGATGACATGCTCCAGCTGCAGGTAGCGGAAAAAGCTGCGCACCCCCGAGATGACCCGCGCCTGGGAGCGGGCACCGATACCGAGGTCGCGCAGCGAGGCCGCAAACTCATGCAGGTCGGCCGCGGTGAGCTCCTTCAGGGGCGTGGCGCGCGAGACCGCAAACTCCTCCAGCAAGGCCGCATCGTGGAGGTAGCCCTCGATGGTGTTCTCGCTGTTGTTGCGTTCCAGCCGCAGATGGACGGCATAGCCGCGAAGCAGGGGGTTCATTCAGAAGGGGGAGATATTATATTTATGGAGGGCTGCATCGGCGGTGGACACCGCCACGATACTGCCCGCGCCGTCGAGCACCACGCCACCCGTCATGGCCTTCTCCGCATCGCGCGTGAAGACCGCCGGGACGTCGAAGCCTACCAGCGCCTTCCCGGGCCGCAGGAACTCCCCGAGCCGGTCGCGCTTCAGCCGGTTGGCCACCGTGACGGCAAGGTCGCAATGGGGCAACTCGGCCGGGAAGGTCTTCCCGTCGTAAAGGCGCACCGCGCATCCTGCCAGGCGCACCGCCTCGCGGAGGAGCTCCGGCACACCCGGAGCCACCCAGACGTAGGAGGGCTGGAGCGCGGCCGTAAGCCGCAGCAGCAGCCTGGCGCGCCGCAGCTCACGCCGCGGCAGACCCTTCGCGTCGGCAAACTCCTCCAAGCGCTCCTCACCGTAGAAGGCCACATCGCGCGGCGGCCGCACGGCATCGGTTACGAGCCGGTAGGCCAGCGGTGAGTGCACGCCGTAGCCGCGCGTGGCGCGCCAGCGCCTGAACCGTTCGGTGAGTCTCACTCCTTATAAGACTTATCCGACTTATCTATCTTCTCTATCTTATCCGCCTTATCCGAGCCGCCATCATGGCGCCTGCGCTTCAGGAATAGCCCCACGATGGCTGCCAGGCAGAGCAGGTAGATGAGCGACACGGAGACGACGCCCAGCGTGTTGGTGGCCTGCAGTCGCTTGGGCTTGAACTCGAAGCGGATATGATGCTTGCCCGGGGGGATGTTGAGGGCGCGCAACGTATAGTTGACGCGACCTATATCCACGGGTTTGCCGTCGACGGTGGCCTCCCATCCCCAGGGGAAGAAGACCTCGCTGAAGACGGCCACGCCACCGGCGTGGGTCTCGGCCTGATATTCGAGCAGACCGGGGGCGTAGAAGGTCTCGAAGATGGTGTCGCCGCGCGCGGCCGGCGCACTGCTGCCAAGAATACCGCGATACTGCTTGTCGGCCACGGCCATGCGGCGCAGCGGAAGCGAGTCGAGGGCGGCCATCTCCGCGTTGGGCGTGTCGACAAACACAACGCGGTCGACAAACCAGGCGTTGCCGAAGGCATCGGGGTTGAACACCGCCTTACCCTTCGAGATGAGCCAGCGGGCGTTGAGCATGTTGATCACCTCCTCGTTGCCCTTGAGGATCTGGTTGTCGATGAGGTCGTTGTAGCGCGTCAGTTTTGCGGCGTGATAGCCGCCGAGGGTCTTGTGGAAGTATGATGAACGGGCCTTGCTGAACTCGTCGACGTCGAGCACACGGTAGTTGGGCGTCGTGTCGGCGAGGATGGTGCGGTCGGCCTCGGTGGGCTCGAAGGTGGCCGCCTGCGGCAGGGGCTCGGTGAAGTTGTCGTAGTCCACATAGCGCTTGTTGACGCTGAAGAGGTCGATGAGCACCACGGCCGTCAGCGCGCAACCGAACATCACGCTGTTGCGGTAGGCGCCGCGCAGGTAGAGCCAGCACACCAGGAACCCCAGCACGATGAAGATGAGGGAGCGGAGGCAGTCGGTGCTCACCAGGCTGAGGCGCGAATCCTCGATCATGCGGAGCACGTTGGCGCTGCGGGGGTCGTTGAGCAGATTGTTCTGCACAATCCACTCATGCTCGGAGGCGCTCCAGGGGTCGCCGAAGATTCCCGGGGCAATCCAGCCCGCCAGACACACCAGGGCCGCAATACCGGCCACGGTGAAGAAGGTGGTGCCGTAGCGTCTCAGGAACTCGTCGTGGCGCTTCACCATCGTGACGACACACATGGCGGCGAGCAGGGGCACGCAGAACTCCACCACCACGAGCATGCTCGAGGGGGTGCGGAACTTGTTGTACATCGGCACGTTGTCGATGAAGAACTCCGTGAAGGGCTGGAAGTTGTGGCCCCAGGACAGCAGGATGGCGAGGATGCTGACGCAGAAGAGGGCCCACTTGACGGGGCCGGCCCGTCGGCCCTCGACGACAAACATGGCGAGGATGGCGAGCACGAGCACGAAGGCCCCTACGTAGACGGGGCCGTTGGTCATGGGCTGGTTGCCGAAGTATTCCATGAAGTAGTAGGCAAACTGCTGCTCCACGGGAGTGAGGTAGGCATTCTTCATGCCGTCGCTGTTGAGGATGGTCTTGGGCTCCATGTCGCCGCCGCGGGGCTTGAGGGAGGCGCCGCCCTTCACGTTGGGGATGAGCAGTGTCCAGGTTTCGTCGATGCCGTAGCTCCACTGCGTGATGTAGTCGTAGCTCAGTCCGCCGGGGGCCTGCACCTGCCCCTCGGCCACGAGGTCGGTGGCGCGGCCGCGGATGGTCTCCTTGGAGTATTCGTAGCTCATATATATGGAGGCCATGTTGGCGCAGACGCCGAGTCCGCCGGCGCCGATGACGCAGGACGTGGCCGCAGCCCAGCGGCCGAAGCGGCGCTCGCGCAGGGCCGTGCAGAGCCACGCTATGGCCAGGGCGGCCACGACGTAGAGGAAGTAGTAGGTCATCTGTGGGTGGTTGCTGCCGAGCTGCAGGGCCGCGAAGAGGGCCGTGAGCGCGGCGCCCCCGAGGTAGCGCCCGCGGTAGCAGAGCGCGATGCCACCGATCATGGGCGGGATGTAGGAGAGGGTGAGGAACTTCCAGATATGGCCGGCGCCGAGGATGATGATGAAGTAGGTGGAGAAGCCCCACGCCACGGCGCCGAAGAGCGCCACGGGCCATTTCATCTTGAGACACAGGCACATGATGAAGAAGCCTAGCATCATGGCGAAGAGGAGGTTGGCCGGCGAGGGGAGCCAGAGCGTATAGAGCTTGGCCACCCATTCCATCATCTTGTTGGCCGGATAGGACGGGGAGATCTGGAATGTGGGCATCCCGGAGAAGAGCGACCCTGTCCAGAGGGCTTTCCGGCCGGTCTGGGCCTCGTATTCCTGGGTCTCATGTCCGTTGGCGAGACCCTGCTGGATGTCGGCCTGCTGGAGCACCTTCCCCTCGAAGTCGGCGGGAGCGAAGTAGATGAGGGCCACGAGTGCGAGGAGCACCACGGCCAGCACGCTGTAGAGGACGTTCTTATTTCTCATAGATCACCTCTATCTGGCGGTTGAGGCTCTGCTCGAGCGAAATGAGGGTCTCGGTGTCCTTGACGCCGGGGATGTGCTGTATCTTGTCGTTGAGGAGCTCCATGAGGTGGTGGGTGTCCTGGGCATACACCTTGATGAGCATGGAGTAGGGCCCGGTGGTGTAGTGGCACTCCACCACTTCGGGAATCTTCTCGATTTCGTTTACGGCCTCGCGGTAGAGCGAGCCCTTCTCGAGTTTGACGCCGATGTAGGTGCATGTGCTGTAGCCGAGGGCGCGGGGGTCGACGGTGTAGCCGCTGCCGGTGATCACCTTCATGTCTTGCATCCGCTGGATGCGCTGGTGGATGGCGGCGCGGGAGACGCCGCATTCCTCGGCGATGTCGCGGGAGGCGATGCGGGCGTTGCGGGTAATTTTGCTGAGAATTCTGCGGTCGAGATTATCAATTTTCTCCATAGGAAGCCAATTTTGTGCAAATTTACACAAAAACCTCGGCTTCCGCAAGCAAAAAGCGACCTCGCCCCCCACACGCTCGTCATACCCTCGCGCGTTTTAAGGGACCCCGCGCGCAGTGGAAGAGCCTCGCGCGCATTAGAAAAAGCCTCGCATTTTGTGGTTTACGAACTGAAGTTCGCGCGAGGCACGCAGAACTCGCTGCTACGCAGCGGTTTAGCGCAGAACTGGCAGAACAACGCAGAAAAAATTTTTCACTGATTGGTCAACTCCAATCAGGGATTTCCCCTGTTGGCAGAGCCAATAGGCTGGGATTATAGGAGATAGCTCGGAGAGGTTGGCATTGCTACCGGGGGAGATAGCTCGGAGAGGTTGGCATTGCTACCGGAGAGATAGCTCGAGGAGGTTGGCATTGCTACCGGGGGAGATAGCTCGAGGAGGTTGGCATTGCTACCGGGGGAGATAGCTCGGAGAGGTTGGCATTGCTACCGGGAAGATAGCTCGAGGAGGTGGGCATTGCTACCGGGGGAGATAGCTCGGAGAGCTTCTCCTATGGTTAACCCCACCATAAGGGAGCGAGGACGCGTAGCGGCAGCGACCTTGGTGGGGTCCACACGGTCGGAAGCAGGCTTCCTCGGAGAGGATGTCTATGTGAGCGGTTAGTCCTGCCAGTCAAGTTGGTCCGGTTGTTAGTCATGCGGCTTCAGTAGGTGTTGAATACGAAATGGCAAAGTGAATGTGTAGTGCTCATGGCGCAAAGTTATTGATTTTTTTTCATAGACATGCTCTCCGAGCAAGCCTGGATATGTGCGCATGCACCCCACCAAGGTCGCTTCGCTCCCGTATGGTGGGGTTAACCATGGGTTTAGCTCTTCGAGCTAACACCCACATCAGCAATCGGATAACGATAGCTTCTTCTGCGCAGTTCTGCCCGTTCTGCGGCAACAAGCGGCCGGAAGGCCGCGGTTCTGCGTGCCTCGCGAAACATAGTTCCATAAAGCGAGGCATCTCCCAGCGAGGCATATCCCGGAGCGCGAGACATATCACAGCGAGTCAACCTAAATCAGGGATTAGCGGAGCCTGGGGTTTTCTGCGCAGTTCTGCCCGTTCTGCGGCAACAAGCGGCCGGAAGGCCGCGGTTCTGCGTGCCTCGCGAAACATAGTTCCATAAAGCGAGGCATCTCCCGGAGCGCGAGGCGTATCCCAGCAAGGCGGCCTTGGAGGGGTGAGCGAGGCTCATGCAGGAGTCGGGCTATGAAATTAGAAAAGAAATTGCTAACTTTGCAGATTATTATACGCGATACCCGATATCACGGTATCCGCTCATTCGAAAATCGACATTTAAGGATGGAAAAGAAATTCAAACGGACTCTGATCACCACCGCGCTGCCGTATGCCAACGGCCCGGTACATATAGGTCACCTGGCCGGCGTCTACGTGCCTGCCGACATCTACGCCCGCTTCCTGCGCATGAACGGCGAGGAGGTGCTGCTCGTGGGCGGCAGCGACGAACACGGCGTGCCCATCACCCTCAAGGCCCGCGCCGAGGGCGTGACACCCCAGGACATCGTTGACCGCTACCACAACCTCATCAAAGACTCCTTCGAGGGCCTGGGCATCACCTTCGACGTCTACGGCCGCACCACCTCCGCCACCCACCGCAAGACAGCCTCCGAATTCTTCGAGAAACTCGACGCCAACGGCGAATTCATAAAGAAGACCACCAAGCAGCTCTACGACCCCGTGGCCGGCCAGTTTCTCGCCGACCGCTACGTGACGGGCACCTGCCCCCACTGCGGCAACACGGCCGCCTACGGCGACCAGTGCGAGAAATGCGGCAGCTCGCTGAGTCCCGACGAACTCATCGACCCCAAGTCGTCGCTCTCGGGCGCCGTGCCCGAGCTGCGCGACACCACCCACTGGTATCTGCCCCTCGACAAGTGGGAGCCTCGCCTGCGCGAGTGGATCCTCGAGCAGCATAAGGAGTGGCGCCCCAACGTCTACGGCCAGTGCAAGTCGTGGCTCGACATGGGCCTCCAGCCCCGCGCCGTGAGCCGCGACCTCGACTGGGGCATCCCCGTGCCCCGCGAAGACGCCCGGGGGAAGGTGCTCTACGTGTGGTTTGACGCCCCCATCGGCTACATCTCCAACACCATCGACTGCGTGGGCGACGACTGGCAGAAATGGTGGAAAGACCCCGAGACACGCATGCTCCACTTCATCGGCAAGGACAACATCGTGTTCCACTGCATCGTCTTCCCCTCGATGCTCATGGCCGACGGCACCTACAACCTGCCCGACAACGTACCCGCCAACGAGTTTCTGAACCTCGAGGACGACAAGATCTCCACCTCGAAAAACTGGGCCGTATGGCTACATGAATACCTTCAGGACTTCCCCGGACGCCAGGACGAGCTGCGCTACGTGCTCACCGCCAACGCCCCGGAGACAAAAGACAACAACTTCACCTGGAAAGACTACCAGCAGAGGGTGAACTCGGAGCTCGTGGCCATCTTCGGCAACTTCGTAAACCGCACCAATGTCCTGCTCCACAAGTATTACGACGGTGTGGTGCCCGAACCCGGCACGCCGGCCCTCCCCGACGCCGAGGCCGAACGCGAGGTGCGCCTCGCCGTCTCGGAAATGGAGACCCTAATCCGCGAATTCAAGCTGCGCGACGCCCTGCGCGAGGCCATGAACGTGGCCCGCATCGGCAACAAATACCTGGCCGACTCCGAACCCTGGAAGGTGATCAAGACCGACCCGGAGAGGGTGAAGACAATAATGTATTTCGCCACCCAGATCTGCGCCTCGCTGGCCCTGGCCTTCGAGCCCTTCACGCCCTTCGCCGCCGCCAAGCTCGCCGAGAGCCTCGGCATGGACCGCCTCGACTGGGCAGACGCCGGCAACTTCCACCTCATCCCGCCGGGACGCACCGTAAAACCCCTGCCTCTGCTCTTCGAGAAGGTAGACGACGCCGTGGTGGAGGCTCAGGTGAACAAGCTCCTCGAGACCCGCCGCCAGAACATGCTGAAAAACTGGAAACCCGACCCCGTGAAGGCCGAGACCCCCATCGAGACCTTCGACAAGCTCGACATTCGCGTGGGCAGAGTGGTGGAATGCGAGAAGGTGAAGAAGAGCAAGAAACTGCTGCGCTTCCTGATAGACGACGGCCTGGAGCGCCGCACAATCCTGAGCGGCATCGCCGCCTACTACGAGCCCGAGGAGCTCGTGGGCAGGGAGGTGTGCTTCATCGCCAACCTCCCCGTGCGCACGATGATGGGCATCGAGAGCCGCGGCATGATCCTCTCGGCGCGCAACGCCGACGGCTCACTGGTGCTCCTGGCGCCGAGCGCCGACGTAGCCCCCGGCTCCCCCATCTCCTAACCCCCATCGCAAAACTCCCTCGTTATGGACAATCGCAGTTTTCGCTTTTTGACAATCGCAGAACTCGGAAATCGCAGAACTCTTTGCCAGTGTGTGTCTTGACAATCGCAGAACTCGGAAATCGCAGAAATCTTTGACACTGTGTGTCTTGACAATCGCAGAACTCAGAAATCGCAGAACTCTTTGACAATGTGTGTCTTGACAATCGCAGAACTCAGAAATCCCAGAACTCTTTGCCAGTGTGTGTCTTGACAATCGCAGAACTCGGAAATCGCAGAAATCTTTGACAGTGTGTGTCTTGACAATCGCAGAACTCAGAAATCCCAGAACTCTTTGCCAGTGTGTGTCTTGACAATCGCAGAACTCAGAAATCGCAGAAATCTTTGACACTGTGTGTCTTGACAATCGCAGAACTCAGAAATCCCAGAACTCTTTTTAACTCTCCTTCTTATCTTTTAAAAGCTGTTGCTGTGATAGATAGCTCGAAGAGCTTCCCCTATGGTTAACCCCACCATATGGGAGCGTTCAGCGACCTTGGTGGGGTATTCGGTGCTGATGCAGGCTTCCTCGAAGAGGATGTCTATGACCGAGCCTTCCTCCCATCCGATACCCACCGCGATGTTATGCCCATTACTAGCGCACGAACATGCTCATTGTAAGAAGTTCTGCGATTAAAAAGTTCTGCGATCGCACCCAAAAGCCTCCGCGATGTTCTGCCCATTACTTGCGCACGAACATGCTCACAGGAAAGGAGTTCTGCGATTAAAAAGTTCTGCGATCGCACCCAAAAGCCTCCGCGATGTTCTGCCCGTTGTGCCGATGGGTGTAAAGGGAAAAAGTTCTGCGATCGATACTCAACCCGCTGCGATGATAAAAAAACAGCGATGAAACACCAAAATCACTGATGATATGATAAAGATAATCAACGGACCCAACCTCAACCTGCTCGGGCGCCGCGAGCCCGAGATCTACGGCACGGAGAGCTTCGACGACTTCCTGCAGACCCTGCGCCACGACTTCGCCGACGACCGCCTCGACTACCTCCACTCCAACTGCGAGGGCGACATCGTAGACGCCATACAGCAGGCCGGCTTCGACCCCGACTGCCAGGGCATCGTGATCAACCCCGGCGCCTACAGCCACTACTCCATAGCCATCGCCGACGCCATCGCCGCCATCCCGGCCCCGACCGTCGAGGTGCACATCTCCAACATCCACGCCCGCGAGGAATACCGGCGCACCTCCGTCACCGCCGAGAAGGCCCGCGGCGTCGTGGCCGGTCTCGGCCTCGAGGGTTACCGCCTGGCAATACAGTATCTCAAGAGCCTCAAATGACGCCGCAGCTCGAAGACTACGTCTGCGGCCATATAGAACGCGAACCCGAGGCACTGCGCCAGCTCGAACGCGCCACCAACCTGCGGCGTGTGAACGGCCGTATGTGCAGCGGCCACCTGCAGGGGCGCCTCCTGAAGATGCTCACACGCATGGTCGGCCCCAAGCTCGCCCTCGAACTCGGCACCTTCACCGGCTATTCGGCCCTCTGCATCGCCGAGGGACTGCCCGACGGCGCACGGCTCATCACCGTGGAGCATGACGACGAACTCGAGGACGACCTGCGCGCCACCTTCGGCGCCTCCCCGCTCGGGGAGCGCATCGAGCTGCGCATCGGCGACGCTCTCGCCGTGGCCCGCTCGCTGCCCGACGGCCGGTTCGGCCTCGTCTTCATCGACGCCGACAAAAGGGAGTATCCCGCCTACTACGCCGAAGCCAAACGGCTGCTCGCCCCCGGCGGCTACATCATAGCCGACAACGTGCTCTGGGACGGCCATGTGGCCGACCCCTCGCGCCACGACCCCCAGACAGAGGGCGTGAGGGAATTCAACCGCCTCGCCGCCGAAGACCCCGACATGGAAACCGTGATACTACCCCTGCGCGACGGACTCTCCATAATCCGCAAACAATAACTCGCCCCCGCGCGTTCTATTTTTATAACCGATAACAGATAACAGATAGGATTATGGAATCGAAACGTCAAGCAAAGATAGCCCGCTATATCCAGAAGGAACTCAGCGAGATTTTCCGCCGCCAGACAGCCCGCATGGGCGGAGTGCTGGTGAGCGTCAGCCAGGTCAGGGTATCGCCCGACCTCAGCATTGCAAAGGCATACCTCAGCATCTTCCCCACCGACAAGAGCGCCGAGATACTCGAAAACATCAAGGCGCAGGGTCGCACGGTGCGCTACGAGCTGGCGCAGGCCGTAAAGGACGTGCTCCGCAAGTGTCCGGAACTCCAGTTCTACCTCGACGACTCCCTTGACTATGCGGAAAACATCGACCGCCTCCTGGCCTCCGACCCCATCAAGGGCACGGCCGACGACTACGTGGACCCCGACGAACTAAAAAAGCAGAAGAAGGAAACGGATAAGTGAGTCTGACCCGACGGATAGCCTGGCGCTATCTCAGAAGCAAGAAGAGCCACGGGGCGGTGAGCGCCATCGCGGCTGTCTCCATAGCCGGCGTGGCCATAGCCACGGCGGCCGTGGTGTGTGTGCTCTCCGTCTTCAACGGGTTTCGTGACGCCCTGGAACAGAAGTTTGACACGATGGCCCCCGACATCGCAATCTCTCCCGTGAAGGGGAAGGTGATGCAGAATGCCGACTCCGTAATGGCCCTGCTTGCCGACCTGCCGGGACTGAAGGACGCCATGCCGGTGGTTTCCGACAAGGCGCTGGCCCTCTACGGGGGCCGCGAACTGCCCGTAACCATCAAGGGGGTTGACCCGGCCAAGATGGCCGCAAACACGGGGGTGGAGTCAACCATCCTGCCGGCCGGCCGTATGCCGGCGCCTTACTATGAGGAGATGCCGGAGTTTGAGTATCTGGAAGACTATGAGGAATATATCGCCAACACGCCCAAGCCGGAGGCGCTGGCCTCGATCGGGGCGGCGGTGAGGATAGGCAGCATGGTAGAGGGCGACAGCTTCCTGCTCTTCGCGCCCCGGCGCGAGGGACGCTACAACCCGGCCAACCCCGCGGCCTCATTCGTGGCCGACTCGGTAAAGGTGTCGGGTATCTTCGAGACGCGACAAAGGGAATATGACGAAGATATGGTGATCGTGCCCATCGGATTGGCGCGCCACCTCTTCCAATATGGCGACGAGGCCACGGCCATAGAGCTGGCCCTGCAGCCGGGCGCCGACATGCAGCGCGTGAAGGCGGAGGCCGAGCGCCGCATCGGGGGCGCATTCAAGGTGCGCGACCGCCGCGAGATGCAGGAGGTGAACTTCCGCATGATCAACATCGAGAAGTGGGTGTCGTTTCTGTTGCTGGTGTTTATCCTGATGATTGCGGGCTTCAACATCATCAGCACCATGACGATGCTCGTGCTCGAGAAGCGGCGCCAGCTCTCGGTGATGAGTGCCATAGGGATGCGCCGCGGCGCCATAGGCGCCATCTTCAGCCACGAGAGCATGATGGTGGGCCTGACGGGGGGCGTGATCGGTATCGCCCTGGGAATCGTGCTCTGCCTTATCCAGCAGGAATTCGGTGTGATACACCTGGCGGGGGACCCCTCGAAACTGCTTATGACGGTCTATCCGGTGAAGATAGTGTGGGGCGACGTGGCGCTGGCCTTCGTACCCTGCGTGGTGTTGGGGCTGCTCACGGCACTCATCGCGTCGCGCTTCGCGCGGCAGCGCATCACGACAGTGACTGCCGAGTGAAGGCGTCGATGAGCGAACCGGGTGTGGCGTTGAGTATCTCGACGCCTTTTTTGTCGGCGTAGCGACGTATGGCGTGGTAGCTGCGGAAGGCCACGGTCATGCTTCCCAGCACGTCGTGGACGTGCAGCCCGGCGTATTCCTCGGCCACGCGGTCGAGTTCCTTTTTGTTGTCTTCGTAGAAGTGGGGTTGCACGCTCACCACCCTGTTGCGGTCGTCGACGTAGAGGGTGTGCGGCCAGGTGTGGTCGGCGCCGGTGATGAAGATGCGGCCGTAGCCCTCGCGTATCCCCTCCATGATGGCGGGGATGAGCACGTTTCGGGGCCGGGGCATGGCGAGTCCGGCGGCATAGAGGGGATGGCACACGGCGTCGTAGCCCTCGCCGGGCGTCATGTTGAAGCAGCGGATCTCGATGTTCTCGGGGAGCCGCAATGCGGCGACGCTGCCTTTCGCGCTGACGGGGATATGGAGGGTCATGGGCCAGTCGACGCGCCGCAGGGCGTCGCGGAGGGCGGCGACGTTGGCGTGGGTGCTCCGGAAGAAGTGGGGGTCGGCCAGCACGTAGTGGCGCGGGCGCAGCGCGAAGAAGTCGGGGGTCAGGGCGGCGAAGTTGACGGCCATGAGGTCGTGGCGCCGCAGCGCCTCGCCCTCCTCGTCGATGGTGTGCCGCAGGGAGGGCCCGTTGCCCATCACCACGAGCGTGCGCCCCTCACCGCGCTTTCCGGATTGCGCCTCGGCGAGCTCACGGTTTTTGGGTCGCGCCTCGGCGAGCTCACGGTTTTTGGGTCGCCTTACGGGGCGCGAGCGCAGCGTCACCTTAGCGAGAGTAAGCAGAGTATCGGTAAGTTTCATTCCGTCCGCAAAATTACCAATTCCCCTCCACTCCCGCAACCCCCCCTCCCCCTCGCAGATTATCAATCGCAGAACCCGGAAATCGCAGAACCCGGAAATCGCAGAACTCTTTGCCGTATGTCTTGACAATCGCAGAACCCGGAAATCGCAGAACTCTTTTTAACTCTCCTTCTTGCCTTTAAAAAGCTGTTGTTGTGATAGATAGCTCGGAGAGCTTCCCCTGTGGTAAACCCCACCATAAGGGAGTGAAGCGACCTTGGTGGGGTGAGCGGTGCTGACGCAGGCTTCCTCGGAGAGGATGTCTATGACCGAGCCTTCCTCCCATCCGATACCCACCGCGTTGTTCCGCTCGTTACTTGCGCACGAACATGCACACATGTAAAAGGTTCTGCGATCAAAAAGTTCTGCGATTGCTCCCAAAAGCCACCGCGTTGTTCCGCTCGTTACTTGCGCACGAACATGCTCACATGTAAAAAGTTCTGCGATCAAAAAGTTCTGCGATTGCTCCCAAAAGCCACCGCGTTGTTCCGCTCGTTACTTGCGCACGAACATGCTCATGTAAAAAGTTCTGCGATCAAAAAGTTCTGCGATTGCCCCCAATGT
>JAFLTW010000003.1:0-219729 GCA_022509085.1 Muribaculaceae bacterium | reverse complement strand
TTGCGCACGAACATGCTCATGTAAAAAGTTCTGCGATCAAAAAGTTCTGCGATTGCCCCCAATGTGCGCGAGTCCTATGGTAAGAAAGATGTTCTGCGATCAAAAAGTTCTGCGATTGCTCCCAAAACCTGCGATGGAATCCGTAGAATTTGCTAACTTTGCAACGTGAAACTCACCGCGATACCGATTGCGGCGCTGCTCACGGCAGCGCTCCTGCTGTGTGGCGCCTGCTCCGCGCGGCGTGCCGCCGGCGGCGGCGACTCCGCCGCGGAGGCGCCGGCTGCCGCCACGGCCCCGCTCTTCGACGCCGACTCCGCCTATGCCTACGTGGAACGCCTCACGGCGTTCGGGCCCCGCGTGCCCAACACGGAGGCCCACCGACAGGCCGGCGACTGGCTCGCCGCCACCCTCCGGGCACACGGCTGGAGCGTGACCGAACAACAGGCCACACTCACCGCCTTCGACGGCACCCCCCTCCGGGCACGCAACATCCTCGGCCAACTCAACCCCGAGAAAGCCGACCGACTGCTGCTGCTGGCCCACTGGGACTGCCGCCCCTGGGCCGACCAGGACCCCGACCCCGCACGGAGACATGAACCCGTGCCCGGCGCCAACGACGGCGCAAGCGGCGTAGGCGTGCTGCTCGAGATGGCCCGCCAGCTCGGTACCCACCCCGCCGACCTCCCCGGCATCGACATCCTCTTCGTAGACGCCGAAGACTGGGGAACAGACAACGACGAGGAGAGCTGGGCCCTCGGAACCCGCCACTTCGTAAACAACCCTCCGCTGCCCGGATACCGTCCCGCACAGGCCATACTGCTCGACATGGTGGGCTCGCCCGACGCCCGCTTCGGATGGGAATACTTCTCGCAGGAGGCCAACCCGGCCCTGCTGCGCCGTATATGGAGCGCCGCGGCCTCGCTCGGCCACGGCAAACACTTCACCACTGAGTTCGGCGGCGCCGTAACCGACGACCATGTGGAGCTTATCAAGGCCGGAATACCCGCCGTAGACATCATCGACTACCGATACTCACCCTCCTACCAGGGCTTCGACCCCACATGGCACACCACGGCCGACGACATGAGCAACATATCCCCGCAGACCCTCCGGGCCGTGGGCGAAACACTTATGAAAATAATTGAAAACTGATATGAAATTCGTAGACGAACTAAAATGGCGCGGCATGATCCATTCCATCATGCCCGGAACTGAAGAACAACTCGACAAGGAGATGACCACGGCCTACCTCGGCATCGACCCCACGGCCGACAGCCTCCACATAGGCCACCTCTGCGGGGTGATGATGCTCCGCCACTTCCAGCGCTGCGGCCACAAGCCCATAGCCCTCGTGGGAGGCGCAACCGGCATGATAGGCGACCCCTCAGGCAAGAGCGCCGAGCGCAACCTCCTCGACGAAGCCACACTGCGCCACAACCAGGAGGCCATCAAGGCCCAGCTGAGCCGCTTCCTCGACTTCGACAGCGACGCACCCAACCGCGCCGAGCTCGTGAACAACTACGACTGGATGAAAGACTTCTCCTTCCTCGACTTCGCACGCGAGATAGGCAAGCACATCACCGTAAACTACATGATGGCCAAAGACAGCGTGAAGAAACGACTCTCGGGCGAAGCACGCGACGGCCTCTCGTTTACGGAATTCACATACCAGCTGCTGCAAGGATACGACTTCCTCAACCTCTACAACACGATGAACTGCAAGCTGCAGCTCGGCGGCAGCGACCAATGGGGCAACATCACCACCGGCACGGAGCTCATACGCCGCAAGAACGGCGGCGAGGCCTTCGCCCTCACCTGTCCGCTCATCACCAAACCCGACGGCACGAAGTTCGGCAAGACGGAGCAGGGCAACGTATGGCTCGACGCCCGCTACACCTCCCCCTACCGCTTCTACCAGTTCTGGCTCAACGTCGGCGACGACGAGGCCGAGAAATACCTCAAGATCTTCACCTTCCTCACCAAGGAGGAAATAGAGGCGCTCGCCGAGCAGCACAAGGCCGACCCGGGACAGCGTCCACTCCAGAAGAAACTCGCAGAGGAGGTGACGGTGATGGTGCACGGCCGCGAGGCATACGACACGGCCGTAGAGGCCAGCCGCATCCTCTTCGGCAACAACACGGCCGAGGCCCTGAAGAGCCTCGACGAGCAACTGCTGCTCGAGGTGATGGAGGGCGTGGACCGCGCCTCGATCGCCATGGCCGACCTTGAGGCCGGCATCCCGCTGCTCGACCTGCTGGCGGTGAAGACCAACATGTTCCCCTCGAAGGGCGAGGCCCGCAAGATGGTGCAGCAGGGAGGTTTCAGTCTCAACAAGATTAAACTTAACGACCCTCAGGCTGTCATAACTACCGACAGCCTCCTCAGCGGCAAGTACCTCCTGCTGCAGAGAGGCAAGAAGAATTACATGCTCGTGGTAGCTGAATAAAAACAGGAAAGAATCATGAAGAAGTATATGCTTGCTATGGCAGCGGCGCTCCTGACGGCAGGGGCTGCCCTGGCGGGTCCGAAGCCCGAGTATCCGGGTGGGAAGGAGGCTCTCGACCAGTATCTGGCCACCAACATGAAGTATCCCCAGACGGCCAAAGACAACGGCATTGAGGGTGTGGTAGACGTGGCCTTCGTGGTGAAGGCCGACGGCACCATCGGCACCATCAAGATTGTGAGGATGGTTGACCCCGACCTGGAGTCGGAGGCAGTACGCCTGGTGAAGGGGATGCCGGCATGGATCCCGGCCGACAACGGCGGGAAGCCCATCGACGCGCAGACCCAGGTAGCCGTCCCCTTCGTCCTCCCCTAACTCGGGGGAAAGCCCCGCGCGCAGGGAAGAGCCTCGCGATAAATTTTTTACGAACTGAAGTTCGCGCGAGTCGGCCTCGCGTTATGATTGCCTCGCGATATTTTTTTACGAACTGAAGTTCGCGCGAGGCACGCAGAACTCGCTGCTACGCAGCGATTTAGCGCAGAACTGGCAGAACAACGCAGAAAAATTTTTAATTGCTAATTGGGAGGGATAGCTTGGAGTCAATCGACTGGGATTGTGGGAAATAGCTCGGAGAAGTTGGCATTGCTACCGGGGAGATAGCTCGGAGCCAATAGACTGGGATTGTGGGAGATAGCTCGGAGAGCTTTTCCTATGGTTAACCCCACCATAAGGGAGCGAAGTCGCGTAGCGACAGCGACCTTGGTGGGGTGAGCTGTGCTGATACAGGCTTCCTCGGAGAGGATGTCTATGAGGGTAGCCTCCACGCGCGAGGCAGTCAGAGCAAGTGTGCGCGGCGGGGATTTGGTGGTTTGCGAATTTTGTATTAACTTTGCAGCGCCGAAACCGATGAGAATCGTTCTGCGGCGCCCATGATGTGAATCACGGTGGATTGATTTCAAATTGATGGACATAGAATTTTTGGATCTTCATTGATCCAAATGCGTTTGTCTCATGGTGTAATGGTAGCACTGCAGATTTTGGTTCTGCCTGTCCAGGTTCGAATCCTGGTGAGACAACAACACCCCCTCCCTCTCTCCCGGCAACATTCCCGCTAAAATTATGAAATTCTTTCTCGACGACGATTTTCTTCTCGACTCGCCGACGGCCAAAAGGCTCTACCATGAGCACGCCGCCACCCTCCCCATCATTGACTATCACTGCCATCTCAATCCCGAGATGATAGCCTCCGACCATCGGTTTGGCTCCATCACCGAGCTATGGCTCGGCGGCGACCACTATAAGTGGCGCGCAATGCGTGCCAACGGTGTGGAAGAACGATTCATCACCGGCACGGCATCCCCCTGGGAGAAGTTTGTGAAGTGGGCCGAGACGATGCCCTACTGCTTCCGCAACCCCCTGTATCATTGGACCCACCTCGAACTCAAGACCGCCTTCGGCATCGACCGGCGGCTTAACCCCGAGTCGGCCAAGGAGATATACGAGGAGTGTAACCGGCGCCTTCGGGAAGACCCCGACATGACGGCCCGCGGACTGATGCGCCGCTATAAGGTGGAGGTGGTGTGCACCACCGACGACCCCGTTGACTCACTGGCGGCACATCGCAGGATAGCCGGGAGCGGGTTCGAGATCAAGGTGCTCCCCACGTGGCGTCCCGACAAGGCGATGGCCATCGGGAATCCGAAGGAGTTTGCCGACTATGTTGCGCGCCTGGAGGAGGTTTCCGGCATCGCCGTCAGCGACTTCTCCTCGTTTGAGAAAGCCCTGCGCAACCGCCACGACTTCTTCGCCGCGATGGGTTGCCGCCTCAGCGACCACGGTCTTACGGAATTCTATGCCGACGATTACTCCGACTCAGAGATTGAGGAGATTTTCAATAAGGCCATGACCGCGGGCACCTCCCGGGGAGAGAGACCGACGGAAGCGGAGGTCAGGAAGTTCAAGAGCAGGATGCTCGTGCTCTTCGGGGTGATGGATGCAGAGAAGGGGTGGGCGCAGCAGTATCATTACGGGGCCTTGCGTAATGTCAACTCGCAGATGTATGCGCAGCTGGGACCCGACACGGGCTACGACTCCATAGGCCAGTGGAACGTTGCGGAGTCGCTGGCACGCCTGCTCGACCGGTTGAACTCGCTCGGGTGCCTGCCCAAGACCATCATCTACAACCTCGACCCCTCGGCCAACGAGATGATCGCCACCATGATAGGCAACTTCCAGGGTGGCGCCCGCGACTGCGTGCCCGGGAAGATACAGTTTGGCAGCGGATGGTGGTTTAACGACCAGCTCGACGGCATGCGCTACCAGCTCAACGCGCTGTCGCGCCAGGGACTGCTCAGCCGCTTTGTGGGGATGCTCACCGACTCCCGTTCCTTCCTGTCGTATCCGCGCCACGAGTACTTCCGGCGCCTGCTCTGCAACCTCATAGGCAAGGACGTGGAGGCAGGGCTGATCCCGGCCGGCGGCTACGAGGGAGAGCGTCTCAACCGTATGGTGGAAGACATCTCCTACTATAACGCCAAGGCCTACTTCGCGTTTTAGGAGGGGATTTTTCAAAAAAAAATCACTTTTTTTGAAAAATGTTTTGCAGATTCAAAAAAAGGTTGTAACTTTGCACTCGCAAACGGGAAACAGCGCCCGGATGTCACGACAAACGGTGTGGTAGTTCAGCTGGTTAGAATACCTGCCTGTCACGCAGGGGGTCGCGGGTTCGAGTCCCGTCCATACCGCGAGGAGAGAGGAAAGAGCAACGAGGATAACTTCGGTTTCCGGTTGCTCTTTTTTCGTGCGCACCCGTGCGGTGGGCCCCCGCGCGGGGAGGTGCCTCGCTCTCATAGACATCCTCTCCGAGGAAGCCTGCTTCCGACCGGGTGCACCCCACCAAGGTCGCTGTCGCTACGCGACTTCGCTCCCTTATGGTGGGGTTAACCATAGGAAAAGCTCTCCGAGCTATCCCTCACAATTCCAGCCCATTGGCTCCGAGCTATCTCTCACAATCCCAGCCCATTGGCTCTGTCAACAGGGAAAATCCCTGATTTGGGTTGACTCGTCGAAGTTAAAAATGTTTCTGCGAGGTTCTGCCAGTTCTGCGCAAACCGCTGCGTAGCAGCGAGTTCTGCGTGCCTCGCGCGAACTTCAGTTCGTAAAAAAATTTATCGCGAGGCCCCTTAATGCGCGCGAGGCCGGCTCGCGCGAACTTCAGTTCGTAAATCCACAAAATGCGAGGCTTTTTCTAATGCGCGCGAGGCTCCTTTAAGCGCGCGAGGCCGGCTCGCGCTCGAGGCGGAGTAGCTGCGGGTTTGGCGGTTTCGCGGAAAAGAGTTATATTTGCGGTGAAAAACGCGATAAGGCCCCCAAATGAAGAAAAAGGTCGGTATGAGCCCGATGATCACCACCATCCTACTGCTGATTGTATCCAACGTCTTCATGACGCTGGCATGGTACGGCCACCTCAAACTCCACTCATCGGGCGTGACGAGCAACTGGCCCCTCTACGGCGTAATCCTCCTCTCCTGGGGCATCGCCCTCTTTGAATACTGCTTCCAGGTGCCCGCCAACCGTATCGGCTTCGCCGACAACGGCGGCCCCTTCAACCTCATCCAGCTCAAGGTGATCCAGGAGGTGGTGTCGCTCACGGTGTTTACCGTCGTGGCCATGTTCATGTTTTCCGGCCAGAAATTCCACTGGAACCATATCGCCTCCTTCCTGTGCCTGGTGGGAGCCGTCTACTTCGCTTTCCTCCCTGAAAAATAATCTTAACAAACGACAATATGGATAAACTGAGTTACGCATGGGGCATCGCGATGGCCTCACAACTTAAAGGAATGGGCGTAGAGAGCCTTGACATCAAAGACTACTGCGACGCCGTGAAGGCCGTCTTCGACGGCACGGAGCTCGCCGTGGCCCCCGCCGAGGCACAGAAGCTCATCAACGAATACATCACATCGCTGCAGGAGCGCGCCTCCAAACTGGCTGAGGAAGCCGGCGTGAAGGCCAAGGCCGAAGGCGAGAAGTTTCTGACCGAAAACGGCAAGAAAGAGGGCGTGCACACCACCTCCACCGGTCTGCAATACCGCATCATCAAGGAGGGCGAGGGAAAGAGCCCGGCGGCTACCGACTCCGTCACCGTACACTACACCGGCAAGCTGCTCAACGGCACGGTGTTCGACAGCAGCGTGAGCCGCGGCGAACCCGCCACATTCCCCCTCAACCAGGTGATCCCGGGTTGGACGGAAGGGCTCCAGCTCATGAAGGAGGGAGGCAAGTTCGAGTTCTATATCCCCTCCGACCTCGCCTATGGTCCCCACGGAGCCGGCGGTGCAATCCCGCCCCACTCCACCCTCATTTTCGAGGTGGAACTCATCAAGGTAAACAAATAACAAGACCCGGATATGAAGAAGGCATTTTATACGATGATGGCTGCAGCTGCCGCAATGGCAATGACGGCCTGCGGCCATAAGGCCGAGACGACCCCCGCCGACACTCTCGACACCCCCGTGGCAACTGTTGAGGAGGCCATAGTGGCCGAGACCGACTCCGTGACGGCCGACGGCGACACCGTGATGACGGCCGAGGTGGCCGTGGCAGAGGTGGAGGCGGCTCCGGTGAAGGAGGACGCCAAGGATAAGAAAGACAAGAACGGCTACTACACCACCCCCAGCGGACTGAAATACAAGGTGATCAAGGAGGGTAAGGGCAAGAGCCCGAAGGCTACCGACGTGGTCACCGTAAACTATGAGGGCAAGCTTACCAACGGCCAGGTGTTCGACAGCTCCTACCAGCGCGGCGAGCCCACCTCGTTCCCCCTCAACCGCGTCATCCCGGGTTGGACGGAGGGTCTGCAGCTCATGCAGGAGGGTGCCACGTATGAGTTCTATATCCCCTATCAGCTCGCCTACGGCGAGAGGGGCGGAGGCCCCATCCCCCCGATGGCCGACCTGATTTTTAAGGTTGAGCTTATCAAAGTTCAGTAAGCCGCCAAGCGCAAGCCCCCGGAATAACGAGAAAACAAGCCCGTTACTATGAGGAAACACGCAACGAAGACAATGATACTCCTGGGTGCGGTGGCCCTGCTCTGTGGTTCGTGCACGGAGCGCCGCCGCGCCACCCTCCCCGAACCCGACGGCGATACGGTGGAGGTGGTGGTGAGTCCCGGAGCCGACACAGTGAATGCCGAATAGCGATTCCCGTTCGCTATCCACTATTTGACGATAACCGATTATATCTACAAAACCCACACAAGATGCATAGAAAATTACTGTTTTCATTACTTGGGGCTGCCCTGCTGCTGGTAGGCTGCAACCATAACCCCAAGAGTATCGCCGACCTTAAAAACGCTACGGAGGCCGACTCGATGATGTATTATTTCGGTGAGATGCAGGCGGCCAATTATTGGATGGACGCCGAGACTGACACCCTGCTTCGCACCAAGGAGGCGCGCGAGGCCTTTATCCGGGGCTTCCGCGACGCCATGGAGCTCGATGAAGACGACTCCGCCTACAACAAGGGTCTGCAGCTGGGCATCCGCCTGGCCCTGCGCCTGCGCGAATTCAACAGGCGCTACGACATCAAGCTATCGGAGAAGGTGCTTGCAGCCTCGCTTGAGGCCCACCTGGAGAGCGACACCTGCGTGAACATCGCCGAGGCCCAGCAGGGGTTCTACAACATCAAGGACCGGTATGAATTCGCCACGGCCGGCAAGGAACTGACCTCTGCCAAGAAGTCGCTCGAGATTGAGAGCCGCGACAAGGGCTTTACGGAAATCAACGACACGCTCTACGCCAAAGACGTAACCCCGCGCGGCTCGCAACCCGCCTTTAAGTTTGGCGACAGGTTGGCCGTGGAGATCACGGTGAGCACCGTCGACGGCAAGGAGATCACCACCCGCCAGTTTCCCGACAGCATCACGCTGGGCGAGGGAAGGGTGCCGAAGGTGGTTCAGCTGGGCATCCTGTCGATGTCTGACGGCCAGACGCGCCAGTTTATGACGACGCCGCGCACGCTCTTCGGGCGCCGCTTCGCCAACTACAGCCTCCTCTACAACGAGCCCGTGATCTTCACGATCAAGGCCTCGCTCGCCCACCCCCCGAAGTAACCCCCGCGCGGATTCTTCCTCGCGCGCGGTGGGCCTCGCAAGGGAAGAGCCGCGACGCGGCTCAAGGTATCCAGCCCCGGACAAGCAGTCGCGAAGCGACAGCGCCGTCCGGGGAATAACGGTTGATATATAATAATACAACCTCGGAGAGGTTGCATATACCTTCAACATCTCCGATGTTGATTAATGGGTGGGCAATCTTCGATACCCCAGACTGCGCTATCGCTTCGCGATTGCTTGTCTGGGGCTGCACACCTGAAGCCCCGCCGGGGCTTTCCCCCAAAGCGCCCTGACTGCGCCGTGCGGGGCAACTTTTCGGCGGCGGGATGCAACATATTGTAAGGTTTTTTGTTAAATAAGTAGAACCATGTGCGGGTTTTGCTCTCCGGGACGAACCTTTTGTAATGAATCATGTAAGTCCCCCAACACCACGTATGCATCTCCCCCGCCGATAATGAATCATGTAAAAACTCGATAATTATGGAAAAGAAATCAGGAGCTACCGCTGACCTTCTCGGCAAAGCTAAAACAGACCTCATGGCCAACATGGCCCAGCGCGGCATAGCCGCCATAATCTGGGATGTGGAGGAAGCAGGTTTCCACTATATACCCGAAGTTGAACTCCCCGACTCCACCGAAGAAGACCCCAAGGTGGCCCGCGTGGAGGGTCTCTACACCTTCGACGGCGAACTCTACCTCATCCTGGAGAGCGCCGAGGTGAACTTCGAAGACTTCTACAACCCCGACTCCGAGGTGCGCCCCACAGTGGTGACCCTCAGCGCCGACCTCGCAAAGAAATACCTCGGCGACCCCAAGAGCCAGGCCGGATTCGACCCCGACGGCGACCTCGAGGAATGGCTCGCTGTAACCGACTGCTACTTTGAAGCCCTCGCAGAAGAAGACTAAAAAGATTAAGACATACATATGACAGGAATTAAGCGTTTATTGACAATAACCGCCATATTCTCGCTCGCTGCCCAGGCCACGCCCGCGCAGCGCAGCGAGACTTTGCTGCGCAACTGGCAATTCGCCCCCGACAGCACCAACTGGCAGAACGTAACAATACCCCACGACTGGGCCATCTACGGACCCTTCGACCGCGCCAACGACCTGCAATACGTGGCCGTGGAGCAGAACGGGGAGAAAGAGGAAACCTGGAAAACCGCACGCTCCGGCGGACTCCCCTTCATCGGCAAAGGTTTCTATAAGACCACATTCGAGGTGGCCGACACCGCAGGCCTCGCCACCTACCTGATCTTCGACGGCGCCATGAGCCACGCCAACGTCTACGTCAACGGCCGCCATATGGCCTACTGGCCCTACGGATACAACAGCTTCGTGGCCGACATCGACGGCACCGTCCGTCCCGGCACCAACACCGTGGAGGTAAGCCTCGAAAACCTGCCCGAGAGCTCACGGTGGTATCCCGGCGCCGGCCTCTACCGCAACGTGCACCTGCTGCAGACCCCGGCCGTCCACATCCCCGTATGGGGCACATATCTCACCACCCCCACCGTAACCAAGGAATACGCCGACGTAAAGCTCGTAACTGACGTGGAGGGCGCCAAGGCCGGCGAGAAAGTGACCCTCACAACCACCATAACCGACCCTGAGGGCAAAACCGTGGCCAAGGCGGCCGACACCTTCACCGTAACCCCCGACGGCTCATACACGCAAAACATACGCGTAAGCGACCCGCAGCTCTGGAGCCCCGAGACCCCGCTGCTCTACACAGCCACCACCGAAGTGGCCGTCGGCGGCAAGACCACCGACAGCTACGCCACTCGCTTCGGCATCCGCACCATAGAGTTCAAGGCAGGCGAAGGCTTCTTCCTCAACGGGCAGAAACGCAAGATACAGGGCGTAAACAACCACCACGACCTCGGACCGCTCGGCGCCGCCGTCAACAAATCGGCTCTGCGCCACCAGATCGAGATGCTCAAAGACATGGGCGCCGACGCCATCAGAACCTCCCACAACATGCCGGCACCGGAGCTCGTGGAACTCGCCGACGAGATGGGCATGATGCTCATGCTCGAAACCTTCGACGACTGGAGCTTCCGCCCCAAGAGCAAGAACGGCTACGGCTCCCTCTTTGCCGACTGGGCCGAGAAGGACGTGGTAAACATGGTGCGCCAATACCGCAACAACCCCAGCGTGATAATCTGGAGCGTAGGCAACGAGGTGCCCTCACAGTGGGGACCCGACGGTGTGGCAGAGCTCACCTTCCTGCAGGACATCGTGCACCGCGAAGACCCCACGCGCCCCGTAACGAACGGCATGGACCAGTTTGACGCCGTGGTAAACAACGGCTTCGCCGCCGCCACTGACATACCGAGCTTCAACTACAAGGTGAACCGCTACGACGAGGCCATCTCCAAACTGCCGCAAAACATACTGCTGGGCACCGAGACAGCCTCCACCGTAAGCTCGCGCGGACAGTATTTCTTCCCCGTGGAGCTCGGCGCCAACGTGACACGCGAGGGCAACCAGAGCAACAGCTACGACGTGGAATACTGCTACTGGAGCAACATCCCCGACGACGACTTCGCCGCCGACGACGACAAGGACTACAACATAGGCCAGTTTGTATGGACCGGCTTCGACTACCTCGGCGAGCCCTCCCCCTACGACACCGACGCTTGGCCCAGCCACAGCTCCTACTTCGGCATAATCGACCTCGCCTCCATACCCAAGGACCGCTACTACCTCTACCGCTCCAAATGGAACGAAGACTCGCCCACCCTCCACATCCTGCCCCACTGGAACTGGGAAGGCCGCGAGGGCGAGGTGACACCGGTGTTCGTCTACACCGACTCACCCAAGGCCGAGCTCTTCATCAACGGCAAGAGCCAGGGAATGCGTGAGAAAAACGACTCCATCAACATGAACCGCTACCGCCTGATGTGGATGGAGACCCGCTATGAGCCCGGCGAGGTAAAAGTAGTGGCCTACAACACCGACGGAAGCGTGGCCGGCGAGAAGACCATCCGCACCGCCGGAGCGCCCTACCGCCTTGTGGCCTCCTCCAGCCGCGAGGCCCTCAAGGCCGGCGACGACGACCTGGCCTACATCACCATCTCCGTGGAAGACGCCGACGGCAACCCCGTGCCCACAGCCACCGACGAGGTGAGCTTCAGCGTGAGCGGCGCCGGCACATTCAAGGCCACGGCCAACGGCGACCCGACGTCGCTGCGCTCCTTCCAGCAACCCGTGATGGATCTCTTCAGCGGCAAGGCCACCGCCATTGTGGAGGGCGGAGCCAACCCAGGCACCCTTACCTTCACAGCCACGGCCCCCGGACTGCTCCCCGCCACGGTGGAGATACCCGTAGAACCCTGAAAACACTTATAATCAGCTATAAAACAACAACTACAACCTAATTATAACATCCCCACATGGAAGAAAAGATTCAAAAAGTATTTGAAGAGAAATTCGGTGGCAAAGGCGCGGTCTATGCCTCGGCAGGACGCATCAACCTTATCGGCGAACATACCGACTACAACGAAGGCTACGTATTCCCCGGCGCCATCGACAAGGTGATAATGGCCGAGATACGCCCCAACGGCACCGACAAGGTGCGCCTCTTCTCGATCGACATCAACGAATACGTCGAGTTCGGCCTCAAGGAGGAAGACGCCCCGAAGGAGGGCTGGGCACGCTACGTATTCGGCGTATGCCGCGAGATACTGAAACGCGGCTTCGAGGTGCACGGCTTCGACGCCGTCTTCGCCGGCAACGTGCCCCTGGGCGCCGGCCTCAGCTCCAGCGCAGCCCTCGAATCCTGCTTCGCCTTCGCCCTAAACGACCTCTTCAACCAGAACAAGATACCGCAGTTTGAGCTCGCCCTCATCGGCCAGAGCACCGAGCACAACTACTGCGGCGTAAACTGCGGCATCATGGACCAGTTTGCCTCCGTATGCGGCAAGAAGGGCAACCTGATGCGCCTCGACTGCCGTAACCTCGAATACGAATACTTCCCCTTCGACCCGCAGGGCTACCGCCTGGTGCTCGTAGACTCCCGCGTGAAGCACGAGCTCAAAGACTCCCCCTACAACAAGCGGCGCGAGAGCTGCGAGCGCGTGGCCAGGAAGCTCGACCTCCCCTCGCTGCGCGAGGCCACGATGGAGATGCTCGACGCCGTGAAGGGCGACATCTCGGAGGAAGACTACAAGAGGGCCCGCTTCGTGATCGGCGAGAAGCAGCGCGTGCTCGACGTCTGCGACGCCCTCAACAAGGGCGACTACCAGACCGTAGGCAAGAAGATGTATGAGACCCACGAGGGCCTCTCCAAAGACTATGAGGTGAGCTGCGAGGAACTCGACTATCTCAACGACATAGCCAAGGAGGCCGGAGTGACCGGCTCCCGCATCATGGGCGGCGGCTTCGGCGGCTGCACCATCAACCTCGTGGCCGACGACCTGCACGACAAATTCGTGGCCGAGGTGACCGAGAAATTCAAGGAGAAATACGGCCACGAACCCAAGATCTACGACGTGGTGATCTCCGACGGCGCACACAAGGTGAAAGCCCTATGAACAAGAGCACGATGAAAATCACCACCCGCCGCTACCACTCCGAGCAGGGAGAGATCGTGACCTACCGCATGGTCAACGCCAAGGGCGCAAGCGTAGTGGTGTCGTCGCTGGGCGCCGGCATCCTCGAAGTAAACGTGCCCAACAAGATGGGCAAGGTGGAAAACGTGGCCCTCGGCTACGCCAAACCCACCGACTACCTCAACGACGGACCCTGCATGGGGAAAATTCCCGGCCGCTACGCCAACCGAATCGCCAAGGGCAAGTTTGCCATCGACGGCACGGAATACAACCTGGCCATCAACAACGGCCCCAACCACCTGCACGGCGGTCCCACGGGCTTTCAGAACCGCCTCTGGGACTCAGTGATCATCCCCGACGGCGTGCGCTTCACCTACGTGGCCAAAGACGGCGAGGAAGGCTATCCCGGCGAGATGGTGGTGACGGCCGAATACCGATGGACCGACCGCAACAGGCTCACCCTGACGCTGAAGGCCACCTCGACCAAAGACACCGTGGTAAACCTCACCAACCACGCCTACTGGAACCTTCGCGGGGCCGACAGCGGCTGTGCCCTCGACCACAAGATGCGCATCAACGCCTCACGCTGGCTCCCCACCGACGAGAACCTCGTGCCCACCGGCGAACTCGCCCCCGTGGCCGGTACGCCGATGGACTTCCGCAAGCTGCGCGCCGTAGGCAGCCGCATACGCGCCAACTTCCCCGCCCTCGTATACGGCAAAGGCTACGACAACTGCTGGGTGCTCGACAGCCATGACGCCGTAGTGCTCAAGGAAACCACCTCCGGCAGGAAGATGACCGTAAAGACCGACCAGCCCGGCGTGCAGGTCTACACCGGCAACTGGCTTACGGGGTCGCCCGTGAACCGCTCAGGGCAGCGCTACCTCGACTACGACGGCATCGCCATCGAAGCCCAGGGATTTCCAGACGCGCCAAACCATCCCGACTTCCCCTCCCAGCTGCTGAAGGCCGGCGACGTCTACCAGCGCTACATCTCCTTCGAATTCTCCACCGAGAGCTGAGATACCGGGAGAGCAATAAAATAGGCTGTGTCAGCGCTGACACAGCCTAATTTTTTGATTATAAAGTCTTATAAGGTCTTATAAGGTCTTATAAAGTTTTATAAGGGTTATGATGCGGGGATTAGAAATTCACGTATTTCTTGCCGTTCTGGATGTAGATGCCGCGGAAGTCCTTGCTTACCTTGCGACCGAACACGTCGTACATCGGAGCGTCGGCGTTGAGGCTGCTGATAGCCTTCACTGCACCCTCCTCGCCTTCCGGAGTAGCGGGAACGTCATCGGCAGGTACAGTGTTGGTGTAAGTCAACACGCGGATACCGTGGATGTACTGCAGACAGGTGTTCTGCTCGGGATCCTCGCTGTTGGTGTAGTTGGCGATATAGGCCGTTCTGGGTTCTCCCTTGGCGCCGTAAATAGTCAGATAGTCGGGCTCACCTTCGCCCATGTTCAAGTCGTACTTGAGATCCTGAATGTTAAGGTACGGACCGGCATAGTCAGTGATGACCGGGCCTCCCTCACCTGTCCAGATATCGGGGTCGTCGTCCCAAACATAATCACACTGGGTGTAGTCGTCGGTCTCCTCTTTGGCTGCATATATCTCAAATTTAACATCAGGATACTTCTGAGAAACGTAGACCTCAAACACGGCGCAGTCAGGCATTGCCACGAGTATACCACCACCATCAGTAGCCCACCAGTCCTCCTCGGGATCATAGGAGGCTGCAGGGAGCATGATACCGCCGGTTACGGAGCCTTCGCCACCCTCTTCGCCAAGCTGGTTGTAGCCCTTGAAGTCGGGGCTTACCTCACACTGGGGATAGGTGTACTCTCCGGGGAATTCGGGGTCTTCCACCTCGTACTGAGCAGCTACGAGCTGAATCTTTTTTCCCTTGCCGACATACTTGTCGAGCTTTGCCTGTGAGTCGAGCCAGAGCCAGCCGTCGGCGTCGCAATCCTTCGGGTTGAAGAAGTTGTAGGTGGGTTCGTCGGCTGCATATGCGCCGAGTGCCAGTGAGGCAGCTGCAAATAACAGTAAAGATTTCTTCATAGATTATAGTTTTAAGTTTGTTATTGTGTCCCTTTCACGAGAGTTGCGTTGAACGCGGTGCAAAATAAATAAAAATACTTCAATCATGCAAGAAAATGTAAAAATAAATGCTCCCAAAACTGCAATTTTCTACAATTTGAGAGCATTTTCTTACACTTTTCTCACCCGGTGCGTAAAAACACGGGTACTTTTGAAGCACCCTTCTCTAAGCCGGATCAGATCTCGACCCAACCGGGATTCTGGGGAATGCCGTGGTAGCGGACATCGTCCCAGGCTATCGGATAGAAGTACTGCCGGGCATCGAAATAGCGTGTGTCGTTGTTGTTGCCGTTTACCACACGGTTGGTGATGATGCTTTTGTTGCCGTCGGCGTCATACACCACGCGGCAGCCGTAGAGGGGGTTGGTGGCGCCGCTCATGGTGCGTTCGGCCGTGCCGTAGCGCAGGATGTCCCAGTAGGTCGACTTCTCGAAGGCGAGCTCGACGCGGCGCTCGTTCATGATGTCGTCCCACGTCAGGGAGGTGAGCTCGGGCATATGCACGCGGCGGCGTATCTGGTTCACCTTGTCGAGGGCATCGCCCACGCGGCCGAACCTGAAGTCGATCTCGGCATAGTCGAGGAGCAGCTCGGCATAGCGCCAGAGGATGCAATTCTGCGAGCTGCCGAAGGTCTCGTCCTGGTCTATCTGCTGGCTCTCACGCAGGAACTTGGCCATATAGTAGCCGGTGCGTGTTGCGGAGGCCGTTGTGGAGGCATCGTAGGGGGTGAGGTCCTTACCCGGCACGTTCTTGCCGTCGATGTTGCGGTAGTGGATGTCGAGCGTCACACCCTTCCAGACGGCGCCGTCGTAGAGGACATTGGCGTAGAAGCGCCAGTCGCGTCCCTCGAAGGGGTTCTGCGGGTCGTAGCCGGAGGCGGCGTCGGAGATGAGGCGCCCGTTGTCCATACGGTATTCGTCCACGTGGTTCTGCGTGGGGTTGTAGGCGCAGTTGAGTCCTGTGAGCGACGGGGGAGCCGCGTCGCGGTCGAGCTTATGGCCGAAGCCGTGGGAGAAGTCGCCGTCGTCGCTGTGCTGCACCTCCCAGATAGACTCGCGGGAGTTCTTGGTGAGAAAGATGTTGCGGTATTCGTTTACCACACCCTCGCGGTCGAGGGCATTGATGGGGATGAGGCCATACTGGCCGGAGGCGATGATGCGGTCATACTCCACGGCTGCCTTGCCGAGCATCTCCATAGAGCGGTCGTCGGTGAAGCCGAGGTATGGCTGCTCCACATTCTGGAAGTGGGCGCCGGAGGCCCAGAAGTAGGTCTTCGCCTTGAGCATGATGGCTGCGCCCTTGGTGGCGCGGCCCGTCATGTCCTGGCTGTGGACGTCGGGCAGGAGTTCGGCGGCGGCCTCGGCCTCGGCAGCTATGAAGTCTACCATCTCGCCGTATGACGCACGCGGGAATTTCTCCTCGTTTTCCAAGGGATTGTAGGCGTGGTCGATGATCAGAGCCCCGCCAAAGTGTCTCAGCAGCTTGTAGTAATAGTAGGCGCGGAAGAAGTGGGCCTCCCCTATCAGGCGCTGCCTGATGGAGGCCGGGAGCTCGGCCTCATGCTCGAGCAGCGTGTTGACGGAGCGTATCATGGTGTAGTTGTTCTCCCAAAGGAGCTTGCCGCGCGTGTTGTAGATGTTCTGGCTCCCCTTCAGGAGGTCGCCGTAGCCGGCCTGATACCAGTCGCTGCGGCCAACGGTAAGCTGGTCGCCAAACCATGGGACGTATTCCTCGCCAAGGTTCTTGATTATAGTGGAGACCAGGATATAGAAACCGTTGTCCATGTTGCGATACCATCGGGCCGTGTATTCGTCGAGGAGCATCTCGTTGCCCCAGATGGCGTTCTCGCCCAGCTTGTCGTTGGGTTCGTCGCGAAACAGGCCGTCACACGAAGTGAGCAGCAGCGAGGCGACAAGCGAGAAAAATATATATCGTAACTTTATCATTGCTTTCCGAATGTTAATGGTTTAGAATCCGAATGTCAGGGAGATGCCGTAGCCGCGGGTGATGGGATAGCCGCGGAGCACTTCGGGGTCCATGCCGTCGAGCGACGACCACGTGTAGAGGTTGGAGCCCTGGAAGGCGATGGCCAGGGTGCGGATGCCCGACTTGCCGAGCACCTTGGCCGGGAAGTTGTAGCCAACGCTGAGAGCCTTGAAGCGCAGGAAGTTGCACTTCCTGATCCAGAATGTGGAGTCGAGGCGGTTGTTGTCGCCGGTGGTGGCGAACTTGATCCTCGGATAGGAGGCGTCGGGGTTTTCGGGGGTCCAGGAGTCGTAGAGGTGATAGTCCTGGAAGCGCTGCAGCGCGCCGTTCTCGAGCGTGTAGAGCTCCCTCACCTTCTGGTTGTAGCCTCCGAAGCCCGCAAACTGGGCGTTGAAGTAGAAGCCGCGCCATTCGGCCCCGATGCCGAAGCCGTAGCTCACGTCGGGCAGCGAGGAGTCTTTCACGTTGACCATATCGTTGACGGTAAGCATACCGTCGCCGTCGATGTCGACATACTTGATGTCGCCGGGCTTGAGGGTACGGTTGCCCTTGCTGTCCTGGTCGACGGGCCAGTTGAGGATCTCCTCCTCGCTCTGGAAGAGGCCGGCGTCCTGATAGAGGAACCATACGCTGTAGTTGTGGCCCGAGTAACGCTGGTTTTCCGGCAGGCTCGACTCGTCGCCCCAGTCGAGCACGATGTCGTCGTGCAGGCCGAGGTTGAAGTTGGCATTGTAGTGGAACTCGCCGAAATTGTTCTGATGGCGTATAGAGAAGTCCCAGCCGCGATAGCGCACCTTGCCGATGTTGACCATTGCGGAGACGCCTCCCGTGCCCACGGAGGGCGGGAAGAGCTGCGAGCGTGCGCTCGTAACCATATTGGTGCGCGTGCGCTGGTACCATTCCACGGAGAAGGTGAAGCGGTTGTTCCAGAACCCTGCGTCGGCGCCGATGTTGAAGTCTTTGGAGCGGCCCCACGTCAGGTCGGGGTTGGGAAAGGCGCTGATGGAGGGGATGAGCGTCGGCGACCACACGCCGCCGAAGTTGTAGCCCTCGGAGTTGGTGAAGTTGTAGGTCTGGAGGTAGCTGAAGTCGCTCACGGCGCCGTCGTCGCCCAGGATACCGCCCGAGGCGCGGATCTTGGCAAACGACATCACGGCCGGCGAAACGTTTTTGAAGAATTCCTCGTTGCTGACCACCCACGAGGCGGAGACGGTGGGGAAGAAGCCCCAGCGCTTGCCGGGGGCGAAACGCGTGGAACCGTCGACACGGAAGCTGAACTCGCCGAAGTAGCGGTTGTCGTAGCCGTAGGTGGCACGGCCCACCACGGAGGCGCGCTCCGTATAGTACTCGCTGCCCGTGAGCGAGCCCGACGACGTGCTGCCGATAATCTCGGGATACGTGCCGGAGAGATTGTAGTTGGTGCCGTTGAGGTATTTGTTATGATAGTTCTGGTAGTTGAACACAAGCGTACCCGACACATCGTGCTTCTCGAGGAAGGTGTGGTTGTAGCTCACGCCGGCCTCGACGAGATAGTTGAGCACCTTCTGGAAGCGCTCCGTCATCGAGATGTTGGCCTTGGGGTAGACCGTGTTCTCGTCGACGCTGTAGCCTCCCGTGAGGGGGTCGTAGATGTAGAGGGGAACGGGCTTGTTGAAGATGGTGGTGTTGTTGTGGTTGAAGTCTACCGAGCCCTGCGCGTAGACCTGCAGTCCCTTCACCCAGGGGATGTCGTAGCGGAGCACGGCCATCACCGTATGGAAGTCGCTTGCCTGCTTGGTGTATCCACCCTCGCCCTCAAGGTCGATCAGGGGGTTGTAGCCCTCGATACTGGCCATCTGGCCGTTGGTGTAGCGGAGCACCTGCAGCGGCGAGTAGCTGTAGGCCTCGTCGATGGTCATATAGCTCGAGTTCTTATAGTTGGACACAGACCCGTTGAAGTCTACGGAGGCCGTCAGGCCCGGGAGGAGGTCGGCGTCGATCTTGCCGGAGTAGTTGAAACGGTTGCGCCCGATGTTGGAGTAGAGGCCCTTCGACTCGGAGAACGCACCGGAGAGGAAGTAGCGCACGGCCTGTCCGCCTCCCGAGATGGATATGGAGTGGCGCTGGCTGTGGCCCCACTTATGGAGATGATTGAGGAGGTTCTCGTCGGCGTAGACGTTGGGGTCGCTGCCGAGCAGCGAGAGGTCGTAGGGGGTGTAGACACCCGCCGCCGAGCTCTCCACGGCGAGGTTGTAAAGCTCCGCAAACTGGTAGGCGTTGAGAAACTTGGGGAGGTTGTCGGCCTGCTCGAAGTTGAACTGTCCGCGGTATGTCACCCTGGCGCGCGAGGCCGTCTGGCCGCGCTTGGTCTGCACGAGGATCACGCCGTTGGCGGCGCGGGCGCCGTAGACGGCTGCCGCGGCGGCATCCTTGAGGATGGAGACGCTCTCTATGTCGTCGGGGTTGAGGTCGCTGAGGCGCATCTCGCCGTCGCTGGTGTTAGTGCCGAGACGGGGGATGCCGTCGATTACGAGGAGCGGCTCACCCGTGTTGCCGCGCACGCTGATGCGCGACTCCTTGGCCGACGAGGGGTCGGCGCTGGTCATCGTGACACCCAGACCCGACACCTGACCCGAGAGGCTCTGGTCGAGGTTCATCGCCGGTATCTTCTGAAGGTCTGTTGCCTTCAGCACCTCCACCGAGGAGGTGAGGTTTTCCTTCTTTGCCGTACCGTAACCGATCACGACCACCTCCTGCATCTCGGAGGCGGAGACCTCCATATGGATGGTGACGGAGGAGTCATCGTCAGGCACCTTCACCAGCTGCGGGCTGTAGCCCACATAGGTGACGGCCAGCTTGATGTCTTCGTTAGCCGGGACGTTGAGCGTGAAGTGGCCGTCGAGGTCGGTGGCCGTGGCCAGCAGCGAGCCGTCGACCTTCACCGTGGCGCCGATGAGGGGTTCGCCCGTCTCGTCGAGCACGGTGCCTGTAATCGGTCTGGTCCGCGTGGCCGTGTCGGCTGCCGCAAAGCCTACGGCCGCGAGCAGCAGACACGTGAAAATCATTAATCGTCTCATATAGTGATATCGTGTTTTTGTAATCATTCAAGGAGCCTGTCGAGGACCCTCAACTGATATATGTAGTATTCTTTGGTAACGGTGTCGGAAGTCTTCTTCGCGGCCTTGGAGTAGATGCTCCGTATGCGGCGAAGCTGGCGCGCGAGGAGAGGCTTCATCTGGCTCTCGGGGAGGGGGTTGTCGCCCATGGCCACGCGGAAGAACGCGCGGGTCTCGTCGGAGACGGAAGAGGCCATGGAGCGGTCGGCAGAACACGCTACGGCCGGGCCGGAGGCGAGCTGCATGAAGGAGTTGAACTCGGCCACGGCGTCCACGTCGGCCAGAGCGGCCTTGGAGGATGTGAACGTGTCGAGGCCCGAGGCCTTGGCGAAGGAGGCGATGGCCGTAGACTGGAGGTTGATCTCCGTGTCGTTGAGAGCTTCGCCGCGGAGCGAGGCGATGAAGATCTCGTCGGTAACGTCGTCGAGGAAGTCTTCCACCTTATAGCCGATCGAGGGATTGCGCTCGTAGCCGGCCTTGATGCGGCCGAGCACCACGGGCGAGATGAAGCAGCCCACGAGGGTGCGCTCCATACGCTGGCGCCAGTTTTGCGGCTCGTCAAACTTCATCATGAGGTCGGCGGGCTCGAGCCAGCCGCAGGTGCGGGCCTCGTTGAGCAGCCACTGCATGGCCTTCTTCTGCTCGTATTTGGGGATGTAGATGCGGGCGTCGCCCGTGTCTTCCTTCTGGCGGATCTCGCGGAAGCGGACTCCGCCGATGTAGGGAATCACGTGGGAGATATGGCGCGAGTACTGCTTGAGCACATTGACGTATTTCTCGTAGAGCGTGGGATAATCCTCGCCCTTGACTCCGGCCCAGTCTTCGAAATTCTCCATGATGAGCCTGAGGTTGGAGATCGAGAGGTCACCGGCTCTCATGAGGTCGTTGCTGAGGTCTTCGGTCTGGTCGGTGGGGTCCATGATGCCGAGAATCTGCTGCGCGCCGAACTCATATTTGGGGTCGCCGTCGTGCTCGCGGATTATCTTCTCGAGCAGCGGACGCTCTGCAAAGAGGTCGTCGCTCTCGGGGAAGAGGCGGTAGCCCCAGTTGATCGCATGGATGTCGTATACTCCGATCGGGGGCGGGGTGAGCCGCACTCCCCTCTCGAGGTCGCCGGGCTGGGCCACATAGTTGTTGCGCGCGTAGTCCATAATCGAGGGCGTCGTGCCATACTGCTGCGTAAACTCCGGGTCGCGGAGGTCTTCGACCGAGAAGGCGTAGCTGGCGCCCATGTTGTGCATCAGGCCGAGGCAGTGGCCCACCTCATGGGCCGCAACGTAAGTGAGCGACTCATGCATGATGGAGTCGGGGAAGACCTCGGTGTGTACGCGGGGGTCGACGGCTCCGGTCTGGGTGAAGCGCCAGTCGTGGACGAGCTGGATCACGTTGTGATACCATATCACGTCGGCCCCGAGGATCTCGCCCGTGCGGGGGTCGACATAGGAGCTGCCCATGGCGTTGGCCGTGGGGGTGACGCAGTAGCGTATGCAGTTGCGGCGCACGTCGTCGGAGTCGAAGTCGGGGTCGTCGGTGGGGAAGTTGCGCGCCTCCACCACATTCTTGAAGCCCGCGGCCTCGAAGGCCTTGTTCCAGTATTCCACACCCTCCTTCACGGCAGGGCGCCACTTCTCGGGGAAGGCGGAGTCGATATAGAACACGATCTGGCGCTTCGGCTCCACGAGCTCGCCGGCATAGTAGGCCTCAAGGTCTTCGTCGCGGGGCTCTACGCGGAAGCGGTTGATGATCTGATAGGGCTTCACGCCGTCGATCTCCGAGGAGTAGAGCTCCTTGGTGTCGTAGAAATAGCCCACGCGGTTGTCCTGAAGGCGGGAGCGCATCATGACGTCGGGGAGACGCACGATGGAGCGGGCCACAATCACCGTATAGGGCTTGGTGACCTTGTCGGTGGTGTAGGCAAGGCGGCTCTTGATGATGACGTTCTCGGGAAACGACTTTACGTCGATGATTCCGGAGGCGTCCTCATAGTAGGAACCGTCGATACCTTTCTTGCCGGAGAGGAGCATGGCGATTGGGCTCGGGTCCTTGATGGGCGTTATCAGTTTCTCGTCGCCCATGAAGAAGTTGGTGACGTCGATATAGGAATGGCCGGCCTCCTTCATCTTGATCTTGAAGCCCTTGACGATTGGGTCGGAGAAATTCTTCTGATATGAGCTGAAGATGGGGTCGGAGGAGTTGATCACCGGCGTCTTCTGCACCAGGTGCATGAAGACGGTGTTGTCGTCGCGCGAGAAGCGGATCACGATGGGGGTCACGTTCATCTCGCCGGCCACGAGGTCGGTGGTCTCCGACACGCCGTCAACGCGGCTTGCAAGGAGATAGGCATGGTCGAAGACGCTGTCGGGCAGCGCGAGGATAAGCTTGCCGTCCTTGCCGAAGTAGGCGTCGATCATACCCTTGCACACCTTGGAGTCGGCAATGGATTTCTTGAATTCGATGCTGTCGGTGTTTTCCTTTGCTGTGTCGGCCTTCTGCTCCGTGTCGGCCTTACCGGCCTTGGATGCCGCCTTGGCATACGAGACAGAGGGGGCGATCATCAGGGTCGAGACCGCCAGCAGCGCTACTGAAGTAATGATTGTTGGTGTTTTCATATGTTAGGTGCCGGCCCTCTCCGCGAGGGCGCATTCTGTTAGATTACACTAAGTTGCAGAAAGATATTACCCGCGTCTTGCTGAAAACAGGGCATATCCGAATACAAAGTTAATTAAAATTCAGCTAAATACCTAAAAATTAACAATAATTTGACTAATTTTGCACTGAAAAACGTAAAACAGAGATGAAGAAACAGACGAAAGCAATCCATACGCCCTATCCCGCAAGGGATGCCTTCGGGGCTTTGAGTATGCCCGTGTATCACACCTGCGCATACGAATTCGACAACGCCGACGACATGGCCGACGCCTTCTGCGGCCGCGTGATCGTACCCGACTATTCGAGGGTGATGAACCCCACCGTGATGCACCTGGAAGACAAGGTGAAAGCCCTCACCGGAGCCAAAGACGTGATAGCCTTCACCTCCGGCATGGCAGCCATCAGCAACGCCCTGATGGCCGTGGCCGAGACAGGGAAAAACATCGTTACCTCGCGCCACCTCTTCGGCAATACCTTCTCCCTGATCACTTCCACTCTGAAGCGCCTCGGCGTGGAGGCCAGGCTCTGCGACCTTACCAACCTCGAGGAGGTGAAGAAAGCCGTTGACCACAACACCTGCTGCCTCTTCCTTGAGATCCTCACCAACCCGCAGATGGAGGTGGCCGACCTCAAGGCACTCTCCGAGATAGCCCACGCAAAGGGAGCACCTCTCTTCGCCGACACCACCATGATACCCTTCACGGAATTCTCAGCGCGGGAACTCGGCGTAGACGTGGAGATCGTCTCCAGCACCAAATACCTCTCCGGAGGCGCCACATCGCTGGGCGGACTAATCATCGACTACGGCACGGCCGAGGGCTTCAACCGCAGGATACGCTTCGAGCTGCTCTTCAACCTCGGCGGCTACATGACTCCCCACGCCGCCTACATGCAGACCCTCGGACTCGAGACCCTCGACGTGCGCTACCGCCGCCAGGCCGAAAGCGCCCTCAGGCTCGCCCGCATGCTCCGCACCCTCCCCAAGATAAAGAAGGTGAACTACACCGGACTGGAAGACAATCCCTTCCACGAGATAAGCCGCAGGCAGTTTGGCGACACGGCCGGAGCCATGATCACCATCGACCTTGAAGACGAAGCCGCCTGCAAACGCTTCATCAACAGTCTCAAGCTCATAAAGAGGGCCACCAACCTCTTCGACAACCGCACCCTGGCCATCCACCCCGCCAGCACCATCTTCGGCAACTTTACCCCCGAAGAGCGCCGTGACATGGACGTGCTCGACACCACCATCCGCCTCTCAGTAGGTCTCGAAGACGTAGACGACCTATTCGAAGACATCGCGCAGGCCCTGAACGACTGACACCCAACGAGGATGAGATACGACTTCGACAAGGTGACCGACCGGAGGGGCACCGGCGCACTGAAATTCGACGTGCTCGGCGAGCGCTACGGCCGGGCCGACCTGCTGCCCCTCTGGGTGGCCGACATGGACTTCGATACGCCCCCGTTCGTGGTGGAGGCTCTCCGACGCCGACTCGACCACCCCATCTTCGGCTACACCACCGAACCCGCCGACTTCTGGCCAGCCGTAACCGACTGGATAAGAGACCGACACGGCTGGAACGTGGAGCGCAGCTGGCTCACATACATCCCCGGCATCGTGAAGGGTATAGGCCTTACCATCAACCTCTTCACCGAGCCGGGCGACAGGGTGATAATCCAGCCTCCCGTCTACCATCCCTTCCGCCTCGTACCCGAAGGAAACCACAGGGAGGTGGTGTATAATCCCCTGAAAGAGACCGCCCGCGGCCATTATGAGATGGACCTTGAACACCTCGAGAAAGTGGCGGCCGACCCCCGGGCCAAGATCCTCATCCTCTCCAACCCACACAATCCCGCCGGCATAGTATGGAGCGGCGAGACGCTCAGGGAGGTGGCGCGCATCTGCGCCGCCAACGGCGTGCTCGTGCTCTCCGACGAGATCCACAGCGACATGCCCCTCTTCGGCCACCGCCACACGCCGTTTGCCACCGTGTCGGCCGAGGCGGCCGCCTGCAGCATCACCTTCGCCGCCCCCTCCAAGACCTTCAACATAGCCGGCATAGTAAGCTCATATGCCATAGTGCCCAACGACGAGATCCGCGAGAGGTTTTACGGCTGGCTCACCGCCAACGAGCTCAACGAAGCCCCGATATTCTCGCCGATAGCCACCGTGGCGGCCTACCGCCACGGCAAGGAGTGGCTCGGGCAGATGCTCGAGTATGTGGAAAAGAACGTGGAGTTTGTGGAGGAATTCTGCGCGGCCAACATGCCGGCCATCAAACCCCTGAGGCCGGAGGCCTCCTTCCTGGTGTGGCTCGACTGCCGCGACCTGGGGCTGCCACAGAATGAACTCGTGGAGCTGTTTGTCGACGGCGCCCTGCTCGCGCTCAACGACGGCGCAATGTTCGGCCCCGGCGGCGAGGGACACATGAGGCTCAACGTAGGGACACCGCGCCCCATACTCGAGGAGGCGCTCTACAGACTCAAGGAGGCGCTCGCACGCTCCAGTAACGCTGCGGCACGTCCCGAGGGGTCCACTCCGTCGGGAGTGGCCTGAACCACCTGCGCGAAACCGGCCTCAAGAAGAGTTTCGCGGTCGGCAACCCTTCCCGCCACAAGCACTACCGGCAAACCGAGGAGCCGCGAGGCGTCGAGGACGCCCTTGGCGGCCTTGCCGGAGAGAGTGGTTGCATCGGCTCTCCCCTCCCCCGTAACCACCAGCGACGCACCGGCCGCAAGGCGGCTGAAATCCAGCAGCGCGAGCACCCTCTCGATGCCCCTGACGGGCGTGGCCCCATAACAGGCCATCAGCATTCCCGCCAATCCTCCGGCCGCGCCGGCAAAGGGTTCGGAGCCGATATCGCGTCCATAAGTTTCCCGATATTCCCGGGCAACGCGCTCCAGCCTGTCCTCGAGAAGCGGCAGGGAGTCTGGCCCGGCACCTTTCTGCGGACCGAAAACGGGAGCCGCACCACGCGGACCGAGAAGGGGATTGTCGACATCACAAAGGAGCGTGAAGCGGGCGGCGCTGAAATCGTGCTCCCGCATGGCGCGGAAGGCTCCGTAGCCGCCGTCGCACGTAGCGGTGCCACCCATACATACGATGAATTCAGTTGCGCCGCGGGAAAGCGCGTCAACAATGAGCTGGCCCGTGCCGTAGCTGTCGGCCTTCAGCACATCCCTCTCGCCTGGGGCAAGCAGCGTAAGCCCTGAGGCCGCAGCCGACTCAATTAGAGCTGTGGAGCCGGCGATATGGTAAGTGGCCTTAATCAGGCGATGAAGGGGGTCGTAAACCTTGCATTCCACCTCCGCCACCCTGCCGGAGAACGCCGGCGAGCCGACAATGGCTCTCACCGTGCCCTCGCCGCCGTCGCCCACGGGAAGCATGATGATCTCCGCCCCGGGGAAAGCGGAGCGCAAACCGCGCGCCATGGCGGCGGCCGCTTCGGGAGCCGTAAGGGTTCCCTTGAACGAGTCGGGGCAAACCAGGATCTTCATCTCGGAGCCTGCAAGGGAGGCAGACAGAAAATTAACGTATCTTAAAAACGCAAAGTTAACAATTTTTACGAACTAAAGGAAAGGGTAAAGCGTTGATTGAATAGAAACCCTAAACAACCGACTTATAAACCTTAATACCTTAATACTATGAGACAGAAAATATCTTACGACAGCAGCGACTACACGGGTTCCGTGATATTCTGGATCCTGTTGATATGCCTTGCATTCTGCTGCATCTGGTGGTGGACACCCGACTACAACTACACCGACACAACTTATCAGACCTACGACGCAAGCTCCGGCTGGGGCAGCGGCTGGGTATGGTTCTGGATTATCATCGGCATTCTCTTCCTGTGGTGGATTTTCGCCCTCTGCTTCACTCCGCTCGACGTATACGCCGACGATGACGAGGTAAGGATCCGCCGACCGCTCAAGACGAAGCGCATCCGCATGGACGAGATTGCATCCGCCGAACCCTACAAGGTGGCCGCCAAACCCGGCAAGAAGGCCTTCAAGAGCATGCCTATCCGCACGTTCGGCCGCTGGGGACAGTATCACGACGACAACATCGGGGACTACTTCGCCTACTACGGCAAGCCCGACAACACCGTACTCATCACGCTGAAGGATGGCCGCAAGTATGTGGTGGGCGGCTCCGACGCCGAAGCCCTCGCCTCCTACATCAACGAGCGCGCCAACAAGGGCTGAGACCCTGCAGCGTAAACCTTATAGATAACAAAGATGGGCTCCTTGGGAGTCCATCTTTGTTTTATGGTTTGCCTGATCAGAAGAGGGGCAGGAACTTGTCGGTGAAGACGTATTTACGGTCGAACTGCTCCTGCGACATCGTGAGCATCAGGATTCCCTGCACGAAAGTGAGGACATCCCAGATGCCGCAAGTAACTATAGACAGCAGTATCGTAACCAGACCCGCGCCTACCTTGCCGAGGTAGAAATACTGCACGCCGAGGCCGCCGAGCAGCAGGGCGAGGATCCCGGCCGTTGTCTTGTCTTTTGTGGAGACACGGGCTGCGGGAGGCATCGGAGAGCCGGGAGCATAATGCGGGACTTCAGAACGCTGTCCGTTAATAAGCTCCATGAGCTCAGGGAATGTGTAGAGAGGCTGCCAGTTTGCCATACCCTCGCACCATACCATCGTATCGGGACCGGGATGATAGGCCAGGAGTCCCTCCTTCTCCAGGGGACCAACCTGCTGGCCGTTGTACATGATATACCAGTTTGCCATGTCAAAAATGTATTTAGTTGTTATTGTTACTCGTGAAAAAATTCGGTGCCTCTATCAAGATTGCAAATTTAACACTTATTATTGAAAATCAGCAAACCGGAACGCAAAATTATTTCTCTGAATTTATTAATTTTGCATTACAAACTTTCTAAGAACGCCTTTCTTGCAGCCAATCCGGGAACTCAAGCATCTTCTGTGTATGCTCTGCTGTCTTTTGGCAGCGGTAGGTTTCGCCGCGTGCAGCAGTGACGAGCCTGCCGACCCCTCGAAGGAGCACGGGGAAGTGACCCCGCAGGTGATATTCCTCTTCTCGCCCGGCGGCCTGGGCGACATGAGCTACAACGACTGCATTCTCGAGGGAGTGCAGAAATTCAAGAAAGCGCATCCTGAAATCGACATTTTCCTCTATTCACCGCAAAATCTCGGCGAGGCGGAACGCATCTTCACCGACTGGCTGAAACGGCCCGGAAGCGACATCCCGGTGGTGTTCACATTCGCAAGCGCCGACTACGAGGACATTATCGACCGCCATATCGACGACTATGAACTCACCGACAACAAGCGCATCCTGATGTTTGAGAGCCTGAAGCGGTATGCCGACGAAAGGATTCGCACATTCCAGGTGTCGATGTTTGGAGCCTCCTATCTCTGCGGCGCGCTCGCCGCAAGGATCGACGGCGGCAGCAGCCTCGTGCTGATGGCCAGCTCGTCTGACATCCCCACGGCATCGGCAAAAGACGGTTTCATCGCCGGATACGGGCGCGAATGCGACGTGGAATACCTGGCCGACGACTGGAGCGGATACGTGATGGCCGACGTAACCTACCGCCGTATGAGCGGCTGGGCAGCCAACTACGGGTTTATCTTCCCGGTGGCCGGAGGCTCGAACGCCGGGCTCTACCGCTACTCACGCGAGTATGACGCATGCCCCTTCCTGGCCGGTATGGACGTGGACCAGTCCGGACTCTCAAAGAAAATCACAGGCTCGGTGGTGAAGCGCTTCGACCTGCTTATCGACGAATACTTCAACAGCTGGCTGCAGACAGGGAATATGCCGGAATCGCAGACCTACGGGCTGGAAAGCGGATACGTTGAATTCATGCTCGCCCCGGGTTTCAGCGATGAATTCAGCGATTTTATCCGGGCAAACAAGGCAGCCGCAGTAGAAAAGGAGAAAGAATATGAAGCGCTTAACTGACATCCTATGCCTCCTTGTCCTCCTTATGCTTTGGGGATGCAAAAGCGACGAATTCGCCGATGAACCCGACGCATCCGGGGAGGTGATAGAGAAAACCGTGGCCATCGTGCTGCCTGACGGCGACGGACTGCGCGAGCACTGGGAACGCACCCTCGGGCTCCTTGACGCCAACCTGACACGCGCCTTCAAAAACCAGGATGTTGCCATAAGCCTTAACTTTGAATTTTACGATGAATCGGCCGAAAACCTCGAAGAAACCGCCGAGATGCTCGGCAGGCGCGACGACATATACGCCGTGATAGGAGGTCTCTATTCCTCCAACGCCGCCACCCTCACCGCGAGCCTCTCACGCTTCAGCAAAAACCTCTTCACGCTCGCCACCTCCGAGGAGCTCGTGAGGGCCTACTCCTCTACGGGCTATCTCTGGGCAATGACCGAAACCGACATCACGCAGTGTGAGGTGCTCCTGGCAAAGGCCGCCAACTATGGCGCCAAAAGCGTGGCGCTCATAGCACGCGATGGAGACCTCTACGGAAAGACCTTCATCGACTGGTTCTCATTCCAGACCAGGGAACTCGGACTCACCAACTCGGGAGTGTTCGCCTACGGCGGAGAGAACCTTGAGCAGGAGGCTTATTCCGCGATGAAATCGGGTGCCGACTATGTTATTTGCGCCCTCTCCGAGCCGGCGGAAATTGCCACGGTGCTCGGCCGGCAGAACGCAGCCCGCAGAGAGGGGTGCGACCCGAGGCTCCTCTTCTCCGACACGGCCTACGGCACCGACGTGATCTCCATGCACGGCAAGGAGATCGAAGGAATCGAGGGTGTGGCCTTCGGAGCCGACCCGGAGTCGGGATTCGACGTCTCCTACCGCACCTTCTTCGGCACTAACCCCACCACAGGGGAGGCACAGCTCTACGACGCCGCCATGCTGCTGGCCTACGGAGCCTGGATGCAGTTTCTGAAGCCCCACCTCACCCTCCGCGATGCCCTGCGGACCATCGTGAGCGGCGAGGAGATCAACATGGGGAGCTGGACCGGCGAAGACATGAGCCTGGTGGTTGATGCCCTCGCACGCGGCGCTGCCCCGTACGTGCGCGGAGCCTCCGGCCCGCTGAGGTTTGACCAGAAGATTTTCACCAACGTGCTGGCCACGACCTACTACAACTTCAAGGTGTATGGAGGCCGGTACATCATCCTCGACTACAACACCAGCGACGGCGGCAACCGCACCGACGCCACGCTCGCCGGCTGGAACTGGAGGGCATCGCAGATGCAGACCTTCGATGAAAACGGACCCACGCTCTCCTACGGACCCCTTACGGGGCGCCGCGCGATCCTCGTGGCCACCTCCACAGGCTGGGAAAACTACCGACATCAGGCCGACGTGCTCGCCATCTACCGCCGGCTCAAAGCCTCCGGCTACACTGACCGGGAGATTATCCTCATAATGGAAGACGACATCGCCGACCATCCCCTCAACCCCCAATCGGGCACCGTGCGCACCTCTCCCGCCGGACCCAATCTCTACGAGAACGTGGAGGTAGACTTCCGTCTCTCAGACCTCAACCCGGAGGAACTGCTCGACATGCTCGAGACCGGAACCGGCGACAACGTCTTCATCTTCTGGAGCGGCCACGGGGTGCCCGGAGCAATGTGCTGGAACGACCGCGAGGCCGGCATCACGGGGGCCACGCTCCGCCAGGCCCTCCTCAGGCTCAGGGCCGAGGGGAAATGCCGCAAACTGCTGATGATGGTGGAGACGTGCTACTCGGGAGGCGTGCTGGAGCAGTGTGAGGGAATCCCCGGAATGCTCTTCATCACCGCTGCCAACGGCGAGGAGACCTCCAAGGCCGACATCTTCAGCAGCGACCACGGAGTGTGGATGACCAACCGCTTCACCTCCACCTTCCTGACCCAGATTGCCGAAAACCCCGACATCTCCCTGCGCGACCTCTACTACCGCCTCTTCATCAACACCGTGGGGAGCCACGTAATGGTCTACAACGCAGAAAACTACGGCAACCTCTACAAGACCGGTACGGGCGAATTCTTCTGACCTCCCATACAGCCGACTACAATTTTCCCTCCCCTATTTTCATTTTAGGGAGATTTTGCGTAACTTTGCGAATGATTAAATTTTCAAGATTATGAAAAAAATCTTCTCCTTCCTGCTCACAGCCATCCTGCTCGGGGCATTCGCAAGCTGCTCGAAAGACGACGAACCTTCGGGCTACGAGCCCACCTACGACGGCGTCTCCATCTACATCAACGCCCTGCAGACCCTCTACGACAAGGATGCAAGGCCTCCCTTCACCCCCTCCGGAAGGCCGGGAGTCTACGTGGCGGCAGCCACAAGCTACGAGGCCTCCTACAGCTTCATTTCCGAGCTCCTGGAAAACCCCGACTGGGACGGCAAGAACGTAACGGTAGAACTCGGTGAAAAAGGCGAGCAGGGCACGCTGAAGATAATAGGCGAGACCGACGCCCTGCTTCAGAACGGAATCTACAACCAAATTATAGTAGACATCAAAGACTACACTCCCTACACCCTCGAGATCGTAACCGCTGCACAGGGTGAAAACGGGTATGGCCACGACATCGTCGTGATTAAGTGACCAGAAAAATGGGCACCGCCCCCAATCCTGACAGCCAGGGAAACCCAAGCCCCCTGAAGCGCTCGCGGCGCGAGCGCTGGATCTCCGACATGACGGCCGGCTGCATAGCCACCATGATCGGCATCGGCCTGACATTCGGAATCGACTCGTGTGTTGACCGCCAGCGGGAGAAGCGCGAGCTCCGCAAGTCGATGATCCAGGCCATCGACAATCTCGGCGAACGCTTCGACGACACCGGACTCTGGCTCGGCAAGATACTCGACCAGAACAGGATTTACGAGATAGCCGACAGCATCTATTACTCTACCGGCGACCTCCCCGACAGCATCAGCCTCAAATTCCGCACCACCATTCCCTACATCAAGGTGTCGGCATTCGACCACGACTTCGAGAAAATCTTCCGCGGCAGCTACCAGCTCTGGCAGCTGCAGAGCCAGAGCGACAGCCTCGTATACTACATCGGGCAGTGTTACGACGGGCTCAACACCGTGGAGGCCACCTGCCGCGAACTCACCGAGGGGATGCTGGAGCAGATCGGACTCATCAACGCCACCAAACACTTCCACCGCACCTCGCCGCGGGAGTGGACCCTCGCCCTGCTCACCGACCCGCAGTTTCAATACTTCATGTCGATACGCTGGGGGAAGGCCACCGTGGCTTCCTACACCTTCCGGGACGCCAAGACCGACTATGAGCGCAATGTCGTGCCTCGAGGAGAAAAGCTAAGCAAATGAACAAGAACCTCATAGCGCGCTACATCTGGTTGGCCGACGCCCTGAGCAGCCACGGCAAGCTCACAAGGGCCCAGCTCAACGACCTCTGGCTCAAGAGCAACGTGGGAGACGGCAACCCCCTGCCGGAACGCACCTTCTACCACTACAGGCGCGCCGTGGAAGAGATCTTCAAGGTGGAGATCGCCTGCAACTCGCGGGGTGAATACTATGTGGAACGGGGCGCAGACAGGGCCTCAAACGGCATGACCGACTGGCTGCTCGACTCCTTCGCCATCAACAACCTGCTTGCCGACTCCCCCGACATCGCCGACCGCATCGAGGTGGAGGAGGTGCCTTCGGCACGCGAGTTTCTCCCGGCGGTAATCGCAGCCCTCAGAGCCGGAGCCGCAATACGGTTTGACTATGCCGGATTCAACCGCTCGATGACCGAGAAGAGCATCGAGTTTCACCCCTACTTCCTGAAGCGCTACAAGCAGCGATGGTATATGATAGGCCGGAGGGTGAAGTCCGCCGACCTGCGAACGTATGCCCTCGACCGAGTTAAGGCCGTGGAGGAGACCGGCGACCACTTCGAGCTCCCTGCCGGCCTAACGATAGGCGAGCTCTTCGGCAACATCCTTGGCGTCACCTCCTCGAAGGCCGAGGAGCGCACCGTAAGGCTGCATACCACCCGCACGCAGGCCAAATACTTCAGGGCTCTCCCCCTCCACCACTCGCAGGAAGAGGAGCTCACCGGACCCGACCACTCCATCTTCAAATACCGCCTCAAGCTCAACTACGAACTCGTCCACGAGCTCATGAGTCTCGGCGACGGGGTGAAGGTGCTCGAGCCCCGTGAGCTGCAGCTTATGGTCACCAACGAGCTTAAGAAGGCCCTCGAGCAGTATGATAATCCCTGATTTTTTGCTAATTTTGCCAATGCAGAAACCATAGAATCCACATGAACTACACGATATTTGACTTTATCTGCCTCCTGGGCTCCGTATGCCTCTTCCTCTACGGCATGAAGGTGATGAGCGAGGGCCTCCAGAAAGTGGCCGGCGACCGCCTGCGCAACATCCTGGGAGCCATGACGAAAAACCGTGTGGCCGGCGTCTTCACCGGCATCATCATCACGGCACTCATCCAGTCGTCGTCGGCCTCGACGGTGATGGTGGTGAGCTTCGTCAACGCCGGCCTCATGAGCCTGCAGCAGGCCATGGCCGTGATCTTCGGCGCCAACGTGGGCACTACCGTCACCACCTGGATAATCTCGGCCTTCTCGTTTGAGGTATCCATTTCCGACTATTCCATTCTCCTGCTGGCCATCGGCGTGCCGATGCTCTTCATGAAGAAGAGCGTCTACAAGAGCTCGGGCGAGTTCCTCATCGGGTTCTGCTTCCTCTTCATGGGCCTCGACCTGATCAGCAAATATGTGCCCGACCTGCAGCAGAATCCCGGCATGCTCCAGTTTGTCACCGACTTCACCAGCCTCGGCATAGGCTCCGTGCTGATATTTTTCGGCATAGGCATCGTGCTCACGATGGTGGCCCAGAGCTCGGCGGCAACTTTTGCCATCACCCTTATCATGTGTTCTCAGGGGTGGATCTCGTTCGAGCTGGGATGCGCCATAATCCTGGGCGGCAACATCGGAACCACCATCACCCCGGTGCTCGCCTCTCTGAGCGGTAACCTTGCCGCGCGGCGCACGGCCATGGGCCACGTGCTCTTCAACGTGATAGGCTCCATAATCGTGCTCTGCGTCTTCATACCCTTCGTAAAACTCGTGGGCGACATCACGGGAGCCTGCCAGGGCCTAAACCCCCTCGACATCACGAAGGCCCAGGAGATGAAGATGGCCGACTCCACGTTGCTCAACCCAGCCGGAGGCCTCACGGCCAAGGCGCAGGGCGCCGTGGCTTTCGGCCTGGCAATGTTTCCCACCGTCTTCAACGCCTGCAACCTCCTGGTGATGATATGGTTTACCAAACTCTACGTCAAGGCCGTATGCTGGATTATGCCCCAGCGCCACAAAGACGAGGAGGAGGAATTCTCGCTCAAGTTTATCAACCGCGGTATTCTCAGCGCCTCTGAGCTCAACATAGCCCAGGCACAGAAGGAGATAGCCGTCTACGGGGAGAGGGTGAAGCGGATGCTCGACATGGGCAGGCAGCTGATCCATATGGACCCGAAAGCCGACGAATATTCCACACTCTACTCGCGCCTGGAGAAGTATGAGGAGATTTCCGACCGCATGGAGCTCGAGATTGCCGGCTTCCTCAATAAGGTGGCCGAGGGGCGTCTGAGCCCTGAAGGCAAGATGAGGGTAGCCGGTATGCTGCGCATAATCAGCGAGATAGAGTCGATTGCCGACGGCTGCTTCAACATCGCCAAAACCCTTACGCGCAAGAACCAGGCCCATGTGGAGTTTGGCGCGGAAATCGTGAAGGAGATCGACATGATGTACGACCTGGTAGACGGCGCCATGAACAACATGCTCGAACTCCTGCGCCAGATGGAGACCCCGGAAGACGCCCGCATCATCGCAGCCTACAACCGCGAGCGCGAGATCAACAACTTCCGCAACCGCCTGCGCGACGAGAATATCTACAACATCAACAACCGGCAATATAACTACGAACAGGGAATCTTCTTCATGGACCTCATCGGCGAGGCCGAAAAACTCGGCGACTACATGCTCAATGTGGTGGAGGGCGTGAAGCATCAGTTTAAACCCGCCCGCCCCGAAGACAAACCCCTCGGAGTGGCTTAACTTCTACATCAACATACATGAGATATTGCGTGATAATGTGCGGCGGCGTGGGCTCGCGTTTCTGGCCCTTCAGCCGCAGGGAACTCCCCAAACAGTTTCTCGACTTCTTTGGCTCCGGCACCACCCTGCTGCAGGCCACCTTCGAGAGGGTGCGCCCCGTTGTGCAGCCCGAAAACATAGTAATCGTGACCAACCGGGAATACTACGACCTGGTGCGCGCCCAGCTCCCCGAGATCAAGGAGGAGAACATCCTGCTCGAGCCGGCGCGGCGCAACACGGCCCCCTGCCTCTGCTGGGCTGCCCACCACATCGCGGCGCGCGACCCGGAAGCCTCGATGGTGGTGCTCCCGTCAGACCATCTCGTGCTCAAGGAGAGCGCATTCCATGAGGCACTGCGAAGGGGGTTCGACTTCGTGGAGGGTGGCGACCGCCTCCTGACACTCGGCATTCGCCCCTCGTCGCCCCACACCGGATACGGCTACATACAGCGAGGCGAACCCACCGGGACCGACAGCATTCTGAAGGTGAAGTCGTTTACCGAAAAGCCCTCCGAAGAGATGGCCAAGGTGTTCGTGAACAGCGGCGAGTTTTTCTGGAACGCCGGCATCTTCCTCTGGAAGACCTCCTCGCTGCTCAAAGCCTTCCGTGAGTGCGCCCCTCAGGTGGCCGCAGCATTCGACGACGGCGACTACTCCCCTAAGGGTGAGCGGGAATTCATCGACCGCAGCTTCCCCGCCGCCCCCTCCATCTCGATAGACTATGCCGTGATGGAGAAGGCTCCCAACGTGTATGTGGAGACCGTCGACCTCGGCTGGAGCGACCTCGGCAGCTGGAAAGCCCTCTACGAGGTGTCGCCCCGCAACGCCGACGGCAACGTGACGCAAAACTGCCGCCTGCTCGCATCCGACTGCAAGGGCACACTCTTCGCCGTGAAGGGCGACAAGATTATCGTGGCCGACGGGCTTAAAGACTACATCGTGGCCGACTCCGAAAAGGCGCTGCTTATCTACCCCATCGCGAAGGAACAGGGGCTCAGGCACATCGTCAACGAGGTGAAAGACCGCTTCGGCGAGCAGTTCGTGTAGAGCCATGGGAAGGGTCTGGATTTTCCTGCTGCTTGGGCTGCTGCTGGGAGCCTGCACAAAAAACGAGGTGACGCTCACGTTTCAGCTCCCCGCCGACTATCACGACCCCGTGAGAGTGATCTACTACGCCTCCGGGAAAAACGGGGGCACCATGCGCGAGACGGCGGCTGAGATTGTGGGCGGTAAAGGTGAGCTCAAGCTCCCCGAGAGATACCCCTCGCTGCTCTACATCTTCCCGCGTGGCAGCAATATGCCTGCGGCCGTGGTCTACATCCGCCGCGGCGACAAGATAAAGATTACGGGCACCGATGCCAACGTGACCCGCTGGAACGCCACCGGCAACGCGGCCACCGACGCCCTCTCGGCCTGGCGCATCAATAACGAGAAAACCATCGCCTCGGGCAGTCCGAAGGCACTCAATGCGGCCGTAAAGGAATTCGTGGAAAGCAATCCCGACTCTCCGGCTGCCGCAATAGCCCTCTACGTCTACTACGACCGCCGTGAAGACGCGGCGGGATTTCTCGCCCTGCAGGGGCTCCTGGGCCGCAAGGTGACCGGCGACAATGATCTGATGAACGCCCTCTCGTTTGGCGACCTGCTTTCCGACCTTCCCATGGAGGTGGAGATTCCTGCGGAGATTATCCTCGGGGGCGAAGACGGCTATGCCGACACACTCTCGCTGAGGAACGGAATGCCCACGCTGCTGGTGTTTCGCGGCATGATCCGGGGCGCGGCCTCCGAAATCCCCGCCGACTCGCTCAGGGCTCTCGCCACGCGATACAAAGGGAAACGTCAGCTGGCCGAAATAATCTTGGAGTCTGACTCGCTCAACTGGCGCCGGCACCTTCGCAAGGATACCATCGAGGGGCTGCAACGCCTCTGGATGCCCTATGGAGTGGCCGATACCGTTGCCCTCGCCATGCAGGTGCGCTCCCTGCCCCTCTACATCGTGATTGACGCCAAGGGGAAAGAGGTGGGCCGCACGGCTCTCTGGGAAGAGGCCGTCAAGAAATTTAAAAAGATAAAATAACACACGCCATAATCATGCTTACCAAGACCTTCTCGGCAGCCATCATTGCCATCGACGCCATACCCGTAACCATAGAGACCATGTCGACCCAGGGAGTCGGTTTCACCATCGTAGGACTCCCGGACGCTGCGGTGAAAGACGGCTACCAGCGCATCATAACTGCCTTGGAACAGAGCAAGGTAGGCTGGAAACACCGGCGTATCGTGATCAACCTCTCCCCTGCCGACATCAAGAAGGAGGGAGCGGGGTTCGACCTCCCTATGGCTATCGGTATGCTGGCAGCCAACGAGCTCATCCCCGCTGACGCGCTGGCCGACTGCATGATTATCGGCGAACTCTCGCTCGACGGCAAGGTGCTCCCCGTGAAGGGAGCCCTCCCCATCGCCGTGTTGGCCAGAAAGATGGGCTTCAAGAAGCTCATCGTGCCCGTCGATAATGTGACGGAAGCGGCCGTGGTAAACCGCCTGGAGGTGTATGGCGTATCGTCGCTGGCCGAGGCCGTCGGGGTTGTGTCCAATAAGGGCGAGCTGTCGCCCACCGTTATCGACACACGAAGGATCTTCGCCGAACAGGCCGAGAATTTCGACTTCGATTTCTCGGAAGTGAAGGGACAGGACACGGTGAAAAGGGCTTTTGAGGTGGCCTGTGCCGGCGGCCACAACCTGCTGATGGTAGGCCCTCCGGGTGCGGGCAAGTCGATGATGGCCAAGCGCCTCCCCTCGATCCTGCCACCCCTCGACATGGCCGAGGCACTCGAGACCACGAAGATACACTCCGTAGCCGGCAAGCTCACCAAAGGCTCGATGCTGATGACGCGCCGGCCCTTCCGCACGCCCCACCATACGGTCTCGCCTGTGGCCCTTGTCGGCGGCGGGGCCAACCCTATGCCCGGGGAGATTTCGCTAGCCCACAACGGGGTGCTTTTCCTCGATGAATTCCCGGAATTCCCGCGTCAGGTGCTGGAGGTGATGCGCCAGCCGATAGAGGATAGGGTCATTACCGTCTCCCGCGCCAAATATACGGTGGATTATCCAGCCTCGTTCATGCTCGTGGCCTCGATGAATCCTTGCCCTTGCGGCTATTACGGGCATCCGACGCGCCGCTGCACTTGCATGCCCAACCAGGTACAGAAATATATGAGCAAGATCTCCGGACCGCTGATGGACCGTATTGACATCCAGGTAGAGATTGAGCCTGTTGAATTCGACGATATGGCCAACCGTGCCCCTTCGGAGTCGAGCAGTGAGATTAGGAAACGTGTGATGGCGGCGCGCGACATACAGCGCGAGCGCTTCCGCGACCTCCCCGGCATCCACTGCAACGCCCAGATGAGCGGCAGGCAGCTCCGCCAGTTCGCCTGGCCCGACGAAGCCGGTCTGAAGAAGCTCAAGGACCGCATGACCAAGCTGAACATGTCGGCCCGCGCCTTCGATAGAATTTTAAGGGTCGCCCGCACCATCGCCGACCTGGAATCCGCCTCCGCCCTCCCCTCCCGCTCCGGCTCCGCAGCCCCTAACCCTGCCTCTTCAGAAGCAAGCGGTTCTCCCTCTGCCGAATATATGACGGCCCTCTCCGCCGCTGTCTCTGCTCCCGTTGAGGCGCGCCACATCGCCGAAGCCATCGGCTACAGAGCCCTTGACCGCCCCCAAACCTTCGGCATCACCTACTAAAATGTTTATCATATGGTGTAAACATTTGTAGGATAAGAGAGATTAAAGTAAATTTGCAATAAAATCTTTAGTATAATGATATTGACTGGAAGAGAAAGCATTGAAATAAAAAACTTTGGCCCAATCAAAGATATTACGATTTGGGATTTAAAGAAGATTAGTGTATTTATAGGAGAATCCGGATCGGGTAAAAGTACCATTATGAAAGTATTGGCTATGATGCGCTGGATTTATAAGATGATGTGTGTGCGTTCTTATCTTAAAATCTCAGGCATCAACAGCAGCCCTTTTAGACTAAATCTCGGTAACATTCTGGCTAAGAATGGACTGAAACCGTTCTTACATTACAACACAAGAATTCATTACAGTAATGGGAATTTTGATATTATAATTAAGAACGGTAAAATAGATCTGCCCAAAAAAACTGTTTCCAAGGAAGAACTCACAATCCAAAAGATAGCCTATATATCTGACAAAAGAGTCATGATACCCGATTTGGCGGCAGGTAATGTTGCGCTTAGGCATAACATGTTTTATCTTGATGAAACTTTTTTGAACTTCCAAAAAGCCATTGATGCCATAAATTCAACTGAATTGGCTTATTTAGGAGTGAAAATGAATGTTGTCAAAACCAATGGTTTCCGGAGAGTGTATGTCAGTGGCCGGGAAAACGTCGATTCGTTCGATAATCTACCGTTGACGAGTGCATCTTCCGGAATACAAAACAGTGTTGCATTGCATTTTATAATGCAATATTTTGCTGAGCATTTTAATATTGTGGAAGCCATGAATTCCACAATACTGAAATATCTTGCCGAGACTGATAATCTGTCGAAGTTCAGGGCCTCCACTGATATAGGTAAGTTCCCAAATAAGATTATAAGTGTTCATTTAGAAGAACCCGAATTGAGTCTTTTCCCATCGAATCAATGGGGCCTGATGAAGTATCTGGTAAAATGTTGTCTAGAATGTAAGGAGGCTGATATGAATCTTACCCTGGCAACTCACAGTCCGTATATTATCACCGCCTTAAACATCATGAGCCGAGCATTCCGAGCCTCTGGCATGGCAGAAAGAGACGAAATCAATATGCCGGAAATCAACCCCTCGGAAATTAGAGCATGGGAGGTGAGAGAGGGAGAAATCAGAAACATTCTTGATGAAGAATTGCAGATAATTGACGGCACCTATTTGGATAGCATATCAGATAATTACGAAGACCTTATCAGCCATTTTAACGAGATAATCTATGGGTAAATATGCTTTTGAAAGAAGGCTGCGTCTTGACGCTTTGGGCGTTAATCCTGACAAGGGACCTTCTCTCATGAAAAAAGTTTCAGTGACAGAAAAGGGCGTCAACTATAATGTAGAAATAGAAGGGACAAATATTGTTATTATCTATCCAATTGATGGCGTTGCCATAAAAGAAGGTCAACGATGCGACAAATTTATTACCGTTCTAAATGATAACTCGGGTATCGCCGTATTTTTGGAATTAAAAGGAGGCGATATAAGCCATGCCATAGACCAGCTGGAATCCACAATTAAAAATCCTCTGTTCATGCCGTATCCATCAAAGAAAGATAAAGCGAGGGCGAGAATAATAAGCAACAGAGGAGTGTCAAGTGCCTCACGGTCGGCATTGGAACGTGCAAAAATCAGATTCCTTAGGAGCTACAATGTAGACCTCAAGCAAATATCGAGCCTTCAGCCCGATAACAAGATCATTATTTAGGTTGGGTTTCACCCTGATGGGATTCATAACACCCTAAAGAACTGTTTTCTGAAATCAAAGAAAATAATATAAGCAAAAATATAATTAGTAAATATTTAAATTTAAATAGCAAATGGCAGGATTTCAATCTCCAATTACAATTAGAGAGGCTATTCATAGAATTAGCCATAATGAATATTTATTACCCTCATTCCAACGGGAATATGTATGGTCGGCAAATCAGGTAGAAACACTTTTTGACTCCCTTATGAAAGGCTATCCCATTAGCTCTATGTTGTTTTGGAGAGTCAAGGGGGAGGCTAAAAGTAAATATCGTTTTTATTCGATACTACGTTATTATATCGAGCGTTACCATGTGCACAATGATTCGTTTGATACAAACCTAACAAATGATTTTTGGGCTATATTAGATGGCCAGCAACGTCTCACCTCATTGTATTTAGGGTTATGCGGCTCATACGCATATAAGAAGCTTCGTGCACGTTGGATTAATTTAGAGCAAAATTTCCCTACCCGCCATCTTTACCTCAATATATCGAGAATCTTTCCCGAAGACGAATCCGATAAAACCTATAATTTTCTCTTCATTGATAAAGCTGAAAGTCAGGAATTGCCTCTCTTCGTTGATAAAGAAGTCGATAAATGGTTTAGGGTTTCCAAAATTCTTGATTTATACTCAGGTGATACAGAAGATATCGACGATTTCAGCGATTCTAATGAATTAACTAAAGAGGAGAAAAAGGTTTTACGCAAACTAGAGAAGGTTATCTGTAACACACATTTAATAAATTATTATGAGGAAGATACAACAGATCCGGATACTGCTGTCAACATTTTTGTTAGGATTAATTCCGGAGGTACCCAGCTGACTTTTTCCGACATACTAATGTCTTTGGCTACCGCCACTTGGCAATCTAAAGACGCACGCACCGAAATAAACGGATTGGTGGATCAAATTAACAATTTGGGATTTAATATAAGTAAAGACTTAGTATTGAGAAGTTTTCTTGTTTTATATCATAAGGACATAAGATTTAGAATCAAAAGTTTCAGTAATGTATTTATTGAAAAAATTGAAGAAAATTGGGAGTCGATCCGAGATTGTTTGTATCAGTGCTTTGTTTTGTTGAAGGGAATGGGATTCAATGGTAGAACCCTTACATCCAATAATGCAGTATTACCCATAGTGTTCTATTTATATTATAGTGGAACCTATACAACAATTGCAAATTCGGCTTCCCTCAAGGAGGAAAGGGCATTGATTAAAAGATGGTTACTCCGGAGTCTTCTGTTTAAAAGTTTTGGTGGTAGTTCAGACCAAACTTTGGCAAGAGTTAGAAAGGAAATGCTCGATGAAGAGAACCAGGAAGATTTTATTAAGGCGAAATCATTAAAATCTTTCCCAGAAGTTAGACTTTCAAAAGTATTAAAGCATGATGATTATCTCAATGAGGAAACATTAGATGAAATACTTATGACACAAAAGGATCAACCATACGCATTTTCAATTCTCTCGGTTTTATTTCCTCATCTTGATTATGGCAATATTTTCCATCTTGACCACATGCATCCGGCAATTTCCTATGATGCTAACAATGCAGACCATTCCTGGGAGATTCACAATTCCATTTTGAACCTTCAAATGCTTGATGCCAATGAAAACATGTCAAAAATGCCGAGCCTCTTGACTCATGGGTTAAGAAGGAATTGGATGCTGGTAAGAACAAGGACCTGTTTTTTGAATCTCATTTAATCCCTGTCGATGTAAGTTTGGACTATAAAGATTTCAATAATTTTATCAGTGCGCGTAAGACACTTCTGAAAAGAAAGTTACAGGAAAATTTAATTTCGACTCCTCCAACTATAAATGCACACACCTAAAGAATGACTATTTCTTCTTACACCGAATCGTGTACTAGTGTCGTGGCCTTGTCGGCGGCGGTGCCAACCCGATGCCGGGAGAGATTTCCCTGGCTCACAACGGGGTGCTTTTCCTCGATGAATTCCCGGAATTTCCGCGTCAGGTGCTGGAGGTGATGCGCCAGCCGATAGAGGATAGGGTCATTACCGTCTCCCGCGCCAAATATACGGTGGATTACCCTGCCTCGTTCATGCTCGTAGCCTCGATGAATCCTTGCCCTTGCGGCTATTACGGACATCCAACGCGCCGCTGCACCTGCATGCCCAACCAGGTGCAGAAATATATGAGCAAGATCTCCGGACCGCTTATGGACCGCATCGACATTCAGGTAGAGATTGAGCCTGTTGAATTCGACGACATGGCCAACCGTGCTCCTTCGGAGTCGAGCAGTGAGATTAGGAAGCGTGTGATGGCGGCACGCGACATACAGCGCGAGCGCTTCAAGGACCTCCCCGGCATCCACTGCAACGCCCAGATGAGCGGCAGGCAGCTCCGCCAGTTCGCCTGGCCCGACGAAGCCGGCCTGAAGAAGCTCAAGGACCGTATGACCAAGCTGAACATGTCAGCCCGCGCCTTCGATAGAATTTTAAGGGTCGCCCGCACCATCGCCGACCTGGAATCCGCCACCACCCTCCCCTCCCGCTCTGCCTCAAACTCCTCCGAACCGAATGGTTCTCCCTCTGCCGAATATATGGCCGCCCTCTCTGCAGCTGTCTCTGCTCCCGTCGAGGCGCGCCACATCGCCGAAGCCATCGGCTACCGCGCCCTCGACCGCCCCCAAACCTTCGGCATCACCTTCTAAATTAGCATCAATGCACAGAGCTTTCACGCGAGCTCTGCGAGCGCATGAACGCCCTGGCCGAAGTGATAACAAGGCTATAGATCTCCGGCTCCCCTTTGTTTTACTGTGGGCGAACCCGTTCGCATAAATCTTTGATGTGTTCTTGGCCAAGTTAGTGGTATCACCCGCCCACTAGATCATCATAGGGCGCGCGGCACTTGGTTTGGTAATATCATAAATTTGGACTATATTTGCGAAACCACAAGTCGGGTTTATGAGCACGGCAATCATAAGCAACAACTATTATGACAGATACACATTCACAACCAACAGTAATATTTGATCTTGACGGAACTCTGCTCAACACGATTTCCGACTTGGGAAAAGCGTGCAACCATGCGCTCTCCGTTTCAGGAATGCCGACACATCCCGTAGCGGATTATCACAGGATGGTTGGCAATGGCTTCCGAAAGCTGATTGAGAGAGCGGCTCCGCCTGCCACCCTGCCCGAAACACTTGATTGCCTCACCCGGTTAAGCCGTGAATATTACGATAATCATTGCATGGAGTCTACGACTCCGTATCCGGGGATTCCTGCGCTTCTTGAAGAGCTGCAGGCACGCGGGGTAAAGCTGGCTGTGGCCTCAAATAAATATCAGGCTGCCGTCGACAGGATTATCCGCCATTACTTCCCCAAAATTGAATTCGTCAGTATTGAAGGGCAAAGGTATGGCCGCCCCATAAAGCCTGATCCGGCCATCCTGAAGAGCATCATGGCGGATAACGCCCTCTCTGAAGCCCGGGCAATTATGGTCGGTGACAGCACGGTGGATATTGAAACGGCACGGAAGGCCGGAATCCCCTCCATTGCGGTTACATGGGGATTCAGTCCGCAGCAAGAACTCATGGATGCGGCTCCTGACCATCTCGTGGCCAGTCCCTCTCAAATCCTGCCGATAGTGATGAAATCTCGATAAGGGAATTCCAACATCACCTGCCTGGATAAAATGCTTGCGTGAGATTCAGATGATATAGCCGTGTTTGGCGCAGAGCTTATTGCGGGAATTGCATTGCCGGAGCTATGAAAGCATCGTAGGGTGTGGGAGCCGGGGACACTCCCGGTGCTGCTGCCTCAATCCGACGGCTCAGGGTGCCATGCCAGGCCTTTATGTGCCATCTCCGCGAGACATAGAGACTTTGATACTGATTCAATTCGTGTTTCGCATGATGATGAAGTCCCTTCTTGTGCAGCACGTTGGCAAGGCGCAGTCGGATGTCGCCAAGAAAGTTCTCGTCTCTCACAAGCGTCACAGCCTTACTGAGCAGGGCGATGCGTGTGTCAAGGTCGGAGGCGGGGAGCAGCTCTTCGGCTCTGCTCCACAGGAAGAACTTCCGAGGCCAGCGTTTCAGAAGTTTGCGGTAGCATGCCAGGGCTTCCTCCTGCCTGCCCTGCGATTCCAGCACTATCGGGCGATACAGGGGGAGGTGAACGTTGGAGCGATATACCTCAATAGCCTTGTCGAGCAGCCTGCCGAACTCTTCGGAGGCAGCGGTGCGGTCTTTTTTTATTTCACGGGTATAAACGCCTATAAGATTTTCTACCAGAGAGTTAGTTGCATGTCCGGATTCGGGCTTGAATTTTTCCCAGTCTTCATCGCGCAGGTTATCAATGCCCCAGAGTTCCATGAAATCGCGTATGCGGAATTGGCTTGGAGAATTCTTTTTGAGTTTGATTGCCTCGTTAAGAATGAGGGAATGGAGCAGAGAGGGGCGTGGCAGGTCAAGGTTAAGATACTGGATGAGGAGCCTCTTGCGCGGTAGCACGCTGTTGAGGGGAGTATGTTTCAGTTTGTAATAGATGAGCCAACCGAAATTGAGAAACAGGGATTGGTCAAGGTTTCCTGCCTTATGCAAAGATGACAGACGGTCATATATCTCAGTAACGTCGCCTCCGCTGCGTGCCAGCTCAGTGGCAGCCTTAATTTCTTTTCTCAATTCCGACACATTCCTCTCTTTCATATTTTATTTCATTTTCTATCTTGGAGATTATTCTCATCCAGTTGAATTAAAAACTGTTGCGAATATACGAATATTATTTCACATTTTGCTCATCACCTTTTAAAAATCATGGAGAGATGCTTTTGATTCTGCTTTCCATCAGGTTGTTCTCTCCCTGTAAACTCGCCTAATGTGTGCCTTATCGGCACGCGGATTCAGAAACGGTAGGCGATTATGGCAGATTGCATTATGTAAAACTGCATTATGCAAAATTACATAATGTAATTTTGCATAAAAGAGGGAATGATAGCCCGGACCGATGCGGGGTATGAAGTGGAAGACCGTTTTTTCAGAATGTGGATATCGAGGAATTATTAGTCGATCCCACGAACTGAGGACAGTCCGGGAGTCAGGCATAGTCGCGAGGTGTAAAAACATTGAGGAGAAGGAGGACGAGATTGGCTGATGCCGATCTCGCTGAGGGGAGAGGCGGTTCAAGAAAAATCAAAAGAAAACAAATTCTTGCGGAGTCTCTTTTTTTCTTGGATAGACTGCCCCTTTCAAACAAGTTTGAGGACCAGCATATCCGTCATGGTAAGGAGGGGACGAGATTGGCTTCGCTAGCGCTACGCCGATCTCCTTTGGAGGAACGCTTTGCAAGAAAATCTATTAATGGAGAATCACTCTAATTGATGGCATTTGTATTTTAGAGGGCAAGCCTTTGAAACAAGTTTCAGGCTACCCTTTAAAATACAAATAACCGCCCCGGTAGGGCGGTTTCTCCATTAATAGATTTTCTTGGCGGAGAGGACGAGATTCGAACTCGTGGTAGGATTGCTCCTACGTCAGTTTAGCAAACTGGTGGTTTCAGCCACTCACCCACCTCTCCGGGTTTCGAGTTGCAAAATTACAAAACTTTTTTTATTCCTGCAAGTGCAGGCAGATTTTTATTTCTTATTTTCCCTCACCTCCGTCAACCCCTTAGTGATTCAAGACGTTATAATTCATATAGTCTGCGCCAATTTTCAACACTATGGAAAACACTCTCATCGACATATCAGCCCCCTCCTCTTCATCCGCCTCGCTGCCTGCCGAGGCAGTAAGCATCAAGGGCATACAGGGCTTTCTTGGCAGTCCATACATCAAAGGCATAGGGGCCGTGTACGCCGCAAGGATTGCCGAGGCTGTTGGTGCCGATATTCTGTGCCCTGATTTCGACTTCGACTCCCTCAGGGCGAAGGTGCAAGGACTGCCCGCAAGCAAGATTGAAGATATCCGCAAGAGTTTCGAGACCCTGAAGTTCGACCCCTCCGTGGCCGCCATGCTCTACTCGGCAGGGTTCAAAGACGTGGAGGCGGAAAAAATCATGTCACACTACGGTCGCAAGGCCCGGGAAGCCCTGCTGGATGACCCTTACGACATGGTGGAAAACGCCTGGAAGGTTTCCTTCTTTACCGCCGACAAACTCGGGAAATGGCTTGGAATCCATACCGACGACCCCCGGCGCCTGCGCGGCGCCCTGCTGACGGCAGTAAAGTTTTATGCTGAAAAAGGAAGCCTTTTCGCTACAGAACAGCAGGCCGTGAAGACAGCAGCAGCCATTGCGGGGGTATCCGCAGGAGAAGTGCAGCCTCAACTGGAGGTTCTCATAAAGGAGGGTCGTCTGATCCGTAGCCACGACGGCATCTACCTCCCCGTCTACTTCCACGCTGAGAAAGAGACGGCCCGCAAACTCGCAGCCCTTATCGAACGCTCACGCCCCTCCGATATCGAAGGCCTCTGTCTCCCCGACACAGACATGGAGGGGCATCTCCTCAACGCCGACCAGAAAGAGGCCCTCGAGACGGTGATGACCCATCCCGTAACGGTGATTACCGGCGGACCCGGCACCGGAAAAACCACTGCCGTAAGGGGCATCGTGAAACTCTTCGAAGACCTTGACCGCAAGGTGGTGCTCGTTGCTCCTACAGGAAGAGCCGCCAAACGCCTTTCCGACCTTGCGGGCACGGAGGCCAAGACAATCCACCGCCTTCTGGGTTACAGCATGGGAAGGGGCTACCGCAACAAACGGTTTGACGCCGGCATCCTCGTGATCGACGAGGCCTCGATGCTCGAGCAGGTGATCTTCTCACACCTTCTCGACGCCCTTGACGGCGACACGAAGATAGTGCTCGTGGGTGATACCAACCAGCTGCCGGCCATAGGGGCAGGCGACGTGCTCAACGACCTCATAGCCTCCGGAGCGGTGCCCGTGGTGAGATTCACCGAAAACTTCCGGCAGAAGGCCGGGAGCAACATCGCGGCCACAGCCGAGGGGATAAAGCAAGGCATCAGTCCCGGCCGTGGCGATATGAAAGACTTCATACTGATTCCTGAAAAAGGGGCCCGGGAGATACTGGCTACCGTATTGCGCCTCGTGGCGGAAACCATCCCGCGCGACTTAGGCATCGACCCTAAGGATATCCAGGTGGTCAGCCCGCAGCAAGACGGTATTCTGGGCTCGAAAGAGCTGAACGTGGCCATCCAGGAGAGAGTGAACCCCACGGGGCCCTCCCTGCGGTCTGGGCAGAGAGTGTTTCGGCTCGCCGACAGGGTGATGCAGAAAACAAACTCGTCGGAGCGAGACGTCTACAACGGTGAGACCGGTTGGATTTCAGGCGTTGACGAAGAGCTGCGTCAGCTGGAGGTTACCTTTCACGACGGCAAGCGGTTGCGCTACGGCCGCGAACGGCTTCGCGAGCTGACGCTTGCCTACGCCACCACCGTCCATAAGCTCCAGGGCTCCGAAACCGACTATATGGTGATGATTCTCTCCAGCCTTCACCGCAACCTGCTCTACCGCAACCTGCTCTACACAGGCGTGAGCCGCGCACGCCGCCTCTGCGTGCTGGTAGGCGAGGAGCGTGCCATAGAGACTGCTCTGGCCAACGACTCTCCGGCCGTAAGAAACTCCAACCTTGGTCTGCGCCTTCGCCGCTACAGCGGGGCAGCCCCCGATAAGTAATTTTGATGTCCGATATCTCGGGGAGGGGAGAAAACCAACGGGGGAGTGCGAGCGTTCTCTATTTAGACCTTAAATATGTAGACCTCTAAATATGAATGCTATGAAAGACAAAATTTTATTTGTGGTAACAAGCCACGGAGAATTAGGCGATACGGGAAAGAAAACAGGTTATTTCCTTTCGGAAGTGACACATCCATGGTCGGTGCTCGGTGAGTATTACGACATTGACGTTGTTAGCCCCAAAGGTGGCAGACCGCCGGTAGACGGTTTTGACCTCAGTGATCCGATCAACGCGCGTTTCTGGAATGATGCCGCCTGGCAGGAAAAGATGGGTTCCACGATGACTCCCGACGACGTGGATCCGTCCCTTTACAAGGCAATATTTTATGCAGGAGGACATGGTGCAATGTGGGATTTCCCACACAATGAAAAACTTGCCTCCATAGCTTCCCGTATCTATGAGAATGGCGGTTTTGTGGCTGCCGTATGCCACGGCCCGGCAGGACTGCTCCCCATCAGACTCGCTGACGGTGAGGAGTTTGTCAAGGGCCGTAAACTCACAAGCTTTACCAACCCTGAAGAGTATGCCAACGGCACAGCCGATATCGTCCCCTTCCTGCTCGAGACGGCTCTTGAAAATGAAGGAGCCATCTTCCAGGAAGGCCCCATGTGGGGAGACAACGTGGTGGTGGACGGCCGACTCATAACCGGCCAAAACCCAATGTCGGCCCTGAGTTTGGGTAAGGCACTCCTCAAGGCCCTCCAAAACGTAGAATAGAAGGCAGTTAAATTCCATCACTTATTATAATAGGCAATGATATAGAACTTGCCCCATAGGGGTAAAAATAAAGGGGGAGTGAGAGACTCCCCCTGATTTATATAGCGTTAGTCTTTAGGCGCCGTACTGCCCCGTGAACTCGCCAAACGCATGAACGCCCTGGCGCAGAAATTTGCACCATTGCATAGAGTTCAGTAAATTTGCAATTCTAAAACACACATTATGACAGACGCTCAATTTCATTCATACCGATTCAACGACGAGACTGATCCTACCGACGAGCAGTTGGCCGAGCTGATGCGGCAGGCCGCGGCGGACGCGAGAGAAAGTAACAAGATAGCAAACAAACGCTTCTTTGAAACTCTGCATGAGAAATGCGAAGAGGCGAAAAACCGCTCTCTATCTAATTCTAAAAAAGTATGACCTCCATACATAAACCAATTCTAATTGTCATAGCAGGTCCTAACGGTTCTGGCAAAACGACCATAACTTCAAGATTGCTAAGAAGCGAGTGGCTTGAAGATGCAGTCTATATCAATCCCGATAACGTTGCCCAGAAATATTTTACCGTAAAAGTAGATATGCCGATTTTGGTCTCCCATCTCGCCGAGGCTATCGGCTACCGCGCCCTCGACCGCCCCCAAACCTTCGGCATCACCTTCTGAAACCAAACATTATTATGAAACCCCTTCTGCAGTTAAATCAGAATAATGACTATCGTTCTTGGGTGAGAGAACTCAAGCAGCGCTATCTTCAAGCGCGGTTAAGAGCCTCTGCTGAGGCTAACCGCACTCTTCTGGAATATTATTGGAGCCTTGGAAAGGATATCGCCGACAGGCAGTATGCCAACACTTACGGTTCGGCCTTCTACCGCACGTTGAGTCATGATTTGCGGGCTGAAATGCCGGGTGAGAAAGGTTTTTCCGAAACCAATATTCGATATATGTGTAGGTTTTATGAGCTTTATTCTCAGACGCTTAAAAATCTTCCGCACCTTGCGGAAGATTTGGAAAGACAAAGTCGCCTTCCAGGTATAGACGATTCCGATGGCCAAAATCTTCCGCACCCTGCGGACGATTTGAGAAAAGAATTATTTTCAATCCCTTGGGATCATCAAAGGAGAATTATTGATAAATGCAAAGGCAATCCTGAGAAGGCTCTATTTTTTGTTCGGAAGGTAATCGAACACAATTGGGGAAGGGATATGCTTCTGAATTTTCTCAGTACTGACTTATACGAAAGGTCCGGTAAAGCAATATCCAATTTCAGTCAGACTCTGCCAGCGATGCAAAGCGATTTGGCCCAACAGGTAACTAAAGACCCTTACGTCTTCAACTTCCTGACTATGACGGAACACTACAACGAGCGCGAACTGGAAGATGCCTTGGTGGCCAACGTCACCAAATTCCTTGTAGAACTCGGCACTGGGTTCGCATTTATGGGAAGACAATACCGGCTTCAGGTTGGGACTAAAGAATCCTTTATAGATTTGTTGTTCTACAACACCCGAATCCATGCATATTGCTGCATCGAGCTCAAGGCCACATCATTCAAACCGGAATACCTCGGTCAGTTGAGCTTCTATGTCAGCGCAGTGAACCATCAACTCAAAACCAAGCAGGATAACCCCACGATAGGTCTTTTAATTTGTAAAGATAAAGACAACATCGAAGCCCAGTATGCCCTCGAAGGCTATAATCTCCCTCTCGGAATCTCAGAATACGAATTATCCAAGCTCATCCCGGAGGAGTTCAAAAGTTCCCTCCCTACCATCGAGGAAATCGAAAGCTCCTTGGAACAACTCTCCGAAAACGATGACAAGTAAAGATTAACCGTTTATGACACCCTTCAAGGCATCGGAAACTACCCTCTTCTTCAACACGAGAGATGAGTTGGTAAAGGTAAGATTGGAACGTGTGGCTTATTTTTAAGCCATCTGTCAATCTATAGGGACTCCTAAAATTATTTTGACTTTTTTGCTATTATTTCCCGATTTCGGAAATAATTGTTAATTTTGCGAGTACATCTCAACCGCGGAGCCCAAGAGAGGGCAAGCTAGAGTCGGGAGGGATGTTTTAATAACATAGAGCGTTTATTGGACGCTTGTTCTTGACTACTCAGAACTTAGCAACTTCAAAATCGATATCAAGGACGAGGTAACGATAGGCGTCTCCTGTATGATTGTAAATCCGACATTCGGGTATGGCTTTGCCATATTCCTTTGGTTTATCATACGGCGTGGGGGCTCCGCGTTACTCATCTCTTATCGATTGGGTAATGCTAAGACCTTGAGTAGTGAGATGAGTAACTGATACAGACTCTCACGCTCTTTTTGTATACCAAAAGCCAACGAGGAGGGGACCGCGGCAAGAACGTCTATTATGGCAATAATGCTTATAGTGAAAGGTGCCGGTTCTAGAGGGAAGACAAGCACATTGAAAAACTTAATTGACAATCTTCTTGACGGGAAGGAGCCGATGGATCGAGAGCCGACTACCTATGGAGACGATGTGTTGGTAATAACAGAACGCAACGGAATGAAAATCGGTATTATCACCTTGGGAGACCCGGGATGTACGGATTATGTTAGAGAGAAAGTAGAATACTGTCATGCAAAGGGTGTAGATTTCATAGTAGCCGCCAGCCGCACGAAATACAGAACTGATTCCGTGTATAAGTTTTTGTGGGATTACGCCCATGAAAAGAATTATATAACCTTCGAAACCTCCACCATAGTAAAATATGACAATTGGGGGAAACACGTAAGTGCTGATGTTCTCAACAAGATATGCGCTGAGAACATTCTGAATATCATTGACAAGGCTAACGAAATAGAAAAATAAGGTTGTGATGAAGCATTTAAGACTTCTAATGAGTTTACTCCTCGTGATATCGCTAACTGTATTAGCGGAGGAAGTGAAGAAACCTACATTGATGATACTTCCAAGCGATAATTGGTGTACACAACGATATTTCACTCAGTCTTTTGAAGATATGGGATCAACAATTAGGATTCCCGACTACCAAAGAGCTTTTAATGAGGACATGGAACTTCCGCAGGTCCTTTCAAAGGTTGGCGCTGTGCTTACAGGCATGGGATATAGTCTGAAAGATGCAGAGATGGAAATTAAATCGCTTAATGTAAAACAGGCGGAAGACAATGCTGTATCAAGTAAAACGTCAGGTGCTAATATTGCAGAAACACCTCTTGACATCTTAAAGCGCAGGCTGAAGTCCGATATAGTCATTCAATTATGGTGGAATTTCACCAAGGAACCCACAGGTAAAATAGTTTCGTTTACCCTTGAAGCTTTTGATGCATACACCAACAAGCGTATTGCCACGGCAACAGGTAATTCCAAGCCTACTCAGGATGCAATTCCCGTTGCTCTCGAGAAGGCAGTGAAAGACAATGTAAAGGATTTTGACAAACAGCTTGATAAATGGTATGCCGATCAAAAGAAAAACGGCCGAGAAATAGTATTGACGGTTAGATGCTGGGACAATTGGGAGAATGATTTAGAAACCGAATACGGAGGCGAAGAACTGATTGATTGTATTCAAAAATGGATGCGAGAAAATTCGGTCAATGGAAATTTTAATCTCAGTGACGGGTCAGAAAATTTTGCTCAATTCGAACAAGTAAGAATCCCATTATCCGACAAAAACGGGAATGCAACGGATGCCCGGGCATTTGCGACATCTCTCAGGAAATATTTGCAGAAAGCACCATATAATATTAATTCAAAGGTAATAATACGCGGATTAGGCGAAGCCATATTAATTTTAGGAGAGAAATGAAAAAAATATTTCTGTTAATTTTTCTATGCCTGAGTTTTCATAACATTCAGGCATCAAAGTTAAATGAATACGAGTTGTCATACTATCCGGTAGTAGTTGGAAATGGCTTGCCCGAAGATGCAAAATTGTCTTTGATTGCCAAAATGGAGCAAGCAATGACTCAGAACGGGATAGGAAATCTTGAATATGCAGAGCGTTTTGTAATTCTTGCAAAATGTAATGTTGTCGAGAAAAATATAGTTCCGACTACTCCTCCCCGCATTTCTCAGACAGTTGAGGTGACATTCCTGATAGGAGATGCCCTGGAAAATATAATTTTTGCATCAGCCACTTTTGATTTAAAAGGAATCGGAACTAATGAACATAAGGCATGGCAATCCGCTTTCAACAATTTGAACTCCTCAAATCCCCAATTTAAAGACCTGTTTAATACAGCCAAAGAAAGAATCGAGGATTATTATTCAGAAAATTGCCAAAGCATAATAACACAGGCTAAAACTCTGGCTTCAACTGGTGAATATGACGAGGCTATTAGTCTTCTAGTATCGGTTCCGGCAATATGCAAGGATTGTTTAAATGAGGCGCAGTCAACGGCGATTACAATCTATAACCACAAAATCGACTCTGACGGACTCAAGTTATTATCTAAAGCAAAAAATGCTTGGGCAATAAATCCAAGTATGGAAGGGGCTCAAACAGCAATTTCATTTCTTGATATGATCCCCGTTAATTCTGCTGCATTTGACCAAGGACAAGCTCTTGTGGAAACAATGTCTGCTTCAATTCAGTCTGACAAAAATAGAGAATATGAAAAGGCACTCCAGGAATATAAAGACAAAAAGGAATTCCAGCGGAAGGAACAAGCCAATTCTCATGCCAGAGCAATGGCAACGATAGCTGCTTGCCGTTCAGTAGCTGAGAAACGAGCAGAAAATCAACACCTAACAAAGGTATATCTAAATTGGTAAACGTATGAGAAAATTATATCTGATTCTTATTATAGCATTTACAGGATTATGCACTTATGCATTCCCTGATCAGGATAATCAGCTGACCAAACAAGAAAAGAAAACAATTCAGAATGAAATAAAACAGTTGAAAAAGGATCTGGAGAATCTTAATAAGGACACCAGTACACCCTCTAATGTAAAAGACCGGCTACGAGAGCGTTATGAAAACAGCCTGTTGCTTTTGGAAGAAGCGCTTGGAACCATCTCTCTTAAAGAAATCGAAAGCTCGGATCTCTCCCATAATGACATGACATCGGCTAACAATAGTTATTCCGATTCCCAAACCTCCACACAAAACACGAGTTCAGATGGGATAAAAGAAACAAATTCAAAAGATGAGATTGTTCTAACTGTTACTTCCGACGGTGCCACAAAAGACGAAGCGGTCAAAAACGCTTTGAGGAGTGCAATTGAGCAGTCTTATGGTGCTTTTGTCTCTGCTAATACCACTATTCTCAATGACGAGTTGGTTAAGGATGAAATTATTACGGTTACAAATGGTGCGATTAAAGATTATTCTGAACTCTCATCCGTCCTTTTATCCAGCGGTAGATATAATGTTACCATTACAGCAACCGTATCTCTACCTCATTTAATTACCTATGCAAAAAACCACGGAAGTGAATGTGAGTTTGCGGGCAATGAATTCGGTTTAAATATTCGACTCTTTGAGATTGAGAAACAAAACGAACTTAAGGCTTTATATAACCTTATTCCTTATTTAAAGGAACTGGCTAAAAACTGCATGGAGTGGAAGTTAGTAGTAGATCAACCTAAATTGATAGATTTCAAATATGAACTAAATGAGCATGAGAATTATGCTTTAGGAGAATTTTTTTCAAGTGAATATAGGAATAGCAATAATGGCCACACAATTGAATTTAACGAAAATATAAGCGGGCTTTTGAATAACTTTTTACAAAATAATAGATATGAAAAAGACGAAGGAACGTTGGCTATTATGGAAATGATGCCGTCAGATCAATATGCTGTTATTAAATTTGATGTTGTATGGGAACCAAACAGCATAGAATATAAAAGGTTAAAAGAAGAAAATAGAAGGTCTGAAGAATTATTAAATAATAACCCGGTGGTAAAAGCATTTCGAGAGACCGTTAATTCTTTATCATTGGATTCTAAGAGTTACAATCATTTGAAAGATCAAGGTTATAACGTTACCTATTTTCAATCATTTCTTATATCAGAAGATCACTACTCTTGTTTTCGTAACTCACCAAAAGATATAGCGGTATGGTTTGACAGGCTCGTGACAGAGCTGAATAACATAAAAAACAACTTTGTAATAGTTGATAATACGGGCCAGATAAGTGATTTTGCACCCGTTAAACTTGCAAATTTAAAAGATTGGTCGCAAGGAGGGTTTGATCATAGATATTTTGAATCAATTGACTTCCTTTCGGAAGAAGAGAGAAACGCTTTGGAGGATGAATTAATGGATGGCGTAATAATAAAAAAATATGAAGATTACCCCGAGTTTTGTAGAGATCTTTGTTACGATATAAACACTCAATATTGTATCCCCTATAAAATCAAAAAATTTCAGTTGTCTGACTTTGATAATGGTAGCTGGGATTTCACTTGTTTGGGAAGCACTGGGATTCTCTCTAATTTATTTTTTATAAAAGCGCCATCACGATTTGAAGATAGAACCGGCAAAATATTTACTTGCTTTGGATCTGATTGGGAAATTTATGTTTTATTGCCAAAGTCGGAGATATCAAAATATGCCTCATTTAAAATTGAACCAAACGACAATTAAATTCTAAAATATATCCATCCCGATGAAGAAGGTAATAATATTTTTAGTGGCTATACTGTTTCAAATCCCTTGCATATTTTCTCAAAATTATAATCAAGAGCGGACTGCTTTGACTAATTTCCTAATCAGAATGTATGAAAACTCTCCTTTCGATGGAGTAAAGGCTGTCGAAGACTACGATAATGCATATCTTATGTCTGTAGTAAAACTGGATAAAACAAAATATAAAGGAGATTCAGAGCTTAATCGTGTAGCTTCAGTAAAAGCGATGTCGCAAGCTTCTCGATATTTTAACGGTTCGGATATTACCAGTGACCTGATTATCCGTACTTCAGAAAAGGAAGGAGAGTTTTCGGAAACGGAAATCATTGAAAATATTCGTGAACATTCGGCAGGATACGTTAAACAATTAGAACAATTAACGAACTTCCAATCTGGTGAAAATGAGGTTGTTTTTATTTTCCTAACACCGTTAAACAAATAAAATTAGTCCAACTGACACAAATAAAAATCTCGAAGGAAAACGGGAGGATATAATCTCCGACAGTATCAACATTCAGGTAGAGATTGAACCTGTTGAATTCGACGATATGGCCAACCGTGCTCCTTCCGAGGCATACACCGCCGCCCTCTCCTCCGCTGTCTCTGCTCCCGTCGAGGCGCGCCACATCGCCGAAGCCATCGGCTACCGCGCCCTCGACCGCCCCCAAACCTTCGGCATCACCTTCTGGAAAATCGCATAAATGCTCACACATCGAGACACACTTAATTCCTTCTTAAGACCCTTACCAAGCATTCCTACACTCGCCGCTGCCGCGGCTATGACTAGCTGTAATGCGGACGGCTAAATGGAGGGGATTTACGAATGAAAATTTTTGGAGGCTGAGGGGTTTGTTTCTTTCAGGATTATTTGTAATTTTGCATTTGTAAACCAACGGGTGGGCCTACCTACTTTCCTATATAGTGGCGATAACGGCCTCAGGCCCATATAGTGGCGATAGCGGCTTCCGGCGGTTGACAGAAACAGTTACAAATTAAGAAAGAGCACGTTATGAAGAGGTTATTGCTGATTGGCGCCATTGCAGGCGTTGCCATGGGTGCGAATGCACAGATATTTAAGGAAGGAGACAAGAAGATCGATTTCACCATCGGCGTGGGTGCCATCGACTATGCCGACAAGAACCGCGCCACCTTCGACCAGCACTTCACCATGGAATGGGGTGTGGCAGAGTTTGGCGACGGCTTCACCGTCGGCGCAGGCTTTGCCGTAAACAACATGTATGGCGGTATGTTCGAGGGCTCAGACACCGGCTCCTACGACTATTCCTACCGCCTGTCTGACTACGGCACCGTCATCGACCCCGCCACCGGACTGCAAACCTCCTACGACGACTCCCGTAACGTGCAGCGCCAAGGCACGGGGTGGGCCGAATGCCACGTTGCCCGCGAAGACGTCGACTTCCTCGGCATAGTCTCCCTCCACTATTCACCAATGGAGAAACTTGACACCTATGCACGGCTCGGGCTTGGCTTCGGAGTGATGAACTACATCTACTCCAACTATCACAACCAGCAGAATTTCGACAGCGCCGACTTCTACGAGCATAACGTCACCGGCACTTCCGACTCCTATATTAAATACTCCTACAACGACCTCGACCATGTGAGATGGGACAAGTCGCTCGGAGCCAAGGTGGTGCCCTCTTTCTCGCTCTACCTCGGGGCTACCTACTACCTTACCGACAACTGGGGAGCCGACCTTCAGCTCGGACTCATCAACGCCAACTTCAGGGGTAGGCAGCAGGGTTATCCCAACTCCTACGGCGTCTTTGCCGTCGGCGTCTCCTATCTTTTCTAAAAAACGTCTGCGTCTTCTGCCTTCTCTAAAAAGAGGGGGTCAGACCCGTATGCCGCGGTCGAGCATGCGGTGTTTCACCATCATGCGCACGGGTGTTGGCATCACGGCCACGAAGAAGATCGAGAAGCGGTTTAGCAGTCCGTTGACATACTGCTTGCGACCCTTCAGCATACGGTCTATGGCCTTGGCGGCGAAGCGTTCGGGTCGAGCAAGTACCCCGAGTCCCACGGCAAGCCTCTGCAGCTTCTCAGGCAAACCGAAAAGGTCGGTGGCAATCCCTCCCGGGCAGGCCACTGTCACCGTCACTCCCGAGTCTTTCAGCTCATAGTGGAGCGCCCGGGAGAAGACGCGGATATAGGCCTTGGTGGCAGAATACATCGCAATTCCAGGCATGGGCATCCAGCAAGACATCGAACTCATGTTGAGCATGCGGCCCTCGCCGGCGGCCACCATCCTCTCGCCAACCTCCCGGCAGAGCTGCGTCACTGAGCGCATGTGGAGGTCGATAAAACGGTCGATCTTGCGCTCCGCATGCTCCACGATGGGAGAGAAGGTGAAGATTCCGGCATTGTTGATAAGGATATAGGGGTCGATGGAGCGCGCCTCCATATAGGCCATGATGCGCATCACGGCCTGGGCGTCGGTAAGGTCGAGGGTGAGCGGAAGCGCCTGCACGCCATACGCCTCCGCCACCTCCGCGGCGCGGTTGGCCAGCAGCTCGTCCTCGATAGCCACCATCAGCAGGTTACACCCTCTGGAGGCCAGATTCCTGCAAAACTCCAGACCTATGCCTCCGGAGGCGCCGGTGATGACGGCCCAACGTCCCTGAAGCGACGTCTTCTTACCTTTTCCCATAGAAAAATATGTCGGAATTTATGGATTCTCAGTTGGCATCGCGGCGGCGGATCTCCTCGATCTCGCGCTGAATTTTCGGTGGCAGCCCCTCAAGATGCTTATGGCATGCCATGTCGCGCGAATACATGCGTGCGATGCAGTAGTTCACATGGTCGCAGCCCGAGCGGCAATCCTCGTCGAGTCTCATCTTATCCACGAAGGCAGGGTCGTTGAGCAGAGCCCGGCCCATCTGCACGAAGTCAAAACCCTCCCGCATCACCTTCTCGGCGCCCTTGCGGCTCACGACGCCGCCCACGTATACCAGAGGCATCTCAGGGAGCGCCTCGCGGAAACGGCGCGCATCCTCAAGGAAATAGAGTTCCTTGAACTTCTCGGAGGGCACCATCATACGGCCAAACATCCTTACGCCATACTTGAGCCACCACTGCGTCATGTAATGGGTCATCGTATAGATCGGCATCTCGCCGCGCATCACGTACATCGGAGCCTTGCTCACAAAGCCGCCCGACAGCACGAGCGCATGGGCGCCGTATGCCTGAAGCTCGCGCGCCACCACGAGACTCTCGTCGATGTCCATACCCTTGCGGAAACCATCGCGCATATTCATCTTCACGAGCACTCCCATGTCGCTTCCGGCAGCCTTCATCACCTCCTCCATACACATCCGCATGAAGCGCATGCGGTTGGAGAGCGAGCCGCCGAAGTCGTCGCGCCGGTGGTTGGTGTAGGGGGAGAGAAACTGTGAGATGAGATAGCCGTGGCCGGCGTGCACCTCCACACAGTCGAAACCTGCGTCGCGGGCCGTGCGCACGGCGTTGCCAAACTCGCGGGCCATCTGCTCCAGCTCATCCTTCCTCAGGCCGCGGCAGATGGTGGGAGAGTAGAGGTTGAACCCCGTGGATGCACCCACGGGCACCCCTCCGGCCGTGGCGATATGCGTCATGTTGCCGCAGTGGCCTATCTGGATCGAGGCCTTTGCGCCGGCGGCATGGATAGCGTCGGTCATGTCGAGCAGCTGAGGCACGATCTCCGGACGCAGCCATAGCTGCGACTTGAAGGAGAGCGCCGAGCGGCACACCCCGGCATAGGCCACGGTGGTCATTCCCACGCCACCTTCGGCCACACTTACATGGTAGGCCTTCAGCTCCTCGGTGGGGTTGTTGTCGCGCCCCATCCCCTCGAATGCCGCCGACCGTATGGTGCGGTTGCGCAGGGTTACGGGTCCTATGTTGCCGGGAGTGAAGAGCTTGCTTTCCATTTGGGTCTCAGTAGATGAAGGGAATGATGTATTTACGGTTGAGTGAGGTGTAATCCGAACCGAACTCCTTGATGTAGCGGCCATGGACGGCTCGGGCTCTCGGAGCGAGGTTGGCGAACGTCCAGAGGAAGAATGCCAGGCCGCCCAGGCTCCAGGTGAGGATGGCGTAGCCGAGCCATTCGGAGAGCTCGCCGAAATAGTTGGCGCCCGTGACGTAGCGGTACATTCCCCCCTTGGGGATGTAATGGCGCGAGTCGCCGGGCTGCCTCAGATGGCGGATAATGCTGTCGGAGCTTATGTTGACCACCATCCCGAATATGAAGATTACCGTGCCGAGTATGAAGAGCGGGCTGTAGAGCCAGCTCACTCCATACATCTCCGCGGGCGAAACGTAGAAGAGCCACCCTCCTATCATATATGCGTTGACGAGATTGAACACCACCCCCATGGACACCACTGCGAGCGGCATGCGGTTTTTGCCGCGCAGGATGAAGGGGAAGATGAAACAGCGCTGGAAATAGTGGGCCAGGAAGATGCAGGCCATCACGATCAGAGCCGGCTCGCCGCGCCGCGGCGACAGCACCCATAGGAGCACCATGGCAATGAACACGGGCCACTCCATGAGGATCCATCCCAGGCGGTTGGGCACCGACCATCCCCAGCGCCCTGAATACGTCATGCCGTAGGGAGCGTCGATGCGCTGCAGCACGATGAACACCACTACCGAGAGGGCAATCATCACGCCAACAACCGCATTGTATATGTCTATCTCAAACAACGGTATTAGTCTTAAGTGGTTTCAGGCGCGGAGGCGCCTTCCTTTCAACCTACAAATTTAGCCCAAAATATGCAAACGGCCAAATTTTTTCTCAAGAGACGGGTTTCATCACTATTCCGCGCGACTTCCGGCCGTTGATGGCGATGGTGAGCGGTTCCGGGAATTCCACAATGCGGAGTGTGTCCGTCTCATGCAGGGCCGGGAGCGAGTCGAGATAGTCAAGGTCGGCCACGCCTTCTCCGTGAGAGGGGTCTACGGTAAAGTAGCCCACTCCGAAGGAGGTGAGGTTCTGGAAGAAGTGGGTGCCTTGCGAGGGTTCTATACGGTAGCCCGGGAGGGCGCACTCCACGATGAGGCGCGCCGCGGAGATCTGCGGCCACTTCACCGGCACGCCCAGCGCCGAGTCTGACGACCCCCATCGGCCCGGGCCTATGAGGATGTAGCCTTCGCCGCGCTCGGCAAACCCCTTGTTGATCTTCTCGATCTCGAGGGCTGTCTCGGAGTTGCGCATGGAGTCGAAAGCCTGCGGCCGCAGGTAGACGATATGGCGTATGTTTTCCTGCAGACCGTGGCCCAGAGCCATCTCGGAGCGCAGGATAAGGTCTTTGTCGGGCATCTCGAGTATGGAGTCGTCGAGCATCTCCTTCTTGTCTACAATGGGGCGTATCTGGAGCCAGTAGACGGTGCCCTTGTAGTCGGAGCCCATGGCGTTGTGGGCAATGTTGCCCGCAAACTCGATCTCCACGGGGCGCCCCATCTCATACTGGCCGGCAGAGAGCATAAATTTCACCACGTCGGCCAGCGGGAAGGCCCCGTGGCGCAACACGTTGGCAAAGGTCACCACCTTGCGGCCGCGTCCGAGCTCGTTGTCGCGGATCACGCCGTCTTCCACATCGTAGGTCGACACCATATATTTCAGCGCCCCGGTCTTGAAAGCGTCGGAGACGTTGAGTTTCTCAAGGTTGAAGCTGTCGTTGGTGGTGAAGGCGCCCGAAGCCCTCTCGCCCGAGGGGAGGCCGTAGAGCACGGTCTGGGTGTCGCGAAGGGCAAGGTCGAGGGTCGACGTCTGGAGCACCTTGTCGGGGTGGGCCGGCGAGAAACGGAGCGCGCGGCCGCCGTCGACGATATACTTGCCCAGACCCACGGCCACCTCAGCCACACCCTCTTCGGCGCTTTCGTCGCCCACGGGGTAGTAGTTGAGCGAGCGGCCCACGCCCGAGAAGCTCGGATAGTATACGCCGCCATGGTCTTCGCCCGCCACCTCCTGGAGAATCACGGCCATCTTTTCCTGGTCGATCACATTGCTGGTGGCATTCATATACGCCTTCGAGTCGGCGAAGAATACGGAGGCATACACGCCCTTCACGGCATCGCATAGCTGGCGCAGACGCTCCTTGCGGTCGGCCAGGCTGGGCACCATATATGTGGCGTATATGCCGGCGAAGGGCTGGTAGTGGCTGTCTTCAAGCAGCGACGACGAGCGCACGGCGACGGGGCGGTCTACCACGTCGCAGAGCGCGTCGATGTCCTCCACAAGTGTGGCCGGAAGTTCGGCCTTGAGGAAGGCCTCGAGGATCTCGCCGTCAGGGAGGTCGGAGAGAGCCACGGGGTAGAGCGAGTTGGCCTCCATAAACTCGTCGAAGAGGTCGGTGCATATCACGACAGTGCGCGGAATCGTAATCTGCACACCCTCGAAGTTGTCGCATTTCGGATTGCGCTTTATGATCTGGTCGATGAAGGCCAGGCCGCGGCCCTTGCCGCCCAGCGAGCCCTCGCCGATGCGGGCGAAGTTGCTGTAGCGGTCGAAGCGGTCTTTGCGGAATATGGCCACGACGCCGCGGTTTTTCATGCGGCGGTATTTGATGATCGACTCCGTGATGAGGCGCTTCACGGCGTCGGCCTGCGAGAGGTCGGTGAAGCGGAACGTCTTCAGGGCGTCTGCCAGCGGGAAGAGCGCACGCGAGTAGAGCCAGCGTGACACACTGTTGTTCTGGCACACCTCATAGAGGGCCTCGGCCGAGATGTCGGCCACCTTCTTCTGGAGGTCTTTCAGCTCGCGTATGCGCGCCACCTCCTCACCCGTCACGGGGTCGTTTACCACAAAGTCGCCGAAGCCGAAGAGCTTGCGCATGGCCCGGTTGAGGTCTTGAGGCAACGTCTTGGAGTTCTTGTCGAGAAACGTAAAGCCTTCCCTTTCGGCCCTTTCGGCATTCTCGCTCTCCTGGCTCTGCAGGATCACGGGGGTGTATGGGTATCGCTCGCGCAGCTTCTCGGCGAAGCGGAAGCCGGCCTGGGGATCTTTCTCCCCGCCGCGCGGGAAGCGGATGTCGGAGATGACGCCCAGAATGTTCTCGCCGTAGAGGTCGAGAAGGTGTTCGGCCTCCTCATAGTCGCGGGCCAGGAGCACCTTCGGGCGCCCCCTCATGCGGAGCATGCGCTCATGGTCGTTGAGCGCCTCTTCCGAGAATATCATGCTCTGCTTGAGCAGATACTTGAAGATATGGGGCAGCACGGCGGAGTAGAAGCGGATGGAGTCTTCTATCAGCAGCACGCCCTGCACGCCCACTTGCGAGATGTCGTTGGCGGCGTTGTGCTTGTCTTCTATCAGCTTTATTATGGCAAGGATGAGGTCTACGTTGCCAAGCCATGAGAACACGTAGTCAACGCCGCGGAGGTCTTCGTTGGCGATGCGGCGCCGCACCTCCTTCGAGAAGGGCGTGAGCACCACGAACGGAATCTCCGGGTAGAGGCGGTCGATCTCGCGGGCCTCGCGGAAGGTCTCCGAAACGTCGACGCCCGGCATGGCTATGATGAGGTCGAAGCTCTTCTGGGCAAGCATCCGGTAGGCCTCCTCATAATTGGCCACCTTCGTGAAACGCGGAGCCGACGAGAGGTTGAGCGAGACATATTCAAAATAGATCTGTTCGTCTACCCTTCCGTCTTCCTCCATCATGAAGGCGTCGTAGGGGGTGGCGATGAGCAGAACGTTGAAGATACGGTTCTGCATTAAATTTTGAAAGGCTGTCTCCTTAAGATACAGCCTCCCTAAAATGGTATCGTCAAAATTTTTCATTTCTTTTTCTTCTTCTGGGCCACGAGAAATTCATCGAGAGCGGCAGCCATGGATGGCGCCGTCGGGGTGGGAGCGTGAAACGCCAGCGCCAGCCCTGCGTCTTCCACGGCCTTGGCCGTGGCCTCGCCGAAGGCTCCGATGCTGATGCCGCTCTCCTCTTGCCGGAAGTCCGGGAAGTTCTTCATCAGGGAGTCGATGCCCGAGGGGGAGAAGAAGAGCAGGATGTCGTAGTCGAACGGCTCGTCGGGGGTGAAGTCGTTGCTCACCGTGCGATACATCACACACTTGGTGAAGTTTACCTTATGGGCCGAAAGCACATCCTCGTCGGCCTTGGCGTCTTCGGAGTTGTGCACGTCGGAAACCGGGAAAAGGAATTTCTCTTTATTGTTTTTCGTCATCGCCTGGATCAGCTGGGGGTCATTGAGATGCCCCGAGGCACCGAAGAAAATCTTGCGCTTGCGGTAGACGATGTATTTCTGCAGATAGCGGGCTATGGCCTCAGTGGTGCAGAAATAGCGCATCGTGTCGGGCACCTTGAAGCGGTTTTCCTCACAGAGTCGGAAATAATGGTCGACGGCCGTGCGTGCCGTGAAGATTACCGCCGTATAATCGGGAATATTGATCTTTGACTGCCGGAACTCCTTGGCCGTAAGACCCTCTACCTTGATGAAGGGACGGAACACCACCTCGGCGTCATGCTTCTCCGCAACATCGAAAAAGGGAGACTTGTCAGACTTTGGACGCGGCTGCGACACCAATATCTTCTTTTTCTTCATTCCTTACCTTTAGTTAAACCCTATATATGAACTCGTTACGCACCTGCCGGCCAGCACAGTTGCCGCACCGCCACATACGTAATGACTATCGGAACAATTTCCAGACTGCAAAGATAATACAAAAATAAGACCCAACCGGCAGGATTTGCAAAAAAAATGCAAAAACCTTTATAAATAAAGAGTATTTTGGCCAGAATGAATATTATCACCCCTACGGTGAGCATGGCCGGAGCTATGGCCGGAACGCAGAGCGCAATCATGGCCACGGGGAAGAAGAGGATAGCCTCGAGGCCCTGCGTGGAGAGATGCCCCTTCACCCATAGCGACGCCTTCGGGCCGTCGGAGAAGAGGTTGCCCATCACAGTGTAGGCCAGCGAGAGGAATACGGTGTAGGCCGCGGCCATGCCGATGCATATGCCGATGCGGCCTGCATCGAGGGCGCCGATGGCTCCCGGCAGGCCTCCGGACATCAGGCCGTAGACCATGACGCCGGCCAGGCAGCACCAGAGGATGTTGAGCAGCCATACGAAGGTGGTCTCTCGCAGGGTGTCGTCGAAGGCGTTGTGGCGCTCGCGCACCTCGAGCATATCGTGGATTATGAGCGAGAGATAGCGTGAGTTTTGCCTGTAGCGCAGGCAGGCTACGAGAAACAGCAGCACCACCCCCGTGAGGATCCACGACATCCCGGCGCTCCCTTCGCCAACGGGAACGGCCGGGCGTTCGGCCGGAGCCTCGAGCCTGAGCCCGTAGGTGAGCTCCATGCCGCTTCTGTCAGCCGCGGCAAGTGAGTCTGCGCCCAGCGTGTCGGCGGCGGCAACAGTGTCGGCCGTCAGAGCCAGCCCTCCTTGCGATACCATTCCACACTACGCCTCACCCCCTCGGCGAGAGACACCCGGGGGTCGAAACCAAATTCCTCGCGTGCACGCGAGATGTCGATATTCCAGTTGCGTTGGGCCATGATGCGGTATTTGTCGCTGTTGAGGGTCGACGGCTTGCCTCTGGCAACGCCTATCTTCTCGGCGATTGCCGACACCATCCTCACCACAGCGAGGGGAAGCCGCACGGGCACCACGAGCTTTTTCCCAAGCGCCCCGGCGACGAGACCGCGGAACTCCTTCTGGGTGTAGACCGCCGGCTCGCCCACGATGTAGGTGCGTCCCGCAGGAGCCTTCTCCAGTGCATCGCAGCAGGCGCGCGCAAGGTCTTCCACATAGAGAAACGAAAGCAGTTGCCTGCGGAATCCGAGCGAGAAGTCAGCCCCACGGGCTATGCTCTTGAACATCAGGAAGTAGTCTCTGTCGCGCGGACCGTAGATACCGGTGGCGCGGAATATCACCGTAGGGATTCCGGCCGTGGCCAGCCACATCTCCGCCTTCAGCTTCGAGGCGCCGTAGCGTGTGTCGGGGATGGGCACCATCTTCTCTGTGAAGGGCGCATAGCCCTTCTCGTCGCCCTTTCCCATGGCCGAGAGCGAACTGATGTAGACCATCTTGTCGGGCACGAGCCCTGCCTCCTTCAGTGCCTCCGTAAACTCCCGCAGATAGAGGTAGTTGATACGGTTGAAGTCTACATAGTTCACGCATTTTGTGGCTCCGAGGTTGTAGATGATATAGTCCCACCGCTCCGGGGCCTCCGGGCTTTCGCCCAGTGCCTTCTTCAGGTCGGAGCCCAGTGAGGCGGGATTCTCGAAGTCAAGCACGGCAAACTTCAGGCGCGGGTCGGTGAGGTAGCGCCGCGAGGTGGTCGCCCTGACTCCGGCCCAGGTGTCCCAGCCGCGACGCAGGCATTCCTCGCAGATAAAGCCCCCCGCGAAGCCTCCCGCCCCTACCACAAGCACACGTTTCATAGGCTCTGTTCGCTTTCACGGCGCAGACGCTCGGAGCGCACGCGGTCTACCTTCCTGTAGGCATCATACTGCTCGAGGTCGGCCTCCTGGCCGCCGTTGCTGATATACACGTCGATAAACTCGAGGAGCAGGGTATCCATCTGGCGCAGGTCGAGCGGTTCCTTGGCATACTCGTCGGGACTCAGCTGCTGCAGACGGTTCACCTCCTCGCAGAGGTCTATGATCTGCAGGGCGAAATCCTGGAGTGAGAACTGTTCGGTTGCCGCCGGCGATCCGCCTCCCTCGTAGTAGCGCTTGAGGTCGGCCCAGGTCCAGCCCGAGCCCCGGAGCAGACTGTCGATAAACTGCTGGTCGCCGCCCAGGTTCTCGTAGGCCACGGCGAGCTGGTAGTAGAAGCCGGGGAGATAATACATTTCGTGGGTCAGCATCGGGTTGACATACTTATAGGCAATCTCGCTGCGATACTTCATCGGGCCGGCATACCTCTCGAGCGTCGACTTCAAAATCTCGAGGCCGCGTTCGCGGAGCTTCTTGTCGGCCAGCTTGATGCCGAGGTCGCCGTAGAGCTCGCCCATGGTCAGGGCATTGCCCAGCTCATAGTACGACACGCTCTCGGGAGTCTTCTCCTCGAGGAGCAGCAGCAGCTGACGCGCCTTGCCAACCGACTCCATGGCCTGCTTCTTCTCGCCCCGCTCCTCCTGGAGGCAGCCCTCCTCGTAGAGCATCCCCGCGACGTCGATCATTGAGTTGCGCACGCCGTAGAGCATCCTTCGGGCCGTCTCGTCGAAGTAGGGCGACGCCACTCCGTCATCCGGTCGGGAGCCCCATTGATATTTCTTTGTGATTACGTCGTAGGCCCTGTCGGTGCGCGGAGCTCGGTCTTCGGTCATGGTGGGCACGAGCTGAAGCGTCATGCCCGTTGAGCGCATGTAGGGGTCGAAGCCGAGGTAGTAGCTGTCGCCTACGGTCGAGGCCCAGTAGATGGGACGCGGCCAACCCTGGGCTGCGTTGGTGGCGATGATGTCGAGCATCAGGATCTCACCGAGCGTTATGTAGCCGCGCTGCCCGGCAGCCGTGCCGCGAAGGTCGACGCGGATTTCGTTTACGATGTCGGCCGTATCCTGCGGGGCCACGAGGCCACGCTTCACCATCAGCTGCTTGTCGATGGGGATGGTGACGATGCTGGAGGCGAATTTGGGATAGCCGTAGTTGGGGTCGACGCCTACGGAGGCATAGAGGGCCCGCAGGCTCTGCAGAAGGTCACCCTCTATTGATTCCCTCGGCAAGACGGCCAGCACGTTCTTGCCGTAGGCGATATCCTCGGGCTTGGCCGTGAGAGGCGCCGGAGCGGCATCGTAGGCCTGCATGCGGTGCTGGTTGGCATACCAGTCGGAGTTCAGGTAGCTGAGGTTGATGATCCTGACGTCGGGGCGCACACCCTCCACCTCCTGCACGTACCATAGCGGGAAGGTGTCGTTGTCGCCGTTGCAGAACACTATGGCGTTGGGCTCGAGGCTCTCCAGGTAGTTGATGGCGAAGTCGCGGGCGGCATAGCGTCCGGAGCGGTCGTGGTCGTCCCAGGTCTGGCTCACCATCTGGAGCGGCACGCAGATGCCGAGCACCAGGGCCACGCCGGAGGCTATCAGACCCATGCGGGCAGGCGAGAGTCTGGGGTTTCCTTCCTCCTGCTCTTTCTTTTCCGTCTCTTTCGGAGATGTGAGGCTGGTGCGCGAGAGGCCCCACGTGAGCAGGCGCCACAGCCCGGCCACACCCATGCCAATCCAGATGGCGAAGGCGTAGAAGGAGCCGGCAAAGGCGTAGTCGCGCTCGCGGGGCTGGTCGGGGGTCTGGTTGAGGTAGAGCACGATGGCTATACCCGTCATGAAGAAGAGGAAGAACACCACCCAGAACTGCTCGATACCGCGCCGTCCGGCAAACGACTGCCAGATGAGGCCCACGAGGCCGAGCAGCAGCGGCAGGAAGTAGAATGTGTTGTGGCCCTTGTTGCCCTTGCCGAGATAGTCGGGAAGCAGGCTCTGGTCGCCCAGGCGGGCGTTGTCTACGAAGGGTATGCCGCTTATCCAGTTGCCGGCGTCAAGCTCGCCGCGCTGGTTGTTGATGTCGTTCTGCCGCCCCACGAAGTTCCACAGGAAATAGCGCATGTACATGTGGTTGAGCTGGTAGGCGAAGAAGTATTCCAGATTCTGCTTGAAGGTGGGCTTGAAGGCGGTCTGAGCCGGGTAGCCATACATCTCGGGGTATACGTTCTCGCCCGTGGCGGGGTCGTAGAGTGTGAGGGGCACAATCTGGCTTGGCGACACCGTGTCGAGGCGTACCCAGTTCTTGTAGGCGGCCACATGTGCGCGGCTGTAGAGGCGCGGGAACACCATGTCAAGCTCGGGGTTCATCTTGTATTTCGCCTTGTAGTCTTGCTTCACGTAGTAGTCGCCGCCACGCTGGCGCAGCTGTTCGTTATTCTGTATGTCGCTGTTGGTCAGGAAGTCATACTCGCTTCGGGGAGTGGCTTCGGCCACACCCTTGGTGTAGATTGCCTCCCCTTTCGTCACGCGGGGCTTGGTGTAGTCGCCTGAAATCTCGCGCTGGGTGTTGCTGTAGAGGGTCTCGCCGTAGAAGAGCGGAGTGTCGCCATACTGCTCGCGGTTGAGGTAGGAGGCCAGTGCAAACACGTTGTCGGGCGAGTTCTGGTTCATCGGCGTGTCGGCCGTGGAGCGTATGATTATCAGGGCATAGCTGGAGTAGCCGGCGAAGATTACGGCGATGCTCCACATGATGACGTTCAGAGCGCGCACGGGGAGGCCGGTCTGGCGGAACCCCCAGAAGAGCAATGCAATGAGGGCCACACTGAGCACGATGCCGATGGTGATGCCGCTGCCGATGAAGAGCACTCCGGAGAGAGTCACTACCAGGATGAACGACACCTTGATCTGCCATTCGCTGCGCTGGGTATATAGAGAGTAGAGCGCCCAGAAGAGGGATATGATCATCGCGATGGCATAGGCCAGCGCGCCGCTGTTGAAGCTGAGGTGGAAACCGTTGACGAAGAGGAGCTCGGCCACCTGTGCCACCTTGATGAAGCCCGGCACCAGGCCGTAGAGCACGAAGAAGACGATGGCAAACGACACCAGCAGGGCCACCAGGCTGCCCACAAGGCCGATGGAGGGCCACTTCTTGTAGGTGAAGACGAGCACGATGGCCGGGATGCAGAGCAGGTTGAGCAGATGCACGGCCACACTGACGCCGATGATATAGGCTATCAGGATGAGGTAGCGGTCGGAGTGGGGTTCGTCGGCGCGGTTTTCCCACTTCAGGATGAGCCAGAACACCAGGGCCGTACAGAAGGAGGAGAAGGCGTATACCTCGCCTTCTACGGCCGAGAACCAGAAGGTGTCGCTCCAGCAGTAGGCCAGCGAGCCCACAAGGCCACTGCCCATCACGAGCAGATATTGCTGTATGGTGAGCTCGGAGCGGCTGTCGTCGGCCACCAGCAGGCGCCTCACCAGATGGGTGATGGTCCAGAACAGAAGCAGGATGGTGAGGGCCGAGAAGAGGCCGCTCATGGCGTTGACCATCACCGACACCTTCTCGATCGAGGGGGCGAAGTTGGCGAAGAAGCGCGCCGTGAGCATGAAGATGGGGTTGCCCGGCGGGTGACCCACCTCGAGCTTGTCGGCCTGTATGATGAATTCACCGCAGTCCCAATAGGAGGCGGTGGGCTCCAGTGTGAGCCAGTAGGTCAGCAACGCGATGATGAAGACGAACCATCCTCCGGCGTTGTTGATCAGTCGGTATTGCCTGGTAATCATTTAAGAATCGTTTTCGCGAAAATTCCTACAAAATTACAAAAAAAATCCGACTTTTGCCGGATTTTTATAATGTTAGGGCCGCGGCCGTGGCAGGCCGGCGGAATGGCGGAAGGTCAGAGGCCTCCTCCCTGCCCTTTGTTGCTCGAGGTGTTGATGTCGTCGTTGTTGAGCTCCACGCCCGTCTTCTTCACCTGGGCGGAGAGGGAGCCGAACTTCCAAGTGAGCGATACGCCCACGCTCCAGGCCTGGAGGTTGAGGGCCGTGACGTCGTAGATGACGTTGGGAGTGGCCGTATAGTTTTTGAACTTCATGCGTTTCTGCAGGAAGTTGTTGGCGCTAACGCCGAGCGTCAGGCTGCGGTCGGCCAGGAAGTCGCGCGAGGCGCTGATGCCGTAGTAGTAATAGCCCGTTGTCTTGCCTTGCACGGTGAGCGAGCGTGAGAACCATGCGGCGTAGGCGGAAAATTTATTGACGTCGGCCACGTTGTAGGTCCAGTTTCCTGCAATGTTGCCGCTCCATCCGTGGTTGCGGAAGCCTTCGGCCGGTGCGCTCAACTTGTTGTAGGCAAGTCTGCCGTTGAGCATCAGCGACATGTTGTGGATAATGTTCCAGTTCATGAAGCCGGTCAGGGCGATGTCCTGCTTTTTGCCGATATTGGCGAAGGAGGTGACGATGGCCTGCCCCTGGGTCATGGGCAGCAGGTAGGTGAAGCTGCTTATGGCATTGTCGGAGAGGTTGTATTCCACTCCGATCGAGCCTCCTACCACGCGCCCGAACGATGAATATTTGAGAGCCACGATATGCGACCGCTCGCTGGTGAGGTCGGGGTTACCCTTGCGCAGCTCGAAGGGGGTGATGTAGAGCTCGTAGGGGTTCACCTGCTGTATCGAGGGGCGCGAAATCCTCATCTGATAGGAGAGGCGAAGGTTTGACGAGGCCGAGAAGTTCCACGTCAGGGCCGCGTTGGGCACCCAGTCGTTGAGGCGGTTGCGGAAGCTGTCGGCGGCGTCGAGCCTGTCGGTGATCCCCATGAGGGTGTGCTCATAGCGAAGCCCTGCCACGACGCCGAGTTTGGCGAATTTGCCCGTATAGGAGGCGTAGCCGGCATAGATGTTTTGCGGCTGTAGGATATCGGTGCTCTGCAGCGGGAAGATGGCTATCGCATCGGGGGTGTCGCCGTAGGCGTAGTCGGAGATGGCCGTGTTGTGGCGGAATATGCCCTTGGCGCCCACCTCCAGAAGATGGTGTTCCGTGCCGAAAGAGTTGGCATAGTCGGCCTGGACGGTATGCCCGCGGTCGAAGGAGAGGCCGGTCTCGTTCTGGTAGAGGTAAGAGGGGGTGTAGTTTTCGTATTCCGGGTAGAAACGGTTTATCCAAAGGTCATTTTTCCCGAAATTGTAAAGATAGGATATCACGAGATAGTTGCCTTCGGGGCGGAAGTTGTGGCGGAAGGAGGCGTTGGCCGAGACGTTGAGCACGGTCATGTTGCCCTTGCCGTCCTGGCGGAAGCTCCATTGCCTGTTGCCGGCGGCGTCGAAGCTCTGCGTTGAGCCGTAGAGTCTGTAGAGGTTGGCGTCGATGTAGAAAATGTCGGCCCCGGCGGTGAAGAGATTTGAGGGATTGGGTTCCCACGACATGTTGAGGTTGCCTCCCACGAAATGGTGCTTGCTGCGCTGGCCCATGGTGCTTTGCAGCGAGCCGGAGCCTGCGGGGGGCAGGTAGGTGGTGATGGTGTTGTTCTCACCCCTCTGCGGCGCGAACCCCCACTGGTAGTTGAGGGCGGCGGAGAGGGTGAAGTTGTCTTTCTTGAACACTCCGTTGAGCGAAGGGGTGAGGGAGCGGTTTTCTGCCCGGAGCGACACGCTGCCGCTGTAGCCGTCCTTCTTCTGGGAGCGTTCGGTGATGATGTTGATGATTCCGGCCACACCCTCGGCGTCCTCTTTGGCGCCGGGCTCGGTGATCACCTCAATCTTCACGATCATGGAGGCCGGAACGCCCTGGAGCAGCTGCTCGGCATACTGCTTCAGCATGGGGTTTTCCATGCCGTTGAGCTGCACCTTGAAGGCCGTCGAGCCGTTAAGGCGTATGTAGCCGTCGTTGTCGATTGAGATCTGGGGCACCTTCTTCAGGATTTCGAGGGCGCTCGAGGTGGAGGCGGCGGGGTCTTCCTCCACGTTGTAGGTAAGTTTCGCGCCGTCGGTCTGCATTAGCGGACGCGTGGCTTCTATCACGAGCTCGTCAAGCTGCTCGTAGCCGGGCACCGACAGGGAGTCGGTAGCCTCCGTGTCAGGTGCGGCATAAGCCTGTTGGCCGGCAGCCATGACGGCTGCAGCCAGGGTAATTGCGGATAATAACCTTTTCATAAGAGATGTGGCGAGCGTCAGCTGCCCAGGCGGTCGTTAAAATAGGTCGTTGGCCTAATTTTGCCGGACTTGCAGCTTATGTCGAATCCTCTATAGCCTTCCGGGGTGGGATAAGGTATGAAGTTCTCGGTCCGCTCTAGCTGCCCGTCGGCTCCCGTTATCCAGATGTACCCGTCAGGGTCGATGTATATGGTGTTCTCGCCGTTTTCATCAGAGAAGTATATGTCGCGACACTGGCCGCCGACATTGAAGTATTTGGAGCGGCCCTCTTGCCAGTAGTCACCTTCATTTGTCTTCAGCGTCACCGTATGGCCCATGCCGTCGATGATATAGCCGGGTGGCACGGGGAAAATGTTGGAGGTGCTGGTTCCCTTCTTGGGAGTCACGTTCTCGTAGAGCGGGAAGTACTTCTTGCCGTCTTTCGTGTAGCCGTACATCTCAAAGAGCAAGTCCAGCTCTTCCGGCGGATTTTCGTATGTCGACTGGTTTATGTCGTACATCATGTCCATGAGTTCCTGGAGCTCGGCGTCGGAATAGAACCCCGGATGCGAATGATACTGGGATTCCACGGGCTTGTCGGTGCTCCACTTCTGGATTATCACCTTGAGTCCGGGGCCCACGCCCGGGATGAGCACTATGTTGAGGCGCATCTCCTCTCCGGCATGGAGTATCTTGCGGTCGATGGTGTCACCCTTTTCATCCGGACCGATGTCGTAACCCCAGCCCGGAGTCCTTTCGAACACCACGTCGTCAAATGTCCCGTAATAGGTTTTGAGTTTCTCGTATCCCTGGGTGTTGATTTTAATCTGATAGTCGATCTTGGAGAAGTCGACTTCGGGGCATACGTAGAAGACGTCTTGCGAGTTGGCCCTGTTGTTGATGTAGTATGTCACGCCGGTGTCGGGAGATTCCACATAAGGTTTCCCCACGTAAGGCCTCCATCCCTCGGGAGCTCCGCTCGGGTCGTTCGGCACGGGGTGAGGATAGAAGGTCGCCTCTATCGGCATTCCTATGAATGTCATGTCGGCCTGGAGGTCTTTCTGCACGGAGCCGTCGGGCTGGATCAGGATCAGACTCTCGATTTTGATCTTGGAAACGAGATGATGGAAGGTAAGGTCCACATACTTTCCATGCTCGCTATAGGTGTACGATCCCGATTTCGCGCCGATAAAGCCTTCGTAAACGGCATTGTTTTTATTCAGATCAAAGCCATATTGCTCCGATGAATTGTAGAAAGGCACCGGCACGGTCCTGTCGGAGGGTGTGTAGAGCTCGGGGGTCTCGGAGCCTGTGTCTCCGGTGTCATCGGCGCCTTCCGGCTCGTCGGATAAGGCCTCGGGATTGGTTTCCATCCATGGAATGGTCCAGGCATAGAAAGTGTGGGTCCTGTCGAGGTTTTTCCAGTTGAGGGTGTTTTGTTCGTCGACGGCATCGAGACGTCCCTCGTAGGCCGACGGCACACGATACACGCCATATTCCGTCTCAGGCTCGCCCGTTGCCGTCTCGGTATTGAGCTGGATATAGAAGTCCTGGTTCCAGGGGTTATATGCCACATAGATGGAGTCGAGCCCCGGATTGCCTCTCGTGAGGCCGCGGGTGTCCACTCCGCGGTCTTCCTCAATCGAGGCCCCGAATGTTATTCCGCTTCCGAGGCCTGAGCCCGGGTCGCCCGGCATATAGTCGTCGCTGCACGACGATACCGTCGAGGCGAGCAGGGCCGCGAAAAGGAACGGGATATATATGTGTCTTGTCTTTGACATATCGAGGAGTTGTTACATATACGTTCCTATGGGGTCAAGGAGATTGAAGGAACGGAAGATGATATTATTGTTGGCATAATCGGTGTCCCAGTCCTGTCCGGCCGGTCCGATGCCTGCGAAGTTGCCTATATAATTCGAGCCCACGTTGGATTGGCCTCCGGGAGCCTGGAGTTTGGCTCCGTAGGCTATCAGGCTGCTGAAGGTGGAGGGTTTGGCAATGATGCCGAAAGCGCCACCCGTACCGTAGATTACGTTGTCTTCCACTGATGGCGCTCCGGCGACGGATACGGAAGAGCGGCAGCCCGTTACGGGAACGTTGTTGTCGTATCCGGCCATACCTCCCGTATATGCCTGTCCGCGGATATAGTCGTAGGCCTTGGTGTTGCCTGCCTCGATCGAACCGCTGAGAATGCACGAGGTCATATATGCCGTGGAGTTTTCGGAAACGTCAAGTTTTCCGGCCATACCCCCGATGTTTGACACCACGCCGCTGCTTCTCGCGGCCTTGATGGCCACGTCAGACAGTATTACGCCGGATATGTATCCCGACGATGCCCCCACAATTCCTCCCACGGAGTAAGACCCGAGGTTGCCGGTACAGTTGTTGGTTATGTTCATGGCGAAATCATCGTCGAGCATCGAGATGTCGTTGATTCTGCCTTCGCCCGCATTCTGGCCGCAAACGCCTCCGATAAGCACCTCGGCGTTCTGCACGTCGGAGCCCCCCACCGTGATGTTGAAGGTTCCGCCCATTGCGATGGAGATGAGCCTTCCGGTGTTGGAGCCCGTGATGCCTCCGATGTTGTGCACTTCGCCGCCGTCGTCACTGTCGTTGGTGTAGACAACCTCTATGTTCATCGTGACGTCGGACACCCTCACGTTGTTGATGGTTCCTTCAGGACGGTTCCACATGCAGACGGCTCCGTGGCGGCTTCGGTCCTCGTCTCTTTCCACATTGCCGTAGGAGTATTCCTGCGAGACGGCCGTAAAGTTCACGTTTTCAACTCCGAGGTTGGTTATCGTCCCGTAGTTGTATCTGAAGAGCGGGCACCCCAGATTCTTGATATAGTGATAATCGCCGTCGAAGGTCTGGCCCTGAAGCACGTCGGGCATAAATCCCAGTTCGGTGGAGAAATCCTCGTAGTTATAGTTGCCGAAGTCGACGTTGGTGAGGAGCCTGGTGCCTCCGGGCACGGCCTCGAGAATCTCCGTTCCGTGCTGGTTGGTGTAGCCCCTGCTGTTTCTTACGGCATCGAGGAAGTCTCTTACATTCACGTCGGCCGGGGTTGTCTCCTCGTCCCATCCCTCTCCGGAGGGTGGCGACACGATGGTGATGCCCGGCGACTTCGTCACCGTCAGTGTGTATGTGCGTCCGGCCTCGAGGTCAGGGGGTATGTTCTCATACTCCACACCTTCTACAGCCGGGGGTATGTCGGAGTAGTTGTAGCTCAGGTATTCATACGTCTGGGGCGCTATGGCCGAATATTCCACCTTGAAGGTGTTGTAGGTTCCCGGCTCGAGGAAGTAGCCTACTTTCGTCACGGTCCTCATCTCACCCTCCTCGTCTTCCTCATCTCCGGAGGTTGCTCGGCCCGAGATGAAAATCCGGTTGTCATACTGGGCATTTTCCACCTGGGTGAAATTGAATTTGAGCTGGGGAGTGCCCAGAAGATCCGGGTCGTCGCTGTCGGTGTTCTCCACAAGAGTGAGCGAGAAAGCGTTGTTGAAAGGCTTGGAGCCGCCGTCTTCCGTACCCACGATCGGGGCATAGAAGAAGTAGTTGGTGGCAACCATCGGCTCGAGATCCACAAGGGTAAGGTAGGTGCAGAGATGCTCGAACTGAAGTTTTACGGCATGCCCGTACTGCATGTAGGCGGTCTCGGGAGCCATGAGGGGGTCAGACTCGGGTGTCACATCCGACAGCGACACCGTCACCGGGCTGTCGTAAGACGTGAACATGCCGCTGGTGGAGCTGAGGTAATAGGCATAAAACTTGCCTTCGGTCGAGATGGAGGGCCATGTGAGCTTGTTGCCCGCTACGGGCTCCCACTGGCGGGTCTTGCCATTGTATTTGAGGGCTCCGTATCTTGCCGTGGTCCCGTCTTTGTAGGAGCCGTCGGTCTGGAGGGCGCTCGTCTTGAACGTACCCACCACATGGATTACGTCGCCGTCGGTAAACTTCGTTTTCACCGTTGCGTCGTCAAACCCTCTGGTTTCGGTGATTCCCGGCCATTCGAAACTGAACTCTATCGGGAGTTCGCCGTCAGTATCGTCCCTGTCTGTCCGGAGCAGGTCGTCGTCGCTGCAGCCGGCCAGAAGGAGTATTGCGATTGCCGCCGATATATATCGCAGAGTCTTTAGCATTGTCAGTTCTGGTTTGTAACGTTGTTGGCGTTGTTGCCCACACTATTATAGCCCGCCGGTGCCGTGCCCACGATGTTGTCGTAGGTTCCGGAGGATATCAGGAAGCCGTAGAGTACGCATCCCTCCACGGTGCATTCGGAGGTTACCGACCCCGCCACCATTCCTGCCGGGCCGTCGGGATTGTAGAGATTGCCGTTGTTGATCCGGCAGTCTTTTACGGTAGCCTTGTTGTCCATGTAGTTGGCGATGATCCCTACAGGGGCGGTATTGTTGTCGCCGTAGTTTACGTCGGGGTTTTCGAACGTGAAGTTCTGCACTATGGCGTTATCGCCCGTCAGGTTCCCCACAAGAGTGGTCTTGAGTCCGGTTATCTTGTGGCTTTGAGGCCTTCCGTTGGTGTAGACGGCACTTTGCCCGTCAAGAATATCCTGAAGCACGGGCACTATCGGCGTGCCGGCCTCGTAGGTGGAGAGGTCAAGGTCTCTCAACACGTAGAAATGCCACGACTTGTTGTAGTCGTTGTCGATGTAGAGGTCGCCGTATTTGAGCAGCGTGTTGGTGTTCTGGTCGTTGGGGTCGTCGAGATACGTGTTGTAGGCCTGGAGCCATGCGGCAAACTCCGACTCGTCGTTTATACCCCTCTTACGCTCGTCGGTAAGGTCGACGTTGGGTTTCCAGGGCACGATGCCGCAGGGGTTGGCGGTCGGCACGAGTTCCCTCATCTCTATCTCCATGGGGTATCGCCATCCGCCGTCGACATATTTCGAGTTGCCGTTGCTCAGCAGGAGTGAGGAAACCCTCTGAAGGTTGCCGTCATTGTCATATAGCTCGATGTATTCCACCCTTGTCCTCACACCCGGGCGCTGGGCCACGTCCTTGGCCTGGCAGCCTATGGTAGGCACTATTATATACCAGGCGTTCTGGCCTATTGTGTCCTGTTGTGTCTTGTAGAAATTTGACCCCAGCCATGCATCCCATTCCATGGCCTTCGCACGGTCGGTGTAGGTTACGGAATCGTAGACAAGTTCGGGAGTGCATTTCCATCCGTCGTCGGTGGTCACCACGGCCTTGATGCCCGTTATCGGGGTGTTGAGCACGGCCTTTATCTGCCATTCGTTCACGTTGTCGGCAGGCTTTTTGGGCTTGTCGAATCCCTCGCCCCTCATGATTATCAGCTCTGCAAACGTATGCTGGAATTCCCCGTAAAGGGCGGCCGAAGAGCCCACTCCCTCCCCCATCACGTCCAGATGCCTGGTGGAAAGGAAGTCGATGCATCTCGCTGTGTCGAGATGCTCGCCGTTGTGGTTCGTGTTCGTGCGCAGTTCAAAACCGAATTCCCCGTCGATTGTCGGGGTATAGGGATAATACATGTAGATTTCATTCCCGTTCATGTGTGTGGGGCTGAACTGGGTGTTGTTCGGGTCGCGGAAGTTGTTGCCGCCGGTGCCTCCGGTGTAAATCAGCTTCTGGTTGATAAACGGCGCCTCGCCGTAGTTCCCTCCGGTAAGGTTTCCTCCGGAGGCGAAGAAGCCCATGGCGTCGTCGATGGTGAAATCCACATAAGACCACCGGTCGTCTGTGCCGGTTGTGGCGTTGGTGGCGGCTCGGGTTGCTACCGTCCCTTCTATGCGGGCTGCCACAGCCAGAGGCCGGGGCATACCAGACTCCATGACGTCCCCGTCGGTCATGTCGTTGGAGATGCACGATGTGAGCTGCAGAAGCAGCACAGCCAGGAGCCATATTATATTTTTCTTCGCCATTCCTATCTTGTTAGTCCGTTCCAGTCGAGTGTGCCGGTCACGATTCTGTATAGCTCGTCGGGAGTCACCTTCACCATCTCTTCGTCGTTGCCGTTGGTTACGTACTCGGCGTAGTTGTTGAACTGGAACGAGAAGTCTTTGGTGACGCCCTTGTCGGGCACCTCCACGCCCGGGTGCATCGTGTTGTAGATTGAATTGAAGTTGAGCACGACGCTGCTGAAGAAGTTAAAGAGCCATTTCTTTTGGGTCTCTCCCTCGGGAGTTTCGAGATAGCCGTATCTTACGAGCTGATATTCGTTGTTTTTTGAATAGTATTCCGTCAGTTTTATGAATTCCGCCGCGGTGTAGATACCCGACTGGTGGGCCTCGAGAGTAAACTCTCCCTTGTCAACCCAATCTGTCACCCACACGGGCATGAAGGCCAGTTCCGGCGGCTCTTCCGTTATCACTGTATGGATCGTAAGGATGTATTCCTTCAAAAACGCCAGCGTCACGGGATAATTGAGAGAGTTGTCGGTGCTGTTGGCTATCATCATTGCGTGAGGCAGGATGCCGGTATACACGTCGCCGTTGGCCAGCTCTATCTCCAGTTGCGAGCGTGAGGCATCCTCAGCCAGCGCCTGCGGGGGCAGCACGATGTCCGGTGAGAGGTACATTGTCCTGTCGGGGTTGCTCTCGTCGGTGTCTGCCCAGTCGTATCCGGGAAGGGTGGGGTCTACGATTGTGATGCCCGAGGCGTCCTCCTCGTCGAGGGTCAGGGCGCCTGTGCTGCGGTTGTAGGCGACTGTCTTCGGGTAGAGGTTGGTAATCCTTACCTTGGCTCCGGCGAGCGTGATGTCTTCTACGGAGTTGTCTTCATGCACCACCTCTACCTGCACCTTTACCCGCGACATGTAGTGATGGAGGTCGAACCCGATGCTCGGGGTGCCGCTGTTTACGGCCTTCTCGCCCCACAGGAGGTCGTTGGTGCCTCCGGTGGAGTCGAATACTCCCGCCACGTAAGGATTGGTGGCCGGGGAGAGTGTCACCAGTGTGTCGGTGCCGAAAGTCTGGCTCACGTTGTCAAGGTAGAAAGTGACGGGAGACCCCCCGATATCGCTCCATTTGAGCTCGTTGCCCGCAAGGGTGTGTACAATTCCGAGTCCGGGAGTCTCCGCTCCCATGAGGTCGAAGTCTACTATGGCCACGGTGTAATTTCTGGCCTGGTTGTTCTGCGGATACGACAGAAAGTATTTCCCCTCGGTCACCGGCCCCTGCTCCTGGTAGCCCCTGGTGGCCACATGGGTGGCGATACGGGCAGCAACCTTGATTTCAGGAGTGTAATCCTGTTCGGGAGCCACGTCGTCAGTGCAGCCCTGCACCCCGAGGATGCATGCCGCCGCTGCCATCAACTTTAGTATGCCGGTGTGTCTAATCATTGGTCTGCTTGTTTACGGTCATATCGGTCTCCGCGTTCTTCCACGGCAGTATCTTGGCACCCACCAGCACGGTCTGGTTTGTCTTTCTGGGGAGATAGAGCGTGAGCTCCTGCAGCGTTCCCTGCGTGAGGCCGTAGCTGTTTCCGTCGGCTCCCACAATCTGCTCCGACTTGAAGTAATAATATTTCGTGTCGCCGCCGGGGCTCTGGAGGGCGAAGCAAAGGAAGTCGCCCGGGAAGTTCTGGGGCGGGATGAGGACGCTGAAGAGATAGGTGCGCACAGTGTCCTTGTTGCCGGTTATGCCCTCTACGTTTTCGTTGTAATAGGGCTTCACGTCAATCTCCTGCGTAGCGTCCTCGTCGATGTCGTGGCGATACATCCTGATGTTGTATCGGCCCTTGGATTCGTCGGGCTGCACCAGAGGAGCCTCGGAGTCGGAGCTTTTTGCGGCGGCCCATTCTATCTTGAAGTCGGTGAAGGCGTTCATCACGTACGCTCCCTTGAGCGCGCCCTCGTTGAAGCCGGAAAAGCTCTGGTTGTTGTAGTCGTCGGCCGTGCCGTCGTAGACGGGAACGTAGATCTTCACCATCAGGTAGGTCATCAGGTGGAAGAGGCGGAAACGCATCCTCGTGAAGATTGCCGACGTGGAGTGGTAGGCGCCGAGTATGTCAGACTTCATGAAGTTGCTCCTGTCATAGGGATCTTCCGTGCCGGTCTGGTCGGTCTGCACTTTCCAGACGGGCTGCTGCCCTACGGGGAAATGGAAACCGAAAAACTTGAAGGCGTTACCGTTGGCCCCTACGGCTATCACGTTGTCCCAGTTGAATCCGAGGCGCCCTTCGTTCACCTTGAAATTGTAGCCTTCGGTCCAGGTGGCATTGAGGTTGGGACTGTATTTGTACACGTAGAGGTAGTTGTCAATGTCTTCGGTCCAATCCTTGAAATTCGGGTTGCCACCCTGGGGCATCTGAGAGAAATAGAGGAGGTCTCCCTCCGTGAATTTATTAATCACGATGGGAGCGTAGTTGTCGGTCTCGGGGTCGCTCAGTTCGATTCCGGCCGCTAACCTCATATTCTCACACCCTGCAAAGAGGCCGTCCTCTGCCGTCTCGGGCAGGGGGGAGTCCTCGTTGTCGCTCCGAGAGCATGAGGCCATGAGTCCCAGAAGGAGGATTAGAGTGAGTATATATGGTTGGTTTCTTACCATTTCTTTCTGATTGTGAAGGGATTGTTGGAAGGAGCGTTGCCTTCGTTTACCCATCCGTTGGCTGTCTTGTGGTTCCAATCAGCTATTTCGGCATAAAGTTCTATGTCGCCTTCCGACATCGTGACGTTTATTATCACGTACGTGTTTCTGAAGAGAGCCTTGAGATTGGGGATTGCAACGTCTTCGAAGACGGGGGGAGTGGAGGCCGCTGCGGCCGTGTCTTCAAAACGCATCGTAAGATAAAATCTCTGTTCCGCAGGCTCCTCGTCCTGGCCGTCGCCGCCGGGTGTGGTCTGTCCCGACTGGTCCGCACCGAGGAGTTCGAAATTGGCGCTCTCCGGCAGGTAATAGACGGGCGTGGAACGCCTGCCCGGGTCGGTGGTCTCCACTCCGTCTTTTTCTGTGGTTGTGCCGGCGTCCACCTTGAAAACCTCGCCTGCCACATTTGTGTTGAAGAATGTGTATTTGGCTTTATCGGTAGGATTCGGCAGCTCGTAGTCTACTATCCAGCCCACCTCGTCGTTGTAATCCTGGTTGGGTCCGAAATCGGGATAAAGCCACGAGTTGTTCGAAATCTCGGCAAGCCAGTCGGCCCAACCCATCATCTTCCCGTTGTATTCCTTTTCGAGCTCATCGGGTCCCGGATGGGCAAGAAGGTAGTTGGCCTTGTTGGCATACTTCATTGAAATCTCGTTCACCTTCATCGCGGCAGGCCTGTAGTTGACGAAATTGAATACGAATTTCGTGGCCACGGGTATCAGCCAGGCGTTCACGGTGTTTACAACCCCCGCCTTTGGCACGATGTCCTGCTGGCTGAAGGTATAGGGGAGGAATATGTTGTTTTTATCGTCGGCAGTATATTGGGGAGTGAAATAATAGTCGTTTACCCGTCTCATGAAATCGCTGGTCAGTTCATTTTCCTCAAAACCTTCGAGCAGGGTCGTCAGCCCGTCGTCGACGCTGCCTTCATTCGCTATCACGAAGATGTCCTTGTGTCCGGAGTTGGAGTTCCAGCGAACGATATATGAGAAGTCTTTGGCCACGGGCTCCGGTATGTCGAACAGCCGGTTGCATTCGATCGTGTCGGGTAGCGATTCGTTTTCTCCCTTTCCTATGATTATGACGCGCAGCGTCTTTATCTTCTCAGTGGGATTTACTACGGAGGATGAGGATGAGGCCGCGAGGGGCTTGATGTTGAGCAGAAGTGTCACATTGTTGCTGCTGATTTCGGCATAGTCTGTATCCTCCATGTCGGGAGCATACTCCATCACGCATGATCCGAACAGAAGGATCATGCACAGGGAGGCCAGTATTCTGCAGACAAGTCTTGCCATCTTATTCCTCTTTCTCGTCCTTATTTCTTGTCGCCGATTTCGTAATCTTCCGAAATTATTCTCCACTGGAGGATGTCGACATAGGCATCAATCCATTTCCCTTTCTCGAGGAAGAAGGTCATTACGTATTCATCCTCCCGGTCGAGAAGTTCCTGGTCTGTCATCTTATGGTTGTAGGCGAGCTCATAATATTTCTTGGCGAGCAGGGCATATTTTATTATGGGGACGCTTGCTATGAGCTCCTGGGAGTCAGCTTTTCTCACCACGAGGTTGAAGGAGTCGGTCTGCGAGGCCATGATACGGGCCACGCTGAGGTCGGCAATGATACCCTTCACATATTTTATCTCGCCGTTAGCCACGTCGACACGTCCCACGCCCACTTCGTCCTGCACCTGTGCCCACGGGCGGTAGGTAATGACGGGAGAGGGAAGGAGGTCGTTGTTGTAAGCCATCAGGCCGTTGGCGGCCTCGATGCTGATATCGTAATCCGACGGTATCATATCCTCGTCGGAAGCCAGTTCCTGCAAAATTATCCTTATATGGTTGGTGTCTTTTACAAGAGGCATCGTATAGTAGTAGGTCTCCCCATCCTGGGTGTCGGGGAGATTCACGGCCAAATTGCCGTGATAGAGGAAGTAGAGCCTTTCGTCGGAAACCGGACCCGTTTCGCCGCTCCTGACAGCAGTGGTGTTGAGGCTGCAGATGAAGTCGTCGAGCCGGGTTACGCCGGCCTGGGGCGTCGTTACCGTAAAGGACTCTTCCGGTGCGCCGGGGTTTACCAGTCCGCACCATGCCACGAGCTCATAATCGCCCGCGGGGAGGTCAAGCTCGATATAAAAATCGGGATTGGCAAGCGCTTCGCCGCTTGCGGTAAATTCTTTGTAAAACACCCCGTCGGAGTCAAAAGCATAGAGATTGACCGAGTTGACCTCCGAGGAGAATGCGTCGGCCCACTTTAAATTCATGTCGTAGACGAATTTCACTCTGTATTTCACTGCGCAATCGCCTTCCTTCTCCATGATAAAATCATCGCAGGAGGTAAAAAGGGCGGAGGCCGCGCTAATCAAGGCAAGGCATGCGTATTTCAGTGATATTTTGCTTTTCATCGTGTGGTTGGGTGTTTGATCCTTATGTTTGTAAGAGTCAGTTTCTTTTATTCCGAGAGCCCCGGCAAGCGTGTCGCGCCGACACGCCGCCGGGATTCGGAATCATAGGTTTGTCATACTCACGGAGTATGAATTCAGGATTTCTTTATCTCCACTCGAGTGTGTAGTTTGAGCTTACAACCCTCCACTGAAGAATCTTGATTTCAGCCGTGAGGATTACCTCCTCATACTTCGGAGCCTCCGGAATGATGATCTCTCTCGGGTCGCATACGGGAGTACCGAAACCATAGAGGCTGGTCACTGTGGACTGGTATACGTGGTTGCGGACGACACCGTAGAATGCGGGAGAATTCTCCTCGCCGAGGTGTTTAACGTCGAAGTAATAGTAAGTGTAACCGTTATTCCACATCATCGTGTAGCCTACGTTGTTGAGGATATATTGGTTGATGTCGGAATCTGTAACCTCCGTGAGGGTCTCCGTAGTGGGCTCCTCGCCTACGCCGTTCCACTGGAACCACTTGGTTGCGGGGTTGGTGGTTTTCACAACTACGTATGAGTAGTAGCTTTCAACATTTTCGGGGAGGGTCTCGCCGGGGAATCTCTGAGCGGCGGAGATATAAGTAAGGTCTTCGTCATCGAGCTGGACATAGCTGTTATCGCCGTTCTGCTTCCAGAAATTACCCTTGGAGATGATGTTATTAACGAGGTAGGCGAGAAGACCATCCTGGGTGTACTTGTTGTAACCCCATTCAGCAAGACGAACCGGTGTGCCGTTCTCGGTGACGAGCTGTGCGGCAAGGATCACCTGGGTGGGGTGTGAGGGGTTCAGAGGAGTTTCATCGTAGGGAGATGCGTTTTCAAGCATGTAGGTTGAAGCAAATGCACCGTCTGTCGGCATCGGGTTGGCCTGTGCGGGCTGGAAGTTGCCCTCAACGTCCTTGTCATCCTCAAGACCGAAGTTGCCATACTGGTAGTTGAAGGTTTCGGGGTTAATGGCCCAGAAGCTGCGGTGGAAGTCCATGCTGTTCCATAGCCAGTTTGAAGTAGCGCCGAATAATAGGGCGGAGGTCCAGTTCGGGTTAACCTTCTTTACGAGGTAAGACTTGTCGGGGGTGGTGGTCACGTTCCAGCCGAGGAACTTGACGTAGATTTTTTCTCCCACACCGTCTCCGTCCAAGTCGATTTCCACCTGCATATCCTGGCCGCCATCCACTTTCTTCAAAACAGGATAGTAGCCGTTTTCCGGATTCGGAATGCCAATCTTAAGGTCGAGACGGGCTACAACGCGCTCAACGTATACGGTGACGGGGTTGGCCTGTGCGGCCTCAATGCTGTTCTGGAAATAGGAAGCCGAACCGTCGGCCGGTACGAGGCTGGTGTAATTCACCGTCGGGTCCGTAGAAGTGCTTGCCGTGTTGACGTATACGGAGTTGCTCATTACGAAGTTGTGGTCGGTGAGGCCGGCTTCATAATTTGCAAGTGCGTTCTGCACCTCCCCGATGGTCGGGCCATAAGTGCCTGTACCGGTAAGACCGGTTACATTCGGTGAAGGATTGATGACTGCAATCAGTTTTTCCGGAGTATCCACATTGTCGGGAATTGTAAGGCCGAGCGTGGCTGTAACGGTAGCCTCTACGGTGATGTCCTCGTCGCCTGCACCGAGCTCGCTGTCATAGTGGATCCAGTCGATGTAGGAAACGCTCTTGTTCTGGTCGCCTTCTGTCACGACACTCACGGGAGCACCGTTACCTTCGCCGTCAAAGAAGAAGAAGCGGATGGAGTTTACCTGGTTTTCTGAGTCCGTACCATCTTCGTAGTTGCCCTGCTTGTCGTTGTCTGTGTTGTCACCGTCGACGTAGGCTCTGGTTCCGGGGGAAAGGGTGGGCACGATGTTGACAGTCAGGTAATTTGTAACCTGTACATCTGCCGGGCTGCCGTTCCCTTTGACAGGCTCATCGCTTGCACAGGAGCTGATCAACATCCCTAAAACAGGAATTGCGTAAAGTAACTTTTTCATTAATAATTAGATTAATATAGTGAATAAATTTATTTTTGTTTTCTGTAAAATTCCTTAATAGACTCTTCGTGCATTTTATTCCAACGTGCAAAATTAATGTTTTTTTATAAAACCGACAAAAGAATAAATATTTAAATAATTATTTTTGGCCTCCGGATTGAAAATTTTTGACATTTGTCTGATGTCTTATTCCGGAAAGAGGGGTAAATGTCAGCGTTTGCCCTTAAACCAACGGGTGGAGGTTGGCGTTTTCAGAATGTAACTCCAACGATTAAATCTTAGACGAGATGACGACGTATAAACTTAAAAGGGCATATGACGCTGAATCGCCCGACGACGGTTTCCGCGTCTACATTGACCGGCTCTGGCCGCGAGGCCTCAGCCACGAGACTTTCCATTACGACCTCTGGGATAAGGACATCGCACCCTCCACTGAGCTGCGGGAATGGTTTCACGCCGACCCTCAGAACCGCTGGAGCGGTTTCGAGCAGAAATATTCAGCCGAGCTGAAGGCCAACCCCTCGTTCGCATCCCTGCGAAGCCTGCTCGAGACCAAACCGACAGTCACCCTCCTGTATTCATCCCACGACGAGCAGCACAACAACGCCGTCATCGTCTACCGCCTCTTGACCTCCTGACGGTTAGTTCACTTGTCTTCCTGCCTCCGGTGGCGCAGCAGCCTGACGGCGAAAAGGATTATCCCAAGGAGCAGGATGCCGATACCTATAGCCAGGATGGGCGTCGATGCGTTGCCTCCGGCTTGCGCGTCGTCAGTGGCGCGCGCCTCGCTGTCAGGCGCCGAGGTGAGGGCCGTCGTGTCTGCCGGAACTGCAGGCCCGTCTTCAATCGCTGCCTCGTCATTGATCGGGACTTCGGGAATGGCGTATTCCAACCTGAAGAAATTCACGGCGTTACCCCCAATCCCGTTGTGGCCCTGCGAGGTGCTTACAAGCTGCAACCCGTCGGGCGAGATGTCGAGTCCCACAGGATAAGAGTCGGCAGCGATGCGGTTTATAACTTTCTTCTCTTCCGCGTCAACCACCACGATTTCAGAGGAGTTGTTGCAGGCGATGAATACAAATCTTCCCGAAGGTGAAACCTGAAGGGTGCGTGCGCCTGCCCCTACCTTGACACGCTCGATTCCGTTGACCGTGTAATTGCCGGTGCCGGCGGTTCCCCTCCCTATAGCCTTTACTACGGAATCAACAGGCACCATAACCAGCTCTCCGGCCGAGTTTCGGCTCATGTATATCCTGCCTCCCTTCGCTGTCAGATGCCTTACCCCATGGAGCGAGCTGAAACCGCCCAACCATTTGCGTTTCCTGACATCGATCACCGCCAGCGGTCCCGCCATCCCTCCCACCAGCAAAATTGAGTCGCCGGGAAGAAAGGCCGTGCCGCGTAGAAGGAACCCGCTGTTGGCGTCCCGGTTTACCGGCGTGTCGAGGCTGAAGTTTAGATTCAGTTTCCTGCCGATAGGTATTGAGGAGAGATAACGCCAGTTTTTGGGATTCTTGTCAGAGATGTCAATCAATCCCACTGTATTGTCTCCCCAATGCGTTACGGCCAGCAGCTTTCCGTCGTTTGACACCTTGACCATCTTGGGTAACGGCCCCGTCTCGATCATGAGCACAATCTCGTCGGTGGCCGTGTCGATCACGGCGATGGCGGAGGGATCCTGGGCATTGATGTCGAAGGTGCGCCGATAATAGGAAACAAACAGATACCGTCCGTCTTTGGAAAGCGCTCCCTCCACGGGTTTCCCCATAAACGACCGGGAACGCCCCTCGGGATAATGGGTGAATGAATAAAATTCAGACGGCTCCAGCCAGAGGTCTCCCTGTCCGCTGTTGAAGGTATGGGATATGGTTTTGAGCTTCTCGCGGGTGCTGGAATCATAAACCACGGTCTTGCCTCCCTCGAGGGAGTTGACATAAATCTTTTTGCCGTCTTTGCTGAATACAGCCGACTTCGGGGAATAGATGTCGGGGTCATAGTTTTTGCCAAACCCATGAATCTTATCCTCCACGCTAATTCTGACCGGCTCACCTCCCGCCTCCCTACTTTGGGCCCCGGCGGCAATGGGGATGAGGCAAAGCAAGCCGATTAATACCTTAAAGCAATGCATCTTATAATGGAGCAGAGTTCCGTCAAGATCAAATATTACTGTCGGTTGTGAATGGGAAATGTCTGGAGAGTTGCCTGGTTCAAGACTCCTTTTAATCATGACTGTAATGTTTTTGCAAATTTACGATTAAAAAGTGAATTTGCAAAAAATAAGATATGTCCTTAGCTCGCCGTGCAATGACCGTATAAAGCTGTAAATCATCTTCCCCTTACAGCTTTCCAAAATCACAGCATCTCAGGGGTATAATAATGAAACCGTGGCCTATGTCACGGTTTCATTTTTGGTATATCTTCACTGCCTACGGACGCGACTTGCAGAGCAGGACCTTGGCATTCCTGACGCATTCTACGGAGTGGCGCACACCTTCGCCGAGCATCATGATGTCGCCTTCCTTCATCACGTTTGCCTTGTCGTCTACGTTGAATACAATTTCTCCCTCGAGCACGAGCACAAAGAGCTCGGCAGGTGCCACATGACTGTCAAGTTTCTGTCCTGTCTCGAGCGCCATAAGGCCTACCCCGCCGTTGGGAGTATTCATTACATTCAGGAATTCCACTTTGTCGCCTGAATAATTAATTTGGTCGGTAAGGCGAAACACTTCGCCAAAACGCAGATCTGTTGTTGTTTTCATAGTAATTAAAAATTTAAGTTGGTCATTTTATCGATTCCGGATATTGGGTATCCCGATCAAATATTAAACGCCCCTGTCATTATTACGGTTCAATTACCCAAAACACCCGTCAAAACTCTCAGTCACATAAAAGGAGCCGTGACTCCTCGTTCCTTATCTCACAGGCTTTATCTCATAGGTTTAATGAAAACACTACAGGAAAGTTAAAAAGGACTTTTATTAAAATAAGAAAGAATTGCCGCGAGCGTGTCTTCCATCTCCTTCATTGAAACGACTTCGGTTTCAACAGGGAGATGGAGAAAGAGAGCCGCCGTGTCACTTCCGTTTCCTTCAAGATATCGTAGCACATGATAATATAAACTATTACAAACGAATGTGCCCGCCGAATTGGTGATTTTTACCTTGTGTCCCAATTCCTTTAAGTAAGCCGTTAACCTTTTTATGGGGAGCGTGGAAAAATACGCTTTAGGGGCATTTCTAACAAGTTCTTCATCACAGGCGATATACCCATCATTGTCAGGCTTGGTAGAGTCCTTGTAGTTTATGGCGAGTCTTTCAAGACGGACATAGTCTTTGGTAAACGCAGTCTCACCCAGCAATATCACCAAATCATATTCTTTACGCCTCAAGGCATCAATAATTACATCATGGGATTTTCTGAAACTCACGGGAACACGGCAAACATCTATTTCATTGGATGCCTCAAATCGTTTTGCCACTTCCCACGAATTATTGACCTCTCGATTTCCAAAAGGCTCGAACCCACTAATCAATACATTCATAATTTATAATTAGGGATATCATATCCTTTAAAACCCAGGCCCTTAATCTTGAGCGATTCAGGCACGTCAACATCTGCCTTTCCCAAAATATACTTATTGATGCATTCAGCTATTGTCCGGGCAATGAGTAAACGTTTGTCGTTCCACAGCATAACACTCCATGCAACTCTCAACATTACTGAATTTACATCTTTTTCCATTTCTATGATTCGTGGCCACATCTTTGGATTGGCGTAAGAATGATACTTCCCATTATCGGTTCCAATGCCAAATTTATCTTTCATGATTTTGGAAAAATGATCATAGAAGTTTTTATATTTCGTAATATCCTTAACGAAAATATTATCTCCTCCAAACGACTCATCCCCTTTGGCATTTCCAATGCCAAAATGGAATTCCGTATCGAAGGCATTTTCCAATGCCCCACTTGAAGCTAAAATATCAAAACTCCAAGCATTTTCACGGTTTAATAACTTCTTTAAGTCTTGAAAGAATTCTCGCTCCGATTCAATGATATTATCATAGTCATTTATAATATACATTGAGACATAGGGATTTTTCCGGCCCAAATCTCTACTGATAAAATTGAATCCTCCAAATAAGGCTACATAAAAAGAAAATATGCCGGTAGCTGCATCGGCCAAAGAACCGGACGCAATAATTGTGACAGAGGATCCTCTGTCAATAAGACACCCATAGGAAGTGTTTACCGGGAAGTGTTCAACAGCCAGTTGGTCAACAGATTGTTGTTCTAAGGGTATTGTAGAAGAAGTATTAATGATTCTAAAGCCGGGTGTCTGACCCACGGTATCAAAAATATCCTGTTCCGACATATTTACACGTGCTTGAATAAAAGGAATGGTTTTAAAAAACGGTACAGCCTGAAAACCCGTTGGCCTATCGAGTTTTCGATCAAAAACATTAAGTAGTTTTTGCTGATTTGCCTTAAGCTTTTCATCGTCCCGTTCGTGTTCGATGGCCTCAGTGAAACCAGAACCGAGAATACCTGCGGGGACCGCTACAATGGCTATGCCCAGCAGACCTACAATACAGGCAATTGCCTTACCGAATCCGGTGATAGGTGGATTTTCAGAAAAACCGCCCGGATCTCCTATATATTGGCCAAATGCCCACAATACAGAGGAAAAGCCATTATCGTAATTTTCCGGTTGCGCTTCATGTTCACAAAAATATAGAATCAAAGAAAGAATAAGTGTAATAACAATAAGGAATTGACTTGACACGATTAACTCCCGCTTCTTTTCTTTAAATGTGTTTTCAAGAAGTTTCCATGATTTCATGTACCTTGAGATACGGAACAGGCGAATCACGCGGAAAGTCCTGAATGCACGCAACCAGAGAATGGGAAAAGGAATAAGCCATTGTAGATAAAAGGGGTAGGTGCTGACGATGTCTATAAAACCATGGAAAGAGAAACAGTATTTCAAACGCCCTTTCCACCCTTTATATTTAGGATTAACAAGAGGTGCAACCCATATTCGAAGTGTTACCTCTATTGTGAAGAAAACAAGAATAAAAGCATCGACCCACAATAAGATTTTCCTAAGTTCAGGATCAATATCGAACGTAGAAATGAATATTTCAGCGGTTGAGACTAAAATCAATCCTATTATGAGCCAGTCGACAATATTATGCCACTTCTTGGTGTGGAGATTATCATCGAATACAGCGGCTAAATTTTGTTTAAATTCTTGTATTCTATTTTTCATTAAAGAAAAAATATAATTCGTTAAAAATGAAAGGTTAATGAATGACACTAACCTTTCAAACCATAAAAAGGATTATCTGTATTTGCCTTTTTTGCATCCGTTCTTTTCGCATTCAGAATTAAAAGCCGAAAGAGTCTTTTCATCATTAGAGCCGGATGTGTAATAGCCTCGACCTTCTTTGTCATAGTAGCAAACTTGACAGTATAGTCCAAAGACAGTATCAAACTCTTTTTCAATGGTTTTAATCTTTTTGTTTCCGGAAATAGATATATCGCCACCGGAGTCTGCACGTCTTACGGAGGCAAGTGTCTTGTCTTCAGGAATCTGACTGATAGATTCTCCCTTCTTGACTTGCTGGCGTGCATAGCTGTAAAACAGCCCTAATTGAAGATATGGAAATTTCTTGTTAAACTCCTTTTGAAGGGTGCCAATCTTCTTGTTCCCTGTTACTGACAATTCTCCGGTTGCAGTTTTAGCCGCAGTCTTAGCCGTAGTGGGCTTTTTTGCCGCCGTGGTGGTTTTCTTAGCCACCGGTTTTGCGGCTGTTGTTTTTTTAGCCGCGGGCTTTGAAGTAGTCGGTTTCTTTGTTACAGCCATAACATTATATTTTGAAATTTGACATTAATTTTTCTTTTTACCGATTACGGCATTAATTACAGCGCGACCTACTTTTCGTTCCAGTCCTCCCTTTGTAAGTGGAATTCCGGTTTTTCGAGCGATATTCTGTTTGGCAGCAGAAACGCCAACTGCCCGTTTAAGTGAAAAAGATAATCCGGGGACTTTCATATATTCTCTTCTTTATAGTTATTAATCAATTGCAATGCTCTTTCTTTGTCAGAATTATTTGGAATATACTTATATGTATTATCTTCATTTTCTTTGATATAGCAATTTTTCATTGTGCTCAAGGTAAGCTCCGCTAATGGAAGGTTGTCGTTTCTAAGGGAAATTTTAATTAATTCAATACACAGCTTATTGTATTCTTCGGCAAATCTGCAATATCCATTGAATTGCTTGTATTTATTAATATGCTCACTCAGACCATAAGCGTAGTTCCCGACAGGCTCTAATCCAACAGGATTAAAGGCGTCAAGGGTGTAGATTAATCGTCTGTCGGCTTCGGTGTCGTGTTGAGGAAGTAGCCATTGCATTTCGGCTTTATAGATATATTCTGCCGCAGTCCAATATTTTTGAGAAGAAGTCTCACCATCAGGATACTGCAAGTAGTTTGCATAGAGATTGTCTAAGATCTTATGGGCCTTTTCAAAGTCATTATCATTGACGGCATTAATATAGGCTTTTGGAGAATTTTCTTCACGACTACAGGAGCACTGGTCCATAATTGCACCAATCGCTATGATCCCTACGATTATCCAAACCCAATTTTTCATGAGATGTAAGTTGTTACAAGTCTTCAGTATACGGTTTATCTTTAACGCGGTATTGCCAGTTTGTTCCGTCTATGGCTCCAATAATCCGCGCTCCAAGATTTTTCCAGAAACCTCCTCCGGCTGAATTTTGACTTAAATGAAGACGAATGGCTTGCTCAGAGGCCTGAGCGGTATATTTAGCCATAATACGACTGGTTTCCATTTTGGCAAGCTCCATTTGTTGCTTCCGGTCTGCCTCAAGATTGGCTTGTAGTTGCGCGTTTTCGCTCGCTCTTTTTGTCTCCACATCTTTCTCATACTTTGTTAAAGCTGCAGTTGCTTCTTTGTAGTAAGGGGATGAAGGAGGAATCAGGCTGAAGTGCGCATATACTTCTGTGGATGGCTTATTGTTAGAGTCGATGATGGCTTGTTTCATAGCCACTAATTCGGAATTTGCAATCTGTCGCATAAGTTTTGTCTCAATGTCAGCTCTGCGACTTTCAGCATATGAAAATGCAGATGATGCCTGCTGCGGTACCGACTGGAGCAATGCAAGAGCCAATGCATAATCGTTGTTTGCTTCAGCCTTTGACACTTGTGCCTTAAAAGTGCTTAAATTGTCATTAAACCAACTTATGATTCTATTTGAAGCGGTCCTAAGCATTTTAGCAATATCATTATTCGAGGCAATCAGCCTTATCGCTTCATTGGATGCCTGTTCTTCTGAAGATCCGGCCCCGGATATTTTTTGCACAGCGGTGGCATATACTTCACCTGTTACAGTGTTGATGACTGAATAATTGACATCATATTCGACAAGGAATTTCGTAGGGGCACCTGCCATGGCTTTCGTGGATGAAGTGGTAATGGTGGCCGTCAAAGCGAATCCGGGAACGTTGTTCATTCCCCCAATCCCGTTTTCACATAGCATTTGCAGCATCTTTACCCCTATAATTTCCGTCTGCCCATCTGTCAGTTTATCAGAAAGCGGAGGCAGAACCGACATTTTCACGTTATTGGAATAAAGTAAAGTATCGATATTTATTACCGTTGATTGCTTTAATTCTTCAATCGCTCGGTCTTTGTCGGCGTCACTTAAATTGACCGATGTTCGGTCTTTGGGGTTAAATCCATCCTTTGATGTATTGCCGCAGTTTGACACCAGGAAGGATATAATTAACAACGAGCCGGCAAACAAGATGTTGGTTTTCATCATTTCAAGCCATTGATGGTTATTACTACTTCTCCAAGACCTTGAGCCTTGTTGGTGCTTTCCACGCCGAGATTTTTATATAATGAATCGGACATATCCCGAGCCCAGTCATAAACGCCGTATTGGGTATTGTCATCATTAAGGAGCTTTATACGGCAATTAACGAAGTACAATTCTTTGGCAGTGTTACGCTCAAGCTTATATGCCCCTTTTACGGTATGCGTCTTGACATAATCAACTATCCAATCGGCGTAGGTTTTTCCCGTGATAGATCTATTATCAAGGTTAAACGGACAATCCTTGGCTATATTGATACGAACTGTGATGTTACGTCCTCTTTCGCTAATTTCGCTAAATGATTTAACAATATCATGATTAATCTTAGCCAAATTATTTTTCATGGGTTTTGACAAAGCATCAAGCACGTTGTCGCCTTTTAAATCAGATTGTGTGGAGGTAGCAATAACATTATTGGTATAAGGGTCTATGACATTCAAAGTGTAGCTATACGTAGAATTCATATTCCCACGCATATTCATCCTGGCAGCGTAGTCAAGTTCTATTATCAAGTCCGGTTGGGCAGTGGTAAGAAGAATGGTTTTTGTATCTTTCCCTATACCGTCGGCTTCATCTAATATTTCGTTATTGCGAAGTTGTTTGAGGGTCTGTTCAAAATCCTGAACTGGATAATTTTGGTCCACAAAATTCTCAGTAATTACAGAAAGGAGGGCTTTATTATCATTGTTGGCCAACAGATATTTATTGTAATCATAAATATTAGTGTTTACGCCATTAATCTTTTGCGTTTTAAGGGCTCCATATCGTTTCATGAGGATATCGCTTGGAATTACCATAATCGTAGGTCTGGCCTGTTCGACAGCATTCACAGACTGCATTTCATAGTCCTCGATACTCCCCTCGGATTTGTCCGCAAGAGACCGATTGCCGGTTTTTGAACATCCGACAACCAGTATCATTAAAGCAAATAGAAATGAATTACGTATAAATCTCATAGAGAAAAGATGATTAAACGGTATCGCCCCTTATGATTTAGGTTTTTTGCCCTCTTTTTCTCCAGGGGTTATTTTGGATCTCACCTACTTAAATAGATGTTTATCACTCCCTCAAGGGTGAATTAAAGAAGGGTCGTTGTATAAGACAAGGCAACAACGACCCTACTATAATCAAATTTATTTCTTGGCTGCAGCTGCGAGAGTATCGTCGTCGTTGCTGAGTTTGGTGTTTGCCGCATTGGCTACCTGCACACCGATACCATAAGCATCGGCAACCATTTTCTCAAAGCTGCCAACCTTACGGTTTGAACCAACTACGATTTCTCCGCCTTTTGCGCCTTCCGCGCGGATTGATGCAAGAGTTGCATCATCTTTGGCAGGCTGCTTGCAATTAACGGTTGTGTACACGCGGAGTGTAAGTCCGAAGGTTTCTTTAAATTTGTCTTTGAGGCCTTTTACTTTCATGCGGCCATCGATTTTGAAATCTGCCATAATAATAAATTTTACGGGTTAATATTATTTAGGTGCTTTAGCTTTGTTTAGCTGGGCCTGCGCTATCTGAGTTTGCAGTCTCGCGATTTCTCTTTTGTGAGATTCAGCCCTATCAATCTTACTCTTACGATAAGTTGCTTTGCTTGAAGGAGAAGAAGCACTTTTTATCATTCGGGCATAAGATTCATTATCACGCTTCATTACTTCCTTTTCGCGAGCAATACGAGCGCGTAAATCTATTATTTGCTTCTGATAATATGCTTTATTACTCATCTATAACAACGAATTCGGTTCTTCGATTTGCGTCAAGATTGTCAGGGTCAATGGGTTGAGAAGATCCCATACCTTTTGCTTCAAGCCTTGATTTGTCAATTCCCTCTTTATTAACCAAGAAATCAACAGCGGCTTGAGCCCTGGCTTCTGAAAGCTTCTGATTAGTAGCATCATCACCCTCTGAAGAAGTATGACCTTCTATTTTAAGTTTCAGTTCAGGGTTCTGGTTGAGCACCTTTGCAAGATCGTGAAGGGCCAGTTTGGCGTCATCGTTAAGGTCGGCTTTACCTTGTTCAAATTGTGCAGCATTGAAATTCTTTTCAATGTCTTCAATCTGCTGAACATAGACCGTATCGCGCACAACAACCTCTTTCTCCACTACCACTTCCTTTTCTATAACCTTTTCTCCTCTGGGGAGGCAGAGGGCCACCACTACACCGGCTACTATGAGCGCCAGCAGTAGCCAAAGCCACCAGGGAAGCCCTTTCTTCCTGCCGGCGACCGGAGGTACATATCCGTTAAGATATTCAAGTGCGAATGAGCCTTTCTTGCCGAAACCTTTTTCTGCCGGATCGAACTGCGCAACCTCGATATCATACTGACCGGCATGGCGAACCAGATTTTCAAATGATTTTTTGGTCCACATCTTGTTGACAGCAACCTTTTTGCCGTCGCCGGTTGTAAGGACCTCATCATCAGCCTTAAAATATCCGTCCCAGTCAGCAGTGGTGCCTTTTTCATTTGCGAGGATAAAAATTTGGCCAGTACCGTTGTCCGGGGCCAGCTCATTTGGGAAAGCTTTACGAAGGTCTTCGAGTGTTGCATGGGGGAACATCACCATATAGGCATGCATAATGCCTAAAGAAGTGCGGTTTTGAGCTTTACCGTAAACTCTTACTTTACTTGCCATATCTCATGAAATACTATTCGTTGTCATCTTCCTCAAACGAAACTTCTAAATCGGGTTCCGTCTTGACCATATCACAGAGCATGAGGATTGCACTTTCGCGGTCAATGTCCAACGCTTCAGCCATGGCAAGAAGGTTGTAGACTTCACCAGCTGTAAGGACGCCGTCGCACAGAAGCATCTGCATTATAGCCTGGAAAACTTCTCCGGCTTCTTCAGGGTCAACCTTAGCGGCATGTTTCACGGCGTATTCCGTAGCAGCTTCAGGCGTGAGATTTTGAACCTCTACGACTGCAGCCGTCATATATTTGTTGAAATCTTTTTCGGGAATCCCGAAAGCATCGGCAATTTCGTCAGCAGTGATGCGTTCTACTTCTGCATATTCTCCGTCTGCCCAAATGCAGGCTGCAAGTAACGAAGCTATTGTATTGGTTGCTGTTTTCATCGGAATAATCTTTTAAGGCGGTTTTTGAGTGAATTTTGAGCTTTACGGGCTTTGGCCATTCGTTCGCATATTGCCTTGCCTTCCTTTGTGCGTTTGTCAACTTTGCCACTCTTAGTTTTCTTAAGTGTGGATTGAGTCTTTTTTGAAGCACCGGCCTTTGTGGCACGAGCTTTGGCAAGACGCTCTTTGAGTTCCTTGTACTCTTTAGTACGCTTATCCATCTTGCCGGATGCGGTTCTTTGGATTGCCATAATTTATATTTTTAGTGTTATCGATCAAGAATTTCCTGCATTTTGGCCTTTGTGGTGTTTTTCGGGATGAAGGAAACACTATCCAGAACGAAATCGTCAAGAACTGCGACCCAGTCATCGGAAGTAGCCACTACAACGCTTAATCCACAATCTTCCTTCATTTTCTTGGTAAATTCACCTACAGTCATCTCGGGCGAGAATTTGGCCTCTTCCGTACAACCAATTTCTGAAAGAGGGACATCTATCACTTCATAATGTTCACTGGCAGTTGTCCCATTGTGTTCATCATAACGTTTGTTTCCTTTCTTGATTCGGAGATGGCCACCGAACATTTCGTGAAAGGCATCCCAAAGTTGCTGAACCGTCATATCGGGTCGCACTTCAAGGCTGGTCTCGTCTTCAGCAACTTCATTGGGATTGTAGTCGCCGTTGACGAAATCGATAAGTACACTGCCAAAAGTGCGGGTGTTCCACTTCTGATCGGCTTTAAGACCGGCTTCAGCAGCTATCTTGCGAAGTACTGCGATAGAGTTACCATGCACGCGGTATGATTCAACAGAACCTGATTCACGCTTTACTATGGTATATTCACCCACGGAAGCCGTGTGACCGTCTCCATATTCTTTCACTAATTTGCTTCCGAATTGCTGGGTTGTCCAATTAGGATCGAACTCAAAGCCGACAGATTTAGAGGCTTCTCGAAGCGAGCCTTTCACGTTGTCAAAGATTTGACAAACGCGGATGGTGCCATTATCCTCTTGTGTGATAATGTACTCACCTGAGATTGCTGATTTTTTTGCCATACTTTATAATATTTATTTTGGTTATGTTTATAGGCTGTATTTCAGAGTGATATTTCACTTATTCTTCTCTCAAATTTCTCAAGCATCTCGTTGTAGAGATAGCCGTTGTGGGTAGAATAGGTGTGACGCAACATTGCGTTTTTGAAAGCTCTGAAATTATTGTCTTTGTCTACCTGAGGTTTATCGGAAAGATAATTATAAAGGTCTCCATATGTGATGATTTTATAAATCTTCTCACTCTCCCTCAATTCAGGACGATTGTAATCGGGACACAAAATCAAAAAACTGCCTTTCCTCCCGGGATCTTCATTAGAGATTCTCCAATTGATATAATTTACATATCGGTCGAGCTGGGTGGTACCATCCTTGCTGTCTTGCTCCACGGTATTGATATCCGATTTTATCTTGTTTTCGACAATAACCAAATTTTTATCATCGCTTATCAGCAGGTCGATTCTTCCACCGTTAGGGAGTGTTTTGCTTTTTACATTATCTTCTATCTTGGCTGAGGCCTCCCGTTCCACTTGAAAATCTTTACTGAGTTCAACACCGACTTTTTCGAAAAAGTCAACCCACAAACTTCGGTATTCCAGGCGAGTCATGAAATAAGCCAGTGCATTGGAAAATCGGTTTTCGTCGTCTTGGATTTGGCATATCTCAAACAGCGATACCTCTTTCTCTTTCATCGTGTCTCCGGGGTTGATTGTCCAGTCTCGGGAGGATGTCCAAAGGCTTTTATTGTCAATCAGGTGGGTAACAATATTTTCGTAATCAGAAGATGGCTGATTCTCCTTTTTAGGATAAATATAGCTTTTTAAGGATGTCTTTGGCAGATTATGCTGTGTAAGAGCTATGACTATTTCTTTATCCTTGAAACTGTTAAGTGCGTCTTTTTGATATTTAAGAAAAATCCTCATGTCTCCCTTCGGGACTAAAACTTCATTTGCCCTGTAAGTAATAAAGACACTCTGTTGCTCGGCGTCATTGAATATGTCGAGGATGGAAACGCCTCCGTATTTTATTCCACCTCCTGGCTGCGAGAGTATATAGTCTTTCTGTTCACCGGCTATGGCGTTGTCTAATTGTTTGATGTCTCTTGGGCGAGGGCTGTCGGCTCCAGGCGCAATTTCAAGACCTTTGGCCAGCCCCGTAACCTCAAAAGTGTCTTTATCGGCGTATTTCACCATAAGCATGTAGTCGATATCGCGGTGCTCGCGTGCAAAACTACCGGAAGAGTTCAGATATAGATAGTGATGCCCGTTGTCGGCCTTGAAAAGATTGATGATTTCGTGGCCCAGATTCGACTCAAGATAACCGCCAACATACATTCTATTGACGACAATGCCAGGTTTTAAAGATTTACTGCCCGTTGCAGCGGTTGAGGTTTCGCCTCTCTTGTTATAGGTGTAAAGGGCATCTGATTGAGATTTGTTTTTGTTCTCAATCTTCAAGTTCTGTGACTTAATTCTCTTAAGCTCTTCTATTTCATCAAGAGTAAGAGGTGCCATATTTGTGCCCATTCTGGTCGGTCGTCACTGGCAACGAATCCAAATTGCCGGAATAGATAAAAATGAAAAACGCGGATTCCATGACTCAAGCCTTTGATATCCCAAACCTTGGATATCCGCTCCTTCCTGCAGAAAGGATAGGCTCTTTGCATAAATCCACGCAGACACTCCGGTAATGAGGGATTTCTCCGCCCTCTTTGGCCCGAAGCCTTACTGATGCACTTCTTCCTATTCCTGACGATGACTCTGAAAGTTGCGAAGTTTCCGGTTTGTCAAGAATTCAAACGTCTTTTGTCATGACGTTTCCCTCAATGTAAACGGACGCCCACTTGCATCCGATTGCAAAGTTAATATTTTTTTTGTGTTTTGCAAAATATGGGGAAATATTCTCAGGCGACGACAAAAACAAGTTGCGAAGTTTCCGGCTGTCTGAACAATTTCCCTCTGCAAAGTTAATTCTTTTCATATGGAGCGCAATGGTCCGTTTTATCCGTTTTCAACGGCATAAAAAAATGCGAACGCTTTGGATATTGACGCTCTTCAACCGGAGGCCTTCGCATTGCCCGTCATCGCAGAACGTCGTCATATCCGCGTTCGCACCTGTTGATGCACGCCAATATGCGCCCGCTCTTACCGATGACCTTGAAAGTTGCGAAGTTTCCGGAATGTAAGAACTTGCGTTTACAATTTGTCTAAGCCCCGCCGCTCCGGGGAATCTAAATAAGACAGTATGCAAAATTAAGCTTTTTATTTGTAATATTGTTCATCTTTGCCTATTTTTGTGGTATGTTTTCACTACCGGCTGCAATAAAAGCAGAAATAGAACGGGCATACGGAGAGCCTATCCGCTACCCGGCAGATTGCCATCGTCTTGCCTTGAGCGTTCGAGAGTCTCTCAATGAGACAATAGGTGTAACCACACTTAAGCGCATCCTTGGCTTCGTTTCAGACGTAAAGGAGCCGAGGCAGTCCACTTTAGACATCCTGGCCAAGTATTGTGGTTTCGATAACTATGAGGATATGAAGCGTAACGTTGCGGGTAGAGGCGATTCCGACTTTGAAGAGAAGGCCGATATTGTCTCGGCAGATCTGCTTCCGGGGCAACAGGTAACTTTCGAATATCTGCCTGATAGGAAAGTGAAGCTGCGCTATCTGGGCAATTCGGAATTCGAGGTAGTGATAAGCGAGAATGGCAGTCTGCAGGATGGGGATATCATCTCCGTGGCAAGTTTCATCAATAATTCCCCACTTATAGTAAGCAAGGTGATGCGTGGGGGCGTCGATCTCGGCCGATATACGGCAGGGAAAGTGTCGGGAATTTACAATCTCTATTTGGAAGAGCCTTCCGCCGACCTCTGATACAGCTCAATATACTCGTTATAGACCGTCCCCCGGTTATTCTTTTCAAGTTTTTGCATCAACTCGGCCATCGTGTCATCTATCAAAGATGGCGACAAATCTTTATATTTGGCCTTATAGGGAGCCGTATCGAATGTTTTATGTAATGCTTCGCGATAGGATGTCGTGATAATCTTATAGTCGCGATCCGAATACCTCCTCTCCTTAATAAAGGAGCTAACCATTTCGTTGAAGTCGGCAAAATTTTTATTTATGTTTGCCTCCATCTCGGCTTTTAATTTATCGTAAGATTCATACGTAAAACCGCTTTGTAACGGGATATTCGATTCTTGGTTTTGCGGAGGAAGTTTTTCTTCCCCACCCAGAAGTGGATCAGGAGTTTCCCTATATGTTCCGTCAGAGACGCGAATACCTATAGGCTCTTTTGTGTTAATCTGCGTCTCGGTTTCTTCAACGACCGGTAACTCATGGTTCTCAGCCGTTTCACCGGCAGTAGCGTCATCGGGATCCACAACGTCAACCATAACGATAAAGAGGAAAGCAATGGCTGAGATTATCAGGACGGTGCCGCCCCAAAGCCATACTATCCCCAATCTGACCTTTCTCTCTAAAATCTTTTCAATCTCTTCTTTCGATGATATACGTTTTGAGGGGTCGGGCTGAAGCAATCCTCTCTCAAGGGTTCTGAATTCTCTGCCGGACAAGCCGGGAGTGTGGGAGCGGATGTAGCTTAAAATTTTCCCGATACCGTAATAGTCGCTCTCTGCTCCTCGTTCTTTCGGATTTACGGCTCCTTCCGGAGCAAGCTCACCGGTGGTGAATCCTCTTGTGCCGTCATGGCAATCAGATGCACAAAAGCCTAAGTCAACGAGTTTAAGAGAGTTGCCGACTCTAGAGATAAGGATATTCTCTGGCTTAAGGTCAAGATGCACTATCTGGTTGCGGTGGAGGTAGTCGATAACATCTATGAATTCCCGGATGAACCTCTCTGCATTTCTCCTGTTTTTGAAATATGTCGGGTTTTCATTGATGAAGTCAGGAAGTGTAAGGCCGTCAATGAATTCCTGCACGATATATCTTTCGGAAGAAAGTATTCCCTCTGCGAAGATATATTTCGGCAGGTTAGGATGGTCGAGACGGAACCCTATTTCTGCTTCCTTCCGGAAGGCCGCAAGCATTCTGGCATCGTTGGCGAGCTCCGGCCGTATCTCCTTGACGAAAACCTTCTTGCCAAAAAGACGCGCCGTATATGCATTACACGTGCCACCCGAGGCTTTCTCCAGCGGCACAAGCCGTAACCCACTGGTGGGATTCACCACGTCTTTCTCAAATTCCGAATTCTTCATTTCAACCCATGGTCTCCGCCGATAACGTTTTGGTTAACGGTCTCCTCCTTCAAAATAAGCCACATCCCTCATTCGCATCTTACCGTCAGCAGCTTTCAATTTCAAAGTACTACAAATTATAGTAGGTTCAACGCCTTCTTTTTTCAAGCATGTTTTTAACACACTCCAATAGCGTTTGGGATCCGGGCTATCTGTCAGTATCTCTACTGTATCTACTACTGAGAAATACCATTCTTCGGTGTCGCTGTCCCAAACGGTGCGCACTTTCTTCTCATTGAAGATCTGTATCTGATTGCGTTTTGTCATGGTTTTTCTCATTTCATTGTTTTAGAACGCTACACCGAAGGTTTGGGGGCGGTCGAGGGCGCGGTTGGCCATGTCGTCGAATTCTACGGGTTCTATCTCCACTCGAATGTCGAAACGGTCGGATATTTTATCCACCCGTTTTCTTTCGAGTTTTTTATTTGTCCTCATAATGACCCTCCAATTCAATTACCAACACATGCACTTCCTCATCGTAGATATCATAAATGATTCGGTCATGGGCCGTAATTCGGCGTGAATATGTGATTCCATTTCTTCCTACCAACGGCTCAGGATGGCCGATTCCGTTGCGTGGGTCCTCCTGGATTGCATCAAGTATCTTACCGAGTTTCTTGAAAAGGTTAGGATTGGATTTCTTCCATTTTGCCATAACCCTTACCACCTTGGGGTCAAAATCAAGAGTATACATTAAAGCGAATCAAGAAATGAGTGCAGATCTTCTTTGGATTTTACAGATACCACATTCCCTGACCTATAGGCTTCCCGTGCCTCATCAATCCGTTTCTGAAGGTCGGGAGTTATCATCAAGTCCTCTTTCCCTATGCTCGTCAGGGCATAGAGCTTGTTTTTCCGGCGGATAAGAACCGGGGTTCCTTCATCGGCCTTTTCAAAATAAGTCGCCAGATTATTCCGATAATCCCTTACTGATAATGCTTCCATAATATCTATCTTTTGTGCAAATTTAATCATTTTATAATATCAAAACAAATATTTGTACAAAATAGTGTACACATACTAATTTTCATGTGCAAAAGGGAAGAGCCATTGCACTTAATCCATCGGCTCTACGCATTGCTGAGGATACCATTCAGCAGCCTTTATTATACTTTTTGGTTTTCTTGAGGGCAGATAAATCTCATTACCCTCCTCTTCCGTATGATGATACTTATTTGGATAAGGACTTATGCTTACAAAGTCGGTCTCCTGAGCCATCCGACGAAGCCTCTCAACGGATCGAGAATCAACGTTAATACCTGCACTAATCAAATTATCCAAAATATTTATCATGGCCTTTGAATATCCACTCACACTATACTCGAGAGCAAAATACCAAGAACTTTCAGGAATATCTGTCCTCTGATCCAGATATTCACCGTTGCGGACAGGCCATAAATGTATTCTGGCATAAGCTACATCCATATTATGAAATGAACTATTGGCTTTATCCCAGTCTTCAAAAGCCTTTTCAGAATCAAGATCAAGACCTTCCGTTTCCCGACCTTTGGAGCTGTATCTTCTAAAAACTTCCTCATCAGTCATTCCTGAAAGGTCTCTTTGTTCGGACCTCCATTCATTTCCGTTCATATATCCTTCGTACGCTATGCGCCATACATGCATATAGGTCCTGAGAGTCATTCTTTCGGTTGTCCAAAGAGGCATTGTTTGCTGCCGGTCCAACACATCAACGGCCTGCACCGCATCCTCGAATATTCTATAGTCGGGCAAAAGGCGGTTTAGATCAGCTCTCCTTATTCTGCCGCTTCTAAGTCCATAAGGAAGATTCTTCTCTACATAGTCGTTATAAACATCTGGGTTTTCACAGATGGAAGCCACCAATGCATTCACGTATCCTTCAAGTAAAAGCAGCCCATCCATTACGTCCACTTTGTAATCTGATACATCTCGTAATCGAGATGCATTATGACAACTCATAAGCATAAGCCGATTCCCCCAGCCGTCCGGATTGTCCAAAATAAGATAGTGTCGCCCCTCATATTTGGCAGTTGACAATTGGCACCAATAAAACTTCTGCTCATCAACAATTCCATATCGATATCTGGCCGGGGATTTCAGTCTAATCCAAAGGGTTCTTCTGTCGTCATCCCCCATCACTTTCAGACGTTGCATAGTCTTTTCAATCCTTAACATAACTTCAAGTGAAGGATCATCGGGCGCCACTCCATTGTAGAAGTGATGCCTGTCGCTATAACGCCAAAGCTGATATAGATCTTTAAAGTTAAGAATGGGTAAATCTAACATAGTGTTTCTTCTTTTTAGTTTTCAGCATTGACTTTGGCCACGCCTAATCAGCAAATATAGTCCAAATTTATGATATTACCAAACCATACGATAGTCTGCGATACCTTTGTGATACCTTACGATACCTGCGATACCGTAGGTACCCGATGACTACTTTCAAGTCTGTGTTCTAACTTTTGAAAGCATATATATGGCAGGAGCTCCTTTTTTGATTTTTGCTCAATATGTTTCCATTTTTAAAACTATCTTATTAAATTTGCGTTCTAATAGCTAATGTTTACGAAAAGGATAGGAGGATCTTTTCAGCTTTCCAATGTATAACCAATATAACTGATACCTGGAATTGATAATATCCTGAGGAAGAAATATGGGAAAGATTTCATGGAGGCCCGGGACGATGGTTTACCCGGTGCCAGCGGCGATAGTGACGGTGGGAGCAGACCCCTCGGAATGGAACATGCTTACCATCGCATGGACTGGCACAATCTGTTCCGACCCGGCAATGCTCTATATTTCTATACGTCCCTCCCGCTACTCCTATCCCCTACTCATGAAGAGGGGGGAGTTTACGCTCAACCTCACCACAGTGGAGATGGCACATGCCACCGATTGGGTAGGAGTGCGCTCAGGCGCAGAGTATGACAAGTGGAAGAAGACCGGTCTTACACCGTTGCCGGGTGAGAAAGTTTCGTCGCCTACCATCGCCCAGTCGCCTCTCAGCATAGAGTGTCGGGTGAGGGAGGTGGTGCCTTTAGGCACCCACGACATGTTTATTGCCGACGTGCTCAACGTGCGGGCTGACGAACGGTGGATCGACCCCGCCACCGGGGCTTTCTCACTTAAGGATGCGGGCCTGCTGGTGTTCAGCCACGGCGCATATTACTCGCTTGGCGATCTGATTGGACGCTTCGGCTTCAGCGTGAAGAAGGAAAAGAAGAAGTGAACCATTTAGATTGTATAGAAGAAGGGATGTGAAACAGAGAGATGAAAAAATATAATAACCAATAAATAAAATTGAATGGAGAATATAGCATTGACCACACGCAAGGTGGCTGATATTGAAGGCGAGTTTGTATTGCCTGACTATCAACGCGGCTACCGTTGGACAAACGATGAAATTAAATTGCTCCTCAACGATATTTACGAAAATGGTAACAAACCGTACTGTCTGCAACCAATCGTAGTGAAGAAGAGAGAAAACGGGAAATATGAGTTAATCGACGGCCAGCAACGCCTCACCACCATCTATCTCATCTATAAGTATCTGCAGAGCAAATTTGGTTCCGTGTACACACCTCCTTTCAGTCTCTCTTATGAAACAAGGGAGAAGTCGGGAGCGTTTCTTGAAAACATTGAAATTGAACGGCGCAACGAAAACATAGACTTTTTCTTTATTGCTCAGGCTTATGAATACATCCGGGACTATTTCGAGCTTGATGCCGACGGCAATCCGACAAAATTAAAACCGGGGCGTCTTACCATGCTAAATGAATATTTCGAAAATCAGGTCAGCGTGATTTGGTATGAGGTAGATTCTCAGGAAGACGGTATAGCGCTGTTCGAGAGACTCAACATCGGGAAAATACCTCTTACCAGTTCCGAATTGGTGAAAGCCCTTTTTATGCGTGATAGCTCTAAGGATGAAATATCTCATAGGCAGGAGGAAATATCCCTCCAATGGGACTCTATGGAAAACAGCCTTCGAGAATCTTCTTTTTGGAATTTCCTTACAAATGAAAAACCATCGACATATCCAACTCGGATAGACCTGATACTTGATATAATATCGGGTAAAGACCAAAACACTCGGGAAAAATACCACACCTTCTTTCACTTTGATAACAGAATCAAGGAACTTAAAGAAGCAGAAGAAGAGTTTCCGCTCATACGTTTATGGGCCGAAATATATCATGTATACCTTACTTTGAGAGAATGGTATCTTAACCATGAATTCTATCATAAAATTGGGTACCTGATAAACGCCGGCTATAAGACAATCAGTGAGTTATATCAAGTGTGGCGCGGTAAAGACACAGACCCGCTTCCGAAAGATAAATTCCTTCAAGAAATTGATAAAATGATTAGGGATTCAATCGAACTTATGGATAGGGAGGAACTTGATGTTCTGTCATACACGGCCGACAACGAAAAGATAAGAAATGTTTTGCTCCTCTTCAACGTGGAGACAGAGCGACGTATGGATGAGAAAAAAAGACGTTTCCCATTCGACAAGCACAAAGATAGTTTCTGGAGTCTGGAACACATTCACGCTCAACATAGCGTGGGGTTGGAGACTAACGATAAAATTCACACCTGGATAAAGGCGCACCTAAAACTGCTCAAAAGCGGGGCTTTCGGAGAACATTCGGAACTTATAACGAGAATGGATGCTTTTGTAGAAGAACTCGAGAATAGTGCGAATGTAAGCAACGCTCGCAAACGCCTTCAGGAAATGCAGACGGAAGCAAACCGTATATTTACCCCGGGCGATACAGTGGACAAAGACGAGACCTACCGAGATAATATCGCCAATCTTGCATTGTTGGACACTGGGCAGAACGCAGCGTTAAGCAATTATGTATTTGACGCTAAGAGAGATATCATAATCGGGTATGACAAGGAAGGCAAATACATCCCGATATGCACCAAAATGGTGTTTTTCAAATATTACTCTCCTACCGATGCCACCTTACATTTCTGGGGAGAAAGCGATCGCTCTCATTATATGGAGAGCATACATGAGATTATTAAACCTTATTATAAGACCTCAACAAAATTCAACAATGAGAACAACGACACTGAAGAATCTTCTACAGAATGACGACAACCTAGCCATAAATAAAGTACTCATACCTAAAATACAAAGGGCATATGCTCAGGGCCGCATGGATTCCCATGCCACCAAGACTCGCAAAAGATTTTTGGGCGCAATTCAAGAGGCCATAAGAACAGAAAAAAAACTAACTCTTGATTTCATTTACGGCCATGTAGAAGACGGCTGTCTCATCCCTCTTGACGGACAGCAGCGTCTTACTACACTTTGGCTGTTGCATTGGTTTGCTCGAGAAAAAGAGAAAATAAAATTCGAAAATCTTAACCGATTTACTTACCACACACGCTATAGTGCCCGGGATTTCCTGAAACGCCTCACGGACTATCACCCAGACCTTTCAAAACCTCTAAGCGAGCAAATTAATAACCAGGGATGGTTTCCTATGGACTGGATAAATGATCCCACAGTAGCCGGTATGCTTACCATGCTCGACTTGATACAGCAGGAATTTGGAGACATTGAAGGACTTTGGGAAAAACTTGACTTAGTAAACTTTTATTTCCTCTCAATCCCGGAGATGAATTTAACCGATGAGATTTACATCAAAATGAACTCGAGAGGCAAGCCCCTAACTGAATTCGAACATTTCAAAGCGGAATTTTTAAAAACCATCCGAACCTCCTATCCCACTACCGAACAAGGGGATGCTACGGCAAAGCGCATTGGAATAAAGATAGACACAGAATGGACAGACTTGTTATGGCCTTACCGTGACGCCAATAATATCATAGATTATGCCTTCATGCGTTATTTCCTTTTGATTACATATGTAATCACGTATAAGTTGGGCCAATCTGCAACGGAACTTAAAGAATTGGACTACTTTGATTTACTAAAAAAAATCTACCGAGACAAGCCCTCCAATATTGAGTATTTCGAAGCCACACTCGACGGGTGGGTAAGAATAAAGAAAACCTTGACGGAAAAGAATCCTGAGATAGGAATTCCATTGGATGTTTTATTTGAGGATTTCCTTTGTTATGAACATACCCCAAATAAGGTAGTTACTCTTGACCACTCCGATATACATTTGATGCGTACATGTGTGGAATCCTTCCCTCAGGTACAAATCCGCTATACATATTTTATAGCCTTGTTCTATGCGTTCCTTTTTTGGATAGAGAAACAGGACATAGTTACGGAAAAAGATTTTAGGCGTAGATTGCGCATTGTGGTGAATCTTATCAAGAATTCCTCCAATGAAGTAGTGGATAACCCTAAAGGCGATGCAGGCAACCGTATGCCTGCCATCCTTCGGCAGATAGAAGGTATTGTGCAATCGGGTAATGTAGACACAGCAATGTCATTAGACGGGATTAGCACGCCAAATTTCAGCGTGTCTCAACTTATGGAAGAGAGACTGAAGCTGGCATTTACCTACGCACAACCTGATTTTGCCCCAGCTCTTTTCAAACTTGAAGACCATCCTTTGATTGCGGGACGTACCCAGATTGTTGGGTTTGAGAACACTGATCTCTACGGCAAATTCATCCATCTTTTTGACAGTGAAAAGTTTGAACGTGATGCAGTGGATTGCGCTCTGTTGTCACTTGGTGACTATTCCCAACGCAAAAACGATTCAAGTATAATAATGATTGGCTCGGGGAATGATAATGCCTTGAAAAACAATGCGTGGTTCACACTATTCCATCCCACAGAGAAGACAGAAGGATTCAGCAATACACAAGGTTTCCTTCATAAACTTCTTAATCAGCTCACACTTGAATCCAATCAGAACTTTCTTACGTCACTTATCCTTGATTACGTTAAAAATTGTGTATTTGCAGGAGAGTACGACTGGAAATATTACTATGTGAGATATCCTTCTTTCCGGGCTATGAGATACGGGAAGTATACAATGGAAAACGATGCACCATATGAATTAGTGGCTCTATGGTCGGCTCAAAAAGAATCTACAAAGGCTTACCAATGTTTTCTGAAAGAATTAAAAGAGTCAGGAATTGATGGTATCGGTGAGTGGGTAAATATTCGTGAAATAGAGTACAAAGACGGCTCGCTCAAATGCAGAAACGATAGATTTGAATTCTATCGAAAGGATTCTCAACACCCCGAAAGATTCCTACTTATTCCACAAAACGGTAAAAGGGTAGATACTGTGGATAGGTTGGAATACTTCTCCCAGAATTCTAATCCTTTGCAATGGGAGGAATATAAATCCGAAATGGTAGAGGGAGACGTCCCAACCGATCCCCAGGATTTACTCAATGCAGTAGAAGGGAAACTATAGAGCGAATATTAAAAACCCATCTAATAAAGAATGTTAAAAACGCAGGGCGGTGAATTTTTGATGATTTCTCCTGAGGACGGGGGTTTCAGAGGGTAATCCATCTCCTGAGTATCTCGTCTAACGGCTTGGAATGAAGAAAGTCTAAGACAGGGCGAAATTCCGTTATGTCGCCTTATGATATAGTAGTCTCTTTCTGAGTCCCCGAAAATTCCTCAATAATTTCATCCTCGAAAGAGACTAAGACCCCCCTCTCAGCCAATAATACCGAGCGATAAGTCGAAATAAAATCGACTTATCGCTCGGTATTATTATCCTTAAATTTGGTTATTCAGATAATAATCAGTATATTTGCGAAAATTTAGATTTGCTATGATTAAGAATATAATCGGCCGAGAAAGAGAGTTGGGAATATTAAGGGACGCCTTCGATTCTCCGGAGGCTGAACTCATTGCTGTTTACGGGCGTCGTCGCATCGGAAAAACATTCCTGATAAAAGAATTCTTTGACGGTGAATTTGATTTTTATGCCACCGGGATTTACCAAGGCAAGCAGAAAGAGGAACTCATAGCCTTTACGGATGCATTTCGCAACCGGGCTGATTTTCAAGTCGGGAATATAACAGACTGGATGGGGGCTTTCTACGCATTAAGGGAGTTCCTGAGTGGTCTCAAGAAGAAGAAAATCGTGGTCTTTTTAGATGAGCTTCCGTGGTTTGACGTACCTCCAGGACGTTTCTTGAAGGCGTTTGAATGGTTTTGGAACAGCTGGGGCTCCACGCGCAAAGGCCTAAAACTGATTGTATGCGGAAGTGCAACCTCATGGATGACGAATAAGTTTATCAGTAGCAAGGGTGGCCTTTTCAACCGAATCACGCGGCGCATCCACCTCTCTCAATTCAACCTGTATGAGTCCAAGCTCCTATTAAACCACAACGGTATAGACTGGCCTGATGGAAAGATTCTGGAAACATATATGGTTTTCGGTGGCGTACCTTATTATCTGAACATGATAGACCGCCGTCTTAGCCTTGACGCCAATGTCGACAAACTCTTCTTCAGTGAGGATGCTCCCCTCACAAATGAATATGAATTTATCGTAAAGTCGCTTTTTAGGGATGCCGATTATTACATGGGTATTCTGGCTGCCTTGGCTGAAAAGAACATGGGGTCTACAAGAAAAGAAATTGTTGAAAAAGCACGGATAACCGACAACGGATTCCTGAGCAAGGCGCTTAAAAACCTCATTGACTGCGGTTTTATTAGGAGATACAGTTTTTTCGGGAAAAAGGAAAAGGATATGATTTATCAATTGACGGACCTGTTCATGTTATTCCACAAAAGATTCGTGGCCCGCTATAACGGTAAAGATGATACTTTTTGGCGTAACATGATCGATAATCCTCGGCGCCGGAGCTGGAGTGGAATAGCCTTTGAGCAGGTGTCTCTTCTGCACCTCTCGCAAATCAAAGCCAAACTTGGCATCTCAGGGGTATTGACCGACACCGGAGGGTGGTTCTTTCAGGGAAACGAGGAGACACCCGGTTGCCAAATAGATATGGTGATAAGCCGTAGAGACAAGGTAATCAACATCTGCGAGATGAAATACAGCACGTCGGAATTTGCCATCACAAAAAAGTATGCCGGAGAACTGCAACAAAAAGTTGAAACCTTTAGAGAGATAACCAAAACCCGACATGCTCTTCATCTTACAATGATTACTCCCGATGGACTGAAAACTAATTCCTACTCTTATATTCCCACCAACACCATCACACTTTTCGACCTTATGAAAAATTAAGGCCGCTTTCTATAGGTATTTATGCCAGAGTGCTTTACTCCCTGCAGCTGGATGACGACCTTCTCCTAATAGCCAAGGACGACCCGCAGGGTCGCTTGCTTCAAGACCTCAGTCTCAAACATCGCCAACGCGCCTCCAAAAAGAATTAAGCATGAATAAGCTATACGTATTCGCCGACTTTGATTGGCTTGACTCTACAGAACTAATTGGAGAATTAACCTTTGAAACCATCCGATCATAAAGGAGTTAAAGAATGCAATGAAATCGTGGGAGCTGGAATGCCGGAAACTTAGTATACCGCAACGCGATATAGACATGTTCGGACCCCGCATCTCACGATGGTTATGACCGCATAAGGAGAACGCCCTCCGGAATCAGGAGGGCGCTCTTCTTATGCGCTTGATGGTGTATCTTTCAATGGTTACAGGGGCTGTCAACGTGGAAGCAGGGTGATGTTGACTCCTGAGCGGATATCTGCCGACGAGGACCCTATGAGAAGACTGAATTCGCCGGGCTCGCTGACCCACGAATGGGTGGCCGCATCGAAGAAACTAAGGTCGGCGTTGCTTACCTCAAACGAAACGTCTCGCGTCTCGCCGGGAGCCAGAGCCACCTTCCGGAAGCCTTTAAGCTCCTTAACCGGACGCGGCTGGGAGGATTCGAGGTCGGCAACGTAAAGCTGCACCACTTCCTTCCCTACCCTATTGCCGGTGTTGGTGACAGGGACAGTAACGGTAAAGACATCTTCATTCGTCCCCTCTTTCCTGCCTACTCTCGCCTCGCCATAGCTGAAGTCGGTGTAGCTGAGTCCATGGCCAAACGGGAAGGAGGGAGTTAGGTTGTTCTTATCCGTAAATCTGTAGCCAACGAAGATTCCCTCGTTGTAGGGTATATCCATCACCTCGTTGCCCAGTTGGTCTGTTCCCGGATGCCCGGGATATTCTCCCAAGGCATGCGCCCCACACTGCTCCAGGGTGGCATAATAGGTGTAGGGCAGTTTGCCGCTCGGGTTCACATCGCCGAAAATAAGCGATGCCAGGGTGTTGCCGGTCTCATTACCGAGATACCATGCCTGCATTATGCCCTTCACCTTGTCTTTCCAAGGCATGGCCACACCCGTGCCGCTGATGTTTACCACCACGACATTTGGGTTTGCCTCGGCCAGGGCCTCAATGAGCTCGTTCTGCCCGTAGGGTAGGTCGAGCGTCAAGCGGTCGGTGTCTTCGCAGTCCTGATTGTTGCTTTTGTTGAGTCCGCCTATAAAGAGCACCACGTCGGCGTCTTTAGCAGCCCTGATGGCTTCGGCCTTAAGCTCTTCAGGCGAGCGTGAATCTGTAAGGTCAACACCTGCCACCACGCCGTTGTATTCATTGTTGGTGTCGCCCACATATCCGCGGGCATACACGATATCGGCCTTGTCACCGAGGCGTTTCTTAATGCCATCGAGCGGAGATATTTCATACCGGGCCTTGAGCGAGGAAGAACCGCCGCCCACTGTCATGGCCTTGATTGCATTCTCGCCCACAACGGCTATCTTCATCTTCCTCTCGGGGTTGAGGGGAAGGATGTCACCCTCGTTCTGAAGCAGCACCACTCCCTCCTGTCCTATCTCGAGGCAGGCGGCCACATGCTCGTCGCTTCCCATTGAGCCCCAAGGGCGGTTGCGGTCCATAGCGGTGCGGAAGGTAAGCCTCAAGACACGCCTCACCTTATCGTCAAGTTCGTCGGTAGAATAAGTGCCGTCCATAATCCCTTCGTAGTAAGGGTTGGCGAGGAAATAATTATCGTAGGCATTCGAGGCCCCGTTGGTAAGGCCGTTTGTCCATGAGCCGAACTCCATGTCGAGACCTCCGGTCACGGCTGTGCGTGTGTCGTGCACGGCACCCCAGTCGGAGATAACGGCGCCGTCCCATCCCCATTCTCCCTTTAGGATTTGGTTCATCAGGATGGGATTGTAGCTGGCGTGTTCGCCACGGAAGAGGTTATATCCCCCCATAAACGACCATGCGTTGCCCTCGGTGGCCGCTGCCTTGAAGCCGGGAAGATATATTTCGTAGAGTGTGCGGTCGTCTACTATCGGGTTGGAGGTATGGCGGTTGATCTCGTTGTTGTTGAGCGCGAAATGTTTCACACAGGCCGCTACGCCGTTGCTCTGCACTCCCTCCACATAGGGCACCACCATACTGGCCACCAGATAAGGATCCTCGCCTATATATTCGAAGTTCCTGCCGTTGAGCGGGGTGCGGTAGATATTGATTCCGGGGCCTAGCAGCACGCTCTTGTTGCGGAAACGCGCCTCCTCTCCGATGCTTTTTCCATAGAGCATTGCCATATCGGGATTCCACGTCGCCGCCAGGGCTGTAAGCGATGGGAAAGCGGTGCAGGAGTCGTTGGTCCACTCCGCCTGTTCCCATTCATCCCAAAGCACCTCGGGCCTTACGCCCATCGGACCGTCGGTGCACCAAAGCTCGGCGATGCCGAGACGCGGCACACCGGGGGCACTGAATTTCGACTGCGCATGGATAAGGTTTACCTTTTCGCGCAGCGTCATTCTCGAGAGGGCGTCTTCCACCCTCTCTTCCAGGGGGCGCGAATCGTCCAGATATGTCGGAGTGGCGCCTGAGGCATTGACGGCCGCGGCAGCCAACGCTATTATTGCCAATGATTTCTTCATAATATCATATTCCACAAAGACTCCGACATTATAAAGTCGGAGTCTTTGGCAGTTAGATTGTTTCCATTATTTTTTCTCTACTTTGAGGATGGCGTCGTTCACCCCTTGATTGAGGTCGACCGTAAAGACGTAGGTGGCGCCCTCTTCGAGGGTCACACCCTCTTTGAGGAAGAGATTGCCTGTGTCGTGTCCGTTGCCGCCGTCTTCTGTCTTGCCGGTGCCTACTCCTATGAGGTCGGATTCGGAGACGAGGTCGTTGCCCGTGAGTTCGCCGCCCCAGCCCATCTCGCCGAAGAACTTGAAGTTTATGCTCTTCGTGGCTACCGTCTCACCTCCCACGAGAGTGATCTGATAGGTCTTGGAGCCGGTGTTGGCCATGCAGATGGCGTTTTCGGTCACCCAACCCACCTCATTCTTGAGAGAAGGCTGTCCGATACCCTCGCCGATGATCCAGAGGGCGCCGGTGCCGTCGCTGTTGAGAGTGGCGGGGTTGGAGCCGTCGAGTTTCTCAACGCGGAGATACTTGTCGTCAGGGTAGGCGATGATGCGGAACGTGCCGCGGTATGCGTTGAAGGTCAGTGTGCCGTCGTCGTTTCTTACGAAGAAGTCGGGGCTAACCCACCATTCATCCCAGTCGGGGAATCCTTCGGGCACGAGGGTGTTGCCCTTGGCCAGCGTAAGGTCTACATACGAGGTGCCGTCGGCATCAGCTATGAAGTTCTCGCCGTTGATGGTGAGGTTGAGGAAGGGAGCTCCCTGCAGGGTGTAGATGTTGAAGCTCACGGTATAGCCCGGAGCCGTGTTGGAGAAGGGTATCATGCCTTCGCCACCCACCACGATGTTGCTGTTGTCGTAGCCGAACACGAGCTCGTTGCCGTGCTCTCCGACAACCGGAGTGATGATCTGAGCGTTCATCTTGGCCGGGAAGTTGTCGGTGGCCTCATAGGTATAGGGCTCGCTTCCCTTTGTCATCCTGTATTCCGTGCCGTCTTCGGCGCGGAGCGTGAGGTAGGGATAGTCGGCGTGGCTGATGTCGACGCCGAAGGTCTGCTCGGTGGTGGTGAAGTGGATGTTCTGAAGCATAAGCTTGAGAGTGGCCTTACCGTCGGGGATATTGGCAAGATAAGGCACGTAGAGCTTACACTCGTAGTCTTCGCCGCTCACCTTGGTGCGGATTACACTTTCGGCCACCATTTCCTCGCCGAAGTAGAGTTCGGCATGGATTGTGGAGAGGGGCACCTCCGAGTCAGAGGCCTTCACTATGAAGGTGAGGCTGTCGCCGAAGCACGCGCTTCCGATATTGCCTGCCACCTCCATTACGGGGTTGCCGGGGGCCGGCTCGTCGTTTTTGCAGGATGCAAAGATGGAGGCTGCGGCCAGCGAGAAGAGGAATATTCTTGAAAATTTCATGGTGTCTTTGTTGTTTATTGGGTTTGTTTTACCACTTGAAAGTCACGATTGAGGAGGCCGGGACTGTCACGTAGAAATGGTGGGCGCCGTCGTCTACCGTAAACTTAAGCTCCTCGGAGTTGTGGTTGCAGGCCACGAGGGCGTAGCTGTTGTCGGGGTTCTGGAAAGCGGCGTAGGTGAGTCCGGCCTTGGTGTAGCCGGCCGTGCCTATTCTCTTGGCTCCGGGTTGGACTCCAGAGGCCATATGGGCCATGATGTAGTAGAAGGAATTCTTGCGGATGGTCTTGAAGTCGGCAGCGAGGTCTACGGCACCATATCCGTTGGTGCAGCCGCCGGGACGGTTGGGGCCCTGGTTGGCGTCGAGCATGAGGTTCCAGACGATGGAGCCGCGACACCAGCGGTTGACCGTACCGAGCACTATGTCTTCCATATCTGCCAGCAGACGGCTGTTGAGATTAATGCCGTCGTTCCATTCCCCGGCTGTCGACTCTGTGAAGAGGAGCTCCTTGTCGGGATAAGCCTTATGGATTGTCTCAAGTTCGTTGATGTTGCCTCCATAGTTATGATAAGCGGCGCCGGCCACATATTTGGAAGCCTCGGGATCATCGTAGATCTTCACGGGATAGCTCTTCTGGTCGGCCATGTCGTCGTAATTGTAATTGTGGTCGAAGACATAGATCTTGGTCTGAAGGCCTTCAGCCTCGAAGGCGGGACCCAGAGCCGACTTCACGAAGTCGCGTTGTTCCTGCCATCCCATAAACATGGATGCGGAGTTGCCGCGGTTGAGCGGCTCGTTCTGCGGCGTTACGGCATGAATCCTGATGCCCTCAGCCTGGAAGGCTTTGATCCATTTCACGAAGTAGGTGGCGTAATCCTGGTAGTATTTGGGGTTGAGCTGGCCGCCGGTCCAGGAATCGTAAGGTTTGAGCGAAGTGAGGTCGGAGACTTTCATCCATTTTGGAGCAGTCCATGGAGCCGACATTATCTTCAGCTGCGGATTGTAGGCGAGGATCTCTTTCAATACGGGTATGATGTAGTTGGTTTCCTCGCCGGTGAGGGCAAAGTTTTCGATGCCCTGGCGGTCGCAGCAGGTATACTCGCTGAGCGAGAAGTCGCTGCAACCTATGGGCACTCTCACATAGCTGAAGCCGTATCCCTCAGTGGGAGAGAAGGTCTTCTTAAGGAAAGCTGCGCGGTCGGATGCCGACATCTTCATAAGGTTGTATGCCGTCGATCCGGTGATGGCTGCGCCGAAACCGTCGATTTCCTGATATGTGGTGGACGGAAGAAGCTTGAGCGTTGATGGCGACATATTGTCGGTGGTGCTGAAGCTAAGGCTTGACTCCTGGAGGTCAAACGATAAGGTGGGCGTGGTGGTGAGCATCCACACATCGTTTTCAGTCGGGGTCTCAGTGGGCTCCGAGGGAGTGTCGGGAGTGGAAGGTCCCGGCTGGTCTACGTCGTCGTTGCCACACGAAGCCATCAGGAAGGCAGAGAGTCCCAGTGCACAGAGATGGAGGAAAGATTTCTTTATTTTCATCTTTGACATATCTTTTTGTTATTAAAAATACAGGAACGGAGTTATTTTTTGAAAAAACTTCTAACAAAATGAAACTATAATCACTCATCAAAAATTATACCCAAATTTGAAACCATGGGGTGAGACACCCCGTTCCTGCATTAATGAGGCACATTAGTATCCCGGATTCTGCACCACGTTGGGGTTAGTGTCGAGCACGTTCTGCGGTATCGGGAGCAGGTAGGAGTTCTGCGTATACGGCTCGGCGAGGGGGAGTCGACCGGGGTCGGTGCGCTGGGCCTCGGCCATTGCCTCTTCCACGAGGTCGAGCCTGACGAGGTCGAACCAGCGTTCACCCTCGCATGCGAGTTCGAGGCGGCGTTCCTGCACATAGGCCTTGCGGAGGGCATCCACGCTGCCTTTTTCCTGTGCAGAGAGAGGGGCTACTCCGGCGCGTGAGCGGATCTGGTCGATGATGGCCGCAGCGCCGTTGAGGTCGAGGCTCTCGCCATAGAGCATCGCTTCTGCCTTGAGAAGCAGGAGGTCGTCGTAGCGCAGGAAGAAGACGTTGCTGTAGCCCGACCTTACCTTATACATGAACGCATAGTTTTCCATCGGGTAGTAGTTGCTCCAGTTGCAGGAGTAGTAGACCACGGTCTGGTTCTTGCGCTGGATGTCGCCTTCAGAGTCGAAAGCGGCGAGCAGTGAGCGCGAGGGTGTGATCCATTTTGCCCATGTGAAGTAGAAGTCCCAGTCTTCGAGGGTGCGCCCGTACATCCATGACGCCCAGTTGCCTGAGCCGACGGGGTAGTGCACCTCGAGGATCGACTCCTTGCAGTTGGTGTAGAGAGGTGTGGCGCTGAAGCCGTCTTTGGTTGCACCGTCGATGCCGAAGAGGTCGGCATAATTTGGCATCAGGGCGTAGCCGCGTGCCGTAAGCTGGTCTACATACTCAATGGTCTTTGAATAGTCGCGCACGGGTTTCTCGGCGTAAACCTTGGCCAGAAGCGCACGTGCCACGTCTTTGGAGAAGACGGTCTTGTCGGCGCCGCCTTCGGGAGCATACAGGAGAGCATCGTTAAGATCCTTGAGGATATATTCATATGCCTCGGCCTCGGTGTTCTGCTTGGGGAAGTAGCTTTCGTACGACTCCTGAATGTTTTCGGAAGTGATGTCGACGGGAACGGTGGTGACGATGGGAATGTTGCCCCACATTCTCACCATTCTGAACCATATGAAGGCCCGTAGGATTTCTGCCTGGGCGCGCATGGTGTTCACCTCGTCTTTTGAGAGGCTGCCGTCGCCAACAGACTCCACGCCCACGATGAATTTGGTGCACTTTGCTGCCTGGAGCATGTAGTATTCCCAGTCACGGTTCACACAGAGTGTCGTTCCGTTGAGCTCGTTGGTGGCGGGGTCTACCACTTCCGAACCTGTAGTGCCGGCATATGCATTGTCGGAGTGAACGTCGCCGATGAGCAGCCAGTCGAGCTGCAGCTCGTTCTGATTGCCTTTGAAGTCTTCGTAGAGGGCCGTCAAGGCACTCTCGGCGTTTGCTCTGTTGGCATAGATAATCTCATCTTGCGTCTCGTCGATAGAGCCCTCGGTTACGTCGGAGTAGTCGCTCACGGGTTCGTAGTTCAGGCCGCATCCTGTGAGGAGAAACGCCACGGCTGTCATGCCGCTTATGATATATTTAGCTTTCATTGTGGTTTCTGTGTTTTAAAAATCGATGTTAAGACCGAACACGTAGCTCTTGCAGTGGGGGTATGTGCCCCAGTCGATTCCCTGCACCGCGCCGCTTGCTCCCCACTGGTTCACCTCGGGGTCCATACCGGAATATTTGGTGAAGGTCACGATGTTGTTGAGGGTCACGTAAGGCTGAAGCTGTGAGATTCCGAGCTTCTGCATCCACTTCCCGGAGAAATTGTAGGAAAGGGTAATGTCCTTGATGCGCAGATAGCTGCCGTTTTCTACGAAATAGGTTGAGTTCTTTATGTTCCAGTTGGCTTTGGGCACGTCGGTGATCTGTCCGGGTATCTGCCAGCGATCGAGAACTTTCGTGATCTGATTCTTGCCGTCATACATTCCTTCCATCTCCATCCTTGAGGCATTGAAGATGTCGTTGCCATAAGAGCCCTGAAGGAAGATGCTGAGGGTAAATCCCTTATATTGGAATGTGTTGGTCATACCGAAAGTGAAGTCGGGATTCGGATCGCCGATAAACGTGCGGTCGGAAGAGCTGATGCGGCCGTCGCCGTTGATGTCTTCATAAATCATCAGACCGGTCTCCGGGTCGACACCCTGTGCCACATAACCGTAGAAACCGCCGAGAGAGCGGCCGGGTTCGTTGCGCACCACGGCTTCATTCACCACCTCGCTCGTCACGGCGTCGAGGTATACCTTCTGGAGCTCGAGTTTGGTGAGTTTGTTCTTATTGAACGACATGTTGAGGTTGGTGGTCCAGCTGAACTCGCCGGTGAAGTTGCGCGAGGTGATGCCGAATTCGAAACCCTTGTTGGTCATCTCGCCCTCGTTTCTCTGAATTGAGTTGGCTGCTGCCGAACCCGAGGGGAGAGATACCCACATCAGCATATTGGTGGTCTTCTTATAATACCAGTCGGCCTGAAGTTCGATGCGTCCGCCGAGCACGGAGAAGTCTACACCGATACCCGTCTGGGTAGTGGTTTCCCACGTGAGGTCTTTTGTGCGCAGGTTGGCTTGGGAGATTGTTGGCACAGCGGTCTGGTTGCCGTCTTCAAACCATGCCACGCGGTTGATGTTGTAGCGCTGGAGGTAAGCATAGTCGCCTACACCATCCTGGTTGCCGGTCATACCCCAGCCGCCACGCAGCTTGAGGTCGTTGATCCACCATATGTCTTCCATAAATTTCTCTTGCGAGATGCGCCAGGCTGCGGAGAGCGAGGGGAATGCTTTCCAGCGGTGGTCGGGGTGAAGCTTCGAGGAGCCGTCGTAACGGATGTTGAATGTGGCAAGATAGCGTGAGTCGAAGTTGTAGGTGATACGTCCGAGCACTGACATGATGCCCCATTGGCTGCCGCTCGAGCCCGTACCCGTCCAGTCTATCTTGTTGGCGGCATTGAGGGTTTCGATGTCGCCGTTGCGGTAATACTGTCCGTTGATCCAGCTTGTGGAGTAGTCAGACTTGGTCCACGACGCACCCACCATGAAGTCGAAGGTGTTCTTGCCGAAGCTGAGGTTGTAGTTGGCGATGTTGTCCCATGTCAGCACGGTGTTGTAGCTGCGGCCGTCGTAGCCCAGACCGCCCTGCTCGCGTCCGTAGGTAGTGGTGTAGGGGTCCAGGAAGGAGGTGTTCCAGCCGTTGCGCCGGTCAAGGCTGAATTTGGTCTGGAATGTGAGTCCTTTATATATGTCGAAGAGGAGTTGCCCTGTGGCTATGATGCGGTTTTCACGGTTACGGTTGGCCGCCTGCCTCGCTTCGTTTTCAAGCGGGCTCTGCATGTTGAGGCCGTAGAAGTTGTTGTAGTACTGCTTGGGGTTGTCGGGGTTCCAGATGGGAGCGTAGGTCGGGGTGTTGATTACGGAAAGGATCACACCGCCGCGGTTGCCCACCGTACCCATGGCGCCTCCGCCGTTGGAGGAATAGTCGGAGTAAATGATATTGGCGTTGGCTGTGAGCCAGCTGCGTATCTTGCCCTCCACATTTGCGCGGAAGTTGAAACGCTGGAAGAAGGAGCTCTGAAGGATACCCCTGTCGCGCTGGAAACCTCCGGAAAGGTAATAGCTTATCTTGTCGGTGCTCTGGGCTACGGAAATCTGGTAGTTCTGGGTGTTACCGGTGCGGTAGGTAGCGTCAAACCAGTCGGTCTCATCCTTGAGGCCGTCGGGGAGATGCACGAGGCCGATCTCGTCCATAAGGGCCTTATACTGGGCTACGTTGAGCACGTCCATCTTCTTGGCCACATTGGTGAAGCCTCCCTGAAGGTTGAGTGTCACCTTGGCGTTGCCGGTCTTTCCCTGTTTTGTGGTGATGAGCACAACACCGTTGGCGCCACGCGAACCGTAGATAGCGGCCGAAGAGGCATCCTTGAGTATCTGCATGTTCTCGATATCGTTGGGCTGGAGGAAGTCGACATTGTCTACGGGAACTCCGTCTACCACGTAGAGGGGTTCGTTTGACCCGTTAAACGATGTGGTACCCCTCACTCTCACGGTCATGCTGCCGCCAGGGGCACCCGTAGGCATCTGCACGGCCACACCGGGAGCCTTGCCCTGGATGGCCTGTGCGGCAGACACGATGGGACGGTTTTCAAAATCATCCTCACCGATTGTCGATACGGCTGTGGTAAGGTCTTTCCTCTTTACAGCGCCGTAGCCGATCACTACCACCTCGTCGAGGTCGTTGAAGGCGCTCTGAAGCGTCACCTCCATCTCGGGAGCAGCCTTCACCTCCTTAGATGAATAGCCAACATAAGAGAAAATCAGGGAACTTCCCTGGGGAACAGTAAGCTGGAAGTCTCCGTCAAAGTCGGTTGCTGTCCCGACATTAGGATTCCCCTTCAGAAGCACCGTTGCGCCAATGAGGGGTTCTTTCGTCTCGTCCATCACTTTTCCGTGCACCGTGATGTCGGCTGCAAGAGCCGTCAGGGCTCCGCCCAGAAAAGCGAGAAGACTCATTGCCATAGGCAATAGTTTCAGAGTTCTCATGTTATTGTTGTATTTAGTTGAGTATCGCTATATGCGTTTGTAGGGTGGATTCGAGAGTCATCTGAGACCTAAAAATTTTCCCAAAATTATATATTTTTAACTAAAAAGATGTGTGATAGAAATGCATCAGTAAATTTTATATTCTTATAAAAAGCTGCTTGTCAATATTTTATCGGCAGCCACCGGTTTTTTATAAGTAAATGGCAAAAAAGCCTCCCTCATCGCTTGGAATATTGATGTTACTTTCACTTTTCTCCTCTCCTATTTTTTTTCCATAGTCTTTTATGAATTTTACGGCTTTACTTCACAATATCGATTTTAAGGGGTGTATTATGGGACATGAGTCTGAAAATCAACCTTTAGCTCATGTTCTTAAATTTACTTTCATTCTTATCGCTTGCTGCCGGATGCCAATTTTAAACCCTAATAATACTAAATTTGCAAAAAAAAGATACATGCGAATCATAATATTCAGTCTGCTAACCCTTGTGGCGTTCACTGCCTCAGCCTCACCTGACTATTATCTGGCCGGGGAATTCAACGGCTGGACGCCCAATCAGCAGGCATATAAATTTCAGGAAGATGGCGACATCTATACCCTGACGGTGTCGGAACTCAAGGGGGAGTTCAAGATTACCACTCCCTATTGGGAACACCAATATGGGGCCGGCAAAGCGTTGGTGGCGGGAGAGACATACAAATGCACTGAATCCGGCAACGGGTTCAACATGACCATTGCCGACCCCTCGGCCCGAAACATTACCCTTGTCTTTGACGATAGCAACAAGACCGTTTGCCTGCTTCCTGAGATCTCTCTCTATCTTGTGGGAGACTTCAACAACTGGCAGAAACTCCCGGCCTACCGTTTTATGGAAAGCGGAGATCTCTATGTGTTGCGCACCCATGACTTCAGCGGCGCCTTCAAGGTGGTGACAGAGAGCGACGACCTGAGTCTCGGAAGCGCCGATATTGACGCTTTGGGAGAGAACGAGGAAAGATATATGGCTCCGGGAGGCGATGCCTTCTCATTCGCAGGCCTCGCCACTCCGGGCAAGACGATAAAGATTACCTTAAACCCTTCAGGCAACATATCACCCTCGGCTATCAGGCTGCCGGAGGCGCAGGAAGAGAAGGAGGAGTTCTTTACTCTCCAAGGCATCCCCGTAAGCAATCCCGGTCCCGGCATCTATATTCGCCGCATCGGCTCCAAAACAGAAAAAATAGTTAGAACTCCATAAGCCAAGCTATGAAAAATATAATTTTCACCCTCACATTTATTGTATGCGCTCTTTCTCTTGGGGCGAAGACTCCGCAGTTTCCCTCGCCCACAATTAAAATAGAGGCCGACAACGATCCTGCAGTCATTACCGGGTATATCGCCTCCGACAACGGCTCCAATCGCCTCACTTCTTTCAGCGTCGGGTTTGAGAGCGATGCTTCGGAAGCCTCCGACGGCACCTTCACTCTCAATCCATCGAAAAAAATGCAGAAGATCGACGGGTTTGGATTTGCCATTACGGGGTCGGCATCCTTCAATCTGCTGAAGATGAACAAGGACGCACGCACCGAGCTCCTCACCCGAATCTTCTCACCCTCCGAGGGTTATGGCTGTTCTTACGTGCGAATACCCATAGGCTGCAGCGACTTCTCGCTGAGCGACTACACATGCTGCGACCGCCAGGGGATAGAGAATTTTGCCCTCACAACAGAGGAGACTGCCTACATCATCCCCGTGATGAAGGAGATCCTGGCTATTAATCCCGACGTAAAGGTGATATCCGCACCCTGGACGGCCCCCAGATGGATGAAGACCAACGGGAAATGGACAGACGGCAACCTGAAAAAGGAATGCTATCAGGATTATGCCGAGTATTTTGTCCGGTGGATCCAGGCCTTCGGCAAGGAGGGGATTGAAATCTATGGGGTTACACCTCAGAACGAGCCGCTCAACCGCGGCAACTCCGCCTCCATGTTTATGGGCTGGGACGAGCAACGCGACTTCATAAAGACGGCTCTGGGCCCACGATTTCAGAAAAGCGACATAAAGACGAAAATCTACGTCTTCGACCACAACTACAATTACGACGGCCTTGCCTCCCAGCAAAGCTATCCAACCAGGATATATTCCGACCCTGAAGCTGCGCAATACGTAGCCGGAGCAGCCTATCACAATTATGGAGGGCAGGCCTCGGAGATGACCAATGTGCATAACGCCAATCCTGACAAGGAATTGATTTTCACAGAATGGACGGCGGGCACATGGTCGTGGCCCGGAGTGGGTATGGAGGCCATCACCACCGATGCGCAGGCACTGATTTTCGACGTTCTGGGCAATTGGGGCCAGGGCTCCGTAGTGTGGAACCTCATGCTCGACAGCGAGCGCGGACCTTTCCGTCCAGGCGGTTGCTCCACGGGCAACGGTGCTGTCGATATCAATAAAGACGGCTACAACCGGCTAACCTACAACTCATTCTACTACGTGATCTGCGCCGCGGCTGCCGCTGCTGCCCCCGATGCGGTAAGGATCGCTTCTCCCGGCAGCGCTCCCGACGTGCAGTGTGTGGCATTTCAAAACCCAGACGGGTTCGGCGCTATTCTGATGAATACTGCCCCCACGAAACGCAAGGTGCGCATCAAGGCCGACGGACGGTCTTTCCTGGCAGAAATCCCGGCAAAAAGCATAGCATCCTACAGATGGTAACAGGCCATCTTCCTAAAGAAAATAGAAGTTAAGAAAATAGAAGTTTTAATCAGTTGGATAAAATAGATTGGTAAAAATCTTTAGGTAAAAAGGTTGTTTTAGGTTTTTAGACTTTAGGCCGTGTCTTAACCGACACGGCCTAAATCTTCCCTAAATCTTCCCTAAATCTTCCCGTACGCAGAGTTTGCACAGTTGAATTATATGCATTATCTTTGCCGTCGTAACAACCTACACCATGAAATCCACCCTCCACAAAACATATTGCTCCAAAATCGGGTATTACCTCAAAAATTTGTTTCATCTAATTCCAGTGACCCTCATCATAGGGTTTCTGCTTGCCGGCTGCTCCCGGAGGAGCGGGGATGCTCCCGATTACATAGCCCAACTCGACGATGCCATCGACAACTCCCAACAATATGAGGAGGTGAAGACGGAAGGCATCAATGAACTCAAGCGGCAGCTTTCGGGAGCTACAACCCCGGCCCACCGCTATCTGCTCACCGCCATGCTCTTTGGAGAATATTCCACCTTCAACTCCGACTCCGCGCTTAAATATATCGACCTCTCTCTGCGGCTGGCCCGACAGTCGGGCAATAATGAAAACGTATACCGTAGTCTGCTCCAGAAAGCCGATTACCTCACCGGAACAGGGCTGCTCAATGAGGCGCGGGCCATGATGGACTCCATCAACAAGGATGAGCTCCCCGATGCTCTTCTACCCGACTACTACGGGAACATGATATATCTCTACAGCCATCTCGGCAACTATGCCGGAGGCAACGACAACCATTTCTATCAGAAGGAACGTGCCTACAAAGACTCGATAATGGGGGTGATCCAGCGCGACAACCCGGCTTGGCTGTGGTATAGCGGACTCGACATCCTCGGAACGGACAAGGATCCCTCGGAAATCATTTCCCAACTCCGGGAAAAACTGGAGGCTCCCGGACACCGGGATTCCCGCCAGGCCGCCATGGACGCCTACATCCTTGCCAAACTCTATGAGCAGGAAGGCGATATGGAAAACTACCGGAAATATATGGCCCATTCGGCTCGGATTGACGTGTCGATATCCAACATGCGTGAGCTTTCCTCGCTCGAGGAGCTCGCCAGCATCATGTATCAGGGAGGCAATGGCGACATTGACCGTGCCTACAAATATATCAACTTTTGCCTCAACCGCGCCATCGCCTACCCCAACCGCGTGAAGGCCGTGGGCATCTCGGAGCGGCTGGCATCCATCAGCCAGGCCTTCCTGGAGAGAAATATGCGCCAGGAACAGATAACACGTGGGTTTCTAATAGCAATCTGTATACTGGCTGCCGTGCTGGGTTTCACCATCTTCGTCATTATCCGACAGTTCCGTCGCCTTAAGCATCAGAGCGAGGACCTCAAGGAAAGCAACGACTCCCTCCACGACAATATCATAGAGCTTAAGGAGCTCCATCAGAACCTCAATGAAGCCAACGAACGGCTCAAACAGCTCGTGGAAGACCTCAAGGAGAAAAACGAAGACCTCAACGAATCCAACTACGTGAAGGAGGAATACATAGGCTACGTCTTCTCCATATGCTCCAAATACATCAACCATCTCTCCGAGCTCAAGAAACTGATCCATGTGCAGATGCTGAAGAAAAACTACGACCTCGTGTATAAGGAGACCGAAGACTTCGACATGCGAAGCGACCTCAAGGAGTTCTACAACTCCTTCGATACCGTCTTCCTTCACATTTACCCCGATTTTGTCGATGATTTCAACTCTCTGCTCGAGCCCGACAAACACATCGTGCCCAAGGAGGGTGAGCTGCTCAACACCGAGCTTAGAATCTACGCCCTGATCCGCCTCGGCATCACCGACAGCGTTAAGATTGCCGAGTTTCTCCACTGCTCGCCTCAAACCATCTACAACAACCGATTCAAGGTAAGAAACAAGTCGGTGATTCCAAAAGATGAGTTTATAAGCAAGGTAAAGAGGTTGGGTTCTTATGCCAAGGCAGGCACCTGAACCGCAGCCTAAGGGCTCATTGGCAACTTACTTTTCCAAAATTTTATACAAACCCATATACCTGAACTTCAACTGTTTGGCAATGTCTTGTTTTTACTTTTAGTCTTACCTGCATAATAATGAAAGGAAATAAATTTTAATTTTGCCACACAAATTTTCAAAAATCTAATTTCAAAACTCAATTTTATGAAAAGAATTTCCCTTCTTCTCGCCGGAGCTGCCATAGCTCTTTCGGCATCCGCACAGTGGGCAGTAGTAGGAGCCTACAGCGATCCCAGCTGGAACTTTGAAGCTTCCGCTATCCTTTCGGGCACAGGCGACAAACTTTCCTGCACTATCGACAAGCTGACCGGCGACTTCAAGATTGTAGACATCACAAACAACAACTGGGACATCCAGTATGGCACGGCCACTCCGGTAGAAATCGGCGAGACATACGTTCTCGACGGCAAGAACGGTGGTGCCGACCCCGCCAACATCAAGTTTGCAGGCCTTATCCAGGAGGTCAACTTCGCCACTGTAACCTTCAACCCCACAACGTTTGAAATGACCATCACAGCCGAGGCTGATGACGTGGTTTACGGTTATCCCACCCTCTATTTCACGGGCAGCAACGTATCATGGAGTGCTCCCGGCGAAGGCGCTTCAGTAAAGTGCGAATTCAACGAATCCACCAAGATCTATACCGTAAAGGTTGACCTTGGAGAGGGTGAGGAGAATGTTGAGTTCAAGCTCGCCGGCCCGGGCTGGTCGAACGAAATCGCCGGTGGTGTAGAAATCACAGCCGACGAGGCAGCCGTAGTAACCAATGGCGGCGACAACCTCTTCACTGCTCTCAAGGGCGAACAGACCCTCAGTTTCAACATCTCCAACATGAAGATGACATTTGGTGACCCGAGCCTCGTGGAAGGTAGCGAAGACGACAACAATGGCGGCGAGACCGGTGCTGTTTCCACAGTAGACGTTGAGAACGCAGCTCCCGTATACTTCACCCTCCAGGGCGTGAAGGTTGCCAACCCCGACAAGGGCATCTACATTGTCAAGACAGGCAACAAGGCTGCCAAGGTGGTATTCTAATTCAGGCAAGAATTAAGATTCTCCATATTTTTCAGAAAAAGCCCTCCGGAATTCGGAGGGCTTTTTTATGCGCCATAATGTGTATCTGTTTATGGGGAACGGGGATTATTTGCGGATGATGCGGTCGGGATTCTGGCGCAGAAACTGCTCCCAGGAAGTGGGGCCCTTGGGCATCTGGGGGCGCGAGGAGGCGTAGTGGTGGGCCAGAGCGGCCGCAAGGGCGTCGGTGGCGTCGAGGAGCGAGGGCATATCTTCCTCGCGGATCTTGAGGATGTGGCGCAGCATGTTGGCCACCTGCTCCTTGGACGCGGAGCCACGGCCTGTAACGGCCTGCTTGATGCTGAGCGGCGCATACTCGAAGATAGGGATGTCGCGGCAGAGCGCAGCCGCCATGGCCACCCCCTGGGCACGCCCCAGCTTCAGCATCGACTGCACGTTCTTGCCATAGAAGGGGGCCTCGATGGCCAGCTCGTCGGGCAGGAACTGCTCCACAAGGCCTGTTACGCGCTCAAAGATACGGTGAAGACGCTTGTAGTGGCTCTCAAACTTGGAGAGCTCCACCACCCCCATCACCACCATCTCTGGCTGCTTGCCGTTCACGCCCAGCACCCCGTAGCCCAGCACGTTGGTGCCCGGGTCGATGCCCATAATCACCTTCTCGTAGTTCCTTACTCGCTCGTCCATTTATGGAGCCTTTTTGTTTATTAAACGAAAAAATATCCATAAATTTTGGTCAAATCGCAAATTAATTGTAATTTTGCAACGGGTGAGTCCTGCACGACCAGCTCGCCGTGAATCCCCCAGGTCCTGACCGAAGCAAGGGTAGCGGCTGAGCGGTGCGATGCAGACAGCTCGCCCACTCTGCCTCTTTAGCTCAGTTGGCCAGAGCACGTGATTTGTAATCTCGGGGTCGTTGGTTCGAATCCGACAAGAGGCTCGAAAGAAAGTATACAGCTTTAATAGCTTTGCGAGAATGTTTTTCATAATTTTGTTTTGGCGGCGCGATTAAGTGATTAATCTCGCCGTTTTTTTGTGAGTTTTTATTAACTTTGCAGTCTAACACAGCAAAATTTTACAAAACTTATCTATATAAATGAAATCTTCAAAGTTTTTCTACGGCTCCATGGCCCTGATGTTGGCCCTCGGCGCCGCCAGCTGCTCCAAGAAGCAGTCGGCTTTTCTGAGCGACTATTTCTCCACCAACCCCACCCCGCTGCAGACAGTGGGGCAGAACGTGCCCGCTGAAATCACCGGCCGCATACCCGCCAAGGTGATGGTGAAGAACGCCAAGGTCACCACCACTCCCGTGCTCGTCTGGACCGACGGTCAGGCCCAGGGACAGCCCATCGTCTTCCAGGGTGTCGACGTGAAAGACAACGGCCAGACCGTGCCCGAAACCGGCGGCTCTGTAATGATACCCTTCCTTGTGGCCTATCAGCCCGCAATGCAGAACTCCGACCTCTACCTCGACTTCACCGTCGACCAGAGGGGTAAGACCTACACCCTGCCGCGCGTCAAGGTGGGCTACGGCGTGATAGCCACATCCACCCTCGCCGGCCCGCAGACCGTACACCCCGCAATCGCCCCCGACCAGTTCCAGAGGGTGATCTCCGAAAAATATTCCACTGACATCCACTTCCTGATCAACCAGGCCAACATCCGCGCCAACCAGACCGACCAGGCATCTTACATAGACCTCAACCGCCAGCTCGTGGAGGCCAACCAGGCTCCCAATAAGGAAATCGCAGGCATCTCCGTCAACTCCTACGCCTCCCCCGAAGGAACCCTGGCATTCAACACCGCCCTGGCCGAGAAACGCGAGCAGAACACCACCAGCCTGGTGGAAGCCCAGCTCAAGAGAGACAAGATCACGGAATTTGGCGAACTCACCTCAAGCTTCACACCCGAAGACTGGGAGGGCTTCCAGCAGCTCGTGGAGAAGAGCAACATCCAAGATAAGGACCTCATCCTGAGCGTTCTCTCCATGTATAAGGATCCCGAGCAGAGAGAGAAGGAGATCCGCAATCTCTCGAGCGTCTTCAGCGAACTGGCCGACCAGATCCTGCCGCAGCTCCGATACTCGCGCATCCAGGCCACGATCAACGTGATAGGCAAGAGCGACGAGGAGCTTATCAACCTCTTCAACACCGACCCGCAGAAGCTCACCGTAGACGAGATACTCTACATCGCCACCCTCACCGACGACAACACCCGCAAGATGGACATCTACAAGAAGGCCGCCGAAATCTATCCCAACGACTACCGCACGGCCAACAACCTGGGTGTGACGCAGTATCGCGCAGGCGACTACGACAACGCGTCGAAAAACTTCGACAAGGCCGCCCGTCTCAACCCCTCGAGCAAGGAAGCTGCCATGAACAAGGGCCTCATCTACATGCTCCACGCCAACTGGACCCAGGCCAACGAGAGCCTCGGCGCAGCCGCCGGGCTGCCCGCCAACCAGGATGCCCTCGGCGTCTACTACCTGAGCCAGGGTGAGGTGCAGAAAGCCAAGACCGCCTTCGGCGACGCCAAGACCAACAACGCCGCCCTGGCCCAGATTCTGGCCGGCGACTACACTGCGGCACGCAACACTCTTGCTGCCATCCCCACCCCCGATGCCATCACATACTACCTCACGGCCGTGCTCGGCGCCCGCACCGACAACACTACAATGGTGCTCACCAACCTCCGCGAGGCCGTGAAACTCGACTCCTCACTGCTCACCCGCGCAAGGAAAGACCTCGAGTTTCGCAACTTCAACCTCTCCTCTCTCTAATTATTTAGAAAAATAACTGCAATACGGACTCCATGGCACAGAAAATGCCGTGGAGTCCCTACAAATTTAGGACTACATTGACAAGGAAATACGATTTTCTGGTTGTCGGCGGCGGCATCGCAGGGATGAGTTTCTCGCTCAAGGCCGCGCGCTACGGCAGCGTGGCACTCATCTGCAAGACTGAGCTCGAGGAGGCCAACACCTACTTTGCACAGGGAGGTGTGGCCAGCGTCACAAACCTTAAGGTAGACGACTTCGGCAAGCACATCCACGACACTATGGTGGCCGGCGACTGGCTCAGCGACCCCGCGGCCGTGGAGAAGGTGGTGAATGGTGCCCCCGACGGCATTGCCGACCTTCTTGACTGGGGCGTCGACTTCGACCGCAACGAGCAGGGGGATTTCGACCTGCACCGCGAGGGTGGCCACTCGGAGTTCCGCATACTCCACCAGGCCGACCGCACCGGGGCTGCCATCCAGGAATCGCTTGCCCAGAAGGTGCGTGAATGCAAGGACATCGATCTCTTCGAGCATCACTTCGCCGTCGAGATCATCACCGAGCACCACCTGGGCAAGATCGTGACGCGCCGCACCCCCGGCATCACCTGCTTCGGAGCCTATGTGCTCAACGAGGAGACAGGCCAGGTAGACACCTTCCTGGCCAAGGCCACAGTGATGGCCACAGGCGGCGTGGGAAGCGTCTACACCACAACCACCAACCCCCTCATAGCCACCGGCGACGGCATAGCAATGGTCTACCGTGCCAAGGGCGAGGTGGCCGATATGGAGTTCATACAGTTTCACCCGACGGCCCTCTACCACCCCGGCGACCGTCCCTCCTTCCTGATCACGGAGGCCATGAGAGGCTACGGCGCCGTGCTACGCGACCCCGACGGCGAGGAATTCATGCACAAATATGACCCCCGCCTCTCTCTCGCCCCGCGCGATATCGTGGCCCGCGCCATCGACTCCGAGATGAAGCTCCACGGCGCCGACCACGTCTTCCTCGACGTCACCCACAAAGACCCCGAGGAGACAAAGCGCCATTTCCCAACCATCTATGAGAAATGCCTCTCGCTGGGCATCGACATCACGCGCGAGATGATTCCCGTGGCCCCGGCAGCCCACTACCTCTGCGGAGGCATAAAGGTTGACCTCAACGGCGAGAGCTCCATAGGGCGACTCTACGCCATCGGCGAATGCAGCCGCACCGGGCTGCACGGCGGCAACCGCCTGGCCAGCAACTCCCTGATCGAGGCCGTGGTATACGCCAACGCCGCCATACGCCACGCCGCCGAGAGAATCGGAGGCTACGACTGGCGCACCGACGTGCCCGACTGGAACGACGAAGGCACCGAACACCCCGAGGAGATGGTGCTCATACGCCAGTCGGCCCGAGAGGTAAACCAGATTATGGGCAGCTATGTTGGCATCGTGCGCAGCGACCTGCGCCTCAAGAGAGCCTGGAACCGTCTCGACATCCTATACAACGAGACCGAGCGACTCTTCAAGACAAGCAAGGTGAGCCGCGAGATCTGCGAGCTGCGCAACCTCATCAACGTGGCCTACCTCATAATGCGCCAGGCAATGGAGCGCAAGGAGAGCCGCGGCCTGCACTACACCATCTCCTACCCGCCCAAAGTAAGAAAAGAAGAAAAATGAAGAAGAGGACAATAAGCATCGTAATAATAGCCGCCGCGGCCGTGGCGGCTTTCATGGGCCGCGGCCAGAGTCAGGCCCAGGCCCCGCGCCAGGTGGCCTCCGACACCGCTCTGGGGCGCAACCTCACCGTGTTCAACACCATCACGCGATATCTGGCCGAGACCTATGTGGACTCCCTGCGCCCAGACGAGGCTTTCGAGGCCGCCATCGGCGCCATGCTCAACACCGTCGACCCCTATACGGAATATTATACCTCCGACGAGCGCGAGAACCTCGAGATTATGACCACGGGCTCCTATGGCGGCATCGGCGCCTTCGTGCGCGGCATGAATGGCGACACCTACATCGCCATGCCAATAGAGGGCTCACCCTCGTATAAGGTGGGGCTAAAGGCCGGCGACAGGATACTGAGGGTAGACACGACCGACGTGACAGGAAAACCCACCGACTTCACCACCAAGCGCCTCAAGGGCGACCCGGGCACGACGGTGAGGGTCACGGTGGAACGCCCCTACGTGGCCGACAGTATCCTGAGCTTCGACATCCTGCGCGAGAAGGTGCAAGACAGCAGCGTGCCTTTCTACGGCGTGATCGACGGTGACATAGGCTTCGTGAAACTCACCTCTTTCCAAGACAAGAGCGCGCAGGAGGTACGCACGGCACTTGAGAGCTTCAAGGCCAATCCTGAGGTGAAAGGCCTCATCCTCGACCTGCGAGCCAACGGCGGCGGACTGGTGACTACAGCCGTGGACATCCTCGACATGATTCTGCCGCGCGGCATTCAGGTGCTCGAGACCAAGGGGAAGACCCCCGACTCATATAAGGCCTACACCACGGCCCACACTCCCCTGCTGCCCGATATGCCCTTGGTGGTGCTCATCGACGAGGGTAGCGCCTCGGCGGCCGAAATCACCGCCGGCGCCGTGCAAGACCTCGACCGAGGAGTGCTCGTGGGTCGCCGCAGCTTCGGCAAGGGCCTCGTGCAGGGCACCTATTCCCTCCCCTTCGACGGGCTGCTGAAGGTGACCACTGCCAAATATCACCTCCCCTCGGGGCGCCTCATCCAGGCGCTCGACTACTCGCGTCGCAACCCCGACGGCTCCGTGGCCCACACCCCCGACAGCCTCGCCAACGAATTCAAGACCAAGGCCGGACGCACCGTGCGCGACGGCGGCGGCCTCACCCCCGACTCTATAGTGAGCCTCCCCGACTATTCCACGCTGATCTATAATCTCGTGGTTGAGAACCAGATATTCAACTTCGCCACCAAATATGCCGCCACCCACCCCGAGATCGCTCATCCCGGAGAGTTTACGATCGACGACGAGATCTTTGCCGAGTTCGTGGAGTTTGTCGACACGGCCAAGGTGAAGAGCGACAAGGCCGGCGAAAAGCTGCTTGAGCAGCTGCGCAAGACGGCAGGCAACGACGGCTTCATGACCCCCGAGCTCGACTCTGCCATCGACGCCATGATGCCCCTGGTGATGCCCGACCTCAAGCGCGACCTCTACAACAAGCGCGACGAGGTGGCCGAATTCCTGGGCCGCGAGATCGTGAGCCGCTACTACAACCGCTCGGGCGAGGAGGAGTATTCCCTACGCTTCGACGAGGAGGTGGGCGTGGCCCGCGACATACTCCACAACCCGGCCCTCTACCGGCAACTCCTCTCGCCGCCGCCCGTAAAGAAGAGCAAACGTAAATGACGCTACAGGAGGCAGCCGCCCGCTTTGCCGGCGAAGAGGCGATAGAGAGGGCGCGGACCCTGCTCCGCGGCGCGCGCCATGGCGGCGTGTGCTTCTACGGCCTCGCCGGGAGTGCTCCGGCGATGCTGATGTCGCGTCTGGCAAAGCCCGGTGCTCCGGCTGCCCTGGTGGTGGCCCGCGACATGGACGCTGCCGGCTACATCTACCATGACCTTGCACACATCGCCGGCGAGAAGAGCGTGGCCTTCTTCCCCTCTGGATTCAAGCGCGACATACGCTACGGACAGGCCGACCCTCCGCAACAGATCCTGCGCACAGAGGCCCTCGACGCCCTGGTCAACTCCAAGGCGCTGCGCTGGGTGGTGACATATCCCGAGGCTTTGGCCGAGAAGGTACCCCCGCGTCTCGACCTGGGCGAGAACATGATCCTGCTCCGCTCCGGCCAATCCTACCGGCTCTCCGACGTGATACGCCGCCTGCGCGACCTCGGCTTCAAGGAGGTGGACTACGTGTATGAGGCCGGACAGTTTGCCAACCGCGGCTCCATCCTCGACATCTATTCATACTCCAGCGAGCTTCCCTACCGCATCGACTTCTTCGACGACGATGTAGACTCCATACGCCTCTTCGACGTGGAGACTCAGCTCAGCCGCGAGCGCCTCGAGGAGGTCTCCGTGCTCGGCAGCGACGCTTCCGGCAAGGGCGACGGCGGAGTTTCGCTCCTCGAGTTTGTCGACAAGGGAACCATAGTGTGGGTCTCCGCCCCCGGCTACGTGCTCTCGAGAGTGGAGGAGGTGTGCGCCTCCTCATTCTCCGCCTCGGCCTCCATCTCGGGAGAGGGCGATGAGAACGCCCTGAAGATGCTCGTGGATTTCAGACAGTTCAAGGGCGCCTGGGAGGCCTTGCGCCGCGTGGAATTCTCTGCCGCCCGGCTTGAAGACTCCCCCGTGGCTCCCGCCGGCAAGGACCGCGACCGCTCCATCGACTTCGACTGCTCTCCCCAGATGCTCTACCACAAAAACTTCGAGCTCATCTCCGAGTCTTTCCGCACCCTCCGGGAGGAAGGCTACGACATACTGCTGCTCAGCGACGCCCCCTACCAGGCCAGGCGCCTCAAGGAGATCTTTCAAGACCGAGGCGAGGAGATCGCATTCACGCCCGTAGACCTCACCCTCCACGAAGGCTTCATAGACCATCCCGGCAAGACCTGCTACTTCACCGACCATCAGATCTTCGACCGTTTCCACAAATACAGCCTCAAGAGCGACCGCGCACGCAACGGCAAGCTGGCCATGAGCCTCAAGGAGCTGCAGATGATTGAGAAAGACGACTATATAGTCCACGTTGACCACGGCATAGGGCGCTTCGGCGGACTGGTGAAGACCGACGTGAACGGCTCGCCCCAGGAGATGATAAAGCTCTTCTATCAGAACGAAGACATACTGCTCGTGAGCATCCACGCGCTCCACAAGCTCTCGAAATACCGTGGCAAGGAAGGTGTTCCGCCGCGCATCAACAAGCTCGGCACCGGAGCCTGGGCCCGCATAAAGGAGCGCACCAAGACCCGGGTAAAGGATATAGCCCGCGACCTCATAAAGATCTATGCCGCACGTCGCGAGGAGCAGGGCTTCGCCTACTCGCCCGACTCATACATGCAGGCCGAGCTGGAGGCCGGGTTCCACTACGAGGATACTCCCGACCAGCTTACGGCCACGGCAGCAATCAAGGCCGACATGGAGTCGCCCCGACCCATGGACCGCCTCATATGCGGCGATGTGGGATTCGGCAAGACAGAGCTCGCCGTACGCGCCGCCTTCAAGGCTGCCGCCGACAACAAGCAGACGGCCGTGCTCGTGCCCACTACCGTGCTCGCCATGCAGCACTTCCATACCTTCTCCGAACGACTCAAAGACTTCCCCGTCAGGGTCGAGTTCATCTCGCGCGCCAAGACACCCAAGCAGGTGAGGGAAATCCTCGCCGACCTCGAGGCCGGAAAGGTCGACATCCTCATCGGCACCCACAAACTCGTGGGCAAGTCGGTGAAGTTTAAAGACCTCGGGCTGCTCATCATCGACGAGGAGCAGAAGTTTGGCGTGAGCGTCAAGGAGAAGCTTCGCCAGATGAAGACACAGGTCGACACCCTCACCATGAGCGCCACCCCCATTCCGCGAACCCTGCAGTTCTCACTTATGGGGGCGCGTGACCTCAGCTCGCTAAACACTCCGCCGGCCAACAGGCACCCCATCGTCACCACAGTCACCGGTCTTGACGACGACATACTGAAGGAGGCCGTCAACTTCGAGCTTAGCCGCAACGGCCAGGTGTTCGTGGTCTCCAACCGCATCTCCGACCTCGAAGACCTCGAGACGCGGCTGCGCCGCATCCTGCCCGGCGTCAGGATTGTGGTGGCCCACGGCCAGATGCCGCCGGAGACCGTGGAGCGCCGCATCACCGACTTCGTAAACCACGACTATGACGTGCTGCTATCCACAACTATCATTGAGAACGGCATCGACATCCCCAACGTCAACACCATGATCGTAAACAACGCCCATCGCTTCGGCCTCTCCGAGCTCCACCAGCTGCGTGGCCGCGTGGGTCGCAGCAACCGCAAGGCGTTCTGCTATCTCATGGTGCCTCCCGGAGCGCATCTTACCCCCGAGGCCTCGCGGCGCCTGGCCGCCATAGAGAGCTTCTCCGACCTCGGCTCCGGCATCCACATCGCCATGCAAGACCTCGACATCCGCGGCGCCGGCAATCTGCTCGGGGCCGAACAGAGCGGCTTCATTGCCGACCTCGGCTACGAAACCTACCAGAAAATACTGCGCGAGGCCGTGATAGAGCTGAAGACCGAGGAATTCGGCGACAGCTTCGACGAGGTGTCCACGCAGAGCGACGAATTCGTGGCCGACTGCGTGATAGAAAGCGACCTCGAGCTGCGCCTCCCGCCGTCTTACGTGCCACAGGAGAGTGAGCGCATCTCGCTCTATCAGCAGCTCGACAATATGGAGACGGCCGAGCAGACCGAGGAATTCCGCCGACAGCTCATCGACCGCTTCGGCCGGATTCCGGCCACCACCGAGGAGCTCATCCGCGTGGTGCCCCTGCGACACGAGGCCAAACGCCTCGGCATCGAGCGCATCGTGCTCAAGGGCGGCAAGATGTATATCTACATCGTGGGCGAGGAAAACGAAGCGTATGCCCACAGCGACGCCTTCTCCAAAATTCTCAACTACGTCTCAGCCCACCTCATGGAGACGAAGTTCCGCCAGAACAACGGCAAAAACTCCATCCTTTTCGACAATGTGCCGGGAGTGTCCCGGGCGCTCGAAATCCTGCACGAGATACTCGAGCCCAAAAAGAAACTGAAATAATGTTAAAAGGAAAATTTTTTGTATAATCACGAAATAAATATTATATTTGCGCATTAAATTATACGGAAAACACCGGCTTAAACGACAACAACAACCTATAAAATCAATACGATAATGCTTAAAAAATTACTACTGACCGCAGTGATTGGCGCCATTGGTTTTGGTGCCTCTGCTGCCACCAACACGCTTGACTTCACCTATGTGAATAAAGTCCCCGTACTGTACGGACTTGGCGATGAGGGTCCGTCATACCTCACTTTCCAAGCCGCCATCCTTCTCAACAGGCCTGACTTGACGGGAATGAAGGTTAAAAAGATTGATGCCTACATCAACGAAGATGCCTCCACAATTCCCACTATCAAGAATTGTTGGCTCTTTGCTTCCTCTTCCATCGGAGGCTCAGACCTGCTTCTTCAGAATGTAACTCCGACACCTGCCACTCTCTGGGGTGTAAACTACAGTCCAGGTAATCCCTCTCTTGACAACGCTGCAAACCAGGAACTCGCCGTATTGTCTTACACCCTTCCCCAGCCTCTTGAGCTTACAGGGGCTCCCATCTACTTTGGATACTCTGTGGAACTGGCAAGCAAGAACAACATCAACGGCAAGCCCATTCTTCAGGACATAAGCTCAATCAACCCGAACGCATGTTTCGTCAAGCTGGCCGGTGCCTCCGAGAACAGGTGGACCAACGATGCCTATCTCGGCGGTGCCATCACGATGTATCTCACTCTCGAATATGAAGGCACGGACTATTACGTTTCCATCGCCAATATCTCGAAAGCATACGGAGCAGAAAACAAAGAGTTCACCGTGCCCGTAACCGTCACCAACCTCGGCAAGGCTACCATGAACAATCTTTCCTACCAGTACACCGTAGGCGAAAACGGAACGCCCCAAACCGGCTATTATGAATTCGACAAGGGTGTGGCTTCCAGTGTAATGGACGGCATCAACCTCAACATTCCCCTGGAGCCCATCGCTGAAGTCGGCACTTACGACATCAACTTCCAGATTACGGAGGTCAACGGTTATCCCAACTCCTCATATGCAGCTTCGGCAACCTTCCCCGCAGAAATCCTTCCCTTCCTCCCCAAGAAACGCACTCTCGTTGAGGAATACACCAATCTCTTCTGCGGCTTCTGTCCCCGCGGTTTCGTGGCCATGGAATATCTCGCTGAGGAATTCGCAGATGAGACTGTGCTCATCGCTTATCACAACAACGAGCAGGGCAAAGACCCGATGTGTGTAGACCAGGGTATGGTATGGGGCTACGGTAACCCCTCCGCAGCCATAAACCGTGACGGTCTCGTATACGACCCCTATTACGGCGACATGATCGACCAGAATACCGGCAACCAGGACTTCACCAAGCCTTTTGAAAACCTCGGCATCAAGAATGTGATCATCTCCCAGAACGCGCTGTATGCACCCGCCGAAATCGAAGTATCCAACATCACGGTTGACCCCGAGACTTGGGCCATCACAGCAACGGCCACGACCAACTTCGCCCAGGCAGTTGCCGACGACTCCTACCGCATCGGTTTCGTCGTCACCTGCAACGACATGTATGATCCCCAGTGGCAGCAGACCAACTACTTCTCGAAGACCTACTACGGCGGCCAATATGCCAACGAAGTGAAAAACGCACCCTATCTCAGCCAGTGCACCGAGTGGCCCACCTACGTTGCCCTCCACTTCAATGATGTGGCCATCAACCTCCAGGCTCGTCAGGGTATAGTCAACTCAGTGAAAGACGTTACACCCGGTGTTCCGTTCGACACTGAATTCGAATTCAATATCTCAGCGGTCTACAACGCCCAGCGTCAGGACATCAGGAAGTATATCGACGTCAACAACCTCGTGATCAACACTTTCGTTATCGACCGTCAGAACGGTAAGGTTGTGAATGCCGCCAAGAGAAACCTCACCAAAGACATCTTCGATGCAGTTGAGAGCGTTGAAGCCGACCTCGACGTAGTGAGCACCACTTACTTCGACCTCACCGGTGTTCGCGTGGCCAACCCCACTCCGGGTATCTTCATCAAGAGCGAAAAACTCTCCGACGGTACCGTACGCACAAGCAAGGTGGTGGTAAGGTAAAAAACCTGACTTCACAGCAACGAAAACAAAAGGAGACCTGCCGATGGCGGGTCTCCTTTTGTTTTAGGATGTATCAGACAAAAATTTTAATGGAATGCAGTGAAAAATCAAATTTAATTATTAACTTTGCGAGTAAAGAATAACTCACGCTTTTGATAAAGCGAAGACAGAGCAAACAACTTAACAACCAAATACCAAAAACACGAAAAACAATGGCTAAAGTAAAAGGCGCCGTCACAGTCAACATCGACAGATGCAAAGGCTGCGACCTATGCGTTGTAGCGTGTCCCACCAACACGCTGTCGCTACAACCTAACGAAGTGAACGACCGCGGATATCATTTCGCCTACATGTCGAATCCGGATGCCTGCACAGGCTGCTGCTCCTGCGCATGGGTGTGCCCCGATGCCTGCATCGAGGTGTATCGCGTCCGTGTTGACTAAGGCTTGCCACACCCCGACGGTGAGTCCACTATCCAAGACAAACAAAAATAAAATTTCTAATACCGAAAATGAAAGAAGAAGTAAGACTAATGAAAGGTAACGAGGCCATCGCCCATGCCGCAATCCGCTACGGCTGCGACGGCTACTTCGGATATCCTATCACACCGCAGTCGGAAGTTCTCGAGACGCTCGAGGAGCTCATGCCGTGGGAAACCACGGGCATGGTGGTGCTCCAGGCCGAGAGCGAGGTGGCTGCCATCAATATGGTTTACGGCGGTGCCTCCACGGGCAAGGCCATCATGACCTCCTCCTCCTCGCCGGGCGTCAGCCTGAAGCAGGAGGGCATCTCCTACATCGCCGCAGCCGCACTGCCGGCCCTGATTCTCAACGTGATGCGCGGCGGCCCCGGCCTCGGCACCATCCAGCCCTCGCAGGCCGACTACTTCCAGGCCACCAAGGGCGGAGGCCATGGCGACTACCACCTCATCGTGCTCGCCCCCTCCACCGTGCAGGAAATGGTTGACTTCGTAGGCCTCGGTTTCGACCTCGCCTTCAAATACCGCACACCCTCTATGATCCTGGCCGACGGCATCGTGGGACAGATGATGGAGAAGGTGGTGCTCCCCGAGCAGCGCCCGCGCCGCACCGACGAAGAGGTGCGCCGCCAGTGCCCCTGGGCTGCCAACGGACGTGAGAACGGACGCAAACGCAACGTTATAACCTCGCTCGAACTCGAATCGGCCAAAATGGAGGTGATCAACCACCAGCTTCAGGCCACCTACCGCGAGATCGAGAAGAACGAGACGCGCTGGGAAGAGATCGGCGTGGAAGGCGCCGACTACCTCATGGTGGCCTTCGGCTCCATAGCACGCATTTGCGACAAGGCCCGCGAGCTCGCAGCCGAAAAGGGAATCAAGGTAGGCATCCTGCGCCCCATCACCCTCTGGCCCTTCCCCACTGAGGCTGTCAACAAGGCCGCCAGCGGAAAGAAAGGCGTCCTCGTGGTGGAACTCAACGCCGGCCAGATGATCGAAGACGTGCGCCTCGCCGTCCACGACGCCCTCCCCGTTGAACACTTCGGTCGCCTCGGCGGCATCATCCCCAGCCCCGAAGAGGTGGTGGAAGCCCTCGAGCAGAAAATCGTTAACCGCAAATAACCACAGCACACAATGGAAGTAAAAGATATAATCCGCGAGGAGAACAAGGTATACTCAAAACCCCAGCTCCTTGACGAAGTGCACATGCACTACTGCCCGGGTTGCAGCCACGGCGTCATCCATAAGCTCATCTCCGAGGTGGTTCACGAACTCGGCATCACCGACCGCACCGTAGGCGTATCGCCCGTAGGCTGCGCGGTGTTTGCCTACAACTACATCGACGTAGACTGGATCGAGGCTGCCCACGGCAGGGCACCCGCAGTGGCCACCGCCGTCAACCGCCTCTGGCCTGAAGACGTAGTGTTCACCTACCAGGGCGACGGCGATATGGCAGCCATCGGCACGGCCGAGTCCATCCATGCCGCCAACCGCGGTGAGAACATCGTGATGGTATTCGTCAACAACGCCATCTACGGTATGACGGGCGGCCAGATGGCCCCCACCACCCTCATCGGCCAGAAGACCGCCACAACGCCCTACGGGCGCCGCGTTGACCTCAACGGCCACCCCCTCGAAATCACCAACCTCATGGCAATCCTCGATGGCACATGCTACGTGACGCGCCAGAGTGTACACAACCCCGCTTCAGTGCGCAAGACCAAGGCAGCCCTCAAGAAGGCCTTCGAAAATGCCATGGCAAAGAAGGGCACGAGCGTGGTGGAGGTGGTATCCACCTGCAACTCCGGCTGGAAGATGTCGCCCGCCAAGGCCAACGACTGGATGGTGGAAAACATGTTCCCGAAGTATCCCCTCGGCGACCTCAAAGACACTACCGCTGAAGTCAAATAATCTCACTCTCAACACTCACACACAGAACTATGAAAGAAGAAATAATCATAGCAGGTTTCGGCGGACAAGGTGTCCTCTCCATGGGTAAGATCCTGGCCTACTCCGGCCTTATGGACGACAAGGAAGTGACATGGATGCCCTCCTACGGACCCGAACAGCGCGGCGGTACGGCAAATGTCACCGTGATCCTCTCCGACGACAAGATTTCCTCGCCCGTGCTCGACAAATACGACATCGCCATCGCTCTCAACCAGCAGAGCCTCGACAAGTTTGCCCCCAAGGTGAAACCCGGCGGCATCCTTATCTACGACACCAACGGCATCAACAACCACCCCACGCGCGACGACATCACCATCTACCCCATCGACGCCATGGACGCCACCCTCGAGCTTGGCAATTCCAAGGCCTACAACATGGTGGTGATGGGCGCCCTCCTGGAGGCCATGCCATACAAGCTCCCTATGGAAAACGTGGTTAAGGGCCTCAAGAAGAGTCTTCCGGAGCGCCACCACAAGCTCATCCCGCTCAACGAGCAGGCCATCGAGAAGGGTCGTTCAATCCTTAAGAAATAAAACACGGGAATACAGAACAAGCGGAGGCGCGGACTTTTGGAGTCAGCGCCTCTCTTTTCTTTTCATGCGGTCTTACACCTGAAAATTCAGTCCGCTTTCTTTTTTTCCAGGAGCTTGGCGAGTTCCTCCATACCCTTCGAGGCCGTCTCACGGATCACGGTGACATTAGGAACGCCCGACACGTTGGCCGGCTTGGGGTCGATATAGTAGATGGGCACCCCGGGGCGCACATAATAGAGAAGCGAGGCGGCGGGATACACGGCAAGCGACGTGCCTATCACCACGAAGATGTCGGCCTCGGCTGCCAGCGCTGCAGCTGCCTCCATATTGGGCACCGGCTCCTGGAAGAAGACGATGTGGGGGCGCATGAGGTCGCCGTTCTTTCCGCGCGTCCGGGGCGTGGTCTCCAGATGCTCGATGTCGAGCGGCTCTACGTAGTCGGGATTTTTCACAGAGCGCATCTTCATCAGTTCGCCGTGGAGATGGAGCACCTTCTCCGAGCCGGCCCTCTCGTGGAGGTCGTCGACATTCTGGGTGATCACGTAGACATCATAGTCTTTCTCCAGCTCCACCAGCGCGGCGTGGGCCGCATTGGGCTTGGCCTGCTGCAGCTGCTTCCGACGCTCGTTGTAGAACCGGTGTACCAGCTCAGGGTCGGCACGGAAGCCATCGGCCGAACACACCTGCATCACAGGATACTTCTCCCAGAGGCCTCCGGCGTCGCGGAAAGTGGAGATGCCGCTCTCGGCGCTTATTCCGGCACCCGTAGATACCAAAAATTTCGGTTTTCCCATATTCTTCTTCTGTATTTAAGGTTTCATTCTGTCTTTAAGGTTTCAACATGCAAAGTTAACAAAAAAATATATGCGGGGTATTTTTCGTTAGTTAATTACACATGAGGAGAATTACCGGTCAGCGCTTCGTGAGCATGGCGCGGCGCCCTTGGCGGGCGGCGTTCCCGGCCGCCATTGCCCTATTGCTGCTATCGGCATGCGGCACCAAGAAAAACACCGCAACCAGCCGCAACTGGCAGGCATTCACCACGCGCTACAACGTCTACTACAACGGCAAGACCTCCTTCGACGAGCAGCTCCAGCTCCAGGAAGCCGCCTACGAAGACGACTATACGCGCATGGTGCTGACGCATCCCGCCGAAGCCTTCAACGACCCCAAGCTCCCCCAGCCCACGGGCGACTTCAAGCGCACCCTCGAGAAGATGCAGAAGGCCATCCAGCTACACAGCATCAAAAAGAAACCCCAGAAACGCGGCAACACGCAGAAAGACAAGGAATTCCGCGCACGTGAGGAGTTCAACCCCTTCCTCCACAACGCCTGGCTCACCATGGGTAAGGGCCAGTATTACTCGGGCGACTTCACGGGAGCAGCCTCCACATTCTTCTACATATCAAAGCATTTCAAGTGGCTGCCCGAGGTGGTGGCAGAGGCACTGCTCTGGCAGGCCAGAAGCTACATTGCCATGGGCTGGGACTACGAGGCCGAAAATGCCCTCCACCAGGTGAAGCCCAAGATGCTCACCACCAAACAGCTCGAAAACCTCTACAACCTTGTGGAGGGAGCCTTCCTTGTCAAGACGGGGAAGTATCGCGAGGCTATACCCTTCGTGGAGAAGGCCGCAAAAACCTCGAAAGGAAGCCAGAAAAACCGGCTCTACTTCCTGCTTGGCCAGGTGTATGCCCAGGTGGGCAACAAGAGGAGCGCCTACGAGGCTTTCAAGAAGGCCGGCAGCGGTATCTCTACGGCCTATCGCACAAAGTTTAACGCCCGTATCAAGCAGAGCGAGGTCTACACGGGCAGCAATATCCGCAGCGAGGTGCGCTCCCTGAAGGCCATGACACGCTATGAGCGCAATCGTGAATACGAAGACCAGATCTACTACGCCATAGGCAACCTCTACCTCTCGCGCAAAGACACGGCCGAAGCCAAGGCAAACTACATCCTGGCCGTGGAGAAATCCACCCGCAACGGCATCGACAAGGCGATGGCGCAGCTGGCGCTGGGAGCAATCTACTTCGACGAGCGTGACTACATCAAGGCTCAGCCCTGCTATTCGGAGGCCCTCCCGCTTCTCAACAACAGCTATCCCGACTATGCCATGCTCAAGAGGCGCTCCGACGTGCTCGACGAGCTGGCCGTCTATGCAGGCAATGTCCATCTCCAGGACTCTCTTCTCGAGCTTTCCAAGATGACTCCGGAAGAGCAGCTCGCCGTGGCCCAACGCCTCGTAGACGAGCTCAAGAAACGTGAGAAGGAGGAGGCGGAAGCAGCGGCACGCGAGGAATATCTGGCCCAGCAGGAGGCCAACAGCCCCAACTTCATGGGCCAGCAGCAACAGAGCTCCGGCTTCGTGACCAACGGCGACAACTCATGGTATTTCTACAATGCCATGACCAAGAATGCCGGCAAGACCGAGTTCCAGCGCAAGTGGGGTGCCCGCAAACTCGAGGATGACTGGCGGCGCCGGAACAAGACCGTCTTCGCCATCGAGGAGACCGAGGAGGAAGAGGAGGAGACACCCGAGGGTATGGAGGCCATCGGGGAGGCCGAAGACTCCGTGGCCATGGCACGACGCGAGCTCGCAGAACTCGAGAGCGACCCCCACAACCCCGAATACTACCTCAAGGACATCCCCAAGACGGAGGAACAGGTGGCCACCTGCAACGAGATAATCCGCGAGGGACTCTACAACATGGGCGTCATCCTCAAAGACAAACTCGAAGACTACCCCGCGGCCCGCGACGAGTTCAACGAGCTTATGGAACGCTATCCCGACAATGAATATCTGCTTGACGTCTACTACAACATGTATCTGATGGCCGTAAGGGAAAACGACGTGGCCGAGGCCGAGCGCTGGAGACGCATGATTATCGACGGCTTCCCCGAGAGCGGCTACGGCAAGGCCATGCTCGACCCCGACTACTTCCAGAAACTCAGGGAAATGCATCAGGTGCAGGAGAGTATGTATGAGAACGCTTATGAGGCCTACCTCGACAACAAGAACAAGACCGTGCATGCGCTCACCAGGCAGATGGAGGAAGACTATCCCCTCTCGCCCATCATGCCGAAGTTCGTCTTCATCGACGCCCTGTCCTACCTGACCGAGGGCGACTACGCACAGTTTAAGGAGCGCCTCACGTATCTGCTGCAGAAATGGCCCGACACCGACATGACTCCCATGGCCGGAAGCATCGTTAAAAATCTCAACGCCGGGCGAGTGCCCCATCAGGGCTTGAGCAACAGCCGGGGCATGATCTGGGACCTCCGACTCTCCGACTCCCAAGACGAGGGCGCCCTGGGAGCCGACGGACAACCTGCCCGATTCGAGCGCGACCCCGAGAAACCCCACTTCCTGGTGGTGGCCTTCCCACGCGATTCCGTCAATGCCAACCAGCTGCTCTACGAGCTCGCACGATTCAATTTCAGCTCGTTTGTGGTGAAAGACTTCGACCTGGAGCCAATGAGCTTCGGCAACATAGGCCTTATCGTGGTGAAGGGCTTCGACAACCTGCGCCAGCTGGAGAAATACCGCACGGTGATGGCCGAGAGCGACTTCGAGCTGCCCCCGGGAGCGCGCCCCATCATGATAAGCAAGGCCAATTTCGAGCTCCTGCTCAGGGAGGGCAGATCGTTTGAAGACTACTTCCGCTTCGAGCAGGAAGAACCCGAGCCTCCGATTCCCGACGCCATCGACGAGGCCCTCGACGCAGCTCTGGGCCAACCGGAAGACGCAGCCACTGCAGAAGAGGAACCGGAGCCGGCAGAAGAGGAAGCGGAGCCGGTTGAAGAGGAAACGGTGGGCACCGTAGAAGAAGCGTCCCCCGCTGAAGAGGAAGCCATAGAAGAAACCGAACAAACCGAAGAATATGGAGAAGATACTATGGGCAGATGACGAGATAGACCTCCTGAAGCCCCACATCCTGATACTGAAGCAGAAAGGCTACGACGTCACCACCGTCTCCAACGGCATCGACGCCCTCGAGGCTCTGGAGCGCGACAAGTTTTCTCTCGTGCTCCTCGACGAGATGATGCCCGGCATCAGCGGCCTCGAAACCCTCCAGCGCATCAACCAGCGCCACCCCGACCTCCCCGTGATCATGATTACCAAGAGCGAGGAGGAAAACATTATGAACCAGGCCATAGGCTCCCGCATCGCCGACTATCTCATAAAGCCGGTGAACCCCTTGCAGATCCTGCTCTCGATCAAGAAAAACCTCCACAGCGGCGAACTCGTGGCAGCTCAGACCACCTCCGACTATCAGCAGGAGTTCCGCAAGATTGCCATGCAGATCGACTCGGCAGCCTCGATGGACGACTGGAAGGAGATCTACCGTCAGCTCGTGTATTGGGAGCTCAAGCTCTCTGACGCCGACTCGGCCATGGACGAGATGCTTCTGATGCAGAAGAAGGAGGCCAACCAGAGTTTCTGCCGCTTCGTAAAGCGCGAATACGAGAAGTGGGTCACCACCGACGAGCACCCGATGATGAGCAACGAGGTGTTCCGTCGCACTGTCTTTCCCCTGCTCGACGAGGGGAAGAAGGTGTGTTTCATCGTGATCGACAATTTCCGCTACGACCAATGGAAGGTGGTGCAGCCCATCCTTTCGGAATATTTCGATGTGAAAGAAGACCTCTACACCACCATCCTGCCTACCTCTACCCAGTTTGCGCGCAACGCAATCTTTGCCGGCCTCATGCCGCTGAAGATAGCGGAGATGTTTCCCAAGCTATGGGTCGACGAGGATGAAGACGAGGGACTCAACGTGCATGAGGCGGAACTCATCCAGACGCAGCTCGACCGCTTCCGCCGCAAGGAGAAGTTCCGCTACAACAAGATCAACGAGGGGCAGTTTGGCGAAAAGCTTGTGAGCCACTTCAACGAGATGCGCAACACGCCCCTGCTGGTGATGGTGATGAACTTTATCGACATGCTCTCCCACGCGCGCACGGAGTCGAAGATGATCCGCGAGCTGGCCAACAGCGACGCGGCTTACCGCTCGCTCACGGAGTCGTGGTTTCGCCACTCCTCGGCGATCGACATCTTCCGCAAGCTGGCCGACGAAGGGTATACGGTGATCGTCACCACCGACCACGGCACGATCCGTGTAGACAACCCCATAAAGGTGGTGGGCGACAAGAACACCAACACCAACCTGCGCTATAAGGTGGGTAAAAGCCTGAACTACAACCCCAAGCAGGTCTACGAGATGAAGGAGCCCAAGAAGTTCGGCCTGCCGGCGCCCAACATCTCAAGCACATACATCTACGCCTGCAACGAAGACTTCTTCTCCTACCCCAACAATTACAACTACTACGTGCAATACTACGACGGCACTTTCCAGCATGGCGGCATCTCGCTGCAGGAGATGCTGGTGCCCCTGGTCACCCTCACTCCTAAAGCATGAGAGCCTTTTCAGCCCTGCTCACCGCCCTTTTTGCAGCCCTGCTCTCCCTCGGGGTGGAGGCGCAGAATCTCGACTCCCTGCGGCGCCAGGCCGAAGAGGGCGACCTGGCCTCGATGAACTATCTCGGCTATCTGCTCATCAGCGGCGGCGAGACGGAGGGAGAGGCCGTGGAGCGCGACCCCGCCGAAGGTCTTCTCTGGCTTATCCGGGCGGCCAGCGAGGGCGACGTGAAGGCTGCCTCCAACCTTGGCTGGCTCTATGTGGAGGGCTCGCTCGTGGAGCAAGATCTCGACGCCGGAGTGCGCTGGCTCTCGAAGGCGGCCGACGCCGGACTCCCCGTGGCCCAGTCGCTGCTCGGAGACCTCTACCGCGACGGCACTGGAGTGGCGCCCGACTCGCTCATGGCCGACTCGCTCTACAGCCGGGCCTTCGAAGGGGGTCTGGCCGATGCCGGCTACAAGCTCTATGACCTCAACTCCCCGCGCCTGGCTGCCCTGACGCCGGAGGAACTTGTGGAGCAGGGAAGGTATTTCTACCTGCGCGGAGCGCCCTCCGAAGGGGTGAAGCTCTTCTATATGGCCGCCGACCAAGGCAGCGCCGAGGCTATGGCCCTTCTGGGCGATGCCTATACGCGAGCTCTTGGGGTCCCTTACGACCATAGTCTCTCGCTTAAATACTACGTGGAGGCCGCACGCGCCGGAAACCCCTCGGCGCAGTTTGTGGTGGGCGAGCTCCTCGAGATCTTCCCCGACTCCCTGAAGGGTCACCCCGAATGGGATAGCCTCCCCGATTCGCCGGCCTTCTGGCTTGAGAAAGCCGCCGAGGCAGGAGTCTTCGATGCAGCTGAAGCCTACTCCCGGCTGCTCCCCAATTCGTTTTAGAAAGACTTAAAGGGAAACCCTGATATGGTTTCTCTTCTTTTTTTACGGGAAGCGACCGTTTTTCGGCCGCTTTTTCAAAAAAAATCGTTAATTTTGTGCCTCTATACCACGAAAAACAAACCTTATGGTGAACGAAACCAATGTCAAGACCCTTGACCGCGTCGTGATACGCTTTTCAGGCGACTCCGGCGACGGTATGCAGCTTGCCGGCAACATCTTTTCCAACGTGTCGGCAGGAGAGGGCAACCAGATCTCAACCTTCCCCGACTACCCGGCCGAAATCCGTGCTCCGCAAGGCTCCCTGAGCGGTGTCTCAGGTTTTCAGGTGAGCGTAGGCAAGGGGGTGCACACTCCCGGCGACGAGGCCGACGTGCTTGTGGCCATGAACCCGGCCGCCCTCAAGACCAACCTGCAATATCTGAAGCCGTCGGGCATCATCATCTGCGATGTCGACACTTTCAAGCCTGCCGACCTTAAGAAAGCGCAGTTTGCCACCGACGACCCCATCACCGAGCTCGGCATCGACCCCAAGAGAGTGATGCTCGTGCCGATGACTACCCTTCTGCGCCACACCCTCGAGGGCACCGGCCTCGACCCCAAGGCCATACTGAAATGCAAGAACATGCTGGCCCTGGGTCTCATATGCTGGCTCTTCGACCGCCCCCTCGAGAGCGTGCTCCGCAAGCTTGAGAAGAAATTTGCCAGGAAACCCGACATCTTCGACGCCAATGCAAAGGTGCTCCATGCCGGCTGGGACTACGGCCACAACACCCACTCCTCGATGCCGACCTACCGCATCGAGACGATGAGCACCGAGAAGGGCGTCTATACCGACGTCAACGGCAACACGGCCACCGCCTGGGGCCTGATAATGGCCTCCGAGAAGAGTGGGCGCCCACTCTTCCTGGGCTCCTACCCCATCACGCCGGCCACCGACATCCTCCACGAGCTCGCCAAGCGCAAAGACCTCGGGGTGAGGGCATGCCAGATGGAAGACGAGATTGCAGGCATCTGCTCAGCCATAGGCGCCTCCTACGCCGGCTGCCTTGCCGTCACCACCACCTCCGGTCCCGGTCTGGCCCTGAAGAGCGAGGCTATGGGACTGGCTGTGATGGCAGAGCTACCCCTGGTGGTTGTCGACGTGCAGCGCGGCGGACCCTCCACCGGACTTCCCACCAAGACAGAGCAGACCGACCTTATGCAGGCGCTCTATGGCCGCAACGGCGAGAGCCCCCTATGCGTAATCGCTGCCGCCAGCCCCACCGACTGCTTCACGATGGCCTTCCAGGCAGCACGCCTGGCCATCGAGCATATGACCCCCGTGATCCTGCTCACCGATGCATTCATAGCCAACGGTTCGTCGGCATGGAGAATTCCCGAGGAGTCTGAATATCCCGAAATCAAACCGCCCGTAGTCTCTGAAGCCATGCTCCAGAAGGGCTGGAAACCTTACGACCGCGATGCCGAGACCCTCGTGCGCTACTGGGCCACGCCCGGCACTCCCGGCGCCATGCACCGCGTAGGCGGCCTCGAGAAAGACGAGCACACCAGCGTGATCTCTACCGACGGCCCCAACCATGAGCGAATGGTCAACATCCGCCGCGAGAAGATAGCACGCATCGCCGACTCCATCCCCGAACTTGAGGTGCTCGGCAACCCCGACGCCGACACTCTCCTCGTAGGCTGGGGCGGCACTTACGGACATCTCTACACAGCCACCGAAGAGCTCAACGCAAAGGGCACTCCCGTGGCATTCGCCCAGTTCCGCTACATCAACCCCCTGCCGAAAAACGCTCTCGACGTGTTGCGCAGCTACAGGAATGTGATTGTGGCTGAGCTCAACACCGGAATGTTTGCCGACTATCTGCAGATGCACCTCCCCATGAAGGAGATACTGCGCATCAACAAGATTGAGGGCCAGCCCTTCATGGTGCGCGAGATTGTAGAGGGCGTGGAACGCCATCTGGAAAACATCTCTAAATAATCACAAACTCTCACTCAGATGGAACAGAACGTAACGACATATAAGGCAAGCGACTATAAGAATTCACAAAGCGTGCGGTGGTGTCCCGGCTGCGGCGACCATGCCATCCTCAACGTGCTCCATAAGGCCATGGCCGAGCTGGGCGTCCCGCCCGAGCAGACGGTGGTGGTGAGCGGTATCGGCTGCTCGAGCCGCCTTCCCTACTACATGAACACCTACGGGATGCACACCATCCACGGACGCGCGGCGGCAATAGCCACGGGCGTGAAGACCGTACGCCCCGACCTCTCCGTATGGCAGATCTCGGGCGACGGCGACGGCCTCGCCATCGGCGGCAACCACTTCATCCATGCCGTGCGACGCAACGTCGACATCAACATCCTTCTCTTCAACAACAAGATCTACGGCCTCACAAAAGGTCAGTATTCCCCTACGTCCGACCGCGGCACGGTGACCAAGTCGAGCCCTTACGGCACCACCGAAGACCCCTTCATCACGGCCGAGCTCGTATTCGGCGCCCGCGGCAATTTCTTTGCCCGCAGCATCGACATAGCGCTCGACACCACCAAGGAGGTGCTCATGGCCGCTGCTCGCCATAAGGGTGCATCGGTGGTGGAGATTCGCCAGAACTGCGTGATTTTCAACCCCGGCTCCCACTCGACGCTCTCCGACAAGGAACGCCGCGACAACCATACCATCCACCTCTACGACGGCAAGAAGATGCTCTTCGGCAAGGATATGGAGATGGGGCTGGTGCAGGACGGCTTCGGCCTGAAGGCCATCACCGTAGGCCAGGACGGCTATACGATCGACGACGTGCTGGTGCACGACGCCCACAATCCCTCCTACATCCTCCACGAGCAGCTGGCCATGATGGACGGCGAGAAGCTCCCGCTGGCCATCGGCGTGATCCGCGACGTGGACGCCCCGACGTATGAGGAAGACGTGGCACGCCAGGTGGCCGACGTGAAGGCACGCCGTGGCTTCTCCTCGCTGCGCGAGATGATTCTCCACACTTCAGAAACCTGGGAGGCCTGACCCCTTTACCACTCCGGCCTTCCACACTATAAGAGATGTTTAAGATTATCAGAAAAAGGGTGCTCGCACCCAACATTACGGAAATGAGGGTCCTCGCCCCGGCGGTGGCCGAGTCGGCCCGTCCGGGCCAGTTTGTCATTGTCCTTACCGACAAGTATGGCGAGAGGATCCCGCTCACAATCTGCGACTACTCTCCCGAAGAGGGATGGGTGACGATCGTGACGCAAAGCATCGGCTACTCCACCACCAAGATCAACTGCATGGAGGAGGGCGACTCGTTTGCCGACTTCGTGGGTCCCCTGGGAAATCCTACCGACCTCATGGAGAAGAGCGACGAGGAGCTGCGCAAGATGCGCATCCTCTTCGTTGCCGGCGGCGTGGGTACGGCCCCTGTCTATCCCCAGGCCAAGTGGCTCAAGAGCCGCGGTGTGGAATGCGACGTTATTATCGGCGCCAAGACCAAGAGCCTCTTCACATATGTCGACGAGATGAAGGAGGTGGCCAGAGTGCACCTCTGCACCGACGACGGCTCCGAAGGTTTCCACGGAATGGTGACGGGCCTTATGGACAAACTCGTGGAGCAAGACGGCCTGAAGTTTGACCACTGTGTGGCCATCGGACCCATGATAATGATGAAGTTTGCCACCATGACGGCCAAGAAACACGGCATCCCCACCATGGTGAGCCTCAACGCTCTGATGGTAGACGGCACGGGAATGTGTGGCGCATGCCGCGTGAGCGTGGGCGGCAAGACACGCTTCACGTGTGTGGAAGGGCCCGAGTTCGACGGCTGGGAGGTAGACTTCGACGAGGCCATGAGGCGCCAGAACATGTATCGCGAGAATCCTAAAACTCATTGGGAACTGAAGGAGTGCACTTGCCTGCCCAAATAATTAGTCGCCGATAAGCATATGGAAAAGATCGACAGAGTCCCGATGCCGGAGCAGGCTCCGGAGAAGAGAATACATAATTTTGAGGAGGTGACCCTCGGCTATAGCCATGAGGAGGCCCTCCGCGAGGCCACCCGCTGCCTTGACTGCAAGAAGCCGCGATGCGTGCCCCGCTGCCCGGTAGAGATCGACATTCCGGGCTTTATCCGCAGGCTTCGCGAGGGCGACGTGAAGGGCGCCTACGACGTCATCGCCCTCTCGAGCTCGCTCCCCAGCGTGTGCGGTCGCGTATGTCCGCAGGAAAACCAGTGTGAGGGCGGCTGCATCGTGGGCATCAAGGGCAAACCCGTGGCCATAGGCAACCTGGAGCGTTATGTGGGCGACTGGCATATTGAGCACAGCGACGCCGTGAGCACGCCGGCACGTCCTGCCGCCGACGCTAAACGCGTGGCCGTGGTGGGCGCCGGCCCTGCCGGACTCGCCTGCGCTTCCGACCTTGCCAAGAAAGGGTATGCCGTCACCATCTTCGAGGCTCTCCATAAGGAGGGCGGGGTGCTCGTATACGGCATTCCGGAGTTCCGCCTCCCTAAGGAGGAGATCGTGGCAAAGGAGGTTGGAGCCGTCAAGGCCCTGGGCGTGGAGTTCTGCCTCGACGAGGTGGTGGGCCGAACGGTGACTGTTGACCAGCTGCTCGACGAGCGCGGCTTCTCGGCCGTCTTCCTGGGTACAGGCGCCGGACTCCCCCGCTTCATGAATATCCCGGGCGAGAACCTCAACGGCGTGTTCTCTGCCAACGAGTTCCTTACACGCGCCAACCTTATGCATGCCTATTCCGACAAATACGCCACCCCCATCTACGCCGGCCATAAGTGTATCGTGGTGGGAGGCGGCAATGTGGCCATGGACGCCGTGCGTACGGCACGCCGCCTCGGCGGCGAGGCCTCGATCGTCTACCGCCGCTCGGAGCAGGAGCTCCCCGCAAGGGCCGAGGAGGTGCGCCACGCCAAGGAGGAGGGCATCGGCTTCAACATGCTCACCAACCCCGTGCGTATCCTGGGCAACGACAAGGGCAACGTGACAGGCATCGAATGCGTGAGCATGAAGCTCGGCGAACCAGACGCCAGCGGCCGCCGCAGCCCCGAAGTGGTGGAGGGCAGCAACTTCACCATCAACTGCGACACCGTAATCATGGCTCTTGGCACCACCCCCAACCCGCTCATCAAGCAGACCACCGACGGCCTTGACACCGACCGCCGCGGCTGCATCGTGGCCACCGAGGAGGGCGCCACGTCGCGTCCCGGCGTCTTCGCCGGCGGCGACGCCGTGACGGGAGCCGCCACCGTGATCCTGGCTATGGGCGCCGGCCGGAAGGCCGCGGCAGCCATCGCCGACTATCTCGGATGATGCGTATATCCGCTTCTATAGTAACCTACAATACGCGGCGCGAAGACCTCGAGAGAGTGATTCGCTCCGCGCTTTCCGATTCCATCTACCGCCTTTATGTAATAGACCATTCTCCCGGCGAGGGCATCGAGGCAATGCTCCCCGCCGACGGGAGGATTACCTACATTGGGCGCCCTAATCTGGGCTACGGCGCCGGCCACAACTTCGCCATCCGCAAGGCCATGGAGGAGGGCGCGCTGTATCATGCCGTGCTCAATCCTGACATCTTCTGGGAGGGTAACCTCGTGGGGAGACTGGCAGATTATATGGATGGCAACCCGAAGGTGGGGCTCACCGTGCCGCGGGTGCTCTATCCCGACGGCAGGCTCCAATACGTCTGCAAGCTTATCCCCACGCCACTCGACCTGGTGGCAAACCGTTTCCTGCCCTCATGGATGTTCCGCAAGCGCCTGGAGCGCTTCCGCCTCGAGCAGACCGGCTATAGGGAGGTGATGAATGTGCCCTACATGCACGGCTGCTTCTTCATGCTGCGTATGGATGCCCTGCGCGACGTAGGACTCTTCGACGAGCGCTTCTTTATGTATCCCGAAGACATCGATCTCACTCGCCGCCTCCATGAGAGGTGGGAGACACTCTATTATCCCTCGCTAACGCTCTATCACGCCCATGCGGCCGAGAGCCGCAAGAGCCTGCGTATGCTGAGGATACATGCGTTGAATATGGTGAGGTATTTCAACAAGTGGGGATGGTTTTTCGACCGCTCGCGCCGTCGCATCAACCGCGCTGTCCGCGCCAGGCTACTTTCGGCCGAAGTCGGCCGGGATCTCGCCCCATAGATGGGTCTGCCATTTCAGGATACGCGCCTCGTAGTGGTGGGTGTTGAGCCATTGTATGCCGCGTTGCATCAGCTCAAACACCTTGGCATTGGCCTGCGTAGGCTTCAGGGTTGAGCGGATCCGCTTGTTGCGCACCCACGCCATGCCCGTGGCCGAGTCGCTGTAGATGGTGTGCCAGCACCCGTCGCGAAACTGCAGGGCCAGTGCATGCACGATGGCCAGGAATTCCCCTATGTTGTTGGTTGCATCCTGAAAAGGACCGATGCGGAAGAGCTCGCGCCCAGTGCGTAGCTCCACGCCGCGATATTCCATCACGCCGGGGTTGCCCATGCAGGAGGCGTCGACGGCCCAGCCGTCGGCGTCGATCTCGGGATGGCGCGCAAGGAGCTCGGCCAGGGAGCCGGGAGCCTTCTCGGGCTTGTCGACTATGGCGGATGCCTCAGTGAGAATCTGGCCCAGAGGCATCCCGTCGGCAACAAGATACTTCCTGTAGGCCGCCACGGCGGCATCCTGCGAGGGGAAGCTCTTGTATTTGGCGCCGGGATAGTTCTCCACCTGCTCGAGAGCCGTGTCCCAGTCTTCGTAGACGCCGGGACTCCTCCCCTCCCATACTACATAGTATTTCCTTTGCATTCCGTATGCAAAGTTAATGAAAAAGACGTGGATTTACCCCTCCACCCTCATATTTTTTGAAAAAATCCACCTGATTTTGTCCGCATACTGCCACATTTTTGCAGTGAAAACGAATTGTTAAGAAAGTTTAAGAAGTTTGGGGGCCGTTTTGTTAGGTTATTTAATTTCGAGTTTATAATTTTGCATCCGTAAACGTAGCGGTAAGTCTCCGCACAGAAATTGCTTTTAAAAACAAAAAATACATACTACTATGGCAAAGAAGAAAGAAAAGAAGCTCAGCGTAGGCCGCATCGGCGACGCCGACGAGAAGAAGAAGGCGCTTAGCGCCGCTTTGGCCCATCTTGAGAAAGATTTCGGCCAGGGAGCCATCATGCGCCTGGGCGACGATAAGATAGAAGACGTGGAGGTGATCCCCACGGGCTCGATAGGGCTCGACTTCGCCCTGGGCGTGGGCGGCCTTCCACGCGGCCGCATCACCGAGATCTACGGACCTGAGGGCTCAGGCAAGACCACTATCGCCATCCATGTGATAGCGGAGGCTCAGAAGATGGGTGGCATCTGCGCCATCATCGACGCCGAGCATGCCTTCGACCGCTTCTATGCCGAGAAGCTGGGGGTTGACGTCAACAACCTCTACATCGCACAGCCCGACAACGGGGAGCAGGCTCTGGAGATTGCCGAGCAGCTTATCAATTCCGGCGCCATCGACGTGCTCGTGGTCGACTCCGTGGCAGCCCTTACGCCAAAGGCCGAGATTGAAGGCGAGATGGGCGACAAGAACGTGGGTCTGCACGCCCGCCTGATGAGCCAGGCCATGAGAAAACTCACCGGCACCATATCGCGCACACGCACCTGCTGCATCTTCATCAACCAGCTTCGCGAGAAAATAGGGGTGATGTTTGGCAACCCCGAGACCACCACCGGCGGCAATGCCCTGAAGTTTTACGCCTCCGTGCGTCTCGACATCCGTCCGTCATCCTTCATCAAGGAGAAGGAGACCCTGCTGGGTCGCCTCACGAAGGTGAAGGTGGTAAAGAACAAGGTGGCGCCTCCCTTTATGCGCGCCGAGTTCGACATCATGTTCGGCAAGGGTATATCCCGCTCGGGAGAGGTGCTCGACCTGGCTGTGGAACACGACATCGTGAAGAAGAGCGGCGCATGGTTCAGCTACAACGGCAGCAAGCTCGGCCAGGGACGCGATGCAGTGAAGCTCGTGCTTGAGGAGAACCCCGAACTCATGGAGGAGATTGGCGAAGCAGTGAGAAAGAAACTTGAGGAAAACCGCGACTCCATCCGCGCCGGCAAGAGTATGATGTCGCCAAAGGTCAAGACCCGGGGCGAAGACGATGCCGACAGCCGCTACACCGACGACCCGACAGACCCGACCGACGGCGAGGAAATCGACGACTTCTTCTCGGAAGACGACATCGACATCGACTAAGGGAAACGATTCCCGCAGATGAAAAAACTCACGCTTTTCAGCGTGAGTTTTTTCGTAGCCCATAGCAGAATCGAACTGCTCTTTCAAGAATGAAAATCTTGCGTCCTAACCGATAGACGAATGGGCCCGGAATATTACCTTACTGTTTTCAGAGTTTGTTGATGTGGTGCTGAAGACCGCTGCAGAGGTTGGCTGCCTTGTTCTTCGAAATCACATTCTTGCGGCCGAGGCGCTGCAGGAGAGCACTTACCTTGTTGTAGGCTGCCTGAGCCTCTGCCTTGTCTGTCATTTTGCGCACCTTGCGCACAGCGTTACGCGCTGTCTTCGCCCAATAACGGTTGTGAAGACGACGCTTCTCAGCCTGGCGGATTCTTTTGAGTGATGATTTATGGTTTGCCATTTGTCTTTTGAATTATTCGTAGCCCATAGCAGAATCGAACTGCTCTTTCAAGAATGAAAATCTTGCGTCCTAACCGATAGACGAATGGGCCATCAAAATCTTTGCCGCAAGTGCTTGCGGCGCATTTTGCGGTGCAAAGTTACAACTATTTTTTTTCCAAACCAAATAAATTTGTAAAAATCCCTTAATTTCAGTCCTATTTTGGGAGTTAAAGCCTCCTCTTAGACCTCAACTCGCATTTTTTTGCTAATTTTGTACGTTTTTTATGAGGATAAGAATGAAACGAGTCTCAATAATTCTGGCAGCGATGATGGCCTTCGCCCCGCTGGGGGCCGAGACACTCCGCATCGAGCCCATAAAATATGGCGACTTCTCGCAGTGGGTTTCCCGCACCGTGAAGGAGTCGGGAGCCATCGGGGGCAAGGAGAAGACCCTCTACGAAATCGGGCCACAGGGCACTGCGGCCTCCAACACCCCCTACACCACGCGCGGCGGCTCACCCTGGGCCACGAGCAACGTCTTCGCCAAGGTGGCCGGCATCTCCAAAGGTTCCGGCACGGTGACCCCGGCCAACGTGGGCGGCAACACCATGGCCCGAATGACGGCAAAGATGGAGGAGGTGAAGGTGCTCGGACTGGTCAACATGGACGTGATGGTGGCCGGCACAATTTTCCTGGGTCATATCTACGAACCCATCTCCTCCACTAAGGGACCCTTCTCCAAGATGGAGATGGGAGTGCCTTATACCAAGAGGCCCAAGGCCCTCGTATTCGACTATAAGGTTGACATGCCTGCGGGCGACACCCGCGTGAAGAGCACGGGGTTCGGGGGCAAGAAGGTGCTAAAGGGGCGCGACAACGCCGAGGTCTACGTGCTGCTCCAGAAGCGGTGGGAAGACGCCAAGGGCAACATCCACGCCTTGCGTGTGGGCACCGGCCGCGAACGCTACGGCAAGACAATACCGCTTACGAAAGGCCACCAGCTCCCCATCCACTACGGCGACATCACCGGTCAGCCCTTCTATAAGCCCTATATGGGTCTGCTCAACGGCGAGAAGGCCTATTATGCCAAGAACTCCAAGGGCAAGCTCGTGCCCGTGCAGGAAGAGGGCTGGGCCGACGCCAACGAGACACCCACCCACGTGCTCGTGATGTGTTCCTCCTCATGTGGCACTCCCTTCGTGGGTACGGAGGGACTCACCCTCTACATCGACAACATAGGATTCGGATTCTGATGAAGATAGCAATAGTAGGATACGGGCGCATGGGGCGTCTCATAGCCGACATGGCCCGCGAGAGAGGCCATGAGATCGTGGCCGTGATTGATGTGGACAACCGTGCCGACTTCCTCTCGGAGGCTTTCAGGGAGGCAGACGTGGCCATCGAGTTTTCCGTACCTGCGGCCGGCTACGACAATATCATGGAGTGCTTCCGCGCCGGAGTGCCCGTAGTGAGCGGCACCACGGGGTTCGGCAACCGTCTGGCCGAGCTGCGCGAGCTATGCGCGCGCGGAGAGGGGACACTGCTCCACTCCACCAACTTCTCGATTGGGGTCAACGTATTTCGGGCGCTCAACCGCTACATGGCCCGCATCATGGCCGACTTCCCCGCCTACCGGCCCTTCATCCGCGAGACGCACCATATACATAAGCTCGACCATCCGTCGGGCACGGCTGTGACGCTGGCCGAAGAGCTCGTGGAGAGCTACCCGCGGGCCGAGGGCTGGTATGAGCCCACCGTGGAGAGACGCCCCGAGGGGGCATGGCTGCCCGTAAGCAGTGTGCGCGAGGGAGAGGTGGCCGGCATCCACACCATAAAATGGGAGAGCGACACCGACTGGATCGAGCTTACCCACTCAGCCAAGTCGCGCGCCGGCTTCGCCGCGGGCGCCGTGACGGCAGCCGAATGGCTCGCCGGCCGTAAGGGCTTCTTCACCATGGGCGAAATGCTCTCCGACATCACCCACACCTCAAACCTCTTCAGATGAACAGCAACAACCGTCATTACCAAGACTTCAGGCGACGACTCAGCGAGGTGAAGACAACCCGCTGGGTGCGTTTCACAATAGTGAGCATCCTCTTCTTCCTGCTGGTGATCTGGATAGGCAGCCCATGGCTTGCCATCCTCTGGCTCCTGCTGGTAGATATCTACATCACGGGCTATGTGCCCTGGAACTGGTGGAAGGGGAAGAAAGGAGCCGTGCGCACCGTCATGGCGTGGGTCGACGCCATCGTCTACGCCCTGGTGCTCGTCTACATCATATTCGCCTTCATCGGCCAGAACTACAAGATTCCCTCCTCCTCGCTCGAGAAGTCGCTGCTGGTGGGAGACTTCCTATGGGTCAACAAGACCACCTACGGCCCCCGCGTGCCCAATACTCCCCTGCATTTCCCGCTGGCACAGCACACCATGCCCATCATCGGCGGAAAGAGCTATATTGAGCATCCGCAGCTGGCCTACCACCGCCTCCCCGGCATCCGCGAAGTGGAGCGCGGCGACATCGTGGTGTTCAACTTCCCGGAGGGCGACACCGTGCTCTCCAGGATGCCCGACGCCGACTATTACATGATTACCCACGCTCTGCGCGAGAGGGGTCTCGACCCACAGGAGTATATCGCTCTCAACAAGGCGCAGTTTGGCGAGATTATCGTGCGACCTGTAGACCGTCGTGAAAACTACGTGAAGCGCGTGATCGGACTGCCCGGCGAGCGCCTGCAGCTGATAAACGACACCGTCTACATCAATGGCAGCCCCATAGCCTTCGCCGACCACGTGCAGTTCAACTACATCATTCCCGTATCGCGCGCCATCTCCGACGATAAGTGGCTCGAGCTGGGAGTGCGCCGCGAAGACCATGGCGTGGCCCCGATCTCGGGTAATGAACTGGCTGGAGGTCTCTACTACACCGTGCCCCTCACCGATGAGATGAAGCGCATAGTGGAGGCATGGCCCGAGGTGAGCGGCCCTCTCCAGAAGGAAAACATCGCCGGCTTCTACGAGATTGGCAATGTGTGGCCCCTCGGCAACGACTGGGGCTGGACACGCGCCAATACCGACGAGTTCTGGATTCCCAAACGGGGCAAGACCCTTCATCTCACCCTCGACAACCTGCCGCTCTACAGGCGCGCCATCGAGACATATGAGGGCAACAAGGTGGAGGTAAAAGACGGGCGCATTCTGATCAACGGCATCGACAATCCATACTACACCTTCCGCATGGACTACTACTGGATGATGGGCGACAACCGCGACCGCTCGCTCGACTCGCGCTACTTCGGTCTCGTGCCCGAAGACCATGTGGTAGGCACCCCTCAGCGCATCCTGATATCAATCGACGAGGAGCGCGCCCTTACGGACCCCCAGAAGATACGCTGGAACCGCATCCTTGCCAACCCCAACCCCGACAAGGATAAGGCCCGGGAGAAAGGCTGGAAATGAGGCACCCGCTCCCCGACTTCCCGCCTCTGTTCCCCTGCGGTGAATGGTGGCGGCTTTTTCTGGGCGCCCGGCTAGTCGGCGCTCCGGAAGCCCGGGCAATAGCCGAGGCCAACGGCGGCTGCGGCCTGCGGCCGAGACAATGGATGCGCCTTGAGATTGCCGGTGGAGCCGTCGTGTCGCTCCCTGTGTCCGGAGGGGCATCTATGCTGAAAAACCGACCGGCACTATCCTGGATGCTTGCTCCGGAGGCACGCCGGGAGGTGAGGAAGGGAGCCCTGACGCTTGCCACTGCTTATGGCAGGCAGCCCTTCTTCCATCTGCTTGAGCCGCTGCTGGAGCTCCCCGAAGGCGAGATGCCCGCGGCGTCGGCCCTCTGTAGGGAGGCCTTCGGCAAGGTGAAGGGGGTGGTCGGGCTCGACGATGAATCGCTGCTTGATGCACTGCGCGAGGGGATTGCAGTCGGTGACCCCCGATTGCGGGCGGTGGCGGCCGACTGCCGCAGGCAATTCGAACCGGGCCTGAGCATCGTTGACCTTCTGGTAAGGATGGGACCGGATGCAATATTCGCACTTATTACGCCGTTTTAGATAAAACATATGAATCTCTCCCGGCTACGCTTGATGTTTCTGATGGCGGTCATGCTCTGCGTGGCTGCCCCTTCGGCGTTTGCCATACAGGACACCGCCGAACCGCAGCTGAAGGTAAAGGCCTACAAGGGATGGTATAAGATGATCGACGAGTTTGGCGACACCGTGAGGATGATTGAGCTGTACGACGTGGTGATCTATCCTCCCATGAAGTTCAAAAACAAGAAGCAGGAGGAATTCTACTGGCGCACGGTGAGGGATGTCCGCAAGACCCTCCCCTATGCCAAGGCGGCGAGTCAGGCGCTGATAGAGACGTATGAATATATCCAGACCATCCCCGACCAGAAGGCTCGGGAGCGCCATCTCAGCACGATGGAGAAAGACATAGTGGCGCAGTATAAGCCGGTAATCATGAAGTTTACCAAGGGTCAGGGGAAGGTGCTCCTGAAGCTGATCAACCGTGAGACCGACCAGTCGAGCTATAATATCGTGAAGGCTTTCCTGGGGTCGTTTCGCGCCGGGTTCTGGCAAACCTTCGGCCGCTTCTTCGGCATGAATATGAAGGCCGGGTTCAACCCCCAGAAAAACGAGGAAGACGCGATAATCGACCGTGTTGCCACCCTCATCGAGCAGGGTTGCCTCTAAACCATTTTCCTTTTGGTGTGTTGATAATTAAAACACACTATAATTATTGATACTATGAAAAAGACACTTCTCTCAATTATGGCGGCATGTGCCATAGTGTTCGGCGGCTATTTCGAAGCCCTCGCCGACAAACCCTGCACCAATACGGAATGCGCCACCCAGAAAGCCAAGAACGGCTTTGAAAAGGTTGGCGAAGGCATCGAGGAATCTGCCGAAGGCTCCTACGAAACGGTGAAGACCGGCGTAGAGAAAAGCTACGACAAGACTAAAGATGGAGTAGAGAAAGGCTACGACAAGACTAAGAAAGGCGCCAAGAAGGCAGCCAAGGCCGCAAAGAAAGAGGCCAAAAAAGACTGCGACAAGACCAAGAAAGGCGCCAAGAAAGCTTACAAGAAGACCAAGGATGGCGTAGAGAAAGGCTACGACAAGACTAAGAAAGGCGCCAAGAAGGCATATAAGGAGACCAAAGACGGCGTAGAGAAAGGTTACGACAAGACCAAAGAAGCCGTCGAGAAAGGCTACGACAAAGTAAAGGAAGCCTTCGAATAGGTATAAAGGGAGCCTTTGAATAGGTATAACAGAGGCGCCTTCGAATAGGTATAAAAGAAACTCATTCTCATATCTGACAATCTGTCAACATATCTGATGGATGGTGTGTCGGGAGTCCGCTCCCCCACACCTTTTTTCATACCCCTATCCTCATGGGATTTTTGCCACATTTTTATTAATTTTGCACAAATTAGAGTAATCGTGTCCTATTTAACCCGGATGTCAATATCCCTCAACCTCGGACTGGTAGAGGACGACGTTTCCTTCGTCTCCCTGCCTCCCCAAACTAAAATAACCGTTTATATATGGAATGGATTGATCGTGCATTAAAGTTATTAAAAGATAGTCTTTATCCTGTCCCATCAGAATTAAATGAAATTGATTGGAAAAGTGGGTTGTCGGATAAAAGCGATAGATTAGCCCAACATATATCAGCTTTCGCAAACCACAATTATGGTGGTATGCTGGTATATGGCGTAAATAACGATGGCACATTGTTTTCACTTGGAAAAGAAGAAATAGAAAAAATTGTTCATAATCTGGGACAAATTGCTCATAACAATTTATCAAGTAGAATTCAAATTGAACATTCAGTTCAAAAATTTGAGAATCATAATCTGCTCTTCATTTTTATTCCAGAAGATAGTAGCAAACCAGTACATCTAAGAGGCAACGACATATATGCATCCTTTTATAGATCCGGGGGCCAAACACTTAAAATGTCAGTAACCCAAGTAAAAAGATTAATCGCACAATCGATGGGGATATCTTTTGAAAAAAACAGTGCATTAGAAAATCTATCTTCCGAGGAAGTACTTCAGCTTCTGAATTACCAATCACTATATAAAATCATTGATAAAAATTTACCCAAATCAGCCGAAATCATTTTAACAAAACTAACCGACATGGGTTACTGCTATGAGAATAAAGGGTTTTGGACTATAACCAATTTAGGAGCCATACTATTTGCTCGCTCCTTATCTGATTTTCCAACCCTTAAAGGACGCGAAGTAATTGTTAGAAAATATGAGGGAAATAATAATCGACAACTTTTATTTGAACAGAAGGGTCAACTCGGATATGCTGTTGGATTTGAAGGATTAGTTGAGTTTATCGTTAACCATACAAGTAAAGAACATATTGACATAACAAGAACTAACGTCCATACTTATCCCCAAGTGGCTATTAGGGAATTTGTTGCAAATGCACTTATTCATCAAGACTTCGGGATTGAAGGGTCTCCAATTACCATAGAAATTTTTAATAATAGATTAGTAATTACTAATCCTGGTGCGCCCCTTAATAACATTGCGCGACTTTTAGATTTACCACCGCGTTCCAGAAACGAATTTCTTGCACAATCCATGCTTTTACTTAATATTTGTGAAAGACGTGGTAGCGGTATTGATAGGGCTATTGAAGCTGTTGAAAAGATGTTACTACCAGCGGTTAGATTTAAATCATTAGGTGATTATACTCAGGTAACCTTATTCCCTCAGAAGCCAACGTCTGAAATGACAAAACAGGAAAAAATAAGAGCTTGTTATCAACACGCTTGCCTAATGTGGGAAGATAATCAGCCTATAAATAATCAATCAGTTAGAGAAAGATTCGGTTTAAATAAAAATCAATCACCTACTGCAACCCGAATTTTAGCAGATACTTTGGAGGCCGGGTATATTAAGACTTCAGATGATGAATATGTCTCTCGAAAATATTCATCTTATGTGCCTTATTATGCATGATTTTTATTTTCAGCTCTATCCACGCCAATGAGTAATTAGTTGACATTAAGATTGTTGTTATTTTCACTAATGAAACAACTTATAAAATAGAATGGCTTTACAAGCTAAAATAACCGCATATTTCGACCGAGCAACATGACTCCTTGTTGTCTTTGTGAACGACAGCTATATATCTCAACCGTTCACTTTGGAGCTTTAGATGATAATGTGGCAAACGGCTACCCCTTCGATGTACTGACTTTCGTCCCGAAATTATATATTATGGACTGCTTGAGGGAGCATGACAGAATGAGTATTGCAGCAATGGCGGCAAAGCTCGGAATGTCGCAGTCGGCCATCGCCAAAAACATCAAGTTGCTGAAAGAGGAGGGACGGCTCCAACGCGTGGGCCCGGATAAAGGTGGTTACTGGAGACTCCTGAAATAAGGCCGCACCAGAAATGCCGCATCACTGCCGGTAACTCCGTGGCGATTTTGTGGTTTTGAAAATAAATTACTAATTTTGGGTAAAATTAACAGGAGTGAAAAATATTCCTCGAATTGTCAACCATAAAATTATTAAGATATGATTAGATTAAATTGCTTTATTAAGGTTAGCGAGGAGCATCGCGACGAGGTTTTGGCTGCGGCTCGCCGTCTTACGGAGGCCTCATTACGCCAGGAAGGCTGCATCGCCTACGACATCTTCGAGAGTGCCACGCGCCCCGATGTACTTATGTTTTGCGAAACCTGGCGTGACCAGGAGGCACTCGACGCACATGCCACTTCCGCCGAGTTTGTCAAGGAGACCAAGACAATCCACGACCTTGCCGATCTCAAACTCGAGCGCCTCAGCTTCGACCGCTGATTGACTCATCAAAAAGAAAAAAGAGGAGTGTTGGTTTTAACCAACACTCCTTACTTATTGTTTCAGAGGTCTTTATAATGCCACTTGTGGGATCATATACCTTGAGTTGCGTCACGGCTCTTTCTCTCGCCTACAACGGCAAAATCGCAGGTAAGGCCGATTGATCTTACAATACTATCTTGGAGGTGCGTGAGGAACCGTCGCTGAGAGTCTCAACGCGAATCACGATGCCGTGGTCAGGAGATACGAGACGCCTGCCTGCAAGGTCGTAGTAAGCTACGGCCGTCACCTCGGCGTCGGTAACCACGCTGCCTACACCAGACTCCTCCTGAGAGCTGAATGCATATTTGTTGGCGTTTTCAACACGGCCGGTAACCTTGTCGACGAGGAAAACATTCACTACAAGGTTTGCGGGATCCTGCACAAGGGGATTGCCCGAAATGTTATAGCTGAACTCGTGGGTATATTCCTCTCCGCCCTTGATTTCTGCGGGAAGAGAACCGGCTACGCCTTTCATTCCGTTGACATCTATGGCCGTAAAGTTGAAGGTCAGTCCCCTCTGATAGGGTCCCCACTGAGACAACTCCTCAAGCGGTGTGCCCTCAATAGGTTCACCCTGGATGGTCTTCACTCCGGCGTAGTCATTGCTCTGAACCCATCCGCTCTTTGTCAGACCGTTGGAGGTAAGCACATAACCTACAAGGTAGGGGTTGTCTGCCAAGTCATCCACGAACTTTACCGTGGTGGTTGCCTGGATGTTGGTGCCTGTCAGGGTGGCCTCCACGTCGATCCACGCTATGGAGCCCTGAGCGATAGCCTTGTCGATTTCTTCCTTGATGCCGAAATGCACGGGCTCAATCTTGCCGTAATAGGGGTCGAGAAGTTCCACGCGGTTCACGCTTCCTGTCGGCACCGCCGTTATTCCTCCCGGCGAGATGTTCATCGGGAATACATTGGTCACCGTAAGCTGGTCGTCTACGTGGTAGGAGATGCTCACTGCATCCTCACCATACTGCTCATCGATAAGTTCGAGAGCCACTAATCCGCGCGGACAGCTGCCACACCAAAGGCCCGTATATTCCTCAATCAGCGGGCGGCGCACAGGCCGGTCTCCATCCTGGGCATAGCTTTCGGCATATCCGCCTGCAAGCATTAGGGAGGCCATTGCAATACCCGCAATCTTAACTGTATTCTTTCCTTTCATATTCTTGTCGTTAATATTTTTTACAAAAATAGTAAAAATTTCCCTCTTTTTGCATAACTTTGTGGATATTTAAGTTTTTTTATCATGAAGAAAAACATTTTCCTATCCGCACTTCTCTGCGGCTGCGCCTCCCTGAGCGCCTGCGCCTCCGGCGAAACTTACACCTCGACCAACGACGGAACGGGGTCAACCGTATATTTTACCTCCGAGATTTCTCCCGAGGCCCTCGTAAACATCTTCGAGGCCCTTCAGGTAGAACCCAAGGGGAAGGTGGCCGTAAAGATTTCTACCGGCGAGTCGGAAAAATCCCACCACCTCGACCCTGCCCTGATAAAAGACCTCGTGCAGAAGGTAAACGGCACCCTCGTAGAATGCAACACATTCTATAAAGGCAACCGCGGCGACACGGAGACCCACTACAAGACCGTGGCAGAGCGTGGTTACGACAAGATAGCTCCCGTAGACATCATGGACGGCATCGACACCATCCACATAATGGTGAAAGACAACAAATGGATCCACTACGACATCGTGGGCAAGACCCTCCCTGACTATGACTTCATGATCAACCTTGCCCATTTCAAGGGGCACCAGATGGGCGGCTTCGGCGGCGTGCTCAAGAACGCCTCAATCGGCGTGGCCTCCGCAGCCGGCAAGGCCTACATCCACTCAGCGGGCCAGACGGAGACCGGCTGGGGCAACGCCGACCAGGATGCCTTCCTCGAGTCGATGGCGGCCGCCGCTCAGGGCGTTCACGACTTCTTCAAGCAACCCGGTAAAGACATCGTCTACATCAACGTGATGAACAACATGAGCGTCGACTGCGACTGCAACGGCAACCCCGCTGCCCCGCAGCTGGCCAACATGGGCATCCTGGCCTCGACCGACCCCGTGGCCCTCGACAAGGCATGCCTCGACCTCGTCTTCGCCCACGAAGACGCCGAGGGCGACACCGCCGCTCCGCTCATAGAGCGCATCCGCAAGATGCACGGCACCCACACCGTAGACTATGCCGAAGAGCTCGGACTCGGAACGACACACTACACCCTGGTAAATCTCGACAACCCTACCAACGCTGACTGACCGAACCCATTTTGCCGTAATTCGGTTATATAAGTAAAAACAAAGACCTTAATCATATGGCAAAGAAAGCAACATCTACCGCGGGGCGACGCCTGAAGAAGTCGGAGCTCCGCGACAAAATAATGGATTTCCTGCACAAGGAATACCGCCAGGCATTCAACTATAAGCAGATATCCCACGGCATTGGCGTTGACGCGGCCTTCCGCGACGACGTGATCAACATGCTCGACGCCCTGGTGGCCGTCGACGACATCACCGAGGTGAGCCTCGGAAAATATAAGGCCAAGAGCAACCGAGGCACCTCGGGCGAGGGTCTCTTCATCCGCCGCAAGAACGGCCGCAACGCCGTAACAATCGACGACGAGGAATTCCTCGTGGCCGAGCGCAACTCAATGCACGCCCTCGACGGCGACCGTGTGCGCGTCGTGATCTCGGCAGCCACACGCGGCCAGGAACCTGAAGCCCGGGTGGTGGAGATTGTGGAGAAGAAAGACCAGCAGTTTGTGGGCACACTGAAGGTTGACCGCAACTACGCCTCCGTAATCACCGACTCGAAAAACCTTGCCGCCGACATCGTGATTCCGCGCGCGAAGCTGAAGGGCGGTCGCTCGGGCGATAAGGTTGTGGCCCGAATCACGGAATGGCGCGACGAGGAGATGAACCCCCGCGGCGAAATCATCGACGTTCTCGGCAAGAAGGGCGAAAACAACACAGAGATGCACGCCATCCTGGCTGAATTCGGCTTGCCCTACACATACCCGGCCTCCGTGGAGGCCGCCGCAAACAGGATCTCGGCCGACATCACTCCCAAGGAGGTGGCCCGCCGGGAAGACTTCCGCGGCGTCACCACCTTCACCATCGACCCCCGCGACGCAAAAGACTTCGACGACGCCCTATCCATCCGACAGCTGGCCAACGGCAACTGGGAGGTGGGAGTGCACATCGCCGACGTCACCCACTACGTGCAGCCCAACTCCGTAATCGACAAGGAAGCCCGCAAGCGCGCCACAAGCGTCTATCTGGTCGACCGCACCATACCCATGCTTCCGGAGCATCTTAGCAACGGCATTTGCTCCCTGCGCCCCGACGAGGAGAAACTCACCTTCTCCGCCATCTTCGAGCTTGACCGCAAGGCCAACGTCATCAACAGCCGTGTAGGGCGCACCGTGATACGCTCCGACCGCCGCTTCACCTATGAGGAGGCCCAGCAGGTGATTGAGACCGGCAAGGGCGACTACGCCCGCGAGCTCCATCTGCTCAACGGCTTTGCCCATGAGCTCCGCCGCCGAAGGATGGAAAACGGCGCCGTAGACTTCGACCGCACGGAGGTGAGGTTTGAGATCGACGAGAAGGGTTTCCCCATCGACATATACTTCAAGGAGAGCCAGGACGCACATAAGCTCATCGAGGAGTTCATGCTGCTGGCCAACATCACCGTGGCTGAGAAGATAGGCAAGGTGCCCAAAGGCAAGAAGGCCAAGACTTTCGTCTACCGCGTGCACGACAACCCGGACCCCGAGAAACTGGAGGGGCTGGCCCGCATCGCCTCCAACTTCGGATTCAGGCTCAAGACGGTGGGCTCCGTGAAAGACATGAACAAGAGTCTCAACCGGCTGCTGCGCGACGTAAAGGGCCGCGGCGAGGAAAACATGCTCACTATCCTGGCCATGAGAAGCATGGCCAAGGCAAAATATTCCGTCGACAACATTGGCCACTACGGCCTCGCCCTCCCCTACTATACCCACTTCACCTCCCCCATCCGGCGTTATCCCGACATGATGGTTCACCGCCTGCTGGCGCGCTATGCCGACGGCATGCGCAGCGCTGATGAGAAGCAGGTGGAGAAGCAGTGTGTCCACTCCACAGAGATGGAGGTGACCGCCGCCAAGGCCGAGATGTCTTCGATACGCTACAAGCAGGTGGAGTATATGACCCAACATCTCGGAGAGGTGTTCGACGGCATGATTTCCGGCGTAAACGGCTGGGGATTCTACGTGGAACTCGACGAAAACCGTTGCGAGGGACTCGTCCCCATCCGAGACCTCGAAGACGACTACTACGAGCTCGACGAGAAAAACTACTGCATTGTCGGAGTCAACACCCATAAGAAATACACCGTGGGCGACCAGGTGAAGGTAATCGTCGCGCGCACTGACCTTGAGAAGAAACAGCTCGACTTCTCGCTCGTAGCCGACCGCGGCATCCCTCCGCAGGGGCGCAAGGTGAAGAAACACAACCGTCCGGCCGAGCAGAAGAAGTCGCGCCGGCGCGGAGCCCGCTTCAAAAGCGTCATAGCCCTTCTGGCCGTCGGCGCCGCCTCACTCTTCGGCTCAGCCTCCGCCCAAAGCAACCCCGGCTCCGCACCCACGGTCGTGGCCACAGACGCTTACGAATGGCGAGGCGACACCATATTCCAGGATGAGTTTATGGCCTGGGCCGTGAGCCCCGAGGAGATCCGCTCCACCTACAAGGGGCGCCCCGGATATCAGTTTCCCATCGACCAGGTGTGGATCCGCAAGAACGACCTCAGCAAGTATCCGCGCCTCAGCGACCCCAACAAGCTGCTCGAGGCCGTCTACAATATGGGGCTCGACGAGATGGTAAACGCAGTGGAACCTGACACCACGCTGCGCACCGGCAAGGAGTGGGCCGGAGTCTGGACCCGCGATGTCTCCTACTCGATTATCCTCTCAATGGCTGCCCTCCAGCCGAAGGCGTCAATGGTGTCGCTGCTTAAAAAAGTGAATCCGGAACACCAGATTATTCAGGATACGGGAAGCGGCGGCGCATGGCCAATAAGCACCGATCGTATGATCTGGATTCTCGCGGCATACGAAGTGTATAAGGTTACGGGCGACAAGTGGTGGCTGCAGACGGTTTATCCCATTGCAGCCAACTCCCTCGATAAAGACGAGAAAACCGTAATCAGTCCCCGCGGACTCATAAAGGGCGAGACCTCGTTTATCGACTGGCGCGAACAGAGTTATCCCCGCTGGATGCAGACAGCCGACATAGCCCAGAGCGAGGCCATGGGCACTAACGTGCTCTACGCTGCGGCTCTCAAGGCAACTGGTGAGATGGCACTGGACCTCGGTAAAGACAAGGCAGCACAGAAGTTTTTCAGTCGCTCCGAAGAGCTCTCCAAAGCCATAGAGGAGACATTCGACATCCCCGGAAAGGGATATTGGGGAATGTATACCTACGGGCGCGACAACCTGATGCTCAACCCCCGTGCCGAGGCCCTTGGCAGCGCCCTGGCCATCCTCTACGACGTAGCCTCTCCCGATCGGCAGAAGGCTCTCTCCGAATCTTTCCCCCAGACCCCCTACGGAGCCCCGGTTTTCTACCCCCAAATACCCGATATACCCAACTATCACAACAATGCCCTCTGGCCCTTCGTGGCCTCCTACTGGACCCTCGCCCAGGCGAAGGCCGGGAATGAAGACGGCGTGATGGAGGGCTTCGGCTCCATTGTGCGCCCGGCCGCACTTTTTGCCACCAACAAGGAGAATCTCAACCTCGACAACGGCGACATATTTACCGAACTGAACTCCAGCAACATGCTCTGGAGCCTCTCGGGCAATCTCGCCCTGACGCAGCAGATACTTTTCGGCATCCACTTCGAGAAAAACGGGCTACGCATTGCGCCTTTTGTACCCGAGGCCTTTGCCGGCACACGCACCCTTGAAAACTTCCCATACCGCCACAACTCCCTCACAATCACAGTGGAGGGCTACGGAAGCCGCGTGGCATCTCTCACCGTCAACGGCAAGCGGATGAACCCCGATGCCGTGATTCCGGCCGAGGTGCTTAGGGGCAGTCCCAAGATTGTGGTGAAAATGGACAATCAACCCATTCCCGCCATGGAGCTCAACAGGGTAGCCAACCTCAAGGCTCCTCTTACCCCCGTGGCATGGATAGAAGACGGCTCACTCCGCTGGAACCCCATTGAATACATCGGAGAATATATCGTGTTGCGCAACGGTGAGGAGGTGGCCCGCACCCGTCTCACCTCGTGGCCCCTCGACGCTCCCGGCGAGTGGCAGGTGGTAGGCGTTGCCACCGACGGCACTCCCGGCTTCGCCTCCGAGCCCCGCAGCAACCGCACCAAATATAGCGTCAAGCCGGCCTCCCTGCAGACGGCTCTCGCCTCGCCCGAGGTGAGCTACATCCCCACGGCACCCCTCGAGGGCTTCACCGAAGGAGGTTTCGCCGAGACCGACAAGAACTCCGCACCCGTGGAATTCACCGTCGACGTCCCCGCCGGCCGTTACTCCCTCAGCGTGGTCTACGCCAACGGCAACGGACCGGTCAACACCGAAAACAAGGCAGCGGTGCGCTCCATAATAGTCGACGGCCGGAAGGCCGGCACGCTCGTAATGCCGCAGCGCGGCGTGGCCAACTGGAACGACTGGGGCAGCTCCAACAGCGTCTCCCTCACCCTCCCCGCGGGGCAGCACACCGTAGAGCTGCAGTATCTCCCGGAAGACTCCAACATGAACCTCAACACCAACCATGCCATCGTAGACCGCCTGGTAATCACGAGCCTCGACAACTAAATGAAACTCCCCAAGAGTGCCCGCCTCCACCACAGGTCGCTCCAGGAACGTCTCTTTTCCGACGGCTCCAAGCTCATCGAGTATCCCATCAAGATGATGTGGCGCCCGCTCACGCAGAAGGAGCTTGAGGAGAACTTCCGAAGCCGTGTGCCCGACCTCATCGGGCCCGTGCAGGTGCTCGTGTCGGTGCCTAAGAAGAAGCGGCGCAAGGCCGTAGACAGGGTGCTGATGCGCCGTCGCATACGCGAGGCCTTCAGGCTGGGACGCTCTCCGCTGCTCGAGGCAGTGGCTGCGCTCCCTGACGTGCGCACCGTAAGCATCGGCCTGGTATACATGAAGGAGGAGAACGCCTCTTTCGCAGACATCTCTCGCAAGCTCGAGCGCCTTATGGCGCGCCTCTGCGAAAAACTGAATGAAAACCGCGACGCCATACCCAAGACTGAATGCGACGTCTACTGATACTCCCCATACGCTTCTATCAGCTCGCCATCTCCCCCCACTTCCCCGCGGCGTGCCGATACAGCCCCACATGCAGCCAGTATGCAATAGAGGCCATCACCATCCACGGGCCGGCCCGCGGCCTCTGGCTCGCCCTGAAGCGCATTCTACGCTGCCACCCGTGGGGAGGCTCCGGCTACGACCCCGTGCCCCCAAAACGACAATAACCCCCATCTTATCCCCCTTATCAACAGCCTGACACCATAATGGATTTTGACATACGCGACACCGGCGCCCCGCAGCGCAACAAGGCAGAGGCCGACATCGAGAAAGCCCTCCGCCCCCTCGCCTTCGACGACTTCAGCGGCCAGGAGAAAATCATAGCCAACCTCCGCGTCTTCGTCGAGGCGGCCAAGATGCGCGGCGAGGCCCTCGACCACACCCTGCTCCACGGCCCTCCCGGACTCGGAAAGACCACTCTCTCCAACATAGTGGCCAACGAGCTCGGGGTAGGCTTCAAGGTTACCTCCGGTCCCGTGCTCGATAAGCCGGGCGACCTGGCCGGCATCCTGATGAGCCTGGAGCCTCACGACGTGCTCTTCATCGACGAGATCCACCGCCTGCACCCCATCGTGGAGGAGTATCTATACTCCGCAATGGAAGACTACCGCATCGACATCCTGCTCGACAAAGGCCCGGGAGCCAAGAGCGTGCAGCTCTCCCTCTCGCCCTTCACTCTTGTCGGGGCCACCACCCGCAGCGGCCTGCTCACCTCGCCCCTGCGTGCCCGCTTCGGCATCAATTGCCACCTGGAATACTACGACCATGACGTGCTGAAGGGCATCGTGAAGCGGTCGGCGCGCCTGCTCTCCACGGCCATCGAGGAAGATGCCGCCCAGGAGATTGCCCTGCGCAGCCGCGGCACGCCGCGTATCGCCAACTCCCTGCTGCGCCGTGTGCGCGACTTCGCAATGGTGAAGGGCAACGGACGAATCGACCTCCCCATAGCCCGCCTCAGTCTCGAGGCACTCAACATTGACCGCTACGGGCTCGATGAGATCGACAACCGCATACTGCTAACAATAATCGACAAGTTTAAGGGCGGCCCCGTGGGACTCTCCACCATCGCCACAGCCTTGGGAGAGGAGGCCGGCACAATCGAAGAGGTATACGAGCCGTTCCTTATCAAGGAGGGTTTCATAAAGCGCACGCCCCGCGGTCGGGAGGTGACCGACCTGGCCTACCGCCATCTCGGACGCCAACGCGATGCCCGCGACGCCACCCTCTTCGACATTGACTGACCCTCAGCTTTTTTCCGCTTTGCCTTAAGAAATGGGTGTTCGCGCTCTGGCCAAGGATACCGCCATCTACGGATTGAGCAGTATCATCGGGAGGTTCCTCAACTGGTGCCTCGTCCCACTCTATGTCTACCTCTTCCCGGCCGAGGAATACGGCATCGTGAGCTATCTCTACAGCTTTACGGCCGTGGCCCTCATCATCCTCAACTACGGGATGGAGACCGGCTTTTTCCGCTTCGCCAACAAGAGCGACAACCCCGCGGCCGTCTACTCCACGTCGCTTATTTCCGTGGGCACGACGTCGCTTATTTTCATTATCCTTCTCTCCATATTCATACGTCCGGTTTCAAGCGCTCTCCTTCTGCCGCGCCATCCCCTCTACGTGTGGCTGCTGGGCGTCACGGTGGCCGTAGACGCCTTCTCCAACATCCCCTTCGCCTACCTGCGCTACCGCAACAGGTCGCTGCGATTTGCCGGCATAAAGCTGCTCAACGTAGGCTTCAACATCGCCCTCAACCTTTTCTTCCTGCTCTGCTGCCCGGCCCTGGCCAAGGGGGCGGCTGCAGGAGCCATCAACTGGTTTTACGCCCCTCTGGGAGGCCAGGCGTTCGGGATCGGCTGGATTTTCGTGGCCAACATCATCAGCACGTTGCTGGTGCTCCTCTGCCTGCTCCCCGACTTCATGGGGCGTATGCGCATCTTCGACAGCCGCCTGCTGCGATCCATGCTCTCCTATTCATGGCCCCTGCTGATTCTGGGCGTGGCCGGAGTGCTGAGCCAGAACATGGGCCAGCTCCTGATTCCCTACCTCTTCGAGGGCCACGAGACGGAGGCTCGCGAGATGGTGGGTATCTACGGCGCCAACATGAAGATCGCCATCGTGATGGTGATGTTTACCCAGGCCTTCCGCTATGCCTACGAGCCATTCATCTTCGCCCAGGCGCGCAGTAAGGGCGAAGACCGCACGCAGGCCTATTGCGACGCCATGAAGTATTTCGTGATCTTCGGTCTGTTCATCTTCCTTGGGGTGATGTATTTCCTCCCTCTGCTGAAGCATTTCATCGCGCCCACCTATTGGGGCGGCCTAAGGGTGGTGCCTGTGATGATGGGCGCCGAACTCTGCTTCGGGGTATTCTTCAACCTTTCGCTATGGTATAAGCTTACCGACCGCACTCGCTGGGGAATGTATTTCTCGCTCATCTGCTTCGCTCTGATGCTGGGGCTCAACATATGGCTTGTACGCGCCATCGGTATCCCCGACGGCTATATGGGCTCGGCATGGGCTGCCCTTATCAGCTATTTCCTGGTGATGTGCCTCTCTTACCTTGTCGGGCGGCATTACTATCCCCTTCCGTATCCCGTGATGCGCATGGCCATCTATACGGCCTTCGCGGGTCTGCTATTCATGCTGGGCGAGTGGCTCACCTTCCCGGCCCAGATGTGGCTGACTTACCTTGTGCGTCTCGTCTTGCTGCTCATCTACGCCCTCCCCGTCTATCTTCTCGACTATCGCCGCCGCTGACAAGACCCATAGAAAAACCTTAGACAGAGATGATAGACTTCGAGCTGGATTTCGAGCAACAGGTATGTGAGCCGGAAGCGGCCTATGCCGTAAACCGTGAGCTGAACCTGGCATGGGAGATAGTGGAGGAGACCGGGGCCAACCTTTTCCTGACAGGCCGTGCCGGCACGGGCAAGACCACCTTCCTTAGGCGACTGCGCGAACAGACGGGCAAGCGCCTTGTAGTGCTCGCGCCTACAGGCGTGGCTGCCATCAACGCATCGGGCATCACCCTTCATTCCTTCTTCCAGCTCCCCTTCGCTCCCTTCATCCCCGGGAAGGGGTTCCTTACCTCCGACAGGAAGTTTCTCAATATGTCGAGGCAGAAGAAGAGGCTCATCTCATCGCTGTCGCTGCTCGTGATCGACGAGGTGAGCATGGTGCGCCCCGACACTCTCGATGCCATCGACTCCATCTTGAGGCGCATTCGCCATTCGTCGGCTCCCTTCGGGGGCGTGCAGCTGCTGCTCATCGGCGACATCCGCCAGCTGCCGCCGGTGGTGAAGGAGCCGGAGTGGGAACAGCTGAGCCCTCATTACGCCACACCCTATTTCTTCGAGAGCCACGCGCTGAAACGCGCCGGCTATCTCACGGTGGAGCTTTCTACTGTCTACAGGCAGTCTGACCGCGTCTTTCTTGACATACTCAACAGCATACGCGACGGCAAGGCCGACAGCGAGACGCTGGCCCTGCTCAACAGCCGCCTCCAACCGGGTTTCAATCCGGCCGACGACGAGGGCTACATCCGCCTCACCACACACAACCGCAGCGCGGCCGTCATCAACGAGTCGCGCCTGGCTGCCCTTCCCTCCCCCGAATTCGTATTTGAGGCCGAGGTGAAGGGCGATTTCCCGGAGTCGGCTTTTCCGGCCGGGAAAAGTCTGAGACTCAAGAAGGGAGCCCAGGTGATGTTTATCAAAAACGACACCGGCTCCGAACGCCGCTATTACAACGGGATGATCGGGAATGTGACTGAGCTCTCCGACGAGAAGATCTGCGTGAGGCCCCACGACTCCGACGGCATTATCGAGGTGGAGCGCATGGAGTGGGAAAACACCCGTTTCCTCGTAGACGAGGCCGACGGAAGGGTGGTACAGGAAGTGGTGGGCACCTTCAGCCAGTATCCGCTGCAGCTTGCCTGGGCCATCACCATCCATAAGAGCCAGGGGCTGACGTTCGACCGCGCCATAATCGACGCGATGCATTCCTTCGCTTCGGGCCAGACGTATGTGGCGCTGAGCCGCTGCCGCTCGCTCGAGGGCTTGGTGCTCGACCGGCCCGTGCCCCCCGGAGCCGTCATCACCGACAGCAACGTCAACGAGTTCGTGGGTTTTTGCGAGACGAATTCCCCGGACGCCAGGCGTTTGGAGCAACTGAAAAACGAGTATGCATTCTCGCTGCTCTCCGAGCTATTCAGTTTTGAGGCGTTGAGGAGAAGTTTCTCCGATTTCTCCCGCTATGCTATGGAATACATCGTTCCTACCCATCGCGGCCTCGAGAAGAGACTCATTGAATGGAGGGAGGAGATTGACGGGAAACTTTGTGACGTAGGACGCCGCTTCCTGGCCTCCTACCGGGGGCGCTCCGTGTCTGAGGCATTGTCCGATCCTGAGAGCAACCTGCGGGAGCGGATCAAGAAGGGCTGCGCCTATTTCCTTGACATAATGAGAGATCTGCAGGTGTTTCTGCAGCAGATGCCTCGCGACATCAAAAATCAGGGACATGCCGAACGGCTGGAGAAGACGTTCACGACACTGGCCGACCATGTGATGCTGAAGTCGGCGTTGCTGTCGCGCCTCTCCAAGTCGCCCTTCTCCATCCCCACCTACCTCAACGCGCAGGCTCTCGCCCTGCTCGACCTTGAAAAGACCTCGCCGGTAGCTCCTCCGCGCAAGTCTTCAAAGAAAAAACCCGGACTCCCTTAACGTTCCTCAGTCATCTCGGGTTTCCTTCGCTGCCTGTAGGTTTTTAATCGTTTGATCCCCTCGGCGCCGAGGATGGTCAGACCGCCATACTGTGCCGTCTTGGCAAGTCCGAAAAACACAACCCACAATGCCCCTTTCGCCGACACACTTATCGGAAGCGCCATCTGCGCAAAAGAGATGATGTAGAAGGGCACTCACATAGCCAGAACGATGACTCCCGTGCGGAAAGACAGTCGCCCCAGCCATCCTTTGACCGTTTGGACAATTTGGACGAAAAAGGATTTTATACTCATAAATACTTCGTGAGAGCCAAAGCTTTACTTGCAGCAGTGTGCATCTGCCATAGACTCCTTGGATGGGATGTTACAGCAGTTTCTTGATTTTGCCTTCGAGCTTGGCCGGAGTAGTCATCGGGCCGTAACGCCCCACGACATTGCCCTCGCGGTCAACGAGGAATTTTGTGAAATTCCACTTGATGGCCCTACCGAACACACCTTTCTGCTGCTCCTTCAACCATTTATAGAGCGGGGCGGCATTATCGCCATTTACCTCGATTTTGCGGAATCGTGGAAAGGTGGTATGGTAACGTAACGTGCAGAACTGGCCAATTTCCTCGTCGGTGCCCGGAGCCTGATTCGCAAACTGATTGCACGGGAAATCGAGAATCTCGAACCCTTGGTCTTTATAGGTTTCGTAAAGTTTTTCCAAACCCTCATACTGCGGCGTGAACCCGCATCCGGTAGCTGTATTGACAATCAACAGTATTTTGCCTTTATACTCGGCAAGACTCACATCGTTGCCTTTCGCATCCTTGACCGTAAAATCATAAATCTTCATTCCTGCCAACAATATTTATCTTATTAATAATATTAGAATCTGCATCATTCTATCTTATATGTAGAATGATGCAAATTTACATATAATAATTTGAAAATCGAAATACAAATTACACAACTGCAGTAGATACGGGCGTGTACAACCTGTCGGTAGCCGATCTGGAGGTATAGCCTCAAAAAGTGACAGCCACTACCACCTGGAACTGGAATCCCTTCAAGACCTTCAAAGAGGGTCCCGCAGTAGCCAGTCCGATCATCTCCACTTCTGCACCGGCTCTACTCGACCGGTTTGCCAGTGAGGAAAATCAGCAGGTTCAATGTAATGGTAGGCTTCCAGGAATTAATCAGTAGTCCCTGTCTTTCAAAGCCTTTCATTGGCTTAGGCTATTGTTTCTGACAAATTTTCCCAGAAAAAATTCAACGAGGCTGTGTCACTATTGCGCAAGTCGAAGTAGCTGTAAAGGAGATGTACGGAGCAGTCGCCAAGCCTTCTCTTTTTGAAACCTTGTTCTCCAAGTTTAGAAAAAATATCCAAGAGGTTGGTGAAACTGAAACCAAATTCACGGAATAATTAATGGAGACATCGTAAGATTTTACTATCCTCAGAACGGCAAATTGATTAAAGACATAGGAAGGCACATGAAAGATGCCGACGAAATGAAAGGTGTCAGCATCAAACGGGTCGACAATCTGCGAATCGTTCCGGAGATTGCAAAGAAAGTTGTCAAGAAGAGGGGAAAGCGTCCATGATTTTAGTAGACTCCTCCCAACCGGAAGACCACCTCCAACGTCCTAGCCGGTGGAGTATGAACAAAGGGAACCCCGTATAGAGCATCTCGGAACGAACGGGGGTGAAAACATTATAGCCATGCCACCGCCCCGAATAGGTCGCGTCTTCATATCCTCCGTTTTTTGCTATATCTCGGGCCTTTGCCAACAGCCTCAATGGTATTTTTTTCTCCATGGCGCAAAGTTACGATTATTTCTGCTTTTTATGAAGCGTCAGAAAAAATCGTAACTTTGGGACGGGAAATTGTAATGAAAATATTAACTTTGCTCCCGGTTTTGAGAATGCTTATTCGATGAACCACCCTCCGAGCCTCTTTAGAGTCTCGGTTTATTTTTTTTAGGTCTTGAATGCTCCATCGGGTCTTCAGATCTCTAGAAATTTATTTCCAAAGAAAAGTATTATATAACTTTTAATCTGTGTCGTAAAGGGTCAGAACTCATTTAGGAACCAATAAGTCAATATGTACCCGTTTCTTCAGTTATGTGCCTCATTAGAGGACACTAATGACGAAATATAAGAAGTACATTAAAGGCGTTCCAAATTTACACATAGCAGTTGATGTTTCAGCTCATGATTTTAAACGAATCAAGGCCATAATAGAAACGCATCAAGAACAGGCAGCAGAACAAGGGTTAGTGGTATTCTTCGATAACATCACAAAAATGAAATCTACTGACAAGGAAACGTCGGTTCTCAAGAAGCCATTTTTTGATTGGTTGGAAAAATTCCGTAATCAGTGTGAAAGTAAAGGACGGCCGATTACTTATATTAAGATTTACCATACAAAGGGAAATTATAAGCATAATATTTCTATAGAAGCCAACTCAAATTATGGCTCAAAAACAGATACAATGTTCACACAGGATCTTGTAGCCTTCGGAATGTGTAAAGGGGATGGAAAGGCTCGATATCTGAAGGAGCTTAAGAATAATCTTGAATCTGATGCCGAAAAAGAGACCGTATCTGTATTTAGGTTTGCCCATACTCCTGAGGAGATAGAGGCAGGTGAAGGTGCGCCTCTCTACGAGTATATTGGCGAAGCTCCTGAACATGAGGTGTTGCCATCTACTACCCAAAACCAGATTAAAGATAACGTTGAAATCTCGGCTCCTCAAATACGGACACAAAAAAAGCGAGGGTCAAAGGAGCGTTTCATTCCTGCTGAATTACAGGAAATGTATGATGAACTTGAGGCTGGATCTACTTTTCGTAAAATCCTAGAAACTCAAGGGTATTATTACGAAGACAACAAGAAGAAAGGGATAAAGAAGGCGTTCATGAAACATAAAATTGGCAAATATAAGTATGGCGTTATGTCTTAAGCGTTTTTAGGTGTCATTGAAAAATTCAGTGGCACCTTCTTTTATAGTCCCTTAAAATCCTTATATGTAGATAACTCATTATATCACATAGTGAGTAAATTCATTGAAGAGCAATTCCCAGGTGTAATGATTTACTTCCAATGTGAGGAATCAGGAATGTGTATCTATCAGACAAATGATGATACCGGCCAATACTTCCCAGAAAAGTATTACCTCTAGGTCAAAGATGGAACAATTGAATATTACAACACACTTGACGAATTAGAAAAAGAAGTCCAGAATATCACCGGCTCAAAGAAGTTGAAGTCCCTTGATTCGTGTAAAAAAGCACTTGAAACATATTCACGTTCCTACAGCGATCTCTGCTATACAATAGAAAAGTTCGAGCTACTGGATGACTAACCCAAATTAGAATGTTTACGGCTGCTGTCGTATGCCTTTTCTTTTTGCCGTTAATGAAAACGTTAAATTCCTTATCTTTGTAGAATAATCTGCTCACTAAGAGCGTCTAATCCAAATATTTTTTGTACCTTTGCACAATCCAATGGAAGAGAAATGCCGTTGGAAAAGAAAAGTGTCAAGCTTTCTTTCTCGGTTGAACGAATCGCCAAATTCAACAAAGGACTGAGACAGAGTGAGATTAGACGCTCTTTCTGTTTTGTAGTATCTGTCGGTGCGACCCAAGTTGTCGTATCTTAGCATACTCAATACAGAGGGGCAGTTTATTCTACCCTCATACATCATTCAGTCCGTGGCTTTGGCGAGCCTGTTCAACCATGATAGAGGTGCGATGAATTCCCCTCTTTTCTTATACCCAAACTTAACCGCCAAATTAGGGAGTCAGGAGGCATGAAAGAGAACGATAAAGATGAGAAAAATCAACACATTTCTTTATTCAATAGCTGTCGTGGGACTCCTCACTGGCTGCAATGGAAATAATTCGCAGACTACAGACAATATGTCCGACTCAATTGTTGAGGTCGAAGTACAGGAGGAAGTATATCTCCCTGCATCTGAGGAGGGAGAATATACCCCTGGGGTTGATTATTCGGAGGGTGTTATAGGGTCTTCAAATAATGGGGATGATAGAACTTCTCAGGGAGCAGGTATTGATTATCTTGAGTCCGTAGGACGCGGAAATGGGCCTTCGGATAACACTTATAATCAATCCGATTATTACGGGGACTGATGAGGATAAATCACATCATTTTCTCAGCTACCGTCCTATGTTCTATAGCTTTCCCACAACATATTTGTGGTCAGGCAAGGGCAAAGGCAGCATACCTCTCGTCAAATTTAAACGAGTTGGTAAATATTGCTTGTAATGATGCGGGTGAGGATTCTAAACTCGCAACAGAATTTATTGCGCTCTCGGATCTTGAATCCTTAGACTTTGCTACATTGCAAAATTTGGCACGTACAGCATCCGCATCCTCAAATAGGGGCGTGTCCGATTTACTAAATACGTTGGTAAAAGAGCGTCAACTAGAAATTGTAAGACAATTTGGGGATATGACTGCTGAAGAACTTTATACTTGTACCCTTGCTTCCCCTGCTTATCGTTCTATAGCTGACGATTTTGTGAGAAATTTATCGGAAAGCTTGGATTCTTTATCATTTCATGAATTAAGGTACCTCCGCCTAAACTGTCCATTGTTTGATAAAGGAGCAATTGCAAGAGCCTCCGTAAATCATCGTCATGAGATTGAGGAATCTTTAGAATCTCAGATGAAGGAGTACAGAGATTTTGAAATTAAATCTATGGAGCGTTTCACATCAGCCTTGCAATATGAGATAATGGAAGGACTTCTAAAACAGATGAAGCAATTTGCAATGGCGTACAGTATGGATCAAGATATGGAGGAATCATTACCCTCATATATCTATAATGCGTATATGGAGTTATTACGCAAATATTGGAATGAGGGTATTGTTTATGATTATGTGTTGGCTCAGACAAAAAATTACAACGAAAGTCTTGATAAGGCACGTGCTGAATTATTAAAAAATCTTGGCGTTGCTGGCAAGAAACAAAATGTTATTCAAATTCCAAGAATGGATACAAGCATAACTCTCGGTATGGGAGGATTTAATAAAATTGGTGATATTCGAAGTGATTTGAACGCCACAGCTTTTGGGGCCGGAGTTGTTGCCGGACTAGCCTCATTCATAACAGGCGGTTTTCTCGCAAGTGTAGGGGAATCACTATATATGAGCGATAAAAAAGAAGAGGCGGCAAGATCTGAACTGCCACATCGCCGAGCCTACCTGAATGCTACTTATGATAAACTTCAGTTGCAGACGGAGAAGGAGCTAAAAAAGATGGCACGTGAGATGATAAATCAACAAGAAAAACAATCTCAAGCATTCTATGATTATGTCATCCAAAACTATTAAACTTTTCATTGTCTTTACATTGAATTGCGTGGTAGGAGTTATCCCTGCTGACGCACAGTTTGGTATTGACTGGACCGGGCTGGCGACTGAAGCGATTAATGAAAGTGCGAGATCTGACGTTCAGAAGGTGTTTCAAACTCTCTCAACAATAAACTTTTCCGAAGCTAAACTGAATAGTTTTAGAAAAGAAGCTGAAAAAATGGGGCTAAAGAATCCAACCACAGTTGAAGCTCTAATGCTCTTTGAGTATGGAATACGCCCTCTTGAAGTATCTCCTTTTCCACTACTGGCCAATCAAAAAATTTCAATGATTGGAGATGGAGCATTCAGAAATATTGGGAATAATGTGGCTGAGGGAATTAGGATAGAACTTGCAAAGAATTTACTTTCTGACCATCTCTCCGAATCGGCTCTAAAGGAATTGAATACGATTGATGCGGATGGAACTCTCGGAATGCTCCTTAAAGAATGTATGACTCCACAATTGGCCTTACTACTCAATAATCGGCCGGAGTGTTTACTGACTTTAAAGCAACACCCTGTACTGCTTAAATATGGAAATTTCTCTTTACTGCCGTATTTTGCTTATAGAGCGACACCTCACACATATAAATTCAAAAAAGGTACAATCCCAAATATTTCTGACTGGGATTTCTCAATTCTAAATAATGATGTACTGTTGATATCTTCTCAATCCGGAGAGATTGGACATATTAGGAGAATTACTGATTTCTCCCAAGCTCTTGTTGATAAACCGATAAACACAGACTCTAAATGGGTCGATAAACTGTCGACCTTATCTCAAATAGGATTAAAATCATTACCCCTGAGCACAAGCTCGTCAGGGGGAACTGTGGATGTACATTTCACTACACGAAAGGAGAATCTTCTTATTGATATTGCCGAGGATCCTCAGTTGCTCAATTGTTTTCTACCGTTATCTGCTATAATTAATTTCGGTTCATCTACCCTGTTAACAGATCAGTTGGGGAGAGTAGTGGAAGTAAATTTTACGCCACTAAAAACAAAGTTCACGGATACAAAAAAACGGCAACTAAAAAGCAAGGATATCCTAAATGCCAAAGGGGAATCAGGACGTAAAGCATTTATGCTTATTCCAAAGAATTATGGAGGTACAGAGACATGGAACAACGTGTTTGCATTCTCTGACACAAAAGAAAACAAGCAGAATTTGAAAGTATTAGATAAACGACTTTCAGAATTATCTAAAGCTGGAGACAGCGCTATCTCCGTAAAACTATCATATAATTCAACCTCAGATACTCCCTCCACCATACAATATTATTGTGGCGAAGAATTAATATGCACTCTAAAATATTAAAGCAAAATAATATGAAAAAACTTCTATTTTTACTATTCTTGATTGTTTCAGGTTTCAGCATGGCAAATGCCCAAGCACCATCTATCAGCTCTCTGATAAAAGCCATTCAACAGACAACGGCGACAAACGCCAAACCAGTTGCAGACATGCTGGAGACAAACGGTTATACCTATCGTTTTAGGTTGGACGAACCAGATTACGGGTATGGAAAATCAACAATCTTTGTTTACTCCAAAAATTGCAAAGTAGTCCATGAGGAGTACAGCAATGGTATTGAATACACGCCAGTCCCAGAGGCTGCTAATGCAAGTATAATTGTTTTACGATCAATCGGAAGCAATATCAAATACATTGATGTTCAAGTATATTCCAATGCTGCTTTTAAAACCTGGGTATCTCAATTAAAAGCATTGGGGTATCAAACGACATCTGATGGAGGCTCAGGTAATCATGGTAGAGATTGGCAATATGTGTCAAGAGGGAAGCCCAATATAGGAATTTGGAATGACTATTCAACAACCTATGTTCTTACCATTTCAAAGTAAAAGTGAACCCTAAAATAGGTTAATCAAGCAGCTCACTCTTAATCGGGTGGGCTGTTTTGCTTTTGGGGAGTAAAAGAAAAAAAGAGCCGTTGTCATGTCTCTTCGACTTAACTTTAACTCTTCGATGGGCGTAAGCTTTCTGTTGCATAGACCTGAGCACATATTTTAGGAATATGTATAATGCGATCAAGATGGTTGATAGCGAAAATGAATTTACTGAAACGAAAAAGACCCTTTAATATAGGAAACCACACCTTTAGGCAACCTTCGTGTTCAGGTCCGAACTTTCATTTTGACGTTGGATTTGGCTCTGAGTACGAAGAATACACCGATGTTGTTGATGGTAGAAAGACTGCTGTAACTGTTATATGCCCTGTCGAATATGTAATGGGCGCCAACCTCGTAGGGTATCTCAGGCGTAGCCTTTGTGTCATGGGTTCGGGCAGTGGTAATATGCACGAAAGCAGGAACTTGTGCCTCAACATCGTAAAGTGTATGCATTTTTATTCTTCCTTTATGCTTGCGGAACTTGGCCCACTCGAAGACCGAAAGACACAGGTCGATGGTAGTGGAATCGAATGCATAAACATGGCCCTCAACCTCAAAGATCTTGTCTATTCTGCGTCGTCTGGCCTCCTCTATCATATAGTAGGCGAACTCCTCGAAGATGCGGTAATCCCGCTGTTCGTTTGCCTTGCTAAGATTGCCGCGTCACAGACTTGCCGATGCCCAAATGGTAAACCTTCCCGGCATGCGCCTCAAGGGCCACAATCAAATCACGAAGGCTCTCGCGATTGGAAAGTTGGCCGAACATCATTGTAAGTAACTGATTCCAACAAGTATAACTCTTGACATATTTGTCTCCATCATACTTGGCTACTATACGGTTGAATTTACTACGATTCATAAACCGAACTAATTGGGCAAAAAAGAAAGGGTCTTTATGCATAACGGCTTGATTTATAACGCAAAGTTAATTTCAAATCCGTTCGCTTCAAAAACCTTTATAACATATTGAATTTCAAAAGTTTCAAAGCACTATTCTGATTTTTTAGTGGACACTAATGATAAAATTATTTATTCCCTCAATATATATTTAATAATCCTAAGGATTTATGACCGGGTTTCTGTCGTTGACCTTGGCGATCATCTATATCGCAGTTCTTTCGTTCTTGTTATACTTCCTTAGGATAAACACTCTACAAATTCATTTGTTGCGTGATGGCAAAGTCGTCTTTCCACTCACCCCCCTGCAATGCCGATTGTCTCTTAGAGACCTAAAATCATTCGGGGAAATAGAAGAGAGATAATCTTCATTCGATAACCTTCTCTGATAGAACTAATATTTATGTACAGGCCACAGACTCTCGATTAGCTTGTAATTATCCATCAGAATAAACTTATCCCTACCAATAGACTCTTTTAATTCATCCGGGAAAATCTCCATATCAGAATGAGAATCTAGTATAATAAATGCAATGTCTTTATATTTAAATTGAAAACTATCCGGGGTCCTCCATTCTCGTTCATGAGTATAGTCGCATTCTCCTATATCATATGCTGTTTTTCGCATCGCATATGGCCTATAGGAAGGTGAAAATGGGGTTATAAAAGGCCAAACAAATTCATCAAATGCACCTTTCTTTTTTTGCCTACGAAACAAATCAGTACGCATATAAATAGCTGGACCGCCATGTTTGGAAAAAACGATGCGCTTAGAAAAACCTATACCATAAGGGGAATAAACTTCAGTATGTGCTAATAAGCTGGCCCAAGGGCACTCTGTGAAACAAACAGCTTTAGCTCCAGTCCAAGGCATGCTAGATGCTCGAATAGTTTTTTCATTAAGTATAGATATAAGACGGTCGTATGCAGACATATCTGAAATATCACCTACAGGATTATCTTTTGATCCTCCTTTAGGGTTGCCATTTGTTGTGAAATGGACTAAGAAATCTGAAAAATCAGGTCTATTCATATTGTGTTTTTACAAAGGTAATATATATATATATTCTACTTGTTGGGCTTGTCCTTGCGTACCCAACGGGTAAAGGAGCGAGTGTCGAAGATTAGGCGGTTGCTACTGCCGACATCGACGGGGGTTTGTAAGAAATTGTTGCGCCTTATCCCATAGTCTTCTTATTTTAGCAGGAGTTCGCCCCCGCCGGTCAGGTCGATAATGCTTCCAGTCATCCAGCCGGAAGCGTCTGAGAGCAGGTAAACGGCAAGCGCTGCCACATCGTCCGGTTCGCCAAACCTTTTTAGGGGATACTCATTCTGTGCCCCTGTATAATCCGCTCCCGCCTGCTCAGAGTCTCGCCGTATGAGGTCTGTCCATACCATTCCCGGACAAATGCAGTTAACCCTTATCTTCTTCCCGGAGAGCTCAAGCGCCAATACTTTCGAATAAGAAATCAGCGCTCCCTTGGATGCCGCATAGATGCCGTTGCCTACAGAAGGAGCCGACGCCGCACGCGACGCTATGAACACAACCGAACCGCCCGGATGAAGTTTCTTATTCTTCAAGATTTCTTTTTGAAGAAGAACCGGGGCCTCGAAATTAGGCCTCATCACTTCTTCGATATCTTCCTGCTCTATTTGCCTTGATAGTCTTCTCGACATAACCCCGGCGCTATGCACTATGCCGTTTAGCATCGGGCATGCCTCCGAAAGATGTGCTATATCATCAGCGACGGTGAGATCAGACCTCAGCATAATATGGTCGTCACCTTCCATCATTGCAAGAGTCTCCTCAAGGCGCTCTGCATTTCGTCCTGTGGCTACAATACGGGCTCCCATCCGCGAGCACATGATGGCCACTGCCCGTCCTATTCCGGAAGAGGCCCCCGTCACCATTATGGTCTTCCCTTCAAGTGTAAATGGATTGAATCGTTCTGTCATGGGTTATTGGCTTTTTTTGCGGTTTTATTTGATTCCAATACCTTCATCTTCTTTATTATCATGTTGCTGAATTGAGTTGCTCCTTCGTGGTTCAGGTGGTCCGGGTCGCTAAACCACTCCCGATGGGCCAGAAACAATGTGTCCCCCTCAAAGTCGAAATATGTCGCCCCCATCTGGAGAGAAATCCTCTCGATGGCATCCCGACCATCCCGGGAGCTGCTTTTTGAGTAGAGGGGCGACTTAACTATGATAAGGTCAATATCATTCTCCTTGCAGGTCGCAATGAATTTTTTTATATACCTTAACTTTTCAGGGTCCTCCTTCATCGCCTCTGCTCTTTCCTCAAGTTCGTAATTCCAGGTGTTGAAGAGCGGGACGTACCCCTTCCCATCATCATTTTTATTTGCATTCTCCTTGATATATTGAAGGAGCCCGGAGTTGTGTCTCACCAGTCCCGACATCCGTACGAAGGCCAGTTCCGCCGGATCCATCAGATCTTCGAGAATTTCGCTTACAGTAGTGTCATTGACATAGGGATGAAGGATACTGATACGCTCCTTGTTAAACCCCGGCATGTCATATTCATCTACTCCGCTTACATCCAGAATCACCGTAGATGGTTTCATGGAATGAGCGATTAAAGATTTGAGCACGGCGTAATGCACATATATGTTTCTTCCGTCGATCCCATAGTTGATAGCGTTAAGCCCCAGGCTGTCCTCGAATATCTTCGGATTGTAATGATGGGAAGCCCGGCTGGCCCCTATTATAGCCACATCCGCATCCTTCTGTCGTGTCCAGTCTATTTTTTGATTGAAGCTCCCTTTCGTTGTGCCATCAATTATCAGGCTGAAAACGACATCCACACATGCAACTATCAGAAACACAAGAATGATATACGTTGCAAACCTATGTTTTTTCATAATTGGAGGGGCTAAAACTGGAAATATATAAACTGGGATCCGCTGAAAACACCCAGATGCAATATTAAAACGAGAAGGGCTGCGCTACTTAATGTATACACTTTCAGCATGTTTTCCTCGGATATCCTTACCTTCCTGTATTCTATTACGAATTCTACCGCAAACAGGAGCGCAATCCCAATCAGGCAGTATAGTAGCACCATGTTGCTAAATGGCATCGTTGCGCCATTGGTTAGAATTTTTGTCGAGGCGAAAAAAGCGTCTCCCAAATTGTTTGCGCGGAAATAAATGAGTGCAAAAGTCACCAGCAGAAACGTCACAAATCTGTTAAGCCAAAGCCACCATTCCTTTTTCTTGAGGCCATGGCGTTTTTCAAATCTCCTTTGCCATTTATCCTTAAGGGAGCATACCACAAGATAAAACCCAAAGATGGAGAAACATAACACATAAGTCCAGGCGGCTCCATGCCAGAAGCCGGATATGAAAAACGTTATGAATATCGCCAGACACCACCATAGGAGCCTTGTGCTGCTCCCCACCAGCGGATAATATATATAGTCCATAAACCATGACGTAAGGGATATGTGATTTCTTTTCCAGAACTCCTGCACTGATTCCGAAAAGAAATAAGGTCTTCTGAAATTGTCCATCAATTTGAATCCCATTACGTTGGATGCCCCTATGGCTATATAGCTATATCCCGCAAAGTCGCCGTAGAGCTGAAAACAAAACAATATTGAAGCCAACAATATGCTTCCTCCGGAGTGGTGGGGAAGATTATTGTAGACGGAATCGACATATAGCGCACACCTGTCGGCAATCACCAGTTTCAGAAAATACCCCCACAGCATCAATGTAACTCCCGTAATGGCTCGGTCAGCCTCAAATTTATGGTCACGATAGAATTGTTTGAGCAGGTTTGTGCTTCTCTCTATCGGGCCCGCCACAAGCTGAGGAAAGAACGACACGAACAGGGCGTATGTGAAGAAATTCTTTTCAGGCCTGATGTCTCCCCTATATACGTCGATCATATACCCTAACGCCTGGAAAATGTAGAACGAAATCCCCACAGGCAAGAGCACCGACAGATTGGGTATCGGGATGTCAAGATGGAAATAATCGAGCAACGCGGTGATGTTTTCAGCCGCAAAATTATAGTATTTGAAGAAGAATAGTATTGCAAGGTTCAACACTATTCCTGCCGTCAAAATCAACTTCCTTCTTTGAGTGGATTTGTCGAGCATAATTGCCGCCGCATACGTGATGGCGGTACTTGTAAGGAGCAATAGGGCATATACTGGCTCCCAGTTCATATAGAAATAATAGCTGGCTGCCAGAAGAAAGTAGTTTCTCCATTTCACTGTAGGAAGCAGAAAATAAATCACACATACTACAGGGAAAAACAGAAGAAATGCAAACGAATTGAAAAGCATCTAACCTTGGAGTCTAAAATCTAAGACATGTTCCACCCCAACTTAAACCTACCCCAAACCCCGTTATTATCACCGTGTCTCCTTTCTTTATCAGGCCTGAATCCAGACTCTCCTTGAGCCCTATCAGCACCGTGGACGAAACCGTATTGCCGGTTTGGGTCATATCAATGTAAAACTTATCGACCGGAATTCCGCATACTTTTCTTATGGTGTTGAGCATAAACTTATTGGCTTGATGGAAAATATAAAAGTCTACGCCATTTGCATCGATGTGATTCTTTTTAAGAATCCCGTCTACGAGTTCCGGTAGCTTCTCCAATGTAAAATTAAAGATTGCGCCACCATTCATGTACAGGTGGTCATCATGCTTTTTATGACCCTCTTCATCCACCTCGAATTTATCCGTTTTATCCGGATGTCTGGCGGCTCCTGTCCTTACAATCAAGTGTTCGGCCCCGTTGCCGTCAGTACCAAGCACAAACTCGCCTATTTGGGCCATACCATCGGTGGATATCAGACAGGCCGCTGCTCCGTCACCGAATATTGAGCGGTTGCCCTTGTCGTCTTCTTCTATGTATTTTGAATACGTCTCGGCAGTGATTAAAAGCACATTCCTTGCTATTCGCGCCTCTATCAACCCCTTCGCCAAAGCCAGACCATAAATGCAACCCGAACACCCGAGATTGAAGTCGAGAGCCCCGGCTGTAGTGGGAATGCCAAGACGCGCCTGCAACAGACATGCCGTCGTAGGCAAAAAGTAATCCGGACTTTGGGTACACAACAGGATGAAGTCAATACTCTGTTCGCTGATGCAGTTCTCCTCCATTAGTCTTTTGGCTGCCATATATGCCAGGTCAGCCGCCGTTTCATCCTTAGTGACAATATGACGCTTCTTAACCCCTAATTTTTTCTCAATTTTTGATTCTTCCCACTCAGGGAAGAGCCTTGCGAGGTCTGTATTGGTAAGGGTTCCTTCCGGAAGATAATATGAGACAGCCTTTATAAAAGCTCCCATTGCTGGTCTCTTACTTGTTGATTATGAGTTCGTAGAGATCTTTTATTGTGGTGCAATTCCTTATTTCCCTGCCCGTGATTGCCTTACCATACTCCGTCTTTGCCATTGCAATGATGCCCAAGGCCGTCAACGACGACCATTCATCTAAATCCTGGAAGATAGTATCGGTCCGGAGTTCTGATATTTCCGTATCTTCAAAATTATCTGATAACTTTTCAATAAATTTTTCGAGTTCCATACACTTTATTTTTGACATTAATGTCCCCTTCACCCAATGGCGCAGAGACCTACATGCAAAATTAACAATTAATTATACAAAATCAAAACGAAAGCTTATTAAAGTTGGAAGTTTCGTGCAAAAAGCCCTCTACCCCATAGCCTCGCGGGAGGGGGGGGTGAGCCTCGCATTTTTTCGGACTGAGGTCTCGCGCAGGAAAAGGCCTTGCGCAGGGAAAGGTCTCGCGTTAAGGAACAAAAGTTCGCGCGAGGCGCTGTCTCATTGTAATTTAGTAAAATGAGGGATTACTTTATTCAAGGGCTTTTACAGTTTATGTATTACAAAAAGTGTTACGAATTTGTTACACTTTTTGTAATAAAATCTATTACATTTTTTGTATATACATTTTTTGTAACTATCTTTAAGGAAGAGGCGTTTTGGGCTATCAATCAGAAGTTAGGGGGGAGAGAGTATTGCAGTGTGAGGGTTTTTTATTAAATTTGCAACCGAATTGGAGGGGTAGGGTTTCCTGCGCCCCCATGAGCAATGCAGACACAACAGAAACACATTATAAACACAACAGCTTTATACGCTAACAATCAACTACTAAAATGGGAAGATTTTTCAAGACATTCCTGATCTGTGCCTTCGTGTTAGGCATCACCTCCTGCAAGGATAAGGAGACCTCTCTCGACGGTCCTGCAGATCCCGAGGGCACCATGGCGACCATGACTCCCGAAAGAAGCAAGAAATTCCTTGACGAGACAGGCCAGGAATTCCTCCAGAAATTCAATGCCGACGACCAGGCCGACCTCCTCAAACTCATCCGCTACTTCATCGACACTTACGGCGACCTCGAGATGCCCGAAAACTGGGAAGTGGAGGAGACGGAGACCGTGCGCGGTCCCCGCTACCTGCTCCGCGGCCTCGAACAGGCCTTCGGTTACGGCAACTCCACCCGCGCCGGAGCCACGGTGACAACCTACCTCTACAACTTCGACTATGAGGACTTCCTGGGCGTCTATACCCCCGGCAACGACAGCTGGGAATATGCCGGCGCCAGCAGCAACATCGTATTCAAGTTCAAGAACGAGGCAGGCCAGGACTGCGAGATCATAGCGCAGCCCACCCGGAGCACCCAGACCGGCACCATAGAATGGACCGAGAACGACAAGGACTCATCGGGCAACATCCTCTCCTCGGAGGAGACAAAGGTGGAATACCGCGCCCCCAAGAGCGTAGACCTCTACGTAAACCAGGGCAACGAGACCCTCGTGCAGGGCAAGGTTGACGTGGCCCTCGACATGATAGCCGAGACCTTCGACTTCACCGTAAGCGTCAGCGCCGCCAAGGCTACCGTAGCCTTCAAGTTTACGGGCAGCCACACTCAGGTGCAGCAGGCCTCCAGCCTCGCCTACGACGGCAACCTCCTCGTGGAGGAACTCGTGCAGGCCACCGGCAACCACTTCACCGACATCAGCTACATCCAGGAAATCGACGGCCGCGACTCCAAGGAGGTTTGCGGCGAGATGCTCCGCGACGGCAAAGTATCGGTATCAGTGCTCAACAAGGTGCGCATCGACGCCACGGCATCCTATTCCGACGCCCTCTATGACGCCATCGACTTCGACTACGACTCCTACACCTACACATCGAAAAACGAAGCCGAGGCAGCCTGCAAGCGTGCCTGCAACACCCTCAAGAACAGCGTAAGCGCCGTGATGCGCTACAACAACACCCAGACCGTGCAGGCCAAGCTCATCTTCAACACCGGTTTCGAGGAATGGAGCGGCGGCTGGGAATACCAGGTGCACCCCCTCCTCTACTTCGAGGCAGACGGCTCCACCTACGAGTTTGAAGACTATTTCGAAGAGGGTTTCGCAAATGTTCAAGACCGCTGGGAAGACCTCAAGGACGCCTACCAGACCGTCTGGGACAACGCCAAACCCAAAACCAAGAAATAAACACCCTGAGACTCCCAAGGCTCTCTACGACATCGGAGGCGGGCTTCATCCGAAGCTTGCCTCTGCTTTGTTGTATACTCCTCGCGGCCATCCATGCGCAGGCCCGGACGGCCTCGTCGCCGGGAACTGAGACCGTAGAGCCCACGGAGCCCAGCGCCCCCGCGGCCACAGAGCTCGACTCGCTGGAGGTGGTTGCCACCGGGCCGCGACCCCTGCGTGAGGGCGCCTCGCTCGAGCTCTCGCGCCGGAAGCTCCTCACCGGAATGCGCCTCTTCGGCGAGGCCGACGCCCTCAAGACCATAGCCCGACAGAGCGGCGTGGTGACCGCCGGCGACTACGGCAGCGGACTCATCATCGACGGCAACCTCCCCTCCCACGTGCTTTACCGCATCGACGGGGTGCCCGTCTACTTCCCCTACCGCTTCGGCGGACTATTCTCCACCTTCAACACCGGCCACTTCTCCACCGTAGACTTCGAGCGCGGCATCCACGGCGCCTCCATGCCCGCCCGGCTCGGCGCCAAACTCGACTTCCACACCGACCGCGACGTCCCCGCCCAATTCTCGGGCAGCGCCAACGTGGGGATGATGGCCTCCTCCATCTCCCTGATGGTACCCGTGGCCGGCAAATGGCTATTCTCCCTCTCCGGACGCATATCCTACATCAACGAGCTTTACGGCTGGCTGCTGGTGAAGAAAGGGAGCTCGGGAGTGATGTACGACTTCGGCGACCTCAACTTCACCGCCTCCTACCATCCCGACGACGCCAACCGCATACGCCTCAACCTCTTCGGCAACTCCGACCGGATGACCTACGAAGACGTGCACTACGCCATGGACACGCGCATCTCCTGGCGCAACGGACTGCTCTCCCTCGACTGGCAACACGACGCACAGCGCTTCCGGGCCGTAAACCGCCTCTATCTTACCGGCTTCGACAACAACCTGACCTTCGCCATGCCGCAGCTCAACATCTCGGCCCCCTCCTCCCTCTCCACCGCGGGCGTGTCGGGCCAGTTTGACGGCATCAGCCTCTCGCGGCAGGCCACCATGGAGGCAGGCTACGAACTCAACTACCACACACTCAGGCTCCAGGAGGTGAACGCCTCGGGTCTACACGTCAGCATCCCCAATCCCCGGCCACGCTCACACCCGCTCGACGCCCGCGCATACGGCGACGTCACCGTGAGGTTTGCCAACGGCATGGATCTCCGTGGAGGCCTCTCGCTTGCCCTCTACGCCAATTCCGCAGGCTACGTAAGGCTGGCAGTCGACCCGCGGGTCACGTGGAGCCTGGAGGCTCCTTTGGGGCGCTTCAGCGTCCACCTTGGCCGCTACACGCAATTCCTCCATCAGGTAGGGTTCTCGCAGATTGGGCTGGCGAGCGACTTCTGGATAGACTCACGCAGCAGCATACCCCCGGAGAGCTCCTACAACCTGGAGCTCGACTACAGCGGCTATATTCCGGGTCCCGGCCTTTACTTCTCGGCCAACATCTACGGCCGCCGCTACCTCCACCAGGCGGAGCTGATGGGGGAATTCATATCCATCATCGACTCCGACTACGACCCCGAGGTGTTCATCCGTACCTACAACGGGTATGCCGCCGGCGCCAACATAACCCTTCGCCGCGAGTTCGGCAAACTCACCGGCTCCATAGGGGTGGGCTACGGACTGGCCCGCAACCGGCCGGGCGGAGAGTACGGCTACGTGAGGGGGCGCACAGAACCGGGCTTCACGCTCTCCGCCGAAGCCCAATACCGCTTCGACAGCCACTGGAGCGCCTCGGCCAACTTCCGCTTCGCCACCGGCAGACCCTACACCCCCGTAACATCACTCTATATAGTGGGGGGCAACGTGATGAAAAACTTCGGGGCGCCCAACTCCGCGCTGCTGCCCGACTGGCACCGCCTCGACATAGGGGGTTCCTGGACGGGAGTCTCAGGGCCGCGCAGCCATCCCCTGCGCCACCTTGTGAGCCTCGCGCTCATCAACGCCTACGGGCGTCGCAACCCGGAATTCATCACCTACGTGATCAACATCGGCCAGGGAGTGGTGAGGATGAAGAGCGTCTTCTCGCTCTACCGATTTTTCCCCTCCCTGAGCTATACAATCTTTTTCTGAGATGAGACTTAAACGACACTCCGGTATCTGCGCGCTGGCGCTCTCCCTGCTGCCTCTGGCCACCTCATGCCTGTCGGAGCCCGAGGCGCCGCCCACGATGGCCGTGATAGACGGATGGTTCGACTCCGACGGCTATCCCGTGGTGCAGTTTACCGCCTCGCTCGAGCCCTCGCAGCAAGACCAGAGCATCGCCGACAAGATGATACGCTGGGGGCTGGTGACAATCTCTGACGGCGACACCACCATCGTGATGACCGGCGCCTACGACCGCCGCTACTTCCCGCCCTTCCGCTACTATACCACCGGCATGACGGGCGTCCCCGGCAAGACCTACACCGTAACGGTGAAATATGAGGACCTCTACGCCGAGGCGAGCTGCCTGATGCCCGTGCCGACGCCCATCGACTCCATCACCATAGAGCGCATAGAGGGCAACGACACGTTGCGGGCCGGCAACCTTCACTTCACGGCCCCGGCCGACGTTCCGGCCTACTACTACCTGCAGATGCGCGACGACGCCCCCGGCTCGCGTCCCTACCCGACGATGCTCGGCACGGCCAGGGCCGAGGTGGCGGGAGCGAAGATGACAATCCCCCTCTTCAACCCCAAAAACCAGCTTGACTCGCTCGACTTCATCCCCCAGCTCAAGGTGGGGCAGAGGGTGCAGGTGAAGCTCTGCCGCATAACGGAGGAGGTGTATGAGTTCTGGAACTCATACGACAACGCCACAATGTTTGGCGGCTCGCAGTTTCTCACGGAGCCGGGCGGCGGCCTTGGCGGCAACGTAAGCGGCGGCTACGGCATATGGAGCCCGCAGGGAGTGGCGAGCGAATACATCAGAGTCGAATAGAAAAAAGAGGACCCTGCGTGGAGTCCTCTTTCTTTATGAATGTTTCAGTAGCCCGAGGTTACGGAATCAGGATCTTGAACGGGAGGTTAAGATATGAGGAGTTGATGATGAAGACTCCGGAGGGGAGCTCGACATGCTGGCCCGGCACGAGACCTTGGGCAGAGAAGACGAGGCGTCCGGAGAGGTCGTAGACATTGACGTCGAGAGAGTCGACGGCACCCCTGATGCTGAAACCGCCCGGTTCGGCCACGGCCTCGAAGGGAGCCGGGGTGTCGGCGGTGAAGATTCCGGCATACGTGTCGACGTATACGGAGTTTGAGGCCTCGGAGAGATAGCCCAGGCGGCTCGACTGCACGGTATAGGTCTCCACGGCGTCCTCGTTGCGGATGATGCGCAGGGAGTTGGTGTCGCTCTCGAGGGTCTCGTTCTCTATGCCGTCGGCGCCGCTGATGGTGCGGTTGACCACATAGAAATCTACCACCTCGGGTGCGGCACTCCAGTTGGCCGTATATCCGTCCTCGGTGATGTCGGTGGGGGCATAAGCCGTGAGACGCGTCAGGTGGGGCACTTCCTCGCCCTGACCAATGAGGCGCACGGTGAGGCTGCCGCCACCCAGTCCGCCGTCGAAGAGCAGCAGGTTGGCTTTCTTCTCGCCGGTAGATGTGGGAGAGAACACCACCGGGAGCAGGAATGTGCCGGTGAAGTTAAGCTGATAGGGGGAGATGGAGGTGGCTCCGAGGCGGAACATGTCTTTGTCGTCGCCACTGAGGCTCACGGAGAGGGTCTCGGTGATCTTGCCGTGTATCTCGAGATAGACGGTTTTGGCACCCCCTTGGGCACACTGGCCGAAGTCGAGGGCCTCGTTGTTGACGGGCTGAGTGATCTCGGTATTGTCGGGCATGGGCACCTGCGTGTTGCCCTGCTCGGAGATGTAGAACACGTCGGAGGTCTGTCCGCCCCAGATGTATTCAGCGAGGTTGGGGAAGTCGATGAAGGGATTGCGGTTGCCCTGCTGGCTCTCCACGGCGTTGTTGCGGTCGATCTCCTTCTGGCTCACGGGGTCGTTGCGGTGCCACTCGAGCAGCAATTCGTAGGCCCAGGGCTTTAGGGTAGGCCAGGTGTTCTTCTGGAACATATAGGTGTAGGTCCAGGGGAGGTCGTCGTAGACCACGGCCATGTAGAAGATGTCGCGGGCGAAGTCGCCCTTGTATTCATCGGCGGGCTCGAACACCTGCGAGGCGCCGCCTCCCTGGCCGGCGCGGGGAGAGCCAACCTTGGCCGACCCGTTGTCGTAAGAGATGCGGTCCACTTCCGCAAAGGGATAGTTGTTCTTGGCCTGATTGCAGGCTCCGTCGGAGGGGAGGAGGTTCCAGAGGTCGGTGTAAGCGGGGGTGTATTCCACGTCGCCGTTATACTTCCACCACGACTTCGGGATGCTGTGCTCCCGCTGCATCTTGTTGGCCGAGAAGCTCTTTACGGGGGACTGGTAGTCGTAGATGAGGTAGACGTTGTTGGAATACATCTCCCACCATCTGATGTTGCCGTCGTAGAGCTCGGGGTATGTGTCGGTGTATCGCCAGTTGTAGGGTAGGTCGTTGTATTCAAGGCGCACATGCTCCTGCACGCACTCCTTGGCTGCAGCCTTGAGGGCTTCCTTCTTCTTGCCGTTCATGGCGTCGTAGTATCCCTCGCGATACTGGGCATTGAGAGCCCCCGCCATGGCGAAGGCTCCCAAAGTGATGACTAAAATTGCACGCCTCATTCTTAGTTGGGTCTGAGGGTGAAGTCGCTGCCGTTGTTGCCGGTGATGCCGTGCATGCCGAGATATTCGGTAAATGAGCCGTTGACGGTGAGCACGTAGCCGATTACGCCGGGATTTTCCACGAGGTTGACCTCCTGGCGCAGGCCGGAGCCCGAGGGGAGCTCAACAACCACACACTTGGTCCAGTCTTTCTCGTTCTTGTCGGCGGCGATGAGCACGTTGCCGATGGTCTCGCCCTTGCCGAACACCACGTCGTCGTTGCTCTTAACCGTAGTGACGCCGGCCTTTGCGGAGCCCACGATGTAGCCCTTGGTCCAGCCTACACGGCCGTTGTTGTCCTGGGCGATAGCCTCAGCCACGGTGTAGGGGTTGGTCTGCGAGCCCTTGAGGTTGAAGAGCACGTCGTCCTTGTCGCGCAGGATAAGCTGCCACTTGTTGTTGAGGGTGCTGAACTGGTAGTAGCTCAGGATGGCGCGGATGTTGCCCCAGCCGGTGGGGAGGGTGTCGGCGCGGAAGGTGGAGTAGCCTGAGTTGTTGATCGGCATGCGGTTGCCCTGCTGGTCGACAATCCAACGGTATTCGTTGCTCTCCTGATATGCAGCGTAGATTTCCTTGCCGCCCTCCTCGAAGCGTACGTTCTGGATCTCAACGAGCTGGCTCATGGCCTTGTAGCCGGCCACGGAGTAGCTGCTGAGGTTTACGATGTCTTTGATGGTGGTGACGATGCAGTAGGGTTTGTCGGCAGGCCACGGGCCATTCATCGACACGTATTCAAAGTCCTGGTTGGGCATGCCGTTGAGCTCGCTTGAGTTCTTGAACTGGAACCAGCTCATGAAGCCCATGGACTCCTCGCCGTTGTAGTCGCTGAGCCAGCCTACCTGGTAGTAGCATCCGTTGGTGCCGATGTAGGAGCCGGTGAGGTCCATCACCACGTCCTGGCCCACACGGTAGGATGTCCACATGCTGCCTTCGTTGATGGAGAGGCACATGGCGGCAGTCTCGTCCTGGATGATGAGGTTGCGGTAGATGTTGCCGGAGGCGTCGCTGGAGATGACGCGGCCGTGGATAATGTAATGCTTGCCGTCGTCCATCGTCCCTACGGGGATTATGACGTCTTCTTCGGGGTCGGAGATGGCATCGTAGATGATCTGCTTCACTTCCGCGATGGTGACAGTGGGCTTCATCTCGGCCTCCGGAGTCTGGAGTTCCGGGGCGTCATAGCTGTTCTGACAGCCCGTCAGACCCACGGCCGTGAGCGCGATTGCCACCAATGAATATTTTATACTTTTCATATATGCTGTCTGTTTTCGGTGATTACTGGATTAGGAGATTTTTCACTTCCCAGGTGCAGGAGTTGGAGGTGTTCGACTTGAAGTGGAAGCCGATCTGGATGGTCTTGCCGATGTATTCGTCGACATTGATCTGGCAGCCGTCTACGAATGTCCAGTTGTTGCCTTCGGGCCACTCGCTTACGTCGGCCTGTTTCCATGCGCCGTCCTTGCCTTCGCGAATCTCAACGGAGCAGTATTCGCTGATCTTATGTCCGCGCAGATAGTTGATGGCCTGCGAGAAGGTGACGGTGTGTCGGGCCTCGGTAATCTCGATTTCGGGGGAGACGAGGTAGGCCTCGGTGTCGTAGTTTTTCTTGTCGTTGGCGTTGTAGCCTGTGGCCTTGGCGCCGTAGTTGTTGCCGCCCCATTCCCAGATTGCGTTGATGGCGTCGGGCTTCAGGATGTTTTCAACAGTGAATTCGCCCAGGCCGGAGGTGAGGAATGAGAGAGAGCCATCGGAGTCGGAGCCGTTGCTGATGGGATAGCCTTTCTCGCCCCACTTAAAGTAGCAGCAGTCGCGCAGACCGTAGACGGTCTGATACTTGGCGCCGGTGAGGCCGTAGAGGCACACCTCCTTATGGAACGAGGCGCCGTTGTTGCGGTTGAGCGCCACGGCTTCGCGGGCGGCCATACCCCATGTGAGCTGAACGGGGATGCAATTCTCCCAGTCGGTTTCATCGGGGCTGTCGGCCAGAAGAATGTTGCTCTGCACGCCGCCGATGGCGAAGGTGGCAGTCTGCTCGTTGAGCTTGTTGGCGATGTCTGTGTTGGTGTAGCCCACCACATAGCCGTGGACCCATCCGTAGCTGTAGTCGCGGTCCATCTGCTCCACGCCGGCGAGCACCTGCCATACGGAATAGGGATCGTCCCAGGTTCCGGTGCCTAAGGTTTCGATCGACCCTCCCTCGGGGAAGGTTACGGGAGGTATCTCCTGTTCGTTGTCGCAGCTCGTAAGGCCGGCACCGAGCAGAAGCATTCCCGAAAGTATGATATTGAGTCTTTTCATTGTTGTCTTTTGGTGTTAGGTTAGAAACGGATACCTACGTTGAACGATACATAGATTCCCTGCGCGTACCAGTAGCGGTTGGGGAACTTTGTGGTGGTATAGTCGGTATAGTCGAACTTCGACTCCTGAAAACCGCCCGTCTGGATCTTGGTGTTGTTGAGCAGGTTGTTGAGAGCGAGGTTGAAGTTGACGGAGCCGAACTTGGTGTAGAGCACCTTGCCGATGGAAAGGTTCATCACGAAAGCGTTTTTCAGCTTGTCCTGGTAGGCTATTTCCTTCTGTTTTGCCTGATATTCCTCAAGGCTTGTGCAGAGGCGCCAGAGGCCGGGCATCTCTTCATGGCGTGTGGGGGCGAGGTCAACGTAGCCGTCGCAGAAGTATGTGCCGTTGAGCTCGAAGAACCAGTTGGAGATGTTGTAGTTGAGAGCCAGCGAATAGATCTGCTGGGGGGTTCCGCCCACGTGGTAGTTCTTGAGGTAGGTGGTGCGCGTCACGTCTTCCATTGCACCGTTGTTGGCCGAGCGGGTACCGGTCGGGTTGTTGCGGTAGAGATAGTCGGAGACGAGTACGGAACCGGAGACGGAAAGACCGGTGTAAATCTTGTATTCGAGGCCGATTTCCACACCCTTGTAGCTTGTATGGATGCCGCTCATGGAGTATGCCATCATCGAAGCGAGGTCATAGTCGTAGAAGAAGCGGCTCTGCATTCCGTTCCAGAGCTCTGTCCAGAAGCCTGTTACCGAACCGCGGAAGCGGGGATAGTTCCAGGTGTAGCTCAGGTCGGCGCTGAAGTATCGTTCGGGCCTGAGGTTGGTGACGGCCTCGTCTTTGATGCGTGCGTTGACGTAAGCGTCGTTGATGAGCGGGGCGCGTGTTCCGGAGCCGACGTGGCCGGTGAAGTAGTTACGGCCGTTGAGCTTATAGGTGACGCCCACCTTGCCGGAGGCGGTGAAGAAGCCGTGGGTCTTGCCCTTTCCGTAAGATTCCGTGGGGTAGCGGCCGTTCATCATCTGGCCGATACGCACGAAGTTGAGGTAGCTTGCCTCGATGCCGTAATTTACGTTCCAGTGGTTGGTTACGATTTCGTTCTGGAGCCAGAGCTTGGGCTGATATGAGTGGATGTTGTAGTTGTAGCCGTAGATGTCGCCCGGGGCAATCTTGCGGTTGGGGTCGAGGAGGTTGTTCTGCAGCTTGTCCTGGTCGCCGGCGAAGTCGCGTGAGGAGAAGTTGTCCACGTCGAGCCAGTAGGCGCCACCGAGGAGGTCGAGCATCGTACGGTAATAGTGGGAGTCGGAGTAGTTGAAGCTTACGCCTCCCTGCAGGGTCATCGCGTCGTTGATGCGGTGGTTGAGGTAGGAGTTCACCATATAGGAGGTGATGTTGGAGTGGTCGGCGCCGAGCACGTAGCTTGAGCGGCCGTTGCCGTCGGCGGTGGCGTCGTAGTCGTTCCACTTATAGTTGAGGAGGTTGGTCTGATACATGCCGTCCCAGTCGAGCTGGCGGAATGTCTCGTTGTTCCGCCACTGGTCAACGTAATAGTTGTAGACGTCCATCTCTGCCTGGTATACTTCGGGGAGGCGATCCTTGAGCACCTCGTCGGGCCTGTAGTAGGAGGGCATGTTCTTGTAGTAGGTGGGACGGGGGTCGGCAGCGCCATACCAGTCGAGTGTGGAGCGCTGGTAGGCGTTGTGGCGGAAGCCGAAGCCGGTATTGAGCGTGGTGCCCATCTGCGGGGTCCAGATCCAGTTGAGGGTAACGCTGGGGTCGAAGCTCTTCACGACGCGGTCGGAGATCTTCTTGCCGTTGAGGTATCCCCAGTCGGGGTTGTAGAGGTTGGAGCCCGTGAGCTCATAAGCCTCGAGAGTGGTGGCGTTGGAGTTGGCCCTTTCGGTGGGCGCGCCCCACGTGGTGAGGTTGAGGCGGTGATGGTCGTTAAATATCTTTTCGAGAGAGAGGGCATAGCCGAACGAGTTGTACCATACACCCTTCTGGGGCTGCACGCCTTCGGGGGAGTAGCGGCCTATAACGGAAGCGGAGAAAGCCCAGCCGTTGCGCGTGATGCCGGTGTTGTATTGCAGCATGGCGCGGAGCATGGTGTTGCCGTTGGTATAGGTGAGGTTGCCGCGGAAGCCGGGGGCATACTCGGAGGCATAGGTGGTGTAGAGGTTGGAGCCCGCGAGGGAGCCGTAGCCGTAGTTGGCCGATTCGAGGCCAATGTCGGTGGTCTTGTTGCGGAAAGCGCTGGAGGTCATGCCGCCGAGGCCGGAATAGTTGAACATTCCGCGCATGGGGTCGTTCCAGCTGAAGCCGTTGATGTAGCCTTGCTGCCAGGAGTTGTTGAGGCCGCGGAAGCGGTAGCGCTTGATTGAGAAGCGGTAGGAGGCTGCCTGGTAGAAGATGTCGTCGGTGGCTCCCTGGATGGTTCCGACGCTCTGGTTTACGCCGTCGTCGGCGTTGATCTGCTCTTCGTCGAAGATGAAGTTCTCGCTGTCGAGAAGCGAAGTGTCGTAGCCTGAGACGGCCATGGGGATGTCGCCGAGGTCGCGCACGAGGCCTTCGATGATGTCAACGTCGAGGTAGAGGTCGTCAAAGCCGAAGGCGATGACGTGGAGCACGTCGGTGCCCACCTGGGCATTGGTGATCTGAAACGAACCGTCGCTTCCCGACATCACGAAGATCTCCTGGTCGGTCAGAAGAATGTTGGCGTTGGCAATCGGTCGGCCGTTCTGGCCGTCGACCAGTGTGCCGCGGAGCCCGGTCTGGGCCAGCGCCGGCATCACGGCAGCCAACATCATAAGTAATGATAGTTTGAATCGCATCTGTTATGTTGTTTTAATTAATTTCTTTGTAGGATTGGGGGAGGAGGGGGCTAAAGGTCTCTTACGAGGAATATCTCGGTGGGGAGGTGGTCGGAGTATCCGTTGCTCCATTTCCCGGCCGAGAATGTGCGCAGGGGATAGCCCTTATACTGGCCGTCCTGCTGCAGCAGGAACTGGTTGTTCCACACCTTGCAGCTCTTGTATTTGAGGCCGTTGTTGCCCTTCACGAGGTTGTAGTTTACGATAATCTGGTCGAAGAGGTCCCATCCTCCGCGGTAGATGTAGGAGCCGATGCCCTTGTCGAGCATCTTCCAGAAGGGGTTGTAGTAGCCACCTTCGTGGCAGTCTTTCTCGTTTTTGACGGCTCCGAGTGTCACGGCCACGCTCTTATTGGAGGGGTCGTCGTTAAGGTCGCCCATCACGATTACGCCCATATTGGGGTCTACCCGGTAGAGGGAGTCGCAGATCTGGCGTGTGAGAGATGCAGCGGCCTCGCGCAGGGGGCTGCTCTGGGCCTCGCCTCCGCGGCGTGAGGGCCAGTGGTTTACGATGATGGCCGTGCGGCAGCCTCCCAGCAGCCCTACGACACACATCTGGTCGCGCGTCAGGAAGTTGGGCATGTCGGGGATTACGAGCCTGTGGTTGGTGACGTGGATGAGCTTGAAAAACTTGGGGTTGTAGAGCAGGCCCACGTCGACGCCTCGGCGGTCGGGGCTGTCGTGGTGGACAATCTGATAGTTGCGGTCGCGGATCGACTCGGCGTTGACCAGATCCTGCAGCACAGTGATGTTTTCAATCTCGCTGCAGCCGATGACGGCGGGTCCCTCGGGAGTATACTCCGTGGTGAGCTGCGAGATGGCATAACTCAGGTTTTTGATCTTCGACCAATATTTGCGGCCGTCCCAGTTGTGGGCTCCCTGCGGGGAGAACTCAAGGTCGTACTTGCCGTTGTTGTTGATTGTGTCGAAGAGGTTTTCGAGGTTGTAGAAGGCAACCCCGAGCATCATCTGCTTCTTCTGCGCATGGGCGCAGAAGGGAAACAGCATTCCCAGAATGGCAATAAAAGTGAGGATTCGCTTCATATCTTAAAAGTATTTTTCTTCGTTGCCTGTGATCTTGCCGAGTATGGCGTTGGCCAGCGAGCTGGCTCCGATGCGGAAGAGGTCGTGGGTGAGCCATTCGTCACCGAGGATTTCCTTGACGATGGTGTAGTATTTCACGGCGTCTTCGGGAGTGCGCACGCCGCCGGCGGCCTTGAATCCTACCTTGCGGCCGGTGCGCTCGTAGTATTCACGGATGCATTTGCACATCACCCATGCGGCCTCGAGGGAGGCTCCGGGGTAGATCTTGCCGGTGGAGGTCTTGATGAAGTCAGCCTCGCTGTACATAGCCAGAATGGCGGCCTTCTTAATCATCTCGAAGCTGAGGAGGGCGCCGGTCTCGAGGATCACCTTCATCTTGGCGCCGCGTGCGTTATGTTTCATCTCGATGAGCTCGTCGGTGAGGTCTTCGTAGTTGCCGTCGAGGAGCATGCCGACGTTGATCACAACGTCTACCTCCGTAGCGCCGTCGGCCACGGCGAGTGCCACATCGGCCACCTTCACCGAGAGGAATGTCTGGCTTGAGGGGAAGCCGCCTGCAACGACGGCGATGTCGACGCCCTCGACGTCGAGAGTGGTCTTCACCACCTCGGCGAAGTTGCTGTAGACACAGATGGCGGCCACATTCTTTATGTCGGGATGGTCGTTGTCGAAGTCGTTGACCCTCTGCGTGAAAGCGGCTACGGAGCGCTGGCTGTCTTCCGACGACAGTGTGGTGAGGTCGATCGACGAAAGGAGAAAACGGTACACTTCTTCAGTCTCATATCGCGAGGAGTCGGCGGTCAGTTTCCTTACCTCCTCTTTTACGGCCTCGTCGTTGCTCAACACGGCGCTCGACGAGAGTGCTTCCTGGTATTTGTCCATAAGTTGGCGAATTTAAAGTTGTGGACAAAGTTAAGCCTAATTATTGAAAATGCCAAAAGTTTGTTAATTTTTTCATCCTTTTGAAAAAAAATATTAATTTCGCGAGAAATGCACATTATTATTACCGATAAATGAAGAAAATCCTACTTACGGCCCTTATGGGAGGGATGGCAGCCGCTGCAATGGCTATGCCGGCCCCGGCCACATCGCCCGACATCATCACCCCCGACTCGACGGGCTTCACCTTCACCGACATCATCTCGCTGCCCACCACCCCGGTGAAAAACCAGAACAAGAGCGGCACATGCTGGTGTTTCGCGGGCACGTCGCTGCTTGAGGAAGACATCTTGCGGAAGGGCGGCCCGGAGGTAGACCTCTCGGAGATGTACTGGGTGCGCCAGAACTATATCGAGAAGGCCAAGAAATACGTAAGCATGGAGGGGAAGATCAACTTTGCCCAGGGAGGCGGCACGGCCGACGTGCTCGAGGCCGCGCAGGCCATAGGCGCAATGCCCGAGGAGGTATATTCGGGCCTCAACTACGGCGAGACAAAGCATTCTCACTATGAGATGGCCGACGGCCTGAAGGCCTACCTCGACGCCGTGAGAGGCGGGGGCAGGCCCAACCTCACCGACGCGTGGCTCCGAGGCTTTATCGGCATCCTCGACGCATATCTCGGCACTCCCCCCGAGGAGTTCACATACAAAGGCAAGAAGTACACCCCGCAGAGCTTCGCCGAGGAGATAGGGCTCGCCCCTGAGGAGTTCATCTCCATCACAAGCTATACCCACCATCCCTTCAACACATGGTTTGCCATCGAGATTCCCGACAACTGGCGCTGGACCACGAGCTACAACGTGCCCCTCGACCGGATGAAGCAGATGGTAGACGACGCCCTGGTGGGCGGCTACACCGTGGCCTGGAGCGCCGACGTCTCCGAGCCCGGCTGGCAGTGGAGAAAGGGATATGCCGTGCTCCCCGAAGAGAAGGGGCCCGAAGACCTCACCGACAACGAGGCGGCCAAGTGGGACCAGATGACCGAGAAGGAACGCAAGGAACTGTCGTATGACATCAAGGGCCCCGTGAAGGAGCGCAACGTGACCCAGGAAGACCGCCAGAAACACTTCGAGAACAAGGAGACCACCGACGACCACGGCATGGTGATTGTGGGCATCGCCGAAGACCAGGAGGGCAACCGCTACTACAAGGTGAAAAACTCCTGGGACGCCAACCAGCTCTACGGCGGCTACATCTACGTCTCCGAACCCTACTTCCTCGACAAGACGATAAGCGTGGCCTTCAACAAGAACGCGCTCAAGACCAAACTCTGACAACCGATATCCGACAATTGATATTTGAAAAATGCTTACACTACAGGTAATCAAAGAGAACCCCGACTTCGTGATAAGCCGGCTGGCTGTAAAGGGGTTTGACGGTAAGGACGTAATCAACCGCATCATAGAGATCGACGCCGAGCGCCGCAGGCTGCAGACCTTCTGCGACACCGAGGCCTCGCGCCTGAAGAAACTCTCCGCCTCCGTGGGCGCCCTGATGAAGGAGGGCAAGCGCGAGGAGGCCGAGGGCGTGAAGGCCGAGGTGGCGAAGATCAAAAACGACACCAAGGAGGCACAAGACTCACTCGCCGCAAGCGAGAGGCAGCTCACGCAGCTCCTCCTCACGGTGCCCAACCTCCCCAACGCCGACGTGCCCGAAGGGCTCACCGCCGAAGACAACGTGGTGGTGAAGACAGGGGGCGAGATGCCCGAGCTGCCCGACGACGCCCCGGCCCACTGGGACCTGGCGAAGAAATACGGACTTATCGACTTCGAGCTTGGAGTGAAGGTGACAGGCGCCGGTTTCCCCTTCTATATCGGCAAGGGAGCACGCCTGCAGCGCGCCCTCATCCAGTTCTTCCTCGACGAGGCCTCCAAGGCCGGCTACGTGGAGGTGGAACCTCCGTTTGTGGTGAATAGCGCCTCCGGCTACGGCACCGGCCAGCTCCCCGACAAGGAGGGCCAGATGTATCATGTCACCCTCGACGACCTCTACCTCATCCCCACTGCAGAGGTGCCTGTCACCAACATGTATCGCGACGTAATCCTGCCCGCGGAGAGCCTGCCGCGCAAGAACTGCGCCTACTCTCCCTGCTGGCGCCGCGAGGCCGGCAGCTACGGCAAGGACGTGCGGGGACTGAACCGCCTGCACCAGTTTGACAAGGTGGAGATCGTAAGGGTAGAGAAACCGGAAGACTCCTATGCGGCTCTCGAGGAGATGAAGGGGCACGTGGAGGGGCTGCTCAACAAGCTCGGACTCCCCTGGCGCATACTGCGTCTCTGCGGCGGCGACATGTCGTTCACCTCCGCCATCACCTACGACTTCGAGGTGTGGAGCGCTGCGCAGAAACGCTGGCTCGAGGTGTCGTCGGTAAGCAACTTCGAGACCTACCAGGCCAACCGCCTGAAATGCCGTTACCGCGGCGAAGACAAGAAGCCCCACCTATGCCACACGCTCAACGGCTCCGCCCTGGCTCTGCCGCGCATCGTGGCCTCCCTGCTCGAGAACTTCCAGACGCCGCAGGGAATCGTGGTGCCCGAATGCCTCAGGAAATACACGAATTTCGATATCATAGACTAAGATGGACAGCAAAGGACCCGCCTACATCAGCAAGGAGGAAAAGAAAATACCCATCAACGACCCCACGGGGAAATGGAGCGACCTGACGCTGCTTCCTGACTGGAGCGACAAGTATTACGACGTCTATACCGTCAAGAAGCATGGCAAGTGGGTGATGCTCAAGGCGCTCAAGAAGGAGTATGCCGACAAGCCCGAATATCAGGCCATGCTTGAGAAGGAGTTCGACACGCGCTACAACCTGGCCCACCCCAACATCGTGATGGTAAACGACCTTGAAGACGTGCCCGGAGCCGGCCGCTCCATCATCACCGACGACGTCTACGGCTATTCGCTGCGACAGCTCATCGACGAGAAGAGGCTCACCCCCAAGATCGTGCGCCGGCTGGAGACCCAGCTCCTCGACGCGCTCGACTACATCGAGGCCAACCATATCGTGCACGACCCCGTAACCCCCGACACCATCATCTTCACCGAGTATCAGGAAAACCTCAAGCTCATCAACGTAGGCTATGACCACAGCAAGCAGCTAACGGCGCAAGACACCCGGAAAGACATCGAAAACTATGGCGAGGTGCTCTCCGAGGTGCTCGACCGTCTCCCGGCTTCCCTGCCCAAGCTCAGGAAGATTGCCGACCGCTGCAAGAGCGAGGGCTTCAGGAGCATCACCGACGTGCAGCTGGCCGTGGAGCGCCGCAGCAGCGCCCAGATCTATGTGATCCTATGCATCATCATCGCCGTGCTGGCCACCCTGCTCATCATAATCACGGCAGCCATGCCCTGACACGGCCCTGACATATTTACCCCCGCAAATACACAAACCCGAAATAAATGATTGAGATAAAGCCATTGGCCCCGACGAAGGGCAACGTCAAAAAGTTCGTCAAATTCGAGAGAGACCTCTACCGGGGCAACCGGTACTACGTGCCGCCACTCCTCTCCAGCGAACTGGACAACCTGCTGCCGGAGCGCAACCCCGCCTTCGAATTCTGCGAGGCGGAATATTTCATGGCTTATCGCGACGGTGAGCCGGTAGGGCGTATCGTGGTGATGATCAACCGGCAGATCAACGAAATCTACGGCCAGAACATCGCACGCTTCGGCTGGATCGACTTCATCGACGACCCGGAAGTGGCCGCGGCCCTGCTGCGCAAGGCTGAAGACTGGGCGCGGCAGCGCGGGATGAAGAAGCTCGTGGGCCCGCTCGGCTTCACCGACATGGACCGCGAGGGAACCCTCGTGGAGGGATTCGACGAGCTCTCAACCATGGCAACCATCTACAACCATCCATACTACGAGAAGCATATCCGCGCCGCCGGCTACGAGAAAGACTCCGACTGGATGGAATTCCTGATGGAAGTGCCCGAGGGCATTCCCGACAAATACAACCGTGTGGCCGACATCGTGAAGCAGCGCTTCGGCCTCAAGGTGGTGAAATACACCAGCCGCAAACACGTGAAAGAAGACTACGGGCACGCCCTGTTCCGCCTCATCAACGAGGCCTACAAGGACCTGTACCAGTATTCCCCGCTCACGGAGCGCCAGATAGACAAATACATCAACGACTACCTCGGGCTGCTCAACCTCGACCTGCTCACGCTTATCGTAGACCGCGACCGCAAGCTCGTGGGCGTGGGCGTGGCGCTGCCCTCCATGAGCCGCGCCCTGCAGAAGTCGCATGGCAAGATGTTCCCCTTCGGCTGGTACCACCTGCTCAAGGGCCTGAAAGGCGTCAACGACCGGGTAGACCTTCTGCTCGTGGCCGTGGCTCCCTACTACCAGAACAAGGGCGTCAACGCCCTGCTCTTCCAGGACCTCATCCCGCAGTTTATAAAATACGGCTACAAATACGCCGAGTCGAACCCCGAGCTGGAGAGCAACGCCAAGGTGCAGAGCCAGTGGGAATTCTTCAGCCGCAGGCAGCATCGGCGCCGCCGCTCCTTCTTCAAAGACCTTTAGACCCCACACACATCCCGGCAGCGTGAGCGGAGCTGAAGAGGTAAAGCCCTATGGCGAGGAGCGCCCCAAGGGGGAGCAGGTGGAGGCGATGTTTGACAGCATAGCCCCGGCCTACGACCTGATGAACGCCGCCATGACCTTCGGCCTTCACCGCCGCTGGCTCGGAACGGCCCTCAAGGCCATTAAGGGGTGTGGCACGGGCGCCGGCACGATGGCCATAATAGACCTCGCCACCGGCACGGGCGACGTGGCCCTGCGCCTGGCGCGCGAATATCCCGAAGCCGCGATAACGGGTGTAGACCTCTCGGAGGGTATGCTGGAGGTGGCCCGCACAAAAGCAGCCGACAAGGGCCTGGAGAGCCGCATAGCCTTCATGCAGGCCGACTGCCTCGACCTCCCTTTCCCCGCCGACTCCTTCTCACTGCTCACCATAGCCTACGGAGTGAGAAACTTCGAGAATCTCCGCAGGGGATTCCGGGAGTTCCACAGGGTGTTGCGCCCGGGAGGAGTGTGTATGATCCTGGAGCTCTCACGGCCTGAAAACCACATCGTGAGACCGCTCTACGACCTCTACTCGCGCACCCTCATCCCCCTGGCGGGCAGGCTGGTGAGCCGCGACTGCCGCGCCTACAGCTACCTGCCGGAGAGCATCGCGGCGATGCCGCCGCGCCGAGAAATCAAGGCCATGCTCGAGGAGGCCGGATTCCGCAACGTAAGTTTCCGGTCGCTCACAATGGGGGTAGTGACATATTACATCGCAGAGAAATGACACGCAAGGATTTCGAGATAATGGCTCCCGTGGGGAGCCGCGAGAGTCTGGCCGCGGCCATCAAGGCCGGCGCCGACGCCGTCTACTTCGGCATCGAGGGACTCAACATGCGGTCGCGCTCGAGCGCCAACTTCACGGCCGACGACATGGCCGAGATTGCAGCCCTCTGCTCAGCCCGGGGCATAAAGACCTACCTTACTGTCAACACGATAATCTACGACGGCGAAATGGCCCGGCTTGACGCCATAATGTCGCGGGCCCGCGAGACGGGAATATCGGCCGTAATAGTCTCCGACATAGCCGCCATCGAGAGCGCCCGGCGCCACGGACTCGAAATCCACATATCCACCCAGGCCAACATATCCAACTTCGAGGCCGTGAGGTTTTATGCCTCTTATGCCGACGTGATGGTGCTGGCCCGCGAGCTCTCGCTGGAGCAGGTGGCGGAGATTCATCGCCGCATTGCCGCCGAGAATCTGTGCGGCCCGAAGGGGGAGCCCATAAGGATCGAGATGTTCTGCCACGGAGCGCTCTGCATGGCCTACAGCGGCAAATGCTACCTTTCGCTCCATCAGATGAACTCCAGCGCCAACAGGGGAGCCTGCAACCAGGTGTGCCGGCGCGGATACGTGGCCACCGACAGTGAGACGGGCGACCAGATTGAGGTAGACCGCAAATATCTGATGAGTCCCAAGGATCTCAAGACCATCCACTTCCTCAACAAGATGGTGGATGCGGGCGTGAGGGTGTTCAAGATAGAGGGCCGCGCGCGGGGTCCGGAATATGTGGCCGCCACGGTGAGGTGTTATTCGGAGGCTCTCGAGGCCATATGCCGCGGCGACTTCACCGAAGAGAGGATAGCCGAATGGGACCGCCGGCTGGCAACAGTGTTCAACCGCGGTTTCTGGGACGGCTACTACCTCGGGCAGCGCCTCGGGGAATGGAGCAGCAAATACGGCTCGTCGGCCACACGCAAGAAGGTGTATGTAGCCAAGGCCCTGCGCTACTTCTCGGCCCTGAAGGTAGGAGAGTTCAAGCTTGAGAGCGGCACACTCAAACCCGGCGACAGGGTGCTCCTCACGGGGCCCACTACGGGCGCCGAGGAGTTTGAGATAGAGCAGCTCCGCCTCGACCGCGACCCCGTGGCAGAAGTGAAAAAGGGGCAGATCTTCTCTACCCCCGTTCCCTGTAAGGTGCGCCCTTCAGACCGTCTCTACCTCTGGGAAGATAATCTTTAGAGCATATCAGACGTTGAAGCGGAAGTGCATGATGTCGCCGTCTTGCACCACGTATTCCTTGCCCTCCACGGCCATCTTGCCGGCTTCCTTCACGGCAGATTCCGAACCGAGGGTCACATAGTCGTCATACTTTATCACCTCAGCCCGGATGAACCCCTTCTCGAAGTCGGTATGTATGATGCCGGCGGCCTGCGGCGCCTTAGTGCCGCGGATGAAGGTCCAGGCCCGTACCTCGTCGGGGCCGGCCGTGAAGTAGGTCTGGAGGTTGAGCAGGGCATAAGCGGCGCGGATAAGGCGGCTTACGCCGCTCTCTTCGAGGCCGATGGCCTCCAGGAACTCGCGGCGCTCCTCCCACGTGTCGAGCTCGGCAATCTCACTCTCCGTGCGTGCGGAGATGATGAGCATTCCGGCACCCTCGTCGGCTATCGCCTTCCTGACGGCCTCCACGTAGGCATTGCCGTCTACGGCGGCATCATCGTCGACATTGCATACGTAGAGCACGGGCTTGTTGGTGAGCAGGAAGAGCTCGCGGGCAAACTTCTGCTCGTCTTTGGTCTCGAAGCTTACCGTGCGTGCGCTCTTGCCCTGGAGCAGGGCCTCGCGGTAGGCCTCGAGCACGCCCACCTGCATCTTGGCCGTCTTGTCGCCGCCCGTCTGGGCAGCCTTGGCAGTCTTGGCCAGGCGGTTTTCCACTGTCTCCAGATCTTTCAGCTGAAGCTCCAGGTCGATGATCTCCTTGTCGCGCACGGGGTCGACCGTGGTGTCGACGTGGGTGATGTTTTCGTCGTCGAAGCAGCGGAGCACGTGGAGGATGGCGTCTGTCTCGCGTATGTTGGCCAGGAATTTATTGCCGAGGCCCTCACCCTTCGATGCGCCCTTCACCAGGCCGGCGATATCGACGATCTCTACCGTGGCTGGCACCGTAGACTTGGGGTTGCAGAGCTCCACGAGACGGTTGAGGCGCTCGTCGGGCACCGTGATGACACCCACGTTGGGCTCGATGGTGCAGAAGGGAAAGTTGGCGCTCTGGGCCTTGGCGTTGCTCAGGGAGTTGAAGAGGGTTGACTTCCCTACGTTGGGAAGTCCTACTATGCCGCATTTCATATCCGTGTGTGGGTCTGGGGTTTACTTGGACTCCTCCTTCTTCAGGATGTCGCGGATCTCGGAGAGAAGCTCCACCTCGGGCGAGGGCTTCGCGGGCTCGGGTGCGGGCTCCGGCTCCTCTTCCTTCCTCTTGAGCTTCATCACGATGCGCAGGGCCACGAAGATACTGATGGCGATGATGAAGAAGTCTACGATGTTCTGAAGGAAGATGCCGTAGTTGATGGCAACTTCCTCTACGGCTGCGGCGCCGTCGGCAGCGGCCTCACGGCCGGGCGTGATGATGTATTTCCAGTTGCGGAAACCGTCGTCGCCGGGAATGGCAAGAGAGACGAGGGGCATGATGATGTCGTCGACAAGCGAGGCTACAATCTTGCCGAAAGCACCGCCTACGATTACACCGACGGCGAGGTCGATCACATTGCCCTTCATGGCAAATTCCTTAAAATCCTGTAAAAATTTACTCATATCGATTTAAATGTTTGATTCTTGGCGCAAAAATACAAAAAAATTGTTAATTTTGCAGTCGAATTCGTACGCTAATTGCATACTACAGGTAACTATCACTAAAGAAGATTAAACCAAGTTTAAAAAAATAAGCAACATGACAAAAATTGGCATCAACGGCTTTGGCCGTATCGGTCGTTTCGTATTCCGCGCCTCCACCAAGCGCGATGACATCGAAGTAGTGGCAATCAACGACCTTCTTCCGGTAGACTATATGGCATACATGCTCAAGTATGACACCATGCATGGCCATTTCGACGGCACCGTAGACTATGACTTGGAGAAGAGCCTCCTCATCGTGAACGGCAAGCCCATCAAGGTCACCGCCTGCCGCGACCCGAAAGAGATCGGCTGGGGCGCAAGCGGCGCTGAATACGTAGTGGAATCCACCGGACTCTTCCTCACCAAGGAAAAGGCTCAGGGCCATATCGATGCCGGTGCGAAATACGTAGTGATGTCGGCTCCCTCCAAAGACGACACCCCCATGTTTGTGGTTGGCGTAAACGACGACAAGTACGTGAAAGGCACGCAGTTCGTATCCAACGCTTCCTGCACCACCAACTGCCTCGCTCCCATCGCCAAGGTGCTCAACGACAAGTTTGGTATCGTGGAAGGTCTCATGACCACCGTACACTCCACCACCGCCACCCAGAAGACCGTAGACGGTCCCTCTCTGAAAGACTGGCGCGGCGGACGTGCAGCCTCGGGCAACATCATCCCCTCCACCACTGGCGCTGCCAAGGCCGTGGGTAAAGTGATCCCCGAACTCAACGGCAAGCTCACCGGCATCTCGATGCGTGTCCCCACTCTCGACGTGTCTGTAGTAGACCTTACCTGCAACCTCGAGAAACCGGCCACTAAGGAAGATATCTGCAAGGCCATGAAGGAAGCTGCCGAAGGTGAACTCAAGGGCGTGCTCGGATATACGGAAGACGCAGTGGTAAGCTCCGACTTCCTCGGCGACCCCCGCACATCAATCTTCGATGCCAACGCCGGCGTTTACCTCACCGACAAGTTCGTGAAGGTGATCTCCTGGTACGACAATGAAATCGGCTACTCCAACAAGGTGCTCGACCTCATTGCCCGCATGAAGAAAGTGAACGGCTAATTCCCTCAGGAAATTTCCGATAAAGACACGGTGCTGCCCCCGAAACGGGGCGGCACTGCTTTTTTATGGGCACTCTATAGTGAACCACCCGCCGCCTCACAGTGTTGAAATTCTATGAAATCAATATCGATAGCGGCGGCAGGCCTGATGGCAGCGTGCATATCCTTCGGAGGATGCGCACATGCCTCGCGCGAGGACTCCGCAACCGCCGTAGAACTAAAAACAGACTCAACCATGAATATCAAGACCATCTATCTGGCAGGAGGTTGCTTCTGGGGCACAGAACACTTCATGGAGCAGATCCCGGGGGTGGTAGACGCCGTTGTGGGCTATGCCAATTCCCGAGTGCCCAACCCCTCGTATAAGGAAGTGTGCTCAGGCACCACAGGAGCAGCCGAGACAGTAAAGGTGATGTATGACGCCGACCGCGTTACGCTCCCCTTCCTGCTCAACCTCTATTATCAGACCATCGACCCCACAAGCCTCAACCGGCAGGGGAACGACCGGGGCACGCAATACCGCACCGGCATTTACTTCACCGATCCCGGCGAGGCTGCGACTGTAGCCGAGAGTCTGGAAGCCCTGCAGGCACGGCTTGACCGGCCCGTGGCCATCGAGGCCGGGCCGTTGCAAAATTTCTATGAGGCCGAAGACTATCATCAGGACTACCTGGATGTGAATCCTGGCGGGTACTGCCACATCAATCCTGCCCTGTTCAGGATGGCACGTCAGGCCGTCGACCCCTCGGTGCCGGCTAATCTGAAGGCTGCGGAGGCTGACGGAGGCGGGAAAACGTACGGCAAGCCATCCGACGAAGAGCTGCGCCATCGCCTCACTCCCCTGCAATATGAGGTGACCCAGCGCAACGCCACAGAGCGACCCTTCACCAATGAATATGACCATGAGTTTCGCCCGGGCATCTATGTCGACATCGTAAACGGGGAACCTCTCTTTGTCTCCACCGACAAATATGATTCGGGGTGCGGCTGGCCGGCTTTCTCGCGTCCGATAAGCGATGACCTCATCAAGGAAGTAAGCGACACGAGCCACGGTATGGTGCGCACGGAGGTGCGCAGTGCCCATGGCGATTCGCACCTGGGTCACGTATTCAATGACGGACCGCGCGACAAGGGTGGACTTCGCTACTGCATCAATTCCGCCTCGCTGCGCTTTGTCCCGCTCGCCGATATGGAGAAGGAAGGCTACGGCGCCCTCATCCCCCTTGTGAAGTGAAGCGTAATCTTTGGAGTAAGCCGAAAGCCCTCATCTCCGGTTGAAGAAGAGCTTATTCCTTTGAGTAAACTGAATGCCCTCATCCCCCTTGTGAAAAGAAGCTTATTTGGAGTAAGCCGAATGCCCTAATATACCTTATGAGGTGAGGCTTATTCTTTGGAGAAGAAAGCAGAGGGGAACGGTTTTTTAAGGATGAAAGAATAGAAAAGTGAGGAAAAATTACGATAAATTTTGCTGTATCGAAAAAAATCCTTAACTTTGCACTCGCAAACAAACGATGGTGTCATAGCTCAGTTGGTAGAGCAAAGGACTGAAAATCCTTGTGTCCCCGGTTCGATTCCTGGTGACACCACAAACAGAAATCTTCAACTGATTGAAATTCAATCAGTTGAAGATTTTTAGTTTTAACCCCAACCCCAATCTTCGCAATATGAATCGTAACAACATTGATTTCGTAACATACTGCATCGGCAATCTATCACGAAGATTGAACATGAGTGCTGCTGAGGTATATCGCCGCCTTAAGCAATCCGGCATCCTCTCTGGGTACATTGTTCCAAGTTACGATGTGCTTCATACCTTTGGTAAGGAGTACCTTATGGAAGACCTCACCGATTATATGAGGGAAAAAGGAGTGTTAGCATAATGGAAGTTTATCACACATCAATCGTAGTTGTAGAACATCCTGACACAGCGCATAGCCGTACTTTCCTTGATTTCGGGCCCGGGTTCTACATCACCCCGTTACAAGAACAGGCTGTGAAATATGGAGCACGCTTCACCCACCGTGGCAAAGAAGCTTTCCTCAACATATATGAGCTCGCCGATGACCTCACCCCATGGAAAGTGATAAAATTCGAGCAGTACGATGAAGCTTGGCTTGATTTCGTGACAGAATGTCGTAAAGGCAGAGTTGTTGGTAACTATGATATAGTCATCGGGGGTATTGCCAATGATAAGGTTTTCCGTACCGTCGATCTTTATTTTGCCGGCGATATCTCGAAAGAGGAATGTCTTCGTCGCCTTATATTTGAGGAACCAAACAATCAGATTTGCATCCGTTCGCAACAGGCACTCAACGAATGTTTAACCTTCAAAAGTTCTCAACGGTTATGAATACACCGCATGATGAAGCCTACCATGCAATATTGGAGGCGAAATACGCTCGCATCATCAATGAAATTAGCGAGATGCACAATGTGGGTCTTGAAGAGGCTATGGACCTTTTCTACAACTCACCATTGCTTCCGCTCCTCGAAGAAGGGATTGCCGACCTCCATTGCCGAAGTGACAAATATCTAGCTGAGGAGATTTGGCGAGAAAAAGAAGAGACTCGGTGAGATTTCTTATTGAAGGAAAAATTCATTGGATTTATAATAATTTTTTTATTACTATTTCAAATTGCAATCAAGAATTTCCAATAAAATTGAAACCAAAAATAAACATAATTTCTAACTCGCTTACAACAAGCCAGTTTGGCACAGAACGTCAAGTTCTGAAAATCCTTGTGTCCCCGGTTCGATTCCTAGTGACACTACCAATAAAAATCTTCAACTGATTGAAATTCAATAGTTAGAGATTTTTGTTTAACAAAATCCCAATTCTTGTACCACGGTGAGACCACGGTTTGGAAAATACTAAATTAATTTATTAAATAAGTTATGGATTTTAAGAAATTTATTATTTATTCTTGTCTTCTTATTTCGATTATATCATTTTCATCATGTGATAAAGACGACCCCGACCCTCCAAAATATACATTTGCTGATGATCTGGTTGGAACTTGGGTCTATGCATGGAGTTATTATCAGGACGGTCAGGAATATTCTGGAACGGAAACTTATATCTTTGGTAATAACGGAAGAGGATGTGGACCTTATATAGAAAGTTCATATGATTTTTCCTATGAAATCCTGAATGAGGATGATGGGTTCCACACCCTTGTTATAAAATATGATATAGATGATGAAATAAAAATCTTTAAAGAAACAATTATATTAAACAATTCTTTGAGATTAAATAACAACCTTTATAAAAGACAATAAAGTTAGTTTAATAAACACATTTTATTATCTTGAAAAAACACCAGTAGGTTCGGACATTGTTCCCGACCTACTTTTTTTATTTTGATACGACGACGACACGACGAAAGACACTCATAATCTCGGTGAACCAATAATGTCAATTTTTATAATTTTATTGGAGAGACTTTTTAACACTTTATTTTTATTTATTGATTTTTAGATAGTTATCCATAATAATAATTACTCAAAAACATATCACCTGTTAAATCGGGGGATTTTTTTTTTAATTAATATGTACACCTTCACTAATTGAAGGGTACATAATTATGAATATAAAAGATAAGATTAACAAGATTTACAATGAAGATTTAAGAGTGTTAATTGGTGAGTTGAAATCAGTGAACAAGGATGAAAGGATGGAGTTGTACACACTTCATACCAAGAGATTATTCAAACGGAGTAAGAGGATAATCACTATTGAAGAAGGGGAAGTTTACATTTTTAGGGCACCTTACACTTAATGTACCTCTTTATACGTACGGACGGTACACCTCGATACTCCACACTCCAAATGACGTCTGTATCAGGCCATAAGGACGAAAGGACATTCAGGGATAATGTAAAACTTTCTCTTGATGAATTTGTTGAAGAAGTAGCAAAGTCAAGTTGTGATGGGATGTTTTAACTTATAAAACAGAAACTCAATCAATGACTAAATGGGTATGTGTCTTTTGGACATGTACCCATTTGGTTTATAATTACTTTGCATTAAATCCTAATATTCCTCCTCATCTATACTATACTTTAAAAAATAGACTTCAGCAAAATTCCGTTTTACCCATTTTCGCAAAATGGTCTACTTACATTAAGTAATTGAAGTAGTTTTAGAATCTTCTATTATTCTCTGAATAACAGATTTTTGTAGTATGAGTTGTTGTTCATCCGTTAGTCCAATCATTTTTATGACTCTATTAAATTGAAAAAGACCTAGAGAGCTGAACAATTTGGCCAATAGCTCATCTGCATAAGAGGAACTAATTACTGAGATGCCAGTAAAATCTAAAATTATAATTTTCGGTTCTTCTTTTAAAATATTGAATATTTTATTCTTAATCTGAGAGGCTGCTTGACGGGTTCCTGTGCCATTAGACTCTTTTCTAATATTAATGTAAATATTCCCATCAATATCTTCCATATTCTCAATCCTAAGTGTAATAGGAGTATAGATAGACCCATTGAAAACTAAAGCTTTTTCAAAAGAGACAGCTGTGGAATAATCTAACATGAAATCCACAGTTGTCATATTAATTTCATTAGAAATAACTGGGCAATTCTCATAAGTAATAGAGTTACCATAAGTATAGGAATAGTACCCTCTCCCAGAAGTTATTTTAAGTCGACTATCTCCTTGTTTTATTAAAGATGATAAACCGAATAATCCGTTACCTTGTCCTATAGATTTATCTCTGGTTATCGATTCCTGAAGAGCAAGAGTTATAGCATCAACTGCATTTCGAGGATGATGATTTGAATTTTTAAATGAATTAAATATACCACACCCCATATCAAAAACAGTGATTGCAACATGTTTTGTTGTGGGGTGAACTTGCCCCATTACAAATCCATTTGGTGAATTAGAGTGTTGTATTACATTATCCATTACTTCAGTCAAGGCCCATTCTGTGGCAGTGAGAAATCCTTTGGGATAAGTGTCACATCGTCCAATTTCTTCAATAAACGCATCTACAACCGCCCCTATGTCTTCTGAAGAAAACTCCCATACTTTATTTAGTATACCACCCTTCCCCTTATACTTTTGGGGGGTGGGAAAATTCATGCCTTCAAAGAATCGAGGCATTTTTTTATAGATAAATTCATAACCTTGTGATTCATAATATTCAAATAAAGCACTTAAAGGTACAACTACATTAGGAAACACTTGTACATCTACATAAGAAAAGTCGACGTTAAATTTTTTGAATCCATACTTTATGGCGGTTTTCATTCCACGAATAAAATCAGAAACTACCTTGGGATGGTTCAATTTATAGAAAATAATATTTTCGTTATTAAATTTAACATTTCGCCGATTTTCATTCATCCTTTTTTTATAATTAGATAAAGAATTCTTGTTAAAATTATTCATATCAAAATAACAAATTTCTAAACCAATTTATATAGTAAGCTTTTTGTCCCTAATTATTCTTATTGATGAGATTGACAATTACCTTCACCATGGTATCTTTTTCCTCTGTTCTGCTCTCGGCTATCATCAAAGTGAGGGCCACGAGGGTATTGTCAGCGATTCGCTTAGAGCCGTCTTCATTATATAGGATGCCATTACCGTTAAGGAACCAAAGGAACAGTGTCGCCGCTATTCGCTTATTCCCGTCATTGAACGAGTGATTTTTCGTAACGAGATATAGACGCATAGCGGCTTTTTCTTCTACAGAAGGATATAAATCTACCCCTCCAAAGGTTTGGTATATCTGACCGAAGGAGCTTTTGAATGAGTCGTCTTTTTCGTTCCCGAACAAAGTACTTCCACCAAATTTCTCACGCAGTTCACGGATCATCTCCATGGCGTTATCGTAGGTGGCATGGAATTTTTCTTTGCCTGTTGTATTTCCTATCGTCAGTTCCTGATAGTCATAACGGTCAAGGGTATCCAGTGCATACGTGTAGTCAACCACCACTTCAAAAAGCGACCCACTGTCTTCGGTGAGTTTCTCCTGATTTTGAATTGTACGACCCAATACCTTCACGAACTGGCTTAATTCCTCATACTTCTGAGCTGTTACGCGCTCGTTTATAGCGTAGCCTTGCAATAGATATTGCTTCAGCACCTTATTGGCCCATATTCGAAAGGTCGTTGCATTCTTGGAATTGACACGGTAGCCCACAGAAAGAATCGCATCTAGATTATAATGATCCACTGTCTCTATGGCCGTACCACGAAATCCTCTATTAACGACTGTTTCCATTTTGGAAATAGTCGATTCTCGTTCCAATTCACCAGACTCAAATATGTTTTTCAAATGTTTTGAAATTGCAGGGACTTTCGTGCCAAATAACTCTGCAATTTGGCGTTGGGTAAGCCAAATTGTTTCTCCTTTTATGATAACATCCAAATGTGTTTCTCCACTTGGGGTCTGATAAATTACCATTTTGCTTTCTTCATTTTTTATCATATTACAAATTTATATAAAAACTGCAAGTTTTTACACCGGCAGCATAAAAAAATCAAAGCCGACGCGCTCTAATTCCATAATTACGTGCTCTATGGCACAATTTTACTTAATTTTGAGGTGATAATATTAATTTAAATTTCCTCATTATGGACAATCACAGAGTCGTAGCCGGCCTTGACGTCCACAAAGATAGCGTTTATCTTTGTATTATGGAAGAGTCAAGCCAAATTATTCTTGAAAAAAAATACGGGACCCTTATCCCCGAGTTACGTCAGATGCGTGATGACATGGTTATGTATGGTGTGTCCGAGACCGCCATGGAAAGTACCGGCGTCTACTGGATACCGGT
>JAFLTW010000029.1 GCA_022509085.1 Muribaculaceae bacterium | reverse complement strand
GGGGAGGCTTTGCCGGCGCGGATATGTCCCAGTGTGTCCTCAAGATATTCCACGGCCAGCTGCATGGACTCTTCAGCGTTTTTCAGATATTCCTTTACTTCCATTGTATCAGGTTTGTTTGTTAACTGTTTCGGGTTTGTTTGGGGGCGGTTGGGTGCCCATCAGTGGATGAGGGTGCCGATGTTCTCCCCGCGGAGCATCTTCATGAGGTTGCCCTCCTTGTCCATGTTGAAGACGTAGACCTTCATGCCGTTTTCCTTGCATAGGGCAGTGGCAGTGAGGTCCATCACACGGAGGTTCTTCTCGAGCATCTCGTCGTAGGTTATCTCGTCATATTTCGTGGCGGAGGGGTCTTTTTCGGGGTCGGCGGTGTAGACGCCGTCTACCCTCGTGCCCTTGAGCATGACGTCTGCCCTGGTCTCCACCGCCCTCAACGCGCTTCCGGTGTCGGTGGTGAAGAAGGGGTTGCCCGTGCCGCAGCTGATGATGGCCACCTCCCCTTTCTCTTCGGCCTCGATGGCCTTGGCCGAGGAGTAGGGTTCGCCGATGGGAAACATGCCGATGGCGGTGAAGACGTGGGCCTTGAGGCCCTCCTTCTCGAGGGCCTGGCTGAGCGCCAGCGAGTTGATGACTGTGGCCAGCATACCCATCTGGTCGCCCTTTACGCGGTCGAAACCTTCGGCTGCGCCCTGAAGGCCGCGGAAGATGTTGCCGCCGCCTATCACGATGCCCACCTGCACGCCGCTCTCCACGGCTTCCCTGATCTGGCGCGCATACGAAGCCAGGCGGTCAGGATCGATGCCGTAACCCCTGGCTCCCATAAGGGACTCTCCCGAAAGCTTCAGGAGTATTCTCTTGAATCTCATTTATTCAGTTTTTCCTTTATCGCTTTGGATTCTTCCTCATAACCCGGCTTCTCAAGCAGGGCAAACATGTTTTTCTTGTAGGCTTCAACGCCGGGCTGGTCGAAGGGATTTACGCCCAGGATATAGCCGCTCACGCCGCATGCCTTCTCGAAGAAGTAGATGAGCTGGCCCAGGGAGTATTCGTCGATGGCGGGGAGCTCTATGCGTACCACGGGCACTCCACCCTCCTCGTGGGCCAGGAGTGTGCCGAGTTCGGCCTGCGCGTTCACCTCGTCTACCGTCTTTCCGGCCAGGTAGTTGATGCCGTCGAGGTTTTCGGCGTTCATACGTATGCGGCGCTCCACCGGGGTTTTCCTGACGCTGAGCACGGTCTCGAAGATCGTGCGCTCGCCGTCCTGTATCCACTGCCCCATGGAGTGGAGGTCGGTGGTGAGGTCTACGCTTGCCGGGAATATTCCCTTGCCGTTTTTCCCCTCGCTCTCGCCGTAGAGCTGTTTCCACCACTCTGCGAGGAAGTGGAGCTTGGGGTTGAAGTTTACCAGTATCTCTATCTTCTTGCCGCTCTGATAGAGGGCGTTGCGCATGCGTGCGTATTTCTCAGCGAGGTTGTCGCTGCCGGGGTGGGCAGTCTCGGCCTCCATGTCTTTGGCTCCCTGCAACAGGGTGGCGATGTCGTGTCCGGCCACGGCGATGGGGAGCAGCCCTACGGGGGTGAGCACGGAGAAGCGGCCTCCCACGTTGTCGGGAATCACGTAGGTCTCGTAGCCCTCCTTGTCGGCCATGGTGCGCAGTGCGCCCCGGCGGCCGTCGGTGACGGCCACGATGAGGTCTTTGGCCTTCTCCTTGCCGGCCTGCTTCTCAAGCAGGTCTTTGAGCTCGCGGAAGGCGATGGCAGGCTCTGTGGTGGTTCCGCTCTTGGAGATCACGATGATGCCGAATCTCTTGCCCTCGAGCAGGCGGCAGAGCTCTTCGAGATACTCGCCGCTGATGTTCTGGCCGGCGAAGAGGAGCTTGGGCTCCGAAGGCCGCGGCAGGTAGTGGTCGGCGAAGTTGTCTTGCAGGGCCGTCACTACGGCCTTGGCGCCGAGGTAACTGCCTCCGATGCCTACACACACCACATAGTCGCAGGCCTCCCTGAGGCGTGCGGCTGTGGCGTTGATGCGCGCCACGGTTTCGGCCGAAGTCTCGGAGGGGAGCTTCACCCAACCGGTGAAGTCGGCTCCGGCGCCTGTGCCGGCGTCGAGGGTCGACGACGCGGCCGTGGCCGCATCCTTGAGTGCGTCATATTCTTTTTCGGCAAAATAGAGGGCATGCCGTATGTCTAAAGCGATTGTTTTCATTCTCTTTTCAGTAGGTTTTTTGTTTCTCGTTTTTCTTTTAAAACCATCTCACGCCCCCTTTAGTTCAATTCGCCGGTTATGGCCTCGATGGCGCGTCGGGCGCCGGCGCGCTCATAGAGGATCTTATAGACGGCCTCAAGTATGGGCATCGGGGCGTTGACGCCCTCGGCGTTGATCTCATGTATACATTTTGTGCCGTAGTAGCCCTCGGCCACCATCGGCATCTCCATCTTGGCTGCCGTTACGCTGTAGCCCTTGCCGATCATGGAGCCGAAGTTGTGGTTGCGCGAGAAGCGGCTGTAGGCCGTCACAAGCAGGTCGCCCAGGTAGGCCGAGAGGCAGATGTCGCGCTTCAGGGGCGCCACGGCGTCGATGAAGCCGCGCATCTCACGCGCGGCGTTGCAGGCCAGCATGGCCATGAAGTTGTCGCCGGCCTTCATGCCGCTCACGATACCCCCGGCGATGGCATATACGTTTTTGAGCACGGCGGCATACTCGATGCCGGCCACGTCATCGCTGACGATGGTGCGAAGCGCCGGACTCGCCAGCAGCCCCGCAAACTCGCGGGCCTTGTCTACATCCTTGCAGCCTATCGTGAGATAGCTGAGCCTCTCGAGCGCCACCTCCTCGGCGTGACACGGGCCTCCAATCACCAGGAGGTTCTCCGTCTTGCAGCCGAAACGGGTCTCGAAAAACTCGCTTATTATCATGTTCTTGTCGGGCACCATTCCCTTTACGGCCGATACCACCCTCTTGCCGGAGATGTCGCACGTGATTCCCTTTACCGTGTCGGGGAAGAAGGGGGAGGGAACGGCCACGACGATGGTCTCCGCATTGCAGCACACCTCGCTCACGTCGGCCGAGAAGTCTATGCGGCTCACGTCGAAGTTGATGTCGGAGAGATAGACGGGGTTATGGCCCTTCCTGCGGAACTCCTCGATGCGTTCGGGGCGCCGCAGATACCACGAGATACGCTCCGAATTACGGAGAAGCAGCTTGGCCAACGCCGTGGCCCAGCTGCCTCCTCCCACTATCGCTATCTTATTCTTCAGCGTCTCCATCCTCTGCTTTCTTTACTTTCACCTCGGGGCGCATCTGTGGGAAGAAGAGCACCTCCTGGATTGCCTCCTGGCCCGTCATGAGCATCGTGAGGCGGTCCATGCCTATTCCCATGCCCGACGTGGGGGGCATACCGTATTCGAGGGCGCGGATAAAGTCATGGTCTATTATCATGGCCTCGTCGTCGCCCTTGTCTGCGAGCCTCATCTGCTCCACAAAGCGCTCATACTGGTCGATGGGGTCGTTGAGCTCGCTGTAGGCGTTGGCCAGCTCCTTGCCGTTTACCATGAGCTCGAAGCGCTCCGTGAGCTCGGGGTTGTCGCGGTGGCGCTTTGTGAGCGGCGACATCTCGATGGGGTAGTCGATGATGAAGGTGGGCTGTATGTATGAGCCCTCGCATTTCTCGCCGAATATCTCGTCGATGAGCTTGCCCTTGCCCATGGAGGGGGCCACTTCGATGCCGGCGCTCTTGCAATAGTCGCGGAGCTCCTGCTCGCTCTTGCCGTCGATGTCGAAGCCTGTCTTGTCGAGAATGGCCTGACGCATCGTCACCCGCGGGAAGGGGGCCTTGAAGGAGATGGTGTGGTCGCCTACCTGCACTTCCGTGGTGCCGTTGACGTCGAGACAGATCTTCTCAAGCATCCTCTCCGTAAAACTCATCATCCAGTTGTAGTCTTTATAGGCCACGTAGATCTCCATGCATGTGAACTCGGGATTGTGGGTGCGGTCCATACCCTCGTTGCGGAAGTTTTTGGAGAACTCGTAGACGCCGTCGAAGCCGCCCACGATGAGGCGCTTGAGGTAAAGCTCGTCGGCAATCCTCATGTAGAGGGGGATGTCGAGGGCATTGTGGTGGGTGATGAAGGGCCGTGCGCTCGCGCCGCCAGGTATGGCCTGAAGGATGGGTGTCTCCACCTCCATATAGCCGTGGGAGTTGAAATACTCCCTCATGGAGTTGAAGATTTTTGTCCTCTTTTCGAATATCTCCTTTATTCCTTTGTTTACCACAAGGTCCACATACCTGCGCCTGTAACGCTGCTCGGGATCGGTGAAGGCGTCGTAGGCCTGGCCGTCTTTCATCTTCACGATGGGAAGCGGCCGCAGCGACTTGCTAAGCAGCGTGATCTTGCGTGCGTGTACGGTGATCTCACCCATCTGGGTGCGGAACACGAAACCCTCCACTCCGATGAAGTCGCCGATGTCGAGCAGCTTCTTGAACACCACGTTGTAGAATTCCTTGTCTTCGCCCGGGCAGAGGTCGTCGCGGCTCACGTAGACCTGTATGCGGCCTTCGGAGTCCTGGAGCTCCATGAAGGATGCCTTGCCCATGATGCGGCGGCTCATGATGCGCCCCGCTATCCTCACCTCGCGGAGGGGCTCCTCGCCGTCCTTGAAGTTCTCTTTTATCTCTTTCGTGTAAGCGTCTACGGGATATTCGGAGGCGGGATAAGGCTCGATACCCATCTCGCGCAGGGTCTGGAGGCTCCGGCGCCTCACCTCTTCCTGTTCTGTCTTCTTTACCTGATCTGTCATTTTCTTTCTTTATGCCGTGTTTTTCGGTTTGTTGTCTGTTATGTGGTGGATTGTCTTAGAAGTTGAGCAGCTCGTCCACCTTTTCCTGGCGTTCGCGGCGGGTGTTCTCGCGCAGGTCGCCATGCTCGTCGGTGTAGTAACCCTTCTCTACGGAGTTGCCGTCTACAATGTCCTGGATGTTCTTGTTGCCCTTCTCCATCTGCTCGTGGTAGAGCACCTCATAGTCGCGCGTATAGTCGGCCGGGGGCACCACGTTGGTGTCGAAGTTGAGCTGGCGGTAGGCGGAGTCGGTGAAGTTGCCGTAGAGGTAGATCTGATGCTGCACGTGGCCCGTGTTCTTGATGGAGTTGTAGGCCATGCGGATGGTGTTCTTGTTGTTGGGGAGCACCATGATGGGCAGGTCGTCGAATGGAACAAGGCAGCCGCAGCTGGTCTGGATCTCCTGCACCACCAGCGGATTGTCCGAGACGTTTTCTATCTCGTAGTTGATGGGGAGGATCTCTCCCTGTATCACGGGGTAATAGTGGCGGTCGGGGTCCGTGATCACCACCTCGGCCTCCCTGAGGTTTTTCTTCTTGCACGAAAAAAAGGGAAGAGCCACAGCCCCGATACAGAGTATGGCTGCGACCCTCATCCTCGATATGTCTCTCTTTATCTTCATTTCCTTTCCGGTTTAAAAGGCCTGGATCTCGTCGATGGCCATCGTCTTGATCTCGGGATTCTTGCGAAGACTCAACACGATGTCGCCGTGAGGCGGGATGTCGAATTCTACAAAGGAGTGGCCTGTGCCCCCCTGCGGCTTTTCGGGCACCTGCGTGCCCCGCTTCACGCCGTCTACCTTGATGCTCACCTCGTCGGGCAACCCGATCTTGAAGCCGGGGTTGTAGACCATCCACACCTTGAGGCGACTCATGCCGGGCACTCTCGGTATGCCGATTTTCAGCTCGGGGTCGGCCGAGGAGATGAGGTTGCCGTTATGGTAGTTGGAGGGGATGCCGAGCTGCCCGTCGGTCACGATCCTTATGTCGGGATAGTCTTCGTCGAGCGGAGTTATCTCCTTCAGCTTGACGTCTTTGAGCAGGTTGGTTGAGGCTGTCTCCATGGCGTCCTGCTCCATAAACTCATAGTTCTTGAGGTAACGGTCGATGCTCCAGCACCCTTCGTTGTAGAAGTTGATGTCTTTTTTCGGGAGCCGGGCGAGCCGCTCCTTGAGTTTCCCGGTGTCTTCCAGGTTGTTGTTGATGCGCTTTATCTCGAGCATGGTGAGGGCCATGGCGTCGGTCATGTTCT
>JAFLTW010000028.1 GCA_022509085.1 Muribaculaceae bacterium | reverse complement strand
CCAAGCGATTCAGGATGCGCAGGCTCTCGAGCTACGCCTCGATCATGAGCAGCACCAACTCCGACCTGGAATACTTCGAGTCGGAATTCTTCGACCGCAACTGCTGCATCTACGACGAGATACAGCTCGGCTATGTGCTGCAGCGCAGGCTGGCCATGAAACGCAAGATTCCCAACCTGGCCCAGCTGGCAGCCAACCAGTCGAACCCCTCCACGCAGTCGGTGTTCGTAAGGCTTATGCGCCAGTTTGACCAGAAGGAATTCTGCGCCGACCTCGAAGACCTCTTCGTAAACAGCAACAACAAGGAGCTGACGCAGGAGATCTGCCGCACGTGGGGCTACCTCAAGTATCTGCCCGGCGAGGACCTGATGCGCGACATCATCCTCACCCAGCCCGACGACACCAAGGTGGCAATCATGCACGCCCTCACCCGCCTCAAGACGGGCAGGAGCTTGAGCGTGCTCGTAGACGGCTACCGCAACAGCGGAGAGCAGCACGTGCGCTACGAGGCTTTGCGCTGCCTCTACAACTACGGCCCCGCCGGCTATGCCAAATTCAAGGAACTCGAAGTCAGGGCCCCCGAGAGAGACAGAATGATATTCGAATTTTTCACCCATCCCATCACACGCGACGACACACGCCTCAGCAAAGACGACATTTACGAGTCGGTAGGCGAGGACACACTCTACAGCGTAGGATAAAAAATTACAGGAACAGACACCATATGTGGGTAACGCTATACTTCATTTTCTCATACGTCATTTTCTTCTACACGTTGCTGGCGATGAGTCTGCTGCTGTATCTATCGATCAGCTCGATACGCTACCAGCGGCGCCTCCGCGTCACATTGCCCGACGACGAGACCATCCGATATTCGCTCAAGGCATCGCCGCTTACACCCAAGGTGTCGGTGATCGCCTCGGCCTACAATGAGGAAGTGACCATAAAAGACAACGTCTACTCCCTTCTCAAGATCGACTATCCCGACTACGACATCATAATCGTCAACGACGAGAGCACGGACAACATGATGGACGTGATGATCGAGGAATTCAAGCTCGTGCCGGTGCCCTTCACCAACCTGAAGAGGGTGCCGAGCCAGGAGATAACGGCCGTCTACAAGTCGACCGACGAGCGGTTCAAGAAGCTAACGGTGGTAGACAAGCTGCATGCCGGCACGAAGAGCGACGGCATCAACGCCGGCATCAACATCACCGACAGTCCCTACTTCATCAACACCGACGTAGACTGCATCGTGGAGCCGATGGCCATCTACAGGATGATGTGGCTCGTCATCAACAGCCACGTGCCGATGATCGGCGTCGGGGCCACCATGCTCATGCTCAACGGCTGCAAGGTGGAAGATGGGGTCGTGACCAAGGCAGGCGTTGCCAACAACCCGCTTCCATGGTTTCAGCAGCTGGAGTATATGCGCTCCTTCCTCATCGGCAAGATGGGTTGGATAGCCAACGGCGCGTTGCCCAACATCTCCGGAGGCTTCGGCCTCTTCAACACCGACGTCGTGGTGAAGTCGGGCGGCTACGACCCCCGCAGTTTCGCCGAAGACGTCGACATGCTGCTGCGTATGGTGACCTATATGAAAAATACGGGTCAGCCATACCGCCTGGGGCAGATACCCCAGGTGTGCTGCTGGACGGAGGGTCCCTTCCTGCCGCACTCCATCTACCGCCAGAGAATACGTTGGGCGCGAGGGCTTTTTGAAATTGTAAGCAACCACCGCAAGATGTTTTTCAATCCCTCCTACGGAGTGATGGGAACCTTCACCTTGCCCTACCTCTTCTTCTTTGAATTCATCGCTCCCCTTCTGGAGCTCGGCGGTTTCATCTTCATGATCTGGCTTATCTACACCGGACGTGTAAACTGGAACACCACCTTCATAATCTTCTTCATGATCTTCATCTTCTCGATCTCCCTCTCGTTTGTGGTGCTCGTGTTCGACTTCAACACGAAGGCCGTGAAATGGAGGCGACGATGGTGGAGCTACATCAAATTGTCGCTTGCCGGCATCTTCGAACCTATAATATATCACCCCTTCATCACGTTATTTTCTATTATAGGGTATTTCAATCACCTGCGCCAGGGCCGCAAGGAATGGAAGCAGATCCAGCGGAGCGGAGCCAAGGAGTATGAGGACCGCATAGAGGAGACGGGAGTACTTGCACCCGACTTGGAAGATGGAGGTTCGATGGCTCCCGGCATGGCAGGAGTGGCCGGCGCGGCAGTGATGGCCGGCGGTGCGGCAGCGGCTGCCCGCAAACCCTACGACGACGAATATGGAGGCCTGGGCGACGACGATGACGCCGGAGACGACGACGACTTTGGAGCGTTGGGAGTACTTGACGACGACGATAATGATGATGACGCATAAAGGCTTGCATAACACACTGAAAAAAATTCTGCTTGTCGTGCTCTTCAGCGTGGCAGGCATTGTCAGTGCCGGCTCTAAAAACGAGGTACAGGAGCAGCACAACGCCCGATATTACGCGCAGCGCGCCCTCAACTTCGAGGAGAGCGGCACATGGGAGGCAGCGAAAAGAGAGATCGACGACGGCCTTGAGCTCTATCCAAGCGACCCCGACTTGCGCTACCTCAACGGGCGCTACTATTACTACGCCCACGGCGACCTCAACCAGAGCCGCTACAACCTCATCAAGGCCATACAGGAAAACGACCAGCACTATCAGGCCAAGCGCCTGCTCGTAGACGTGGAGGATGACTCCAAACACTATTCCTCGGCCATCTGCTACATCAACGAGCTCCTCGAGTTCGAACCCTACGACAAGACACTCTGGCGCCGCAAGATAGCGCTCTACCAGAAAATCGGGCAGAAGCAGGAGGCCGACGAGGCCCTGCAGCGTCTCGCCCGCATCTATCCCAACGACTCCATAATAAGGCGCGACCTGGCCAACCGCAACCGCGAGAACTGGAACCAGCGCCTGCTCAAGTCGAGCCTCAACGACGCAGCCTCCGAGCTCGAGAGCTGGCTCGACATCGACCCCACCAACCTCGACTATTCCCTCGAGCTCATCAACGTCTACTACCGCCTCGGGCAGGTAGAGAGAGCCATCGGCACGGCCAACAGGGCGCTGGAGTATCATCGCGGCAACCAGCAGCTCATACGCCAGGCGGCCTCAATGATGGCCGAGCTTGGCAACTATACACGCGCCCTGGCCTTCCTCAAGGCCAACCACAGCACCGGCCCCCTCTACAACGGAATGCTGCGCGAGGCTGTGGCCGACAACAGGATGCGCGACCCCTATGAATCGAGCGGGCGACTCTACGCAGCCACCCGCGACCCCGAAGCCCTGGTCTACCTCATCAACACCTCCGTGACGCGCGGGTATTACCCCGACGCCATCGAGTATCTCCAGGAGGCCTACAGGCGCTACGGCGAGACCCCCGACATGCTCATGAAGCAGTATGCCCTCGAGAAGCGCTTCGGCTTTGACGACAAGGCTCTGAGAGTGCTTGAAAAACTGTATTACGCACAGCCCGACAATCCCGAAATCACGGATGAATACGCCGATATGATGCTTACGCTCACCGACCACGACATCCAGACCGAGCAGTGGGACGAGGCATACGCGCACATCGACAAGGCTCTGGGGCTCATGAAGGCCGACACCATAAAATGGCCGGCCGTCGTGTCGCGCAAGATCAACATCCTGGGCCACCTCAACAAGCTCGACGAGGCCCGTCGCCTCTACGTGGTGGCCTCCGACTCCATGCCGCAATACCGCGACAGGTTTGGCTACGCCTACGAGGAAGTGGCCGCCAACAGGCTCAGGCGGCTCGTGGAAAACGAGGAATACATGCGGGCGCTCGGCGAGGCTCAAGACCTCCTGCTCATCGTGCCCGACAGCGAGGCAGCCCTGCGCACGTGTATCAATATGTCGCAGACCCTCCACAAAGACGAGCTCTTCAGAAAGTATGCGGCCATGGGCTACGAGAAATATCCCGATTCACCGTATTTTATCGTCAAGGAGGCCGTGGCCCTGCAGCAGGAAGGCAAGACCGGCGAGGCTCTCGCCCTGCTGCGCCCCGACCGATATGACGACGAATACGTAAATCCCCAGCTCGTGAACGCATACGCCGGAATGAGCGAGGAATTCGCCGGTCTGCTCCTCAAAGACAAAATGCCGAAAGAGGCGATGGAACGGATAGATTCCGCACTCTACTACGTCCCCGACAACAAAGAGCTGCTCTACCTGAAGGGCGTGGCCTACGAACAGCTCCACGACTACGGCAAAGCCTGGGAATACGAGCACAAATATTACAACCCGGGCAACAACGAGCAGCTCGACTGGGAGCAGCATATGCGCTACCTGAAATGGCGGTCGTTCTCCAACAGGGTGTCGGCCACCTACACCGGCGCCTACTTCGACTCGAGCAACGATGAAATCAGCACAATCGGTCATCTTTACTCGATTGCATCGGTGGAATATTCCCACTTCTGGAAGAAAGACATATTCACCGCCCAGATCGGCTACAAGGCCCGCGACGGCCACTACGACGAGGTATCGTACGAGAAAGGCGGCTTCGGCCTCGAGTTCCTCGCACAGTGGGACCACACATTCAGCAACCGGTTTGCAGGCTTCATCAACGCCTCCTACGCCACCAAATACTTCAACAAGATCGGCGCCAACCTCGGGTTGAGCTTCAACCTCAACCGCGGATGGACACCCTCGCTAAAGCTCGGCTACCGGCTCACGTCGCCCACATATATCGTAGACAAGGACGACGCCACCGACATCCATTACCGCCGCTACAACATCCTTATCCTCACCCCCGGCGTGCAGAAGGCCTGGGAGAGGGTTATAGCCTCGGCCAACGTAGACCTCATCGGCATGTCGACGGGCCTTTACTACAACGTGGGGCTCAAGGGAAAGGTGTTTGTCAACAACGACAACGTCTCTTCCGTAGGGTTGATGGCCGGCTTCGGCTCCTTCCCCGAGCTGGCATTCTTCGACCAGACGGCCCTCACCACCCTCAGCCACACCAACGCTATGGTGGGCCTGGAGGGAATGTATCTGATAACCAACAATTTCGCAATAAGTCTGAGTGGGGCGTGGAACACCTACTACTACCCCGTGCGTCTGCACTTCGACGAGCCTCTGACCGACTCCTACAGAAACGTATTCAGCGTCAACATCGGGCTTCACGTAGGCTTCTGAGAGGGGCGCGACAGAATACATTTATAACCTGAAATGACGAGAAAAAATCTGTATAAAGCATTGATTGCCGTGCCCGTGGTGATGGGCATGCAGAGCTGCATAAACCTGAAGGCCGGCGAGAGCGACGGACAGGAAGCCTTCGAATACCGTTCGATCTACCTGCCCAACTTCGACGACGATGAAAACGAGGAGCTCAAGCTGAGCAGCCTCGACGACACGTGGGGCCTCTGGGGCCACAACCTCTCCAGCGTGCTTCCCGACAACGCCTCAAAGCAGGTGTATGCCAAGGTGAACGGCGCCATCAACGCCGACCAGTTCTGCTTCTCGAGCGAGAAACTCTACGACTACATCGTAGACTATGTCAATGCCAACTACATATTCGAAGACTCCGTAAAATTCGCCATACTTCCAAACGACAACGGCCTCGTCTGCCTCTGCTCCGAGTGTGTCAGGGCCGGCAACACCAAGGGCAACACATCGCCCACCGTATTCAACCTCATCGAGAAGCTCGCGAACAAATTTCCGGAGCATCAGTTTTTCACCTCCTACTACCACACCACGCAGGAACTTCCCGACCGCCCCATGCCTACCAACGCCGGCGTATGGGTAAGCTCGATGCACTATCCTTTCAGCGCCGCAGAGACCCATCAGGAGCGGGAATTCATATACCTCCTGCAGCGTTGGGGAAGGGTGACGGACAAGGTGTATGTATGGGACTACATAAACAACTTCGACGACTACTTCACCCCCATCCCGCTCTTCACCATCATGCAGAGGAGGTTTAAGCACTACCGCGACGCCGGGGTCAACGGCGTCTTCCTCAACGGCTCGGGCAACGACTACAGCACCTTCTGGCGCCTTAAGAAAGCCGTGCTTGCCCATATGCTCCAGAACCCCGACATCGACTGGGAAGAGACACTTAGGAAATATGCCGCAAAGTATTACCCCGTTGCCGGAAACGACATTGCCGACTTCATCGTGGCCCAGGAAAGAATGGTGGCGGAGAAAGGGAAGAGACTGCCCTACTACGGCGGCGTGGAGACCGCCATACGCACATACCTCCCCGAGCAGGAGTTTGTAGAATTCTACAACAAGATAGTGCAGCATAAGAAGGTTGCCACCGGCCAGGAGAAGGAAGACCTCGAGAACATGACCGACGCCATGGCCCTCACCATGCTCGAGATAAAGCGCATCAACAACAACCTGGAAGACACCGGGAAACTCAAGGAGCGGCTCGCCCGGCTCCCGAAAAAAGACATCAACTTCTACAA
>JAFLTW010000027.1 GCA_022509085.1 Muribaculaceae bacterium | reverse complement strand
CATCCTTCCCCGCCCGCGAGCTCGACAAGGAGCGGGAGGTGATCGTCGAGGAGATCAACTCCTATCTCGACAACCCCTCCGAATCCGTGTTCGACCGGTTTGAAGACCACATATACGCCGGCTCCAGTCTGGCACACAACATTCTCGGCACTCCCGAAAGCGTGAGGAAAATCACGGGCGACGACTGCCGCCGCTTCACGGGCCGCTTCTACAACCCTGCCAACATGGTGGGCTTCGTCTACACCAACGCCTCCCCGCGCAAGGTGGAGCGCATCCTGGAGCGCCACTGGGGACGCTTCGACCGCCCGGCCATTCGCCCCGAGCGCACCTCCCCTCCCGCCTCCTCCCCCTTCGACATAGTGAAAGACGAGGACGGCCACCAGGCACACACCATCCTGGGAGCCAGGATGTTCTCGCGCCACGACCCGCGACGCTTCGCCCTCATGCTTCTCAACAACTACCTCGCCGGCCCGTGCATGAACTCGCGCCTCAACCAAGAGCTCCGCGAGAAGCGGGGCCTCGTCTACACCGTCGACAGCTTCGTGGGCCTGCTCAGCGACACCGGCACAATGGCCATCTACTTCGGCACAGACCGCCGAAGTGTAGACCGTTGCCTCAGAATAATACGCGCCGAACTGGATGCACTGGCCCAGAGCCCCCTCTCCGAGCGCCAGCTCAACCGCATCAAGCAGCAATATTGCGGCCAGATAATGGTGAGCCGCGAAAACCCCGAGGCAATCGCCATGTCGCTCGGCAAAAACCTCCTCTACTACAACCGGCTCCCCGACATCCCGGGGCTCGTGGCCCGGCTGCGCGACGTAACCCCCGAAGAGCTGCGGGAAGTGGCTGAAATGCTGGCCCCCGACCGCTGCTCACGTATAACCCTTATGTGATGAAGATAGCCAACGTAGACCTTGGAGTGCGACCGGTGGTGCTCGCGCCGATGGAAGACGTCACCGACCCCGCCTTCCGCCTTCAGTGCCGGGAACAGGGCGCCGCGCTCGTCTACACCGAGTTCGTCTCTGCCGAGGCGCTGGTGCGCGACGTGCCCTCGACCATAAAGAAGCTCCGGATCAACGATGCCGAACGCCCCGTGGCCATCCAGATCTATGGCCGCGAACCCGCCGACATGGTGCGGGCCGCAACCATCGTGGAGAAAGCCGGCCCCGACATCATCGACCTCAACTTCGGCTGCCCCGTGAAGCGCGTCGCCGCCAAGGGCGCCGGCGCAGGAATGCTGCGCGACATCCCCAAGCTCCTCGACATAACACGCCAGGTGGTGGAGGCCGTCGACCTCCCCGTCACCGTCAAGACCCGCCTGGGATGGGACTGTGAAAACAAGATAATCACCGACCTCGGCCCACGCCTGCAAGACTGCGGCATCGCGGCCCTCACCGTCCACGGGCGCACCCGCTCCCAGATGTATACCGGCGAGGCCGACTGGACCCTCATCGGGCAGCTCAAGGCCGACCCGCGAATGGAAATCCCGATAATAGGCAACGGCGACATCACCACCCCCGAGGGCGCCCTGGCTGCCTTCGAAGCCTTCGGAGTAGACGCCGTGATGATCGGACGCGCCTCTTTCGGCGCCCCATGGATCTTCAACGAGGTGCGCCAGCTGCTCGACACGGGCGCCGTGACCCCTCTGCCCGTGGAGGTGAAATTTGACATGCTGCGGCGCCAGATCGAGGAAAACATACGGGAGATCGACGAATACCGCGGCATACTCCACACCCGCCGCCACCTCGCCGCCACCCCCCTGCTGAAAGGTCTGCCAAATTTCCGCCAGACCCGCATCCGGATGCTGAGAGCCGAAACACGCGCCGAACTCCTCGACATCCTGAAAGAGACACAGGAAACCTTCTTTGCATGAGCCTGAAGAGCCGCACCGCACGCTCCGTGAAGTGGAGCACCATCGACCGCCTGTCGTCGCAGGTGATCTATGCCGCCGTGGGCGTCGTGCTCGCCAACGAGCTCTCAAAGGAAGACTTCGGTCTTGTGGGAGCCCTCACAATCTTCCAGGCTTTCGCCATGATATTCGTAGACAGCGGCTTCGGCGCCGCTCTACTCCAGAAGAAGGAACCCGAAGAGAAAGACTACAGCACCGTCTTCTGGTTCAACCTCATAGTGAGCCTGGGCATCTACGCCGTGCTCTTCTTCTGCGCACCCCTCATCGCCGATATCTTCCACGACGGCAGGCTCCTGACGATGTCGAGGGTGATGTTTGCCGCCTTCGTGATCAACGGCCTCGGCATTATCCAGACCAACCGGCTCACCAAGACGATGAACATGCGCCCCGTGGCCATGGCCAACATCGTGGCCCTCGCCGTCTCCGGACTGCTGGGCATCGGCCTCGCCCTCGGGGGCTTCGGGGCCTGGGCCCTCGTTTGGCAGACAATCTCAATAGCCGCCGTGAAGACACTCCTGCTCTGGATTACCGGCCGCTGGTGGCCATCACTCCACTTCTCTAAGGCCACCTTCCGCGACATCCGAAGGGTGGGAGGCAGCGTGCTCACCTCATCCGTGCTCAACACGGCCTGCCTGCAGGTGTACAACTTCGTGATTGGCGCCTTCTACAGCCTGCCGCTCCTCGGCGTCTACACCCAGGCCGACCGCTGGAGCAAGATGGGCAGCGCCTCCATCTCGCAGATCATGATGTCGTCGTTTGTGCCCGTGCTCTCCAAAGTGCAGGACGCCAAAGACGACTTCGTGAGATACATGAAGCGCATCAACCGCTTCACGGCCTTCATCGTATTCCCCTTTATGCTCTGGCTCACCGCAGCCGGCGCACCCCTTTTCCACTTCCTCTTCGGCAACAAGTGGGACGAGGCTATCCCGCTGTTCCAGATCCTGATGGTGAGGGGCATTTTCCTGGTGCTCACCGCCTTCTACAACAACCTGCTGCTGGCCAAGGGGAAGGCCCGGGCCATGATTGCCCTCGAGGTGGTGAAAGACGCCATTATCGTGGCCGCCCTCTTCTCTACCGTATGGACCTTCAGCCTCGAGTGGCTCGTCTGGGGGCAGCTCTTCGCCTCGCTCGCCACATGGATCATCTCCGTGGCGCTCACCTGCCGCTCGCTCAAGATCGAGAGCCGCGACCTGCTGCTCGACCTGCTGCCCTTCTTCGGCGCCTCGACGGCGATGTGCATAGGCTGCTGGGTCCTGGGCTTCGTCGTGGCCTCGCCCATTCTGCAGCTTCTGATAGAATTCTTTGCCGGCGCCGCCATCTATATGCTCCTGCTCCGGATGCGCGGAGTGAGCGAGATGACAGAAGCGTTAAACTTTTCAAAAAATTTTCTGTCAAAACTTAAGCTCCGTTAACGTTTTACTGCCAACGGAGCCCCACGGAAAATAAACCTTCTGTTTTGCTTATGAACAAGAGATTTCTGCTTCCCTTGGGTCTCGTCGTGGCCCTGGGATGGTCGGCATATTCGGCGGTGCTCACCGGCAGCATCCGCGACACTCAGGGCGAGTCGCTGCCTGGAGCGGTGGTGAGCCTGCGCACCCTCCCCGACTCAACTATGGCCGGGGGAACCATAGCCGACGAAAACGGAGAATTCATCGTAAGGGGCCTGCGCCCGGGAAACTATAACGTAACCTTCAGCATGGTGGGCCTCACCGACCTCCCCTACCGTTTCGACGTGCATTCCGACAACGACACCATCCGATTCGACAACGTGACGCTGGCCGAAAACAGCGTCCTGCTCAACGAGGTGACCGTCACGGCCGTGCGCCCCGCAGTCGTGGCAAAGGAAGACACCCTGGAATATAACGCCGGGTCTTATCACACCTCGCCCAACGCCACCGTGGAAGACCTCCTCAAGAAGCTCCCGGGAGTGGAGGTTGGCTCCGACGGCTCCATCTCCTCCGGAGGCAAGTCCATCACCAAAATCCTGGTGAACGGTAAGGAATACTTCAACGACGATCCCCAGGCAGCCACCAAAAACCTTACGGCCGACATGGTGGAAAAGGTGCAGGTGATCGACAAGAAGAGCGACCTGGCCATCCTCACCGGTGTCGACGACGGCGAGGAGGAGACAGTAATCAACCTCACCGTGAAGAAAGACATGCAGAACGGATGGTTCGGCACCGTGAAGGGAGGCTACGGCACCTCCGGACGTTATGAGGGCTCGCTCAACGCCAACTATTTCAAAAACGGCAACCAGCTCTCCATAATCGGAGGAGCCAACAACATCAACGAGATGGGATTCGGCGACATGGGCCGCGCCCGCTTCCGCGACTTCGGCGGCAACGGCGGCATCACCACCTCCCAGCGCCTCGGCATCAACTTCAATGTGGGCAACGACGACACTTTCCGCGTGGGCGGCAACGTATTCTACTCCCACTCCTCGCGCGACTCGCGCCAGCGCTCCGAGACCCAGTTTCTATTCCCCGACTCCGTAAGCTACCAGAACAGCGGCAACCGCACCCTCGACCGCGGACACAACCTGCGGGCCGACCTGCGAATGCAGTGGAAAATCGACCCCGAAAACACCATCGACTTCCGCCCACGGTTTACGCTCAACTACCGCAACGCCGCCCTCAACGACTCCTCAAGCCTATTCTACGACGGCGGTGCCGACCGCGGAATGATCGACGTCAACGCCATCCGCAACCTCCAGAACAACCGCGGGCTGAGCTACCAGGCCGACGGCGACCTGATCTTCAACCACAATTTCTCCTCACACCCGGGGCGCTCATTCAGCGCACAGCTGAAATACAGCCTCTCCAACACCCGCCAGCACGGCACCACCTGGAGCGACATCGAATACTACCTGATGAGCGACGATTCCGAAACCCTCTTCAGATACCTGAACAACCACCAGTGGAACAACACACTCGAAGGGCGCCTCACCTGGACCGAGCCCCTCGGCGACGCCTCGCGCGGCAACTTCCTCAACATCGCCTACCGCATCTCATCAAAATGGAGCAACGCCGACAAGCTTACCTACGACGTCCCCTTCGCTCTCTACGACGGCGGTGAGCTGCCGACATTCACCGGCGTCCCCGACGGCGCCACCGAGCAACCCGACCTCTCCAACCGATTCCGCAACAAATTCCTGACACAGGAACTCCAGATTGGCTACAAGAAGGTAAGCAAGAGCCTCAACCTCGAGGCAGGCATCCTCTTCTCGCCCAGCATGTCGAAGAGCGAAGACCTCATCAACTCCATGCGCAACATCCCGACCCGTTGGGTGTGGAACGTTGGCCCCTTCGCCCGCATACGCCTCAAATTCTGGGAACGCGGCAGCATCAACATCAACTACCGCGCACGCACCTCGCAGCCCTCGCTTACCCAGCTGCAGCCCGTGCCCGACGTCTCCGACCCCCTCAATGTGATCGTGGGTAATCCCGACCTGAAGCCTACCTTCACCCAGAGCCTCATGGCCCGGTTCAGCAACTACAACACCAACCGCCAGCAGTCGGTCGCCGCCATGGTGAACGCCTCCTACTCTCTCAACTCCATTGTGAACTATACGGTGACCGACCCCACCACGGGCGCACGCACCACTTCCTACCGCAACGTGGACGGCAACCTCAGCCTCATGGGAATGTTCATGCTCAACCAGCCCTTCCGCAACCGCGCATGGCGCATCAACACGCGCCTCTCAGGCCGCTACTCCACCTCCCCGGGCTACATCAACGGCGATTACAACCGAAGCGGCAACCTCATACTCTCCCCCTCGGTGGGAATGACATTCTCTACCGACATTTTTCAGGTGACTCTCAACCCCACCTACACATTCAACATGGCCACCAACTCGCTGGCCATGCAGCAAAACCGCTACATCCATTCCTACGGCTTCACGGGCGACGCCTCGCTCTACCTCCCCTTCGGCCTCGACATCTCCACAGACATCGACTATTCCTACAACACTGGCTACGGCAAGGGATTCCAGCGCCGACAGGCGCTCTGGAACGCCACAGCCTCCTACTCAATCCTCAAAGACCGCAGCCTCACCTTCAGTGTGAGGGTCTACGACATCCTCGGCCAGCGCCAGAATATCTCGCGCACCGTGAGCGCCAACCAGATTGTCGACAGCGAACACAACGACCTTACCCGCTACGTGATGTTTGGCGTGGCCTGGCGTTTCTCAACCTTCAAGAAGGGCACATCCGCCAACGGCGAAGACCGCTTCGACGACGGCCTTCCCCCGCAGGGAGCGCCCCCTCGCGAGGGCCCGGGCAACGCGCCGCAAGGTCCGCCTCCCGGCGGCTTCGGAGGAGGTGGCTTCGGCGGAGGCCGCGGCGGATTCTAATGCCCTCTCATAAGGTGCGTCAAAATGTGCGAGATGCTAGGCGCTAAGGATGAATTACTTTCTCCACTTTTGACCCCGTGCGCTTAATATAAATACCCTTCGTAAGCTCCGAGGCATCCACGGGCAAGCCCTGAAGGTCGTAATAACACGGCTCCTCGTCGGCTTCATCGGCTATCACGTCGTCGACTCCCGCCGTGAATGTGGCCTTGTCTACCGGCTTTATCGTAATCACTTTGACGTCGGTGGGCATAAACGTAAACTCTCGGTCTGCAACATACCTCTTCTCCGAATTGCCTGTAGTAGAATTATAAGCCACTTCCCAGCCTCCGAAATCGTCGCTGAAGTCCGTGGCTGATATTG
>JAFLTW010000026.1 GCA_022509085.1 Muribaculaceae bacterium | reverse complement strand
ATGCCGGACCCGGTATCACGTTCATCGCATTGTTGAAGCCGTCCCAGCCCGGAACGTGCAGCGGCATCCATCCGCCAAGGAACATCAGGGATGCGATACCCGAAACGATGAAGAGGTTGAGATACTCAGCAAGGTAGAAGAAACCGAAATGGATACCTGAATATTCGGTGTGGTAACCGGCGATAATCTCATGCTCGGCCTCGGGAAGGTCAAACGGACCGCGGTTGGTCTCCGCCGTGGCTGCTATCACATAGATGATGAAGGCGATGATGGCAGGGATATGACCCTTGAAGAGAAACCATGCATCCTGCTGCGCCCACACGAGCTCGCTGATGTTCATAGTGCCTGCAAGAAGCACTATCGTCATGATGGCAAGCCCGAGGGATATCTCGTAGCTGATCATCTGCGCGCCGCTTCGCATGGCGCCGATAAGGGTGTACTTGTTGTTTGACGACCAACCGGCCAGAAGTATACCCAACACACCAACCGACGAAACGGCCAAAATGAAGAATATGCCGATGTTGAAGTTTATTATCTGAAGCCCGTTGCCCCAGGGAAGGCATGCAAGCATCGTCACAGACGACGTTATCACCACATACGGGGCTAACTTGAACAGGAACCCGTCGGTGCCCTTCAGGCAGATAAGTTCCTTGACAAGGATCTTGAACATGTCGGCAAACACCTGGAGCACACCCCACTTACCTACACGCATCGGGCCCAGTCGGCACTGGAACCATGCGCAGAGCTTGCGCTCATAGAGGATATAGAAGAGGGCCAATACAGTGTAGACCGCAAGAAGCAAGATGCCGATAATGACACACTCAATCGCTACAGCCAACCCCTCGTGCATACCCATGCCGAGAAGCCAGTTGTTGAATTCAGAAGTCCATTTACCGAAGTTGAACATATCGGATATTCTGTAAGTTGTGTTTATATTCTTTTATCTGTCGATGTCGGGTATTACGAAGTCAAGGGCCGCACCGATGGTGATAAGGTCGGCTATCATATAGCCCGTACACGTGAGATCCATAACGCCGACAAGGTTGAAACACGGGCTCTGGAAATGAACCCTATAGGGCGTCTTCTCCCCTATCGACTCAATGAAGACACCGAACGTGCCACGCGAGGCCTCCACCTGGGTATACCATCTGCCTGCCGGCAGCTTGATCACCTTGGGCACCTGTGCCCTGATATCGCCTTCGGCCGGAAGAAGGTCAAGAAGCTGACTCAGAATCTTGCAGCTCTGCTCTATCTCACGCATCCTCACCATATAACGGGCGTAGGAGTCGCAGCCATATTCGAGCACCTCCTCGAAGTCCACCTCGCCGTAGCAGGCGTAGGGATGTTTCTTGCGGCAGTCGCAACTCCAGCCGCTACCGCGTCCGCTCGGACCTGTAACAGCATAGTTTATGGCCTCCTCTTCCTTAAGAATACCAACATTCTTCAGGCGGTTCATGGCTATGATGTTACCCGTAAACACCTGATGGTATTCCTTCAGACGCGAAGGCATTATCTCGATGAGATGGCAAACGTCTTTCTCAAAGTCGGGGTGAAGATCGGCTATCACGCCACCGATCACATTATAGTTCATCGACATGCGGGCGCCACAAGTCTTCTCGAAGATATCGAGCACCATCTCACGTTCGCGGAAACCGTAGAAGAAGGCCGTAGTGGCACCAAGGTCCATGGCCGTGCAACCGAAGGCCAAAAGGTGAGACGATATCCTCATCAGCTCGTCCATCATCGTGCGGATTACCTGGGCTCTGCGGGGCACCTCGATACCGAGGGCCTTCTCAATGCAGGCACACAGGCAATGACGGTTCATATGAGCCGACATGTAGTCCATCCTGTCGGTGAAGTGGAGTATCTGAGGATAGGTGTAACTCTCGCTCATCTTCTCCATGCCGCGATGGATGTATCCCGAAACGACGTCGACCTTCTTTATGGTCTCGCCGTCGACGGCAGCGCGGAAACGCATCACGCCGTGGGTTGAGGGGTGTTGAGGACCGAAGTTCACAACGTAATCGTCCTTCTCAAACACCTTGCCCGGCCGTTCCTCAATCTTGCCGTCGGTGGTCTCCACATACATCACCGTGTCGTCTTCTCCCTCCTCATCCTTTTCGGGAATCGGATTGAGCTCCGGATTGGTGTCGTAGTCCTTAAGAAGCGGATGACCCTTCCAGTCGTTGCGCAAGAAGAAGCGACGCATGTCAGGATGGTTGATGAAGCGGATACCGAAGAAGTCGTAAACCTCACGCTCCTGGAAATTGGCAACTTTCCATATGTCGCTTACCGTATGTATAAACGGTTTCTCACGGTCCGGAGCTGTCACCTTCACGCAGATCACATTCCAGTCGTGAGAAGTCGAAGTCAGATAATATAGCACTCCCAGACTTTCCTTCCAGTCCATGCCGACCACGGCCGTCAAGACATCGAACGCAAGCCGGGAATCATTTTTCAGTTTTTCAGCAACCGCATGCCAGTCTTTGTCGTCAACATTCACTAACAGGCATTCACCCTCTTCGAAGGTGGCGGATGGATAAATTTCGCTGATTAATGACTTGATGTCGCTCATCTTTATATATTGTTAAGCAGTTCGCGCTCCTCAGGATGAGCGGCAAAAAACTCTTCGATTTTCTCTTTTCGGTTGGTGCCTCCGAAAAATTTCTGCACCTTGATCTTCCTCTGAAGCTGCATAAGGCCGTAGAAGAATGCTTCCGGACGCGGAGGACATCCGGGAATATAGACGTCGACAGGAAGTATCTTGTCCACACCGGGCACTACACAATAGGAATTCTTGAACGGACCTCCCGATACGGCGCATGCCCCGCAAGCAATCACATACTTGGGCTCGGCCAGCTGCTCATAGAGGCGCAGCAACGCCGGCGCCATACGGTGAACTATTGTGCCCTGCACCATAATATAGTCAGCCTGACGCGGTGAATTGCGAGCCACCTCAAAACCGAAGCGGGCCATATCGTAGCGGGCCGCACCGAGACTCATGAACTCGATGGCACAGCAACTCGTGCCGAAACACAGAGGCCACAAGGAATTCGAGATACCCCAGTTGATCAGTTTGTCAAGGTTGCCAACCATAACATTGGCGCCCGATGCGTTCAACTCCTCAACGAGCTTGTCGATATACTCGTTGTCCTTGAAGTCGTCGCGCGTCATGCTCTTTATTTTCACGTCCATTTAAGCGCTCCTTTCTTCCAGGCGTAGGCCAGTCCAAGTATTAGTATTATCATGAATATGCCGATGCAGAGCAGACTCATATGTCCCAGAGAGCGGGCAACCACTGCCCAGGGATACATGAAGACAGTCTCCACATCGAAAATAAGAAACAGAATGGCAAAAATATAATATCCTGACTTGAATTGAATCATCGATTCGCCTCGAGTCGGGATACCGCATTCGTATGCCTCTGATTTCTTCACCGAGAACGACCTCGGAGATATCAGCTTGGCGATGAAGAGGGCTATGAATACAAGGAACATTCCCGTGAGTGCCCCGGTAATCGCCAATGTGCCGTTGCTTATCTCTAAAAGCAAACTCATATATTGGTTTATTTGTTAGACAGTTAGGTGTGTCAATGGGTATTAGATGTCTGCACGGCGGCAGAAATTTTGTGCAAAGTTAGTTAAAAAAGTTTAATTCCACAAACAAAATATTTTATACTCCTTAAACTATTTTTCCACTTCGTTGTTTTAATTATGAAATCGTTTCATGATGTTAGGTTAGTTCAATACAAGTATTATGGAAAAAGAAAGGGTTTACGATGAGAATCGCAAACCCTATTTGTTTTATTTTACAGTTCCTTATGGGCCTCCTCGCAGTTTCCGATGCCCGGCCTGCTGACAGCCTCAGCTGTCGATGCCCAGCCTGCTGCTGATTTTCTTTACCGCATGATGATAACTGGCCTTCAAGGCACCTACCGACGTACCCAGAATCTCTGAAATCTCGTCGTATTTCATGTCGTCGTAATAGCGCATGTTGAACACGAGCCTCTGCTTTTCTGGCAGGGAGGCAATGGCCTTCTGAAGCGCCAACTGCAACTCGTCGCCATTGAAATATGAGTCTGCCTCTATGTTGTTGAGCCGGTATTCGTCGTCGCTGTCGTCGGTCATCTCACGCTTCTGACGCTCCTGGTTAAGATGGTTGAGGCTTTCGTTGATGGCTATTTTATGCAGCCATGTCGACAACTTTGCCTCCCCACGGAAGTTGTGGATATTTTTCCACGCTTTCAGAAAAACATTCTGGAGAAGGTCGTCGGTCTCGTCGTGATTTACCACCAGCTTCCGTATCTGCCAATAAAGCTGCTCGGAATATATTTCCACAAGCGTCTCAAACTCCTTGTGTGCAGTCTGCGGGTCTTTCAGCAGCTCTACAAGGCGACTCTCGTCTATTAGCGTCTTCGGAGGCATTTACAATTCTTCAGCAAGCCCCTTTACTTAAGGAGCCTTTAAGTTTTATCCGCATTCTCCTCTCTCTGTGCAAGAGGCTCGAAACACAAATGTTAAGCAAAATTAATAATATAACGACAAATATGCAAATTTATTGAAATATTATTTTTTTTGATTAATTTTGCATCAAAGATTCACTCGATTATGAAAATTAATTTTCTCAAGGCAACACTCTTTTCCGCCGCGATGGCATCTTGCCTGGCCTCAATGGCTGTGAAAGCCAAACCGGGCGTCTCTATCTTCACACAACCCGACGGGTCCAAAGTGGCCATCTCTTTATATGGTGACGAAAATTTCCATTACGCCACTACCACCGACGACTGCCTTCTCCTTTTTAATGAGGAGGGCACTCTCGAATATGCCGTGGCCGACATCAACGGCATCCCTGTCCTTTCAGGAATCTCCGCCTCAACAGTGCGTCCACACTCCATATCCCCCTTCAAAGGCGCCGCTTTCGCCCAAGCCGTAGCCATAAACCCGCAAATCAAGAACCTCGCCTCCTATTCCTCACGGGCCGAAAACGAAGCAACGGACACCGATACTTCCGGTAAGGGCAAATACGTGTTTTCAAGCACTGCCTTCCCGGTAACGGGAACTCCTCATTCTCTGGTGATACTGGTGGAATACCAGGATTACAAGTTCTCGGTAGACAACCCTCTGGAATATTATCAGGATTTCCTTAACGGCGACAATTTCAAACGCGACGGTGCCTATGGCTCCTGCCGTAAATACTATTCTGAAAACTCCAACGGCCTTTTCGTGCCTACTTACGACGTATACGGTCCCGTCCCGCTCGCCAACAACCGCCGCTATTACGGCGGTGGTGCCGAATCCAACGCCAACAAGATGGTGGTGGAGGCCGTGAAATACCTTGATGATGCAGTGGATTTCTCCCAGTATGACCATAACGGCGACGGATACGTAGACAGTGTGTATATCATCTACGCCAATAAGGGTGAGGCCGACGGTGGACCCTCTGAAAGCGTATGGCCCTACTCCTATGAGCTCGAACGCGAACATGTGATTCTCGCTGCCGACGGTGTAAGGTTTAACACCTATGGCTGCTCCAACGAGATGCAGGCCGACGGCGATATGGAAGGCATCGGCACATTTACCCACGAGTTCGGTCATGTAATGGGTCTTCCGGACCTCTACAATACTCTGAACGGCAATGACTTCACCACCCCCGAACTGTGGTCGCTGATGGACCGTGGCTCATATAACAACGACTGTCGCACCCCGCCCAACCTCTCCTCATTCGAGAGATACTCCCTGGGCTGGATAACCCCCGAAGAACTTAAATACTCGGGCAATTACACCCTCACCGATCTCCACGACACCAACAAGGCCTACATCATCAGCTCCACCACCTACCCTGACGAGTTCTTCATTATGGACTACAGGAAACAGGAGGGCTGGGACGAATTCCTGCCCAACCACGGTATGCTCATCTGGCATATAGACTTCATGCAGAATTCATGGGACCGCAATGAGGTGAACGCCATCCGCGCCCACCAGAGGGTGCTTCTGGTGAGGGCCGACAACCGCAACACCGTGGATAGCTTTGCCGGCGACTGCTTCCCCGGCGATACGGGCCAGACCGAGTTCTCTACCGCCACAGTGCCACCTCTCCGCACATGGCAATATGAGGAACTGAACATCAAGGCCATCAAAGACATCACAGAGTTCGACGACCATGTCACTTTCTCTACAGTCGGACTGACTCCTCCCGCATCCGTAGACTCCCCCGACAGCGACATGCCGGGCTTCAGCCTTATTGGCAACACTCTCTTCTCCTCAGCAGGCCTCTATGACGTCTATGACCTCACAGGCAGGCGCGCCGGAACTCTCTCTCCCTCCTCCCCGCTTCAGCTCGAGCACGGCGTCTACTTCGTGGGGGGAAAGAAAATCCTCGTAAAATAACGAAAATCATCGTAAAACAACCCGTCTTTTAAACCTTTGGTTTGTCTGACTGTCTATCCGTATACAAATAAATGTATACGAATATGCGACAGGAAGATAAACTAAAGGAAAAAGTGGGAACCGAACTCCCATATACCGTTCCTGAAGGGTATTTTGAGTCGTTTAAGTCCCGGCTGATGGATAATCTCCCTGAATATCCGGAAAAGCCTGTGCAGAAACGCCTTACGACCTGGCAGCGCCTGAAACCTTATGTGTATCTCGCCGCCATGTTTGCCGGCATATGGTGCATGATGCAGATCTTCCATCGTGTCAGCACCCCCACAGCTCCCACTGAGGCTATCGCACAAGCCACCGTCGACACGGACTCTTACGACTACTTCCTGGATGAAAATTCAGGCGCCGACCTCCAACTTCAGGACGAGGTGGCCAGTCTATATCCCTCCATGGACGAATTCAGAC
>JAFLTW010000025.1 GCA_022509085.1 Muribaculaceae bacterium | reverse complement strand
ATCACCTACATCCGCGTGGCCGACAGCGCCGTGGCTCTCGGTATGCTCGCCTCCGCATGGTATGGCCACCCCTCGTCGAAACTCGCCCTCGTGGGCGTCACAGGCACCAACGGCAAGACCACCACTGCCACACTTCTCTACGAGATGGCTCGCCTCGAGGGCTACAAGGCCGGTCTGCTGTCCACCGTCTGCAACTACATCAACGGACGCGCCATACCTACCACCCACACCACCCCCGACCCCCTCACGCTCAACTCCCTGCTGGCCGAGATGGTGGAGGCCGGTTGCGACTACGCCTTTATGGAGGTGTCGAGCCACTCCGTGACGCAGCACCGCATCGCCGGATTGCAGTTCAAGGGGGGTGTCTTCTCCAACCTCACCCGCGACCACCTCGACTATCACGGCACGGTAGAGAACTACCGCGACGCCAAGAAGGGCTTCTTCGACATGCTCCCCGCCGGCGCATTCGCCCTGGTGAACGTCGACGACAAGAACGGCCTCTTCATGGTGCAGAACACCAAGGCCAATGTCTATACCTACTCCCTTCGCAAGGATGCCGACTTCCGCGGCAAGATAATAGAGAGCCGGCTCGACGGCACCCTACTCAGCCTCAACGGCCAGGACGTCGAGGTGCGCTTCACGGGCAAGTTTAACGCCTACAATCTCACCGCCGTCTACGGCGCCTCAATCCTCACCGGATTCCCGCAGGAGGAGGTGCTCGTCAACATGAGCAAGCTCGTGCCTGTGGCCGGCCGTTTCCAGACCTTCCCCTCCCCGACCGGCGTTACGGCCATCGTAGACTACGCCCATACGCCCGACGCCCTGGTCAACGTGCTCGACACCATCCGCGAGATCATCGGCCAGAAGGGCGAGATCACCACCGTGGTGGGAGCCGGCGGCAACCGCGATGCCGGAAAGCGCCCGCAGATGGCCTCCGAGGCCGCATGCCGCAGCGACAGGCTTATCCTCACGGCCGACAACCCACGCTTCGAAGACCCCGACGAGATCATCGGGCAGATGAAGGCCGGCCTCAGCAAGGAGGAGCTCGTCCGCACTCTCTGCATAACCAACCGCCGCGAGGCTATCCGGACGGCCCTGAGGATGGCTTCCCCGGGCAGTGTGGTGCTCGTGGCCGGCAAAGGGCATGAACCCTACCAGGAAATCAAGGGCGTACGCCACCATTTCGACGACCGGGAGGAGGTGGTGGCCGCCATTAACGAACTCCGGAACTGACACTCCATCCCTTCAACCCTATACCCTACTCTTAACGCCCTCTCCCCCGCGGCAACATGATCTATCATCTTTTCGAACTGCTCAAGGGCACCGACTTCCCGGGCCGCTACCTGATGGAGTTCATCTCCTTCCGGGCCGGACTGGCGTTTGCCATCTCCCTTCTTTTCGCCCTCTTTGTTGGCAAAGGCATTATCCGACGCCTCCAGCGCATGCAGGTGGGCGAGGAGATCCGCAACCTCGGCCTGGAGGGCCAGATGAAGAAGAAGGGCACCCCCACAATGGGCGGCGTAATCATCATCCTTTCCATCATGGCAGGGGTGCTTCTGATGTGCAACCTCACCAACATCTACCTTATCCTGATGATTGTGGCTACCCTCTGGATGGGTACCATCGGTTTTCTCGACGACTACCGCAAGATAAAGTATCACAACAAGGACGGCCTGAAGGGAAAGTATAAGGTGACGGGGCAGGTGGGACTCGGCCTTATCGTGGGTATCACGATGTGGGTTGCCCCGTCTATAGTGATGAGTGAGAACCCGGCCGTGAGCGAGTCGCAGTATTCCGAGATTCCGGCCAGTGTCGTGCTCGAGGGTACGGAAAATCCCGCGCCGGAGCCCGAGCAGGTGGCCGGTCACCAGCTGCGATATGAGAAGACGGCTCAGACCACCATCCCCTTCGTGAAGAACAACAACTTCAACTATATGTGGGTCACCTCCTGGATCGGCGACGAGCAGACGGGCCAGACCCTCGGCTGGATCCTCTTCGTCTTCGTGGTGATAGTGGCCGTGACGGCCGTGAGCAACGGCGCCAACCTCACCGACGGACTCGACGGCCTCTGTGCCGGCACGAGCGCCATAATCGGCCTGGCGCTGCTCATCATGGCCTACCTGGGCGGCAACGTGATATATTCCACCTATCTGAACATCATGTATATCCCGGGGTCAGAGGAGCTGGTGGTGTTTGCCGGCGCGTTTATCGGCGCCCTCGTGGGCTTCCTCTGGTATAACGCGTTCCCGGCGCAGGTGTTTATGGGCGACACGGGGTCGCTCACCCTCGGCGGCATCCTCGCCGTCTTCGCTATCCTCATCCGCAAGGAACTCCTCATCCCCCTGCTCTGCCTCATCTTCTTCCTCGAAGACCTCTCCGTGATGCTCCAGGTGGGATACTTCAAATACACTAAGAAGAAATATGGCGAGGGGCACCGCATCTTCAAGATGACACCTCTCCACCACCACTTCCAGAAGGCCGGCGACAGCTCCATCAAGGCGTTGCTCAACATCCCCAAGGCTCCCATCCCGGAGTCGAAGATCGTGATACGCTTCTTTATCGTGGGGATCCTGCTTGCCGCCCTCACATTTGTGACACTCAAGATTAGATAACCGATATCAGACAGACAGTTTTTTCCCGTGAAAGATAAGAAGAATAGACTCGTGGTGTTGGGCGGGGGCGAGAGCGGTTATGGAGCCGCCGTGCTCGGCCGCAAACTCGGTATGGAGGTGCTGCTCAGCGACTCCGGCACGCTGAAGGAGCCCTACCGCTCGCTGCTCGTGCAGGAGGGGATTCCTTTCGAGGAAGGGGGCCATACCCCGGAGAAGATCCTTGACGCCGACCTGGTCGTGAAGAGCCCGGGCATTCCCGAGACCGCCCCGCTCGTCGTGGCCCTCCGTGACAAGGGTGTGGAGGTGATCTCTGAAATCGAGTTCGCCGGTCGCCACACCGACGCCCGGATGATCTGCATCACCGGCTCCAACGGCAAGACCACCACCACCTCGCTGATCTACCATATACTGCGCCAGGCAGGCCGAGACGTGGGCCTGGCCGGAAACATAGGCCACAGCCTGGCCCTGCAGGTGGCACGCGACCCCAAGCCTTGCTACGTGATCGAGCTCTCGAGCTTCCAGCTCGACGGCATGTACCGCTTCAAGGCCGACGTGGCCGTGCTTATGAACATCACCCCCGACCATCTTGACCGCTACGACCATAAGATGCAGAACTATGTGGAATCGAAGTTTCGCATCATCCGCAACCAGACGGCCTCCGACGTCTTCATCTACTGGGACGGCGACCCTGTGATCAAGGCTGAGTTTCCACGCCACGACATCAAGGCGCGCCTTCTCCCCTTCGACGCCGATACGCTCCCTGTGCTACCCAAGGAGGATATCCCCATCAAGGGCCTGCACAACCTCTTCAACGCTCTGGCGGCCACGCTGGCTTGCCGCGCCGTGGGACTCACCGACGAGGAGATAGCCGCCGGCATCCGCACGTTTAAGGCCGTGCCCCACAGGCTCGAGTTTATCCGCGAGAAAGACGGCGTGCGCTGGATCAACGACTCCAAGGCCACCAACGTGGCCTCCACATACTATGCCCTCGAGGCCATGGACCGCCCCACGGTGCTCATCCTCGGTGGCACCGACAAGGGCAACGACTATTCCGAGATCCTCCCCTTCGTGAAGGAGAAGGTGCGCCATATAGTCTGCATGGGCGTCGACAACGCCAAGATCGTGAAGTTCTTCTCCGGCCATGTGGAGGGCATCATCGACACCCATTCCCTGGCCGAGGCCGTGGAGTGCTGCCGCCGGGTGGCCCGGCCGGGCGAAACCGTGCTCCTCTCTCCCTGCTGCGCAAGCTTTGACCTCTTCAAAAACTACGAGCAGCGCGGCGACCTCTTCCGCGAGGCCGTAACCAACCTCTGATCCTCATCCTTAACACCTCCAATCCTCACAACGTATGAACGACAACGACTCCATAATAATCCGCGAGACCCTAGGCGGCCAACCCCTCGAGGCAGCTCCCGTAAAGGAGAAGACCGTGGCCGCCATAAAGCCGCTCCGCAAGGCCGACCCCTACATCCTGGGAATCTACCTGGTCTTTATCGTCATCTCGCTTATCGAGATTTTCTCCGCCTCCAGCACGGAGGTGAAGGCCGACAACATCTACGGGCCGCTGAAACGCCACGCCATCTTCCTGATGCTCGGCGTGCTGATTGTCTACGGCATGCAGCGCCTGCATTACGGCCATCTCCGAAAGCTTGCGTGGCCCCTGGGCATCCTGAGCTTCGGGCTTCTGGTGTTCGCCTCCCTCTTCGGAGCCAACATCAACGGGGCGCAGCGTGCCATCATGATTGGCGGCTTCACGATCCAGCCCCCGGAGATAGTGAAATATACGGTGGTGCTCCTTCTGGCCAAGATCCTGGGCTCCAACCAGCTTCCGGGCGGCGTGGCCGCGCGGGGTATCATCACCGTGGCCGTCGTGGTGCTGCTCTTCGGCGCGGTCTTGTGGGTCAACGGGCTCACCAACATGCTCCTGCTTATGGGCGTGAGCCTTGCGATGTTTCTTATCGGTAACATTCAGTTCAAGAAGCTCCTTATCGTGCTCACCGTCTACGGCGCCTGCGCCGGCCTGCTCGTGATGGTGAAATATCGCGACAGCAAACCTTCGGAATACGACCGGGCTGTCAAGGAGATGACGGTGTCGGAAGAAGAGCTCAACCGTGATTTGGGACGTGAGTCTACCCATCTCTCGCGTCTTAAGGCCTACGCTAAGGGCGTGGAACCTACGGATCAGATTAACGACGAGAACCGCCAGGTGTGGTTTGCCACTATGGCTCAGGCCCACGGCGGCGTGATAGGGAAGGGCCCCGGCAACTCGCGCGAGAGCGCACGCCTGCCCCTGGCCTTCTCCGACTATATCTACTCCATCATCATTGAAGACACCGGGCTCGTGGGAGGCTGCCTCCTGCTGTTGCTCTATCTCTTGCTTGTGGCCCGCGCCGGCGTGATTGCGTTCCGCCTGCGCAAGGCCTTCCCCACGTTCCTCATCATGGGGTGTGCCGTGATTATCGTGTTCCAGGCTCTGGTGCATATGGCCATCGTGGTGGGTCTTGGTCCGGTGTCGGGTCAGCCCCTCCCCTTCATCTCTAAGGGGGGCACGTCGATTCTTGTGATGTCGGCGGCCATCGGGTCGATGCTCTCCGTGAGCCGTTTCGCGCAGTATCGAAAGGACTCGCTCGAGACCCGCGGGCGCAGGCGCAAGAAGGCGGCCGACGAGGAGGAACAGCAACCCGTGTTTGAAGAACTCGACGCCGCCTCGATCGAGGGATAAGGCGCCAGAACTTCCCGAAAGGCACATTCGTTATGGAAAGAAAACCGAGAATACTGATAAGCGGAGGCGGCACGGGGGGCCATATCTTCCCTGCCCTCTCCATCGCCGACGCCCTGAGGCGTCGCCTCGACGCCGACATCCTCTTCGTGGGGGCCGAGGGCAGGATGGAGATGGAGCGTGTGCCTGCCGCAGGCTACCCCATAAAGGCACTCCCTGTGGCTGGCTTCAACCGCCGCAACCTGTTCAAGAATTTCAGGGTGCTCCTCATGCTGCGCCGCAGTCTGGCCATGGCCAAAAAGATTGTGCGCGAATTCCGGCCCGACGTGGCCGTCGGAGTGGGTGGCTACGCTTCCGGCCCTGTGCTTAAGGCTGCCCAGAGCGCCGGCATCCCCACCGTGCTCCAGGAGCAGAACTCCTATGCGGGTGTCACCAACAAACTGCTGGCGCCCAAGGCGCGCGCCATCTGTGTGGCCTATGAGGGTATGGAGCGTTTCTTCCCCGCCGACCGTATAGTGGCCACGGGCAACCCCGTGCGCAAAGACCTTCTCCGCGCGGGCCTCGACCCCGCGGAGGCACGCAAAGCCTTCGGGCTCGACCCGCATCGCCCCACACTCCTGGTGGTGGGCGGTTCGTTGGGAGCCCTCACCATCAACGAGTCGATGCAGGCGGCTGCCCCCGTGCTCGTGGAGAAGGGCTACCAGGTGATCTGGCAGACGGGCAAGGGCTGGTATAGGAAATTCCTGGAGGGGGAGACCTCCGTGGCTCCCGCCGAAGGCCGGCTGGCGATCCTCCCATTCATCCCCGATATGGCGCAGGCCTATGCCGCGGCAACACTCGTGGTGAGCCGCGCCGGTGCGGGCACCATCAGCGAGCTGGAGCTCCTCGGCAAACCCTGTGTGCTGGTGCCCTCGCCCAATGTGGCCGAAGACCACCAGACCAAGAATGCCCGCGCGCTGGCCGACCGTGGCGCGGCCGTGCTCGTTCCCGACGCCGAGTGTCGCCAACGGCTCCTCCCCGTGGTGGAGTCGCTCCTTGCCCACCCCGACCGCCTCAGGCATATGGGAGAGGCCATCAGAGAGATGGCGATGCCCGACAGCGACGAGAAGATTGTGGATGAGGTGGTGAAAATCCTTGGGAATCCTGTCTGATAATTTGATATCCGGTATTTGATATTCGATGGCTGAAAGATATTTTTTTGTGGGTGCCGGCGGCATCGGGATGGCCAACCTTGTGAGGTATTTCCTCTCACGGGGATGCGCCGTGGCCGGCTATGACCGCGTGCGCTCGCAGCTCTCCGCGAAACTCGAGGAGGAGGGCGCAGTGATGATCTACGACGACGACCCCTCCCTGATTCCCGAGGCGTTTCGCGACCCCGCGGCCGTGGAGGTGGTGTTTACCCCCGCCATCCCCGCCGACAACCGGGTGCTCACCTTCTTCCGCGACGGAGGGTTTTCCATCCATAAGCGGGCGTGGGTGCTCGGGCAGATCACCCGGCAGATGAAGGGCATCTGCGTGGCAGGGTCCCACGGCAAGACCACCACATCGTCGATGATTGCCTGGATCCTGTCGCAGTCGCGCGTCGGGTGCGACGCCTTCCTGGGGGGCATACTGCGCAACGTGGACAGCAACCTCATCATCACTCCCGGTGCGGAATACGCCGTGGTGGAGGCCGACGAATACGACCGTTCGTTTCATCAGCTGTCGCCCTGGATTGCCGTCATAACCTCGGCAGACCCCGACCATCTTGACATATACGGCGACGAGGCCCGTTATCTGGAGGCCTTCTCCGTCTTCACCTCGTTGATACGCCCCGGAGGCACCCTGCTGCTCCACACAGGCCTCAAGGTGAGGCCTGACCTGAAGCCCGGGGTGAGACTCCTCTCCTACTCCGGCATACCCGGCGAGACGGCCGACTGGCATGCGGAAAACATCGACTACCGCGAGGGGCAGCTGCTCTTCGACCTCTGCGGACCCGACGGCGTGCGCATCGATGCCATCAGTCTCGGCGTACCTGTGGAGATCAACGTGGACAATGCCGTGGCGGCGGGTGCGTCGGCATGGCTTGCCGGAGCCTCCGGCCAGGAGATACGCCGAGGCCTGGAGACCTTCAGGGGGGCGAAGCGGCGCTTCGAGATCATACTGCGCGGCGAGGCCGACGGAGCCCGCAGCGTGCTCATCGACGACTACGCCCACTCCCCCGCCGAAATCGAGGCCTCGATTCGCAGCATACGCCGCCTCTACCCCGGCAGGAGGGTGTCTGTGGTGTTCCAGCCCCATCTCTACAGCCGCACCCGCGACTTCGCCCCGGAGTTTGCCGAGGCCCTCAGCAACGCCGACGAGGTGGTGCTCACGGAGATCTATCCGGCCCGCGAGCTCCCCATCCCGGGGGTCACGTCCCGGATTATCCTCGACCGTCTCACCACTCCCGGCACTCTCATTGAGCGTAAAGATTTGCTTGATAAGATAAAAATTACTAACTTTGACA
>JAFLTW010000024.1 GCA_022509085.1 Muribaculaceae bacterium | reverse complement strand
GAGCGCCACGACACCGGAACTTGTGGAGGTGTCGTGGAAACAAGCGTAACCTTGACCACAAATGCCCGGACTTGCAAGGATGTAGGCAGCCAATGGAGGACGGAGCAAGGTTCGTATCAGCCGGCACACTCCTCAATCCGGGTGGGGACAAAAAAGATGAACGCGAACTATCCTCCCGGACTGCCCGCGCTCGGTTTTCATGAAAAAACTTCTACTCTCTAATGGCGTTGACGATGAAATATAACGATAAGAATGGCTACGATAACAATCAGGACGATTAAGACGGCGGTGCCGTCTGGCGGATTGTACATTCGGGTGGTGGCCGAATGTTCCGTTGACGCTTCCGCACTGACTTGTTTAAAAGCGACTGTATCGAGTCGGTTGTAGTCTTCGAGTTGGTTATGACGAAGTTGTCGGTTGTCGACAACTTCGCCTTTGATAGCCGTAAGTGTTATCACTTCCGGCTTTTCAGCGTACTCTATCGGACGTTGGATATTGACTTTCAATGTATCAAACTTGAAATCAATATTGCGGAACACCGAGTCAATCGATACGATTGTGCGGTGTGTTTCCGAACGTGCGATAGAGTCCGTCTGTTGGGTCGCATCAACGACGACTTCCTTGTTGGAGCGGCACGAAGTGATGAGTGCCAGAACGAGGAAAGGAATTACAGTGCGCATAATTCCGGGTCGTCTTTGATTTTAAACGAAGGACAGGCCTTGGCAGCAAACTCATTGTGGCCATGAACGGTTACGTGTTGGCCGTAAGTCTCTTTGAGACTCTTGATGAGCTGCACGATGGCCACTTTCTGTGCAGGAGTGCGAGTATCCTTCGGAGTCTTCTTGCCGTCGTTGGTGATACCACCGACATAGGAGATGCCAATGGAATTGGCGTTCTGCCCTTTGGTGTGTGCACCGCTTTTCTCGATGGGTCTTCCCTTATGAACAGAGCCATCGCGGTAGATTACGAAGTGATAGCCGATGTCTGACCAGCCGTTACCTTTGACGTGCCATTCGCGAATCTGTTGTACGGTGAAATCCTTCCCCTCGGGGGTTGCCGTACAATGGAGGATGATTTTGTTAATTTTTCTCATAGCATTACTGATTAGGTGTTTGGTCCTTGTCGGACTTGTATTTATAGTGGTAATCGATACCGAACAGTGCCCCGGCGAATGTCAGTATCTCGCCGAAGGCGATTAGAACGGAGTTATGAATTTCACCAGAGGGTGGAATTATAAACCCCGTGATGAGCAGACCACACCCGATGACGATTAGAAAAATCGCTGACATGAGCTGCAGAGTGGGCTTGTGTTTGTGGAGGTTCATAATGAGTCGGATTTATTGGGTTAAAGTGTTGTATAATCGAGGGAAAATGACTAATTTTGCATCAGGAGAATACGTAAAGCCACGCTGAATGAACCGGACACCTCTGCTTGCAAGTGAAGCCAGGCTAAAAGACCCGCGCCACCTCTGAGAGTGAAACCAAGCTAAATGAACCGGACACCTCTGACGCAAGTGAAGCCAAGCTAAAAGCCCCGGGTACTTCTCTTCCGTATGCGTGATAGCTTCTCCGCAGCAATGGGTTTCGGCTTGTTGCTTCGGGCTATCGGAGCGATGTATGCGAGATAGCTTCTCCGCGGCAAAGTGCCTCCGGCCTTTGTTCGGGCTATCAGCGACGAGGTTTAAGAGATAGCTTGGTTCCGTGAGGGTTCGCCCTCTCGGGCTATCTTTTTTTATGGGGGTATATTGTTTCATTTTGAGAATGACCATTGTTGAGTGTTCGGGTCGAATACCAGAGAGAACTCCGCAAGCGAGCTTACGAGATTGGCCGGAGTTATGGCCGATTTGCCGGGAGTCATCTTCTTGGCGAAGCCTACGGCAAAGCGCAGTCGGATCATACGCATCTTTTTCTGATTCTTGGCGTTCTCGAGGTTGTTGAGAACGATAGTTGAGCGTCCCCATCCAATGGACTTGTGGCCTTTGGAGTTGGTATGGACGCAGACGAGAGCCTGTGGCTGTGGGGAATAATCTTCTGACGGGCGGTGTAACTCGGCCCGACCGTTTCGGGAGAATAAGAGTGTATCGCGTTCAATTTTCACGGCGTAGCATGAGCCGTACAGATGCCAACCTTTGGATATCGGGCAATATTTCTTGTGGCGGTTGGAGTCATTACGTTCCTTCTCGTGAAATTGGTTTCGCTTGCGGGTAAGACGGAAAAGATACGGCACATATCCGGCGCTTGTTAATTTGGAGGCACCTTTGATATGAAGGTTGCCGTTTGCCACATCGCAGGATATCTGAGCCGTGTTGATTACGTTGGTAATGGTCTTTCCGTCTCCAATTCCGAGAATACCTTGAAGTGTTGCGATAGCTTTCTCCAGAGTGTCAATAGCCGGAAGAATCTTGCCGTTGATATTGTTGCGAGCGGTGTTAAGGTCCGTGACCTGCTGTGCTCGCATTGCACCTGCCCTTTCAGTTGTGGCCTGTTGAATGAATAAACCGGAAGACTGACGTTTCTCGCCATTTGTTACATCGACTGAATCAATAATGGCATAGATATGGTTTCGGTCGGCTTGTCCTTGTTTGATATTGGTAAGGAAGGCCCCGTTAGTCTTCAGGGAAGTGAGCAGTTTTTGTAACTGCTCGATTGTTTCGGAAGTTCCGGCGGTGGCGAGAAGATCTGCAAGTCTTTGCAGAATATAGCCTAATGACTCCGGAGTAATGGCGTCTTTGGCTTGGAGAGCCCGGAACTCGGTAATGAGTTGGGTTATGGATTTAGTATCGATAGCCATAATCGTGCTGATTTTTCAGCAAAATTATGGCTACCCGGGTGCAAACTAAAAGACACGAAATTTATGTACTGAAACGCCTTGACAAGTCTCTTGTAAGGGCGTTGCTGATAATATCGGTACATTGTCTGCCGAGATTGTCGGCAAAGAAGTCGCGAATATTCATTACCGAGGCATAGTATTTACGGGAGAACCAACGTTTGCGTTTTCTCCTGTTATCCATACCGATGTCGCCGGGGTTTCCGCGACGAGTGTTGGAGCCGGTGCCGTAGTCAACATAGAGTCCATATTCATTGAACTGTTGACGGAGGGAAACCGAAGTATATTTGCCGTCGGCGGTCGCACCAACGGCAACCACTGAGCGGTAAAGCGCTCCTGTGTCAATGACACCGAGGAGCGTTATTTGTTCCTTCCAGATCTTAATCATTGTGGAATTGAAGGCGGTGACATATTTGCGCCGTTCTTCAAGATTTCTGTCCGTGCTCATAGAATACATATTTAGCGTTGACCGAATCCAACTGGGCTACCGACACATAAAGTTGATATTGCGAAAGGCCGGTTGCTATCAGCGACGGCTTGGATGGCGAGGCAGCATCCACAAGGTCTTTCGCTTCCTTAAGGCCTGTGGCCACGGAACAGTACATTGTCCGTATATACTTTATGGTCGGGATTTTCTGACCGGCATCGTACTCGGTAAGATAGAGGTCGTAGAAATATTCCTGTTGGGTCTTCTCGTCGAAGTCCTTTTCGGTCAACCATTCATCGGGATTAAGACGAAGGTCTGTATAGACATCGACGGCTATCTGAAAATAGGCACCTGCGGCTCCGTTGAAGAAATAGCGGTCAATTTCGGTGAATGTGATGCGAGGGTCAAGGTAGATGCAGTTCTGCTCCAACTTGACCTTTTCAAGTATCAGCTGCGACATAAACTGCCGGAACAGTTCACGCATGATCTCCATGCACTCGGTCCGTGCCTCCATATCTTCGGCTTTATGTCGCATGGCCATGAACACCGTTTTGACTCGCCGGGTCCGGGGAGTGTTGTTGAGTTCGGTGTAACCGTCGTTTATGTCGGAGACACACACGAACGCGTTCTTTGTCTGCAACTGCGCAACGGCTTCCTCGAAGCCTTCAAGACCGGAGACTCGGCAGAAGGTAAAACCTTCGGCGAGAGCGAGAGTGTTGGTGGCCGTAAGGCGAAGGAAAAATTCGGATGCGTCCCATCTTCCGTTCAGGATATCGCTCATTTCGTATTGAGTTTGGCGTTCAACTCCTTGTATTCTTTCGCCTGGGCGTTAAGCTCCGTAAGGGCTCGCCACGTATCGAGCGAAAGTATTTCTGCCTCTTTGGTAATATCGCCTTTAGTAAGAGCGCGGATCTGAGCGTTCATCGCATCTTCTACGGAAGTGGAACTGCCGAGAAGATTTCCGTTGGATTGGGCGGTGATGGGCTGGAAAAAGTCGGGGAATTTCTTGGCAAGGAATTCCTTCAACGATGCCATCCAATAAAACACCGAGATTTTCTCGAAGGGTTTTAGTTTTATGGCTTTGCCATAAAGAACGGATGCGAGTTGTTCCAGGAGTTCTTCATCTTCGGTGGCGAGATAACCTTGATAGAGGTTGTCAGCCATGATGAACTTCTCGAACGGCACTTCGGAGAAGTCAGCCGGGAGAGCATTGCAGCGGTTGATTTTGGAGAGTCTGACTGGATAGTTCGGAACTGTTCCGAGCCAGTCGAGTTGTGTTAACAACTCTGCGAGGGTTAACGGAGTGAGTTCAAAAAGGAATTTACCTTTTTGAAGAAGATAGGCACCAGTTTCTTGTCGTCCTATGACTTTGAGTTTGCTCCATTGGAGCAGGCAAAGAGTTTTGAGTTCGTCGATATTATACTCATCGGCAATGAGTGTGAAGACGTAACGGAGATGTTTGTCGGAAAGGTCGGTCCACCGCTCCGGCACAATAAGGTTGATTGAAATTGTCTGCATGAAGTCGATTTTATGAGTTTGATTACATTGCAAATGTAGAATCAAACTCATACTTAATAAAAGACATCAACGACTCTCCGATTTGGAGAGCCGTTGAATGGCGGTTCGTGAAAATCAATTCTGGCTTTCGTAAACCGTGATACCCTGCATGTAAGGGAGACAGTCGGCGAAGCGGTTAAGGACGTATTGATTGGCCTCCAAACGGGACTTGGCGAAGATGTTATCGAGAAGAATTTCTCCGCCGTCCTCGAAACGGATGAATGTGAAGAAGGAAAGATACCCCTTGGGGCGTTCGAGCGAGTAGTCAGTAAGATTGACTAACTTGGGCTCCTGAGGTTTTTTGTCGGGTAAAATCATATTGTATTGAATTAAAAGTTATGTGCCGTTGCACGTTTGATTTATCGATGCAATAATCTGGGAGTGCTCAGAAAGTGATGGAAAGCAAAAATTTCAAAAGAATTTTAAGGCTGCACCGGTCAAAAATTGCGACTTGTCTCAATTTTTTATAAAAATCTTTTAAGAAATCCATAGGCTTGTTTTGCGATGAGCGGTGAGTCCTACCTTTGCTATCGTAAATCAGTGCCACGAGCACATGACTCAATGCAATATGTCCGACGAAAGACCGGAGCCAAAGTAATCTGACTGACTGCCGAACGCCAGTTCCGCTAAAAGAAATATCCTGCCGCATTCTTCTTGTTGCGGAAAACTGGAGGCGCAAACAGTTTCGCGGTTTCCGAGTTGTGCCATTCCGAAAAATCGTCCGCGTTTTGCCGAATGTGGTTCACGATGTCAGCCAAACGGCGAGAATTGAACGAACCGCCCTTTAAGTAGCCGACAATGGAGGCTTGTATTGAAAGCACTATCGACTTCCTTTTTGCCGACAATGTGCCACGAAGATTTTCCGATCGGAGTTGAGTCATCAATTCCAGAGAGAACCACTCCTCGGCGAGCGAGGCTTCAAGGTCGTAGAGTTGTGGGTGCAGTTCCTGATACTTATCCCACTTGGAGCCGGTGGCTCCACCAATGGCATCCACGATGTCCATTGTCGGGAAAAGCGTCGAGCCGAAGTATTCGGCTTGCGAGGAACTAAGCCACTTACTTGCTCCGACAAGTTCGGGCATCAGAGCGGCGATGCAGTCGTCGCGGTGCGAGAGCATGGAGCCGACGAGCCTATCGACACGTGGCTTTGAGGCCGGGGCGATATTGGAGGAATTGACTATGCCGAAGCCGTTGGGCGTAAGCACGATGTCGAGCGAGGGAATGGCGCGACGCAGAGCGTCAGCCACAACGAGCCGTGCGGTTTGTGTCTTGATGATATTATTGTCCGCATAACCGCAGATGGTGTTGAAAGTGCTTTCAGATGTGAAAGTAGTTTTAACCCAGTCTTCGGCAAGGTCAATGAAAGTTGAGATGCGTTCGATGAAAGGGGTTTCCCCTTTGACCGTCTGAACGATGTTGGGAAGATGAGAGCGTAACTGCTCGTCAGTTGTTATCAGCTTCATTGGGATTGATGGTTACAGTTTTAGCATCTTGGTGTTCGTCTAATGTAGTAAGCTGAATAAATGGCACGTCAACCGTGACGTTGGCCCATTTATTAAAGCGAATGATGATGCGATGCACGGTAAAGAGCAAATCGTGATAAGGCTTTTGTAGAGCCTGAGCGATAGTATAAAGCTCGCGTTTGTCGGAGCCGGAATTGTTTGTCTGGGCTTTGCCCGGCACGGAGCCGACAAGGTTTGAGTGAACTCGCATTGCAAAGCATATCATATTGATAGCTTCCTGTATGTCGGTTTCCCAATCGCCGCCCTCTTTTGAGGAATCGATCTTGTTGATGACGACATCATGCTGCTCCCTGCCGTCGGGGGTAACGTAGAAAGTAGAGAACCAGGCTTTGCCGGAGTTCTCGGCACCGGTCAGGAAGTCGAGGATTGTCTGCTTCTCCTGTACAATCCTTTCCTGCTGCTTCTTTCGGTCGGTAATGCCCTCGGCACGAAATATTGACTCCCAGTATTTCGCTCCGACCTCGATGTGATATTTGATAGGAGCGGAATTGCGGAGCTTCGCTTCTTTGGCAATTCCGATAAGCTGCTTGATGTTGTACCACTTGCCCTTGAAAAGCGCAGCGTAATAAGGTATGGGGTAATAGGTGGAGTCCACCGTAGGGATGCGCGACACGACGGCAAATTTCCGTTCTTTAGAATTTTTGGCGAGTTTGTCTTGCAGATCTCGCCACGGAGCCGAAGGGTCGAGCAATTCTATTTCCTCGATGTCATCACGATTGGCGACACACTTTCGCCAGTTGGCATAAAGTACTTTGTCGATACGTCCATCCTTGTCAGCCGGTGTAAACCGACAATAACAAGCCTCCTTGCGAATCAGGCGGACAATCTTTGTCGCGTCTTCATTAAGGATGATGACTGAAACGGCAAAGCCAAAGTGTTTGAAGTCCTGCGACACACCGAGGAAATAGGCGGCGAGGTCGTTGTCGAGCATGAAGTCTTCGATTTCATCTCGGACGGCCTGAGAAGCGAGACAGGTGTCATAGCGCAGACCGGAACCGAAACAGACCTCGGCGTTGAACACTTGGCAGGTGGCAAGTGTTTCATCCCTTTCTATAAGGTCGATGACGTTATAGGGTAGTTGGTTGTCGCCTCCCCATGGGATGTACGACAGCGTTTCATCAATAATTGTCGGCACAATATCGACATCTTCTTTGAAGACCGTTGCGGAGTTGACTGAGAACGCTGCACGAGCCTCAATGCCGGGCACGTTCTCGACGGAATTAAAATTAAGTTCTTCTATCATAGAGGTAGTGATTATAGGTACACTTCAAGTGAATTGACTTTGAAAATCAGCACATCGCGGATTTTCCTAAATTCTCCGGAGGTCAGCAACTTGATATTGCGCCAACCTCCATAAAAATCATATCGACACGATATGCAATTTTTATAATGGACTATTGAGCCGTCGGATTTCCATACGGAAATATCGACAGGATCGCCTGAATTAAGGATGTGGCGAGCGGTGGATATGTGTATCGAACGAGCCATTTATTACGAATAGACTGGATTATAAACAGAGTTGAAGATACCTTTCGAGTTCGGCAGTTCGAGTCTAGGAACAGAGTCTGCAAACTGCCAAGTGAACTTAACGGTGTTAAGTTCAGAGTTGGAATCAGAGATTTCAGAAGTAAAATCTGTGATGAGAATTGGGAACATTGCCTCGAAGTCGGATTCCGAGTCGGCATTGTCTCCCAACGGCAGCCGAACCTGTGTTGATAGAAGCATTTGCTCCATAAGGTCGCACTCAAACGAAGTGAGAGGAGCCGTTTCGGTTTCATACTCCTTGGAGTTATGAACATCGTAGAACTGAACGGCGCGACCCATCGTGGCGAGCGAGCGGTCAGCCTTAACCTTGTCTGTGGTTTCGCAGACAAGGTAGATGTCTTCAACGATGTTGAAGCAATTAAGAAAGCAGAAACGTTTGGCCGGAGTAATTGAAGGATCTACAAAGTATGTGAGACTTCTGTCACCGCAACGAATGGTGAAGGATTGGAGCGTCAAAGAGTCATAGCCTCTACCGCGTTTGATGGAGTCAACCAATTCCTGAACCGTGATGTAGGTTGTGAAAACGTTGTTTGAGCCATACTTCTGCCCTCCCGTCGGCATGGAGATATAGTAAGTTGACCGGTTCCCATCGGGATCCAGGAAAGTTGTATAGACGGTAACGGCCACACTTTCCGAAGTGGTGGCATACCACGACAGCCGAATTACGTCAGTAATCTTGGCCCGTTTGAAACGAGCGACAGTAAGGTAGTTCTCTTTGAGCCACGTTGAAATGTCGGGGACAGTTACAACGCGGTCGCAGTACATGGCGCGGAAGGATGCAGTGGCAGATTCACCGCCACCGGCTACGCGGAGGGTACATTCAGCGATGGAGCCCTCCGAGTTACGGGATATGTGCTGCTCAATGAGTTCGCCAAGTTCCGATAAGGTAACGGAACCATTGAGAGTGTAATATCTACCCTGCAAGAGAGAGAACCCGTCAGCCGAGAAGTTTATGTCGATAAACTCCGCACTGGTGGCAATCCTCAAATCCGACAATCTGCTTGTCAGCAAAATACCAGTTGAATATAACCCGATGCTAATCATACTGCGAATTTAGGTAGAGATGATTTCTCCTTAAAAGACATAAATTTCACCTGCAAGGTATGCGGTAGCGAACCACCGGAGGTATAAGGGAGGATACCGACCGAGGTCAACGGCTACATGCAATGTATAGCGAATAGCGTGGTCAATGCCACCGGAGGTATAAGCGTCAGCGAGTCAATCACCGTCAGGTATAGCGATAGCGTGGTCATAGCCACCTGCAAGGTATGCAGTAGCGAACCACCGGAGGTATAAGGGAGGTTACCGACCGAAGTCAACGGCTACATGCAATGTATAGCGAATAGCGTGGTCAATGCCACCGGAGGTATAAGCGTCAGCGAGTCAATCACCGTCAGGTATAGCGATAGCGTGGTCATAGCCACCTGCAAGGTATGCGGTAGCGAACCACCGGAGGTATAAGGGAGGTTACCGACCGAGTTCCCGGCTACATGCAATGTATAGCGAAAGCGTGGTCCCTGCCACCTGCAAGGTATAAGCGAAGCGAGTCAAACCACCGACAGGTATAGCGACAGCGAGGCCAACCACCGGAGGTAGAAGCGTCAGCGGGTCTTCCACCGCAAGGTATAAGGGAGGTGGTGCCGACCGAGTATAAGAAAAGCGAGGCGTCAGTTCCTCGCTCCGGAGGGATAAAGAGTGAGGTCAGCCCTCACTCTTTGGAGTATTCCTGCGTTTCAACTCGTTGAACGCAATGCAGTTGATATTGACGCAAGTGCGCCATTCATCGAACTGCTCGTACATCTCGAGTTCAGAGTCGAAGCTTTGCGACTTTCGTAAAAGTTCGGTAAGCCGAGTAGCGGCTGTGATGATGATTTCAAGTTCTCCGTCGGAGAATACTTCGGGATTGAAATGATTTGCCATTTTCGTATGATTTTATATAGTCCAACATTCTTGTGAATTGAGGTCCAAGACCGATATTCGGAGGATGTAATGTTCGCCACAGCGTCGATATTCGATTCTGTCAAAGTCTTCGCCATCTCTCCAACAGAACCATAGAGCTTTGCGAAGCGCCTCATGGTCGTTAAGGGCGGTAATCTTCCACGAGCCCTTGTTTGTATAGCATTTATATTCAACTTCCTGCATTGCCGTAAGATTTTATAGGTTGGAAAAAGTGGGGAGAGAGGGCAAAAGAGGCCCTTAGGCCTCCTTTGCTGCCTCGAACTGGAGGCGTTCATAGACGTTTTGTGAGATGACTGCGCCGTGACGGGCTTTGAGCAAGTGCATGTAGCGCATCGCGCTCTTGGCGGTCTTGCATCCGCACCCCACGTTGTCTTTGGGGGCCACTCCTTTGAAATAGACGTACCAGCGTCCGAACTTGTGTTGAGCCACGATGAGCTTGGGAGCGACTGCCTGAGTCTTTTCCTGTGTTGCCTCTGCTACGGGAGCTGCGGTTTGAGCTGCTGTGAGTTCTGCGTTCTGAGATTTTGTTTTCTTTGTTGCCATGATTATGAAGTATTTGAGGTTTAACATGTGAGCCGAGGCTCTTAATTTTTACATCGCATGAATTGGGAAGCTGTTTGAGACCGAACAAAAATTTATCAAGAATTTTAAGGGTCGCGCCCCGGTCAAAAATTTGAGGCTTGTCCCAAATTTTTTATAAAAATCTTGGAATAAATAGGCTTTGCCGGTTTTAGTGAGCCGGAGGGTCAGTTGAGTTGGCGACCTAACTTCGCGAATGGAAAAATAGACCTCGGATTACTCCTCAAATACGTAATATGGTAATAGAAAACGAAAAGCAGGACTTACAACGGCCAATAACGCCCCGTAGCGGAGTCAATACAGAGAAAAGCGCAGTCGATACCGACTCGGCGTGGCAGCAAGTCCGGATGATGCCATACGTCTCAAAGGAGAGGCACCGACAATGTGGCGGTCGAGTCAGATGCAGGATTGCCGTGAGTGGGTGCGTCTCCGAAGGAGAATACATGCGCTCAAAGCTTGACACGATAGCGCAGACTTCCACAACAACATGAACCGCCAACAGTCGGGGCTTGATAAAGTCGGCCATAGCCCGACGTCTCTCACCCATGGTTTCCAACCCATCGGAGGCAATGGTTGAATATGTAGAAAATGCCATACCGACAAGGTTACCGCTGACGATATAACCGCTAATGACCATAAGGCTGTGAAGAAATCAAGAACGGAGTTGGAGGGATAGCGAAGAAAAGAAACGAGGATGCAAGGCGAACAATCCTCTGAATGAGTTGGACCGGTGCCTTCAGGCCAATCAATGATGTTGGACTATCATACGGGAATGGTTATCGACAAGGTATGAACAGGAGGATGAAGAAATGAGGCCGGACGGTTTCGGCAAAGAGCCGGGGGCGTAGTGCCGATAGCAAAATCCCGCATACCAGGACAGAAAGGACGGTCGTCCCGAAGGGCGACCGCCTTTGAAGCCGTTGTATCTCAAAAGACTTCCAAAATGATCTGACGCGCTACTGCTGCTCGCACATTCCTATGAGAAAGTTGGGCTCTTTCTGCTTCCTCTGCGGAGGGGTACTGGGAAAGACTCCAACCGACCGAGCCGTCACTGTAGCGGATAGTGACTTCAAAGATGAAATTTCCGGGCTTGCAGAGTCTGAGCATCTGTTTTGTTTCTTTGGG
>JAFLTW010000023.1 GCA_022509085.1 Muribaculaceae bacterium | reverse complement strand
GGTAGAAGTCACCTCTCAACTGAAATTTCTGCACCGGGTTCCAAATCGGCACCACGCCTGCCGCCAAATAATTGTCGGCCCTGAATGCCATGTTGAAATAATTTCGGGTTGAGGGTGTAGGCGCGAAGGCAGGAGCATGCACCAGAGTTGCGATATAGTTCTGATAGAGGTCTGACAATGTAAAGAGTCCTTCGGCAAATCCGCCTACGATAAACCGGTTGTGGAGAGCAAAAAATTGCTTCCAGGTTGCCTTTGCCGACACCGGAAAATGATTGGTGAAGTGGGTGGTCTGGAGCGGCTCTCCCTGATTGAACGATTTGAACCTGCTGCGGTCGAAGAGGGCTATCACGTTTACGTCGAGCAGGCGCCCTGCCATGGGATAAAGCTGGTTGCCTAACGTGTTGGCTTCATATCCCACTTCTACAGCAGCCGTGAGATATTCCGTATGGTCGCGGTTGGGATATTGCTGCTCGCCGCGGGGGAAATACTCGTCGAGTATATGGCCATAGCTCAACTTGGCGTATCCCCTTGCCGGCTTACCCAGGGCCATGCTGTATTCGAGCCTTACAAACTGCTGGGCCTCGTTCACGAAGCTGGGGGTACTGTTCTGGTAAAACATCAGTTCCTGCTCATAGAGTTTCTGGCGTGATACGACGCCCATAAATCTAAGCGACGAGGGGTTGTAGGATGGCAATGATATTCTCCCCGAGAGCATGGCGGCATAATACGACTGTCCGACCCAACCGCTGAGGTCCACGTCGAGAGAACTAAGTGAAAGGGTATGATATCCGAAGGTGAGGAAAAGCTGCGACTGCACGGAGCTCGATATCCAGCCTCCGGCTCCAACAGTCCATGGTTGCTTCACGGTGGCTTCGAGCTTGAGCTTGGGATTTCCGTAGTCGGCTGGAAACTCTGCCTGAGGGAAGAGGTCAATCAGTTTGCCGTCGGTTACAGCCCTATAGTAGGCGCTCTTCACTCTCTCCATCGTGATCGGGGATGGCTTTTGTGTCTTTCCCCGTGTGAACAGTTCTTCGATAAATCGGTCTTGTTCCGGCATTGCACCCTCCACTTCGACGCTGTCGAACACTATCTCCGGGGTGGCTTTTCTGAATGCCTCTCTCCGCTCGGCTACGGCTGCAGCATCTTCCCTGTATGGGCAACGGGCCTTGATGGAGTCGACAAACTGCAATCCAGTCTTGTAGCCGACTTCATAGATCTCACGGGCTTGATCCCAGGCGAATGTCCCGAACGACAATACCGGAACCTGTATCTTCACACCATACGACGGCGGGAGGTTGTAGTCATTGTTCTGGATTATCATGTCTTCGAGCTGGGAATAGACGTTTCCTGGCTCTGGTTTCCCATCAGGTCCGCTTACTGACACTCCTATCATGAATTCGGGATTGAAGTCCTGGTGCATCACGTCAACGGGGAAGTTGTCGTAGATACCGCCGTCATATACCAGCACTCCGTCCATTTCGATGGGTTTGAACACGAGGGGAAAACTCATGGAGGCTCTTACGGCATCTCCTACCGAACCTCTTGAGCAGACTATCTTGTGTTTGTGGTAGACGTCAGAGCATACAGTCCTCAAGGGCACGAAGAGATTGTTGAAGTCCCCGCGGCATTGGGCCGTATAGGGAGTGTAGAGTTCAAGGAACTCAAGGTTCATCGGTATGGGGGAGATAAGGTGGGCAGGCAAGATCTGCGAGAATATGTTCTCGCCTTTGGAGTCGCCACCTATATTCAGCCCCACGTCAACCCAGGTTGGGAATGGATGCGATTTGGATTCGAAATACACATTGGCGTCGCTGATGGTGCCGGAACTCCAGTATTTGAAGCTGGGAGAAGTAAACAGGCCCAGAATCTCTTCAGGCGACCAACCGCAGGCATAGAGACTTCCCACGATGGAACCGGCCGACGTACCTGCCACACAGTCGATAGGGATGTCGTTTTCCTCCAGAGCCTTGATTACTCCGATATGTGCAATGCCTTTGGCACCTCCGCCGCTTAAGACGAGGCCAACCCTCGGGCGTTCGGCGCGGACGGCACAGAATGATAAAAGGAGGGCGCAAGCCAGAAGCACCCTCCCTATTGGTTTATGAAGTCTTGTCATTCTTCGTTTTTCGGCTCGTTGTCGAGCATTTTGATTTTCTCGTTGATCTCGTCAATCTCGTCTTTGATCTTCTTGATCTTGCGTTCGAGTTCCTGCACCATAGCGTTGCCGGCCGACGATTTCACGTTGAAGAAGCCCATGTTGTTCTCGTAGGTTGCGAGGTCGGCTTTCTTGCGGTCGAGAGCTCCGAGCAGTTTCTCGCGTTCGGAGATCTCCTTACCTTTGTCGCCGCGAAGGCCGCGGATGCGTTCCTGATAGTCGCTCATACGCTGGCGCGTACGGGTGGAGTCCAGCGAATTGTAGACTGCGTCGCAGGCCGTGCGGTATTCCTTGTAGAGTTCTTCTTTCACCTTATAGGGCACGTGGCCGATCTGCTGCCATTCTATCTGGAGTTCCCTGATGGCGGGGAGCACTTCGTTGCGGTCGCCGTCAAGGGGTATGGCTTTGATCTTTTCAATCACTGCTTTCTTCGCGGCGAGGTTGGCAGTCTCTTCCTCGCGTTTACCGCTGCGCCGCGAGCGCAGTTCCTCATAGAAGGCGTTGCAGGCTGCAGTGAAGCGTGCCCAGATGGCATCGCTCTGTCTACGCTCAACGGGGCCTATCGTCTTCCATTCTGCCTGTAGAGCCTGCACCTGCTCGCGGGCGCCGGGGGCATCTATCTGTTTCAGGAGTTCCTCGGCTTTTTGGCAGAGGGCCTCTTTCTTGGCAAGGTTGTCGCGATATTCAGTCTTTACAGTCTTGTAGTATTCAGCCTTAGCCTCGAAGAATTTGTCGCATGCGGCGCGGAAACGGGCGAAGATGGCGTTGTTTACCTTCCTGGGGGCGGGGCCGATCTCTTTCCATTGTGCCTGGAGGCCCTTGATGGCATCCGTAGCCTTCTCCCAGGCTCCAAAACCCTTGATCTCTTCCGGATTGATGGCCTCTACCTCTTCGCAAAGCTTGGTCTTGGCCTGTTCGTTTTCTGTCTCCTTCTCACGGCGTGAGTCGAAGAACTCCTGGTGGCGCTTGTTCACGACGGTCGAGGCTTCCTTAAACTCGTTCCATATCTCGTCGCGGAGTTCCTTGGCCACGGGTCCGGTCTCTCTCCATTCGTTGTGGAGGATCTGGAGCTTGCGGCCGGCCTCTATCACGTCTTCCTCTTCGGCCAGACTCTTGGCCTGCTCTATGAGCTGACGTTTGATCTCGAGGTTTTTCTTGAAGTCGAGGTCGCGGAGCTCGCGGTTGAGTTTCAGCAGGTCATAGAAGTGTTCTTCCTGCTGTTTGTATTGTTTCCACACTTCGTTTTCAGCTGCTCCGGGAATATCTTTTATCTCCTTGAATTCAGCCTGCAGCTCCACGAAGCGGGGATAGTTGCGGTTGATGTTGTCTACGTCTTCCATCAGAGCCTTGATACGCTCCAGCACACCGAGCTTTTTGGCAAGGTTTTCCTGGCGGCGGTTCTCCTCGGCCTCTAGGAAGGCTGCCCTTTTTTCTTTGAACTCGTCGTGCAATTCCTTAAACTGGGCCTCAAGGGCACAGGGTGCGGCGCTGAAGGCGGCGGGTTCGTTGCCGGCGTCGAGGAATTTCTGCATCTCCTCTTCCGTCTCTTTCTGGCGGATGCCGTTGAAACATTGCTTTATGAGCGATACCTCCTTATGGGCATTCAGTCGGGAGTCTTCAAGAATCTTCTTCAGAGCCTCCACGAGTCCCTCCTTATCCATCTCATGATAGTTGGGGGTTTCGGGAGCATCTGCCTTCTCCTCTTTTTTCTCCTCTTTTTCCTCTTTCTTTTCGGCTTCAGGTGCCGCTGCCTCGGGGGCTTCGGTCTTGGCTTCTACAGTGGCCTGTTCCACCACCTCCTGCTGGGCTGCCTGATACTCTTTGTCTACTTCGTTGGGCTCTACGGGCACCACATTTTCGTTCTCGCTCATGTCAATTTGGTTTTAATGTTTTTTCTACTACAATTTTTAGGTAAAGGGGTCAATCCTCCACTACTTTTATAGAGAGGATTTCTACATCATCAACAGGCCGATCATATCGGTCGGTCTCTACGTTCTGTATTTTTTCTATGGTGTCCATCCCTTCGATAACCTGGCCGAAGACGGTGTAGGCTCCGTCGAGATGGGGTGTTCCGTTCTTGTTGGATACTATGTAAAACTGCGATCCTGACGACCTCCGTTCCGGATTTACGAAGTCGGCGGTGCGTGCAGCAGCCAGCGCTCCGTATCTATGGGAGTGGGTGGGCAGGATCTCGGCCTCTACGGTATAGCCGGGGTTGCCGGCTCCAAGTCTCTCTCCGGCAACGGCGTTGCGACTCTCAGGATCGCCCGCCTGCACCATGAAATTGTTTATTACGCGGTGGAACAGCAGGCCCTCATAGAAGCCGTCTTTCACGAGTTTCAGGAAGTTGTCCCTGTGCAGTGGGGTGTCGTTGAAGAGTTTGATCTTGATGTTACCCAGGTTGGTGGCGATCTCCACCACGGGTCCCGGGATATTTTCTGCGGATATCGTATCCATCTGATTCAGCGGTTTGGGTGATAAAGTAATTCTTTGAGTCTCAGCCGGTGCGGCCATCCAGAGGCATATGAATAGAAGTGCAAGTATAGATTGGAGTCTTTTCATTTTAGATAGGTTCGGCGCCTCAGGTCAGATCGGCACGGCCACTCCGGCCAGTTGGGGATAGATTCTTTTGTAGATTCTTCTGAAGTTATCGTCTTCTTTCTTAAGTTTCTCGGCGTTTTGGGCATAGTCGGGTCCCCAGATGGCCTCAAGGAGCGAGCCGATATAACGCCTCTCACGGTCTTTCTCGATGGCTCCCTCTATCAGTCGACAGATCCATGGGGAGAAGGATTCGGCATCTACCGATGAGAGAAAACGGGCGGAACTGGCGAGAAACTGACCGGTGGAGTCAACACGAACCAGATTGTCTGTGATATAGTCCATATCTCCGATGCAGTCGGGCACATGATTCACCAGGTAGTCGTAAGTCGACATTCCGTCAATATCTTTTTGTAAATCTTTTATGTCTGTCATAATAAAGTTTTTGGGCGTTCAGGGCCGGTTGGTAGCCTTGTGGAATCTGAACGCGCTTTCTTTGCAAAAGCGAAATTAGTAAAAAAAACTTAAATACAACATAATTGGACACTAAAACATACATTTTTACTATTTTTCATAACAAATAAGGTGGAGAAGAAATCTTTTCGGAAATTTTTCTTACTTTTGTGGCTGTTAAAATGAAACAGAACGATTACGTCATTTCCATAGGGAGGAGTTTCGGGGCCGGAGGTCGCGCCATCGGTCGCGAACTCTGCAGCAAACTGGATATCCCCTTCTACGACAATGAACTCCTGATGGAGGCTGCCCAGGAATTCGGTTTCTCGCCCCAGATTTTCGCACGGGCCGACGAGCGGAAGCCCTCCTTTCTGCGCCGGCTCGTTACGCAGAGCTATGGTGTGCAGGAAAACTATATCACGGCCACCATCAGCACCGAGTCGCTCTATCAGGCCCAGAGCCAGGTGATACGCGCCATAGCTTCCCGTGGCCCCTGCGTAATCATCGGGAGGACGGCCGATTACGTGCTTCGCGACCATCCGGGGCTCCTTAAGGTCTTCGTCCATGCTCCGCTTGCCTTCCGTGCTCGCAAGATTGTGGAGCGCGGTGATGCTCCCTCTGAGGTAGAGGCCATCGAACTGGCCAGGCAGAAAGACCGGCGCCGGCAGGAGTATTACAACTATTTCACAGGCCGGGAGTGGGGCACCGCGGCCAATTATGACCTGACGCTCGACTCCTCTATGCTTCCCTCCGATGAAAGCGCCGAGGTGATAATTTTCTACCTCAAAAAAATTTTGAAAATTTAAGCCAAAATTAAACTATTTAACCCTCTCGGTTTTTATATTTATAAAGGTTAAAGAAAGTTTAATTAAAAATCCACTAATATGAAAAAGTCAGCAAGTTTGATCACCTATATCTCAGCTTTGGTGATTGGTATTCTCCTTCTGGCTCTCCACGAGAAGGTAGAACTCGTTAAAGGAATGGTGATAGCCATAGGTGTTCTGATTACAATCCCCAGTGCAATCATGTTTTTCTCCTCCTTCATCTCTAAGAAAAACGTCGACGGCTCCGTCTCCTACCCCGCTTGGTACACGGTAGTGGTGGCCTGTGCAGGTCTGGTGCTGGGCATCTGGATGCTCGTGATGCCGGGTGCTTTCGAGAGCTGGATGGTGTATACCCTCGGTGTCATTCTTATTCTGGTAGGCGCCGCCCAGATAGTCTTCTTCTACAACGCATCGCGTCCCTTCGGCGCTAACCCGCTGTGGTATTGCATACCCGTTCTGGCTATCGCCGGCGGTTTCATCATCATCTTCCTCGGCCCTATCGGCATGAACACCTGGGCTACTATCGTGGCCGGCGTCACACTGATTGTCTACGCTGTCAACGGCATCTCGGCTTGGGGTCGTGAAAGGAAGGTAGACCACGACCGTAAATTGGAAGGCATCGTCACCGACGACGGCGAACTTTCTGACTGAAAATATAAATAACCGCAACCTATAATGCAGAAATGTGGACGGTCGCCTGCAGCCGGGAGCTGCAGGAGGAAAGTCCGGGCAACACAGAGCATCATACTTTCTAACGGAAAGCGGGCGGCGACGTCCGGGACAATGTGACAGAAAACTACCGCATCAAGACCCTCCCCTCCCTGGGATGGTCTTGATGTAAGGGTGAAAAGGCGGGGTAAGAGCCCACCGGCTCTCCGGGCGACCGGAGAGGCCGCACATCCTATGAGTTGCAAGGCCAAATATACCGGCTTTTGGAGGTGGCTCGCCTCCGCCGGGGGGTAGGCTGCTCGAGCCTGCAGGGAACTGCAGGCCTAGATAAATGACCGTCGGGAAAACTCCCGGAGACCCCTCTCCTCCTCCTCGAGTACCCACATAACCCGGCTTATAGCATTTCTGCATTTTTTCTTTTCCCTATGGAACCAAAAGAGGGTTTCTTCTCACGTTTAGGCTCTACGCTTGCCCGCTGGTGGGACTTCGCGTATAAGGGAGTGTGGAAAACTACCAAGAACACCCCCGGAATCAGGCTGCTGAAGACCCTCAACCTCACCGTCACATCGTTCTTCGACCGCGACCTCCTGACGCGCGCGGCATCCCTCACTTTCGACACTTTGCTGGCGCTTGTGCCGGCATTGGCGCTGATTTTTGCAATAGGAAGAGGCTTCGGACTCCAAGACCTGCTTCGTGACCAACTCTTCTCCTATTTCCCTGCCCAACGTGAAGCGATAGAGACGGCCGTCAGGTTTGTCGATTCCTACCTCAACGAGAGCACCCAGGGTGTCTTCGTAGGTGTGGGCATTATAGTTCTCCTTTACACCCTCATCTCGCTCCTCTCATCGATCGAGGAGTCTTTCAATTATATCTGGGGCATCAAGAAAGAACGGTCGTTCTATCAGAAACTCACGGACTATATCGCCATTTGTCTGCTGATTCCGATTCTGATGATATGTTCGTCGGGAGTGTCGATTTTCCTGTCTACTGTTTTCCAGACCGACGCGCACATCCCCTTCCTCACTCCGCTTGTAAACTGGCTGCTCGACCTCTTCCCGCTCGTGCTCTTATGGCTCGCATTCTCGCTCTCCTTCCTGCTCATACCCAACACCAAGGTAACCTTCAAATATGCAGCCATTTCGGGAGCTGTCTCCGCAATAGCTTTCCAGATTCTTGAGCTTCTCTTCCTCAACGGCCAGATCTACGTGACCAAATACAACGCCATCTACGGCTCCTTCGCATTCCTGCCGCTGCTGCTCGTATGGCTCCAGTTCTCGTGGGTAATCCTTCTCTCCGGAGGAACGCTGTGTTATTCCCTGCAAAACGTCTTTGCCTACAACTATATGGCCAACACCTCACAGGTGAGCAACGACTATATGCGCAAGGTGGCGCTCGTGGTGGGAGTAGTGATCACAACACGTTTCGAGAAAGGTCTGCAGCCACTGACGTGCAACGAGATAGCACGTGAATATGAGCTCCCCCTGAGGCTTGTAAGCTCAATAACCGACCAGCTCCACGCCATGGGACTTGTGAATTATGTCGTGCTCGAAAACGATGCCGTAGGGGTGGCTCCCGGTGAGGATATCTCCAATCTCTCCGCCGCAAGATTTCTCAAGGCTCTCGACAAATATGGCGACTCAGACTTCATCCCTACCTTCAACACAAATTATGCCGCGCTCTCGGAGATGGTTGACCAATGGGAAAGCCATGAATGGGAGGGTGCCGACGCAGTGCTCCTCAAAAATCTTGAGATTACCACTCCGGAACCTCCCTCTCCAAAAAAATAATTTTAGAGGTGCCAACCGATAAACCAAACATATCAAAAAAAAAAGAGGAAAATCAGGTTATAAAACATCCGTTATTTTTTGCATAAAAGGAGATAAAATTCTAACTTTGCGGAAAATAACGATTCTTTATTTCTACAAAGATATATCACGAAAATGAGTTATCTTAATTTTGATAAAAACCTGCTGATCAATCTGGAGCAGAGTCTACCCAAAGAGATACTCCGCACCAATAAATCAGGGGCTTACCATTGCACCACCATCGTGGGTTGCAACACCAGAAAGCAGCACGGCCTGCTTGTGATTCCTATCCCGGAAATGGACGACAAAGCCCACATCCTCCTTTCAAGTCTGGATGAAACCGTGATCCAACACGGGGCGCCCTTCAACCTTGGTCTCCATGAATACGAAGGCGACGTCTTCAGCCCTAACGGCCATAAATATATCCGGGAATTCTCTTGCGAGACCGTCCCCTCGATGCTCTATCGCGTGGGAGGCGTTATTCTCAAGAAGGAGAAGGTGTTTATCTCCCACCAAAACAGAATTCTTATCCGTTATACCCTCATCGACGCCCACTCTGAGACAAAGCTGCGCTTCACCCCCTTCCTGGCTTTCCGCAACGCCAATGACCTCTGTGTGGAAAACGGGGCCATCAACAAAGAGACACGCCCCGTCGACAACGGCATCGCCACGTGCCTATATCACGGCTACCCCGAGCTCTACATGCAGCTCAACGTGGAGCCCGAATGGGTGAGCAACGGCAACTGGTATAAGAACATCGTATATACGAAAGACCGCGACCGCGGTATACCCTACAAGGAAGACCTCTGGGTGCCCGGGTATTTCGAAGTGCCCATAAAGAAGGGAGAATCCATTATCTTCTCCGCTTCCACGGCTTTGGAGAACCCGGATGACTTCGAAAAGACCTACGAGCATGAGCTCACAACGCGCACGAGCCGCACGAGCTTCTATAACTCCCTGAAGAACTCCGCCATGCAGTTCTACCTCAAAAAGAAAGAGGGTCTCTATCTGATGGCCGGCTATCCCTGGTATAACGTTCGTGCCCGCGACGAACTCATGGGAATGCCCGGGTGCACAATCGCCATCGACCATAAGGAAGACTTCGAGGAAATGGCCTCCACATTTATCGAGGCCCTGATGAAATACCTCACCACAGGCGAGAAAGACAACACCATCCAGGAAATCGACCTCCCCGACATACCCCTCTGGCTCATCTGGGCTCTCCAGCAGTTCCGCCGCAGATACGGCTCCCGGGAGTGCCGCGACAAATATGGCGAAGTGATTGCCTCGATCGTCGACCTCATCAGGAACGACAAGGTGAAAAACCTGCATCCTCACGACAACGGGCTGCTCTATTCCGAAGGAAAGAAGAGTCCTGTCACGTGGCTGTCGGCATCTATCGAGGGTAAACCCGTCATTCCCCGTACCGGCTATATCGTTGAATTCAACGCCCTATGGTATAATGCTCTTTGTTTCCTGTTGTCACTTATTGAGGAAGACGGGCAGCAGACCGAGCTAAAAGAAGATCTCTCAGCTCTCGCTGAGAAAGTGAAGGAGAGCTTTAAGAAGGTCTTCCTAAACGAATACGGTTATCTTTACGACTATGTAGATGGCTCTTACACCGACCTTGAGGTGCGCCCCAACATGGTAATTGCCATAGGCTTGGAATACTCCCCGCTCGACAGGAGAGAGCGTAAAAAGGTGCTTGACCTGGCCACGCGCGAGCTTCTCACCCCGAAAGGTCTGCGCTCCTTGAGCCCCAAGAGCTATGCCTACCGTCCCATCTATGTGGGCAATCCCTACGAGAGGGAGCTCACGGTGCATCAGGGTCCTGCGCGCCCCTGGCTTTTCGGATTCTACGCTGACGCATACCTGCGCATCTTCGGGGCCACGGGCACTCCATTCATCGAACGGATGCTAATAGGCTACGAGGAGGAGATGACGGAGGGCTGCATCGGCTCGCTCTCCGAACTCTACGACGCAAATCCGCCCTATACGGGCCGCGGCGCCGTCTCTACCGCCAAGAATGTGGGCGAAATCTTACGCACGATTAAGAACGTGAAGGAAATGAATAAACTACAAACCCCCTAAACCGTAATAAGAGAAATGAAAGCACTAATGTTTGGCTGGGAGTTCCCTCCCCATATTCTCGGAGGTTTAGGCACTGCATCCTATGGGCTCACCAAGGGTATGCACGCCAACGGCGATATGGACATCACCTTCGTTATCCCCAAACCATGGGGCGACGAGGAGAAGGGGTTCGCGCAAATTATCGGCGCTTGCAATACCCCGGTGGCATGGCGCGACGTCAATTGGGACTATGTGGAGGCCCGACTCGGCAAGTTTATGGACCCCCAACTCTATTTTGACCTCCGCGACCATATCTACGCCGACTTCAACTATATGAGGCTCAACGACCTCGGCTGCATCGAGTTCTCCGGCCGCTATCCCGACAACCTCATCGAAGAGATCAACAACTATTCCATCGTGGCCGGTGTGATTGCACGCACCATCCCCTGCGACGTGATCCATTCGCACGACTGGCTAACCTATCCTGCCGGTATCCACGCGAAAAACGTCACCGGCAAGCCCCTGGTAATTCATGTGCATGCCACCGACTTCGACCGCTCGAGAGGCAACGTCAACCCTACCGTCTTCGCCATCGAAAAAGACGGTATGGAAAACGCAGACCATATCATAACTGTCTCCAACCTTACGCGTAAGACGGTGATTGAGAAATATGGAATCAATCCGGATAAGGTCACCACTGTGCATAATGCCGTAATTCCGCTTGACGACGAACTCCTCAGCATTCCACGCACTGTCCACAACGACAAGATCATCACCTTCCTGGGCCGCATCACCATGCAGAAGGGCCCGGAATACTTTGTGGAAGCTGCCGTGAAGGTGCTCCAGAAGACGAAGAATGTGCGCTTCGTCATGGCCGGCAGCGGCGATATGATGGACCAGATGATCCGTCTCGTGGCAAAACGCGACATAGCCGACAGGTTCCATTTCACCGGTTTTCTGAAGGGGCGCCAGGTGTATGAAATGCTCGCCGAGAGCGACGTCTACGTTATGCCGAGCGTATCCGAACCCTTCGGCATCTCCCCTCTCGAGGCTATGGAGATGGGGGTCCCCTCCATAATCTCCAAACAGAGCGGCTGTGCCGAGATTCTCGAAAATGTGATCAAGGTAGACTATTGGGATATCGACGCCATGGCCGACGCCATGCATTCTATCGTTACCAATAAGGCACTCTACGAGACCCTTCGCAACGAAGGAATACGCGAAATCCACGAAATCACGTGGGAGAAGGCCGGCCGCAAGGTAATCGACATCTATAAGAAAGTTATTGGATATTAATTTTGATTATAACTATATAAGATATGAAATCAGTTTGTTTTTGCTTTAAGATACATCAGCCCTTCCGTCTGAAACGCTATCGCTTCTTCGACATCGGTAAAGACCATTACTATTACGATGATTTTGCCGACGATGAGATTATCTCACGAGTGGCTGCCATGAGCTATATCCCCATGGCCAA
>JAFLTW010000022.1 GCA_022509085.1 Muribaculaceae bacterium | reverse complement strand
GTTGGAATAGACACTTTCCGGAAAACCGGCCCAGTGGAGCCAGTAGCGGGCCCCCTCGAGGAAGCGGGGCAGTCCGGAGGTGGTAAACCGCGGTGCCGGACCCTGCTGGGTCTGCTCGGCGGGTTGCGCGGGTGCCTCGTCCTCGCCGTCGGATGTCTCGTCTTCGGCGCTGTCGTCGTCGCTGTCGTCGTCGCCGTTGTCTTCTTCGTCGTCGCTATCGTCTGACTCGTCCGTATCGTCCGACTCTTCCGATTGGTCTGACTGCTCTGTCTGCCCGGGCTCGGTAACTTTGGTGGCCGGAGCCGGGGCTTCCGTGCCGTAGGCCACGTCGCTGCGGCGCGCCGAACGGGCTATGTTGCCCATGCCGCCCCCAATCTTGACTGCGTCGGCCGTCACCACCGTGCCCCCACCCTTCTCGGTCTTGTTGCTGAGGGTCACCACCGGCGTCTTGTCGTTGTAGCCTGCCCGAAGTGGAAAGGTGCCGAGGTAGATCCACGTGCTTCCGCCCATCGTCTGGTTGACGATAAACTCACGCGAACCGCCACTGTAGTTGACGGTGTAGCGGGCATCCTGGGTGGAGTTGGGGAGGGTCTTGTAGCTGACGTAGACTGCGTATTCGCCGTCTTCGGGAATGTCGGCATACCAACCGGCAACGGAGTTCTTGCCGCTCTTTACGGTCTCTACCTGACGGTAGGTGCCGTTTTCAAAGGGATTCTCGGTGTCGCGGAAGTCGGGGATGTCGTAGATGAAGCCCTCATATTCGCCGGTCTCCCACCGTTTTGTGCCGTTCATCTCCTTGTAGGTGGTCTGCGAGTAGATCTCTCCCTCGGGGTTGAGGTCGTTGTCCACGATCACCTCGTTGGTGTTGAAGTCGCGCTCGCGGGGGAGCATGACGTATGCGCCGGCGTTCTCGAGCATTGGGGTGAGGAAGGGCAATACATAGCTCATCGTGTAGAGGTCTTCGGCCGTCTGGAACAGGAAGGGGCGCTGCCAGGCCCATCCGGAGCCGGGACGGTAGTAGCGGCCGTGGCTGTGCCATAGGGCCACGATGTCGCCCTCCATACCCCTTACGGGGTGAACGTAAGGATTGGCTGCCACCACGAAGGGCACGTTCTTGCGGTGCTCTTCGGGCAATTTCTCTATCACGCTTATATAAGAGGAGTAGGGTTTGCTCCCTACGTTGAAGGCGATGTTGAAGTCGGCCACGGAGTCGGGCAACGCCTGGCGGAGGGTCTTCTCAAAACCGCCTATTAGGTCGCGGCTCACGGGGAGATAGGTGAAGCCTTCGCTGAGCTGCACCTTGAGCTGATGACCGGCCATGTCGGGTTTGGCGAGGTTGACGCGCAGGCCGCCGGGGTTTAGCTCGGGCGAGACGGTCTTCACCAGGGCGTCGCTCACCAGAAGTGTAAGGGAGTCGTTGCTCACGGTCTCCTTGGGGGCTGCGGGAGCGGCCTTCCGGGTGCTACCCTTCTTGCGCGACTTCTTTTTGCCCGAAGATTTCTTGCCTGACTTCTTGCCGGTGCTTTTCTTCTTGCCGGTGGTCGCTTTCTTTCCCGATGATTTCTTTCCGGAACCGGACTTCTTGCCGGCGGTCTGTGTGGTCTTGGCCTTCGACTTGCGTTTGGCCGCGGCCGCATCAGCATCGAGCGGAGCGCAAAGAGCGAACGAAATCAGGGAAACGAATAATATATATAGGAGTTTTTTCAAGTTCATACTTGCAAAGTTAATAAAACTGCCGAACCCGTGCAAATCTTCTCCCCCTTCCCACCCCTCCCAATCAAAAAACCGGGCCTCACGCGCAGGGGGGCCTCGCGATAATTTTTTTACGAACTAAAGTTCGCGCGAGCCGGCCTCGCGCAGTGGGGAGCCTCGCGATATTATTTTACGAACTAAAGTTCGCGCGAGCCGGCCTCGCGCAGTGGGGAGCCTCGCGATAATTTTTTTACGAACTAAAGTTCGCGCGAGGCACGCAGAACTCGCTGCTACGCAGCGGTTTAGCGCAGAACTGGCAGAACTCCGCAGAAAACTCTCTTGGCTCCGACTGGCAGGACTATCTGCTCACATAGACATCCTCTCCGAGGAAGCCTGCTTCCGACCGTGTGGACCCCACCAAGGTCGCTGTCGCTCCCTTATGGTGGGGCTAACCATAGGAGAAGCTCTCCGAGCTATCTCCCCTCACGTTGAAGTTAGCTAGCTCGGAGAGGTGCGCTTAGATAATTTTGGCTTCGTCATCAGCATATTTGCCTCGCGCTGTGGTTAGAGATTGCTGCTGTAGCGGTCGTTATCTTATTGCTGATGTGGCTGCCGTTTTCCTATTGAGGATGTAGCGGGCGTTATCCTATTGCTGATGTGGCAGTCAGTATACTACTGCTCATGTGGCGGTCGTTATCCTATTGCTGATGTGGGTGTCGTTATCCTATTGCTGATGTGGGTGTCGTTATCCTATTGCTGATGTGGCAGTCGGTATACTACTACTGATGTGGCTGTCGTTATCCTATTGCTGATGTGGCGGTTAGCTCGAAGAGCTTAGTCCATGGTTAACCCCACCATAAGGGAGCGAAGTCGCGTAGCGAGAGCGACCTTGGTGGGGTACATGCGCACATATCCAGGCTTGCTCGGAGAGCATGTCTATGAAAAAAGAAAAGAAATCGCTAACTTTGCACCATGAGCACTACCCTTTCACTTTGCCATTTCGTATTCAACACCTACTGCCGCCGCATGACTATCAACCCGGCCAACGAGGAAGCGCTGTATCGTTTTTTCTGGCGAGTGCTGCACGAGAGACGCTGCAAGCTGCTGCGAATCGGTGGAATACCCAACCATATTCATGTATTCGTAGACATCCATCCCGGCATATCCATGTCCTCTCTGGCCGGTGAACTGAAACGTCTGAGCACACTGTGGATGAAGCAAAGTCTGCTCTTCCCGGAGTTTGAAGGCTGGGGACGAGAGTATTTCGGATTCTCCAAGTCTTTATCCGATAAGAATACGGTAATAGAGTATATCAAGAATCAGAAAGAACATCACCGTATCGTCACATATGAGGACGAGATAAAGGAGCTGGTGAGTGAAGAAGGCCTTGACTGGCAGGACTATCTGCTCACATAGACATCCTCTTCGAGGAAGCCTGCATCCGACCGTGTGGACCCCACCAAGGTCGCTGTCGCTACGCGACTTCGCCCGTATGGTGGGGCTAACCATAGGAGAAGCTCTCCGAGCTATCTCTCCCATGCATTAAAAATCTTCTGCGCAGTTCTGCCAGTTCTGCGCTAAATCGCTGCGTAGCAGCGAGTTCTGCGTGCCTCGCGTAAACATAGTTCCATAAAGCGAGGCAAATATTAACGCGAGGCACTTCCATAACGCGAGACAAAAAAACGCGAGGCCGATAACGACCTCGCGAGAGATTGTGGAGATGGAGGGGCCAAGAAAAACCCGCCAATCCAATCAGTGGACGAGCGGGTCAATAAATCTGTGGAGCTGGAGGGGCCAAGAAAGACCCGCCAATCCAATCAGTGGACACCCCTCCCACTCAAAAAACGCGAGGCCGATAACGACCTCGCGAGAGATTGTGGAGCTGGAGGGGATTGAACCCTCGTCCAAACGTGGACTCAATAAGCTTTCTACATGCTTAGCCATCGACTTGATTTTCGAGCAACCGCAGGCTCGCGGCCACCAACAGTTGCCTTAGCTCCTGAATTTCGGCCGACGGTCGGAGCGGCCGTCAACCTATTTCCGAATTTGCTGGCACCACCTTATCCAAACGTCTCGGAACCGGGCAATGGGGTGATGTCTCGTTCGCCTCATCCTTTGGAGACGAATTAAGGGATCCTACTGTACTTCAGATCACGCAGCGAGAGCGTAATTGTTGTTTGCGCCAATTAATGGTCGATGCTCTTGATATTAAAGAGTTTGAACACCAAAACTCTGCATGCTTACTTACCGCTTCTACACGCTGTCAAAGCCAGTCAGCCCCGTATATTTCCGTATAGCCGGTAAAAAAATCGAGAAGTAAACTTCTCGATTTGTGGAGCATACCAGACTCGAACTGGTCACCTCTTGACTGCCAGTCAAACGCTCTAGCCAGATGAGCTAATGCCCCGTCGGTTGTAACCGAGTGCAAAATTACAATATTTTTTTTATACACCAAAATTTTTTGAGATTTTTTTTATAATTTTGCGGTCAAATACCTAAAGATCTCCACTTTCACTATAAAACCGAGATGGGAAAACGAGTATTATTGTGCCTCGCTCATATGAGCGGTCGCGAAATAGACTTTATCCGGGAGGCATTCGCCGACAACTGGGTCGTGCCCCTCGGACCCAACGTAGACGGCTTTGAAGAAGACCTCCGGCATTACCTGAGCCACTCAGCCTGCGGCGCAGCAACTGTGGCTGACCCCCACGTGGCGGCTTTGAGTTCGGGTACGGCGGCCGTCCATCTCGCCCTCGCTGCACTCGGCGTCGGCCTCGGCGATGAAGTGATGGTGCAGACCTTCACCTTCTGCGCCTCAAGCCATCCCGTCACCTACCTCGGAGCAACCCCGGTGTTTGTCGACTCCGAGGAAGACACTTGGAACATGGACCCGGCCGTGCTCGACAAGGCCATCGCAGACAGGATAGAGAAGACCGGCAGGAAACCTAAAGCCATAGTGATAGTCCACCTTTACGGGATGCCGGCAAAGCTCGACGAGCTGACCGAGGTGGCCCGAAAATGGGACATACCTCTGGTAGAAGACGCCGCCGAGGCTTTCGGCAGCGAGTATGACTGCAGACGCTGCGGCACGTTCGGCACTTTCGGGGTGCTCAGCTTCAACGGAAACAAGATGATAACCACCTCCGGTGGAGGTGCCCTCGTATGCCGCGACGAAGACTCAAGAAAGCGCATTATGTTCCTGGCCACCCAGGGTCGCGAGGCCTTCCCCTACTACCAGCATGAGGAGATAGGCTACAACTACCGCATGAGCAACATCTGCGCCGGCATAGGCCGGGGCCAGATGACCATCGTAGACGAACACGTGGCCCATCACCACCATGCCCAGGCGCTTTACGAAGAGCTTTTCAAGGATACGGAGGGTATAACCGTACACCGCAATCCGTCGGAGAAGTTCAACAGCAACTACTGGGTAAGCACCATCACCGTAGACGAGAATATAAAGGTGAAGGGCATGGACAAGGCCTACGCCAAGGCCACCGAAACTGCTGTGGGAGGTATCGGGGCAGTAACCAACACCCCCGGGACCACGCACACCGACAACGAACCCAACACCAACATTGAGGCATTAAGGCTTGCTCTCAACGAAGCCGACATAGAGAGCCGGCCGTTATGGAAACCGATGCATCTCCAGCCCGTCTATGCCAAGAATCCGGCCTACATCAACGGAGTGTCCGAATCGCTCTTCAGGTGCGGACTATGTCTGCCGGCAGGTCCCTGGGTTAGCGACGACGACATAAGACGCATCGTCGATACCATCAAGGGCGCCATCCTCTAAGCCTACCTCCAATCATGAACCATCATGATTTCTCATGATTTCCCATGATTTATCATGATTTACCATGATTTATCAATAATTATCACGAAATATGCCGGCCCTCCAAAACTATTTGGAGGGCTGCCTTGTTATATAGTTAGACCGTGTTGCGGTCTCACGTCCCGCGACCAACTGAACGCTTAAACGAAAAACTCACAATCAACCTTAATAAAAACACATTATGCATTTTACACCTAAAGAGCAAGACAAGCTCACGCTCCTCACCGTAGGACTCATCGCTGAGCGCAGATTGAACAAAGGTTTGAAACTGAACTACCCCGAGGCTGTGGCATACATCACAAGCGCCGCCCTCGAGATGGCACGAGAAGGCAAGACTGTTGAAGAAGTGATGAATCTGGCAGCCAACGTACTCAAGAAAGAACAGGTGATGGACGGCGTCGCCGACATGATCAACCTCCTCCAGGTAGAGGCCGTGTTTACCGACGGCTCACGCCTCGTTTCCATCCACCAGCCAATCAAGTAAGCCCGACTAAGAAAACACACATTTTAATTCGTAAAAAATTATGGCAGACAACAATATAGTTCCGGGCTTCACGCCTGCAGAATACGTGCCGGTAGGCGGTGTGATCCTCGCATCAGACCCAATCGAATACAATACCGACCGCAATACAGTAACCCTTAAGGTGCGCAACACCGGCGACCGCCCCGTTCAGATCGGCAGCCACTACCACTTCTTCGAGGTGAACCGCTACATGGAATTCGACCGCCCCAAAGCTTTCGGCATGCACCTCAACATCCCCGCAACCACCGCCGTTCGCTTCGAACCCGGTGAAGAGAAAGAGGTAGAGCTCGTGGCATACGCCGGCAAGCAGCGCGTAATCGGCTTCGACGACCTCACCAACGGCTACACCGGTGGCGAAGACACCCCGACCTACTATCCCAAGAAGATCAGGGCTATCAGCCGCATGAAGAAATACGGCTACAAGAGCGTGAGCGAAGACGAGGCTGACGCTGAATTCACCACACCCAACAAATAACTCACCTTAAGGAAATCAATATTATGGCAACAATATCAAGAAGCGAAAACAATATGCTTTTCGGCCCGACGGTGGGTGACAAAATCCGCCTCGGCAACACCGACCTCTATGTAGAAATCGAAAAAGACCTCCGCACATACGGCGACGAGGTAATCTACGGCGGCGGCAAAACACTGCGCGACGGCATGGGCCTCGCCAACGAGTGCACCTCCGAGGGCGGCAGCGTCGACCTCGTGATCACCAACGTGACAATCCTCGACCCGCTGCTCGGCGTAATCAAGGCAGACGTAGGTATCAAGGACGGCAAGATCTCCGGTATCGGCAAGGCCGGTAACCCCAACATCATGAAGGGCGTTACGCAGGGCTGCGTCACAGGACCCTCCACCGACGCTATCTCCGGCGAACACATGATCCTGACTGCTGCCGGTATCGACGGCCACGTGCACATGGTATCCCCCCAGCAGGCTGTCAACTGCCTCAGCAACGGTATCACAACCCTCATCGGCGGCGGTATCGGCCCGACCGACGGCTCCAACGGTACAACCATCACCTCCGGCCCGTGGAACCTCGCCCGTATGCTCCGCGCCGTTGACTCGCTCCCCATCAACATCGGTCTGCTCGCCAAGGGTAACGCCACAAACCACGAGATCCTGGAAAACCAGCTCGAGGCAGGTGCCTGCGGTTTCAAGATCCACGAAGACTGGGGCACAACCCCCGCTGCCATCCGCGCATGCATGGAAGTCTGCGACAAGTTTGACGTACAGGCTGCCATCCACACCGACACCCTAAACGAGAGCGGATACGTGGAAGACTCCATCGCAGCCATCGACGGACGCACGATCCATACATACCACACAGAGGGCGCCGGCGGCGGCCACGCTCCCGACCTTCTGAAGGTGGCTTCGCTCCAGAACGTGCTCCCCTCTTCCACCAACCCCACCCTCCCCTTCGGTATCAACTCGCAGGCCGAGCTCTTCGACATGATCATGGTTTGCCACAACCTCAACCCGAAGATCCCCTCCGACGTGGCATTCGCAGAAAGCCGCGTGCGCCCCGAGACCCAGAGCGCCGAAAACATCTTCCACGACATGGGTATCATCTCCATGGTGTCGAGCGACTCCCAGGCCATGGGCCGCGTAGGCGAATCGTTCATGAGGACGTTCCAGATGGCAAGCTACATGAAGAGTGTGCGCGGCAAACTGCCCGAAGACTCTGAAAACAACGACAACTTCCGCGTGCTCCGCTATCTGGCGCAGATCACCCTCAACCCAGCAATCACATACGGTATCAGCGACGCGCTCGGCAGCATCGCCGTAGGCAAGATGGCCGACCTCGTGCTCTGGGAACCCGCATTCTTCGGAACGAAACCGAAACTCGTCCTCAAAGGCGGCTTCATCAACTGGGCAAACATGGGCGACCCCAACTCCTCGCTCCCGACACCGCAGCCCAAGATCATGCGTCCGATGTATGGCGCTCTCTCCGAGACCAAACACGACACGAGGATGACATTCGTTTCGCAGGCATCTTTCGACGCCGGCATCAAGGAGAAACTCGACCTCAAGAGCATCATCTATCCGGTGCGCCGCTGCCGCTCCCTCAAGAAGGAAGACATGGTGCTCAACACCGCCACTCCGCGCATCGAGGTGGATCCCGAAACATTCCAGGTGACCGTAGACGGCAAGCTCGCCTACGTGGAACCCGCCAAGTGGCTCCCGCTCGGACAGCTCTACTGGTTCAGCTAACAAGACGTGGCGACGATACGTTTAATTGATTAGACTCCATACAATATGGGTGTGTCTTAAGAAATTTTGACACACCCATATTTTACGAAAAGAGAAAACAGAAATATGACAGTTTACAGCGAAATACTCGGCAACATGCTCCGAGAGCCCGAATGGGAGGAGAAACTGAAAAACGTGGAGGTAGACTTCATTCCCCTCGACCAGTGGACCGCGCAGAAGAGCCGCTTCCTGGCAAAGGGCGCGTCAGGGAAGGAATACCCCGTGGCACTCAAACGCCACACACAGGTGGCCGACGGCGACATCATCGAATTCAACCCCGAAGAGGGTAAGGCCGCAGTGCTCCGCATCGAACTCAACCCCGTGATGGTGGTGGAACTCGACGGGATGGTAGACCATAAGCCCGAAGACCTCATCAGGGTGGCCCTCGAGCTCGGCCACGCCATAGGCAACCAGCACTGGCCCGCAGTAGTTAAGGGCACCAAGGTATACGTTCCCCTCACCGTCGACAAGAAAGTGATGATGAGCGTGATGGAAACCCACCATATCGAGGGCATCACATTCCGCTTCGAGAAGGGGTTCGACGTGATCCCCTACCTTCTCCCCCACGAGATTCGCCGGCTCTTCGGCGGCGCAGGCCACGAGAGCCACGCCCATACCCACTCACACGACCATGCCCACGGCCACATCGTGCACTGCCACGACCACGACCATGAACATGGCGACCATCACGACCACGACCACGACCATCCTCACCACCATGAGCATGACTGACAACCCCACGGCCGTGATGCAGCTGCTGCAGTTTACCGACAGCGCATTCCCGGTGGGCACCTTCTCCTTCTCCAACGGACTCGAGACAGCAGCCTTCGAGAAGATGGTGACGGGCAAAGAAACGCTTCATGCCTTCGCCCGCTCCCAGGCCTGGCAGGCCGCCTTCACCGACGGCGTTGCCGCCATCCACGCGTTCCGCGCCGCAACAAAAGGCGACTTCAAGGGCGTGCTCAAAAGCGACAGCGAACTCATGCTCTCAAAGATGAACGAGGAGGCCCGCACCATGCTGACACGCATGGGGAAGAAACTCGCCGAACTCGGCCGGCGCCTATACCCCGCCGACCCCCTGATAAAGGACTGGCTCGACGAGATCAACGCCGGCAACACCCCGGGGATGTATCCCGTGGCCCAAGGACTCATGTTTGCGAAGGCAGGCCTCACCGAGAAGGAACTCTTCTTCTCCCACCAGTATGGCGTGATCAACATGGTGCTCTCAGCCTCACTCCGCTGCTCGCGCGTAAGCCACTACGACACACAGGAAATCCTCTTCGACCTCAGCGGCGAGACGGAACGGCTCTACGACCTGGTGAGCGACATGCGTCTCGACGAGATGAACGCGTTCTTCCCCGAACTCGACATACTCTCCTCCCTGCATGAGAAGGGCACCCAGCGAATGTTCATGAGCTAAAGAAACTAAAATTCCGAAAAAACGAAAATCAAATATGTCAACCTGCAGAATAGGAATAGGCGGACCCGTGGGGTCCGGGAAAACCGCCCTCATCGAGGCCATCACTCCGAAACTCCTCGAAAAGGGCCATAAAGTGCTTATCATCACCAACGACATCGTAACCACCGAAGACGCCAAGCACGTGCGCAAAACCCTCAAGGGAGTGCTGATGGAAGACAAGATCATCGGCGTGGAGACCGGCGCCTGCCCCCACACCGCCGTGCGCGAAGACCCCTCGATGAACATAGCCGCCGTCGAGGAGATGGAGGAGAAATTTCCCGACACCGACATCGTGCTCATCGAATCGGGCGGCGACAACCTTACCCTCACTTTCTCCCCAGCTCTCGTAGACTTCTTCATCTACGTGATCGACGTGGCCGCCGGCGACAAGATTCCCCGCAAGGACGGCCCGGGAATCTCGCAGAGCGACATCCTGGTGATCAACAAGACCGACCTCGCCCCCTATGTGGGCGCCTCGCTCGAGGTGATGGACCACGACTCCAAACTCATGCGCCCCGGCAAACCCTTCGTCTTCACCAACTGCATGACGGGCGAGGGAATCGACGAGCTCGTAAGCCTTATCGATAAAATGGCTCTCTTCAGCGAGGAAGCATGAAAAACAATACCTTCGACTATCAGATAGGCAACCGGACGGCCGGTGTGCCGGAGGTGAACTTCGACGACGCCCGCGAAATGCACCCCTACCTCGCCCCGCCCGAAGCCATGTATGTGGGAGCGCCCGGCAAACACGGCTACCTCCGCATGGGCTTCGAGCTCGACAGCGAGGGGAAGAGCATCCTGCGCGACCTGGAAAGGCGCGTGCCGATCATCGTGCAGCAGGAACTCTACTTCGACCGCGAGTGGAAGGAGCTTCCCTGCGTCTACATCCTCTCATCCGGGGGCGCCAACATCGACGGCGACCGCTACCAGCAAGACATCTACCTTAAGAAAGACGCCTTCGCGTGGGTAAGCACCGGGGCAGCCACCAAGCTCTCCGAGATGGTGCGCAACTACTCCGGCATGCGCCAGAACATAACCCTCGAGGAGGGAAGCTACCTGGAATTCATGCCAGAACCCGTGATCCCCTGCCGCCACACCCGGTTTATCTGCGACTCCGTGCTCACCGTACACCCCACCGCCACCCTCTTCTACTCCGAGGTCTATATGGGCGGAAGGAAATACTACAAGGAGGGCGAGATGTTCGTCTACGACATCCTAAGCGTCTGCTGCCGCGGAAAACGCCCCGACGGCTCCGACCTTTTCAGGGAGAAATTCGTGGTGGAACCCGGACGCCTTCTCAACCCCCGTCAGCTCGGCATCATGGGCGAATTCGACGTCTTCGCCAACGTCATCGTCATGACGCCACCCGAAAAGGCCGACGAGATCTATGAGCGCACCACGGCCTACATCAACCGCAAGGAGAAGATAGCGGCCGGTATCACCAAGCTGCCCAACAAGGCCGGCGTGCTCTTCAAAGTGCTCGGTATGGAACCCCAACCCGTGAAAAAAATCGTGAGAGAGTTCAGCTCGATAGTGCGCGAAACCGTAAAAGGCATAAAAGTTGCTGAAGAATTCCCGTGGAGATGAACCCTTCCCCACACACGGAATGAAAGAAGACTTCGAAAACTATAATATTGAAGACGAGGACGATGCGAAGCATTACACGATGTGGAGCATCGTGCCTCGTATTATGACTACACCCGCCTCCGGCTGGCTTATGGCCCGCGACCGGGGGCCGACGGCCGAGATGGCCACCCTGCGGTTTCTCCTCCCGCTGAGCCTCCTCTCGGGCGCATCAGATTTCCTGTCGCTCCTCTACCCCCTCCAGAACACCTTCCAGGGCGTCCTCGTGGGGGGTGTGATCAATTTCTTCTCCTTTTTCCTCGGCTATTACATAGCGCTTGTGCTCGCGCGCCTGTTCCTCCCCAAGGAGGGCAGGGAATTCCCCACGAGCAACTACGGGAGACTGCTCACCATGACCGGAATAGCCACCCTGGCCATCTTCCATATCGTCTCCATGGCGCTTCCCATGCTCGACTTCATCTTCGAGTTCCTCCCGCTCTGGACCCTCTTCCTCATCTACCGCGGCATGCACCTCGCCGAATTCAAGACCGACAAGTCGTTTTACGCCCTCGGCGTCATGTGCGTCACCGTGATCTGCAGCCCGATGCTCGTGCTCTGGATCTTCTCCTTCTTCACCTAACCTCCCACAAGAATGAAAGCCAAAGACATCAATATACAAAACAAAAAAGCCCGCTTCAACTATGAGATCTCCGACACCTACACCGCCGGAATCGTGCTGACGGGCACAGAGATCAAGTCGATTCGCGAAGGGAAGGCAAGTCTCGTAGACTCCTACTGCGTGGTAGACAACGGCGAGGTGTGGGTGAAGGGTATGAACGTGTCGGAATATTTCTACGGCAGCTACAACAACCACTCCGCGCGGCGCGACCGCAAACTGCTGCTCAACCGCAAGGAGATAGCCAAGATAGCCCGCTCGGCCGAAGACGTAGGCTTCACCATCGTGCCCCTCAAGCTCTTCATCAACGACCGCGGTCTGGCCAAACTCCTCATAGGGATCGGCCGTGGCCGCAAGCAATATGACAAGCGACAGGCCATCCGCGAACGCGACGACAAACGCCACCTCTCCGACATGAAGAGAGTGAAGGCATGAAATCCAATTTCTGACACCTGACATCTGATGTTGCCTCTCGAGCTTCTCTCCCCCGCCGGCAACGCCGACATAGGCATCCAGGCCATTCGCCACGGTGCCGACGCCGTCTACATCGGCCCTCCGTCTCACGGGGCCCGAAGCGCCGCTGCCAACTCCCTCGACGACATCAGGCGCCTCACCGACTATGCCCATATCTTCGACGCGAGGGTCTATGTCACCGTCAACACCATAATCTACGAGAATGAGCTCCGCGACGTGGAGCGCATGATACGGGAGCTCTACGACATCGGAGTCGACGCCCTCATCGTGCAGGATATGGCCCTACTGCGCATGGATATCCCCCCTATCGCCCTGCACGCCAGCACACAGTGCGACATCCGCACCCCCGAGAAGGCACGCTTCCTGCAGGAGGCAGGGTTCTCCCAACTCGTGCTGGCACGCGAACTCTCGCTGGAGGAGATAGGCAGGATATGCCGCGCCGTCACCATCCCGGTTGAAACCTTTGTCCACGGGGCTCTCTGCGTAAGCTTCTCAGGTCGCTGCGGCGCCGGCTTCGCCTGCGCCGGAAGAAGCGGCAACCGCGGGGAATGCCCCCAGATCTGCCGCCAAAGCTTCACCCTCACCGACGCCGACGGCAAGGTGCTCGCCAAAG
>JAFLTW010000021.1 GCA_022509085.1 Muribaculaceae bacterium | reverse complement strand
ATCCTCGCCTACGAGCTCGGAGCCGGTTTCGTGCCTGCCCGCAAACCCGGTAAGCTGCCGTCAGTCACCATCAAGATGGCGTATGCAAAGGAGTATGGGGTTGATACAATCGAGCTGCACAGCGACGCAATCAAGGAAGACGACGTGGTGGTGATCCACGACGACCTCCTTGCTACAGGCGGGACGATGAACGCCACCTACAACCTGGTGAAGAGCATGAACCCGAAGAAGATCTACATCAACTTCATTGTGGAGCTCACGGCGCTCAAGGGACGCGACAACCTGCCGAAAGACTGCGAAATCACCTCCCTGCTCAAATATTAAGAACCGAGACCCGATCCGCAGACCCCCTGGCGAATGCCGGAATCGGGTGAGTTGGCACTTTAGTTGTAAGGGTAATTCCATATGTTGGAATCGCAGGGAAGAAATATAGACGAGCACGGAAAGATTGAGATAGAGATCACGCCTGACCGCACACGGCAGGACCTGCTCCACAACCGCCCCGGGAACTCATTGCGGGAGAAGATCCTCTCGCTTCCTGAGAAGCCCGGGGTCTACATGTATATAGACAAAAACGGGGAGGTGATATACGTAGGCAAGGCCAAGCGCCTGAAGAGGCGCGTGAGTTCCTACTTCAACCGCATGCACGACTCCACACGCACCAACCTCATGGTGCGCAGCATTGTCGACATGCGCTTCATCGTAGTGGCCACCGAGGAGGACGCCCTCCATCTCGAGAACGCCATGATCAAGGAGTATCAGCCGCGCTACAACGTGCTTCTCAAAGACGACAAATCGTTCCCCTGGATTGTGGTGACAAACGAACTGTATCCCCGCGTGTTCATGACCCGCGACAAGAGTTTCGACGGCAAATACTTCGGCCCCTACAGCAACGTTCAGGCGGCCAAGGTGGTGCTTCAGCTCATCCGCGATGTCTACCCTCTGCGCAGTTGCCGCCACGCCCTCGAGGAGAAATCGATAGCGCGCGGCAAATACAGGCTCTGCCTCGACTATCATCTCGGCAAATGCGGCGGACTCTGCCGCGGACTCGTGGCCCCTGAAGACTACGGCCTCCAGATCAGGAGAGTGAGACAGATACTCAACGGCGACACCGTCGACCTCGAGAAATTGCTGCTGGAGGAGATGCAGACCCTCAGCGAGAATTGGAAATTTGAGGAGGCTCAGGCAGTAAAGGAGAAATATGAGGCTGTGAAGCGCTACAACAGCAAGAGCGTCATAGCGCGCACTGACGCCCTCGACGCCGATGTCTTCGCCTATGTCGACAACGGTTCCTCGGCGGTGGTTTGCTATATGCACCTCAAGAAAGGCGCCGTGGTGAGGAGTCTCAACATGGAGTTCAAACGCAAGCTCAACGAGAGCCCCGAGGAGATTCTCTCGCTGGCCATAGCCGAGATCATGGGACGACTCGAAGACGTGAAATTCAAGGACGTGATAGTGCCCTTCATGCCCGACGTGGAGTTTGAGAACATAAACTTCACGGTGCCCAAGCGCGGCGACAAACTGAAGGTCCTTGACGTAGGGATGAAGAATGCCGCACAGTATCTCGCCGACAAGGAGAAGCAGCTCGAGAAACTTGACCCCGAGAGGAGCGTGCAGGAGCTCATGGAGCAGATGAAGCGCGACTTCCGGCTCAGCGAGCAACCGCGCCACATAGAGTGTTTCGACAACTCCAACATCCAGGGCACCAACCCCGTGGCCAGTTGCGTGGTGTTTCGCGACGGCAAGCCTGCCAAGAAAGACTACCGCCACTTCATAATCAAGACCGTGGAGGGTCCCGACGACTTCGCCTCGATGAAAGAGGTGCTCCACAGGCGCTACACACGCATGATGGCAGAGGGCGAACCGCTCCCGCAGCTGGTGGTGGTCGACGGCGGCAAGGGTCAGTTGAGCGCCGCCGTGGAGGCCTTCGAGGAGATGGGCATCCGCGGGGAGGTGGCATTGGTGGGTATCGCCAAGCGCCTCGAGGAGATCTACTTCCCCGGCGACTCGCTGCCGCTCTACATCGACAAGAAGAGCCGCAGCCTCCGGGTGATACAGGCCCTGCGCGACGAGGCTCACCGGTTTGGAATCACCCACCACCGTCTGCGCCGCAGTAAGAGTCAGATTGTAAGTAAATTAGATACAATCAAGGGGATAGGTCCGGCCACAGCCGAGACCCTTATGAAACATTTCAAGAGCCTCAAGCGCATAAAAGAAGCGCCTCATGCTGAGATAGAGGCGCTTATCGGTAAATCGAAAGCCGCTCTCCTTGCGGAGGGACTTCGAGAGGATTAACGGGCCCAAGCCACGGCTAATCCGGTCGGAATTCAATATCAGATTGCGATTTTACGGGTGCCGAAGTTGGTCACCAGAATGTAGATGCCTCTGGGAAGCTCAGAAACGGCCTCTGCTGCCACTTTGCGCCCCTGGATGTCGAATATACCCACCACAACCTCGTCGGCGTTCTCATCGAGTCCTGTGGCGTCGATACCGGTGTCGACACCCGGGTTTTCCTTCACCTCTTCGAGGCGATAGAGCATCACCGGTTTCTGGGAGGAGGTATAGGTAAGGAAGCGCGGAGCGGCCTCATTATACTGGAGAGTGCCGCTGCCGGACTTGAACTCGATTTTGGTGGAGGCAGAGGAGGGTGAGATGGAGGCTGTGGTGCCGTCGACCGACGGGTCGGAGACAATCTGGAGAGTCTTGGCGGTGGTGCAGCAGAAGTAGCCTTTATGGTTGCCGGAGAGGTCGCTCACGGAGATGGTCCAGCCGGCGCCGCTGCGGGTCAGCGAGAGCACGGCGACGTCTTTGGGCACGTCGGAGATGCGGGCCGGAGAGACACTGTTGTCAAGCGTCGGGGAGGCGCCGCACACCTGCTGGAACTTGCCGCCCGACTCGTAAGACATAGCCAGATTGAAGTCGGGAGCCACCACAATATAGCGGTCGTCTTCATTAAGGTCGGCCGAAGAGGTTACGGCATACCAGTAGCCGGCAGGCACGTCGTTGCCGGGTTTGTCGGGAGTGGGGTCAGTGCCTGGATCTGTACCGGGATCCGGACCTGTGTAGCCGTCCATGTGGAAGGGAGTGTTTTTCTTCGAGCCCCAGATATGGTCGGCGAGTTCGGGATAGTCGATGAAGGGATTGCGGTTTTTCTGGTGTTTGTAGACCATCTCGTTGCGGTCGCGTTCCTTCTGGCTTACGGGGTCGTTTTTCGACCACTCGAGGAGCATCTCGTAGGCCCAGGGTTGGAGCAGGAGGTCAGACGACTTGTTGTACATGAAGTTACGGTCGCTCAGCGTGCTCCACTGAATGTCGTCGTAAATCGTGAACATATAGAAGAATACTCGGGCGAAGTCGCCCTTATACTCGTCGCAGGGCTCATATACGTTGGGTGCGCCGCCGCAGGTTCCGCTCTTGGGCTTGCCCACGATGGTGACATCATTCGTGTAGCTCACGGAGGAGACTATACCCAGAGGGAAATTGCTCTTGCGGTTGTTGGCCTCAGAGTCGGAGGGGTTGAGGTGGTGGATGTCTTTATATGCCTCGTTTTTGGTGCCGCCCCACCATGAGTTGGCCACGCTGTGCTCAATGTTCATCCCCGAGTGGGAATTATAATTGGGAGCGGCGACATTATTGTTGGAATACATGTCCCACCATACTTTCTGGCCACCCACCATACGCGTGTCGGTTTCGAAAAACACCTGCCAGGTGCTGGTGCCGTATTCGATTACAGTGTGAGACTTTGCGGCGTTTTTCACCGCCTTCTTGAGGGAGACTCCCGAGAGGCCCTCGAGCTGGTCGTAGTAGCCTGAGGGAACGGCGGCCGTGGCGCTTAGAGCAACGATAGTCAGCAGTGCGGCAGCCAGAGACTTAAACGTAAAACCTGAATTCATATAGAGAAATTTTTTTAGACTTGAGCGTAGGGAGTTTTGGGGAGAAAGGCAGCGGTGTTTGCGGCTATCAGCTCCGTAAGGTCGCGGTTGGCCGCGGCGGAGAGAGCCTCGATCACCTGGGTGATGTTCAGGATTGAATCATCGGTCTCCGCAAGGATGTATTGAGGAGGGATTTCATTGAGCGACTGCCCGTTAAACTTCTCTCCGAAAGAGAGGAAGATACCTTTGTCGGTAAGCTGGCGTCCCAGTTGGGGTTTGCCGCGAAAACCGTGTATGGCCCAGGGTTGGGAAGGTTGGAGGTCTCGTTTCAGACCCAAGACGATATCGGCAGCCTTGACACAGTGAATCACGAGGGGTTTTCCGAGCCTTTCGGAGAGCTCGATATGGCGCTTGAAGACAAGCAGCTGGCGGAAGAGAGGGGCACCTTTGGTAAGGTCGACACCACATTCCCCTATCGCCACCACGCGCGGGTCGGCGGCCTGTTGCTCCAGGGCGTTCCATGCTTCTTCGGATATGCCGTCTGCAGTGTCCCAGGGATGCAGACCTATGGAGTAGGCCTGCCCGTCGATGAGTGGCTCCCCGGGGTTGAGCAGGCTCACCACTCCCTCGGGATAAGGCGCGGGTTTATGGGAATGGATGTCGAGAATCATAGGCATTACAGGGCGCACCGGCTTCCTCAGATGCGCAGCATTTCGAGTTCTTCGGCGAGTTCGATTACCGACAGACGCCGTTTGGCGGCGATGACGGCGGCGAGCCGGCTCACGGCCGGATGAAGCCTGGGGTTGTGGAAAAGGCGCCGGGAGTGGTCGACGACGCGGTCGAACAGGGCGTCGGCCTCCTCCTCGTCGAGAGAGCAGACCTCCCGGCCTTCCTCGCGCACGAGGGCGCGCACCTCGTTGAGCACGTCGGCGCGGGCCTCCCGGCCGAGTCGCACCAGCGAGCGGGCCATCACATTACCCATCACGAGCGAGGTGGTGAGCTGAAAATTGGTCATCAGATTCTCCCACACCACCTTAGGCGACACCGAGGGTGCCCAGGAGAAATAGTAGGAGTTGGCGAAGTTGACCATCGGACCGTCAGCATCGAGGAAGATCTCCGTGATGCGGTCGAGGGCGTCGAGCGAGGCCATGGAGATGGCCATGCCGGCCAGTCCGAAAGCCCGGTCTTCGTCGCCCGAATATTTTAGTTGGAAATCAGACATTTATGTATAAGGATTAGAATTCGAAATAGAGTCCTCCCTGTATGGCGATTCCCTCGAGGGGGAGCCCCGGCAGGAGGTCGACGTTGCGGCGGTTGAGCAGGTTGGAGCCGCAGACGTAGAGGTCAAGGTTGGAGAGAACGCTGTAAGCCACCTTGGCATGCAGGTCGGTAAGGTCGCTTAGCCTGTAGGCCCGGGGGTCGGCACCGGGAGCGGGGAGAAGCCAGCATTTGCGCACCCCGCGATAGTCCACACCGGCCTCCACCTTAAGTTTGCTTATGGGTTTTACGGCCACGGAAGCGGCGGCAATCCATCGCGGACGGTCAAAGCCGTTGAAGATGCCGTGCGAGTCATTCTGCGGAGTGAAGTTGCCGGAGAGCGCAACCTCTACCCTGCTGCCGTAGGCATACCGCAGGTCAAGGGCCACGCTGTATCCCTTCAGGTTGTAAGCCAGGCTATAGGGGTCGGAAGCCGTTATGGACACGGCGGGGAGCGGTTGGGAGAGAGCGGCACCGAGCAATGCCGGATACCAGCCCCCTACGGGCACGTTGCGGGCTATGGCATAGCGGAAAGATAGCGATGCGGAAAACCCGTAGAAGGGACCCACGTTGACACCGATCTTGGCGTCGATGGGCGAGTAGAGAGGAGTGGAGCTGAGGAGCCAGGGAGTCTGATAGAGGTCAAACCGTTCGCGTGCGGCCAGAGAGAGGGGAGTCACCCCTCCGGTGGCGTGCAGATAGAGCGCCACTCCCGCATTGGAGTTGTAGGCCAGGGTAACGTCGGGAGCCACATGCACGGCGTTGAAACCCTTGGAGGGAGAGGACCCCATGGCATTGTAGCTGAAAGCCACGTCGAGACCGGCATTCAGCGTGATCTGGGGATTGGCAAACCGGTAGGCCGGTCGGAGGGCAATCACCCCGAAATTGTCGCGACCGCTGTCGGGCACTCCGAGCACGTCGGGGTAACGGTCGGGATAGAAAAGCAGGTTTGCCTCACCGTCTACGGCAAAGGCGCTCAACTCATTGAGCGGGAACGCGTATCCACCCTTCAGCGTCACGTCGGTCTCGCGGTCGCCACGTTGCGAGGCGGTGCCCATGGGTGCATACAGACGGCGGTAGGCCAGATAGTTGATGGCCAGCGCCGCGTTCCAGCCTCGGATGGTGGAGGGTGACGAAGAAAAACCCGCGTTGATGTTGAAACTGTTGAGCGTCTGCGAGCTGCTGGCAGGCGTAGCGTAATAGTTGAAGTAGCCCAAGCGGTAGGAGATGCCTGCGTCGAGCAGTCCCTCGCTGCCGATGAGGCGCGAGTATTTGAGGCCCAGCGAGCCGTCGTAGAGTCGTCGGTAGGGCAGTTTGGAGATGGCGTCGGAGGCGGGTCGGAACAGTGACGACGAATGGAACTTCAGGTCGGTCTGCAGCGACTGCACTGAGTCGGCGACAAGGAAAATCGCGGCATCCAGCCCTGAATTGAGGTAGCTCCCGAGCCGGAAGTCCACGAATCCGCGGCGGTATTTCCATGGGAAGTCAGTCTGGCGACCCGTCACACCCATGGTGAGCACACCCGGTTTGAAGTCGGTAACCACTCCGGCATACTCATAGTCGAGTTCCGGAGTGGGGAGCTCATAGCGGTAGGTGAGCGGGTATGAGGGAATCCTTTCGGCGTCTACCACTATGGGTTCGTATTCCCCCTCCACGGCCACGCTGCCCGTAAGCTGGGCGTTGGCGCAGACGGAGCCAAAGAGTGCGGAGAGGGCTATGGCGGAAAGTATGCTGGGTCGTTTCATTGATTCAGGTTGTTAAGCCGTGATTGAATCATTTCGATGATATCGGTCTCATTGCCGGGATAGTTGGACTGGAGCGACTCGATGTAGAGGCGTGCCAGGTAGTCTTTGCCCCGGGCCGCATAGGCGTCGGAGAGGGCGATGTAAGCGCGAGCGAGCCAGTAGTTTTCGTCGGAGCCCTCGTCGATGAGTTTCAGCAGCACCACCTCTGCTTTGTCGGGTTGGCCGAGGCGCAGCAGAGTCTCTCCGAGTATAACGGCGCCCTGTGCCTCATAGCCCGGAATCTCCATGGCCTTTGCGGCATACTCGGCCAGTGTGACGTCGTCGGGGGCGGTGCGGAGCATACCCACAACCATCTCCGGGTAAATGTCAGCCTCGCGTGAGGCGGCGAATTCGGCCTCCTCACCTCCCTGCTGTTTGATGTCGTCGAAGATGGCGATTGCCTCCGCATGCCGTCCGTTGTAGTAAAGGCAGTCGGCGTAGCGGAGTCGGGCGTCAACCGTCTGGCGTGAGGTGAGGCCGGTCATCTCCAGGGCCCGCTTGAACGCCTGCTCGGCCTTACGGTAGTTTTTCGTCTTGAGCAGGGCATAGCCAAGGTTGTAGGTGGCCAGGGCCTCGTTTTCGCCGAGTGAGCGCGAGTCGATGGCCGCCTGGTATTCCTTTGCGGCCCCTTTGAAGTCTTTCTGCGCATAGAGAGCGTCGCCGAGCCAGAGTCGGCTTTGGGCGGCGATGGAAAGGTCGGGACCTCCTGCCGCCTCCTTCAGGGAGGCGGCAGCTGCGCGGGCTTCCCCACGGCGGAGTTGCTGGCCACCAAGCTGGTAGAGAATCTTCTGGCGCGAGGCCTTGGTGGCAGGTTCGCGTGAGTCGAGTTTCTCCACCTGTCTCAGGGCCTTCTCATAGGCCCGCTGACCGTAGTATGCATTCGTCAGATAGCGGGAAAGCACCGGGGCGTAGGGAGAATGGGGGTAATCGTCCACAAACTTCTCCATGGCAGCCGCAGCGTCGGCAAAGGGGAGCGAGAGACCGTCGGCGGAGGTTACAGCCAGGTTGTAGGCTGCTGTCTGCGCCACGTCGCTGTCCCAGCTCTCGCGGGCGGCCTTATCGAAGGCCAGTGCCGCTCCCTGCGCATCGCCGCGGGACATCGAGATCTGGCCGATATAAAGCCATGCGCTCTGGGCAAGGTCGCCCGGATATTCGGTGACGGTTGAAAGCAGCGGAAGTGCCCGGTCGTAGTCACCCTCATCGTAAAGGATTGTGGCCAAGGCATAGAGGGCTGAGATTTCGGCACCGTCGCCTTGGGTCTCCACGTAGCGGGTCAGGAGAGGTCGCGCCGCGGCCTTGTCTCCGAGTTTGAATCGGGAAAGCGCGGCCACGCGCAGCGACTCGGGGAGCAGTTGGGGCGGAACGTCAGGACTGGAGATCAGTCGCTCGGCGTCGACAACCACCTTTCGGTAGTCGCCCCTGAGGTAGTCGATCTGTGTCAGGTAGTAGTCTGCCTCAAAGCCTCGGGAAGCGGTGTTGCGCACGTTGAGGAACCTCCGGTAGGCATTGTCGTACCGTCCGCCCACATAGTCGATGTAGGCCGCATAGAATCGTGCGTCGGCGCCGAAGTCAGCGTCGGTTGCCAGCGAGAGGAACAGAGGGGCGGCCTCCTCGTAATATCCGGTCTTGAGCAGGGAGTATGCCTTGCGGTAGAGCATTCCGGAGCGGGTGTCGCCGCTGAAGGCGTCGGTCCGGAGGTCGTTGTAGAGCTCGAGGGCACGCGGGTAGTCGCCTTGGTAGAAATACCAGTCGGCGAGCATCAGTCGCTCGGCGTCGGTGAGGGCTGAGGCGGGGAAGTCGGCCAGCCGGCGCAGCAGGAGCTCCGGGGTTTGGGGCAGCCCGAACCGGAACGCCTGGATGGGAAGGGGTCCGGGACCTCCGGACGGCGGCAGGGTTGGTTGCGGGTCACTTCCCCGGGCCGGCAGGGCGGCGAGGGATATGATGGCTAAGGCAGCCGAAGCTGCCTTATGCCGTGTCAGGAGATTCCTTAGGGGTTTCATCTCTGGTTTATCTACGTATCTTCTTCACTCCGAAGTTGCTCACCACGATATAGATGCCCTTGTCGAGACCGCTTACGGAGGAGGCGTTGACTTTTCGGCCGTTGATGTCGAAGATAGCGGTGATCACCTCGTCGGCGTTCTCGTCGAGACCCGTGCCGCCGATGCCGGCGTTGCCGGGATCCTCGGGATCATCCGGTTCCTCGGGGTCGAAGAGGGGTTCGTCTACGGGACGGTAGAGCATTACGGGGAGCATGTTTGACGTGGTGGGGTAGGAGGCGAAGCGTGTGTTGTTCTTGTTGTAGCTGAGGAAGGTCTCCTTATCGTTCACCAGATACATTATGTCTGCCTTGCTGGCGGTGATGTTGATGTCGGCGATGCAGTTGGCCGTAGGAGTGGCGGCCAACTTTGCGGTATTGTTTTCGGAGACACTGATGTAGCCAACGAAGTTGTCGTCGGTGTCATGGACGGCCACATACCAGCCGTCGCCGTCGGTCTTCTGCAGGTGGATGTAGGCGATCTCTTCGGGGAGAGCCGTAAGCACGTCGGGATAGGTCTTCAGGTCGCGGTCAGGACCGTAGAGGCACTGGTTGAAGGCCTTGTTGGTGCTCACTTGTGTGTAGGTCATGGCCTTGTTTTCTTTTGGAGACACGAGTACGTAGGTAGTCTCCTCATCGAGCTCGTCGTTCGAGAGGAGGGGTTGCCACTGGCCCGGAATCATCTCCACCACGGGAGCGTCCCAACCGGGGTAGTTGGGGTCGGGGTTAGCGGGGGTGTAGAGAGCGTAATGGAAGGCTTCGTTTTTCTTCGAGCCCCATATATGGTCGGCGAGCTGCGGGCAGTCGATGAAGGGGTTGCGGTTTTTCTGGTAGGCGTAGATTATATCGTTGCGTTCCAGTTCCTTATAGCTCACGGGGTCTGCCTTTGCCCAGGCGAGGAGCATGTCGCAAGCCCACGGCTGGAGCATGAGGTTGGAGGTGAGGTCGTACATATAAGCAGTCTCCTGCTGCCAGTTGATGTCGGGATAGGTGGCGAAGACGTAGAAGAAAGCCCTTGCGAAGTCGCCCTTATAGACGTCGGCAGGTTCGTAGACCCTTGATGAGCCGCCCCCCTGCCCGCTCTTGGGGTTACCGATTGTAGAGACGCCGTTGGAGAAGTAGGTGGTACCGCTCACCTCTCCCAGGGCGTAATTGCCCTTGGCGCTGTTGGCGGTGGCGTCGGAGGGGTTGAGGTGGTGGATGTCTTTATAGGCGGCGTTTTTCTCTCCGCTCCACCATGAGTTGGGGACACTGTGCTCGATGTTGAGACCGGTATGGCCGTCTTGCACACGGCGGTTGATGTCGGAATACATATCCCACCACACGATGTTGTCGTTGACGGTGCGGGTGTCAGACTTCAGGAAGACGGTCCATGTGGCGGTGGTGACGGGGTTGAAGGGATTGTTGGGGTCGGCCTCGCCGTAGCTGATCACGACGTGGTTGGCGGCGAGTTTCTGCACGGCCTGCATCAGGGCCACGCCGCTCTTACCCTCGAGGGAGTCGTAGTAGCCTTCGGGAACGGTGGCGAGAGCTGAGAAGCCCATGGCTGCCCATGCCAAAGCGCCGGCAAAACCGGCCTTGAGTATATGTTTCTTCATATTTCTGTATAGGGTGTTAGGTTAATATTTCAGAATTGGAGGGTAAAGTTACTAAAAAATTGCGAAATATGAGTAATTTTGCAGTTTCGTTAACACATATTATGACAATAGAGGAATACGAGAAAATACTTTCCTATCTCCGGGAGGTGATAAAAGGTACCCGCTGGGAGGGGGAGGTCTACACAGTCGGGGGCTGTCTGCGCGACGGCCTCATGGGTCACGACATCCACGACGTAGACCTTGCCGTGCACGTGCCCGACGGGGGTGTGCTGTTCCCGCTCTGGCTTGAGGAGCAGGGGCTTACGCTCCAGCCGCCGACGCTTTACAGGCGGTTCAGTTCGTCGCGGCTGCGCCTGAAGGCGTTCCCCGACGATGAGATCGAGGTGGTGCAGACCCGCAGGGAACAGTATACCGACGAGAACAGCCGCAACCCCGAGGTGTGTTTCGGCAGTTTGATGGACGACTGCGAGCGGCGCGACCTCACCATCAATTCCTTGTATCAGAACGTGACGACCGGCGAACTGCTCGACCTTACGGGAAGGGGCGTCGACGACATAAAGCACAGGCGCATCCGCACCCCGATGGCTCCTGACGACACCTACAGCGACGACCCCATACGCATCCTGCGCACTCTGCGATTTGCCGTGAGATATGGCTGGAAAATCCCCGACGACGTATGGGACGCCATGAAGGCCAACGCCCCGCGCATGAGGATTGTGCGCCGACCGAGGGTAAGCACGGAGTTTGAGAAGATGATGGAGAGCAACGACCCCGTGAAGCTCCTGCGCAAGATGAAGGAGATCGGGGTGATCTTCCGCGTGCTCCCCGAGTTATGCAACCTCTACCGGGTGCGCGACCACACCCGGCGCGAGGAGGTGGGTCCGAACGGCGCGTTGCCCACGCTGTGGGACGTCACCCTCGAGCGGCTGGCCGAGGTGGTGGGCAGCGAGGAAGACTCCCTCGAGGCCCGTTTTGCCGCCCTCTTCTCGCAGTTCCACCGCATCAGGATTCCCTATGGGGAGAGCAGGCGGGAGAAGGATCGTCGGGATAAGGAAGGCAAGCCCGAGAGACGACCGCGGCGCACCCACGGAAGGGGTGCTGTGATAGAGACGGCATTGAAGCGGCTGATGTACGACCGCCCCTTCATCAAGAGCGTAAAGGCCCTGCTGCCACCCGTGCCCCCCATGCCGCCCACCCCGAAGGTGAACAAGTCTGCCGCATCCGTTGCCGGCGCCGAGGGTGAGGTGAAGAAAAAGAAGAAAAAACGGCGCAGAAACCGCCGCAGCAAGAAGAAACCCGCGGAGGGAGGAGGTGAATGAACAACCTGCTTGCTAAACTGTTGCGCCAGGCGGGGGCAGTGGCATGCGGCGTGGCAAAGGCAGAGCCCGTAGCCGACACCGACTGGCGCCGGTTTGAGCAATGGCTTGCCGACGGCTTCCATGCCGGGATGGCCTACATGGAAAACTACCCCGAGATACGTCGCGACCCGAGGCTGCTGCTGCCGGGAGCCCGAAGCGTCGTCTCCGTTGCGTTCAACTACCGGCAACCCAACCCCCTGGAGGGACTGGCCACGTATGCCCTCGGAGAAGACTACCATAAAGTATTGCGGCGCAGGCTCAAGAGGGTGGTGCGTGAGGCTGCCGGGGAGTTGGGAGGCGACTGGCGCATATGCATCGACTCGGCGCCCATCCTGGAGCGCTATTGGGCCGTGAGGTGTGGCGTAGGACGCCGCAGCGATAACCATGGCAATGTCAATGTGGCCGGAGCAGGCAGCATGGTGTTTCTCGCCGAGCTCATCACCACCCTCAGCCTTGAGGAGGGGAGTTGTAATTTCACAGGCGCTAACCCAATATATATAGAGGAACCTTACGGGCGATACCCTTGTCCTACGGGGGCGTTGCAGGCTGGAGGCTGCGTGGACTCGAGGCGGTGCATCAACTATCTCACCATAGAGCATCGTGGGGAACTCTCCTCCGGGCAACGGCAGCTGGTAGGGAAGGCTCGTTTCGGATGCGACATCTGTCTGCGCGCAAGCGCAGAAAACCTGCCGGAGCCCCCCGCGGTGATACCGGAATTCCTGCCCCTCCGGGGTCTGGAAGAGTTTCTGGAGGGAAAAACAGGCGATTTTCCTTTAGAAAAGTCTCCAATTAAGCGTAAAAAATGTTAAAAATCGAAAAAAGAGACTTTTTTTGTCCAATTTTTGTGAAACAAATCGGCTAAAACTTGTTATAACGGTACCAAATCATTAATTTTGCACGATTTTTCACCCGAGAAAAATCCTGACCAAGCTATATACGAGAGAGAACACACAAGAAAATTATTACGTAAAGAACCAACTTACATTCTATGTTTAAGAAATACCAAACGAAGATGTTGGTGTTGGGAGTCATCGCCGGAGGACTCCTGAGCTCATGTGCCAACGAAAATGAACCCGCTGCTGGCGGCTCCGGCAACATGATTGTAAAAGCTCCCGAGATGGTGGCCTATTCGGGCAACCATTACTGGAGTGCTCCCGGCGGCACGCGTGGCGTCGATGTGAACGGTAACCTGTGGTATCAGAACTGGGACCGTCCGACCAACGTTACTCAGGAAGAGATCCAGAAGGTGCTTGAGGCTGTAGCGGAACCGCGCGTAAACGCTGTTAACGAGATAACCATCGAGTGGGAAAACTTCTGGGTGCAGCAGGTCTACAAGGGCCAGACTTCCTATAGAGACCACTACGACAATAACCGCGGACTCGGTTCGGATCTCATGAACGAGCTTCATGTTTGGAACGACAATGTAGAGGTTTGGTGGCCGCAGCATACCTTTGG
>JAFLTW010000020.1 GCA_022509085.1 Muribaculaceae bacterium | reverse complement strand
CAGCGGAGGCGGAGTGATCAACCTCATCCGACTTGACTACGTGGAGGTGGAATACGAGCGCGGACTCAGTATGCCCTCCGATCAGCTTTACTTCTACTTCAACGAAAATGAAGCCGTGAAAGCCGTGCTGAAAGGCATAACGTCAGAGACCGAGATATGGGATGTGACGGTAGCCCATTCCCCACGCAAGGTAAGATTCAACACAAGCGGTGGAGAGGCTCAATTCAGAGTGGAGCCGGGCTACCGCGAATATGTAGCCTTCAATCCTTCGAAAGTGGCACGCAAGGTAGAGGAAGCAGGAAAGGTAGCCAACCAGGACATCCACTCCCTGCCCTCTCCCCATCTCCTTATCATCTCCCCCGAGGAGTATCTCGCAGCTTCGGAAAAGGTGGCGCAGATGCATCGCGACCAGGACGACATGACCGTCTACGTATTCACTCCCGAACAGATCTACAACGAATTCTCAAGCGGCACCCCCGACGTCAGCGCCTTCCGCAAGGCAATGAAGATGTGGTATGACCGCGATATGGAAGCCACGGGCAACCAGACATTGAAATACTGCCTGATAATGTCGCGGCCCACCTACGACAACAAGATGGCCACACAGACAGTGCAGCAGGCGGGATATCCCCGCGTGCCCATCTGGCAGTCGCCCACCGGCTTCACCGAAAACAATTCCTATTCCACCGACGACTTCATCGGGATGCTCGACGACAACAACATAAGCCTGTCGATGGGTTCGTCGAAGATCCAGGTTGCCGTAGGCCGCTTCCCGGTAAGGAGTGCCGAGGAGGCCATGGCCGCAGCCGACAAGCTCCTCGCCTACTCCACCGACCCCGGCAAGGGAGCCTGGCGCAACAACGTGATGCTCATTGCCGACGACCAGGACAACGGGGCCCACCTCGAGCAGACCGAAAAGATGTATGCCTCCATGATGGCCTCCACAAAGGGGAGCGACTACCAGTATGAGCGCCTCTACCTCGACACTTACGACCGCAAGCTCACGAGCGTAGGCATGGAGTATCCCGACGCCAAGAAGCGGATGATGTCGAAATTTGAGGAGGGACAGGCACTCATAGGCTATGTGGGCCATGCCAACACCGTATCCTGGACCCACGAGCATCTGCTCAACTGGGGCGACATCACCTCCTTCAGCAACGTGAAATTGCCCGTGCTCTACGCGGCCACGTGCGAGTTTGCCCGCTGGGACGCCGACGAATACAGCGGCGGCGAAGTGATGTGGGCCTTCCCGCGCACCGGAGTGATAGCCATGATATGCCCGAGCCGTGCCGTCTACATCAACATGAACGGTCCCTTCTCGGCGCAGTATGGCAAATATGCGCTCGCACGCAATGCCGACGGAAGCCCCACCCGGCTCGGCGACAGCTTCATCAACACCAAGAACGCACAGAACGGCAGCGACGACAACAAGCTGCGCTATTGCCTGCTCGGCGACCCCGCCATGCGTCTGCCCGTCTACAGCTACGACGTGGTGGCCACCTCAATCTACAACGTAGACATCGAGGATGAGGAGGCCGAAATTCCTACCATCGAGGCCCGCTCAAATCCAGTGGTAAAAGGTGTCGTGGCCGACGCCGCTGGCAATGTGGCCACCGACTTCAACGGCTTCGTATACCTCAAACTCTTTGACGCCGAGAGGGTGATCGAGACCAACGGCAACGGAGAGAACGGAAAGGTGATACTCTACAACGACCGAAAGACCAAACTCTTCGACGGAGTGGCACAGGTGAAGGAAGGACAGTGGGAAACCGTAATCTACATGCCCTCCGAGATAGAGAATAACTTCACCCCCGGGCGCCTCACCTTCTATGCCCTGGCCGACGACGGACGCGAGGCCAACGGCGCAACGGAGGCCTTCTACGTATACGGCTACGACGAGAACGCACCCGAAGACAACACGGGGCCAGAAATCATATCATTCTACCTCAACCGGGAGAACTTCAAGGACGGTGACGTGAGCTACAAGACCCCTGTGGTGTATGCCACATTCTCCGACGAATCGGGCATCAATCTTTCAGACGCCGGAATCGGGCACTCCCTTATGCTCACTCTCGACGACCAGACCGTCTTCACCGACCTGATGAACTTCTACACCCCCGACCTCTTCGACAACCGTATCGGCTCGTTCGTCTACCAGATGCCGGAGATTGCCGCCGGCGACCACGACCTGACGCTGACCGTGTGGGATTGTGCCAACAACTCCTCCTATGCCACCATAAAATTCAACGTGGCGGCCATAAAGGAACCCGACATATTCGACATCGCCACGGCCTTCAACGCCGACCGCAACGGAGTGGAATTCATAATCTCGTCAGACAGACCCATGGCAGCGCTCAACTGCGAGCTCGAGGTCTACGACATCAACGGCATCAGGATATGGCACACATCATCCGCCGACCGCACCGACTCCAGCAGCAACCTGCGCCTCACCTGGGACTATAACACCTCGGCCGGCAACAGGGTAAGCAGGGGAATCTACATCTGCCGAGCCAAGGTGGTGACACCCGAAGGCAAGGCCACATCAAAATCGAAGAAAATCGTAATATCCCACTGATGAAGATAATTGCCGCATACAAAAGTTCAGGGAGAGAAGAACCCGGCCGTCTCAACACGATGATATGGCCGGATTCCGCCATGATAAGGAGCGGCAAACCTCTCTTCGTGCGCGACGACACCCCTTGCCGCATCATTCCCGGCATTGCGGCAGCGGTGAAGTCAGTGGGCAAGACCATCCGTCCGAAATTCGCCTCACGCTATTATGACGAGGTGGCACCCATCTGTTTCATCCTCCCCTTGAATGTTGCGAGGGAGATAGAGAAAGAATCGGATCCGAAGGCATGCGACATCGTGGCCGACTACTCCATAATCTGCGGGGATTTCGTTCCTAAGGAGACATTGGAGGAGAATATCGACCTAACACTGACTTCATCTACCCCTTCCGGGGAGACCCTCATAAACGAAACGCTTAATTTTCCCAACTGGGAAGCGACACTCGCCGAGGCCATCAGCGCGGCCTCTCGACTCAATACGCTAAAGACCGGCGACATCCTCGCCACGATTGCCCCCTTCTCGATAGAAGCGCGACGCGACACGCTGCTGCGGGCAACATTCGGGGATGCAGCTCCGTTAATAGAAAACAAAATAAAATGAAAATACGCTTGATGAACAATATCAAATCCCGTATGCTCGCATTGCTCCTGCTGGCTGGAGGAGCCACAGCGGGGATGTACGGGGCGCTCACCCAAAGTTTCTATGCATCCTCCTCCGTGCTTTCAGAAGGCCTGTGGGTAAAAGTGGGGGTGGACCAGACGGGGGTATACGAAATCCCCTACTCCACATTGCGCGAGATGGGGTTTGCCAACCCTGAGGCCGTGAGTGTCTACGGCCGCGGCGGAAGGACGCTGTCGGAATCGTTTGTAAGCAACGCCGGAGTGCCTGTGCTTACCGACGACCTCGCACCCGTAAAGGTGATCCACGAAAACGACCGTATCTACTTCTACGGGCTCGGCCCCGAAGAGATCATCTTCGAGACATCGACAGCCTACGGACTTGGCGGCTACTTCCAGCGCAAGAGCAACAACATCTACACCCGACGTGGATATTACTTCCTCACAGACACAAGAGACGTGGCGAAGATGGCCGAGGTAGCCAACGATGTATCTGCGGCTGCCACGCTTGAGACGGGCGTAAGCTTCATTTACCACGAGCTCGACAGCGTGCAGAACACCACCCAGACCGGTCAGCTCTTCTGGGGCGAGCGTGTGGGTCCTCCGGGAGCCGAACGTCGCCTTTGGGACGTAACGATGCCCGACGCCATAGCCGGCAGCAAAGGCGTGATGCATTGCGAGATTTACCTTCCCGACTACAATATGGGAACGGGAGCCACAGTATCCTATGGCTTTGACGGTACCGCCGACTACTTCAGCACACCCTTCGTGCCAAACAAATCGCTCTATTATGCCCCCCACGAGCCCAAGGTGGCCGAGGTGGGTGTTCCCGGAGCCAAGGGCAAGGTGTTCGTGGGATTCAAGGCAGCAGACATGTCCAACTTCGCCAACCTCGACTTCTGGGTGGTAAGTTACGAGCGGAAGGTGCCCACACTCAAAGGAGCCGACGGCGAGTCACTCAACCAGCAGCTCGCTGCCTTCCCCTCCCTCGCCAAGGGGACCACCGGCAAGCTGGAGCTCTCTGACGCGGCATCGTTTGTGGTGCTCGACGTCACCAACCCCGCCGAGCCTCAGCGGCTCAGGCTCACGCAGCAGGGTCCTGTGAGCACCGCGGGGGTGAAATATGGAACCAAGGTGCCCGTGATTGTGGTGTTCGACAAGACACGTCCGCAACTTCAGATAAGCGGATATGAAACCGACTACAGCAGGATTGAAAACCAGAACCTTCATTCCTACAAGACGAAAGGGGCCGACTTCGTGATAATCTCTACCCCTTCCCTGCGCCCCTACGCCGAAGAGATAGCCAACCTTCACCGCAGCCATGACGGCATAGAGGTTGTGGTGGCCACCACCGACGAATGCTACAACGAATTCTCCGGAGGCGTTCCCGACCCCATGGCCTACCGCAGCTTCGTGCGTATGCTCTACTTCAGCGACCGCAAGCCCAAGAACCTCCTTCTGCTGGGTCCTCTCTACGGCGACTTCCGCGGACTTCTGAGCGAGCACAACCCTTCGGAGGGCATCATCGCCTTCCAGTCGCCCCTGGTTTCGACGAGCCGAGGCGCCCACAACATCAACGACTTCTACGGAATGATGGACGACAAGTTTCGCACCGACTACTATGAGCGCAACTCCGTGCAGGTCGGCGTCGGCATCCTCCCCATCAAGTTCGAGTCAGAGGCGCGTATAATGGTTGAGAAGCTCCGGCACTACATGGAGCGTACCGACCACGCCTACTACCTCAACAGGTATACTGCCATCGGCGGACTGGGAGACAACCACACCCACGACGCGCAGGTGAAAGAGATCAACGACCACATCCGCACCCTCGACAACTTCGGGACGATATTCACACCCCTACAGATCGACGCCTACGGCAACGAGGAGGCACACAAGAAATTCGTGAGCCAGCTCAACGAGGGTTGCTCAATGTTCTCCTACTTCGGCCACGGCGCCGAGCAGTTTATGGGGCTAAACCGCTACTTCTTCAACGCCGGCGACGTCTACAAGCTGCGCAACGCCGTGCATCCTCTCGCCCTCTTCGGCGGCTGCCTCATCACCAACTCCGACCGCGGTTTCCGCGGCCTGGGCGAGACCATCGTCACCAACACCCCCTACGGCGCCATCGGGTCCATCGTGAGCGCACGCGACACGTGGAGCGGTCAGAACCTCGAGTTTTTCAAGCAGTTTTTCAGCTGCCTCTACAAGCAGGGCAACGGCGACGGCACGCCCCACAACACCGACCCAGTTACTCTCGGCGAGGTGTATGCAAGAGTGAAACATTACTCCACCTACAGCAACGAGCTGGCCTACCAGCTTTTGAGCGACCCGGCCCTCATCTACCCCATCATAAACCAGAGCATCGACGTGCAGACCAATATGGGCGACTCGAAGCAGATAACCCCTGGAGAGAAATTCAGCTTCAAGGGCACGGTCGTAAACCCGCAGGGGCAGACGGACACATCGTTTAACGGCGAGCTCGTGCTCCGCATCAACGAGCCCGAGGTGACGGTGCTCGCAGGCAACGTGCAGACGGGTGAGGATCCCGACGGCCTGACGTTCACCTACCGCGACTCGCAGATAACGATGAGTGTGGCTCAGGTGAAAAACGGCAGCTTCACCGTCGACTTCCACGCCCCGCAGTCGATCTCCGGATTCAGCGGCAAGCAGGTGCTCCTCTACTTCACGGCCTACGACCCGACCACCAAAAAGGGAGCCGGCGCCGCCTACAAGATTTTCGTGGGTAATGAATCAGCCGGTTCTACGGAGACTGCCGACAGGATCGCACCCAAGATCGAGGAGTTCAGCTTCAACCCCGACGACTGCTCCATCTCCCTTACCGTTAGCGACAATCTGGCGCTCAACCTCTCCAAGAGTCCCCTCTCCAAGGGACTGTTCCTCTACATCGACGGCCGCGAGCGGAGCGAAGCCCATTTCGTGGAGCCCGTAATGGAGCAGGGACGCCCCGCCTACAGCAAGAACGTACTGATCGACGGCCTCCGCTACGGCACCCACTCCGCACGCCTCAAGGTGAAGGATGCGGCAGGCAACAGCGCCGAGACCGAATTCCTCTTCACATATCAGCCCGGCGCGGCCAAATACGTGATAGAGCGCGACCTGACGAGCAGCGCTACGGCCACGCGCATAGCCCTCACATCGGCTGAGACCCCGGCTCAGGCCACCCTCATAATCCTCTCGTCCGAGGGCAACCAGGTGTGGAGCGCCGACTTCAAGGGAGGCGCCGCCGAGTGGAACCATACCGACTCCACGGGAGCCAAGGTAAAACCCGGACACTACAAAGCCTACATCATAGAGCGGGGGAGCGGCGACTTCAAGGGTCACTCCGACACGATCGACATACCGGTGATATAAGCCCCGGAAATACCCAAACAACACAACAAAGCAACTAACAAGCGATGAGCATATTCAGGAAGATAACAGCAGCGATGCTTGGCATGGCGCTCGCCGCCCCTGCCATGGCACAGAACGACATAAAAGACAACGACTTCAACCCGGTGAATACGGGCGTAACGACACTGAGCATCGCCCCCGACGCCCGCGGCAGCGGTATGGGCAACCTTGGCGCGGCCACCGACCCGGACATGAACTCCCAATTCTGGAACCCCTCCAAATATGCCTTCGCCTACTCCACGGGAGGTCTTTCGCTCTCATACACCCCCTGGCTCCGCAAGATAGTCAACGACATCTTCCTTGCCAACCTGTCAGGCTATTGGAAGCTCGGCAGCGGCGACAACCAGGCCCTCTCAGCCTCGTTCCGTTACTTCTCGCTTGGCGAGGTGACGATGTCTGACGCCGCCACGGCAGGCGTGGCCCAGACCATCAACCCCTACGAATTCGCCTTCGACCTCGGATATTCGCGCAAGCTCTCCGAGAAATTCTCCATGGGCGTCGTGCTGCGCTACATCCTCTCCGACCTCTCGTATGACGACGCCTATACCGGAGAGTCGAACACTGCGGCCAACGCCTTCTCGGCCGACCTCTCAGGCTACTTCGTCACCTACCCTATGGTAGGGCGCAACGAATGCCAGTTTTCATGGGGTTTCGACATCTCCAACATCGGTACGAAGGTAAGCTACGACCACGGCGCAACCCACGCCTTCCTGCCCACCAACCTCAGGCTCGGCGCCAACTTCATGTTCCCGCTTGCCGACTACCACTCACTCTCCATCGGTCTCGACCTCAACAAGCTGCTCGTGCCCACCAAGCCGAGGATGAGCGACTACGACATGGACTCCCCCGAGGGGCAGCAGGAATACTATGACGCAGTAGACAAATGGGACACCATGAGCCCCTTCACCGGCATCTTCAAGAGCTTCACCGACGCCCCCGGCGGCGCCAAGGAGGAGCTTAAGGAGATCAACGTGTCGGTTGGAGCCGAATACACCTACAACCAGCAGTTTTTCGTACGCGCCGGCTACAACTACGAAGACGCCTCGAAGGGCGGCAGGAGCTACTTCGCCTTCGGCGCCGGTTTCTCGCTCAACGTAGTGCAGCTCGACGCCTCCTACATGCTCGCCACTGCCCAGAGCTCACCGCTCGACCAGACACTGAGGTTTACACTCACCTTCGATATGGACGGCCTTCGCGACCTGTTGGGTAAAAGAAGAAGATAAGGATGACGCCAAGGATCGGATTCGGATACGACGTGCACAGGCTTGCTGAAGACCGCAGGCTCATAGTGTGTGGCGTGGAGATTCCGCATTCCCGCGGGCTTTTGGGCCACAGCGACGCCGACGTGGGCATCCACGCCCTCATCGACGCCCTGCTCGGAGCAGCGGCTCTCGGCGACATAGGCGCGCTCTTCCCTGACACCGACATGAAATATAAGGACATCGACAGCCGCATACTGCTCCGCAAGGCCGTAGGGAGGCTCTCGGAGGCCGGTTACACGATAGGCAACGTCGACATCACCATCGTGGCCCAGGCTCCCAGGATGCGCCCCTACATCGACAGGATGCGCGAGACGCTTGCCGCCGATATGGGAGTGGAGATTGGAGCCGTGAGTGTAAAGGCCACCACTACTGAGCGTCTGGGATTCACCGGAAGAGAAGAAGGGATAGCGGCCACGGCAGCCGCCTTGATATGGAACTCAACAAAAAGCAGATAGAGGCCGTAGAGGCCACGGAGGGACGCGTGCGCGTCGTAGCCGGCGCCGGGTCGGGCAAGACCCGTGTGCTGGCCCATCGCTTCGCCTATCTCGTCAACGAGCTGGGCGTCTCCCCCTCCAACATACTCTGCCTCACTTTCACCAACAAGGCCGCCCAGGAGATGAAGCGACGCATCGCCACGATGGTAGACAGCGGCAGCGTCAACGACTTCGTCTGCACCATCCACAGCTTCTGCGTGAAATTCCTGCGCCGCGAGATCTACAGGATAGGCTACCCCAAAAACTTCACCATCATCGACGAGGAAGACGCCAAGAGCCTGGCCAAGCTGACGATGCAGGAATGGGGCATCGACCGCAAGAAGACCACGGCCGAGCGCTTTCTGAAACAGGTGGCCGCCTTCAAGGGCTACGACCCCGACGCCTACATCCAGAAGCATTTGCTCCCCGGGAGCAGCGACCAGTGTCCCGACGCCATAATACGCTACATACGGCTTCAGCTGAAGACGTACGCACTCGACTTCGACGACCTTCTCTACTTCACCGTCTACATCCTCACCCACTTCAAGGAGGCCAGAGACTACTGGACGCGCAAGCTCAACTATATAATGGTAGACGAGGTGCAAGACCTCAGCGGCGACGATTGGAAACTGCTGAAGATCCTTGAGGGCTACCACCACAACCTCTTCGTGGTGGGGGATCCCGACCAGGCCATTTACGAATGGCGTGGCGGCAATCCGGCCATCTTCGTGGGGTTTGAGGCCGACACGGACATCATCCTCAACCAGAACTACCGTTCGACACCCGACATACTCGACGCCGCCAACTCGATAATCGCAAACAACAAAAACAGGGTTCCCAAGGAGCTCTTCACGCTTCGTCTCAACGAGCGAAAGGTGGTCTACCGCCACTGCAAGAGCGAGAAGGAGGAGGCGGCACAGATAGCCGAGACGATAGAGGAAAAGGCGGCCAAAGGGATGGACTACTCCGGCTTCGCCGTGGTGTATCGCGCCTCGTTCCTCTCCCGGCAGGTAGAGCAGGCGCTGCTGAAGCGCAAGATACCCTACACCGTGTGGGGAGGCGTGCGCTTCTTCGAGCGCAAGGAGATAAAAGACGTTATCTCTTACCTGAGGGTTATAGCCTCCGACACCGACGACATCGCCTTCGCGCGCATCGTCAACCTCCCGCCGCGCAAATTCGGCGAGCACTCCGTCAACCTCCTTCGCAAGGAGGCGGAGCAGCGCGGGCTTCCGCTCTACACGGCACTCAAGGCACTCGTGGAGGAGGAGGTGAAGCCGTTCAACAGGCCCGCGGTGCGCACCTTCATCAACCTCATAGAGCAGCTGCGTATTCTGGCTCCCACCATCCCTGTGGGCGAGCTCACCGACAGGATGATGAACCTCTCGGGCCTCGGCGACATGTATCGCACCGACGAGGAGGAGGAACGGCTGGAGAACATAGCAGAGCTCGTGGCCTCCATGAAGGAATTCGAACTGACGCGCTACGACGAGAGCGACGCCACGCTCGACCACTACCTGCAGGAGATCTCACTCTACACCAACCCCGACTTCGAGCGCGACGGCTCCAACGTAAGGCTCATGACCATCCACCAGTCGAAAGGGCTGGAGTTTCCGGTGGTCTTCATCGTGGGGCTCACGGAGGGTACGTTCCCTAACCATCGCTCCATCCGCGAGCGACGCAAGGATGGCGAGGAAGAGGAGCGCAGGCTCATGTATGTGGCCGTGACGCGTGCCGAGGATATCCTGTATCTGTCGGAGTCCGAGGGATTCATGAACGACACGGGCGCACACAAGTATCCCTCCAGGTTCATCGCCGAGATCGACCCTACCCTGCTGGAGATAGAGGGGAATCCCGACCCGAAGCTGCTGGAGGGAACAAAGACGGCCGTACAGCTTCTGAATGCAGAAGTCTATACGGCCGACGAAGAGGTATGGAAAGGGGGCACGCGTGTCAGACACAAGGTCTTCGGCGAGGGCACCGTCGTATCCTACGATTCAGCTGCAAAATCCTATCTTGTAAAGTTTGCTGCCTGCGAGCGGCAGCTTCTCCCTAAGTTTCTGGTTAAGATTTAGGCTTTCGGCCCCGCATCGTCTTGCACGGGTAAAAGCCGGTTTATTGTGTTCAGGCATCGAGGGCCTGGTATTTCGAGTGTTGGCTCTTGAACTCCGGGACGATGCGTTTCATGCGCCCTACAATCTCCATATCGGAGCAGCCGGCCGCGTCGTCTACCAGGTTTTCGATATCACGGTTCACCACTGCGTAGTCATACTGCCTCACCTTCGCAATCTTGATTTTGGGATGGAATGTAGGCAAGGTAGTCTCCTTGTCGTCGAGCACCTCCTCGTAGAGTTTCTCGCCGTCGCGCAGGCCGGTAAACTTAATCTCTATATCGTTGCGGCCCGAGAGGCGGATCATACGCCGGGCCAGGTCTGCAATCTTCACGGGCTCACCCATATCGAAGACGTAGAGTTCGCCGCCGCGGCCCATCGTACCGGCCTCCACCACAAGGCGGCAGGCCTCCGGGATAAGCATGAAATAGCGTATGATCTCGGGGTGGGTCACCGTCACGGGACCGCCCTTGCGGATCTGCTCCTGGAAGATGGGTATCACGGAACCGTTGGAGCCGAGCACGTTGCCGAAACGCGTTGTTACAAACTGCGTGACGCCCTTCACATCGCCATCCTTCACTGCCTTGTCGAGCGACTGGACGTAGATCTCGCATATGCGTTTCGATGCCCCCATCACGTTGGTGGGGTTGACGGCCTTGTCGGTGGATACCATCACAAACTTACGGGTGCGGTATTCCACGGCCAGGTCGGCCACAATCTTTGTGCCCTTCACATTGTTTACCACGGCCCCGTAGGGATTGTCTTCCATCATGGGGACATGCTTGTAGGCAGCAGCGTGGAACACGTATTCCGGCTGATGCTCGCGGAATATGCGGCGCATCACGGCGGGGTCGGCGATATCGGCCACGATAGTCACGGCCTTCACCTGGGGCCAGCGCTCATGCATCATCAGGCGTATATCGTGCATGGGCGTCTCGGCCTGGTCGATAAGGATGAGTTCCGAGGGGCCGAACTGGGCCACCTGACGAACGATTTCGGAGCCGATGCTGCCGGCAGCGCCGGTGATGAGCACGCGCCTGCCCTCGAGCATATCGGCGGCCGCCTTCATATCAATCTCTATTGTGTCGCGCGGCAGCAGGTCGGTAAGCTCGATCTGGCGCATCTCGTTGATGTCCAGGTCGCCCTTGCCGTCCCATTCGCGTGCCTTCGGCATCACGAAAATCTTAATGCCGGCATCGATAAGGGCGTTTACCGTGTCGTCATTCTCATGGAGCTTGTCCATCACGATAGGCGATACGAGGAGAATTCGGGCATTCTCACGCTTCATGTCGGCAATAAGTGAGGGACCGAAATGATACACCTTATGGCCCATCAGATATTTCCCGTGGATGTCCGGCTCGTTGGTTGCGAATCCGCGTATGCGGTATGTGGAGTTGTGTTGTGCGTTGATGCTCTTGGCGATTGCCACGCCGCCATACTTCACGCCGTAGATAAAGACATTCTGGGTGCGCTCGCGACCGATTACGGAGTCGTAGGCCGACTTGAGCATCACACGGATGAGCCACATCACTGAGATTACCAGCAGACCGGTGAGCACGATGTCGCCGATTTTCAGCAGCACGTACTGGTGGCCGAGTCCGGTAAGGAGTTCCACCAGGATGGTGATGGCCAGACCGACTATTACGGCCAGGCAGATGTTCACCAGGTCTTTAAACGAGGAGTAGCGCACCACACCGCGGTAAGTGTGGAAAATTTTGAAACCGATACCGTAGCAGAACACCATCACCAGCGTCACGAGCAGGAGGGCCCACGATGCATCGTAGACATCGCGTAGTCCATGGTTGATGGCGAATGCGGCGATACCTGACAGGAAGACGCAGATGCAGTCCACCACCAGCACCCCCCAGTAAGGGAGGGCGTTTCGCGAGAAGTAAGATCCGAGGAGATTCGAGAGATAATTCATTTCGGGATAAGCGGAATGAAGTTTTCAAGAATATAGTCTACGTCGTCGTCAGTGAGGCGGGTATGCAGGGGGAGAGTAATCTCGTTGCGGTAGCGGTCGAAGGCATTCGGGAAATCCTTGATGTCGTAGCCCATGGCCTTGTAGGCGGTCATCATGGGGAGGGGTTTGTAGTGGACGTTTGTAGCCACGCCCCTCTCGGCCATCTTCTCAATCACCTCGTTGCGCTTCTCTACGTCGGCGTTGAGCAGGCGCACCAGGTAGAGATGTCCGCTCGAGCTGTGTTCGTCTCCGTAATGGTGGAGCACTTCCACGGGCTGCCCTTCGAGGGCGGCGTTGTAGCGCTCTATAATCTGCCGACGGCGGTCGAGCAGGGCCGGATAGCGGCGCAGCTGCGCCAGGCCGATGCCTGCCATGATGTCGGTCATGTTGCACTTGTAGTAGGGTGCCACGATGTCGTATTCCCAGCCACCCAGCTTCGTCTTGGCCAGCGCGTCCTTGTTTTGGCCGTGGAGCGAGAGGAGCTGCAGCCGGGCATAGAGGGCACGGTCGTCGAGACCCTCTGTGGCTCGCCATGTAAGGGCACCTCCCTCGGCCGTGGTGAGGTTTTTCACCGCATGGAACGAGAAGGAAGTGAAATCGGCGATGCTGCCACACATTCGGCCCTTCCTCATTGCTCCGAAAGCGTGGGCTGCGTCGGCAATGACTACGCAGCGGCCGTAGACCTTCTGTAGATCGTTGGCCGGGTAGAAGAGATTGGCCTTACGGTTCACGGCCTCGAACACCTTGTCGTAGTCGGCCACGATACCGGCCAGGTCAACGGGCATCACCGCCTTAGTGCGTTCATTGATGGCCTCCTCCACCTTGGAGTAGTCCATCTCATATGAGTCCGGGGCGCAGTCGACCATAACGGGTCGCGCGCCCACATGGCATACGGCGCTTGCCGTGGCCGTGTAGGTGTAGGCGGGGGCGATCACCTCGTCGCCCGGGCCTACGCCGAGCAGTCGCAGAGCCATCTCCATGCAGGCCGTTGCCGAGTTGAGGCACACGACGGAAGGCAGCGGGGTTCCGTCGGCGTCAGAGCGCGCGGTCTGGCAGTAGTCGGCAATCCTGCGCTCGAACTCCTTGGTTTTGGGTCCCGTCGTGATCCAGCCGGAGCGCAGGGCCTCCGCAACCTCGAGGATTTCATCCTCGGTCATATCCGGGGGAGAGAAAGGTATATGCTTGTTATCCATAAAGGATGGATGTTAGGGAAAAGTATGTTGGAAATAACACGCAAAGTTACAAAATATGTTGGTGATGCGCAAGAGCCGGGCCTGAGATTTAGTGGTGTTGAGGCCTAAAAGAGGTTGCCGGGGGCAGTTACCAGGAGAAGGGGAAACGCTCGATGTCTTCCTCAATCAGGAGGCTACCGTTCTGCACCTCGATGAAGGTAAGGGGCGTCACGGCCTTCAGGGTGTGCTTATGGCCTGCGGGGATTACCACGGAGTCGCCTCGTGTTACGGGACGCGAGACACCGTCGAGCACGAAGATGCCCTCGCCGTCGATGAAATTCCATATTTCATCGCGGTGGGTGTGTCGCTGGTAGCTGATTGCGCAACCGGGGTTGAGCGTCAGTCGCTTGGTGAGGGAGGCGGTACCGTTAGGGAACTCCACGAAATCGATCACGCTGTAGGTACCCCATCGGCGTTCCTCAAACATGGGTCGTTGTTTCAGTTGCTGGGCGAAGAGCTTGATGTTCTCGCTCTTCCCCTTCTCGGAGACGAGGATACCGTCGGGCGAGGCTGCCACTATGAGGTTTTGCGTGCCGAGGCATAGGAGCGGAATACCGAGTTCGTTGAAGACATGTGTATTTGAGCCCGTCTCGTCGGCTACGACATTGCCGAAGGTATGCTGGGCCAGTTCGTCGGTGAGCGTGTTCCATGTGCCCAGATCTTTCCAGAAACCGTTATAGCGCACCATGCCTACCGAGGAGGCCTTCTCGGCCACCTCATAGTCGAAGCTTATCTTCGGGAAAGCCGAGAAATTGGCGAGCACCTGCTCGTAGGAGTCGGCCTTCACATACTTCTCTGCAAGATCGAGAAGGAAGCCCAGGCGGAACGCAAAGACGCCGCCATTCCAGAGCGCGCCCTCGCGGATGAGGGCCTCGGCACGCGGCACGTCGGGTTTCTCGATGAACTCGCGCACCGGGACTACCGGATTGGACTTGTCGGGCGTGTCTGCCTGAGCCGGTGTGGCCGGGAGGACGTAGCCGTATTTCGCCGAGGGGTAAGTAGGGTTGATGCCCATTACCACGAGTTGTGCGGCACCATCTTCCACGCCCTTGGCCATCAGCCGTATAGCATCGAAATAGTCCTGTTCGGTAAAGGGGTCGCAGGGCATCACGACCACCACTTCGTCGCGGGACACGTCCTTCTGCCTGGCGAGGAACTCGCAAGCCAGGCAGATAGCCGGGAATGTGTCGCGGCGGGAGGGTTCGACCACGAGGTTTACCGCCTCTCCCAGTTGCGAGATTACGGAGTCTTGCTGGTTGGCTCCTGTGGCGATGGTTACGGGCGCGTCAAGGCCCGCATGGTTAAGCTGGCGCACCACGCGCTGGATCATCGACTCCATGGAGCCGTCGGGCGCCGGGATAATCTTCAGAAACTGCTTGGAGCGCGCATCGTTGGAGAGGGGCCAAAGGCGCGTACCCGAGCCGCCGGAAAGAAGGATAATCTGCATTTTGATGGTGGGAGGAGAGTTATTTTACGATACCCTTCTCGAGGAATTCCTCGAGGTTTGTCTTCACGTGTTCGCCGGCCCGTTCCACAGCCACCTTGGCCATATCGGCATCCACCATAAGGTTGACGAGCTGTTCGAACGAGGTTTTGGCGGTAGGGTTCCAGCCCAGTTCCTTCATGGCCTTCGAGGGGTCTCCCCAGAGGTTTACCACGTCGGTGGGGCGGTAGAAATCGGGAGATACTTCGACGAGCACCTTCCCCGTCTTCCTGTCGATGCCTTTCTCGTTTTCCCCCTCCCCTTCAAACACGAGGTCGATGCCGGCCCGTTTGAATGCCAGGAGGCAGAACTCGCGCACGGAGTGCTGTTCGCCGGTGGCGATCACATAGTCGTCGGGTTTGGGTTGCTGCAGGATGAGCCACATGCACTCCACATAGTCTTTGGCATAGCCCCAGTCGCGCAGTGAGGAGAGGTTGCCGAGGTACAGCTTCTCCTGTTTACCCTGGGCGATGCGTGCGGCGGCGAGGGTAATCTTGCGGGTTACGAAAGTCTCCCCTCGCCTTTCGGACTCATGGTTGAAGAGGATACCGGAGCAGGCGAACATGTTGTAGGCCTCGCGGTATTCCTTCACAATCCAGAAGCCGTAGAGCTTAGCCACGGCGTAAGGAGAATAGGGGTGGAAGGGTGTTTTCTCGTTTTGGGGCACCTCTTCCACCTTGCCGTAGAGCTCGGAGGTAGAGGCCTGGTAGAATCGGCAAGAGTCGGCGAGGCCCACCTGGCGTATGCCCTCGAGCATACGGAGGACGCCTGTGGCGTCTACGTCGGCGGTAAACTCCGGGGAATCGAACGATACCTGGACGTGACTTTGGGCTGCGAGGTTGTAGACCTCGTCGGGGCGCACCTTGTTGAGCACCTGTATGATGCTGAGGGAGTCGCCGAGGTCGGCGTAGTGGAGGTGGAAATTTGGGGTGCCCTCAAGGTGGGCGATACGTTCGCGGAAGTCGACGGAAGAGCGGCGGATAGTGCCGTGCACCTCATAGCCTTT